>NZ_FZPD01000004.1:0-187500 GCF_900188325.1 Ekhidna lutea | reverse complement strand
AGGGAAAGAACCCAGACCTACAGCTAAGGTCCCTAAATTTGTACTAAGTTGAACTAAGGAGGTTCAGCTGCTTAGACAGCCAGGATGTTGGCTTGGAAGCAGCCATTCATTTAAAGAGTGCGTAACAGCTCACTGGTCGAGCGGCAGAGCATCGATAATAATCGGGCATCAAGTACAATACCGAAGCTTAGGATCATTTATGATGGTAGGGGAGCATTCTCTAATCGATGAAGGTGGAACGTGAGTTCTGCTGGAGAATAGAGAAGAGCAAATGTAGGCATAAGTAACGATAAGGCAGGCGAGAAACCTGCCCACCGATAGACTAAGGATTCCCCGGCAATGCTAATCAGCCGGGGGTTAGTCGGGACCTAAGGCGAACCCGAAAGGGGTAGTCGATGGACAACTGGTTAATATTCCAGTACCACCTTTATTTTCGATGGGGTGACGGAGTAGTGAAAGCACCGCGTACTGACGGAATAGTACGTTGAAGGGTGTAGGTATAGGCGATGTAGGTAAATCCGCATTGCTTGCTGAACCTGATAGTACCACAAATCTTCGGATGCGTGGATAGTGTGCCTAAGCAGACTTCCAAGAAAAACCTCTAAGGTTAGAATAAAGGTGCCCGTACCGTAAACCGACACAGGTAGTCAAGGAGAGAATCCTGAGGTGCTCGAGTGATTCATGGTTAAGGAACTAGGCAAAATCGCCCTGTAACTTCGGGAGAAGGGGCGCCCCCAGCAATGGGGGCCGCAGTGAAAAGACCCAGGCGACTGTTTATCAAAAACACATGGCTTTGCGAACTTGAAAGAGGATGTATAAGGCCTGACACCTGCCCGGTGCTGGAAGGTTAAGGGGGGGAGTTATCTTCGGAGAAGCTCTGAACTGAAGCCCCAGTAAACGGCGGCCGTAACTATAACGGTCCTAAGGTAGCGAAATTCCTTGTCGGGTAAGTTCCGACCTGCACGAATGGTGCAACGATCTGGGTACTGTCTCAACCATGAGCTCGGTGAAATTGTAGTTCCGGTGAAGATGCCGGATACCCGCAACGGGACGGAAAGACCCCGTGAACCTTTACTATAGCTTCACATTGGTATTGGGTAAATGATGTGTAGGATAGCTGGGAGACTCTGAAGCTGTGTCGTCAGGCATGGTGGAGTCGTTGGTGAAATACCAGCCTTTATTTATCTGATGCCTAACCCCGTAAGGGAGACAGTGTGTGGTGGGTAGTTTGACTGGGGTGGTCGCCTCCAAAAGAGTAACGGAGGCTTTCAAAGGTACCCTCAGCACGCTTGGTAACCGTGCGCAGAGTGCAATAGCATAAGGGTGCTTGACTGTGAGGCCTACAAGCCGAGCAGGTAGGAAACTAGGATATAGTGATCCGGCGGTTCTGTATGGAAGGGCCGTCGCTCAAAGGATAAAAGGTACTCCGGGGATAACAGGCTGATCTCCCCCAAGAGCTCATATCGACGGGGAGGTTTGGCACCTCGATGTCGGCTCGTCACATCCTGGGGCTGGAGAAGGTCCCAAGGGTTGGGCTGTTCGCCCATTAAAGTGGCACGCGAGCTGGGTTCAGAACGTCGTGAGACAGTTCGGTCCCTATCTGTTGTGGGCGTAAGAAACTTGAGTAGATCTGTCTTTAGTACGAGAGGACCGAGATGGACTAACCGCTGGTGTACCAGTTGTTCCGCCAGGAGCACTGCTGGGTAGCTACGTTGGGAAGGGATAAGCACTGAAAGCATCTAAGTGCGAAACCCACTACAAGATGAGGTTTCTTTTAAGGGATGTTCTAGATTAGGACGTAGATAGGCTGCAGGTGTAAAGGCAGTAATGTCAAAGCTGAGCAGTACTAATTACCCGTAAGCTTTCTTAAAGCGTTTCGATAAACTCGCAATTTCTAAGTGAATCTTTCTTTATAATGTCAAGACATTAAGTCCTGTCCGAATATGGATATAGGCAAATTTTATGGTGATTATAGCGACGGGGTCCACCTCTTCCCATTCCGAACAGAGAAGTTAAGCCCGTCAGCGCTGATGGTACTGCCGTAACAGGTGGGAGAGTAAGTCGTTGCCAGTTTATTATAAAGGGGATGTTGTGAAAACGACATCCCTTTTTTTATTTATAAACTTTCTAAAAAAAAGTCTGACAATTCAAGCACATTGCAGCCTAATTTACTTTCCAAAACTTGCCTCTCCTGATGTCGTTTATTAAGATTAAATAAAATACTTGATAGTGAATTTCTTGTGGTTGTTATCTCTTTTTATTGCGGTTCCGCTCCTTGTCCATCTTTTTAGTTTTAAAAGGGCTAAAAAGTATTATTTTTCAACTATCCGATTTATTTCGAGTCTAACTACAAAGTCTAGATCAAAATCAAGATTAAAGCACTTTTTGATCCTCACGAGCAGAACATTACTTTTTATTTCGATTCTGCTTTTTGTTTTTATACTTCTTAAATCAAATAGTAAATCAGTTCCCGGAGATTATTTGATTTATTATGATAACTCACTCAGTAATCACATAGAGCAGCCTAAAGTTAATGTGAAATCAAGTATTCAGCAGATTGTCTCGAAAAAGTCAGTTGATGGTGTTTACCTGGACAATCTCAATAATGAGATAATAAGAAATGATGATTATAGTGGGATATCTGAAGAGGAATCAACTTTTTCTTTATCTCCAAGAAATTTAAAGAGTAGAATTCAAGAAACTAATGTTTCAAATGTTTACTTAATCTCTGATTTTCAGTCATATGAGCTTAATCAGGATGTTGAATTTTTGGTAGATACTTTAGGTTCTTTTCATTATGTTTTGACAAATAATTTAAATGAGTATTCAAATATTGCTGTTGATACACTCTTTGTAAATCCCAATCCTGACAATCTATCAGAATTATCGATTGCAGCTGGCTTTAATGTTTTCAATATGGAGTCAGGTAAAATCATAATTAAGCTATTGAAAGGCTCTCGACAATTAAGTTCTGTAGTAAAAGATATCTCAGAATTAAATCAAGTTGAGTTTGATATTCCAATTGACATGGCAGGAGATTTTAACCTTATAATTGATGGAGATGAAGTAGCCTATGATAATGATTTTCATTTTGTGATAAGTAAACGAGCCAAACCAAGAGTAGTCATTATTGATGAAAAGGGGATTGTTAATCATGCTTTTAGTAATAGATTACTTTTTGAGTTATCACAGCAGTCGCTTTCAAATCTTGATTATGAATTTTTAAAGACATCTGATCTAATAGTTATTAATAGTACATCAAAATTGCCAACAGGAATTCTAAATCAATTTTCAGAAAAGCAATTCCTTATTTTTCCGAGTGGAAATGATATAGATGTAAATAACCTAGTTAACATCAATACAGTGAATACCGAACCTTCAAAAAGTGAGATCATAATTGATGAGAATCATCCACTTTTGACTGGTGTATTTGATGAAAAAATCGATGAAGGGCTAATGCCTTCAGTTTATAAGGCCTATGCTATTGAAGGAAGTTATGAAACTATAATCCCATTTCGAGATGATGATCCGTTTTTACTAAAAACCGGGAATGTTTACTTTTTCAATACAGTGTTAAAGGAGCCTGACGGTTTCCAATCTGATGCCTTATTTCTTCCTCTGCTTTACCAGATTGCATTTACTTCGACTCAAGAAATAAAAAGGCCATATTATTATCCTGGAGATAAGATCCTGGTTCAAGCAGAAGCTTCTGATATTCCTGTCAAGATTAAAAATCAATCAACTGAGGTTATACCACCATTTAACTCCAGCCCAGATGGACTGGTTCTGGAAATACCAGATGAGATGGTAGCTGGTAAGTATTTTTTAGTTAGGGAGGGTGACACCTTGCAGCAACTAGCTATAAATATACCAAAAAAAGAGTCTGTGATGAGAGCGCCAACTCTTGATGAATTAGAAACAACATTATCTAACTATCCGAATGTATATGTAAGTAGTATAGGTGAAGCGGATAATGACACTTTACTTGGAGAATCAGATGACATTGCCTTATGGAAATATGCATTAATTTTGGCTCTGTTATTTGTTTTGTCTGAAACTATGCTCCATAGATACCTCAAATGAGCTTATTGCTAAAGAATGTACTTGTACTTGATCTAAACTCACCAGCTCATAACAAGCAAATTGATTTACTTATAGAAAATGGCATTATTACCTCACTAAAAGGTAAGTCTGCCAAAAAAGAGATCGATCTCAGGGGGAAAACTGTGAGCTGCGGTTGGTTTGACTTGAATGCTCATTTTAACGATCCGGGTACTGAATATCGAGAGGATATTCGAAGTGGTTCGGCTGTTGCAGCAGCTGGAGGGTTTACCGATGTGTGCCTAATCCCAGAAACTACACCTCCTATAGAATCCAAAAGTGATGTTAAATACATTTTAAACAGAGAGAATGATCTTGTTGACCTGCATGTGAATGCCGCCGTAAGCGAAGGTCTAGCTGGTGAAAATCTAACTGAAATGCTTGACTTACATCAAGCGGGTGCGGTTTGTTTTTCAGATGGTGATAGGCCAATCTGGAATGCTGAACTTCTGCTGAAGGCTTTACAATATACCAATGATCTTGGTGTTCCGATTATTCAGAACCCAAGAGACCTACATATCAGTGCAAATACCCATATGCACGAAGGTAAAGTGAGCACTAATCTTGGACTTAGAGGTGAACCCTCATTGACGGAGGAGCTTGCTATTCAAAGGGATATAGAGATTTTGAAATATAGTGGTGGTAAGTTGCATTTTTCATCAATCTCAACAGCTAAAGGAGTAGAGCTTGTGAAGAAAGCTAAAAAAGAAGGACTGGCGGTGACATGTGATGTGGGTATTCATCATCTGATTTTCACAGATTCTTCTATAGGAGATTTTAATACTAATTATAAAAGTCTACCTCCTTATAGAACAGAGAAGGATAGAAAGTCACTTGTTAAAGGTATAAAGGACGGTACGATTGATGCAATAAGTTCAAATCACAGGCCCTATGACCTTGAGAGTAAGCAATTAGAATTTGATCTGGCAGAGGCAGGAAATATTTCTCTGCAAACATTTTATTCTTGTTTGTTAATGGTTTCGAAGGAGGTTCCAATAGATATTTTAATAGATCGGGTCGTGAATGGTCCTAGAAGAGTATTGGGTATTGACTTGATAAAGATTGATGAAGGAGAAAAGTGTAAACTGACTATGGTGGATCCGGAAGAAAGCTGGATTTTAAACGGTTCAACAAATCAATCTAAATCTCATAATTCACCTTTTTGGGAATCAGAACTGAAAGGCAAAGTCATTGGTACGATTAATCAAAAAAAAATAAATATTTAATTGTGGTAAAACCTGCTTTAAAGTACTCCATCTTATGTGGAGTGTTCTTAATTGGTTTATTTTTTATTTCGATCAATTTTGGGAGTAATCCTTTGTTGGATAGTCGCCATTTTTGGTTTGATCTTGGGGTTTATTTTTTATTTATCTTTTTTGCAGGGAAGGAACATAAGGACTTTCGAAATGGAGGTTTCCTTCATTTCTGGCAGGGTATAACTATTGGTTTTATTGTTTTTATACCAGCTGTTCTGCTCTTTGAGGGTACCCTATATCTGACATTAAATGTGGATTCCGACTTGATGGAAGCCTACAGAGAGGGAGCCAGAGCTCTTTTGAAGCAGAATGAAGAGTTTTATATGGAGGAGCTTGGAGAAGCTGCTTTAAAAGAGCGGTATGACGCTATAAGTGACATGACACCCGCTCAACTGATTCAAATGACCTTTCGGAATAAACTATTCTCGGCCTTTTTGATTACCCCTGTGGTTGCCATAATTTTAAGAAAAAAACCTAAATAATAATATTATGGAAGAAACAACCAATCCCACCACAAAAAGCATTTCAATGAAATGGGGTGTTATATATGGTCTCGTAGGTATCATTTTCTTAGTTGTTGTAGATTTTGCTGGTATGATGCAAAATAGAGCTGTATCATGGATCGGCTACTTGATTTTGGGAGCTCTCATCTTCATGGCTCATAAAGAATACAAATCCGAAGGTGACGGGTATATGAGTTATAGTAAAGGGCTCGGGATTGGAACCCTCACTACTTTAATTGGTGGGATTATAAACAGTCTCTTTTTCTTTGTCTATATCTCCTTTATCAATACTGAATTTGTTAATCTAATAAAGGAAAAATCAATCATGGATATGGAAGCACGTGGAATGAGCGACGCTGAGATAGATCAGGCAATGGGTTTTTCAGAAGCATTCATGTCACCAGTAGCCATGACAATTTTCAGCATACTCGGCACAGTGTTATTCGGTTTTATCCTTTCTTTGATTGTAAGTATTTTTACTAAAAATAATCAACCGGAAGGTATATAGTGCCTAAAGACATCTCAATAGTAATACCCGTTTATAACGAAGAAGAATCCATTCCAGAGCTGTTGGAATGGATTTTTCGTGTTGTAGATACTAATAACCTATCAACTGAGGTTTTACTCATCGATGATGGGAGCAGAGATGGTTCATGGGAGAGCATCCAGAGACATGCTTCAGTCGATGATAGGATAATAGGATTTCGATTTAACCGCAATTACGGAAAATCTGCGGCCTTGCAAACAGGCTTTGATAATGCATCGGGGAAAGTAGTTATTACCATGGATGCAGATATGCAAGATAGTCCAGATGAGATACCGGGGTTAGTAAAGATGATTCAAGATGGGAATTTCGATATCGTGTCTGGCTGGAAGAAGAAAAGACATGATCCAATCAGCAAGACCGTGCCTTCTAAATTCTTTAACTGGGTCACCAGACAGGTGTCGGGTATTAAGCTGCATGACTTTAATTGCGGACTAAAGGCATATAGGAGTGATGTTGTAAAAAACATTTTGGTGTATGGAGAGATGCATCGGTACATTCCACTCATTGCTAAATGGAATGGCTATAATAAAATCGTAGAAAAAGTAGTGGAGCATCGTGCGCGAAAGTATGGAACCACGAAATACGGGATGAAGCGATTTGTCACAGGCTTTCTCGACTTGCTATCGGTCACATTTGTATCTCGCTTCAGAAAAAACCCAATGCATTTTTTTGGTGTGTTTGGTAGCCTCTCTTTTATAGGCGGATTTATTATTACAGGCTGGGTAATAGGCGAGAAGTTATACCGCCAATATTATCAATTGGCGCGTAGAGATGTAGTTGATCAACCATTATTCTTTTTGGCGCTTGTAGCCTTGATCGTTGGTATGCAATTGTTTTTGGCTGGGTTTATTGCTGAAATGATGATTCAGCTGAATCAAAGAAAAGGGGATTATCTCATTTCTGAGAAAACCGAAGGTAAGGTTAAACCCTAGCTTCAATGCCCAGGTATTCCATTATTATCCCCGTTTACAATCGTCCTGAAGAGGTAGATGAACTTTTAGCAAGTCTTGAGAAGCAATCATTCTTAGATTTTGAAGTGATTATTGTGGAAGATGGATCTGAGCTTGATTGTAGAGCCGTTTGTGATAAATATAAGGGGAAGCTTGATCTTAGTTATCACTATAAAGAAAATACCGGACAGGGGTTTAGTAGAAACTTTGGATCTAAGCTGGCAAAAGGGGATTGGCTAATATTCTTCGATTCTGATTGTGTTATTCCTGAGCAATATCTATCCAACCTCGATAAAATAATCACAGATAGTGACCCTGATGCTCTGTGTGGTCCGGACGCTTCACATAAAGATTTTTCCACTTTGCAAAAAGCAATCTCCTACTCGATGACTTCCTTTCTTACTACTGGTGGGATAAGGGGGAGAAAACTGAAAGTAGATAAAGAGGCTCATTTACGTAGCTACAACTTGGTTATCAATAAGAAGGTGTTTTTTGCTCTTGATGGGTTCAAAAAAACCAATATGGGTGAAGATATGGAGCTAAGTAAGCGGTTTCAGATGAAAGGATATCGTTCAGTAATAAGTAGTGATTTGGTAGTCTACCATAAGAGAAGAGATAATCTAGTGTCATTTTCAAAACAGATTTATTCATTTGGAAGAACCAGAACTCAGCTATTCAAGGATTACCGGGTATCTATTAAGTTACCTCATTTATTTCCCTCAGTTTTTACAATTGGAATACTGGTAACTTTCTTGCTAATACTATTTAATAGTCTCTTAGGAAGTTTTTTAGCATGGGGTTATTCTTTCTACTTTTTGTTGATATTGGTGCACGCTAGTTTCATGCATCTTAGCTTAAAGGTTGGTTTATTCTCAGTATTTGCAACTTTGATTCAGCATACTTCCTATGGAATTGGCTTAATTCACGAGTTTTTCAGGAAATAAGAACATTATGCAAATAACACTTACAACTCCAGCCCTACTTTTCCCTGCTATTTCCTTATTGCTTCTAGCTTATACAAATCGTTTTCTGGCAATAGCGACCTTGATCAGGCAACTGCATAAAAGCTATTTAGCTGATCCTAAAAGTGTGCTGGAGGGTCAACTTAAAAACCTTAGAAAACGACTTTTTCTAATTCGCGCGATGCAGTTATTTGGTTTGATGAGCTTGTTGCTCTGCGTTTTGGCGATGTTTTTTATCTACCTGAAGGTTGGTGATTGGGGTAGTGCAATTTTTGGAATCTCCCTGGTTTTACTCTTGCTCTCTTTAATTATTTCTATTCGTGAAATTCAACTTTCAACAAAAGCGCTTGATTTAGAGCTTAGTGATATGGAACTCGGGAGCAAGTTGAAGTTTTAAACAATAACAAGGAGCTCAATTCGTAAAAGAACCCCTTGCCTTGTCCACCAAAAATTACTCAACTACGAAAACCAATTTTTTTAATCCATCCATTTCATTGGATGCTTATCATTATAGAATTGCATCACTTTTGTTAGTGTAAGTCCCTGATAAAGTACAGAGCATACTACAACGATATATGTCATAGTGATAATTAGTTCTTGGCCAGGGAAGTTGGCAAGTGATAAAGAGGCCGCTACCGGTAGGCCACCTCTAAGTGCTCCCCATGATAGCACCGGTATGGTGCCATCATCAAAGGAGCGACTCATCGACATCAACCGAATGGGGATGAAAACACTCACCCATCTGGCAAATAATGCAAAGTTGACTGCAAAAAAACCTAATGCGAAATAGTCTAGTCGAAGAGGAATAACCAACATTTCAAAACCTATAAGGACGAAGAGCATAGCTGCTAGTGTTTCTTCCATTAATTGCCAAAACCTGTAGACATAGCTACCTACAGCATTTTCACCTTTCTCATTTCTTCCAAAATTCCCAAGAATAAGACCGGTAGAAACGGCTACAACCATTGAGGATACAGCTATGAGATCTGCTACATATGATCCCCCCATTACAAGTGCCAGGGTAACCAGAACTTCGACCTCTACACTGTCATTATCGACATACTTGAGTACGGAAAACCCCATCCATCCAAAGAAGAGGCCGGCAATAAGTCCACCCCCCAGATCTCTTAGCAAGATCCAAGCTGCGCCTGTAAAATTAAGCGAACCCATGGCGGCCTCTTCTTTGTAAATATTGACCAGGACTAATGCCATAATGATGGCAATACCTCCGTTTAAAAGTGCTTCACCTGATATTTTTGTTTCCAGCTCATTTGACATTCGGAAACGCTGAATTGTTTTAGTAATTGCTACTGGATCCGTAGATGAGATCAACGCTCCGAATACCAGACAGGCAATAAAATGAAGGGAGATACCAAGTAGTCCAGCTGTGAAATAAACCAGCCCAGCAATTACAAATGTGGATATTAAGACTCCAAAAAAGGATAGAACCAGCACAGGGATGAGCTGATCGCCGAGCTTACGAAAATCGACATTAAGTGCTCCGGCAAAAAGCATTACACTAAGCACAAACCTATACATGACTTCAGCAAAGTCATATTTTTTTACATGCTCCGCTAGGTGAAACTCTGGAAAAACATACCCAAAAATTAATACCAGGAAGGATAATATAATAGCCAGTATAGTAAGTCCTATAGAGGATGGAAGCTTGAGGTAAAAGGTGTTTATGAAAATAAATACCCCTGAAAAGAGTATAAGAACAGCTATGATGTCGAAAATGCTCATAAGGGTGCAGCTTTTGATTGGTCCAAAGATAGAAGCAAAAAGGTGTTACCTAGACTCTGAAAATAGCGGTAAAAATTGCTAAGAAGATATCGCTAAGCCTTATATCCGTATTTTTACTGAGGACTAGATCAATTTAAGGTGCGCAGCTTTTTTTATCAATTCCGCTGTGTTTTGCACTTTTAGTTTTTTCATCATATTAACACGATGTGTTTCCACAGTCCGGGCACTAACAAACAACTGATCCGCAATTTCTTTGGTGGTCTGACCTTCCGAGACAAGGTTTAATACTTCCATTTCTCGATCGGAAAGTTTTTTGTGTGACTCTCCTTCGATTGCCATGTTACCTATCATCAGCTGTGAGATTTCACTGTTGAAATGCTTTTTTCCATTTGCGACATTTTTAATGGCTGTAATCAACTCATTCTCGTCTGCATTTTTAATCAGATACCCATAAGCACCATTTCTTACGGCCTTTACCACATACTGTCCTTCAGCATGCATTGTGAGTACAATGAACTTCACTTCAGGATATTTTTCCCTGGCGGTTTGGATGACTTCAAGCCCATTAGTTCCAGGCATTGTTATGTCAATCAATACGATGTTGGGACTGGACGAAGCTAAAAGCGCAAATAGGTCGTCGGCGGAAGCTCCTTCACCGATGATTTCCAGATCATCATTTTTAGAGAGCAGTGATATGATACCTTCTCTAAACAATTGATGGTCATCTACTACTATGGTTTTGATCTTACTCATGATAATGGGATTTCTACTTCTATTGTTGTTCCTTTTTCGTTGCTATGAATTTCAATGGTTCCATTCGCTAGTTTTACACGCTCTTTCATATTTCTTATTCCATTGCCCGATGAGGTTTTATTGATATCAAATCCAACCCCATTATCAGCAATGAAAAAACCAACATGATCTTCAAATTCACTCATTGAAACTTTTAATTCTGTTGCATTTGCATGCTTGATGGCATTATTGATTGACTCTTGGGCTATTCTGTACAATGTAATATGAATATTGTCGTCAATTTCTGATTCCAAAGGCATGTCATTTTTATACAAAACCTTCATTCCGAAATTATCACTTATTTGATTTAGAAGGTTGCCGATTGCTTCGCCAGCTCCAAAATCTACAAGAACGCTTGGCATCAAATTATTGCTCATTCTCCTTACTTCTCCTATTGTTTCGTCTAGTCTGTAAAGCAGTTTCTTTTTTGTGCTTTCCGGTAAATCAGCTTCCTGTATATTCATTCTCAGAGTAGTGAGAAGCGGTCCGAGACCATCATGCATTTCTTTGGATAATCGTGATCGTTCTTTTTCCTCTCCATTTAGAATAGATCGTTGGTTCTCTTTAAGCAGTCTTTCTTCGTTTTCTTTAAACTTTTGTAATCGCTCTTTCATTTGAATGAGTGCAGCACCCATTTTATCATCCTCACTGAGTGGAGTGTAGTCGGCTTCAAAATCACCGGAACCAATTTTATCTGCAAATACAGCTGTATCCCTGAGTGCACTTACCAGTTTCTCAAGTGCATTAAACATTCTTCCTATTTCATCTTTACGTCCATCTGAAGTTGGGACTTTCTCTAAAATACCCCTAGACATTTCCATTAGATGCTTTTCCATTGTAAGAATGGGCTTTACAATCATTTTGGATAAGAAATACGATGCTAGTAAAACAAAAAGCAGTATAACAATAAGGATATAAAATAAATTGGACCTCAACTTTTTGAGTGGAAATAGTGCTTCTTGACGATCGATTTCAGTCAAAATGACCCAATTAAGCCCATTGATGGAAATTTTTTCATAAGAACTGAAGACCTCTACACCACGATAGTCCGGGAACGTATCCTCACCCGGATTTTCGGCCAGAGATCTTAAGACACCCTGTGTTTTTACTTCAACAATGCTTGGGTCTGCTATTTCAAATCTTGATTTTGTAAGAAGGCGATAATTTTCGTCGACCAGATAAGATTCTCCAGTTTGCCCCAGTCCAGTACGCTCGAGTAGGATTTCCTGTATTTCCGGTAGGTCAGCAATTGCTGAAATGAACTGATCGTCAACACGTGCTATAAAGGCGAGAGTAATTTGGCCAGGTGAAGGAGTGGGGATTCCCTCAAGATGGATGTCAGGAAATTCCGGTATTTTTTCAACTGAAACTTTTTCTGAAAGAAAAGTGGGGATGGTTTCCGATTTTTCAATGTTACTAAAAAATCGTTCTTCATCCTCTTCAGTATCGACAACACGCCTAAAGGCCGATATTCTGTCATTTATTTCCGCTTTGATTTTGACAATTTTTAACTGCTTAACAGAGGATAATTGTAGTAAAACCCGTTCTTTAAGAGCTGTGTCAAATTGGGTGTAAAATAAAGAAGTAAGCATAGCAATAACGATGATAGACAGGCCTATCATTAGCATTGCAAGCTTATTTCCTATGTTTACCTTGCTCATCGTTTTGTAAAAGTATGAGCATAATTTATTAAGGAAATCAGGAAAAATACGGATGAACCAAAAGGAAAAGCCGGAGAAACCTCCGGCCATGGTTCAAGCCTTTATTTTAAGGACTACAGCTGATAATATCGCAATTATGTAAATAGTAATGCCATACATGGTAGTTATCATAGAGACTTTGAGTCCGCCAGCCAGCAAAGCAGGAGATACTGAGCCCATTTGCTGGATAGCCTCAAATGCTGAGAAAAACCCGATTAGTTGACCAAGTATTCCGGTGATCACCGCTAAAAGGCCTACTGATTTAATCAATGATCTGGCTTTTGAATCTTTGTTTACCAAACCTTTTCCTAATAAAAATAAAACAACCAGCAGTTCTATTGTAAGGATGCTCATAAATAGGATACCGCCCATTTGAAATAATTCAATCATAATATTCAGATTATAAGTTTAACATGAGACAAAGCAATAGCGTGCATGCTCACGATAAAAGGTAGTATCCAGTTCTAAATGTGTCGTTTGTCTACTTTTGTTTAAAAATATGGCTGAAATGGTCATATTCGATGATATGATCACAAAACATCAACTCTTTTTCTGGTCAGGTATATGTGGGTTCCTGACACTTCTTTTCAGCACTTCTCTAAATGGACTACTTGTTTCGTTTTATTTTGTGACCTTCCTGATACCGGTAATATTAGGAACTTCGATTTTCTTCAACAGGTATTTGGTTCCTAAATATTTAATGCGAGGTAAGCGAATGCAGTTCGCTTTATACCTGATATACCTAGCTGTTGTTTCAGTTTATCTTGAGCTGATGGTAATGATTTTGGCTTTTATTATCCTGGCTGACTATCAGTTCTCAAACCTGGGATCTATAGCGGGTGACATATACATATTAACAATGGTGTTATACATTATTGTTTCTATAGAAGGAATGGTGATTGCTTTCAGAAGGCTCAAAGAACGCGATGATCTCATTGCTAATTTGAAGGTGAAGCTTGAAAAAGAGCAAATGCAAGAAATTGTCATTCGGTCTAATAGGAAAAACGTCCCTGTCAAACTCAATGATATACTTTTCATTGAGAGCATGGCTGATTATATAAAAGTCCATACTATCTCTGAAACAATTCTTTCGAAAGAAAAAATTAGTGCGATTTCTGAACGCTTACCTGATGGGTTTGTCAGGGTTCATCGCTCATTTATTGTAAATAGAGATCAAGTGGGTGCTTATGATAAGGAGACAGTTACGGTGGGTCAGCATGAAATCCCAATTGGCAGAAAGTATAAAAGTCAAGCGGTTAATAGTCTTGAAAGTTTAAATCATTCTAGTTTCTGAAAAATCTCTCTCCATTATAATTAAACCAGTTATGGGTTTTGAATTGAAAGATATCTGTCGAATCTTTTCTCAATGAAATTTGCTGATCACCATGGAATTTTAGTGGCTGTGTATCATAGACACCCATTTGTATGGTAAGGAGGTAGAAAGAATTTTTTTGTTCATCATATCCCAGGTATCGAATTATTTCGTCTCCGATATCTATTTTCAACAAGTTTTTTTGAACCATTTCGGAATGCCAGATTTTCTTTGATTCAGAAAGAAAATTTCCAGTCAGAATGTTAAAAACCAGGTCAACATCTGTCTCATCTTTATTTGAATAGACCTTGGTGCTTGCTAAAATTGCTTCTTCAAATTTCTCCTTAACAACGTTGGCGTAATTTTCCAAGCTATCGTTAAGTATCTCAGGGAATGAAAGAAATAGAAAGGAGGTACTGCTTCCACGCCTGTTGTTAATCTTTTTATGAATGAGGTCTTTATAGCCAAAGGTCCGAAGTTCAAGCATTTTACCTTTTACGATTCTTCCTCTTGATTCTTCTACATCCTGTATTTTCAGGCTTTTAGGGTCAATATCCTGAATGCGAAATGTGCGTATAGTATAGTCTTTATCACTGATGTTGGCCGTATTTGGCCTGTCGGAAGCAATATGTTTGATGGTGATGATTTTTTCTTCGTTTGCATAAAAGGTATTGTTCCACCATTTCTCTCCTACATCATCATAATAAATGTAATTAAGCTTGCTATTTAGCCATTCAATAGCCTGCTTATAGTTAAGATCATCATTTTCCGGAGATTGGGAAAATGCGGTAAAGACCAATAGAAGGATAAATAAGGAAAAAACTCGTTTCATTTTATGATTGATTGCCTTTCCCAATTCACATTTAGACTAAGAACATCGGGTCTTGAGTAATGACCTGATGGGTCAAAGTTTTGTCGTTCTTCAAGCACTTTTCGGTAATCAATTTCGGCGATTATCAAATCCTCCTTATTTACTAATGGTTCAATGACCCAGCTTCCATCAGGAGCAGCGATACATGAGCCACCATCTGCCAATGCTTCAGTTGTAACATTTCTCATTTCTTTTGAAAACGGAAATTCATCTGGGATGTCTTTAGCAGAGAACAGTCCGGAAACTCCCACAACGTAGGATCTGGATTCCTGTGCGATGACTGGAATAAGCTGTTCAGTATTTCTTTTGTTTCCTGGCCAGATGGAAACATGTAGGTTTTCGCCTTGCGCATATAAGGCAGACCTGGCTAGTGGCAACCAATTTTCCCAACAGTTAAGACCTCCTACTGTAAAGGGTGGTACTTGATGAGTGACAAGTCCATGACCGTCTCCCGGGCTCCAGGAAAGGCGCTCCTCATATGTGGGCATTAGTTTCCGATGAACGGATTTAATTTCACCCTGATTGCTAATAAAGACCATTGAGCAATATAGACTATGACCACCTCTGTCATTTGGTCGCTCGATTGTACCTAGATATATGGAGATATTTTTAGATTTAGCAAGCTTGCACAGCGTATCGAGATGTCCTTTTTCAATGCATACTGCTTCTAAAGCATAGATTGCATGTATTTGCTTCTGAGTAGTTGAGTTGAACTCTGCACCGTTCAGCCGATCAAGCCAGAAAGGGTATCCAGGTACCAATGCTTCACCGAAAACAACAAGCTTGGCGTTATTATCAGCTGCTTTAGAGACAAAATCCGCTACTTTATCTAAAGTTTTCTCCCTGTTAAGCCAAATGGGAGATATTTGAGCTAATCCTATTTTTAATTGCTGGTTCATTCGCTCGTTTGTATGGTGCAGCTACTAAAATAAATGGAATTAAATTACCTTTAGTAACCACAATCGCTTGCGCATTTTGAAGGAGGAAGATATAGAAGAAAAGCTACGACTGTTTGAGTCTTCAGTTTCTCACATGTGGATTGACTGGAGTAATCCTGAAATCTTTCAGGTGATAGACTTTAAGGGAATCAAAGTTTTAGAAATAGGTGAGTACCATCTAACTAAAATTGTTGAAGAAAAGGAAATTAACTCATTACGTACCTTTTGGAATAAATTAAGTGATGAGTTATGTGAATGCTTATTTACCATCCATAGTCAGGGAAAAAAATTCATTATAAACTGTTCTGGTCAAAAGATAGGCGATGAAGTAAAGTGTCTGTGTGTGGTTATTCCTGAAAAGGACAATACGATACTCTATTTGCAAAATGCAGCACATGATTTTCGTGCGCCTCTAGGATCAATCATTGGACTAGTTAATTTATTGCAACATTCACTCACAAGTGCAGAAGAGGTAGACAAAGAAGAATTACTCACCTACCTTGATATGATCAAAATGAATGGCAACAAAAGTCTGAATCTTGCTAATGAGGTTTTAGCGTTGGCAGAGATAGAGTCTGAGACATATCAGCTAAAGGTTGTACCTGTGCCAATGATTGAATTCATGAGACGTTATCTTGACACCCATAGACTGCTTACAATGAAAAAGCAGATCAAGGTTCATTTAACTTGTGAATCTGAAAGCTCTGTGTATATAAATGAAGCAAAGTTCACACGAGTTATGGACAATATTCTTGGGAATTCAGTGAAATTCAGTGAATCTGGTTCTAATATCAATATTTCGATTGAAGATGTGGCAGACAATGTTTATATAAATATTGCAGATGAAGGTATTGGAATGAGTAATGATATTCTTAAAAATGTTTTTGTCAAGTTTGGTAAATCAAAACGACCCGGGCTAGGAGGAGAACCATCACACGGTCTTGGTATGTCAATCGTCAGGCAAATCATGCATTTGCATGAAGGAGATGTTAATGTATCAAGCACTGAAGGGGTAGGGACCAAAGTAACGCTCATTCTAAAGAAAGCACCATGAAAAGAATATTAATAGCCGATGACTCATTTTTCCAGCGAAAAATACTAGGTGATATTGTAGATGAATTGGGGCATAAGTATGAAGCGGTTTCATCCGGGGAAGAAATGTTAGAGAAACTGGATGATTCTTTTGATTGCATTTTCTTAGATCTTTTGATGGGTGGGATGTCTGGAATTGAAGCGCTAAAGGAACTGAAGAAAAGGAATAACAGTGTACCTGTGATAGTAATAACTGCGGATGTACAAAAGGCTAGAAGAGAAGAGTCTCTAGAGCTAGGTGCAGCAGGTTTTATGAATAAGGTAGTTTCTAAAGATGAGCTAGAAAGAATCCTTAATGATGTTTTAAGTCAAGCTAAGTAGAAATTATGCTAACTCCACAACAGAAAGATACAATAACAGAAATCATCAATATTGGTGTAGGAAAAGGCTCAGCTTCGTTGAGTCAGATGGTAGGTGCAGAGGTTTTGTTAAATGTCCCATACGTAAACCTGATAAGCTTTGATAATGTATTTGAAGAGCTACAGAAACTTGCTGATGAAGATGTGCATGCGGTTGAGTTAAAATTTTCCGGTGAATATGAAGGCCTGGCCAATATCATTTTACCTGAGGAAAGTGCCGGTTTACTTGCTTCACTCCTTATTCATGAGGATCCGGATTCTGAAGCTCTAAAAGAAATGAAGGATGGCCTGATGGTTGAGGTTGGGAATATAATCCTGAATGCCATTATGGGTTCTTTTGGGAACATGCTGGATGCTCCACTAGACTATCATATGCCGAAGAGTTATCAAGGTGATATCACTGAAATATATGGCGAACTAGATAAGGAACGATTCAACCAAGTTCTCATATGCCGAACAAATTTCTCCATCAAAGGGAAAAATATTTCCGGAGAAATTCTAATCATGTATGAGATGAGCTCATTTAGCAAGCTGAAAGATGTACTTGATAAACTTGTTGCCGGCTAAGGTCTGACTATCTCAAATGAATGAGTTTGCTCTGCACTTAGTGATCCGGCTACTGAGCAATACTTTGTTGTAGCAAGATTTACTATTCTCTCCGCTTCTTCATCCGTTAAATCAGGAGAGGTAATGATATATTTTAGATGAATTTTAGTGAAGCCTCTTGGGTGTTCATCTCGCCGTTCACCACTAATTTCTGCATCCAGATCAACAAACGTTTTTCTACGCTTTTTCACCATAGATACGATCTCCACAGCTGCACATGCTCCAACTGCAGAAAGTAGCAGTTCGGTGGGTGATTGATGTTGTTTTTGATCAGCTGATCGCATATCGATTTCAGCTGTATTTCCATTCTCATTGGTAGAGGTAAATTCTTCGTCTCCTTTGTATTTTAAATCTATCTTCATAATTATCACAATAAATTAATCAACCTTCCATGCCAGTGTATCGTGATGCTCAGCAATGAGTGAACGTAGGTAACTGCCAATATAGTTCACCCCGTCGAAACCAGCTTCTTTGGCTGCCTGATCTTCGGTTTCGAACGTTATTTCCGGTCCAGCAAAGTCATGCATATCTTCATAAAAGCCTATGGTAAAGTTGTCCCAACTTGGTCCAAAAACACGTGTAAAGATGAAGTTTGGCCGGTGTTCGATACCGGCATAATATTGATTTTCTGCCAGCCGCTGTTCTAAAAGTTCTGATTGTTTTCCTGCAAGTGCGGTGAATATTTCAATATGAAACAGTTCATATTTTTCGAATGCGTCAATAAATGAGTTTATAGGCGGGCCTTTGACTATCGCTTCCTCCTGAAATGATACAATTTGAAAAAAATCGCTGGCATGCTCTTTTTCAAACGTTCTGGAATTAGCCCTTCTGTCTGTTGCTGTCTTAGTGAAATAACTCTCTAATTCATCAATTGGATAAATAAGCATTAGATCCCAGTGATCTCCCTGACTATGGCGAAGCAGGTAAGGTTTGTTTTCAAGGTATGACTCATAATTAGCAATATCCTGATCCAGAAGATTTATTAGATTGAGTAGTTCTCCCGGTTTTGCCCTAAGCAAGGTGACTTTGTAGAGCTGATCCTGTGCTACAATAGAAGTAGAAATAAGTATGGTAATAAGAATTAGTACTTTCTTCATAAAACGAAGATAAGCTTAAACAGTGAGGTGATTAAACTCCTTTAGCAGCATTAATACTTTCGGAGAAATATATGTTTCACAAAATGGTCTTTTCGGATTCTTCTGATAGTAGTTCTGATATTTTTTCTGAGATGGCTTGAATGAGTAAAATGGCAGAATTTCTGTTATGATTTTCTCATTAAACCCGACCTGTAATTGATCTATGGATTGGCGAGCCATCAATGCTTGTGCCTGATTGAATGTATATATCGCTGATCTATATTTCTCTCTCATAGAATGACCGGAGGTACATGCATGTGTTTGAAGGTGAATACTGATCAAATCTTCTTGTTGAATAATAGATGGATTAAAGAGTAGAAGCACTGCTTCTGAATGCTGGTCATTTGGTGGTTTAGAAGCTATCCAACCCTGATCAATGTTGGTAACGCCCTTAATAATTGAAAATACACCTTCCGTGCACCAATGACAACCACCACCGAATCCAATTTTTTCTATGTCCACTTTGATTATTTGCGATTGTTGTATTCCTTGATAAGGACATTCAACCGTTTAAAGTCTAATTCACCTTTTTCTTCTTTGAGGTGGTGCATTATGGCAAGCCCTTTCGCGATCTGGCTGTTCACATTTTTCACTTTTCCTACAATATGAATCAAACTCCGTTGTTTGCCCATGGTCAGCTGTTTGAAAAACTTTAATCCTTCGTCATCCTGATCCATTAGGGCCTGAAAAGATTCCGGAACTGGCATTCCATATTCTGATGCATCTTTTTCCAACGCTACTTTGACTTCATCACCTTCAGATAATCCGTTCTTTTTGAGAAAATCGGTTTTCACATAAATGCTAAATACATCCCCTTTGTGCATTAATGCGGTATAGATTGGCTCACCAGAATTTATTGTACACTTAACTCTGCGATTTTCTCCATCAATCAATGAATGACCCAATTCTTTTGGAATAGGAACATAGTAGCTCCAAAGCTCTGATTCGAATTTGAGAATAGGGGCAGATAATGTTATCGACATTTCTAAAATTACTTTTTAAGCAGTGGCAAGGAAACTCTGGCAGTGGTTCCTTTACCCCATTCTGAATTGTATGCTAACTTACCTTTATGCTCATTGATAATTGTGTAGGTAATAGAAAGCCCCAGCCCCGTACCTTTTCCCGGCTCTTTTGTGCTAAAGAAGGGCTCAGTTATTTTGGTGAGATGCTCCGGTTTTATACCGTGTCCTGAATCAATAAATTCAATGAATATGTTTTCACTATTGATTTCAGTTTCAACTGTAATTTTCCCTTTTCTATCTATTGCTTGAATTGAATTTGTGATAATATTTAGAAACGCTTGGTGCAGTTTTCCGTTGTTGCCGAGTACAATGGCTTCTTTGCTATCATAGTTTTTAGTTAATTCTATCCCATTCTTAAGTCGGTAACCAATCATGGTAATACAATTATCAATTAAGTGATGTACGTCACAGGGTTCTAACTTATCTTCAGATGCATGACTAAATTCATTTAAGCTATGCACAATTGTGGAGGCCCTTGAAATACCCTCTTTAACAGCTCCAATTAAAACTCCATAATCTTCTTTCTTTATGCTTTTGTGCTTTTTTAGTTTTTGTTCTAATCCTTCAATACCGCCTTGTATGAAATTTAAAGGGTTATTAATTTCATGGGCAACTCCTGCAGCTAAAATCCCTAATGAAGCCATTTTGTCTGATTGTATCATTTGCTCTTGAGCACTTCTCAATTGCTCAATAGCACTTTTCAGTTCACGCTTCTGGTTTTCAATTTCCTCTGTCCTTTTAGTAACCGTCTCTTCAAGCCTGATATTATTCTTTCTAAGAGATCGCAACCTGATCCAATAGATAAATAAAGCAAGACAAATCACTGCGAAGATCAGCAGAATTTTTGCCCACGTAGTTTGCCACCACGAAGCTTCAATCCTGATTCGAGTAGTAAGTGTGGAGTCGGTGAAATTTCCTTCAACACCTGTTTGTAGTTCGAATTCGTAGTTGCCAGGTGTAAGGTTGGTGTAGATTGCATTTCTTTCATTTGATGCTATTACCCATTCATCATCGAAAGGGCTGAGCTTATATCGAAACTGTAGCAGTTCTGTTTGTGCATAGCTGATTCCAGTAAAATCTATCAACAGTCGGTTAGTGCCGGACGGCACACTGACGCCCTCTCCTAAAGGTAAGTGAACATTGTCTGCCTGTATTCCTTCAATTATGATACTTGGTGTGAATGATGGTGTGTTAATATTGTCTGGATCCATCATTACTATTCCTCCGATGGTTGGAACCCAGAACCTATCCTTCGAATCTACAAATGTTAAAACTGCACCTAGACAGTGACTGTTTTTCATCCCATAGCTTTCGTCATATTGCTTGACTTTTATTCCTTTTTCCGGGTTTTCCGCGGCAGCTTCTAAAGCTGTTATTTTGATAGCAAGAATAGCGTTTTCAGCTGGCATCCAAAGAGTCCCACTTTTATCTGCAATGACATCATAAATGATGTTAGTAGGCATTCCCCTTTCTGTATTGAAATTTACAATTCCATTCTCACTATAACCGGAAAGCCCATCATTAGAAGCAATCCAGATATATTCAGAAGTAGCTTGAGTGGAAAACATAAAGTTTGACGGCAGCCCATCGTCGGTGGTTACAGTTTTAAAGACTTCTTTGTCACGGATAAAATTCAAACCACTAATAGTGGCTACAATCATGTCTCCATTTTTATTCTCCTCTATAGACATAATGTAATTGCTACTCAAGCCATCTTCGATAGTGATTGACTTCCATTTACTTAGGTCGTCGCTTTCGAAAAGCAATAGTCCTGCATTTTTAGTCCCAAGCCAGATGGTTCCGTCTTTATCCTCATAAGCAAGCCTGATAAAATTGTCTGGAAAGCCATTTGATACCTTATAGTGTTTACTTCGGGGACCATCCAGGATTACCAGACCACCATAAGTACAGACCCAAACACGACCTTTGCTATCAGTGAATAAGTTTTTCAGTCGCTCAGATGGAATTGAAATTGCTGGTTTATAATCAGAAATTTGCCCGTTCTGAAGGAGGTTTAGTGATCCATTTTCATTACCAAGTAGAAATGTTTCTTCATTAAGTTCTGTAACACTACTGATTATATTTGTGGCTAGTCCATCATTTTTTGTAAAACTGGTGATTGAGCCGTCCCCTAAATAGAATATCCCGCTTCGATAGGTTCCAACCCAAACATTACCTTGAGAATCAAAAATTAGATCTTCAATGATATTGTTTGGAATGCCATTTTGTTCAGTGAGCGAATCTAATGATTGTGTTGTGGATTGATATCTGAAAAGGCCCTTCATTGTACCTAGCCAAAATGTTTTATTTTCATCTATTAGAATTGAGTTAACAGTTGAGGAACCTAAGATTGGATTTTTTATAAGCTCGGTTCCATCCCACAGGTAAAATCCATCACCGGTTCCCAAATAGGTTAGGCCGCTCTTTGATTCCATTACATTTATTCCATTCAGATCATTTCCAAGGCTATACTTTACTAAGGTTCCTGATGGTGAATAGATGATCAGCTGCGAGTCATCGGTTCCAAAGTACACATTTCCGTTGCGATCTTCGCACATTGAAAGTACTGTGCTATTTTCTACACCAAACTCTTTAGTGAATTCGGTTAGACTATTCTGATTATAGTAGAAGAGATTGTTTGATTTAGTGCTAAACCATAAATCTCCATCTCTGGTAATTAGCATCTCCTCGATGCTTAAGTTCTCTACAGAATCGAGCTTTTCAGGAACAGTAAAAACCCCGTTTTCATATATAGCTATTCCATGGAGCGTTCCAAGCCAAAGTTCCCCTCCCTGCCCCTTTTCAATTCTTAGCACATTAGATGATGGTAAGTCACTGTTTTGATTAGTAAATACGGTGAAATCCTTCCCGTCAAAACGATGTAAGCCTGTGTACGTTCCAATCCAGATGTAACCATCATTTGTCTGAACCATTTCGCTGACAGACTCAGAAGTAAGTCCAGCGTTTGTATTCCAGCTTCTAAGCACAAACTGACTCAACCTTTTCTGTTGGTTTAGTTGCTGTGCATCATTAATCAGGGGCAAGAAAAATGTGCCAACACAGACCAGTAGAGAGTAGAGTCTGATCATTTTTTTAATAAAAATGGGTAGGCAAATAGTCATTAACGGTTAAGAATAAACTTATAATAAGTTATACAATCCATTCCGAATTACCTATTCAGATATTCCGTTTTGTTATGAGTTTATGTCGATTATGATACTATAAAACATGAAAATACACCATTATGAAATGGCATATGCTGCCACCCAAAACACATACATGAAATATGGCGTGATTAAAAGGAATTGAGCGAATGCTGTAAAGCCCTGCACCTATTGTATAAAATATTCCTCCATACAACATCCACAGAAGGCCATCTGTGTTCATAGCTGAAAGTAGGGGTTTAATAGCAAATAAAGCAATCCAACCCATGGCTATATACATAATGGTGGATAGTCGATCGAATCGTCCTGTGAAGAACAGTTTTAATGTTACTCCACAAATCGCAACGCTCCAGATAATAATTAGCAGGGTAAATCCAATACTGTCACTTAGTGTGATCATACATACAGGTGTGTAAGTACCCGCTATCAATACATAAATAGCGGCATGGTCGAATATACGAAGCTTAACTCTTTGCTCCGGTTTTGTAGCTAAATGATATAGGGTAGAAGCTGTGTATAAGAGTATCAGGCTTATGCCAAAGGTTAGAACCGCAATTCGTGATTCTAAAGAGTTGGTTTTTAGCAACATAAAACCTGTAGCAACAGCCCCGAAGATAACCCCAATCGCATGCGTTATTACGTTCAGTCGTTCTTCTGTAACACTATATCTAACTGTTTCCATGCTTATGTGTCTAATAGATGCAATTTACTCACTTAACGTGCATGCGATAAATATTTCTAAGGCCATCTTAAAATGGGACAGTTTCATAGCCACTTTTGAAGTTTTTTGATAAACTCAAACTGTACCTAATCGAATAAATAATTGCATTTAACCGTGATTGTATTGGAATGGTAGAAAGCATAGTTACCACATGAGTACTTACAGGGATACATAGAGAATCAAACAAAAATTAAAATATGAAAATATCATCCTTAATTGTCGTCGTTTTTATTTCGCTATCATCGTTCGCTCAAACCAGACTAATCAGAAGTCTCCCTTATGTGGAAGTAACAGGTGAGTCTCAAATGACTATTGTGCCAGATAAGATTGAGCTTTCCATTCGAATCACAGAGAGAAATAAGAAGCGACATCCAATTTCAGAAATCGAGCATGCACTCGTTGATACCTTAAAATCTATTGGTATAAATCCCGATGAACAGTTGGTTATTGAAGATATCGATGGAAACATACACTATGGCGTTTTTCAGCCAACATTAAACACTACTAAACGATATAAACTTACCTTGAATGATGTAGAGCATGTAAGCAAAGTATATGAGAAGGTGGGAAAACTTCGAGTTGATTACATATCTCTTGATAAAGTTGATCATTCTGATCTGTCTGATTACAAATCCAAAACAAAAGTTGATGCTATAAAGTCTGCAAAGAAAAAAGCTGATTTGATGCTCACAGAAATAGGTCAGGAAGTAAAAGGGCTTTTGTTTGTTGAGGAAATTGGCATTGAGCATGAAGCTGACAGTTATGGATATAGCTATCGATTGAGGTCAGCAGGGGCGGTTAGCAGAGCTTTAGCTAGCGATTATTGGGAACCAGAATATAATCTCAATTTCAGAGAAATAATATTAGACTATAAAATTCTCGCAAGATTTGAGATTGAGTGATACGAAAAACTATTTATTGAGCTGATAAACCATAATGAAAAAAGCGCCCTTGGGCGCTTTTTAAATGTTTAACGGTAAATAGTAGTGCGGTGATCAGAGCGATCAAAGTATCAAAAGAGCGAGGATTAGAATTAATAGGAAACATTTCCCGAATAGTTCTAAGTGAACTCGTTCTAGAGACAAGGTTTTTAATAA
Organism: Ekhidna lutea; assembly: GCF_900188325.1. Classification (GTDB taxonomy): domain Bacteria; phylum Bacteroidota; class Bacteroidia; order Cytophagales; family Cyclobacteriaceae; genus Ekhidna; species Ekhidna lutea. The sequence continues at coordinate 162,628 of NZ_FZPD01000004.1, read as the reverse complement.
TTGACTCATAGCTTTTGAATAGTTGGTAATACAAAACAAGGGTGTTTGCTACTGGCAATCAATACCCTATTTAGGGTATTTTTTATTCTTTCGATGAATAGCCTGAACGGTTCTACCGAGTCGTAAAAATTGCAATTGAATGATTTTTTGAATAACTTAATGATACACCAAATGGCATAAGTTATGGGGATTGTTCAAAAACTCGAATCAATAAATCCACCCATTTTGGTCGATTTTCTTCGAATTGCTTTGGGTGGCTTTATTACTTACAAAGGAATTGTCTTTGCAAGTAATTTTGATAGTTTCACAGCTAACATTCAGTCAGTAGGATGGGTTTTTGTGGCAGCTCATTTAGCTCATGCCATTATTTTCATCCACATGGCCGGAGGTATTATTCTAATGTGTGGTGCTCTTACACGATGGATGTGCTTGCTTAACATCCCGATTCTTGCTGGAGCCGTAATCTTCAACTATAAGCAAATGCTAACTGCTGAAAACTATATGGAGTTTCCTGTAGCAGCAATTACTCTTGGACTTCTTATCGTGGTTGGGATTGCGGGTAGTGGGAAGTTTTCCCTGGACTACATTCGTGATCAAAGGATTAAAATGAAGTCCACCTAGGGTAGAAGCAGTGAGCTATCTCCATAGCTAAGGAATCTGTAGTTGTTATTTAATGCACTGTCATACACGTGTTTCCAGTCATTGCCTATAAATGATGCGACGAGCAGTATTAATGTAGAGCCCGGCAAATGATAGTTTGTAACCAATCCATCACATATTTGGAACTTGTAGCCTGGGTAAATGAATATTTCCGTTTGACCGCCGATTCGCTCGACATTTCGTCGTTTCATCTCCTCTAAAACATATTGAAGTGCTTCCTCTCTTTCAATTGGTTTTAGGTTGTAGGCATCTTTTTTATCTATAAAAAACTCAGAATCACCACTTTTTAGTTTCACACCATACCAATACAAGCTTTCCAAGGTTCTCATAGAGGTTGTTCCGACTGAAATGACCTTTTTGGCAAGAAGAAGATTCTCTACATTTTCTCTGCTCACCCATATTTGCTCATTATGCATAGGGTGTTCGGCGATGTTGGCATTTTTTATTGGCTGAAAGGTGCCAGCTGAGACATGAAGGGTGAGATAATCTGTTTTGATCCTTTTTTTAGTGATGGTTTCAATTATTTCGTTTGTAAAATGAAGTCCGGCTGTTGGTGCTGCTACGGCACCCTTCATGCGTGAATACACAGTTTGATAACGCTCTTGATCAAACTCTTCTACTTCTCTATCAATGTAAGGTGGAAGTGGGATTTTACCTATTTCGGTCAATAAATCAGAGAAAGTGAGACTGTTATTCCAATGAAAAGTCACCTCATCATGTGCGGTACGAATGGCATTGAGAGATAAATCTTCTAAGTGAAGCGATGTTCCAATTTTCCATTTTTTCGCATTTCCAATCATGCATTTCCAGGAGCACTCTTTTTTCGTATTCATTACCTCTTCATGCACTTTAGATGGTGTAAGAGGTTCCAATAGGAAAACTTCAATTCTAGCACCACTCTCTTTATGAAGAATGATACGGGCTGGAATAACCTTCGTGTCATTAAAAACAAGCAGTGATTCATCAGGCAATAGGGAAGGAATGTTCATAAATTCGTGATGAGAAATTTCACCTTGTTTATAAACGAGTAGCCGGGAGCCACCTCTTGTCTCAGGTGGATGCTTGGCAATCCTGTCATCTGGCAGTTCGTAGAGAAAATCGTCTAATTTTAGATCCATGTTGAGCCTCGAAATTAAACCGTATGTTCTTGATTTTAAATTTTCTGCCCGGACAAGTAGGGGAGAGATGAGTGATCGGAAGGTTTGGTTTTTAAAATTGATTGATAAGGATGGAAGGTTCGGAATTGGTGAGGTCGCCCCAATTCAAAGACTCAGTCCGGAAGATGTTGAAGATGTGCCTAATTTTCTTGAGAGGTTGTGTGTCGATATTGAAGAAATTGTTACTCCGGAATCAGAAGAAGAAGTTTATGATGTAGTGAGTAAGCTGGTGCCTCCTGCAATCCCAAGCGTTCGCTTTGGGATGGAAATGGCATTTCTGGACTTAATTCATGGCGGGAAGAAGTTGATTTTTAGTGAAAATTTGGAAAAAATTAAGCTTCCGATAAATGGTCTGGTTTGGATGGGGGATAAAAATTTCATGCAAGAGCAAATCGTGGAAAAGTTGAATCAAGGGTTTAGATGTATTAAACTAAAAGTGGGTTCGCTCGATTTTGAAACCGAAATAGAAATAATCAAATCTTTACGTTCAGTATCGGAGGATCTTATCATTCGATTAGATGCAAATGGATCTTTTCAAACAAATGAGGTGCTTTTTAAACTGAAAGAGCTGAGTAAGTTTAATATTCATTCGATCGAACAACCCATTATGCCAATGCAACATGAAGCAATGGAACTTGTATGTAACAGAAGTGAAATACCAATAGCGCTGGATGAAGAACTTATAGGGATTTATTCGTCGAGAGACCGTGTAGATTTAATGCAGGAGTTAAAGCCTCACTATGTGGTTATTAAGCCTACCCTACATGGAGGTTTTGCGTCCTCACAAGAATGGATTGACCTGGCAGAGATACATGGAATTAAGTGGTGGATCACCTCATATCTGGAATCTAATCTTGGCCTTAATGCAATAGCTCAATTTGCTTCTACATACTCCAATAGTGATGAATTTCACGGGCTGGGTACCGGAGGACTCTATCATAATAATATTACTTCGCCGATTGTAATTGACAGAGGATATTTTTCCTATGCAAAGTCAAGCGTCTGGGGTGATATTGATTTTTAAGATTTTCAACTCTTCTTTCCTATTAAAAGCTGAGTAAGAGATACCCAGAATGGGCTGATGAATATCGTGATAGCAATTACAATAATCGTGATTTGATATCCATATGTAGTGATTATACCTTGCTGTAGACCGATAGTTGCCAGCACAAAACTGAACTCCCCAATTTGTGCAAGGAATGAACCTCCGAGGAGGCTTTCTTTCCAGTCATTGCCCAGAAGTCTGAGGGAGAGCGTATTGATCCCGTGATTTGACAAGTAGACGATGAGCACAAGGAAGCTAACTGCTATAATATGCTCACTTAAAAATGTAAGATCTATGAGCATTCCAACAGATATAAAGAAAATCGAGATGAGAATTACTCTAAACGAATGCAGGCTATCGTGCAGCCATTTATTCGAATCGGAGGCATTGATAAGGATGCCTGAAATAAGCGCACCCAAGCTGGCAGATAATTCAAACAAGGAGGTGATGAGTGCTAATCCAAAACATGCGATTAGTCCGGCAAAAATTTGTAATTCGTGATCCTTACTCAATACCTTTTCAAAAGGGAGTTTAATTCTTTGCTTTTTGATCAAATAGATCATGACTATCATGATCAAAATCCCGCCAATTATCTGCAATGTTACTTGCCCGATATCAAGAGATTGTCCTCCTAGCAGGGTTAGCGTAATTATCATTGGGACGATGAGAATGTCCTGTGTTAGCAATATGCTGATGACATTATCACTGGTTTTTGTATCTGATGAAGACCTATCCTGAACGAGCTTGATTACAACTGCTGAACTACTAATACTTATAATGAAGCCTAGCAAGATCACTCGATTGATGGACCAGTCGAGAAAGCTGCCCAACATGTACATGAGTAAAATGCTGAAAATGACTTGCATGCCAGTACCAAAAAAGGCCACTTTCCATCGTTTAAGGAAGTCAGGTAGGGAAATTTCCATTCCTATGAAGAACATTAGAATGATCAACCCTATATCGCCAAGGCTTTGGGCTACTTCGGTATCAGTCACGATAGCTAATCCATAGGGACCTAAGATTACTCCTGAAAGAATATAAGCGATAATGTAAGGCTGATTGAAGCGCCTAAGGATCAATCCTAGGAAAACAATAACGAGGCTTATTATCAACAATAGATTTACCTCAGATGCAAGTGCACTTATAAGTAACATAGCTATGTAAAAGTAGAACTTAAAAGTGCATCTTCATGCCTTCATGTGTGGCATTAAACCCTAATTTCTCATAAAACTTTAATGCTTCGGGTCTTTTTTTGTCAGTTGTGAGCTGGATTAGATGTGCCCCACTTTCTCTGGCCTTTTGAATCATCCATTGAATCAGGTTTTCTCCTAAGCCACTTCCTCTATATGTTGATTTAACTCGAACAGCTTCAATTTGAGCTCTAATACCTCCCTGATAAGTCAAGTATGGTATAAGCGATAGCTGTGCCGTTCCAACTATCTCTCCTTCTATTACTCCCACGATCAGGAACTGGTTTGGGTCTTGATTGATTTTTTGAAATGCATCAAAATACTTTTTTGGTAATGGAATCTGATAGTCTTCTCGAAGGATCCCTAGTTTATCATCGGCCAGCATTGCAACCATATATGGCACATCTTCACGCGTAGCAATCCTTATTTTCATTCACAAATGAGCTATTGTTTGATGAGATTTTATTTTTCATGTTTATGATAAACTTTGGCAACAATCTTCCATCCACTATCGAATTTTAAAAGGCTCAAATAATCTGTATAAACATGATTCCCCTGATTTTTTAACTCGACTTTAACTTGTGCTGCCTTACCAGTAATGTCAATATTTGCAAAATTGTGATCCCAAATATTCTTTTTATCATTTTGGTCATATCCGTTAGCTTTTTTCTTCTTCACACCGGCAATCCAGTCCGCAATTGGATATTTGCTTATCTCCTCACCTTTAGGTGTAAATATGGAAAAGTCTTTGTGAAAGCCCTTTTCCATCGCTTCAGCATTTAGTTCATTGAATGCCCCATTGATGTACGAATCATACACGACTTTTTTTACAGCTTCCATTTCAGCTATATGCTCTTCTGATTTGATAAAGGAAAAGGATACGATGGCGGCAATGACCACCATCAAAGTGATTCTTGTGGTTGATTTCATTTTCAAGTTAGTTTGATTCACTAACTCAAACGTCTATAAAGGAGTGGTGGTTATGCTTATTGTAGCAAGTCAAACTCACCCATTTGCTCTTCTTCGTCGTAGAGCGCTTTACTTTTTTCATTGAGCTGGTCGTACTCAGCTTTGTTTTCGTCGAGAAAGTCCTGATAATCAGCTTTTGACATCCACTTATCAACGACTATAAATGTTTTTCCATCAGAGCTCTTTAAAAGATCAGAGCCCAAATAGTCCTCGCAGGATTCAAAAAGTTTAAACCAGCCACCATTACGGCCATATTCTTCTTCAAACTTTGCTTGGTTTGATGATAGTTTATATTTCCAAACGAGGCAGTACATTGACATAATTCAAAAATTTTAGAAGTTAGCTAAAGATATAGAAATATGTAGATATCAAAGAGAATGGTCGAAAATTTCAGATAAGCGCTTGATTATTAAGCATCAGATACCTTACTTAACCTTTCAACTTATTTAAAAGATATGCAGCAACAAATCGAATTGATGGAGATAGGAAGCATTGCAATTTTTGCTGCCTATAATCTGGTTTTGTTTTGGCAGGTTAAAAAAACGTATTATCTCTATTTGGCTCTTTTATGCGTTGTAATATTTGTGAGGGCGACTTTGGTAGATGATGGGTCTATGATATTCTACACTTTTTTCCCAGACGTAAGTCTTACTCTTGGAAGAAAAATTGAGTTTTTCTGCAGCTATGCCGGAGTTCCACTCACATTGTTATTCATTTATCGATTGTATACTCTTCCACATTTCGTGAAGTTTGTTAAAGGTTTTCTGATTGTCACATTTGCATTCCTCTTGTTTGTTTTGGTCACACCTTACCGGATTTTTTACCATACACTGGATATTTACAATTTGATCATTCTTTTATCTTATGTGCTTACTTTTTCTATGCTTATTAGTGCGGTGAGAAAGGAATTGACAGGTTCAATTTATGTGCTATCCGGCACAGCACTTTGCTTTGTTTTTGTAATGGCTGAATTGCTAAAGACATCTGGAATCATTTTTATTAATGCCGGGCCAAATCTTGTGAATACAGGGTTTATAGTATTTCTGTTCTTTCAATCAATCGCACTATCAGAAATTTTTGCCAAATCGTTCAGAGAAAATAAAGAACTAAACAAGGATCTTGAGAAACGTGTGGAGGAAAAGATCTCAGAGTTGAAGAGATCCAGTCTGCTTAGGGATACTTTGATTCGAATAGTAAGTCATGATCTCAGAGGTCCTTTGGGAAACCTGAAAAGTGTAATTACACTTACAAGAGATGAGCAGGTGAGTGTGGAGCAGGCAAAGGAGTTTCTTGGAACGATCGATAAAGGAGTTGACCATACAATACAGATGCTGGATGAATTGATGGAGTGGGGTCATGCTGCGTCCGATAATAAACGAATAGATCAAGAAGAAATAGTGTTGAAAGAAATGATTGATCCGATAGTGGAGCAGGCAAGAAATCATATTGATAATAAAGAGCTAAAACTAAAAATCTCTGGAGATTTGGAAGCGGTATGCCTCTTTGATAAAAATGCTCTCAAAGTAGTTTTGAGAAACCTATTGTCAAATGCAGTGAAGTTTACTGAGAAAAATGGAAACATTGATCTGATGGTCGAGGAACGTTCGGATACTATACATGTTCAATTTTGTGATACCGGAATAGGCATTCCTGATGAGATGAAAACCAACTTATTTGAAATGAAAAAAGACAATAAGCGAACGGGTACTGATAATGAAAAGAGTTCGGGAGTTGGTCTGTTTATATGTAAAGATCTGATTGAGCAAAACATGGGATCTATCGAGGTAATGGACAATCCTAACGGGAAGGGTACGATTTTCAATTTTTCGTTAAAACGAGCAGCTAGTTAGAACAAGAAATTCATTTTTATTCTTTCATAAATTAAGTATTTTACCTACGCGAAAATAGATATTTGATCCTCGACATTTCGTGTATTTTTGTATTTGAAGATAAGTGCCTATGGAAACACTCACAGCTGAAGAAAGAGCGGAAAGGAGAGCCGCAAGAAGAGCTGCCAGGCAGGCAGCAAGGGTCGAAAAAGAATATACCATTCTTTATGTGGATGATGAAATGCCAAACCTCAGAGGGTTTAAATCCACCTTCAGAAGGCTATATAATGTTCATACTGCTTTGGGCCCACAAGAGGCTCTTGAAGTAATTAAAAAAGAGAAAATTGACCTGATTGTTACAGATCACCGCATGCCACACATGTCGGGAGTGGAGTTACTAAAAGATGTTTTTTCGTCACACCCTGAGATGAAACGAATGATTTTGAGTGGCTTTATCAAACGAGCTGATTTATACGAAACGATCGGTGATTTTGGTATACATGACTTTGTAACCAAGCCGTGGGATTTTGATGACTTAAATGCCATTTTCCAGCGAATTCTAACCACAGATGCTGAAGTAAAGGATTTCAGTAAATTAGGATAGTCTATCTGTTAAATGTTAGGACTGCCCCTTTTGACGATGTACTGATTTCACCTTCAATTTCACGAGACAGCAATTCAATAAGACCTAGGTTAGTGAACTGAAATTGACCATTCAGCGAAGCTATATCCAGCTTCATCTGAGCCTCATTTAAACTAAATACGATCTTCAATTCATTTTTTCGTGGTTCTAGCAGTTGATTAAGAATCTTTTGCAAGATCATTCCAATTACAAGAGCTTTTTCATGATGTAACTCACCGTCCTGGAGGTCTGCATAAACATTTTTAAAGCCAGCGGACATACTTAAAGTGGAGATCATTTTTTCTAAATACGGCTTAATGGCTACTTGCTTATAATCCTCTGAATGAAAGAGTGGGTCATGCGCACGTGCAATCGTATGAATACTTTCTGTGATATCAAGAAGATCTTTGCGTGCTTCCTTATCCTCAATTGTTTCTAATTCCACCAGACTATTTATAAGTAGCAGGTTATTCTTTACTCGATGATGTACTAGTCTAAGGAGTTCCACTTTCTCATCTAGATTTTCCTTCATTTCATCACGATATCTCTTTTGGTTCTCGAGCTCAGATTTTACTCTTCGCAGATTATTTTTGGTGATGTTTGAGAAGTTATATGTCACAAATATGTGAATTGTAGTAACAGACAGGACAACAATTAAATCTAAAAACCTGGCATTAGGGGTGTTTCTTACAGGATAAAATCCATAAGCTTCACCAAATACAATATATGCCACGCAAAGGATCACTGTGGCTGTTGTTATAATTACGCCACGCACATTCATTACCAGACTTGAGAAGAGTACAATTACTGGTAAAACCATTGCGCCGGTTTCATGGATGCCATTTCCCAAAACACAACTCATAGTTGTAGCTGCTATAAGAACTGAAATGAGCGTGATCATAGAAAGATTAATATGTCCCCGATTCAATGCAATCAATGACAATCCGCAAAAAGTAGGGACAGAAAGAATAACAATTGCAATGTGAGTAAAACCAAGTGAGAAATTGACTACAGACAAGATGATCGCGACTATAGGTATCGTATAAAGAAAAATGCGTAGCAAATTACTAATCTCATTCCTGGAGTAGTTATCAAGTGTTTGATCGTACGGTAGCCATTTAGTCGAATTCATTTTAATTTTCCTGGATCGAATTTTAATGTTATTTCATCTCCGGCTTTATTAAGGCTTCCCTTTAGTTGCCGGGTAAGTAAATCAATAATCAAGCTAACCTTACTATCCTCTTTTATGGCTGGATCCAGGCCTTTAATTGTAACTTTAATTTCCGTACCATTAACCTTAAGTGTCAGATTTATTGACTGATATTCTTTTGTATCTACATCAAATAGTATTTCTACCAAGCAGATACCGTAATTGATTGCATCATCCAATGTGATAAGGCATTGAGAGTTGTCAACTTCAAAATGGATGACTGTGGATTTAAAGGACTTTTCTACTCTTCTAATGAGTTCCTTTGTCATAAGACTAACATCAAGCATAATTGGAGCCCCACCAGCATGTAGTATTTCGTGAGCCACCTCTATCACTACAATTTTTCTTCTAATACTTTCATAGAGAGGAATGAGCTCTTCAGACACTTTTTCTTTATGATCAAGAATGCGCTGTACATAATTGAGGCTGTTAATTACTGCTTGATGAATTTCTTTGATGATAATCATCTTTTGTTGTGAGTCCTGTCTGAGTCGTTCAGCCTCTTTTTGACTGTTGTCCATTTCATACTTCGCTTTCTCAAGTGATCTCTTCATCAACTCAGTTAAATTAAAAGCTATGAAACCACCCAGTAAAATGATTGAGGAAGCAATTACAAAATCACCTAGTCCTGCATCTGAAACAGGAACTGGTGAGTATGAATCATATAAATCACCAATTACCAACCATATTAGGCTCGCGATACTTAAAATAGACGCAACTATGAGCTGCCTTTGATCTAGGATTATACTGGAAAACCCAATAATGACAGGAAATGCTATTAAACCAATATCATGAATACCATGTCCAAGACTGCAAATAAATGTTAGAAGAATCGTGAAGAATACAGTGATAAGCATCACTGATCTTTTAAGATGTCCTTTTAAAAACTGATGTCTAAAAACGAATGATAGTATAATGCCAATAGCAGCCAATGAGCCTATCTTATAATCAACCTGATAAATCTGTCTAATTAGCACAATTGATAAAAAGAACAGTAAAAGATAAAAGCCAATGTTCATAACCTTGGCGATTGGCTCCAAGTCGCTATTTACATAGTGTTTCGGTGTAGATGAAAAATCTCTCAAGCGTAGGCGTTTGATTATCTAAAGCTATTAAAAAAAATAGCAAGCTCATTGGCAGAGAGGCACACTCAATATCTAAACATTAAGTGTAATAGAAGCGGAATTTGGAGATATGGTCAGTTGAGCGTGGTTGTTTTCAGCCATTAGTTTGAGCAACATGACTTCCAGTCTTGATTCAATATCGGCAATGTGACCGGTTTTTGATTCAACAGAAATTAGCAGACCCGTCTCAATTGATGTAAAAACAAACAATTCGGCTTGATCAATTTTATTAAATAAACTAAGTGCTTCCTGTAGAAAGATGCCTGCAGATAATGCCTTTTCATGAAAAATTTGAACATCAATCAGATCAAATTTTATGTCGTAATTGTTGCTTGACATCATAAAAGTTGAAAGAAGCTTTTCAAAGTAGGGCTTAAGAGAAACTTCACGATAATCATCTGTATGGTAAAGTGGATCGTGTGCACGAGCAATTGTTTCAACTCTATCCTGGAGTCCATGCAACAATTCTTTGGAATCTTTATTTTCAAACATCTGCAAATCTATCAGGCTGTTAATCAAAGCAAGATTATTCTTCACCCTGTGATGAATTTGTTGGAGCAAAAGTGTTTTTACTTCGAGGTTGCTGGATATTTCTTTTTGTATTTTCCTCTGACTTAACACCTCATCGCGCGCTTCATTAATGCCTTTTTTTGTTGCTTTTACAAGCGAAAAAGAAACGAATAGGTGAGAAAATAGGATACTAAAGATCACAACCATCGATGCGAAACTGGTTGGACTATTATAATTAGGTTCATATAGTCCATATATGTCACCTAATGTTAACCAGGCTATTCCGGCTAAGCACCCAAGCACTGTGAACAATATACCTCTGGCACTTAAAACAAGACTGGAAAAAACAATAATTACTGGGAGGATGACAATCCCGATAGCATGAATTCCTTTTCCAAACGTACACGCACCGATTGATACAGCCAGCAATACGCCAATTAAGATGGACATGGTTAGTCTGACACTACCCTTTTTTTTAAGAAGCCATATACACACCAGGCAAATAGGAATTATGGAAAAGACCACTGCTGCGACCGTGATATTGCCAAGAGTAAAATTCATGACAATTATCAGTACTGCTAGTAATGGAATAATAAGGAGTATATTGAATAATATACCGGAGATTCGATTCCTTAAATTCTTATTGTAGTTGATGGATTGTGCAATGCTCTCCATATTATTTTTCTGTTTTTTTGGAGAACGAGAAAATCTGAAAAGTATACTTCCCTTGATTCTTCAGCTCAATATTAGCTTTGATCTGTCTTTGCATAACCTCCAATAGGGAAAGAGATTTAGAATCATTTGCAGGTTGTATTTTCCCGAGATTTTTAATGATTAACTCTATTTCATTACCTGATGATTTCAGTTGAATTTCACTTGGGTATTTTTGCTCCAGTCGATCGAGCATTTCAATTGTACACATTCCTAACGGTATAGCATCATCAATATGAATAGGTGTGTCTGTTAGGCTCAGGTTTCCAACTTTATGCAATCCATCGGCTGTTTTACCAAATTTCTCTAAAAGCAGCCGTAAATATTGTGACAAACTAAGCCATTCGGTCGCAGTTGCGTTGAGTAGAATTTCATGCGCTGTTTCTACAGCGAAAATTCTTTTCTTTAGGTTTTGTAAAATGAATACCTTGTCCTCATTCGCTATCGCCATAAAGCTGATCAAATTGTAAATTCGGTAAATACTATCGGTTACCTTTTTATGTATTTCGCGGATGATCATATCCTTTTCGACTACAATCCTGTTTAGCTCCCTGGTTGCGCCGATCCTCTCCAGTAATTTTCTATAATGATTTTCGAGCGAATCTTTAAAATTAGTGGCAAAGTGATATGAAATAATGCCTCCAAAAACGATAATGATGGATGTAATGAAGAAATCAGATAAAGTAGATGCAGCAATAGGATAATCTGGATTTATTAACCCTATCTTCTCACCTATAGTCAATCCAGCGATAGACAATCCTACAAATGTTGTGTTTATAATCAAATATGCTTTCTCTTGAACAAAGACTGCCAAACCAATGATAATCGGGTAAGCCAATACAGCTGTATCATGAATCCCATAGCCAATAGCACATAATAGCGTAGCAGCAATTGTTAATAAAATGCACAGAATTAGTACAGAAAGATTTAATCCACCTCTTCTAAAAACTTCATAAGTCAGCAGTATAGAAATAAGAAGTGTGAATATTATAATGGCATCCAGGGTTTTACCACTGAACAAGTCAATTCCTATTATAGGTATAAGTAAAACAGAAAGAGTCTGGAAAAACCCATTGATAGATTTGGCTGTACCTTCATTTCGAGAGCCTAAGTATATTAATGGAGTTTTAAGGAATAAATTCTTCAACTGATGGCGATATATACTACATAAGTAAAAATTCGTATAAGTTGTTTTAAATTTTAAATAAAAAGATTGGATTACCACTCATCCAATTTCTCATAACTTTCCAACTTTTATCTCGTAACTAACCCGAACGAAAACCGATTTATGAAAACCCATGCCTTTTGGAGCTTTTTAGTATTAGCTCTTACCGTCAATACTTTTGCCCAAGACACTAAAGCCTACCAACCAGGTGAAATTCGCCAAAAGCTGGAAAAATTAAATGTATTGGGATCTGTCCTTTACGTGGCTGCTCACCCTGATGACGAAAACACAAGACTCATTGCATTCTATGCCAATGAGAAACTAATGCGTACAGCTTATCTTTCTGCTACCCGTGGTGATGGAGGACAGAACTTAATAGGACCGGAAATCCGCGAAGAATTAGGTTTGATTCGCACCCAGGAACTGCTTGCTGCTCGTCGTACCGATGGAGGGCAGCAATTTTTTTCCAGAGCCAATGACTTTGGGTATTCTAAAAATCCAGATGAGACCTTCAATATATGGGACCGTGAAAAGGTGCTTGCCGATTTTGTATGGACGTTCAGGAAATTTCGTCCGGATGTAGTGATCACCAGATTCAACTCCGACGGACGATCTCATGGTCATCATACCGCGAGCGCCATCCTTGCAAGAGAGGCGTTTGAGCTGAGTGGAGACCCTAATGCCTTTCCAGATCAACTAGATTATGTTGACCCTTGGCAGCCAAAAAAGATTTTTTGGAATACCGGATGGTGGTGGTTCAGAGACACTGGAGGAGATACCACCAATCTGAAAAAAATTGATGTGGGTCAATACAATCCATTACTAGGCGAATCATATCCTGAGATAGCGGCAAGAAGTAGGAGTATGCACAAAAGTCAGGGTTTTGGATCAACAGGTTCCAGGGGTGAGCAAATTGAATATTTGGAGCAATGGGGTGGTGAAGAGGCTAATACACCATTTGAGGGCATTGATACTTCCTGGGGACGGGTAGAAGGTGCTAAAGAGGTTTCATTTTTTATCGATAAGGCTATTAAAATTTATGATGAGCGAAACCCTCAACTGATCATTGAGCCACTTATGGGTGCAAGGAAAGCACTTGAGAGTGTGCAAAATGATTTTTGGAAAGAAATTAAGAAACGAGAAATCGAAGAGCTAATTGTCGCAGCTTCTGGTTTGTACATTGGACTTAAAGCAGATCAGCCAAACTATGCAGTGGGGGATTCCATTCAGATTAATATGGAGGTTGTAAACAGGAGTGATCAGAAAATGCTTGTTGAACAGGTCAAGTTTGATACCTGGCCTAATCCGATTGAGTTAGGTGTATTACTCCCTAACAATAAGCCGCTACAGACCGAGATGAATTTTTTAATTCCGAATGGTACGAAGTACGCTCACCCGTATTGGTTGAGAGAAAAAGGAACGCTTGGAATGTATACTGTCAATGACCAGGAAATGATCGGAAAACCGGAAAATGATCCGGCGATCAAAGGAGTCGTGAGTGTTTTGTTAAACGATGAAAAAATTCACATTGAAGTGCCTGTTGTTTTCAAGCGGACAGACCCTGTAGAAGGTGAAGTGACTGAGCCCTTAACCATAGGACCACCGGTAATGGTGAATATATCTGGAGGAGTGCTGGTGTTTGGTGATGATCAATCCAAATCGGTTGACGTACGTGTAATAGCAGGAAAAAACAAGACAAAAGGGAATGTTACATTGGATACCCCGGATGGCTGGAAGGTTTCACCTGCCCAATATGCGTTTGATTTAAATCAAAAAGGCGAAGAGCAAATATTCACTTTCAGTATTTCCCCTCCTGCAAGTTCATCTGAGGGTAATGTGCTAGCGAAAGCCGAAATAAATGGGAGGACTTACACCAAGGGACTCACAGTTATAGATTACGATCATATCCCAAAGCAAACACTCTATCCGGATGCGAAAGTGAAGGTTGTGAAAGTAAACCTCAAAAGAAAAGGGAATCTTATCGGATACATAGATGGAGCAGGGGATGCCATTCCTGAAAACTTATCACAAATTGGGTATCAGGTAGAATCACTTGCCAAGGATGATGTATCGGCTGATAACTTAAAGAAATATGATGCTGTAATCCTGGGTATTCGTGCGTTCAATACAGTGGATTGGTTGTCATACAAAAACAGTGAGTTGTTTGAGTATGTAAAACAAGGTGGAAATCTGATCATTCAATACAACACAAGTCACAGGTTGGTAACTCAGGATATATCACCGTACTCCTTGAAGCTATCGAGAGATCGGGTAGCAGTTGAGGAGGCACCTGTAGAAATTTTAGCTTTTGATCACCCAGTGATGAAAGGGCCCAATCGAATTACCGAAAAAGATTTTGAAGGCTGGGTGCAGGAGCGTGGGCTTTACTTTCCAAATGAATGGGGGGAAGAATTCACACCGATATTAAAAAGTAATGATCCGGGTGAGAGTCCAAAAACCGGAGGCTTACTCGTCGCAAAGTATGGAGGGGGATACTATGTCTATTCGGGATACAGCTGGTTTAGAGAATTACCGGCTGGAGTGCCTGGGGCATACAGAATTTTTGTAAACTTGATATCCTTAGGCAAATGACCGAATTGATTTCTGAAAGAAACATAGACAAGCCGCCTTTATTCAAAAAATGGCGATACCTCTACCTTTTTATAGCTGGGTGGCTGGCTGCTTTAATTATTTTATTCCACGTATTTAGCTCTGCGTATTAGTATATGAATACCCTCGACTTGATTGTGCTGTTTGGCACCCTATTATTTATTGTGGCCTACGGCGTTTATAAAACGAGAGGACAAAAGGATATTGAAGGCTATCTCCTGGGTGGAAACACCATGAAGTGGGGAACCATCGGGCTCTCCGTGATGGCCACACAAGCCAGTGCCATTACATTCATTTCTACACCGGGGCAAGCCTATGAAAGCGGGATGGGATTCGTGCAGAATTACTTCGGATTACCCATTGCACTCATCGTCGTTTCTGCAGTATTTATTCCGATTTTCTATCGGCTCAAGGTTTATACAGCCTATGAGTTTTTAGAAAAGCGATTTGATCTGAAAACGAGATATTTAGGAGCAGCACTTTTCTTGATTCAAAGAGGGTTGGCTGCCGGAATAACCATTTATGCTCCTGCCATTATCATTTCATCCATCCTTCACTGGGATTTGACCATTACAATCCTGGGTACGGGGATTCTCGTAATTATCTATACCGTTTCCGGTGGAACAAAAGCGGTATCGATTACCCAAAAGCAACAAATGGCCGTGATTATGGCAGGCATGTTTGCCGCCTTTTTTATGATCATTGGATACATCGGAGATCATACCTCATTTGGTGGAGCACTTGAGATTGCCGGCAATCTAGGCAAACTGGAGGCGGTGAATTTCAGTACCGATGCAGGTGAGCGTTACACCATCTGGTCCGGTTTGACTGGTGGGTTCTTTTTAGCATTGTCCTACTTCGGAACCGATCAGTCGCAGGTGCAACGATACCTTGGAGGCACCAGTGCAGCTGAGAGCCGTATGGGATTGATGTTTAATGCCATCTTGAAAATCCCAATGCAGTTTTTCATCCTCTTTGTTGGAGTGATGGTATATGTCTTTTTCATTTTTTACAACCCACCTATTCACTTTAAAGAAGCATCCGTAGAAATTGTAGAAAACTCGGAATATGCAGGAGAATTTGAGCAGCTAAATAACCAATATGATGTTGTCTTACAGGAGCGAAGAGTTGCTGCAGAAAACCTGGCTAAAAATGACATTTCAGAAACTGAACGCAATGGATTTGCTACCCAATTAAAAGAGGCAGATGCCCGATCGGTAGCGATAAGGCAACAAGCCAAAGAAGTAATCCTGAAAGCAGACGATACACTTGAGACAAAAGATTCAGATTACGTTTTCCTCACGTTTATCATTACTTATCTGCCTCATGGCTTGATTGGTCTTTTAATTGCTGTGATTTTCTCAGCAGCCATGTCATCCACTTCTTCCGAGCTGAATGCATTGGCATCAACGACTTCTGTTGACTTCTATAAACGAGCGATCAAAAAGGATGGGTCCCCACATCATTATCTCAACACCTCCAAGCTTATGACATTCGGTTGGGGCGTTTTGGCGATTCTATTTGCGATCCTGGCAAAGAATTCAGAGAACCTCATTGAAGCGGTCAATATTATCGGTTCTATTTTTTATGGCACCATCCTGGGGATATTCCTTGTTGCATTCTTTTTTAAGAAAGTGAAAGGAAATGCGGTTTTCATCGCAGCGCTTATTGCTCAAACTGGTGTTATTGTCTGTCACTTCATGACTGAAGCAGGCATGTTTTCATTAAGCTACCTGTGGTACAATGTGCTCGGCTGTGGGTCTACCATTATCCTGAGTTTGATCTTGCAGGGGGTACTGGGAAGTAAGAAAGCTTAGGTGATCCGTCCAGTCACTTTGAGTGCTGGACTGACTTAAGCTTCTAAAAAGGAGGTTCCCACCCTTGATGTGTTTTATAAAAGGCAATATTGTTGATTAAAGTGTCTTTACCAGAATTTGGATTATTAAATACAATTTCATTTAGTTCGAGAGACACACGAAAGTCCTTAGAGTTAACGGATACAGTATCGATGTTTGCAACAATTTTTAGATGTCCGGATTTAAGTGGCCATTCAAAGGGTTCAGCCATGTTCTCATAAACAATGTCATCACAGAAATTAAAATAAATACTATCCGGATGCTTTTTTGATAGTTGAAGTGAAACTGTAATTCCCTCAATAGGTAGTGCGTAATTCTCACATTGATTTGTGATCGTGAAAATCTCTGGATTTGCATCAATAACTACAGAGATATCTTCCTTGGTGTCTAAAAATTTATAGGCAAAAATATTTCGACAACCACCTGCAATCAATCCATCTTTAGGGTCATCTATACACATTTCAAATTCAGACTCCACTTCTGAGTCAATTCCATTATCATCCCCACAACTGACGTTTAGCCACATAAACGCTATAAGAATGAATAATATAATTTTGGACATCACAGATAATTAATATTTAAATATAATGGATTGATATGTGAGGTCACAAAAAAAAGCGTGAACTCACGCCCACGCTTTTTCGATCTTACTTGGTTATAATTACTTCAGAGAAGCAATTAAATCTTCGTTTCTTTTGATGTATCCGAAATCTCCCTGCTCAAAAGCTTTTGCTTTTGCCATTGAATCCTGAGCAGTTGCGATGGCTTCTTTTTTCTTGCCAAGTTTTGCAAGAATCTGAGCCTTCGTGTGCACATGCCAGAACTGTCCAGAGTTTTCACCGATTGAAAGGTACTTGTTCATCCACTCCAGGGCCTGCTCCAGGTTCTCACCTGAGTTTAGGTAGTAGTTAGCAGCTGCTACATAGTTCTGTGGATTTACCTGCGTTTTAGCAGCGATATCTTTCATCACAGATTCGTGGAAGCTTACTTCTATAGGCACTTTCCATGATGCATTAGCCCATGCAAAATGAATGTTTGCTGAAGTGTTGTCTGCACTGATATCAGAAATCTGGAAGGTCATTCTTTCTACAGGAGCAGCAGTTTTGGAAGACTTAACTTTTGTTTTCACAACAGCTAGACTGTCATTATAGGCACTCTCATTTCCACCAATTGGTTCAGATAATAACATTATTTGCCACTCAGATTCACCAGGAATACTAACTATTTGATATTCTCCTGCTTTCACATCCTGACCTGCCACTTTCACATCTGTACTAAAGCTTATCATCGTTCCAGCGTTTGCGCCAGTTCTCCAAACTTCTCCGTACTGCTCAAGATATTCATCCCCGGTTCCAAAGATTTGTCGGTCTTTTACACCAGGTCGGAAATAATCAATGTTTATATCAGTTAAACCCACGGTGGAGCTTACTGATCCTGCAGGACTAGGAGCAGGAGTTGATATTTGTGCTGTGGCCCCAAAGGTGACCAACACACATAGTGCGATTAGATTTGTGATTCTTTTCATGTTGTTAATAAGGTTTTATGGTTTTCGAAATTAATACATCCATTTACGAAAAACTGCCAAGATCGTTTTATGAAAGAGCAGATGTCGTAGAAATAGCAAAAGATTTATTAGGAAAGCTGCTCGTGACAGAAACAGAGGGGGTTTTGACTATTGGAAAAATTGTGGAAACTGAGGCGTATTGTGGGCGAGGAGATAAAGCATGCCATGCAAATGAGAAAAGAACGCCACGAACGGAGGTGATGTATGGCCCTGCCGGCTGTGCTTATGTATATCTCTGCTATGGTATCCATCATTTATTCAATGTGGTTACGAATGTCGAAGGTCAGGCGGATGCAGTGCTGATACGTGCGTTGGAACCTGTCTACGGAACTGAAGCTATGAGAGAAAGAAGAAATCACACTAAAGCAAAGTTAGCATCCGGTCCGGGCACCTTATCTCAGGCGATGGGGATAAAGACTAATTTGACAGGGGTAAGTTTGACTGGTGAGAGTATTTGGATAACAAAGGATTCAAATGAAAATGCATTTGAAATTTTAGCAGATACACGTATTGGTGTGGAATATGCTGAAGAAGATGCGCTAAAACCGTGGAGGTTTGTGATTGCAGGTAATACCTTTGTGAGTAAGCCGGTAAAAAATAAAAGTCCGGCTAACCATACCGGACTTTCGTAATTCACTAGCTGTTTAGCTTTGTCACCAACTAACCAATAGAGAAACTTTACAATACAATTATATATAAAGATATTTATATTATCAAATAATATTCACAAAAAAATTAAAAAAATTACTTGAAAAGTTCAATAATCATATTTTTAGCCTGTTTAAGCTTGTCTTTAAATGCTCAAATAGCTTTTGAAGGCACTGGCACAACAGTTGACTCGCTTAATACAGCCAACGGACAGAATTATTTAGTGCTCAATCCATTCCAAAAGGGGATGGCCTTCACGGAAGAAAAGGGAGGGGTTGCCACATCATCGGACCTATTTACTTCAAAAGAGGTAGTTATTGAAGGGATGTCATGGCAGGTCTTAGTATTCCCGGACTGGCTTGGTGAAAAGGGAATGCTCAGTCCATTAGGTTTTACACCTTTCGGAGTATTCTACAGTGAGGTAACTTTTGATAAAGGCATGTACTATGGAGAAGTAAAATTTTCATCTAATGGGAAAGTTGAGGAAGTAGATATTCCTTTTTTAAGAAACAAGGCCCCCATCCAAAGTGGCTGTTTGTCAAAAGATGGACGATATATGATCTTGAGTATGGAGTCTAACAATACGGCCGGTGTGGAAGACTTATATCTTGTAAAAAAGAAATCGGATGGCTCCTGGGATCGAGCTAAGAACCTAGGTTTTCAGTTGAATACCGAATTTCAGGAAGTGACTCCATTTCTGGCTGAGGATAATCGAACGTTATTCTTTGCCACGAACGGCAGAGGAGGTCAAGGAAGCTTTGATCTGTTCTATACGGTCCGTCAGGATGAATCGTGGAGAAACTGGAGTGAGCCGGTAAACCTTGGCCCGCAGGTGAATACATCTGGTTCTGAAACTTCATTCGCATATCTGGATGGGTCTGAGTGGGCGTATTACATCAGTTCGAAGGATAGTGATGGGTATGGAGACATTATGAAGGTCAAATTCAAGGAAAATATAGCGGAGGATACGGCAGTGGTAGAAGAGCCTGTGGAGGAGATGACTGTTGCGGAGGTAGTGGCCAGTGAAGCGATGATTCAAATAGTAGATAAGAAAACGGATGAATATCTATCCGCACAGCTGATCTTTGATACGTTGATTTTACCTGTACCTGCAGGAGTGTTCGTGCTGGATTCCTCATTCCTAAAGTATGGAGAAGTTGAGATTAAGTCAGAGGGATACCTGCCGGTTCGTTTTGCATTAGAGGATAATTTGATCATGGGTGAAAATAAAATTGCATTAGAGCGCGTAAAAAAGGGTGAGACGATTGCACTTAGCCATGTGCTTTTTCATCGTGGCACGCCCGATTTAATCGAAGATTCCTATGAAGAACTGGATCTCGTAGTGGAGATGTTGAATGATAATCCGAAGATCAAAATCCTGCTGAAAGGGCATACTGACAATACAGGTGATCCTGTTCGAAACGTACAGCTCTCTGAAGCAAGGGTAAGAGCAGTGAAGGAATACATTATTTCACAAGGAATAAGTCCCTATCGCGTGACAGGTAAAGGGTATGGAGGCAATCAGCCAATAGCCAGAAACGAAACCGAGGAAACACGAAAACTGAATCGGCGAGTAGAGTTTGAGGTGATTGAAGATTAACGTTTTTCAAATCGGACCTTCTCAATCCCAAACTCGGTCATCCATTTTTTCATTAAAGTGAATCCGAATCGTTCATAAAGGGCGATTGCAGGACCATTTTCCGCACCTGTTTCAACGGTAAAGATCTTCGCATCAAAATTTTCAAAGAGAAAACCCAGCAGTTTGCTAGCTATGCCTTTTCTAAAAAATACCGGATCTACGACCAGACTTTGAATATGTGCGGAATCACCATCTTCTTTGATCTCCATCACGGCCGCCAGTGTAACCCCTTGGTGAAATCCATAGAATGAATTATCTGTTTTAATAAATTCATCAATTGGTCGCTGAAGGGGCGGAAAGTTATTCTCTGCTTTAAGTAGTTTGGCTTCTACTGCATAGGATGCCTGGAATACTGTTCTGATTCTTTTTGCAACAGTTTCGTCTTTATGGTTGAGTTCGGTTATCATGAAGGTACAACTCCTGTATGGAACAATGCATCGCCCCGGTTGACTACCGGGTTGTTGTTTATGCTAAGCACATAACAGTCATGTGAAGCCTTCATTGGTTTTTCGTATTCTCCGTAAGGGTCTGAGATTACTCCCAATACATCGCCTTTTTTCACAAAGGCACCATTCCGCGCTTGTGCATAGTGGAGTCCTGCTCGGCCAGCTCTTGACCAAGTAGATTTAATGATTGTAATTGGTTCTCTGGTAGGCGTAGGAGCATCAGCAATCATTTTGAGATGCTTCATAACTCTCTTCATGCCTGACAAACCTTCATCAATGGCATGCTTTCTAAGTTTCAATGATTCAGCAGCCTCATAGACAAGTATACTTTTCCCATGTTTGCCGGCTTCTTTCCTCAATGATTTATCTCTAAATGGAGAGTTGATGATAAAGGGAGCCGCAAAAGCATTTGCTAAACCTTTACTTTTTTCATCGTCGAGCATGGCTCTCACCTGGGGGTAATTGTTGATTAATTTTCCTCCGGTATGAAAATCGATCCCATAATCAATATGAGGGACAATCTCCTGCATCAAAAAATGAGCAAACTGACTTGCGAGTGAGCCGTTTTTAGTCCCCGGAAATGATCGATTCACATCTTTGCCGTCTGGCACTTCTCTACTGAAGTTTATGAATCCGAAGACGTTGAATACAGGGATCATTATTACTCTGCCTGCATCTACCTGATACAATTTCTGAGCAATGATCCTGCGCATGATCTCTACACCATTGATTTCGTCTCCATGCATCCCGGCCATTAGAAGCATTGTTGGGCCTTCTTTTTTGGCTTCATAGGAAAAAATAGGAATTTCAATCACCGTCCCGGATGGGAGACGTGCGGTTGGAATATTTTGGCGGTGGAGTTTCTCCGGTTTTAAGTCAAAGTTCATAGCGTATTTTGGTAATGCTAAAAGTAGTGAAAGTAGCATTCATTATATTGCCGGATCAACGCGATTTTCTATGCTTAACGAAAAGAAGACCATACGAGCCTGGTGTATGTATGACTGGGCAAACTCCGTTTACTCGCTTACCATCACCTCAGCCATTTTCCCTATTTACTATCAGGCTGTGGCCGTAAATGCCAATGGAGGGGATAGAGTGAGTTTCTTCGGTACCGAAGTGGTGAATTCCGTTTTGTACTCCTATGCCTTATCCGCATCCTTTTTACTGGTAGCTATTATCCTCCCGATTTTATCCGGTATTGCTGATTATGCGGGGAAGAAGAAATTCTTTTTGAAAATGTTTATGCTGATCGGCTCCTTTTCGTGTATTGGCCTCTTCTTTTTTACCGGTAAAAACATTGAATGGGGCATACTCTGTTCAGTAATGGCGAGTGTGGGCTATTCGGGTAGTTTGGTCTTTTATGATGCATTTCTGAATGAAATCGTAACCGAAGACAAGCGTGATATTGTGAGTGCAAGAGGCTATTCATACGGGTACCTGGGAAGCGTGATTTTGCTTGTTTTGAATCTTGTTGTAATTGAAATGCCTAACACGTTTGGTCTAGCTGATGCAGGCATTGCTTCCCGTGTAGCATTCCTTACCGTTGGGGTATGGTGGATCGGATTTTCACTCTATGCGATTGCTAAGCTGCCGGAGAACCCGCATGGTAGAAAACCGGAAGGTCATTACCTGACCAATGGGTATCGTGAGCTAAGAAACGTTTGGGGACAGCTGAAAGATATGGAAGGCATGCGTAAGTATTTGCTTGCATTCTTTTTCTACAACATGGGCGTGCAAACTGTAATGTACCTGGCAGCAACTTTTGGATCTAAAGAGTTGAAAATGGAAGCATCCAAACTGATTATGACGGTTTTGCTGATCCAGTTTGTGGCCATTGCAGGATCATATCTTTTTGCTTTTGTTTCTAAGAAAAGAGGCAATATTCAATCCCTGTTGGTCATGATTGTGATCTGGATTGTGTGTTGTCTGTATGCATATTTCGTCAATCAGGAGATCGAGTTCTTTGCACTAGCTGCAGTAGTAGGATTGGTAATGGGTGGCATTCAATCTCTTTCCAGAGCTACATTTTCCAAGATCATGCCTCCTGATACAGTAGACACAGCTTCGTTCTTTAGCTTTTACGATGTGACCTATAACCTGTCCATCGTATTTGGGACGTTTGTTTATGGCTATATAGAGCAGGTAACAGGAAGTATGCGAAACAGCACGCTGGCGCTGGCGTCATTCTTCATCATTGGCATCATTTTCTTATCACAAGTGAAGCTTAAGAATGCATCCACTCAAGCTGCCTGAGTTTGATTATCAAGTTGAGGGAAACAACATTTTTTGCCAGGTAAGGAAAAAATGGGTAGTGCTTACTCCCGAAGAGTGGGTCCGTCAGCACTTTATCAACCTGCTGGTTGCCCACCTGAACTACCCCAAAGGATTGTTCAAACTGGAACATTCGATGCGTTACTTCAAAAATCAAAAACGATCCGATATTTCAGTCCTGGATAAGGGAGGAGAAATGTTTCTTTTGGTTGAATGCAAAGCACCAAATGTCAAGCTGGATCAAAAAGTAGTTAATCAGGTTTCTGCGTATAATAAAGTCCTGGATTCACAGTACCTCGCCATTACCAATGGCATGACACACTTCATTTGGAAGAAAGAAGAATTGGGCTTTAAACAGATCAAAGAGTTTCCTTTTTATCAATCTTGACAGATACCTATATTAGCGACATGGAAGTTTCAAGGAAAGAATATAGAGACAAGCAAAATTAGGCAACAGGGCAAATTTTTGCTGTAACTATCGGTTCATTAATTGTTATTTTACAACTATTTGATATCATTGATAAATACCCAAATACTATAGACTATTTAGATGTTGCAATAGTCATTGTATGGCCTATTATAATTTGTGTTTCTATTATAAAGTGGCGAAAACTGGAGAAAAAGATCAAACAATTGAAAGTGAAAGAGTAGTCTACCTAGATATTTCTTATCTTTACACCTATCTGCTGATGCTTTGAAAGACAAACCACCCATAAAACTCAAAGCAGATGAAATGAGCATTATGTGATATTATCTTTTTTTGGAGTGTATTACATATGCGAATTCCATGTGTACCGTTGAAAATTAATCAATAAACACATGAATAATTTACTAGACCGTATCCCGTCTTTTTTTAAGAATTTTTATTTTCTGTCCGCACTGTTTTTTGTGGTATGGCTGGCATTTATAGATAGCAACGATCTGTTTATGCAGGCGCAACTGTCCGGTAAAAAGGCTGATCTGATAGAAGCCAAAGACTTTTACCAGGAAAAGATCATGCAGGTGAAAAATGACCAGGCGGCACTAAATAATAATCCTGATCTCTTGGAGAAAATGGCGAGAGAAAAGTATCTGATGAAAAAGGATAACGAGGATCTATACATTGTCGTAAAAGAAGACTGATGAGATCGATCCTATTCACTTCCTGCTTATTCATTTTTATTGGAGTTTCAGCGCAAGGCAAACTCGCCGATCGGATTTACTTCGGGGGAGGCTTTGGGTTTAGCGCTGGCGCTGATCAAACCAATCTTAGCCTATCTCCACAGGTAGGATATAAAATCACAGAAAAATTTTCGGCAGGAGTAGGAATTTCTTATCAGTACGTAAAAATCAAACAGCCAAGCATAAGCATTAATAATTATGGCTGGAGTCTATTTACCAGATACAATATTGTACAGCAATTTTTTGCTTACTCAGAGTTTGAGCGATTGTCCTTTGAGTACGTTACAGGTGTTGATCCGGTCCGCAAGGAACGGACGGGTTATAATAGTTTACTGATAGGAGGGGGCTATGCTGAGCAGCTCGGTGGCCGAGCATCATTCAGCCTGATGGCATTGTATAATGTCCTTTATGACGAAACTGATTTCCCTAGACCATACAACAGTCCATGGGTAATTCGCGCAGGGATTGGTGTAGGAATATTTTAGCTAGTTTAATTGCAAGAGAAGTTAAACTCCATTTCAAGCAGGTCGCTGTAATCCTGCCCCATCTGCTTCATTTCCTCATTACTTTTGTCATAAACCCAATTGATAGCAATTGATTTATTGCTGGTTTTAATGGATTTAAATAGTAATAATAATGCTTTTGCAGCCCTGGTATTGAAGTGTGAAAGCTTAATATTCACGTCAGAGTAGTTTCCTCTATTAAGCTGCACTTGTATGACCTTCAAAACACTTCCATATTCGTCCATATTTATACATGTAGACGATCCTTTAATCAGTACAGATTGGTATTGTGCATCCATAATGACAGCTGGAGAAGTGGCGGTTGCTTTTCTGAAATAATCCATTAGCGGTAATTATATTTATTACCGAATTTAACAGGTTCAGGAGGTGGAAGTTCCGGCAATTAGTTAAGCGTCAGCTAAGGCTCGTTGAAGCAACCAGATTGTTCGGTGGGGGATTATTGTTTCACTTTTATTGAACGAATGATTGATTTCAGCTTTTTATCATACTTTGATTCAATGGGGTACTTGATTGTAATCTCAAACCGCTGATTGAATTTAAAGAACGTGTAATGTCTGCTGATAAAATTTTCAGATGTCTCTTCGAACCAGTTTGCTTCCTCACCGGCTATTTTGGTTTTGCTGGTTGGCGTTTCAGTAGAATCGATTTGGAGCTGTAAATCCAGAGGGATATCTCCGACGGGTTTAGGTGACTCAAAATAGGTGATGGCAAAACAGGTTGTAGAAGTGTCGGCAATCGAAGGACTCACTTTTACAACATACCCATCATCTACAACTTCCCATCCTTTAGGTTTTTTAAAACTGAAAGAAAGATCAGGGTCTTCAAATGCGACACGCTGCGCCAACAGGCCAAATGAAATGGAGAGGATCAGCAGACTAATTATGCTCCGCATATCTTTTTTTAATAATTTCAATAGAAGTGCGAATCATTTCTTCCAGTACATCCATGTCAATATCTGAGAGGCGTTTGATGTAGAGACAACTTACACTGTGCTTATATTTCCCCAACTTCTGCAGCAACTCAGCCATTTTTTCATACCCCGACATTAGATAAAGTGTCAGCGATTGTTTTCTGGGAGAAAAGCCGGTCAGCATCCAATCACCTTCTCTGCCGGATTCATAGACATAGTGATACTTACCAAATCCTACGATCGAATCACCCCACATGATGGGATCTTCTCCACTTACCTTTTTCATGAGCTTGAGAACCTCCCGTGCATCATCACGCTTCGATTCCGGCTCTATTGAATCTATGAATGCATCTACACTTTGATCGGTGGGTTGCGTTTTGACGTCTGACATTTTAATTAAGGTTGAATCCGACTACTAATCTACGAATTACCAGCTATCAACTCAACCCCCAACTTCTCTCCCAGCTCACTTAAATCCTTAACAACAGGTTCCAGTAAATCAATACCATTTTTTAATCGCTCAGCTGTCATCTCACGTTCAGGATCCCCCGGAATCAACACTTTCTCATCAGGATTTACAGTTTCAGAAGCTCTGAATCGCTCAATCCAGTTATCCATGTGCGATTTAAATTCTTCCCCATCACGAAAGGCATCTATACGCATGGCACCAAAGAAGTGTCCAAGACCTTCACCTACCGGATTTGGTGCCGGATCAATAAAGGCAACAAACGGTGGGACCCAGGGGCCGTAATTGGCACCTGACAATACTGCTGAAAGAATATCGACTACTGCACCTAAGGCATATCCTTTATGAGAGCCGTGTTCGCGATCACCACCAAGTGGACGCATGGATCCACCTTTCATTAAGCCTTTTGCATCAGTGGTGATATGACCGTCTTTATCCTGAAGCCACCCTTCGGGTGCATCCAGTTCTTTTCGTTGCAGTACCTCCAACTTTCCGTTTGCAGCGGTGGTTGTTGCCATGTCTAATACGAACGGAGGTTGATTTTTTGTAGGAATGGCGATGGAAATAGGGTTGGTGCCAAGGAGTCGCTCTTTAGAAAAAGTAGGAGAGACCAATGGGCTGGCATTGGTTAAAGAAATACCAATGCAATCTTCTTTCAGCGCCATCATCGAATGATATCCGGCAATTCCATAGTGGTTGGAATTTTTAACAGAAACCCATCCTGACCCCACATTCTTCGCTTTTTCTATGGCCAAATTCATGGCATGTGGCCCCACAACAAGCCCTAGTCCTAAGTCACCATCTACCACTGCTGTAGATGGTGTTTCATGTACAGTCTTGATTTTAGGCGTGGCGTTAAGGCGATTTTTTTCATGCAGCCGGATGTAACCGGACAAACGAGCCACACCATGAGAATCAACTCCTCTGAGGTCGGCATTGACCAGCACATCTGCGGCTAGCTGTGCTTCATTTTCAGGGCAACCAATCTTGGTAAAAATTTGGGTTGCAAATCTCCTAAGTTCCTCTGCTGAAAAATTCATCCAGCGAAATTACTCATTAAGCTCGGCTATGATTTGATTGAAAACCAAAATTATGTTTCGGGCTTTTTCAACGTCTACAAAGATCAACTCAAAATCATCCTGGTAATTTTCAATCTTACCATCTTTATAATATTTGATGATGTCCTCCTTGAACTTAGTTTCAAAGTCAACAGCAAGTGTTTTATAGCCGATATCGAATTGAATACTTTTTGGATTTAGGTCCGTGAGGTTGAATTCATAAATTTCTTCTGTACGTCCTTTTTCATTGATTTCAAGCTTGGTGAGCTTGATTTTTTCCGGATCGGACTTATCCACTTGTTCAAAAGTTTGGGTAAAAGTCTCGTCATCGATTACTACATCTTCCATGTTTTTAGTGAGCCAGTTTATTTTTTGCTCCAGTGTCATTCCCTCAAAAGGGCTCTGATAATCACGTTGGCATAACCGTGTAAGATCTTGCAAGGCAGCTTTGATCCTTCTGGCTACCTCAATGTTCTCGGCATAGATTTTCAGCTCGTCATCATACCTATCAAACGCATCGTTTTCATATGTCTGGATCAAGTCCATTGATTCTTTGGTAGAAAACTCCACATACATACGGTGACTGGAAATATCATAATCAATAGTTGTGGGGTTGATGTCAATGAGATTTAATGCAGCGGAGGTCTTATTTGTTGATTTCGTATCAGATTCTGAAAGTGAATATTTAATTAAACAGTTTCCTTCAATTTGCTGCTCAATTGATTCGGCTCCAAAGTAGATGTCTTTCACATAAGTTTCCAGAAAATCAAAAGCTGATTGCAAGGATTCAAGCTTTTTGATAGAGGATTCTACTTTAGACTCAGCGAGTGGCACAGCTTTGGTTAACATGATTTTCAGGTCCCTGGCCTCTTCAACATTGTTAGTGAAAATTTCTATTTTGTTATCAAATCCTCTGGGAATTTCATTTTCAAGCACTCGCATCAATTTTTGATTGCGATTGGTTTCAAAATTCAATGAAAAGCTTGATCCGGAGATGTTGAATCTGAGGCTATGAATATTTATATCTGATAGGTTGAAGATATAGGTCTTTTGTTCAGAAGATTTTGAAGTGATTTGGGTTTGTGTGAATTGAAAATTTGCAGGAAAATCTTCTAACGCAGTGAGTTGTTGGTTGTAGGATTTTTTGTCACCTTCTACTTTAACTACGTGAGCCACCAGCCAATCTTCCATTTCTTCGTAGGTGTTGGCTTTGAGCTTATTATCCATTATTTCTTTAGCGAGCGGGATTGCTTGCTTAATTAGCTCTTTGATTGTTCGTGCATTGTCAATATCCTGCGCTACGATAAGCAGGTTTGACTCATAACCATCCACCTCTCCATTCTCATATTTCTTAATAAATCGCTGGCTATTTTCTACAGTCAGATTGAGATGAATAATATCCTGCCTGGTTTCTTCACGTAAGGCATATGGATCCAGGTCAGCAACGTTAAATTCAGACACGAGTACCGTACTTTGACCTCTTTTGTCTATTTCAGTTAGGGTGTATCTGAGTACTGAATGGTTCACGAATGACAATTCGTGTGTGTAGTTTTCATTCTTCGTTTGAACCTCATGAAGATTACTCTGAATCTCAGATATGATACTTTGAAAAGCGATATCTTGTGAAGGAGACGAAAGCGTCCATAAGAGAAAAGTGAATCCAAACGCGAATTTCATTAGTAGATTAGGATTAAAATGGATTTCTAAGTTTAATCATTCGCCGATCAATGGCAATGATTAATGAGAAGAATTTCCTTCCTGAAGTTGATCTAATACATTGTACAGGATTCCCTCTTTCAATGCATAAGCCGAAATCCGAATATTAGTCAGCGCTATTTTCTCAACTATGTGGTCAATGAGAACACACGCTACTACGATCATGTCCACCCGCATTTCTATCATTCCCGGAATTGCAAGACGCTGCTCCCTGTTTTTAGTAATCAGGTCTTCGTAGATTTTTTTGAAAACATTTTTTCCGAAAGGGTATTCGGTTGCATCCGATTGCCTTTCGATATCATTTTCTTCGCAATAGATATCACTCAAAGTATCGAAGGTTCCGGAGCAACCAATTAGCGTTGTTGGTCTGAATTCTTTGCATGCCTCTACTAATGGTTGTAGTTCCTTATCAAAAAAGGCATTTAGTTTTTCAATTTCATCCGTTGAAATAGGGTCTGTTTTATGAAACATTTCCACCAGTCGTTGACCACCGACTTCAAAACTCTGCATCCAGTGAGCTTTTTGGTTATCAGCGATAATGAATTCAATGCTGCCACCGCCAATATCCATGATGAGGTTTTTTTCTTCTCCAAAATCAAGGGCTTTACTTGCACCATGGTGAATCAGCTCAGCTTCTCTCATTCCTGAAATAACTTCTATTTCAATACCGGTCTGAGATTTGATTTCGTCGACAAGCGCCTGCCCATTGTTGGCGTTGCGGATAGCACTGGTAGCTGTTGCGAAAACCTGATCAATGTCATTCGCATCAATCATTTCCTTGAACTCATGAAGGGCTTTTAGTGCTCGACCCCAGGCCTCTTTTGTGATTTCTCCCTTATTGATCCCCTTCTCGCCAATTTTCACTGCTTTTCGCTCTCGATGAAGCATTTCATGAGAGTCTCGATCCACTCTGGCAATCAGAAGGTGGAAAGTATTTGTACCTAAATCAATTACAGCTACTTTCATAAACAGGCCGCAATATAGCAAAATGGAATGGAGAGATTCTTGATTTACTCGATTGATAATTGCTGAATTCTCATTGTCCTGTGCTCGCCTTATCTTTGGCGTTTTGCAAAGAAATATGAGTACAGAAAAACCAAAAACCGCGACGAACATCCAAACCACCGCTGAGAAAATTGAGCGACTAGACTCAATGAATGAAGAAGCACTCAAAGGTGGTGGAGAAGACCGAATAGCTAAACAACACGAAAAAGGAAAGCTGACCGCACGTGAGCGAATTGACCTTCTTCTTGACGAAGGTTCGTTTGAGGAAATCGGGAAGTTTGTGACCCACCGTGCCACCGATTTCGGGATGGACAAGCAGAAGATTCTGGGAGACGGAGTTGTGACCGGGTATGGTACTATTGATGGTAGGTTGACATATGTGTTCAGCCAGGACTTCACCGTGTTTGGTGGATCACTTTCAGAGACTTTTGCAGAAAAAATTGTGAAAATCATGGACATGGCCATGAAGAATGGTGCTCCTGTGATAGGCTTGAACGACTCAGGTGGAGCCCGAATTCAAGAGGGCGTGGTGTCTCTTGGTGGCTATGCGGATATATTTTACCGCAACACGCTTGCTTCAGGTGTGATTCCTCAAATTTCGGCTATTCTCGGGCCATGTGCAGGTGGAGCGGTTTACTCACCGGCCATTACGGACTTCATCTTCATGGTGGAGCAGAGTAGTTACATGTTTGTGACCGGGCCAAACGTAGTGAAAACCGTAACCCAGGAAGATGTAACCAGCGAAGAGTTAGGTGGAGCGCAAACACATGCATCTAAAAGTGGAGTTACCCATTTTGCATGTGCCAATGAAGCAGAATGCATTCGTCAGATCAAGCAACTAATGAGCTATATACCTTCCAACTGCGAAGAAGAACCTCCAATGTTGGAATACGAGGTGGGGGATGAAACCCGTGATGTTTTGGATAACATTCTTCCGGATAATCCGAACCAGCCATATGACATGCATGATGTTATCAATGGCATCATTGATAAAGAAAGCTTCCTGGAGGTTCATAAAGATTTTGCTGAAAATATTATTTGTGGGTTTGGAAGACTGGCTGGTAGAAGCATAGGTATTGTGGCAAACCAACCAATGAGTATGGCCGGAGTGCTTGATATTCACTCAAGCACAAAAGGTGGACGGTTTGTGAGATTCTGTGACAGCTTCAATGTGCCACTTTTGGTGTTGGTAGATGTGCCGGGATTCCTTCCCGGAACCGATCAGGAATGGAATGCGATCATTACCAATGGAGCGAAGTTATTGTATGCATTTAGCGAAGCAACAGTGCCAAGAATCTCAGTTATTACGAGAAAAGCTTACGGGGGAGCATATGATGTAATGAACTCCAAGCACATCGGAGCGGATATGAACTACGCATGGCCTACTGCTGAGATTGCAGTAATGGGCGCACAAGGTGCTTCTGAGATTATCTTCAGAAAAGAAATTAAAAAAGCGGATGATCCTAACGCGAAGCTTCAGGAAAAAATCAATGAATACACGGAGAAGTTCGCCAACCCGTATATCGCTGCAGCGCGAGGCTTTGTGGATGAGGTTATTATGCCTCACAATACACGAACGAAATTGATTCACGCATTTAAAATGCTGGAAAACAAGGTAGATAAGCTGCCAAGAAAGAAGCACGGGAATATTCCATTGTAGAATTAATATAAGAATGTCATTTCGACCTAGGAGAAATATTTACTCATTTGATGTATAGATCTCTCACTTCGTTCGAGATGACATTTAATAAAAAGTAGGGTTGATTTCTATCATGAGCGAAACTAAAGTTGCAATCATAACAGCAGCATCCAAAGGCATGGGACTCTCCTGTGCTGAAAAACTGGCAGAGGAGGGCTACCAATTAGCGATTCTTTCTCGTTCATCCGAGATACATGATCTGGCAAGCAAGTTTGGTGGAATCGCAGTTCAGGGGTCAACCGATAATGTGGAGGATTTATCCAGATTAGTTGATGCTACGCTCGAAACCTACGGTCAGATTGATGTGGTGGTAAATAACACCGGACATCCGCCAAAAGGAGAGCTGCTGGAACTGACAGATGAGCAGTGGAAGCAAGGATTTGATCTGGCATTGATGAATGTCATTCGAATGTCAAGATTGGTAACACCTCACATGAGTGGAGGAGGATCGATCGTCAATATCTCTACTTTTGGAGCAAAGGAACCTTCTTTAAATTTTCCGATTTCTAGTGTAGCTAGAACGGCGTTGAGCAGCTTTACTAAGCTATTTACCGCTAATTATGCCAGTTCGAATATTCGAATGAATAATGTGTTGCCGGGCTTTATAGACAGTTATCCGGCAACTGAAGAAACAATCAATCAAATTCCGATGTTGCGTCAGGGAACACCTGATGAAGTCGCGGAGCTCGTTTCGTTTTTAGCTGACGATAAATCAGCATATATCACAGGACAAGATTTCCTCATCGATGGAGGATTAGTAAAATCAATATAAAACATGGATAAGAAGAGTACAGATTTTCTATACAAATACCTTAATAACGCAGCGCCAACCGGCTTTGAGCAGGAAGGACAAAAAATATGGTTGGATTACATCAAGCCTTACGTGGATGATTATGAAGTAGATACATATGGAAGCGTATTTGGTGTTGTAAATCCAGAAGCTAAATACAAAGTAGTGATTGAAGCACATGCTGATGAGATCAGCTGGTTTGTGAACTATATCACAGATAAAGGATACATCTATGTTGTGAGAAATGGAGGTTCTGACCATCAGATCGCTCCTTCCATGCGAGTAAATTTGCATACGAAAGCGGGTGTAGTTAAAGGTGTTTTTGGGTGGCCTGCTATCCATGTAAGAAAAGA
The DNA here is from genome assembly GCF_900188325.1 of Ekhidna lutea. GTDB lineage: Bacteria > Bacteroidota > Bacteroidia > Cytophagales > Cyclobacteriaceae > Ekhidna > Ekhidna lutea. Next base: position 129,720 of record NZ_FZPD01000004.1, on the reverse strand, counting down.
CAAAGAGGATAATCCAACTCTAAAGAACATCTGTATAGATGTAGGGGCAGAAAGTAAAGAGGAGGTTGAAAAAATGGGTATTCATGTAGGAACAGTTGCAACCTTCCAGGATGAGCTTTTCGAAATGAATAAGAAGTATTTGGTGGGAAGGGCTCTTGATAACCGAATGGGTGGATTCATGATTGCTGAAGTGGTAAGAAGACTATCTGAAAAGAAAGTAAAGCTTCCATTTGGTTTGTATGTGGTAAACTCTGTTCAGGAAGAAATCGGCCTGAGAGGTGCAGAAATGATCTCTCGTAGAATCAAACCGAATGTGGCAATTGTTACAGATGTAACCCATGATACGCAATCTCCAATGTATGACAAGATCACGAGTGGAGACATGACGGCAGGAAAAGGTCCGGCTGTGACCTACGGGCCGGCAGTTCAGAATAATCTGCGTGATATGATCCTGGAAGTAGCTGAGAAAAACAAGATTCCATATCAGCGAATGGCTGCTTCCAGAACTACTGGTACTGATACCGACGCATTTGCATATTCTGATATTGGTGTAGCTTCAGCATTGATTTCATTACCATTGAAGTATATGCACACTACCGTTGAGACTGTACATAAGGAGGATGTAGAGAATGTGATCAAGTTGATTTATGAAACAGTAGCCCAGATTAAGGACGGTCAGGATTTTACCTATTTTAAGTAATGAATAAACTTTATCAAACATTTCTTGTCTTGCTTGTCATTGGGTGTGCCGCAAAGGAAAGCCCTGAGATCACCGGTAAATGGTACACCTATGCTGAAAGCGGCGATTACATGGAGCTGTGGCTAGGAGAAGATAAAGCCATGAGTTACCTAAGCGGAATTGATCAGTTCCTTCTTTATGATTTAAAACGAGACGGAAAAACCCTTGATTTCTCTTTAATTGAGAGTAGGGTTGTTGATGAACATAACTTTAAACTTCAAGTAAATAAATCAAGTGAAGAGCTTTTCCAAGCCACATTCATTGGCGATAATAAGGTTGATTCATTAAAGACTTATTTCCTGATAAATCGGAAGACACCAGATATAAAAGGTAGCCTGGCTGAGAACCAAGAGTTGATGAATGAAATGTTCGAGCGACTTGAGAGTGGCTCACATGCAGGACATGGCCATTAGTAGATGACTTCAAAGAAATATACCGATCAGATGGGCAGAGAGGTGCAAATAGCCTCTCCACCTCATCGGATTGTGTCTTTAGTCCCTTCTCAAACGGAATTTTTATTAGATATTGGCGCTCCAGTTGTTGGACGTACTAAATTCTGCATTCACCCAAACGACCAAGTCAAAGACATCCCGATAATTGGAGGTACGAAAAATTTTCGTTTCGATAAAATCAGGGAGCTACAACCGGATCTGATTATAGGGAATAAGGAAGAAAACTATAAGTATGGTATTGAAAAACTGGAGAAGGAGTTCTCAGTTTGGATGAGTGACATCTTCACTCTTAATGATTCCTTCAAAATGATGTCTGAACTAGGCGGCATTTGCAGTTTGAATGATCAGGCGGAAAAAATCATTCAAACTTGTCATACAGCTGCAGAAAAGGTTAAAAATTCCAAATCAGGAAAGGTAATTTATCTGATCTGGAAAGAACCCTGGATGGCAGCCGGGAAAAACACTTTTATTGATCATTTTCTTACTCATCTTGGTTATGAAAACATCATCTCTGAGGAACGATACCCGGAACTAACTACTCAGCAAATTGCCAATCTAAACCCTGATAAAATTCTATTTAGTTCGGAACCTTTTCCATTCAAAGAAGAACATTTAGTTGAAGCAAGGGCCGTTTGGCCAAACACTGAGTGCACGTTAGTAGATGGTGAACTATATAGCTGGTATGGGAGTAGGCTGATAAAATGGGCAAATTGCTGATTTAATTTATTACTCAATTAAATTTAATCAATACTACATTTAGGAAATTCATGTAACCTTTTTATGTTTACACGCGAATACTACATTTAGGAAATTGATTATGAAAAAGTATCAATTAGGCGAATTTGAAGAAATTGTATTGCTAACTGTTGGCGTATTATACAACGAAGCATACGGCGTAGCAATCAAAGAGGAGATTGAATCGAGATTGAAGAGAAAAGTGAGTGTGGGAGCACTCCAGTCTGCCCTAAGACGCATGGAAAAAAAAGGATACCTCGATAGCAGGCAAGGTGAAGCAAATGAAAAACGAGGAGGGAAGCCAAAACGGTATTTTACCATAACGGCCTACGGTACAGAAGCCCTTAAATATTCTCAGGACGTACGTACACAATTATGGAACGCTATTCCTGAAGTAGCATTAGAGCTAAAAGCAGTATGATAAAAAGGACTGCAGATAAGCTGTTCCGATGGTTTTGCCATCCGGATTTCTATCCTGATATCAAGGGGGATTTAGAAGAAATTTACAAGGATAGGGTGGACCAAAAAAGAAATTTAACCCAGGTAAGGTATGCCTTGGATGTTTTCCTTCTTTTCAGAATTTCATTACTAAGACCAATATTCAAAAACTCAATGATAAAGGACACAGGCATGTTTAGAAATTATTTTAAAATCAGTTTTAGAAACCTGATGAAACACAAAGGCTACACGGCTATCAATGTGATAGGTGTAGCAGTTGGCTTGGCTGCATTCTTATTGATCAATCAATACATTCGATTTGAACGCAGCTATGATTCATTTCATAAAGACCCTGAGAGTATCTATCGTCTCACGACTGATCAGGTTGTAGATGGACAACTTGGTACGCGTGACGCCATGTCTTTTAACCCTTCAGGAAAAATTATTACCGAGGAGATTCCTGAGGTTAATGCACACACACTAACCTATAATATTGGTAGTCAAACCATCAGGAAGGGTGAGTCACTTATTAACGAAGAGTCTGTTAAAATGGCTGATGAACATTTTATCAACTTTTTTGGGCATACGGTCATCTCTGGCGATCCGAAAACCATGCTTGAGGAACCTAATTCTATCGTATTGACAGAATCTAAGGCACGCTTTTATTTTGGAGAAGAGGATGCGGTTGGAAAAACCCTTCATCTTTATTCAAGTTTTGATGAAGATTTTAAAGTGACTGGTGTAGTCCGAGATATCCCGCTTAATACACATTTTAAATTCGACATGCTTATCTCAATTTCCTCAATAAAAGATGTTTTGGAGCGTGAAGGATGGAATGCATTTAATTACTACACGTATCTGAGGATTGATGATGGGACCGATATTGCTATGCTGGAGGAAAAACTGATTCCAATAAAAAATAAATATTTAAACGAGGGAAGTTCATTGTTTTTCAACCTCCAGCCGATTCAAGATATACACCTTAATTCAAGTATGACATTTGAAATTGAGGAATCAGGAAGTAAGGATGCAATCAATTTTTTGGAAATCATCTCCATTTTCATTCTTGTAATTGCGTGGGTAAACTATGTAAATCTTTCTACTGCAAAAGCGATAGACAGGGCAAAAGAGGTAGGTTTAAGGAAGGTAATAGGAGCTGGTAAAAAGCAGTTGAGAATGCAGTTTTTGGTAGAGGCTTTTCTGATTAATGTGATAGGAGCATTGGTTGCTTTGATTATAGCACAGATCGCAGCTCCAGCATTTAATTCCCTAGTTGATACTCCAATTTTGGGAGATTTATGGAAGGATCTCACTTTCTTAAAATTGTTAGGATTATTTACAGTCGTGGGAACAATAATCTCGGGATTTTATCCAGCCACTTTTCTGTCAAATTTTAAAATCATTTCTGTTTTAAAAGGCAAGTTCAGAAACTCCAAAAGTGGAGTGGGCCTGCGGAAAGGCCTGGTAGTTTTACAGTTTGCTACATCTATTGTGTTGATTGCATGTACCTTAATCGTCATTCGTCAGGTTAGATATATGAAAAGTATGGACAAGGGAATGAACACAGAGCAGGTGGTTGCCTTTGGTAATCCTGAAACCATGCCCGGAGATGATGATAAGTATGAAGAAATGATGGGGGTATTTAAAGATCGATTACTGAAAGAGTCTAGTATTACAAGTGTTGCTACATCAAGCATAATTCCCGGCGGAGAAAGCGATGAGATTTGGTCTACCAGCGGTGGGGTGAAGATTGTAGGATTGACAGATCGCTTAGAGGCGACAACCTATATTCAAGTTGTTGACAATCAATATTTTGAGTTGCTCGATATTTCATTTATTGATGGAAGGAACTTCATCAAAGACAACTTGCTAGATGACACAACAGCGGTAATTGTAAATCAGGCATTTCTAGACCGATTTAATCTTGCAGATCAAAATGTATTGAACGAAAAAATCCAGTTTGGTCGCGATCCTGAAAATGATAAGTACAATATTATAGGTGTCATAAAGGATGCAAACAGAACAAGCTTGAAAAAGTCAACAGAGCCAACATGTTATTTCTATGATAAAGTTCAAATTAATTCCCTGGTTAAACTGTCTCCGAAGAATGTTGCGATAGGTTTAAAGAAGATTGATGAGATATGGAGCGAAATGTTCCCAACCGCAACATTAGAATACTCATTTATTGACGATCGCTTTGATCGCTTGTATAAGGAAGATCGACGGTTCGGAGCTGTTTTTAGCGTGTTTTCAGGTTTTGCATTGCTGGTAGCAATACTCGGATTGTTTGGTTTGATTTCGTTCATAGCTTCGCAGCGAACAAAGGAAGTTGGAGTGAGAAAAGTACTTGGAGCATCTGAACCTCACATTGTAGGGTTGTTCTATCGGGAGTTTATAATTCTGATTGGAGTTGCTGCATTGATCGGTGTTCCAATTGTGTTCTTTGGTATGAATAGCTGGTTAGATAATTATGCGTATCGCATAAATTTTCCCTGGGAGGTAATTATAGTTGCAATGGTTGTCGTAATCATTTGTTCACTGATCACAGTTAGCGCTAGAGTATTAAAAGTGGCTTCATTAAACCCGGCAAATACGCTGAAATATGAGTAGGCTAAAGCAGCTTTATGAATTCAGGGATTAAGGAAATATTCCCCTGCTTAATGCATTGCTTTATTTCATAAAGGCATCTTTTGCTTAGAGCTGAATTTTCCTGCCTGGTAATGTTCAGCTCTTTTATTTTTTGGCACACCTTAAGTGTAGAAGCTTGGTGAATGGACCGAAATTTGAATTGCTGACTTGATAAGGATTCTTTTACGATCCGTTTTTTTACCAACACTTCATCAGTAAATGCATAGCTCCAGCTTCTCGATGAACGAATCCAGAAATCAAAATCCTCATAGCTCAAAGTTTCATCATATCCTCCAATTCCCTCCAGCACTGAACGAGCAATCATCATCCCGGGTGGTGAAATAAAATAACGGCTGATGAGCTCTTGATAGATATCTCCTTCCGGTACTTTCTCTAGTAGGTTCCCTTTGCTATCTCTTTTATAATGTGTCCCAAGTTCATGGCCCGATTCATCGATATTCATCACATCACAAAAAGTAACTCCAGCTCCGGACTTTATGAAAGTATTGACCCCTCCCAATACCCGCTCAGGGAGTAAGATATCGTCTGCGGCCAGGTCGATAATATATTCACCTTTTGAAGCTGCAAATCCTTGGTTAAAAGCTGCGCAGTTTCCCAGGGAGGTTCCAATATCAATGAATTGAACTTCTTTTTTTTCTTTTATAGTAGAAGCTATAATCGATTTGCTATCATCAGAACTGCCATCATCCACCACAATCAACTCAATATTCGGATAGCTTTGCTTCCACACCGAAGCGATTGCTTCAGCCACGAAAGAGGCGTGATTATGACACAAACAAATGACTGAAACCAATGGTAGCTGGTTCATTACTTTTTTAGAGCTTTAGCTAAAATTTAGTGGAAAGATGGTTAACAATAGGCAAGATTAGTAGTATTGAACTCCAATTCATCATTTCAGGTAGTTATAGTGGTAGAAAAGCTTTGGTATACTCCTTTATTTTTTGGTAAGAAAGTTATCATATCAAGCCTATTGGCTACTAAGAGTGAGCATGCTTACAGTAGAGACAATACAATTTGTGTATTCGCACAGCCGAGGGGAGGGTCTACCTGGTTTTCCAACTTATTACTATCACTCCCAAGATCCATGAAGGTAGATGAGCCCTTATCCAGAGGGATGTTTGATCCGAGTGGTAAAATGCCACCTGCAGGGATTGGTAAGATTAAGAAATTAGACGAGTTGAATTTTTACTATCATCAACCAATTCCGAAAGGTGCAAATCATCAGGAAGCTGAGCAATTCTTTGACGATTTGTTCAGGTTGAAATATCGAAACCCATACCTTTTTGAAGAGACATCTTATCGTAGTATGTTGAACCCGGAATTGTTGATTTTTAAATTCAACCAGGGTAATCTGATGCTCGAATGGTTGGTCGATAAATTTCAATTCACACCAATCGTTTTGCTAAGGCATCCCTTTTCGGTAATTGCCTCTCAGCTATCTTTCTACGCCTTTGAAAAAGTACGATCAGCAAGTAAGTATGAGATTCCTGAATTCCGATTTCATGAGTACTTTGATCCCTATCAGGATATTTTAGCATCATTAAAGCATCCAGAGGAAATCCTTGCTGCAAGGTGGAGTATGAATTATTTGCCTGTAAATCAGCCCAGCAAAAAATGGTTGACCATTCATTATGAAAATGTGATCGCTGATCCTGATTCAGAACTGGAAAAGATATTCACGTACATTGGGCGTAACCAACCTGATGAGATACGCGAGAAGTTCTATCTACCCGCATTCAAGAATCATCACGATAAAACGCATTATGAAGAAAAAGGAAGTAAAGAGAGCTGGAAAGGAAATCTAACTGATGAGCAGATCAAGCGGATAAAACGTGTATTGCTTGATTTTGGAATAACAAGTTATAATGGAGAGGAAGTAAAATGAATGTTTTTATAATCCCATCCTGGTATCCTTCTACCTCCAATCCTATCTATGGTATTTTCAATCAAGAACAGGCGGAAATATTGGCTAATAATCGACCTGATTGGACAATAGGAATTAGCACGTGGGGGCAGGGTGATGAGCGCTTCTTGCTGCGTGCACTTGATTGGCGGTCACCTTTAAAAGCATTAAAAAAGTATCCTTTTGAGGATATACAACTAAAAGACAATTTAGGAGTCTACTTTACTCCGGCTTTCACCTGGACCCGAAGGTTTAAGAAGGGCAATATTACGGGCATCATTAGAGCTAACAGGAAAAGTCTGGAACGATTTATTGTTGACCATGGGAAACCTGATGTCATAAGTGTGCATGCGGCCTACCCTGGTGCTATTATTGGGAAGGCATTATCGCAGGAATTCAATATTCCATTTGTGGTGACAGCACATATGAGCCCTTTTCCTTTTGCAGAATTTATAAAGAATGGGGAGATCAAACGCTTGATTAGAGAGCCTTTGCTTCAGGCAGACGCATTAATTGCAACGAGCCAGTCATTAAGAAATAAAATGAAATCGTTTGGTTTGTCCAATATTCATGTACTTCCAAATCCGGTAGATACAAATTACTTTTCACCTTCTGGTCGATCTGCCTCAAGCAAGACAATCATTTTGAGTATTGGACGGATGGAGGATCAAAAAGGAATAGACATGCTTCTTTGGGCGTTTAGCAAACTATCTCATAATGACATTGAATTAAGAATAGGGGGAGGTGGAACACAGTTGCGATCCTATCAAAAACTAGCTATGTCTCTTGGTATATCCGATTCTGTCACCTGGTTAGGCAGCCTTTCTAAATCTGAAGTGCTTTCAGAAATGCAATCTTGCTCCTTCTTTGCACTTGCCAGTAGACACGAAACATTCGGTATAGTGTTGGTTGAAGCGATGGCATGCGGCAAGCCTGTTTTGTCCACCAAATGTGGAGGACCTGAAGAAATCGTTGCTGAAAATGTAGGATTGCTTTGTGAGCCTAATGAAGAAAGCCTAGCGCAGGGGCTTGAAGAAATGTGCTTTAAATGGCAGGAATTTGATCCTCAACAAATTCGAAAAATTGCTGAGAATAAGTATTCGGGAGCAGTATGGATGAAACAGGTCGAGGAACTTTTCAAAGATGTAATCGGAAAGTAGGTTTTTGTGATTCAGTAGCGCCCATCCTTTCTTTAAACATTCTCAAAGTATCCTGTGGCTTACCATGAATCGAGGAGACCCCCAGGTCTAAAAAGCTAAAGTTATTTTTTCGGTAATAATCAACTATACCCACAATTAACATTACCATGGGGCTTTGGTTACGAAACATTGGACTGGTGGCAGGTAGAAAATAGTAGGCTATTCTGTCAGTTACACGGACGGTAATACATAAAGCAGAAATCTTCTCCTCTCGAAAAACACCAAAGCATTCATATCTCTCTGGTAGATTTTGCTTTAATTTATTAAGCTGCTCCCAGGAAATATTGATTTGCAATCCCTGTGCTTGGCGACAGACCTTCAGAAACTTATGAGCTGTTTCAAACTCATGGTCTTCCATTTTTCGAAAAGTAAAACCTTCGTTAATCAACGAATCAAGTTTTCTCTTCTGCATCTTGTGCAGCTTTTCAGAAAAATTTTCTTCAAGCGCTATGCTCTGATTGATATCGGTATAAACAGGCTCTCCCAATACACTCGTTAGCCAGTCAATAGAGGCGTAAGATTCATATATCTCAGAAGGATGATGAATAATTACCTCTTTGATACTTTTCGCTTTTAAGTCTACCCTAATCTTCTCAAAGAATGATTCTAGCTCTTCTATTGATTCTTTCTGTTTCAATACTGACCCAAAAGGACTTCTTGGTATACTAATTGCCTTTTCACCATCGAGATCGAAAGCAATGAACAGACCACCTTGACTATAAACAATGAATTCATTGTAGTCTTGTGATTCAAAGTACTTTGGATGGTAATAGGTCGTTGACATTCCGGATGGAATACCATGTATTGAGTTATGTATTTGAAAGGACATGTGATTACAAAATTAAAACCCTTCTCAGCTTTTGAAAGCTTAAAACGAGCGTTATCTTGCATCTTAGATTTTTACAATAAAATCCCAATTATTTCACCTTTGAAAAAAGTAATCACCGCTTTTCTGCTCTCAGTCGCATTTTATAGTCCCGCACAGGTTTTTGAGCGTGGTTATGTACAAAACCTGGTTAAACGTGGAACAGATCATATTTACAATGCTTCACCTGATTCGGCTGAATATTATATCGCTAAGGCAGAAAAGCATTTACCATACCACCCGGTAATTCCATTGATGAGAGCCATGTCCATCCTCTGGGTTAATATTCCAACAATTTCAGAAGAGTTGTTTTTGGAAATGGAATATCATCTGGACTCGGCAGTTTCACTTGCAGTTAAAAATGATCCGGAGTTAGAAGATCCCGAAATGATATTTTTCGCCATGGCATCATATGGCTTATTAGCTGAGTATTATGCCGATCAGGGGTATACAATGAGAGCAGTAGGAGAGGCAAATCGTGCATATGGCCTTATGAAAAAAGGTTTTGAAATAGTAGATGAGTACCCAGAGTTTTTACTCACTACTGGTTTATATAATTATTTCCGTGAAAAGTATCCGGAGAAACATCCAATCTATAAACCCTTGCTTTGGTTTTTCAGAAACGGTGACATGGAACTGGGCTTGAATCAATTAAAGCGTGCAACTAAAGAATCTTTTTTAACCCGCGTAGAAGCACACGTCTATCTGAGCTACATCTATTTAAGGTATGAGTTCGAACCGAAGCTCGCTCAGACATATTTGTCTGCACTGTGTGAAAAGTACCCTAATAATTACTATGCTAAAGCAAAATATCTTGAATCTCTGGCCAACCCGACTGATTTTAAGCAAGCTCCAATTGACATCATCTACTCACTGATTAAACATGAAAGCCCTTATTACAAGCTCGCAGGATACGTTTTTTTAGGTTATCTGGAAGAGAAGATTATCAAGAATCAAAAGAAAGCTGAATATGCCTATCGTCTTGCTTTGGATTACGGGAAGACGATCCCTAGCCATGGCGAGTTTTTCAAAAGCTTTGGGTATGTGGGCTTAGGTAGAATATTAGTTGAGAAGGGTGAAAAGGATGAGGCTAGAGAAATGCTGGATTTATCACTTAAATATGCTGAGACTGATCAGGTAGAAAAAGAAGCCTACAGGCTCTTATCAGAACTTTGAGCACATACTTTACCATTAAAGAAAAAGTAGAAGGCTTCTACAAAGAAAAAGGGAGCAAGTTTATTTCTCATGCATTTCATGTTCGGTCTGAAGAGGAAATAAAGCAAAGGCAGGAGGAGCTTAGAAAAGAATATCATGATGCCAGGCACCACTGTTTTGCATGGATTGTGGGAATGGATGAGCAGCAATGGCGAGCGAATGATGATGGGGAGCCAGCTCATAGTGCCGGAGATCCCATACTTGGACAAATTCGCTCCTTTGAACTAACAAATGTTTTGGTGGTTGTCATTCGATACTTTGGTGGCACCAAACTTGGTGTTGGAGGGCTTATCAATGCTTATAAAGTTGCTACAGAGGCAGCATTATCAAAGGCTGTGAAAGTTAAAATTTTCGAGACAAGAAAATTAGTGATGAAATTCCCGTATGACATGATGAGCAACGCTGAGCGATTGATTACCGATTTCGAAATGGAAGTAATTGATCGTGACTTCCAACTTTCGTGCGAAATTTCTGCGTGGATTAAAAAGGATTTGATTGAGTTATTTAAGCAGAAAACTGTTGAACTTTATAATTTGGAATTTCAAATAGAAGAGTAAAATGCACGGACAAGAATTTAATAAGCTCTTTCAAAGAGATTTGGATAAACTGATGACTGAAATGGAGTCATACCCTAATTATGAATCACTATGGGTTAAGGTTGAAGGAATAAATAATTCAGCGGGTAACTTGATTATGCATCTATGTGGAAATCTTCAACATTTCATAGGAGCCCAAATGGCCAAGTCAGGATATGTTCGTGAAAGAGATTTTGAGTTTGCAGGCAAATTATCATTTGATGAATTGAAGAATGAAATCAACACCACTAAGAAAGTACTTGATGGATACTTTACTCAAATGAATTCATCATCTCTTGATGATAAATTCCCCATTGATCATTTCGGTCATCCAGTCACCAACAGGTTCTTCCTGATGCACCTGCAAGGACATCTAAACTATCATCTTGGACAAATAAATTATCATAGAAGAATACTATCATAAGCGATTAAAGCGCGCCTTATTCTGTCTTTATCATAGAATATTGCAATCTAAAGATCTTTAATCGGGAATAAATGTACGTTGGTCTAATAATCAAGCTCAATTGACGAATGAGGATGGTTCGTTTATGAAAACTTCACTAACCTTGAGGGAAAGAAATTCAAAACAATCCATAGCTGGTTGAATTAGAACGGAGTTGCTTTGGTGAGGGCGCTCCGTTTGCTTTTTTATCCCCACATAATCATTTGAAAAAAATAAAAGCCACCGTTTCAAAACAGATGGCTTTGATCAATTTCCAAAAAAGCGTCTGATTTATTAAGATGCTCTTCTCATTTTTCGAGTGGCCTTAATTCCAAGTGCAGTGACAATTACCGAAACTACCAATAGGGTGATTTTTCTTTTCATATTTGATAGTCCACTCTATTGCTGAGGACCCCCAAAAATTTGATCAGCGTACAGTTCTTTTTTGTGAACTGATAGAAACTGCTCCAAAATACCCCAACACAAGAGGTGAATCATCACTGATGAATGACAAATTTCCTTCAACTATTGCAGGCGTGGTGCCTCCTGAAGTGCCTAATGTAGTGATTTGGGACTTTAGCAATGATAGATAAGCATGTGTCCTTGCAGAAATAGAAATAAGCTGAACTTCCATTTCATCTCCAGCGTCGTAACCAAAATTTTGAAAGTTATTTGGAATAAGATTGCCATTGAATAAGCGATCATCCTGAAGCGTAAAGGGGTCAGGCTCATTATAAATCTCTTCATTTTTGTAGAAAACCCATCTGTAAAAATTTCTTTCTTCAACTGGGTCTATAGTATTCGCTTTGGGATAATAAATCGTTATTTGCTGACTTGGATCATCAGGATCATTTTCCTGAAAAGATTGTATCTGAATGTTATTGAGCTGCACCTTTTCCGGCATAATATCCCATTCAGACCTGACTTCCATTGAGTCAACAAAGACAAGAACCCGGTATGCAACTCCGGAAATACCACTATACTCACTATTGGCAGTGTAATAGCCATCTTGATCATAAGAATAATTGAAAACTTCGCCCGTTCGGGCTTGAACTATGACATCAGCATCATCAATAGGAGCAACTCTGTTTGTTGATGAAAATGCATTGGAGCGAGTTAATCTGATGGGGTGTCTGCTGGTAGAGTCGTCACTAATCCACCCCTCCAACACTACAAGTTTTTGTGGTTGTGGAAGATCAACAACCACCACTTGCTCACAGGCAAAAAGAAAAATGAGCGATATATAAATAACCTTTTTCAAAACCTGAAATTGTAGGTTATGGCCGGTATTATTGTTCCGAATATAGAATATTTGACTACCTGAGCAGTGCCGGGATCGATTGGTGACTCTCTATAGAAATATGAATACGCATTTTGCCTCGCATACACATTATAAATAGTGAGTATCCAATAGTCATCATTTTTTCTCTTTTCACCACTCTTTTTAACCTTTTTTCCATCCCACTTGAAAGACACATCAAGCCTGTGATAGTCAGGTAAGCGTGCATTATTTCTAAATTGAAAATGAGGAATTAAGTTTCCTTCATATTCATACTTATCGGTGGGAAGTGTTACAGGAATACCGGTATTAAACACAAAATTGGCTGAGGCACTTAGTCTATCGGATAGCCCCATGCTCCAGGAGGTTGAGAAATCGTGTGTTTTATCATGATTCTCAACCACGAAACGAACATCATCAAATTCAGGGATACGACTTTCTGCTTTGGATAAGGTGTAGCTTATCCACCCTTTTAGTTTGCCTGTTTTTTTCTTAGCATAAAGTTCAAGTCCATACGCTCTTGCCTGGCTGAGCAACAGCTCGGTCTCGATATTTTCATTAAAGACCAAGTCAGCTCCGTTCTTATATTGAATATTGTTACCTATATCCTTATAGTAAACCTCTGATGATAGCTCCCAGGTGTTGTCTTTAAGATTTTTGTAAAGTCCTAAAGTATATTGGTTTGTTGTGGTTGGAGGTATATACTCGCTGCTCAATTTCCAGATATCTGTGGGAGCAGGGGAGATGGTATTAGAAATTAAATGGAGGTACTGTGCTGTACGTGTAAAAGAAGCTTTCAATGAAGTGGTTCCATTCAATTTCCAATTCAAAGAAATCCTCGGCTCCAGATTGATATTTTTTTCAATGATATCAAGACGCTTAAACTGTATAGTGTCCGTAATGGTTGAATCAGCTGATGGAATTCCGTCTCGATACTGATATACGGTCCCTGGCCCCAGGGTATGCAGCCCACTTACTCTCAGTCCATAGTGAAATGAAAATCCATCGGTGGTCATCTCATGACCAAAATGAGCGGCACTCTCCAGACCTTGCTCATTTTCGAGTTCAATAGTATTGGTGCTGGCATTTTGATCAAACGGTTCTCGTGAGCCTGGCAATAGTCGATGATAAATTGTACTAAAACCAAATGACAATTCATTATTTGGATTAGGCAGATATGAAAGGTTTGTTTTTATGCTGTAGTCAGCGATTTTTGACCTACCTACAAAAGCTCCTGGTTCCTCTGTGCTTTCAATCTTGTAATTGTACTCAGATACAAAAGCAGAAATATTTGAAAATAGCTTAGGTGAGAAAAGGTAGTTCCACCGAAAATTCAGCATTCGGTTACCCCAATTACGTGTTGAATTTAAGCCTACCTGATTTCGGTCGTTACCCACGTAACCGGATAGGTAATAGGTACTCGATTGACTGTACTTAAAATTCAACTTCACATTTAGATCCTGAAAGCGGATGCGGTTTCGTCTTACCGAAGTGCTGGCAAAATCATCGATAGAAAGGTTTAATAAGCTTTGCCTACTAGATATAAGAAACGAACTTTTACCCTTATGCAGTGGTCCTTCAACTAATGCTCGGGCGGATAAGATACCAATACCACCTGAAGCTCGTGTTTCATTCATATTCCCTTCCTTCTGGCGGACTTCTATTACTGAAGATGTTCTACCTCCATATGAAGGAGGGATGAATCCCTTAAGTATTCTAACATTATTTACCGCTTCAGGATTGAATATTGAAATTAAACCATAGAAATGATTAGGATTATAGATAGTGGCTTCATCAAGTAACGTGAGGTTTTGGTCGACCCCACCACCTCTAACGTGAAGTCCACTCGCATCTTCACCAATAGCTCTAATTCCGGGCTTTAATAACGCATTTTGTATCACATCAACTTCACCAAGCAAGTAGGGTATTTGTCCATCAGGCCCTGAGATAACTATTCGGTTGATTGAAGGGATGTTTTCAATGAGGTTTGCATCATCTGTCACTGTATTCACCTCTACCTCATCCAACTCGGTCACTTTTGGAGTTGTAGATATATCCAGATAGGAGTTTCGATATAAGCTAACCTCTGTCTTCTTTCGCTGATAGTTGATGTGCGAGAATTCGAGTTGATATTCACCTTCGTTGAGGGTTATAGAGTAATACCCATACCCATTGGTAGTAGTGCCGAGTCTTGTGCCTAATACCTGAACTGTAGCACCTATAATGTGCTCCCCGGATTCTACATTTCTTAAAACACCATGGATCGTATAGTTTCTCGGGATGTGTGGGGATATGATGATTTGTTTGCCATCATATTGTATATCAGCAATCCTGTCATTGCTTAATTGATCAAGAAACTGTTTTACTGTTATCCCCTGGGTTACAGTAATTGTTTGGTTGGTAAGCTTATCTCTACTGTAAGCAATAGGTATTCCAATGGTTCTAAGTGAATCAAGTGATTGGAATAGACTAATTTCTCCCCAAAAAATCAAATTGCTTTGAAGAGCCCCCTGCTGCGCATAAAGCAAGCTTGACATGCATAACAATACAAGTGCTAAGAGTCTTCTAAATAGGGAAAAGCGGGTGACACACACACCCACAAAAATAATGAATGAGTATGCCTGTTTTTAGCAGCCCTGACCTGAAATTTTTACAATGTCGTTCTTAATGGTCGTTTTGATGTTCAAGACCGTTCCAATAGTCTCTAAAACCTCCTTAAGTGACTGATTTTTGAAAGTGGCGGAAATTCTGCATGAAAGAAGCTTGTCATCTGAGAGCTCGAAATCAACATCATAATATTCAGAAAGTTCATCAAGCGCCTCATTTAATGGAGTGTCATCGAAGTTAAATACACCATTTCTCCACGCCATAATGTTTAAAGAAGCCATCTCTTTTAATTCTACGGTTCCATTTGATCGATTAAAAATCGCCTCTTTTCCTGCAGAAACTTGTGTTTGCTGGCCCTCTTTCTCAAATGCGACCAATCCTCGGTCCACATAGAGTTTAACCTCGTCTTTAGAGGTAACCAGATTAAAAGCAGTGCCTAAAACTTTGACATCAACTCCATTGACATCTATGACGAAAGGCTTTTCACTTTTTACAATGTCAAAGTAAGCCTCACCCTCAAAAGTGACATTTCGGCTATCACCAAATTTTTCAGGATATGAAAAAGAGGAATTGGTATTCAAAATACCAACAGAACCGTCTGGAAATGTAACGGATACCTTCTCATCTGCTGAGGCAACATGTACCTCAGTAATGGTTGGCTCATACAAGTATACTGTCACAGAAAGAATTGCAAGAATGGTAACTGCAGCTGCAATTTTCATCCAGGCGAATGATCTGTTTGGGTTATTGATTTTTTGCGTCAAAGCATTCCATGCTTTGGATTCATCTATTTCAGGCGCATCCATTTCTGTATGCTGAAATAGGAACTCAACGAACTTATCCTCTCCTTCAGAGGGCTGATCCTTGTAGTTCAGGTGGTTGTATACTCTCAGGTCCTTTGCCATCTCATTTGTCTGTCAATCCCAGGGCTCTAAACCCCTAATTTTTTCTCACATTTTTTTAGGACATATGCTCCTTGTAATGTTTGTACACATGATCTAGTGATTCCCTCAATTTTTTTAGCGCTATTCCCATCTGGTTTTCTACCGTTTTTTTAGATAAATCGAGTTCCTCGGCGATTTCTTCGTAGGTCATTCCGGCATTTCTACTGAGCATAAAGATCTTCCTGCATTTTTTTGGAAGCGCATCTATTGCTGAGTGAATGTACTTCTTCAACCGCTCATTTTCTCCCTCATCTTTTTTAGGCATGCTAACGCTGAGCATCACCTCACTTACATCTGCCATCGACTGCTGTTTTGGCAGCTCAAGTTTGATGTAGTTGAGGCATTTATTTTTAACTGCAGAATACAGGTAAGTTTTTAGCGTAGTTTGTATTTCAATGTTTCCTCGCTTCTCCCACATATAGAGAAAAACCTCCTGAGCCATTTCCTCAGCAATTGTTCCGTCACGAACGTAAGTAAAAGCAAAGCGATACAGTTCTTTATAATACCGTTTGAAAATGACCTCATATGCTGAGAAGTCATTACTCTTCACTTGCTGGAAAAGTAAAAGGTCATTGTCAGAACTCATGTAATTATTTATTGGTAATGTTAGGTGATAAATACTGAGTGATCAGTGTTTTTATTTAGGACGAAATTAGGAACAACATGTGAATACTGACACATGAAATTGATCTCAGGTTGGTTATTTCTGACCCGAGTCGAATGCGCTAGGTAAATAATGTGTAATTCCCATGCTGATCCGAGGCGGGTGCAGGCTTTATAAAAGAACCATCATTTCCATCAATATCTTTGATTTTCGGTGATACCGTATGTGAAATCAATTCATCCTTTGTTTCGATGTTAAGAAGGGTTTGAAGTTCCTCCTGATCATCGGATTGTAACCACTTTCTCGTGTTGGCTGTATCCAATATTGCTGGCATATCTTCCTGAAAATCAGAAATTTGTTCATTGGCTGGGCGAGTTATCATAATAAAAGAATGAGTGCCGTCATCCCCTTCCTCCCAAAGTCCCGCTACCGAAAACACTTTTTTGTCCGGGTAGAAAAAGTAATGAGGGACTTGTTGTTTTTTAGCCACCTGCTTCCATAAGTAAAACCCATCCATTGGTATGACACATCGGTGGGTCGCCAGTTTCTTTCGATAGCTCGCTTTGTTAATTACAGAATCCATCGGAAGGTTAAAAAACTTCGGGCTCATAGCGCGATTATTTGACCACATGGCCATTAGGCCCCAATTGAAAAGCGAGATTTTATCAGAATCCGAACTGGTAATTATGGGTAAAATTTTGGTTGGTGCCGCATTATATTGAGGCTGATATACGTCCGGAACTTCGGCTCCTAAAACAAGAGCCAACTCATCTGGGTTTAAGGTTATGGTGTATCTATCGAGCATTTTTGGCAATTTAATCCAAGAACATTGGTTACTCAATTTTCATTTTGTGCCAAAACCAAATTTTTATTTTAATGGATGGGTTAATTTTGACTTAGAATTAAAGACGATCTAAATGGCTGAAGTAATTAGAATGCCCAAAATGAGTGATACCATGGAAGAAGGCGTGATCGCCTCGTGGTTGAAAAAAGAGGGCGATGAGGTGAGCTCCGGCGATGTGCTGGCTGAAGTGGAAACCGACAAGGCAACAATGGAATTGGAATCTTATCAGGACGGTGTGCTTTTGCACATTGGAGTGAAAGAGAAAGAATCTGTTCCAGTGGACGGTGTTTTGGCTGTGATTGGTGAGAAGGGAGAAGATTACAAACACTTGCTGGAAGAAGCTAGCAATGGTCAGAAGGAAGAAAGTGAGCAGGAAGAAGCCAAAGAAGAGAAGTCTGAAGAGAAATCAGCCGAAAAAATAGATACGAGTAATATCAACGCTTCAGTCGTTCGAATGCCGAAGATGAGTGATACGATGGAAGAGGGGGTGATTGCATCCTGGTTGAAGAAAAAAGGTGATAAAGTTGAAGCTGGAGATATTCTGGCCGAAGTAGAAACGGATAAGGCTACCATGGAGTTGGAGGCTTATGAAGACGGAACACTACTTTACACAGCTGTGGAAGCCGGAAGCGGAGTTGCTGTGGATGGTGTCATTGCGATCATCGGTGAAGAAGGAGCTGATTACGAATCACTCCTAAAAGCAGAAGAACAACAGGAAGAAGAGCCAGAGCCAGCTAAAGAAGAGAAAAAAGAAGAGAAAGCCGAGAGCAGTTCATCACAGCCGAGCAGTTCAGGTAGTTCATCTCAACCAGCCCAAACTACCACATCCAGTAATGGACGAGTGAAAGCTTCTCCATTAGCGAAGAAGATTGCATCAGAAAAAGGAATAGACCTTGCTCAGGTAAATGGTTCAGGTCCGGAGGGAAGAGTTGTTAAGGCTGATGTAGAGAATTTCACACCTTCTCAGGCAAAAGAAAAGTCTTCGGATGCCGGTCAGCCTTCAATCAACATTCCTCAAGTGGTAGGAGAGGAGAAGTCAGAAAAAGTAGAGCTCTCGCAAATGCGTAAAGTGATTGCGAAGCGATTGAGCGATAGCAAATTTGCTGCACCGCATTTCTACCTTACCATGGAGATCAATATGGACAAGGCAATTGAAGCTCGTAAGTCCATGAATGAGATTGCACCGGTGAAGATATCATTTAATGACATGGTGATCAAAGCTGCAGCAGCAGCTTTACGTCAACATCCGGATGTAAATGTGAGTTGGCATGGTGATCACATGATGAAGCACCAACACGTTCACATGGGAGTGGCAGTGGCCATACCTGATGGACTGATTGTTCCAGTGGTTCGATTCGCGGATAACAAGTCGCTTTCGCATATCTCTGCTGAGGTTAGGGAGCTGGCTCAAAAAGCCAAAGACAAAAAGCTTCAACCTGAAGAGTTCTCTGGAAACACATTCACCATTTCTAATTTGGGAATGTTTGGAATCGAAGAATTTACGGCGATTATCAATCCGCCGGATGCATGCATTATGGCTGTAGGAGGAATCAAGGAGACAGTAATTGTGAGGGATGGTGAGATGTATGCCGGAAACGTGATGAAAGTGACACTGTCATGCGATCACAGAGCAGTAGATGGTGCAGTAGGGTCTGCATTCCTAAAAACATTCAAGGAGCTATTAGAAGATCCGGTTAGGATTTTGATTTAATGCTGTCACATTGAGCTTGTCGAAATGTGTTTTCCTATTGTGAGGTTTCGACAGGCTCAACCTGACAAATTGTAATTGTTTTGAACTCTGTGAAGCATCTTTTCCTTTAATTAAGCATACTATCATTCTATGGAAAAAATAAAATCAACAACCGTCCTTGCGATCAAACATAATGGTAAAGTAGCCATCGGTGCGGACGGACAGGCCACTCTGGGCAATACTGTAGCAAAATCAAACGTAAAGAAGATTCGAAAGCTGGGTGACGGTAAGATCGTAACCGGTTTTGCCGGATCTACCGCTGATGCGTTCACTTTATTGGATCGCTTTGATGAAAAGCTGAGCAACTATTCAGGAAACCTGAAAAGGGCGGCAGTAGAGCTTGCTAAAGACTGGAGAACAGATCGATACCTGCGTAAGCTGGAAGCCATGATGATTGTGGCAGATAAGAATGAAGTGCTTATCGTTTCAGGTACCGGGGATGTGTTGGAGCCCGATGAAGATGTAGCGGCTATTGGATCTGGCAGTATGTACGCCCGATCAGCAGCACTTGCATTGAAAAAACATGCAACTAATCTTTCAGCCGAAGAAATGGTGAGAGAAGGACTTACCATAGCTGCAGATATATGCATCTACACCAACCATAATTTGGTGGTTGAGGTTGTTGAGTGATTTCAACTTCAAATGAGAGAGCTAAAGTGTTGTTATAGCACTTTATTACTTAAATACTTAGCTACTTCTTTTATTTTAAGCTTTTTTGAAAACTTGATTTCAAACATGCCAACACCACTAACCCAAATTTTGAAATCGCTATCACCATCAAATGTTCCAGCAGTTTCAATTGAGAAGGATGAAATTTTGGAGTAAGGAAATGAGCGATACTCCTTTTTGCTTCCTGTGAGACCCTGAACATCCATTGCGATGATTCTCTTGGTTGTAAACCATACTTTGTCTCTTACATGTGAAAAAACCATTTCAGCTTTTTCTCCATCGATAAGAATATCAAATACTTTATCGATATTCTCGGAAGGTTCTTCTTCTTTCGTTACACTAAATTTAGTTAGTAAATCCATTTCTAGTTTGTTAAAATCCTCGCTTCCAAAATCATCACCTGATCGATAGGTCTTCCACCTTCGGCAACAGGAACAGCAGCAATGGAATCCACCACATTCATACCTTTCACCACCTCACCAAATACCGTGTAGTTCTGATCGAGATGAGGTGTGCCACCAAGCGTGCGATATACTTCTCTTTGATATTCCGGTATGCTATGTCGATCAAAATCTTCATATCCTTCCGAAATTTTGGATAGCGTGTCGTAGATCGCCCCGAAAGCCTCATAATTGTCAGATTCAAGGACGCTATTGATAGAATCCAACCACATTTTATTTTCAGGAGCATTTGTCACATAATGAAGCCTGAGCATGTCGTTGATTCTTTCTTCATCTTTATTAATCAAACTGTCCGGTCGAGGGCCTCTGTGTACAATGTAAAATTGAATATTGGAGGATGCTCTTTCCGGGTTACCAGTTCGTGCAGCACCTAAAGCTCCTCGTTTGTGGAATAGCGTTGAATCAAACTCGGCGGGCACTCGATAGTCCAGGCCTTCAATTACACTGGAATCTAGATTGACTTGTCTGAGACTGTCAAACTCGCCAGCCTGAACCACAAAATCCTGTAACACTCGATGAAAGATGATACTATCGTACATGTCATCATTTACCAGTTTGATGAAATTGTCTCTATGAAGAGGTGTTTTGTCTGATAGTTCTAATGTGATGGCGCCCATCGAAGTTGTAAGCTCAACCCGGATAAGAGTGGGTTGGTCATCTGCTGATTCGTTGGGTGATGAGCATGAGATAATAATCAATGATAGGATGAGAAAACGGGAAAGGTGCATGATGTTTTTTCTTTAAATATAACTGACGTTATAAAATTCTCAGGCGGTTATCAATTAAATGCTGTATTGACAGCATCAAGTATTGCCTCAACATGGTCTAATGGTATTTTTGGATTGGATTCAAGGATAGACTCTTTATCCGGTAATTCCCCGGTCAAAACTTTAACCATAATGCAGGCAACCAGAAATGCTCCAAAATTTGATTGATGACTGCCATCATCCAGAAATAAATTAATCTCAGGGTTTTCCTTTCTGACTATTGCCCATACATCACCTACAGGAGCAAGGGTAGCTGAATTATTCAATGCTGCTTTCTCATAGGCATCACTGATCTGCGTTTGTGTGTTTGGTGCATATTCCTTCGCCCAGGTTTGGTAGAGCACCGGTTCAGCTCCTTTTTTTCTACAGTAGCTGGAAAACAAACCAACGTGTTGGTAAAATTCATCAGGTTTTTGAAGGGTGCCCGTACTTTGTTCTTGTAAAATCACGAAATCGAAAGCCCCATCCGCAATCTTTTGCTTTGTGTTAAGATCGCCATCATTGTTCCAGTGGTTGCTCAGTCTGGCTCCACCCGCCGTACTAGCTAAAGTAATTATGTATGTTTTTGTTCCTTCAGAAAGACTGGAAGTAAGGGCTGGAATATCTGACATATATACGTAGCTATTCCCGACAAAAAGAGCTTTTAAGGTATCCTGAGAATTACCCTTTCCATTAAAGAATAGGAGCAGTAGGATGGAGGTAACAAATCTGGTCCTCATTTTATGAAACTATAATGGGTTAGTAATGAAAGATAGCAACTTTATAGGTGGTTTTTTACTGAAAGGCAAGGTAGATGGCTCAGGCTTTTTTAGTTTCGCGGATGAAATGGGGACAATGATAATTTTCTTCCATTTATGCACGTTAAGATTTCGAACTGAAATTACTCAAAACCAGCCAGGCAATATGAAAAACCTAATACTCACGCTTTCAATAATCGCTGTATTCATTGTATCTCCAACTTTCGGGCAGGAATCCCTGCAGGAAAAATATGATGCAATACTGGAAAACAATGAGACTTATGAGCGGTACAAGGTAATCCCTCGAACGGATCTAAATGCTTTTTGGTCTGAGGTGTCGGATACGTTGAATCAAAAACAACAAAAAATCCAGCAGTTGCAAACCGAAACGCAGGATGCTATATCCAAGGCTCAGCAAGCCAGTGCTGAACTTTCTGATGTACAGGCGAAACTTGACGAAAGCCTGGAACTGAACGATACCATTTATTTTCTGGGTATTCCGTTTTCCAAAGTAGGCTATCACATCATGGTGTGGATAATCATAGCTGCATTGGCTGTTTTAGGGGTAATGGCATACTTCATGTTCATGCGGAGCAACAGTGTGACTTCTAAAACTAAGCGTGAGTTTGGAGCACTTCAGGCTGAGTTCGAAGCGCACAAAACCAAAGCACGTGAGACACAGGTAAAGCTGAAGCGCGAACTCCAAACAGCCGTCAATCAGTTAAACGAACGAAGGAGCTAGAATTTTTTCCATATCGTCATTCCTGAGACCGACGAAGGAGGGATTCAGGAATCTCATCCTTTAAATAAAGATTCCGGTATTTGTCGTTCCTCCAAAACCGGAATGACGTGATTAATCTCCCTTTGAAGGGGATGAGATGGGTTGAGCGAAGGAGGGGGATGTAATTACAGAAGCACAAGCAAATTTTTTAGCTAGTAGAGGTTCAGGAATCCTTTTTAAAATAAAGATTCCGGTATTTGTCGTTCCTCCAAAACCGGAATGACGTGTTAATCCCCCTTTGAAGGGGGTGTGAGAGAATATGGGGGAGGAGGGGGATGTGATACCAATCATCCAAGTTTGTCTTCGCATATCAGTTTAGGGATTTCAATCCCTGTTGATAAAACCTGGTAATTAGTAATTCGCTATCAAATCAAACTTTTGGCCACTTCCAGGCCAGCCAGATAATAACGATGGTTATCAGGCTTTCCAAAAATGCAAGGAACACATAAAAAGAATACCAGGGAGTCATCGAGTTGATTCCAATCAAGAGCATCATCAGTGTAAATAGCGTTCCAAATACGATGTTCAATATTCTACTCAATTTTGCATTTAGTAAAACAGACAATGCCACCATCAACGATGGGATGGAAAGAATGACTGATGCGATAAGTAGTGTCATGGGGCTGTCCAGCACATTGTTGCCTGTTAGCAGGCTATCTACTTTACCCGGAGTGTATAACTCGAAATAGTCTCCGTACAGGAAACAGAATACCAATGAAGCCCACAAGGCAGATAGTTTGATTTTGATATTGATTTTTGGATTGTCTAGCATGTTAGGTTTGTTATTTTGGGATTACTGACAGATTGATGCAGTTGGATAGAGAATGGTTGCGTGTAAGAAATTATAATTCATAATCTGTCATGCTGAGTTTATTGAGTTGTCATCCTGAGTTTATCGAAGGAGACAATTAAGGATCTATCGTACCCGCCCACCATCCCGTACCCTTCGACAGGCTCCCCGGCCGCCAAAGGCTTACCCGAAGGCAGGCTAGGGAGACACGCACTGATTTGCAGTGGAGGAATTTCTGGCACCATCTTAGCAACTTTGAAATCGTGAACGTATTCTTAGACTATTTCTTAACGTTTTTCCATAGCGTTTTTGTGCTATTCGTCCTGATCGGATGGATCTTCAAATCCACTCGTAAAGCACACATCATTGCTATTGGATTGATCCTAATCGCATGGTTGGGTATTGGTTGGTACAAAGGGGTGATCGGTTACTGTCCACTCACAGACTGGCATTGGGACATTAAGCGAGAACTCGGTGAAAGAAATATTTCCAGTTCATTCATAGAATACATGCAGGAGAAAATCACCGGCATAGATCTTAACCGAAAACTTGTGGACATTGGAACTGTAGTTGGATTGGTCCTGAGTGTTTTGTGTGCCGGGTATGTGAGTCTACGTTCACGATTTTCTAAAAGGAATTAGCGATTCCCATGGATAATTAACTATTGTCATCCTGAGTTTATCGAAGGATAGACAAGTCATCGATTGATCAAACCCACGCTCATCCCACACCCTTCGACAGGCTCCTACGGACGCCAAAGGCTTGCCCGAAGGCATGGCAGGGTGACACGCACGAGTGATTGTGTCGGACCAATCGCCATGGTTTGTGTCTTCACAAACCAAAATCAGTTTTCAGTTCGTGAGGACAGAACCGAGTAGGAGAATAAACTAGGTGTCATTTCGAACGCATGTGAGAAATCTTTACCTCCAAAGTAAATATCTCTCCCTTTGGTCGAGATGACATTTAAGTCTAGCCCGTGTTACCTTCTGTTTTTTAAACTCCTTTTAGTTTGTCGGGATTTCTTGAGGTATGAAAGACTCTGGTGATTACTACACTGTCTGTTGCTACTCGATAAATTATTTTATAACTCCAGACAATCATGAAGCGATATTCTGATTTTTTATGTTCAAGAAGTGATTCAACTCTACCCATTTTAGGTGTGCCCTCTAAGAGAGCAGTTGAACTTAGAATCTTGTTAAGAACAGTTTCAGCATAGGAGTTACCCTGTTCCTCTTTGATGTATTTGATGTTACGTTGTAATTGATCGAAAGCTCGTTTGGTCCAAATTACTTTACCCATTCTTTGGATTGCTTTTCGACTTCAGATTGAGTCAGTATTTGACCCTTTTGTTCCTGTTGTTCGGAAATCTCAATATCTGCAAGCAAAGAGAGTTGTTCATAAACATCCTCCAGGGTTGATTCAGGTGTTAGTCTACCCGCAATCTGAATTAAATGTTCTTTGAGCTTAGTTTCCATGATAACTAAGTTAACGAAAGTGATTCTGATTCCGTTCTTTTGCGATAAAATTTGCCGAGGAGACGGTCCAACGTTCAGGGGGTGTGTCGGGTCGAGCTTAGAAGGGGGATGTAATTACAGAAGCACATGTGAGACGCTTGCGCCTGCAGAAGTTACTGTTACTCTTCGTTTTTCTCGTTCAAGTATTCATAAAGTTCGTTATACAAATCGATCTTGTTCTCTTTGATAAGTTTAAGTCTTAGGTCTCTTAGTTTTCTTCCTCGTTCAGCTCGTTGTAGAAGAAAGTAACCATGGTCGGACCTTACTCTGTAATGAGTTGATGAGTTCATATACTCGAGTTGCAAGAAGTTCATAAGTTCTGCCAAACTGTCCAATACTTGGTTAACCTTATTCCTACTTGCAATTTCCAATGGTTTTGGATTTTCTTTTAGTGCCAAATTTTTATCCAAGTGTCCAATTTTCCTGTTGCGTCGATCTCTACAGAAGCTAGATTCTGAGTTGATTCGTTTTATCAGTTTGCCAGTTTTCCCTTTCAGTTTGTCAGATACCAAGCTCGGAAAATGTCGAATTGTTAAATTCTCTTTACCCTTATTGGTTTTACTTTCTGTTATTCTGGTAATGGCCAATATGACGTCCTCAAATAAGATGTTTTGTAGATAATAGAAAAAGTTGGGTGAGTTTTTCTTCATAAGTTCGACTCGCTCTTCATGAGCGTAGAGTTCCTCGAATTCACACCACTTGATGTGAATAAAAATGAGTTCATTTCTAAGTTGATGATAAATGTTCCCCAGTTCAGGGCCGAGTTTTTCTAGGTGTTCTTGTTTTACTTCTTCAGCGGTTTGGGTTGTTCCCATGCGGATCAGGTATGAAGACTAACATTTGTATAAACGGACATATGTCGTTTATCCTCCTTTCAAATATAGCGGAATGCTAAATATTCGACCTATTTCAACCCCCTCCACATCACATAAGTATCCACCAATCCCAATTCCTTGTGCTGAAATCCTTTGGGCGTGGTGCCAATGATCTCAAAGCCGAACTGTTGCCAGAGCCGAACGGCTGCCGTATTCGTTGATACCACAATATTGAATTGCATGGCGTGATTGCCAAGCTCATTAGCTATTTGTATGGAGTGTTCGCAAAGGAGCTTGCCAATGCCTTTTCCCTGATGAGACGGCATTACCATGTATCCGGCATTCGCAATGTGATTGCCACGGCCGGGATAATTGGGTTTTAGAAAGTAGGTGCTCACAATTTCTCCATTCTCATTTTCAGCCACATAAGTCTCCATCTCGGATGCAAACCAATACTTGGCCAAATCAGCCCTTGGAGTATCATCCGGAAAGACATAGGTGTCTCCTTTCTTTACAACCTCTGAGAAAATCTCCCAAACGCCATCATGGTCTGTTTCGGTGGCTTTCCTGATTTCCATCATGCCAGCTCCAGTTTCATCATCAAATCTGTTTGCATGTCATCCCCCAGCTGAAACACATGGGTGTCGAAGGTTTTGAATCCATTTCGCTCATAAAAGCCAATGGCATTGGTATTTTGATCCCACACTCCCAGCCACAGAAAGGCTGTTTTATGAAACCTTGCTCGTTCCATTGCCTTTTCAAACAGCGCCTGCCCCAGTTTCTTTCCCTGATAGGCTCTGGAAACATAGATTCGCTCAATCTCAAGACCGTTTTGTTCCTTAATCTCTGTTTGAGCATCTCCTACGTTCACTTTCAGATAACCCGCTATGGCTCCATCAACTTTAACAAAGTAGTACTCCGACTGAGGGTTTTCAAGCTCTTTCTTTAATTGAGCTGAATTGAAGTTCGTCTCCAGGTAATTTTCGAGATCACTTTTGGTGTTTTGAGATCCATAGGTCTCTGTAAACGTCGCTATGCATAATGCTTGCAGAGGATCAAGTTGGTCTGTACTGATGCTTTCGATTGTTACCTTCATTCGGTGGATTCAGTTTAGGTTAGCTGCAACCTCTCTAATAACCTTCAGCAGGTAATTGACAGTTCCTTCATGCATGCGGTGGTTGATCAGACAGGCCCGAATCACAAACTGATTGTGCAGGGTAGTACCCGTAATAAACACTCGTCCATCTTTCTCTAAAGCAGGGATTAGCTTTCTGTTCAGCTCATCAATGGCTTTCTCGTCGGTCAGCCCATTCGTATACCGGAAGCTGGTAACCGCCAGATGAGAAGTGCTTTTCAATTCAAAATCATCCGCCTTTTCAATCTGTTCTCCAAGGTAGTGCGCCAGGACAATGTCTTTCTGAATCATCGCCTTTAGCTTTTTCATGCCGTAGGTTTTCAGACTCATCCATACCTTGATGGCTTTCGCATTTCGTGTTAACTGAAAATAATGCTCGTTGAAGTTGGTGCGTCCCTGCTCTTCCAGTGTGGTATCCAGATAGGAAGCTTGTTTGAAGTACGTTCGTTGCAGAATACTGAAGTCATTTACCAGCAAACAACCAGCCTCAAAGGTCTGGTACATCCACTTATGAAAGTCCAATGCTAGTGAGTCGGCCAGCTCAATGCCTTTGTATTCTTTCTGGATACTTTTTAAGCAAGCTGGCAATCCTCCATAGGCTCCATCAATGTGAAACCACATGTCGTGTTCTTTTGCGATGGAAGCCAAAGCAGTCAAATCATCAATTGCTCCGGTATTTACTGTTCCGGCAGTACCGACCACACAAAAAGGAGTGAAGCCTGCAGATTTATCCTGCTTTATCGCTGCTTTCAGATCATCCAGGTTGATGGTAAAATCCTCATTGACAGGAATTTTTCGAAGCTGATTGGTGCCAATACCCAATTCCATGAGGCTTTTGTCCACGCATCCATGCACTTCGGTTGAGGCATAAACGGTAAAGGGCTTCATACCAAATAACCCCTTTTCTCGGATATTTTCTTTTTCAAAGAAGATGTTTCTGGCAACTGTCAGTCCGGCCAGGTTTGCGGCAGAACCACCACTAACCATCACACCTCCACAGTCTTTTCCAAAGGTGGTAAGCTCACCCGCCCACTGCACCACACGCTTTTCGATTTCACTGGCTGCAGGCCCCAAGTGCCACTTCCCAACGTTCTGGTTGATGGTGGCTGTCAGTTTTTCTGCAAGCAGTGACATTTGTGAGCCTCCAGTCATCACATAGGCGTACATGTATGGTCCCACATTGTTGGTGGCCGTATCCATGACCAGTTCTTTGAACAAGTCAATCACTTCTTCAGGGTTCATTCCTTCTTTAGGCAGGGGCTCATCAAACCAGCTTTCGACCTCTTTTTGAGGATGGAAATGGTAGGCTTTCTTACTTTCTAAATCGGAAAGCTGATGGATAACCAGATCAGAGGTTTTATTGAGGAGCTTCTGAAATTGCTCCGGAGAGAAATCGAGTGTGTTATTCATTGCCTAATTCGTTTAGGGTTCTTTCTTTAAAATCTTTTTGGCTGTACTGCACCTCCAGGGCTTCCAATAGGTTCAGGAAATTGCTATCCTCCGAAAAGAGTTTTTTCACTCCTTCGGTTCCCGCTTGCCATATTTCTTCAAAACGCGGTAGGTTTTCTTCAGCTTTCGCAGACAAGAAAAAATGCTTTTTCCGGGAGTCGGATTTATCGAGAGTGGAATTGAGATAGCCTGCCTTCTCCATTTTCCCAACCATGGTAATGACAGAAGGGTGTGAAAAATGTAGCTTGGATGCCATTTCAGTCACTGAAAGCTGATTATACTTTTTCAAAAGTCTGAATATCAGGAACCAATTGGGCTCAATATCCAACCCCAACTCCTTGTACATCTGCCTGCCACTATGGACCATCGCATCACTTAGCCGTTTGAGCCTGACCGCAAGCCCCAGATAGCCTAGTTCATTTACAAAATCGTATTGCATAATAATGTAGTTAACTACGTAAATATATAAAAATAAATGTAGTTGTCTACATAGTTTATGGATTGTCTTTTGATTTCTTTAATTTCCAACCTGTATGGAAAATCAGAAGTTCTTCAAGAAAATAATGGTCGCCAACCGTGGAGAAATTGCCATTCGGGTGCTGCGGGCCATTTCGGAATTACACATTCGATCAGTGGCTGTCTACACCTTTGAAGATCGCTATTCATTGCACCGATACAAAGCAGATGAGGGGTATCAAATTGGTCCGGATGACGAACCGTTGAAACCTTATCTGGATATTGAAGAAATCATTTCGGTCGCAAAAGAAAACGGCGTGGATGCGATCCATCCAGGGTATGGTTTTCTATCGGAAAATGTAACGTTTGCTACACGTTGTAAGGAAGAAGGAATCACATTTATCGGCCCTGAGCCGGAGGTAATGTCTCAATTGGGAGACAAGGTGATGGCTAAGAAGGTTGCTCGGGCAGCTAGAGTTCCGGTTATTGAAGACAATCTGAAGGTTTTAGAAAATGATGAAATAGCCAAAAGTGAAGCGAAGCGTATCGGATACCCGGTCATTTTGAAAGCTTCCGCCGGAGGTGGAGGTAGAGGCATGCGTGTGGTAAGGGATGAGAAGACTTTGATCAAATCGTTCAATGAAGCGAAATCTGAAGCCGGGAAGGCATTTGGAGACGACACAATTTTCCTGGAGAAATATGTAGAGAACCCCAAGCATATTGAAGTGCAGATCCTGGCGGATGGTGCTGGAAATATTGTGCATTTATACGAACGGGATTGTTCTGTTCAGCGAAGATTTCAAAAGGTAGTGGAGGTAGCTCCAAGTGTGGGGTTGAAAGATGAAACACGGGAAAAGTTGTATGAATATGCTTTGCGCATTGCGAAGCAGGTAAACTACAACAACGCAGGAACCGTCGAGTTTCTGGTCGATCCGGATGAGAACATCTACTTCATAGAGGTGAATCCTCGGGTGCAGGTGGAACATACCATTACTGAGGAGGTGACAGGTATAGACATTGTTCGAACACAGATTTTGATCGCGGCAGGATGCAAGCTTTCGCATCCACAGATTTTCATTCAGTCGCAGGAAGATATTCAGGTTCGGGGGTTTGCTGTCCAATGTCGGGTGACCACAGAAGACCCGGAAAATGGCTTCAAGCCGGATTATGGAACCATCATTGCATACCGATCTGCCGGTGGGTTTGGCATTCGCCTGGATGCAGGCAATGTGTACAACGGAGTAAAAATCTCTCCATTCTTTGATTCGCTTTTGGTGAAGGTGACGGCAAAAGGTCGAACCTTGAAAGGGGCGGCCCAACGATTGCATCGGGCACTGAGGGAGTTTAGGGTACGTGGTGTGAAGACGAATATTGGTTTCCTGGAGAATGTGATCTACACGGAAGACTTTTTCAATGGAAAGGCCACCGTCAATTTCATTGATAGTCATCCTGATCTTTTCAAGATTAAAAAGAGCTTTGATCGGGGCACGAAAACACTCAATTACATTGGTGAGGTTTCTGTCAATGGCAGCCCTGATGTAAAATCTTTCGATCCAAATAAAACATTCAGGACTCCCAAACTACCACCTGTTCAGAAAGGAGCTTCCATTCCGGAAGGTTCAAGAGATCGATTAAAGAAGCTGGGTAGAGAAAAATTTGTGCAATCCATCAAAGACGACCCGAAGGTGCATTTTACAGACACCACCTGGCGAGATGCACATCAGTCCTTGTTGGCTACACGTTTCCGAACGGAAGATATGCTGAAGGTGACCCGAAGCTATGCGCAGCAAAATCCTGACGTGTTTTCCATGGAAATGTGGGGAGGCGCTACCTTCGATGTATCCATGCGATTCCTGAAGGAGAGCCCATGGAAGAGACTTCAGCTCATGCGGGAAGCGGCACCAAACATCTTATTTCAGATGCTTTTGAGAGGATCGAATGGAGTAGGGTATACTGCCTATCCGGATAACCTGATCGAGCGGTTTATCGAGCGAACAGCTGAAAACGGCATGGACATCTTCCGTATTTTCGATTCACTCAACTGGATTGAAAACATGAAGGTGAGCATAAAAGCAGTCCGTGAACGAACAGAGTCGTTAGCTGAAGCTTGCATTTGCTATACCGGGGAATTACAGGACGATGATCAGAAGAAATACACGCTTCAGTACTACCTGGATATGGCGCGTCAGCTGGAAGATGAAGGAGCACACCTGTTGGCCATTAAAGACATGGCCGGATTGTTGAAACCATACAGTGCTCAGCTATTGGTGTCTGAGTTGAAGAAGGCGGTGGACTTACCTATACACCTGCATACGCATGACACCTCATCCATGCAGGCGGCTATGTACCTGAAAGCCATTGAATCAGGGGTTGATATTGTGGATGTTTCACTCGCTTCCATGTCAGGGCTTACCTCTCAGCCTAACTTCAATTCACTTGTGGCTACTCTGAAGTACCATGAAAGAGGAAGGGAAATGAATCTGGAATCGTTGAACAAACACTCAACTTATTTTGAGGATGTAAGAGAATTTTACTACCCGTTTGAGTCGGGATTGAAAGCGGGAACAGCAGAAGTATACGATCACGAAATTCCTGGAGGTCAGTACTCTAATCTACGACCTCAGGCAATCGCCCTGGGATTGGAACATAAGTTTGAGACGATTAAGAAAAACTATGAGATCGTCAATGATCTTTTTGGTGATATTGTAAAGGTGACGCCTTCATCTAAAGTGGTAGGAGACATGGCGATGTTTATGACGGCCAATGATCTTAGTGCTGAAGAGATATTTGAAAAAGGAGCTTCTCTTTCATTCCCTGAATCGGTGATCGGATTCTTCAAAGGGGATTTAGGACAGCCACCGGGTGGATTCCCTGCGGAGATCAGCAAGTTGATCCTAAAAAATCAAAAACCATTGAAAGGCCGAGCCAATGACAACATGGATCCGGTAGATTTTGAGAAGGAATTTGCGGCCTTTCAAAAAGAGTTTCCTCGAACAGATTTCGACGATTTCTTATCGTTTAAGCTTTACCCGAAAGTCTTCAAGGAATACTACCAGCACATTCAGGAGTACGATGAAGTGACCCACTTACCAACTCCTGTTTTCTTCTACGGAATGAAGCGAGGCGAGGAAGTGATTGTGGAGATTGCTAAAGGAAAGAACATCATCATCGAGATGGGTTTTATCACTGAGCCGGATGAGGAAGGGATGCGAACAGTTTCATTTAAACTCAATGGACAAACACGACGTATCAGCATACGGGACCAGAAAGTGGCCGTTAAGAAAATTTCTAACCGAAAAGCGGAAGCTGATAACGAGATTGGATCTCCACTTCAGGGCAAAATTGCTGAGGTGAAAGTGAAAGAGGGCGACAAAGTGAAGAAGGACGATGTGCTGTTTGTCATTGAAGCAATGAAAATGGAAACGACGGTCTCCTCATCTGTTTCCGGAACCGTCAAAAAGATACACCTACAATCCGGCGAATTGGTAGAGCAGGATGATTTGGTAGTGGAGATGGGGTAGAATTCCCCTCCTTGGAGGGGGGTATTAGGTGGTTAGGAAGTATGAAGTGATTGATAGTCACTATTCATCAATTTTGAAAAACCGGATGGCATTATCATATACAATCATTTGCTTGTCCTCAGGAGTTAAAAATTCCAGTGAATTTAGAAACTCAATCGATTTTGTTGCAGCTCCCGGCCAAACCATCTGATCGGTACCGAACATGACTCTATTTAAAACTCCGGAATTTTTAGCCGATTTTAAGAATCTGACAGCATAATCTTGGGTAAGTGGACTTACCCACAGCAGCACACCAAGATCGACATAAAGATGCTGGTAAAGATTCAGCATACGAACAGCGTTTTCAAAAAACACTTCTCCACTGTGCATAAGATAAACCTGAAGTTTTGGATACTTAATAAGGACATCTTCTATCAGCAACGGATCTCCATGCGAAATACGAAACTTGGGGCAGCATCGATAGGGAGTCATAGGTGGCCCCCCACCAGTATGATATGCGACTGGAATTCCATATTCCTCGCAAATTTTCAGATACGGTGCATATATAGGATCATTTAACGTGCGACCAAAATATACCCCTGCGACTTCTCCAAATACTCGAATAGTTCCTTCTTTCACATGGGTTTCAAATTCCTTGATTGGAATTAATTCTTCTTCGTCCATGTATCCGGGTATAAATCTCGAATCCGCTTCAACGTATTTAGAAATACTTTCAACTGAGCCAGACACTATAGCATATTGGACATTGTGCTTATCCATCATTTCAATCGTTTGTGCTAAATGTTCCTGAGCAGAGGATGGAGACATTATACCTGTAGGATGTGTTTGACCACCCCAGTAATCATTATCTGTGTAACTGTGTAAGTGAACATCAAAAATTTGAGAATTGCCTAGTGTTGCGATAAATGTACCTAAGAAGGACAGTAGTATAGATTTATAATCCATGTGATTGCTAAGCGAGCGTTTGATTAGTAATAGAAAAGTATATATGTAAGCTATAGTAAAAGTTTAAAATATTCCCTGGACGTAGTTAACGAGATTCCTAAAGCAACACTTCGGGGCTGGAAACTATAGAGCAGGATGATTTGGTTGTGGAGATAGGATAAATCTTGGAGATTATTGGGGTGTTTTAGTTTAGTTTGTATTCCCTTTCGGAAACAGATTATTCAAGTGCCATTCAGTGGATCGAATTTTTCGTTTTCTAAATTCCAACGGAAGTATAAATGTTCCACTGGAGGCTTTTTCGTAAAATTTAGCAGGTATAAAATGAGGCATTGAATTAAGGACTCTAATTGCTTCTAATTCTTGAGCTTGATATTTTGGATCTGTATTCTCGATCTTAGTTCGCATCTTGAATTTGCCGTTCTCATCTATCTCTGCCTCTAGTCTAATGCTTCCATTTGTAATTTTCCTTTTAGGAAGTTTGAAATTCGAATGGATAAATTCATAAACTTCACGATAGGTACACTTCCTAATTGTCATATCATATTGGAGGTCTTTACATCCATAGGTTCTATAAACTTGATAGCCTGCTTTTTTTTCACCTTGAATGTGCGTGTGTATTCTATTATTTTCTTTGATTCCAACCAATCCAACCCCTTTCATATAAAAGTAATTGAAAGTACACGATGAGTTTGAAACTTGTAATTCTAATAGATATGTGAATTCACAAAAAGGTGTAGTAAAGCTACTTTCTAAGCTAAGTATTCCTAGCTCCATGATCTATCAGCAGTTTCCCATTTCATGCCAACTTCTGGGTTAGCAGGTAGTGCAATAGATTCAAGATTTTGTTTTAAATCATAACTATAAATAGTTCCGTTTTCTTTTCTAAAGTACAATTCTTCTGTTCGACCATCTTTGAGGAATGTTTCTCTTCGTATTCTATAGAATTTGCTTTGAAATTCAATACTATCATTTAATATAACAGTGATCTTTGTATCCCTTGAAAGTTTAAAATTGTTTTCGATTCCTGGAGTTAGTGGCCAATAATTTTCGGTTGAACTTTGAAATTCTGGACATGATTTTTGGCAAAAAATCTGGTTTACGAACAGATGAATTATAAGTATAAACAGGAACGGTTTCATTTCTTTATAAACTTTCAATTTGAAATAACGGTCAAAGATACTAATTCGACTTCTATCAAAACCCCTTGACTTTATAAAGAAAAGCCTCTCAATTTTGAGAGGCTTTTGTATCTAGTTTTTCTTGTTGTTTTTAAACGACTTGTCCGGATAGGCCGGTGGAGGGGGAACAGGTCGAGGATCTTCTTGAATCTTCTGCTTTAAGTGTTCAATCGCTTTATCCAACTGGGCATCTTTTCCATTGTAGGTAGCATGCGGTAAATTATCAATCTCGATATCCGGCTCAAAGCCACGTCCTTCAATTCGCCATTCGCCGTTTGCATACACCCCAAACATTGGAGCTCGTGCAATCCCACCATCACTGAGTCGATTGCCACTATGAAGCCATATTTCACCACCCCAGGTTCTGGTTCCAATAGTAGTACCTAAACCTAATTCTGTAAACCCATCGGCGAACGCCTCACCATCGGAATAAGTGTTTTCATTTACCAAAACAGCAATATGTCCTCTGAATGCATACGGCATATTCCAATAGGGTTCTCCTGAACGTGCCTGCCAGTACATCCATGCCTTGCGGAGAAGTTTTTCCAGAATGAAACTGTCAATGTTTCCTCCCCAGTTGTATCGCACATCAACGATTAATCCCTGACGGTTAAAGACCGGGTAGAATTCCCTGTAGAATTGATTTATATCGTTGCTACCCATGGCGCGCAGGTGCAAATAGCCAATAGTCTCATCAGACTGCTGATCCACGTATTTACGGTTATTGTATTCCCAATCACGATACCTGAGGTTGAATGCACTACCGATCGGAGTGGCTATGATGTCCCGAACGCTGGAACCTCGCTTTATCCCTAGTCTGACCTGCTTTCCTACCTGATTCCGAATCAGTTCCCCAATATCATTGGCCGAAAGAGCCGCACGACCATTGACACTTGTGATAATGTCTCCTTCCTTCACATCCAGATAAGGATCATCCAAAGGGGATTTTTCATCCGGATAGTCAGGATCTGCTTTGTAGATGTAGTCGATGCGGAAGCCGCCTGCAGCTTCATCACGCGTAAATATCCCTCCAAGAGTTGCAACAGGGATGTTTTTTTCATCACTTCGGGTGTCACCACCTCTAACACTCGTATGCAGTGCCGCCAGCTCACCAACAAATCGACCGATCAAATCAGATAATTCATTTCGAGTGGTCACCCGATCAACCAATGGAAGATACTTAGCATGCATAGCATCCCAGTCCACACCGTGCATATTCTTGTCATAGAAATAATCCCTTTCCATTCTCCAGGCATCCGTAAATAATTGTTGCCATTCTTCTTTCGGGTCGATGGGAAATTTCCATCCACTTAAATCAACCTTGTTATCATTCAAATCACTAATGGGGCTCGTGCCTGCATCAACCACATAGAAATTTTGCTGCTTTGCTAGCAAAAGCTTCTCACCATCGGCTGTTAAATCAAATGAGTTTATATCATTTACTATGGTTTTCACTTCAGGATCTTCATTGGTGATTTTGACAGCAGCCAGGTGACTTTTTGCATCTACACCGGTTTCTCTGGAAGTCACATAAAGTGCTTTATCGTTTACTTCCAATCCAAAGTAGTTTCCGGGTTTTACCGGCACTTCCATGAGACGTTCCTGAATGCCTGCCTGATCGATTACAACCTTAACACCCGAGTCCTCTTCTTCGTCCTTTCCTTTTTTCTTTTTATCTCCATTGTCATCTTTCTTCTCTTCGTTTTCAGAATAAAGCTCATCTGCAGGTCTGAATGGTGATCGGGTTCCTTTTTGAAGGGGAATGTGATAGATTTTTTCACTCACATCAAAATAGGGTTCAGGCTGACGTGTACCCCATGGACTTCCTACCAGTGTGGTAAAGTTTCGATCGGAGATAAAGTAGATAAACTTTCCGTCCGGGCTCCAGCGTGGATTGAAACTGTTGGCACGATCAGAAGTGAGTTCAAACTGTTGTTTAGTATTGACATTGAATACTCGAATTTGAACCATACTATTTGAAGCAGCCTGTACATAGGCCAACCACTGACTGTCAGGCGACCAGGAAAAGTCCCAGATGCCTTCCTGATTCGTGGAGATTTTGGTGCTTACGCCTGAAGTTACATTGAGCACATACATATTGCTCTCCAGGTCATCATAAGCAATCCACTTATCATCCGGAGATGGTTTGCCTCCATATCTCAATAAGTTGCCATCCGAGGTGATTGCAGTTTCAGTACCGATACCATCGGCCGGCATTTTAACGAATTCAAATTCACCAGATTCATCGGAAAGTGCAATCACTGACTTTCCATCTGCAGCGAATGTCGCATCCCGATATCTCACATCATCCTTTTCAGTAAATGAGACGGTTCTGCCGGCTTTGGTAGGAACAACGAAAACCCGGCCTCTTGCTGTAATCGCAATTTTGGATCCATCCTTATTGGGATTTACGGAGGTAATGTATTGTGAAGGGTTTTCCTCCCACTTTTCCCTAAGCTGATCCAGATCAGAAGCTAGTGTGATGGATATTTTTTCAGAAGTGTTCGATGCAATGCTGTATTTCCAAAGGTCCGCTCCAACCTGGTACACGACAACTCCATTGGAAACATTTGCGGATCGAACGTCAAAGTCTTCGTGTGTGGTGTGATGCTTTTTATCATCACCATTTTCATCCATGGACCATACATTCATGATGCCGTCTCTGTCGGATAGAAAATAAACCCGGCCATCATGCCACATCGGATGGTGGCTTTCTCCTTCATAATCAGGCGTAAGTTTAATGGCTTCATTGGAACCAAAAGTGAATTTCCAGATTTGGCGGGCAGTACCTCCTTTGTACCTTTTGGTGACATTTCCATGGTCCGCCGGACGTACAAAAAATACGGTTTGACCATCCGCGCTAAATGAAGCTTCGCTAGCCTGATCCAGTGGGATTACTGTTTTCACCTTTGTCTTGGTATCAATGGTTACCAAGCGATCATCCGGTTTTTTATTGTAAGCCCAGGTTGCATAAACGATTTTATTATCAGGCGTCCATGTGGTAGCGGTTGACGGTTCACTTTCATACGTCCATCGAGTGGTTACCCCTCCATTAATCGGCATGGTGTATATTTCCATTGGGCCCTCATAGCTTGCAGAAAATAAGATGGTATTGCCATCAGGAGAAATAGAAGGCACGAGCTCTTCCTCAGGGTGAGTTGTCAAGCGCTGGGCTAGCCCACCTGCCAGTGAGACAGACCAAAGATCACCTTCAGCACAAAATACAATTTTGTCATTGTGAACATCCGGATATCGATAATACCCTTCAAAACCCTGACTGAAAATCGAAGAAACGATAAAAAGCAGAGAACCCGTTATAAAAGCTTTTAGGTAAGTGAAAAACATAGTGTCTTGATTTAGTTAGTGTATCTAAAGCTAAATCTCTTTCACCTTACATTTTAATTTTTAACCATATTTAGGATTTCGTCCATTTCATTTATCTTGAATTATACGTGCAAAAATCTAACACCAACTGGACCTATCTTATCCTCCTCATCTTAGCTGGAGAAGCCGTTTTCGTTTTACCATTCGTCTTACAACGAGTATTCCGTTCCACCGTACTTGAGGTATTTCAAATTGATAATACGGAACTAGGACTATGCTTTACCTATTACGGTATCACCGCCATGGTTTCATACTTTTTTGGCGGACCCATCGCTGATCGCTTCGAACCTCGAAAACTGATTGCATTTTCATTATGGTTAACCGCATTGGGAGGATTGGTATATGCACTGTATCCCGGTTTTTTTGCATTGCAGCTCTTGTATGGCTATTGGGGGTTCACTACCATCTTTCTTTTCTGGTCGCCCATGATAAAGGCTACTCGTATTTGGGGAGGTTCTAAAGATCAGGGCAAGGCTTTTGGAATGCTCGATGGTGGAAGAGGGTTGATTGGCGCTTTATTCGGTGTATTTGCAGTCTTGCTGTTTGCCAATTCGCTTGCTGAGAACGTTGAAATAAACCTTGATGAACGAAGAGAAGCCTTTCGGTGGGCTATTTACGGATCAACCGGGCTTATTGCCATTATAGGTGTACTTATTTGGTTTCTTCTGAAATCAGATACTGGTAAAGCCGAGAAGGTTGAACAGATTTCTGTTAGGCAAATTGGTGAAGTGGTTAAGCTTCCTGCAGTTTGGTTACTGATGATCATCATATTATGCGCGTATATGGGGTACAAAACCACGGATGTAGTATCGCTTTATGCACGTGAAGTTTTGAGGCATGATGAAATCAATTCTGCCCGAATTGGCACTTTTTTGTTGTTTATGCGACCGGTAGCCGGTGTTTTGGTTGGCTTTCTTGCTGACAGATCGAAAACCACCTTATGGCTATTCATCAGCTTTGTAATTGTATTGGTAGGGTCACTTTGGTTTGCAAGTGGTTTAGGTCATGGTTATTTGCCGATGTTTTTGGTGTCCATCTTAACCATATCAGGAGGTGTTTATGCTGCACGAGCCCTTTACTTTGCGGTGCTTCAGGAAGGTAACATTCCCCTTCATCTGACCGGAACAGCGGTAGGGTTAGTTTCAGTTATTGGATTTACTCCGGATGTGTTTGCAGGGGTCGTAATCGGGTACTTATTGGATGCCAATCCGGGAGTGGTGGGTCATCAGCATGTATTCTTGTTGTTGGCAGCTTTCTCTGTAATTGGAGGCTTATGCGCATGGAGATATCACAAGATTAGCAAAACAGGTATTGGAGCTTAATCATTGGCGCATAACTTAGCGAAATGAACCCTTCGGAAATCCTAAAGCAGTATTGGGGCTATGACTCTTTCAGAGCCATGCAGGAGGAGATTATCCAGTCAGTGCTGGATGGAAAGGATACGCTGGCGTTGTTGCCAACCGGAGGGGGGAAGTCCGTTTGCTTTCAGGTTCCGGCTTTAACGCTAGAGGGAGTTTGCATTGTAGTGTCTCCGTTGATTTCACTGATGAAAGATCAGGTGGATCAATTGCAAAAGAGAGGAATTAAATCTGCGGCTATTTACTCCGGGATGAGTCGGAGGGAGATAGACATCACATTGGATAATTGCATCTATGGTGACTTTAAATTCCTATATGTATCTCCGGAAAGGTTGAAAACAGAGATATTTCTGGAGCGGGCAAAGCAAATGAATATCAGCTTGCTGGCAATTGATGAAGCACATTGTATTTCACAGTGGGGGTATGATTTCCGACCTCCTTACCTGCAAATAGCCGAATTCAAAAAAGAGATTGGAGTTGAGCGATTGATTGCATTGACCGCTACAGCAACGAAAGAAGTAAAGGAAGAAATTGCAGAGAAGCTTGAGTTGCAAGACGTGCAGATCTTTCAGAAAAGCTTTGCCAGAGCTAACCTTTCCTATTCAGCTTTTCGTCTGGAAAACAAAGAAGGAAAGCTTCTTGAGATTCTGGGAAATGTGCCGGGAACATCGGTGGTGTATGTTAGGAGCCGCAAGCGTACCAAAGAGATTGCTGATTTGTTAAGAAGAAACCATATTTCGGCAGACCATTATCATGCAGGTCTTTCCGGCCTGGAACGTTCGGATAAGCAAACCGACTGGATCAACAATAAAACCAGGGTCATGGTAGCCACCAATGCCTTTGGAATGGGGATTGATAAGCCTGATGTGCGAACGGTTATTCATTTGGATTTGCCGGATTCGCTGGAAGCTTACTACCAGGAGGCAGGAAGGGCTGGTCGGGATGAAAGGAAAGCCTATGCTGTAGCACTTTATCACAATCAAGACATAGATGAATTAAAGGATCGAACCAACCGATCTGTGGTATCGCTGGAACAAATAAAACGTACCTATCAGGCGTTGGCCAATTTCTTTAAAATGGCAATTGGGAGTCATGCATTATCCAGCTTCCCATTCAATTATGAGCAGTTTATCAATACGTACAACCTTCCCATAGTAGAGACTTATGCAGCGCTGAAAAAACTGACTGATGAGGGGCTCATTCAGATGACGGAGGGGTTTTATGAGCACTCTAAGATTACTTTTCTGCTGGATAAAAGCGAAACATACAAGTTTCAAATTGCCAATCCAAAGCTGGACACAGTCATCAAAACACTACTTCGGTTGTATGGAGGAGAAGTGTTTGCTGGATATGCCAAAATCAAGGAAAAAGACATTGGTTCGCTATTGAAAACGGATAAGGTGCAGGTTAGGAAATGTCTGAAATTTTTAAATGATAGCGAGGTAATTGACTATCAGCCTGCAATGGATTCGGCCACCATCACGTTTCTTACTCCTCGACTTGATCCTGAAAAGCTACCGATTGACAATAAGCAGATAGAGTGGCGAAGGAAGCTGGCATTGGAAAAAGCAGATGCAGTTGTTGATTACATGAAATCCACTGAGTGCCGCACTCAAATTTTTCAACGATATTTTGATGAAGAGACTTCTCTTACCTGCGGCATTTGTGACAATGATCTGGAAAAGAAGAAGCAACTCAAAGCCAGCGAAATTCCAATTGAAAAGGTTGAGGAGGTCTTGGAATCTCCCAGAAATATGTCAGAACTGCGAGCTTTGATGGCGAGCTACACCCAGGATCAGATCATGGAAGCTCTGAGGATTCTGATTAATGACAAGAAGGTAGTTGAGAGTGGGGGGAGATTTTCTTTGGTTTAACAACAGAGAAAGCAAAGAATACACAGAGACCACTGAGGTGAAAGCTAAAACCGTCATTCTGATGCTTTCAGGTTGGTCTAAGCTATAGGAAAAGCTGAAAGATCTCCTGAATTACGTAATTGGTTCCCCCTTGAGTGGGATAGGGGGTGAGATTGTAGAAATGTATTAGAGTCACCCACCTGACCTCCATCAAGGGAGGAATTGGAACCGTAAAAAAAATCATTCTTCCAAAGCGGCAACCCCCGGCAATACCTTTCCTTCCATGTACTCAAGCAATGCTCCACCTCCTGTAGATACATAAGAGACTTTATCGCCATATCCAAGATTGTTTACGGCAGCAGCAGAGTCACCACCACCGATTAGGGAGAAGCCTCTGTTTTCAGTTGCTTTTACCACCGCTTGTGCAATGGTGTTGGTACCCTGAGCGAAGTTGCTCATTTCGAATACGCCCATCGGCCCATTCCAAAGAATGGTCTTGGAGTTTTCAATGATTTTGGAGAACACCTCCCTGGATTCAGGCCCAATGTCTAATCCCATAAACCCTGCAGGAATTGTATAATTATCACTGGTTTGGGTGTTAGCATCATTGCTGAAGTTATCAGCCACAATCGAATCCTTAGGAAGCTGAAGATCAACGCCTTTTTCTTTTGCTTTGGAAATCAATGTTTTTGCCAGGTCCAGCTTATCTTCTTCAACCAGCGAGTTTCCGATTTGTCCACCCATTGCTTTAAAGAAAGTATAACTCATTCCACCACCAATGATCAGGTGATCTACTTTATCCAGCAGTTGCTCTATGATCATGATCTTATCTGAGATCTTCGCTCCACCCATGATAGCAGTGAAAGGCTTGTCTGCTTTTTCTAATACTTTTTGAGCATTCTCAAGCTCTGCTTTCATTACAAATCCACAGCATTTGTCCTCGAATGATTTAGCAGCAACCGTAGTAGAAGCATGTGCTCTGTGAGCAGTGCCAAAAGCATCATTCACATAAATATCACCAAGACTCGCCAACTTTTGTGCAAACGCTTCATTTCCGACAGTCTCTTCTTTATAGAAACGTACGTTTTCTAGAAGCAGCACTTCACCAGGTTGAAGTGCTAGTGCCTTATCTTTTGCTGATTGTCCTACACAATCATCCGCGAACTTAACCGGAACACCAAGTTTTTGCCCTAGGTTGGGAATAATATGACGAAGTGAAAACTTATCCTCAGATCCATTTTTAGGTCGGCCCAGATGAGACATCAAAATACATGATCCACCATCATTAAGAATCTTTTTCAGCGTAGGGATGGCAGCATTGATTCGCGTTTCATCAGTTACTTTCATCTGGTCATTAAGCGGAACATTAAAGTCCACTCTGATCAATGCCTTCTTTCCTTCAAAATTGTAATCCTGGATGGTTTTCATTGGGTCTGTTCTTTTGAGACCGCAAACATAAGAAGGGATGACGAAACTTACTTTGTTCGCTCAATGGTAAACTGCACCAAATCCTCAAGTGAATTTCGAAATGGAGATTCGGGAAGCGTTTGAAGAATGTCTTTGGCTTTTTTGTGGTAGTCTTCCATCACGGAGATCGCATACTCAATGCCTCCGGAAGCTTTCACGAAATCAATTACATCAAAAACCAGCTTTGGTTTTTTCTCAGCTCGTTTTACCAGCTTTTTGATCCGCCTTTTTTCAAGTTTTGAAGCCTTATTAAGTGCGTAGATCAACGGAAGAGTCATTTTCTTTTCCTTGATATCAATGCCCCTCGGTTTTCCTATCTCGAAAGTGCCATAATCAAAAAGGTCATCTTTGATTTGAAAGGCCATGCCGACTGCTAACCCAAACTCCCCCATTTTAGTTACCATTTCTTCATCAGCTCCGGCAGATGCAGCACCTACTTTACAGCATGAAGTGATTAGGCTAGCGGTTTTTTGACGAATGACTTCAAAGTAGATTTCTTCGTTGATATCAAGCTTACGTGCCTTCTCCATTTGAAGAAGTTCGCCTTCACTCATTTCTTTCACGGCCTCTGTGGTAATCCGTAGGAGTCCATGATCACCATTTTCCATAGAGAGAATCAACCCTCGGGAAAGAAGAAAATCTCCTACAAGAACTGCAATCTTATTTTTCCATAGCGCATTGATAGAAAAGAATCCCCTACGCGTATTGGCATCATCCACCACATCATCATGAACCAGTGTGGCGGTATGTAAAAGCTCAATAAGTGCTGCTCCTCTATAGGTTGATTCGGAAATCTGACCAGTGGCTCCAGCACTGAGAAACACAAATAATGGTCGCATTTGCTTCCCTTTTCGGCGCACAATGTACCCGGTTATTTTGTCCAGTAACATCACTTTACTTTTCATGGACTGACGGAATTTTTTTTCAAATTCCTCCATCTCGGTGGCGACCGGAGCTTGTATGGTCTTTAGGCTAAGCGGCATTTATTTTATAAACCTGATAGATTGAGATTCGTTTTGAGAATTGATTTTAAGTAAATACAGTCCCTGTTTCAATTCACTAATATCGATTTGATGATTCTTTAAGTTCTTAGTGGTTTTCTCAAAGACTTTAGCACCACTTGCCAAATAGATTTCAATGGTACCAGCACCTTCCAGCCCTTGAATAGTTATGTAGTCTTTGGCCGGATTAGGATAAATTAATGCAGGCTTAGGATTCTCTGTACTTAAGGTTGTCAATCCATCAAAATATCTGAATGCATTTTCATAGGCTTGTGAACCTATCAATAGTCCTATCTTTCTTCCTGGTATATCATCTGCGGGTGGGTGAATGCCTCCCCATATCCTGGATAAACTACATTGGTCGGCGGCATCTTTATAGGTTGCCCATTGTAATATTACATCAACACTAGGCCCTTCTTCAAAAACAAGGAATTCATTTTGCTTAGCCTCAAACTCACCAATGCCACCTGGGAAGTACTCACTGCCAGTAAATAGTGACATTACAACTGCGGCAGCCTGGCTATAGGTAGAGTGCCCGGAAACAAATCCTGCAAATGGAGGTGTAACAAAAGAAGGTCTCTGATATGGCCACCAGTTTTCGGCCAGAATCCAACCAACACCAGCCATGTCAGTTTCAGGGTCCGAAATAAAATCAGGTCCTCTCCAGGCATACACTTTGATTTTGTTTAAATGTTCGTTTTGCGCTCCAACAAGTGGGTCATTTTCATCTACAAGCTCAATAAATCCATCAACCAGAGGAATGCCATTTGGATCATAGTTTGGTAGGCTTTCATCTGATGATTGCCCTTGGTCACTCAAGTAACGAATGGCAGAAACGGGGCGGATATAGTCATACCAGCCTTTTAAACTCCAGGAGGAAATGGCGACATCATGCATCGTACCACCAAGTAAAAAGTAGGATTTGATATCCCATTCCAAGTCGTCTACAACAGGGCCTTCACCAGCAATTTTCTTCTCAAGCAGTGGGTGATCGCTTACATAGTTCAAAATGGTAAACCAATGACCCGGTGGTGTTTCAGAGTCAGGCCCATCAGCCCAGAACTCTGCGAGTACTCTAGCATAGTCCCCTCTTGGAACCATCTGCTCTTCATATGGCTCACCCGTAAT
Source organism: Ekhidna lutea (assembly GCF_900188325.1). Classification (GTDB taxonomy): domain Bacteria; phylum Bacteroidota; class Bacteroidia; order Cytophagales; family Cyclobacteriaceae; genus Ekhidna; species Ekhidna lutea. The sequence continues at coordinate 85,071 of NZ_FZPD01000004.1, read as the reverse complement.
CGGATTTTCAGTGTGGCCTTGACTATTATCCCCACCATCCTGATAGCTATAAAAATCAGCATAGTCATCAAACGAATCAGGGTATGTACTTAAGTTGCCGATCGATCGAGGAGAAATATCCCACATGACTCCATCAGCAGGGTCCAGATGCGCGGACCAAAGACTTACAAGTGAAAACCCCCATTTATAATTCTCAGGATCACTTTCTATGTAAGGAGGATCGCCCGGATCAATGTAGACTTTATAGTCATGCTCATTGCGCTGATTGATAATAAATTGATCTTCTGATAGTGAAAAAGGTTTTACGCTTCCCCATTCCGGACTTAAAAAAGGTGGTGTATCACCTGGTATTTCATTGCCGGACTGATCAATAAAAGTTTCGAGTGTTAAGGGTTGCCATCTGTTTGGATCCTGTATGTTAGGATTTCCAGGCTCATGGGGTAGGAGTGGTGGATTAACTGGTTCGTAAAATTGATTTTCGTAATCATTTTCTTCATTAGCTCCATCTTGTAAGCCGTATTGAATAATGCATTCTGCAATGTAGTTGCCAAGGGCTTCTGAAGATCCGGTAGAAAAGTCTGTGGATGTTATGTTTCGGTCATAGCCCAGAGCATCCATCAATGAATCAGCTAACATATAGGTTTCAAAAGCACCTGGCGACAGCAAGAATCGATGTTTTATTAATCTGAAAGCAACATAACTAATGGCTTTATCCATCGAGACAGCTAAATCCTCATTTGGATTGAAATTCGCAATCTCACATTGAGTAATTAAGTTATCCTCCTTCAGGAAATAGGGGTCAGTATTTTCTTTGTGTATGGCCCAGGCATCATACATTCCAGCTGATATATGAAGTAGATTTCGTGCATGCACAGTTGGTCTTGCGAAATCATTTCGTATCGCTTCAAGTAATACTTCATTCCATTTTCTCGCTACCGTGTGTTGACCATTGGTGCTAAATATGAGCAGCATCAATAAAACAGATAGAAAACCTTTGTTCATAGTCGGATTAAATAATTAAGACCTCAAACTTATCTAATTCGAATTATCTTTCCGCCAATTTCTAAAGCAGGTAAATGGGTCGAAAGAAAGTCAGATATTCAGAAATTGTTCCAGATAAGAGCGAATGGCCAATTGTAAAATTGTCCAGGAATAGAAAAACTTTCATAGAGGAGGTCACAAACGAGGCGTATGATCACTTTTTATCCAATAAAAGAGGCACTATACGCGAGGAAATAGAAATGACAATCCACAGGGAAAAGCTACGGATGAAAGCCAACCCTTGGAAGGTAGACCCACCGGATGAAAAAGTTTACTGGAAAAATGTTCAGGCCAGGTTATTGGATATAAACCCGGATGACAAAGATCGGGATCAACAGGAAAAGGAGATTCTGAAGGAAATTATTCTGCGATATTCGGAAGAGATTTCTGGGAATTTTAAAAAGTCAGCATATCGGTTTGCGCAGAGTTTTGTCACCTTTGGTTTTGCGAGGCTACTAAATGCGGCTCGTGTTAAGGGACTTTTATCACTATTTAGCCGGCAGCTGGATATTGATGATAAACTACATGTGATTGGTGAAACCGAACACATCAGAAACCTGGCAAAAAAGGGTACGGTTGTCATGGTGCCAACGCATTTCAGCAATCTTGATTCCATCTTGATTGGATGGGCCATTCACTATTTAGGTTTGCCTCCATTCATATATGGTGCTGGTCTTAATCTTTTCAATATTAAGATATTGGCTTACTTCATGAATAGCCTCGGAGCATACAAGGTAGATAGAAGAAAGAAAAACCCAATCTACCTGGAGACCCTAAAGACATATTCGAGAAATGCTATGAAAAGAGGTTGTCATTCACTCTTTTTCCCAGGAGGCACTCGCTCACGATCAGGTGAGATCGAATCCTCGCTTAAAGTTGGCTTGCTGAGTACAGCAATAGAAGCTCAAAGAGAGCTTTATCTGAATGCGGACGATCCTGATAATGTCAGGAAAGTGTTTATCGTACCTGTTGTGATTAATTATCACTTTACCCTTGAGGCGCCATCTCTAATAAAAGAACATTTGAAGCGAACAGGAAGAGAACGGTACTATGTGGAGGCTGATGAGTTTTCAACGAGCTATAAGCTTTCAACTTTCATGTTTAAATTTTTCACAAAAGGATCTGATATCTCTGTGAATGTGGGAAAAGGAATGGACATTCTCGGAAATTATGTGGATGACGAGGGAAACAGCTTTGATAAAAACGGTAACCCAATCAATGTAAAAGATTATTTCCTAAGGGATAAAAAAATCACTTTCGATGCACAAAGAGAAAATGAATATGTGCGGGTGTTAGCAAAACGTGTAGTTGAGGAGTATCACAAGTACAATCGTGTTTTTGCAAGTCATCTGGTAGCATATACGGCATTTAAAATGCTTGAAAGACAAAACCCAAAATTGGATCTTTATCACGTACTACGATTGCCGGATGAAGACTTAGAATTAGATTATGAAGAATTTAAGGCTAAGTATAAAAAATTGAGAACACGTATTGAAAAGTTGCATAAAAAGGGATTGGTAGATATGGCTGACCATATGAAGGAGCGCGCAACAGACTCAATCGCACATGGGCTTGCGAATGTCGGCTTATATCATGATCAACGACCTTTGATTAAGAAGAAAGATAAAATCATCGTGCAGGATACGAATACGCTCTATTATTATCATAACAGAATGAACGGCTATGGGCTCGAAAAATACATCTAAGGAAATAGTAGGTGTAATTGGAGCGGGAAGCTTTGGTACAGCTGTGGCAAACATTCTTGCCGAGAATGAGTCTCAGGTGATTTTATACGTGCGCGATCCGGAAAAAACAAAAACAATAACAAAGGAGCGTGTAAGCTCAGGACAAAAGCTCCATGAAAACATTGAGGTGACCAATAACCTCGAGGAAATACCTTCAAAATGTGAAGTAATCTTTCCAATGGTTCCCTCAGCTAATTTCCGTGATATGGTGATCAAATTGGCACCACACCTTCGACCATACCATGTACTTATTCATGGAACTAAGGGGTTTGATCTTTTCGTACCCAAACAGCAGAAAATCACCTCCAATAACCCACTAACCAGGGAGCATGTGAAAACCATTTCGGAGGTCATAAAAGAAGAAACTTCTGTGCTACGGGTAGGTTGTCTTGCAGGTCCAAATCTGGCTCGAGAATTAGATCAGAGAAAGCCGGCAGCCACGGTGGTGGCTTCACATTTTGATGAGGTGATAAAAACCGGACAAAGGCTCTTAAAAAATGATCGGTTTATGATTTATGGGAGCAGAGATTTAATCGGCATTGAACTGTGCGGAATCTTGAAAAACATCATAGCTGTGGGAGCAGGTACCATTGCAGGAATGGATTTGGGAGAGAATGCAAAATCTCTGTTTATCAGCCGAGGGCTAGTCGAAATGGTTTACATCGGTAAAGCCCTTGGCGGAAATGCACAGGCGTTTTTAGGACTGGCAGGGGTGGGAGACCTTATTGCTACCTGCACATCCAACCTAAGTAGGAATTTCACTGTTGGATACAGGTTAGCTAAGGGCGAAACATTGAATGAAATTATTGACTCAATGGAAGAGGTGGCAGAGGGAGTTAAAACGATCAATATTGTCAATCAGCTAGCTGAATCTTATAAAGTAAGATGCCCGATTACTGAGACTCTTTATAAAATCATTCATGATGAAATGACCATACAGGAGGCTCATGGCTACCTAATGAATTTTCCATTTAGAGCTGAGATAGATTTTCTAGATGCTCAATAAAAAAGACCGCAAAAATTGCAGTCTTTTCTTTTATCTAGTCCTAAGTATCTAGTCCATTTTCAGCTTGAGGTTGCCGTAGCTCGAATCAATCCGGATCATTTTGTTTGAGTCACCTTTTCCAATTTTGCCCTTGTATATGCTTTTATTTGATTCCTTCACCCGGTAGTTGAAGGTGGCATCTACATCAGAAGCGTACTTCAGGTCAGAGAATGAGAACTCAGCATTGATATCAGCGTTCATTCCATCTTCAAGTCCAATTTCATACGATCCAAATTTTCCGTCAATATCAATCAAAGTAAATGACTTTGCCAGTTTGTCAATTTTAAAATCTCCCAGATAGCTGCAGTCGAGCTCCAAACTACCAGTCAGTTCCTCTATATCAAAGCCCGAAAAGTGTGCGTCTGCGTCAACTTTTCCAGCTTTTTCTATTTCTACTTTTCCGTATTTGCTTTCCAATTCCAGGTCCATTACATCTCCAATTTCAATGTCAGAGAAACCTTGCTTTAAGTCCAGTTTATCCGCACCGTCAATTTCAAAATCGCTGTATTTGATGGTAGCTTCTCCATCTTTGATTCTGCCCACTGAACCATTACCGAATGAAACTTTAATAGAGGCATCACCGCTCACGTCACCTACTCTCATGGATCCATAAGATACGCTTATTGTCAGGTCATTATCACGGTCACCCATTGCAACATCACCAAAGCTATTTTTGATCTCCAGAGGGTTGCCGTCGGGCATGTATACCGTATAATTCACCTCGAATCCTTCTTCGTTTTTATTGTTTATGTCATCTATCTCTGTTTCAAAATAAATCTCTGAGCTATTTTCTGTGATGTCAATTTCTATGGCATCCAATATTCGTTGTGCCCGATCTTCATTTCGTCCTTTTCCGATGATTTCAACTTTGATGTCAAATTCATTTTTTGTCCATGAGTTTATCTCAACCTTGCCAAACTTATTTTCAATCTTCAGTTTGGTAGTAGCACTCACTTTGTAGTTTTTCTCAACATACTTTTTCTTTTCATCCTGGCCTTTTGCAAGACCTGCCAGGGATACTAAAAAGCATAAGGTGAGAAGTTTATATTTCAATTGATATATCGTTTTCATTGTTTTGGTTTTTGATGTTTTGTAAAATGTCCAGTTGTTTGTTCAGGATGTCAAGTCTCAATTGCAGGTTATTGATCATCGCATCCATCACACGGTCATTGGAAGCATTGGTCTGGTAGGTTTTCTTTAGTTCTACATACATAGAGTCCAGTTGGTCGATCTCTACCAAAAATTGTTCTTGTTGCTCAGGAGTGAGTTGAGCTTTTATTTCTTGTTTACGTTGCGAGATTAATTTCACATAGTAGTCTTCAGCCTGATTAAATTCTTCACTCAGGTAAGGGCCTTCCTCAACTTCAGCGTTTCGATCGATCATAAGAAAGATGGTTGAAGCCATGAAAAGCATAGCTGCCACTTTCCACACAGTAGGCCAGATTGATCTTTTCTTGCTCAGATCATTATCAATCCCTTTCCAAACATTTTCTGATGGAGTGGCATCATCGAACACCTCTCGGTTTTCCATGATAAATTTTTCTAGTTGATCACCCATAATTCACCTCCTGTGTTACAATCATTTTCAATTTATCTTTTGCTCGTTTATACTGAGACTTAGAAGTTGATTCTGTAACCCCTAGTATTTCACTTATTTCTTTATGGTCATACCCCTCGAATAGGTAGAGTGATAGTACCGTTCTGAAGCCTGAAGGCAATAATTTTATTGCGTTTTTAATCTGGTCAACTGAATAATTCGGCTCAGTTTTTTCAGGTTCATATTCACTTGCTTCTTCTTTTATGTCTTCAACAAGCATTAAATCTTTTTTCACCTTTTGTACATGGTTAAGTGCTTTGTTTATCACTATGCGCTTAAGCCATGCTCCAAATGAAGCATCCTCCCTATAGCTGTCGAGCTTTTGGAATGCGCTTACGAATGCTTCCTGCAAAACATCCTCAGCATCATCCATGTCGCCAGTGATCCGCAATGCCGTATTAAACATCGCCTTGTTGTACAGATTGTAAATCTCAAACTGTGCAGCACGATCATCATCTCGGCACCTGGCTATCAGGTCGGCATGTATATTCACCGTTGTTGCTTTCAATTTCTAAGGTTAGTTCAGTTTAAAGACTGGATAAAAATAGAGGGGTTGCATACAAATGATAAATTTCACGTATGTTTTTATAACTCACTGAATTACATCTGTTTTTTGTCTGGTGGATTATAGACCTAGTTATTTATTTTATCGTATTTATACGTATTGATTGCTTGAAAAAGCATGGCATTTAACTTATTTATTCATAGAGGTTTAGGGTTATTTATTTAGACTTGTAAAGGAATTGTTATTGGAAATATGATAGGTACTATTCGCATATCGTTGATTGCACTCACATTGCTACTATTTACTGATGTCCAGAGTCAGAGTATTTTTAAAATGTATAAGGAAGCAGAAGAAGTTTTTTATGATGAGAAGTTTGGAGAGGCCTTGACCAAATATCTGGAGATTGAAGAAATTGAAGAAAACTATGAGGATATTCAGTATAAAATTGAAATATGTAAGCTTTTGTCAATAACCCAATATGAAGATATGGAGCCCTTTTATAGCTTCGAAGAAGTGATGGGTGCAAGAGATAAGTTCTATTATTACTGGGAGGGCAGAATTCTGATGAAGGAGTATGAATTTGAAGAGGCTCTTGAGTCACTCAAAAAGTTTATCAGTTTGCCAGCCAAGAAGAGTGACATCATCCTGGAAGAAGCACGCAGATGGGCCAATTGGGCGGTGGCGGCAAAGAAGTTTATGGACAATCCAAAGTTTTATGAAATTCACCTGTTGGAGAGGGGATTAAATACGGAGTATGCTGAACTAAGTCCAGTGTATTTCGCAGATAAAGAAGAGCTTTTATTCCTTTCAAATCGTGATCCTCAAAGGCCTGATCAATTTCAAATTTATCATAGCAGGCATGAGGGAAGTCGTTCCTGGTCTGAGCCGGAAGTGATTTATAATGTGGGAACTTTTACCAGAGAAAATTCGAACATTGAAGTGGTTGCCGAAGATGGTAGACTTTTTCAATTTAGAACTGATAAAGGGGGTGATCTTTTTTATAGTGAACCAACTGATTCCAAAACAGGGTGGTCAGTACCTAAAGAGTTTGACAGTAAAATCTCTACCACACATTTAAGCTCTCATTTCTTTATTAATGAACATGAAGATCGAATCATTTTCTCAAAAAATGTTGGCAGTAGTAAAGATCCGAATCTTGACTTGTTTCAATCCATCAAAGATCCTGAATCCGGCGAATGGAGTAAGCCTGCATTATTCGCTACTACCATAAACAGCGAATACAATGAAGACAGTCCATATTTGAGCCCTGATGAGAAAACACTCTATTTTGCTTCTGATGGTCATGAAACCATGGGTGGTTATGATATATTCAAATCCGAATTTGACAGCAATACATTAACCTGGTCAGAACCGGAAAATCTTGGATTTCCAGTTAACTCACCGGATGATGAGATACACTTTAAGTTGAATGCAGATCAAATGTCTGGCTACTTCACATCCAACAGGCTGCATACCATAGGCGATTATGATATTTTCTTCTTTTGGGAGATACATACGGTTAAAATAAAAGGACGTGTGATAGATGGTGCTACCGGTCAACCTATTACGAATGCAAGGATATTTTTTAGGCCAGTGGAGTATACAGATATGTACTTTTTCTCACCAATAGATGAAAATGGACGATATGAAATGCAAATCAATGCAGATGACGTCTATGAGGTTGAAATCAAAATGAATGATACGAGGGAGGTAACTTCGTTGGAAGATTTTGAAATACACTCAACAGGAGGTACAAGTACCACATACCTGAAAGATTTTCACATAGGAGACAATCCTTAGGAGATGCTTATTGACGATGAAATACACAGTACTTATTAAGTCTATCGTCCGATAATTCATTCCTCTTTTCTGTATATTAGATCAAAATAAACAGCATGTATACCTCAACTATTGCAGGTCTAGGACATTATGTACCCGATAATGTTGTGACCAATGATGACCTGTCCAAAATGATGGACACCAACGACGAATGGATTACAGAACGAACAGGAATTAAAGAACGCAGATGGGTAGATCCTAAAACAGGAGATAGCCCTTCCACGATGGGAACAAAGGCCGCTCGGATAGCTATCAAAAATGCAGGATTAACACCTGATGATATTGACTTCATTATTTTCGCTACACTTAGCCCTGACTATTACTTTCCCGGACCGGGTGTTATGGTACAAGAACAACTTGGTGTAAAAGAAATAGGAGCTTTGGATGTAAGAAATCAATGCTCCGGTTTTGTTTATGGAATCTCTATTGCCGATCAGTTTGTAAAAACAGGAATGTATAAGAATGTGCTTGTGATTGGAGCAGAAAATCACTCAGGAGGACTAGAGAAGTCTTCACGCGGCAGGGGAGTGACCGTGATTTTTGGAGACGGGGCTGGAGCTGCGGTAGTGCAGCGTTGTGAAGATTCCGGCAAAGGAATTTTATCCACTCACCTGCATTCTGAAGGGAAACATGCCGAGGAATTGGCACTCATCGGTCCAAGTACCGGACGATGGGTTCCTGAAATCATTAAGGAAAACGATCCCGAAGATGCCTCATACTATCCATATATGAATGGAAACTTTGTTTTCAAGCATGCCGTGACACGTTTTATGGAAGTGATTGGGGAGGCATTAGCCACCAATAATCATAAGCCGGAAGAGATAGACTTGCTTGTACCCCATCAGGCTAATTTGCGAATAAGCCAATTCGTTCAAAAGAAAATGGGACTGTCGGATGATCAGGTTTATAACAACATTATGCGGTATGGGAATACTACAGCGGCATCTATCCCAATAGCAATGAGTGAAGCCTGGCAAGAGGGTAAGATCAAAGAAGGCGATCTTGTTTGCCTGGCTGCCTTTGGAAGCGGGTTCACCTGGGCTTCTGCACTGATCAAGTGGTAGGCGTGCATACTATTTAGCACTATCAAATAGGACAAAACATACGATTTTATCGATTAATAAGGTGATAACTTATTTTTAATTGCATTTTTTAAAGAACTTATTTAATTATTTTAATTATATGCTTGAAATAATTAAATTTGTTCTCAACAAAATATAAATCAACGATAATCATAAAGCAGAATGAAATTTGTAAAAACACTTCTTGGAAAATCGACTGATGAAAACAAGTTGAAAATGAAAAAAGAGTCAGCTGGAGAGTGGGTGGTTAGAAAAGGATCAACTGTACTTTATATCGGATCTAAAGATAAGTGCGAGACCTACATGAGTCACGCAATGTAAGAATCAGCTAGAGGAAAATACCTCACCTTGGGCAATGCATCTCACCAGGCATTGCCTTTTTTTATGCCGTATTTATTTTTAAATATGAAAATATTTATAAAAAATTGTATTAATTTGAAACAAAAATTGTTATATTTATGTTTAATATTTGAAAGATGCAATTTTATAAATAAATCACGTTCTTTTAGTATATGAGCATTTTAGAATTATTTGCAGGTAGAAGGAATCCCAGACGGGTCAAAATTGCCAAGACAAAGGATGGCAATGAGTGGATGGTGAAGAAAGGGTTTAAGATTTTATATATCGGATCGAAGAAGAAATGCGAAAAATATTTAGAGAACGCATTATTGATGTAAAACTAAAAATACGCACCATGAATATTTTTAAATTTTTCGCCAAAAGAGAAGATAAGGACAGGGTCCGATTAACAAAATCACAAACAGGTGACTGGATGGTAAAGAAAGGTTTTAGCATCCTATATATTGGCAGCAAGGAAAAGTGCGAGACATTTATGAAACAGACACTTAGTGTCTAGCTATGGATGATAGGTCATTTGCGATTTGCAAGCTTGCGGATCGCATCTACTATCTCCTGCGGATGTGTCCAGGGAATAAAGTGATTCACATCTTCTAACAGATTAACTTCCAATATAGTATCCGACAACATCCTTTTCGCGAAGGCTGCATTTTCTTTAGGCACCAGCGAATCCTCGCTTCCTTGAATAATTATCGTTGGTATTATTATTTGTTCCCAAAGCGGCAGCATCTCTTCCAGCTCTTCCTTTAATCCCATTATTTCAGCATTGCTCACTTCAAATTCCTTTGGCGTGAAAAATGCCCCAACTTTTGTGTCTATCACTTTTCTAAACCATTCTTCTTCTTCAAGCTCGGGATCGATGGATGGAGCTACTAACACCATCCCATGATAGTTTTCAGGAAAGTCCATGGCCATTCTGGCAGCAACCGGTCCACCTAATGAATGTCCAATAATCACCTTTACGTCTTGTTCGAATTGTGCTATTGCCTGATTCATGAAGCTTGCCTGTGCTTTTATTGACCGCTCTACTTCCCCAAAACCTGACCCACCAAATCCCGGACGATCGATCGCAAGAAGATCAAAATCTATTAATAGTGTATCATTCTTGAAGAAATCAATAAATGCATTCCATGAGCCCGGAGATCCATGAATAAACACAGCAAGTTTATCCCTGCCCTGATTAGTAAAGGCATAATGGATGCTTCTACCTTCCAATTCCAGATTGCCGAATGAAATAGCAACGGTGTTATCTCGGAAGTCTTCTTTGGCATCTTCATCCGATATCCGAAATTCACAGCCAACACAAACAGCAATAAGAAAGATTACTTTTTTCATTCCACTTCGGAGCAATCGTTATCGTGGAGCTATATTTGCCGTCTATGTCAGAAGGCATCATTTCCACCAATTTTCAATTTAAAGGACAAACCGGAAAATACACCGGAAAGGTTCGCGAAGTATACGAGTTTGGCGATAAATTGGCTATGATTGCCACCGATCGGATTTCTGCATTCGATGTGGTTTTACCAAGGCCTATCCCATTTAAAGGGCAGGTTTTGAACCAACTAGCGGCTAAATTTTTGGCAGCAACAAAGGATATTGTTCCAAACTGGGTAGAGTCAACCCCTCACCCTAACGTGACATTTGGTAAGCGGTGCGAACCGTTCAAAGTAGAGATGGTCATTCGTGGCTACCTCACTGGTCATGCCTGGAGGGAGTATCGCGATGGGAAGAGAATATTGTGTGGAGTATCCATGCCTGAGGGAATGCGCGAAAACGAAAAGTTTCCAACTCCAATAATTACTCCTACAACCAAGGCAGATGAAGGACATGATGAAGATATTTCAAGGGAAGAAATTTTAAATCAAGGAATTGTTTCTGAGTCAGACTATGTGCAGTTAGAAGACTATACGAGAAAACTTTTTGAAAGAGGAACAAAAATAGCAGCAGATCGTGGATTGATTCTGGTGGACACAAAGTATGAATTCGGAAAGTATAATGGGCAAATCTTCTTAATAGATGAGGTGCATACACCTGATTCATCCAGGTATTTTTATGCTGAACCATACCGGAGTTTATTAGAAAAAAATGAGCCGCAGAAACAACTTTCGAAAGAGTTCGTAAGACAATGGCTGATATCTGAAGGTTTTCAGGGGAAGGAAGGACAGCAGATACCTGAAATGCCGGATGAAAGAATTACCTTAATTTCTGAAAGATATATTGAACTTTACGAGAACATCTCGGGAGAAAAGTTTGTTAAGGACGAATACTCAAATAAATTAGCCCGAATTAAAGAGGAAATCATACAAATAGTAGAATAATGGAATTTGCAGTCGATAAATACGAAAACTATTCAATGGCGAAAATCAATCAGGAAAAAGTTGATTCTACCATGGCGCCAGAGTTGAAATCAGAATTCATGAAACTGGCACAGGATGGAGTTAAAAGCCTGATCGTTAATATGGAGACTGTGAAATACGTGGATTCCAGTGGTTTGAGTGCTTTGCTTGTGGGGAATCGATCATTCGGTGAGTCAGGCGCATTCGTGCTCTATAACGTAACAGACCATGTCATGAAGCTAATTTCCATTAGCCAGCTTGATAAAGTGATGACAGTTGTTAAAAGTCAGGAAGAGGCAGCAGATGCTGTTTTATTGTCTGCCATTCAAAAAGGTCAGGGTGCAGCTGAATAAAGTTGAGCCTTGAACTTTTAATACTAGGATCTAATTCAGCGGCGTTTGCACATCGTCGGCATCACACTGCGCAATTATTTAAACTTCAGGATCAGCAGTTTTTGATTGACTGTGGGGAAGGTACCCAGCTTTTAATGAAGCGAAATAAGGTAAAGCTTTCCCGCATTGATCATATCTTCATCTCTCACCTTCATGGAGATCACTATTTTGGGTTGATCGGTTTACTTTCAACCATGCATCTTTTTGGTAGAAAAAAAGAATTGATACTGATTGGCCCTCCCGGGCTCAAAGAAATCATACAATTGCAGCTTAGACACTCAGAAACTGCTCTCAATTTTCCGATTGATTTCACTGAGTTTAAGCCCGGTGAAACATCAATTGTTTTGGATCATCCTAAATACAATGTCACAGCTCTCCCTATGGATCATCGGGTGCCATGTTCCGGATACCTCTTTAAGGAAAAACCAAAAAAGCGTAGGATCAATCGCAAAATGTTACCTGAAGTGAAGTTGTCCAACCTGGATATTGTTCGACTGAAAGATGGAGAAGATATCCTGAATGAAGATGGATCGGTAAAATATGAAAACAAGCTACTTACAATGGATCCTAACCCAAGTTTTAGCTATGCTTTTTTTTCAGATACAAAGCTTCGGCCCGAACTGCAAAAGATGATTGAAGGGGTAGATATGCTCTATCATGAAGCTACGTTTGCGAATGACATGAAAGACCGGGCGGAGCAGACCTATCATACAACAGCTGAGCAAGCCGCACAGTATGCAAAAGAAGCGAATGTAGGGAAATTGATCTTAGGACATTTTTCTGCCAGGTATAAGGAATTAGATCCAATCATTAATGAAGCCAAGGCGGTATTTCCAAATACAGAACTTGCAATAGAGGGTACTAAATTCGTTGTGGATGGGAAATAAAAAACAAAACCTCTTCATCATTCTCGGAGCTGTCTTTTTGACCAATGCTATACTTGCCGAGCTTATAGGCGTAAAAATTTTTTCACTTGAAGAAACACTTGGCTGGCAGCCAGCCAACCTTGATGTTTTCGGCTACACATTGGATTTCAATCTGACCGCAGGGGTCATGATCTGGCCAGTGGTTTTTATTACTACTGATATCATTAACGAGTACTTTGGCAAGGCCGGTGTGAGAAAGATCAGTCTGATTGCTGTTGGTTGCATTACCTATGCTTTTCTGATGATTTGGCTGGTGACCAAGCTAAGTCCAGCCGCCTTTTGGCTTGAAGTCAACAATGCAGATCCAGAAGGGAACTACTTCAATATGAATTACGCATTTAATAAAATATACACCCAGGGGCTGGGGATTATTGTAGGTTCTATCATTGCATTTTTGATCGGTCAGCTATTAGATGTGATTATTTTTCAGCGTTTGCGAAAAATTACCGGCGAGAAAATGATATGGTTAAGAGCAACAGGCTCAACGCTTATTTCTCAGCTTATTGACAGCTTTGTTGTGCTGGCTATTGCCTTTTACATTCTGGCACCCGCTGAGAATAGATGGGACTTTTCGCAAGTGATCTCAGTAGGCTCCCTCAATTATATCTACAAGTTTATTGTAGCCATAGCACTAACTCCTGTTATTTATCTGGGGCACTATTTGATTGATCGTTACCTCGGCAAAGAGGAGGCCGATCGGATCAAGGAAGAAGCCAGTGAGAGTAGGTTTTGAAAGCTCCTGTAAAAGATTTTTAGCTCATTGAAGAAGCATTTTACTTGATGACTATAAATTATCAGACAGGTACTTCGCTATTACTTGCTGGTGGCCTCAGTTTAGTGTCTTCGGCTCCACCATCACTACCTCTTCTTTTTCCACAATGACCTGGCCGGCAGGAGCTCCTTTCATTTTCCGCACGAATTTTTTTTGTGTGTAGATAACAGGGCAAAGGGTATCGGTTTTTCGTTTGGAGTTGGCGGCAGCCAACGCAGCTGCTTTTTCAATGATATGTATTGGGTAGTTTTGTCCGGGCTTTTGGCGTACAACCACATGCGACCCTGCCACATCTTTGGCATGAAGCCAGAGATCGTTTTTATTCGCTACTTTCAGTGTTAACTCGTCATTGGCTTTCGCATGCTTGCCAAGGAGGATTTGCCAACCGTCATACTCAAACTCATGATAGGGGAGATGCTCCACTTTTACTTTTTCCTTCTGGCCTAATCCATAGTCTTTCAGGTATTTTCTTAGCTCTTTGGTGTCCGATATTTCGTCAATGCGCAGAATCTGTCTACTTAGCTTATCAATTAGCTTTTCTTTGGCTGCAATATTTTCCTTAAGTGAATCAATTTCCTGATGCCTGTTTTTAGCTTTTCGGTATAGATTCTCTGCGTTTTTCTGAGGGCTTAACTCGCGATTAAGCTTGATCTCAATAGGCTCATCTGTATAGAAATCATGTAGCACTGCTTTGGATAGCCCGGTTTGCAGACTGTTAAGATTGGCCATCAATATATTGGCCACTTCGTCCGGACTTCTCGCATTTTCAACCTGCCGGAGTTTAGTCTTAGTCTTTGATATATAGTTCTCCGACTTTTTGATCTTTTGCTTCAGCTTGTTGATTGCCTGTGATTTTTCCTTCTCAAAATAGAAGTTCCTGACAGTCTTGTTATACAACCAATTAGTAGCTGATACGGCTGAATTAGTATTTTCAGGTGAGCCATTAAGCAAACTGATAGATGGTCCATCATGTAAGTAGATCGGATTACTCTCAAGCTGTGATAACAGTTGATTGAACAACGCCCATTTCTTTACGTCTTGCTTTTCGTAGTATCCGGTTTGTTCCAGGTACAACCTGGTTTCCTTACCCAAGGCAGGAATCAAGGATGTTGGATCGTAATTGTTATCAACCAATGCTGATTCAGAGATTTCAATGTTCTGATTTAAAGCTGTTGGTAGTATCTCAAAATCCTGACTCAGGTTCTTGCGAAAGATGTTTACAATCTCATTGTTTATGCTATGGAGAATATTGGCTCTTCGTGCATGCATTTTAAATATCAATGCATCTTCTCCTAATTCGACTTGAAAAGACCGCTCGTATTTAAAGGCAGAAACGCCGGTGATTTCTTTGTCAAGTAAGTCTGTGAAAAGGTCTACACTGTTTTTACCGGCACGTGCAAAATCTTCAGGAAATGAGAGGAGCGATACATTGGGATCAAGGTTTGCTCTTATATAAAATGACTGATTTGGATCGCCAAACCCCAAAATAAGTTCGTCTTTGTTTTGGGAGAAGCACTCCAGTAGAGTCAGACCTTTTAGTCGCTCTTCCAGTTCTTTAACCAGACGTTTTAGAAAAAAGTAATTGTGGAACATTCTGGTTGCTTGTTGCTAGTTGACTGGTTGTTATTTCCAGCTTGATTCAACGTATTGAATGAATTTATTTTTCTACCAAGTTGGTCGTAGGCAGATTTAAGTTCATTTAGAGGTTTTTCATTGTAATGAATATCACTGATCATGTCCAATTGTGAGGTGGTTTCATCGCAGGACGCTTGAGCATATACAAGAAATTTTAGAAAATCATTTTTATATCTCCTTCTTCCATATCCCTCAACAATATTGTCTTTTATACTCTTACTCGCTCTTCTAATTTGGCTGCCTTGCTCATATAATTCATAGGAAGGAAGCTTGAGGCTCACCTTATGTATTTCAATAGCAAGTTGGTAAGCCTCTTTATAAATATCTAAATCTCGATAACTTTTCATGTAATGAAAATAACCAGAAACTAGTAACTAGATTACTAGCTTCAGCCCGTCCCACGCAATTTCCACATTCTCTGGTAACTCTTTTGATACCGCAAAGTGCGTTCCCATGAAATGACCAATGTGCGTCAAGTATCCCTTTTCCGGCTTTAGTTCCTCAATCAATTCCAAAGCTTCTTCCAGATTAAAGTGACTGATGTGACTTTTTTTCTGTAATGCATTGAGAACCAGAATTTTTGATCCTTTGATCTTTTCTTTCTCTTCTTCAGCGATGTGGTTTGCATCGGTGATATACGTGAAGTCTCCAAAACGAAATCCCAGAACTGGGAGTTTGTAGTGCATAACTTCAATTGGCTGAATATCAATTCCATTGATTTGAAAAGTCTCATTCTCAATTGGATTTGTATCTACTCGTGGAACACCCGGATACTTACTGTCTTCGAAAATGTAGGAAAACTCCTGTTTCAGCCGCCCCAATACATGTGAGGTAGCATAAATAGGCATGTCTTTTTTTTGCAAAAAGTTGAAGCTTCGTATGTCATCCAGCCCGGCAACATGATCCTTGTGTGCATGTGTAAATAATACTGCGTCTAGTTTGTCTACTCGTTCTCGGAGCATTTGTTGTCTGAAATCCGGTCCGGTATCCACTACTATGTGTGTTCCATCGATCTCTACCAAAATGGATGATCTCAGGCGATTATCCCGGTAGTCTACTGAACTGCAAACCTCACATTTGCAACCAATAACCGGAATCCCTTGTGATGTGCCTGTTCCAAGGAATGTGATCTTCACAATTGAAGTTGATTATTAGTGATTTCAGAGTAAAGTTTTCTGTTTCCTTCGCTGAGTTTGCTGGAGTCTACTTTGATAGATCGTATGATCTCAATGAGACTATTGACCTTTCCTTCTAATGCGAAAAATTTATTGATCACCGCTACTCTGCTTTCATTTAGAATGCAATAGCCTGATTGGAAGTTCCCTTTTTCATATCGGAGAATGTAATCTGTTTCCGACATGATGTCCTCCAGCTTATGAAGAAAGTGATTGGTGTATTTAATTGTCATCCGTATACTTCTTTACCATTTCCACAACCGAGTCATAGTTTAAGGGTTTAGGTATAAAAGCATTGATCCCGACTTCTTCAAAATCTTCCATAGTATAGTTGTTGGCATTGCCTGTGATTGCAACAATTGGAATTTCACTATTATTTCCAGGCATGCTTCTGATTTGCTTTGCGCATTCCATTCCATCCATTATCGGCATATGAATGTCTAGCAAAACGAGGCTATAATCCTCTTTCTGTAACAGGTCAAGTACCTGCTGCCCGTTTTTAACAGATGAAATTTCATAGTTAAGCTGTGAAAGAATTTTCTTCGTTAGGTTTTGAATGACACTGCTGTCCTCGGCTACAATTATTTTTTTACTCATTGGTGACTAATAGGTTTTGGCTACTTTCTTTAAACTCCTGAAACAGCGCTTTTAAATGCTGCACTTCACCTTCCATACCCTCAAATTTATTTTCTTTTAGTCGTTTTTCCATAGAAGCCGCCTGCTTCGATAGTTTTTCTACTCCCAGTGTCCCTGCATTCCCTTTTAGGGTATGTAATTCACCTCTCATTTTTTCATAATCTTCGGATGAAAGATGCTTTTCGGTATTGGCAACTAATTCCTCGGCTTCCTCTTCAAACTCCTTGAGTGTAGATTCTATCAATTCATATCCACCAAATTTTGCCAATTGGTTAAGTGTATTTTGATTGATTGCAAGATCTTCAGCTTTTTCCACAATAGACTCGATAGAAACTTCTATTGGTTTGAAATCCACCCATTTCTTCACTTTATCTATGAGCATGTCGGCCTTAATTGGTTTCGCAAGATAGTCGTCTAAACCGGCCTTTAGAAATCGCTCCCTGTCTTCCTCCATAGAATAGGCTGTCATGGCAATAATGGGGGTATTTGATCCATATTTAAGCTTTCTGATTTCTTGAGTTGCTTTAATACCATCCATTTTTGGCATTTGGATGTCCATGAATATCAGGTCGAAATTGGTTTTTTCTACCTTTTCTATTGCATGAAAGCCATCATATGCCTCTTCTATTTGACAACCTGATTTGATCATAATGCTGCTGGCAACCTTCCGGTTTACATCATTGTCGTCCACAAGCAATATTTTAGGTTGTTTTCCGGTAAATTCTTTCGTGAATGGTTTGTCTGGTTGTGCAGTATTAATTTGATCTTCAGAAACTTCCTCTCCCATGAAAGTGAACCAAAACGTACTGCCAAGACCTGGAGTAGACACCACTCCAATTTCACCCTTCATTGATTTTACTAGCTCGCGAGAGATTGCTAATCCCAACCCTGTTCCTCCAAAATTTTTGGTGCTGCTATTGTCCAGCTGGTGAAAGCTTTGGAAAAGGCTTTTTTGATCTTCATCTGATATACCTATCCCAGAATCTTTGATCGCAACTTTAAAAACATATTGTTTACCCCTTTTCTTGAGCAATCGTATGCTCATGTTGATATTGCCTTTATTTTCGCTAAATTTTATGGCATTTGAGGTCAGATTCGACAGGACTTGTATCAATCGGGTTTCATCCCCAATCACCCATTCAGGAATTCGATCATCAATGTGATAAAAAAGATTATTGTCTTTGGATGAAGCTTGCTGAGAGAACAAGTCATAAACTTTTTCTATTGTTTTCACCAAGTGCAGCGGCTGTTGTCTCAAATCCATTTTTCCAGCCTCGATTTTAGACAAGTCAAGGATGTCATTCAGGATATTGAGCAAAGTTTGCGAAGATTTATTGATTGTCTTCACATATTCTGATTGTTCACCATTCAGCTTTGTGCTTGCCAAAAGGTCGATCATTCCGATGATTCCGTTCATTGGAGTACGAATCTCATGGCTCATGTTTGCCAGAAACCGCTCCTTTATTTTTAATGAACGCTCGGCCATTTCTTTCGCTCGTTTTAGCTCTTCATTGGTCTTTTTTAGCTGTGAAATGTCTCTCGCTACACCTTCTATTTCAACAGATCCATCATCTTTATGGATCAATCGGATATTGAACAAGAACTGCAGCTTTTTCCCGTGTGCAGTATTTAAGGTTCCTTCAACGTTTCTTATCCTGTTTTCTTTTTTAATCCGTGCCCCTATTTCTCTCACTTGTCTGGCTTTGTCAGCAAACTGCATCACAGGCATGTTAATAACCTGATCCGGAGAGTAACTGAGGACTTCCTGAACAGACGGACTGATCATGGTAATAATGCCCTCCATATTGCACCTGAAATAAATATCCTGGAATGACTCGAAGATGGTTCTAAACTTCTCCTCGCTGGCAATAAGGGCACTTTCAGACTCTTTCTTTTCGGTGATGTCATTGGCAATGATTGAAAGCTCTTCAATTCTACCATTGGGAAGGAAAATAGGGTTGACAAAAACCTCACGCCATACCATTTTCCCTTTCTTATCCAGGTTGTTTGTTTGGAAGTTGATGAATTTACCAGTGAAGGCTTCTTCATACTTTGACATCCAGAAATCTCTAATATCATCGGTTAACTGATCGTTTGCGACTTCCGTAATGCTGGTGCCTATCTTAGGTTTAAACCCGTAGTATTTCTTAAAGGCTACTTCATAATTCTGGTTAAACGATGTAAACCTAAATTTTTTGTCAACAGACCAGATTTCATGTGTACTACTATCGAAAATTGCACCGAGTGTAGCCGCCTGGTTCTCTATTTTTTCTTCTTTATGCTGGCGTTCCATTGCCAGACTTATTTGACCACCGATATAATCTAGAAGCTCCAGGTCTTTGTTGTTAAAGGCACTTTGATCCTGGTAGCTACAAATAGACATTACACCAGTATCTGTCGCAGTTCTAATGATTATACCAAGCCAGATCTTAGGTATTGGATCCTTGAAATCTATTCCTTCCTGTTGGCTTATTTTTTCTATCCCGTCCTGATAAATGATTAGCGACCTATCTCTTTGTAGCGTGTAATCCATTAATGAACGATCTACATCGAGAGTGAAATCATGTGCATCAGCCTTTTCGTTGATGAAGAAAATTTGTTGATACTTTTTCCCTTCCTGAAGTGAGATGTGGAAATTTTGAACCTTCAACATCTGGTTGAGCTGGTGGTAAATGTTTTTGTACAGTTGCTCCAGATCATTTTCAGTAATTGTGATATTCGCAATCTGGTAATAGAGACTTTGTGCACTCTCAGCTCTAATTCGCTCTGTTATATCATAAAAAACGCACCTGTATTCGACGGGCTCGTCGTTCTCGAAAACAGACGTCATCTTTCCAGTCACATAAATATTTTTCCCTGACCTGGAAATCAAAACGGTTTCGAAACGTTCAAACCTGCTGCCTGCTGTAATTTTTAGAATGTTTTGAAGTGTGCCTCTTTGGTACTCGTGATGGACAGCTTCCAAAAACTTCATGCTGGTTATTTCGTCCTCATCATAACCCAGCTTTTTTTTCACCGCTTCATTGGCAAAGCGGATTTCACCTGTTCTTTTAAAGATGATGATCAGGTCATTAGAATTATCAAATAGATCTTTGAGGTTTTGATTGGTTTTTTCAACCAACGTATAATAGTCACGTTGGGTATTGTCGAGCTGAGCCTCCAGGTTAGCTATTTTCTTCTTTAGCTGATTAATATCGTTTTCCACCTCTGCCATATCGAGGACTAAGCCCTTATATAAAATGGCCACAATGCTTCAATGACGTTTAAATTGCAGCCCTGAATATCTTTATTTACAAATGATGTCATAAGCATTAAAATTAGGCATTTTAGCCTATTGAAAGATGTCAAAAATCAGTAAACCCATATTAATATCTATCGTAGGGCCCACGGCTGTCGGAAAGACTGGTTTGTCAATTCTATTAGCTGAATGGCTGAATGCGGAAATAGTGTCCGCGGATTCAAGGCAGTTCTACAAAGAAATGACTATCGGCACGGCAAAGCCTGGGCCTCTGGAGCTGCATTCTGTCACGCATCATTTCATAAACTCTCATTCCATCGATGAACTGTACAGTGCTGGCGAATTCGGTCGGGATGCAGTAGATAAAATCTGTGAATTGCATCAGCACAATCAGACAGTAATTGCTGTAGGTGGATCCGGGTTGTACCTTAAAGCCATTTGGGAGGGATTTGATGAGATGCCAAATATTGAGCCGGATGTAAGGAGAAAACTAAATGAAGAATTAGATGAAAATGGGCTGAAGTCACTTCAGTTGGAATTGAAAGCTGCTGACCCTGAGTATTACCAGACAGTGGATCTTCAAAACGGCCAACGGGTTATTCGGGCACTTGAAGTAATCAGGGGAACTGGCAAGCCTTTCAGCTCATTCAGAGTAAGCAAGAAAATAGAAATGCCATATGACCATTTGAAGATTGGATTAAATATGGATAGAGAGCTTCTTTTTAGCCGAATAGATCAGCGAATGGACATCATGATAGAACAGGGTCTGTTTGCAGAAGCTGAAAGATTGTATCCATACCGAGAGCATAATGCATTGCAAACGGTTGGTTATTCTGAGATTTTCGGCCATATAGATGGTGAATATGATAAAGATGAAGCAGTTAGATTATTAAAGCGAAATAGCAGAAGATATGCCAAACGTCAACTGACATGGTTTAGAAAGTATGATGATATCCATTGGTTTAGTCCTGACCAATTGGAGGAAATTAAATCACTAATTCAAAAGTCGCTTCACAGAGTAACCTGATTTGTGTTGTTTTGCCATCCAACCAATGGAAACAAATAGAAAAGTTCTCATCATCACTTATTATTGGCCTCCTAGCGGTGGAGTTGGTGTTCAGCGATGGTTGAATTTTGCATTGCAATTGAAGGAAAGAGGCTGGGAACCAATGATTCTGACACCAGAAAACCCACAGTTTGATATTAAAGATGAGCGGCTGTTAGAGAGGGTCAAAGATATACCTGTATTTAAACTCCCCATCTGGGAGCCCTTCAGCCTGTTTCATAAACTGACTGGAAACAAGAATAGAAAGAATGTACAGCAAGGCCTGGTACTGGAGAAAACTAAAAAATCGTTTAAAGATCAGTTGATGATCTGGATAAGAGGTAATTTATTTATTCCTGATCCCCGTGTTTTTTGGGTAAAGTCTGCAGCGAGAAAAGCAAGTGAATTGGTTCTTGAACTTGGAATACCTACCATCATTACAACAGGCCCTCCACATAGCATGCATTTGATAGGACGTAGAGTTAAGAAAAAAACAGGAATCAAATGGCTGGCAGATTTCCGAGATCCATGGAGCAAATGGGACGTACTTGAGCAATTGAGAACATCATCAATCGCTTATTCAATTCATAAAAAATTTGAGAGGAAAGTCTTGAAAGAGGCGGATATCGCTACGACGGTAAGTAATCGTCTCGCACAATCCTTCGGTGGCATTGAAGTATTAAATAATGGAATTACGGTTAAGGAAAATTCCACTGCTGCATTGCCAGAAGCAAACTTTACCATAGGATATTACGGGATGCTTAATGAATTGAGGAATCCCAGGCAGCTATGGTTATTGCTTGATCAGATGTGTAGAGAAAATCAAGTTTTTGCTAATAAACTTAAGGTGAGAATAGGAGGTATAGTAGCTGAAACCATCAGAGATGAGATTGAAAATCTTGTGACATTGAAAGACAAGGTTGAGTTTCTTGGGTATCTTCCCCATGAGGCTTTACATGATGAATATGCGAAATGTAATGTGTTGCTTTTGTTAATTAATAAGACAGATAATTCTCGGTGGAGTTTACCTATTAAGTTTTTCGAATATCTGGGTGCAAATCGTATGATTCTGTGTTTAGGGGAGCGGAAGAGTGATTTGGGAGACCTGATCAATGACAAAGACATAGGAGAAATACTAAGCTACAGTGAAGTAGATAATATCAGAGGGTTTTTGGAGGAGATGTTTGAAAACGACCGGTTACCAAGGAAAGAAGACTCTGAATTATTGTTGAGCGAATTTTCACATAAGAATCAAGCATCAAAACTTGAGCGACTTATTGAAAGCACACATTAACTTAGACCAATAGCAAATATCAGATAGATGATCAGCAATTTTAAAGATGTTTTAGTGCTTGCCCCTCACACAGATGATGGGGAACTTGGAGCAGGTGGCACCATTAACCGATTAGTTGAGAACGGTTCCAAAGTGACATACCTGGCCTTTTCAACGGCAAAGGAATCTGTACCGGAAGGAATGCCTAATGATATTTTAAAAACAGAAGTTCGAGCCGCTACAAAGAAGCTCGGAATAAATGAGAATAACTTAATCATCAAAGACTATCAGGTTCGAAAGCTCAACTATTCCAGGCAAGAAATTTTAGAAGACCTAATTGAGTTGAGAAGAAATAATCAATTTGATCTTGTGCTGGTCCCAAGCTTAAATGATATTCATCAGGATCATCAGACTATTGCTAATGAAGGATTGAGGGCTTTCAAGAATACAACCATTCTCGGTTACGAGCTGATTTGGAACAATCTCACTTTCGATACGACCTGTTTTGTTTCGCTGGAAGAATCAAACCTTAAAGTCAAGTGTGAAGCACTTAAAGAATATAACTCTCAGGCCGGACGTGATTACATGTCTGAAGAATTTGTGTACGCCCTGGCTAAATCCCGTGGTGTACAGGCTGGGGTTGCGTTTGCAGAGTCTTTTGAAGTCATAAGGTTGTACCTTTAATATCGGAACTATCCATCGCCATTATGGCAAGCAAATCATTTATCATAGGAGATGCGGGAGGTACAAGTACTCAATGGAGGGTAGTTAAAAATGGTGAGATTCAGCAATTTGAGACCATAGGTTTTAATGCTTACACTCATAACTTTCATGACCTCAAGGGTAGCATTCAGGAGACGTTCGGGAAGGAAATTGAAAGCAATGTGCCTACATTTTTCTATGCTGCTGGTGTTGATACTGATGAACAGCGAGCTGAGGTTACGGAATCACTTGAAGATATATTTGGAGCATATGTCGAAGTTGAAAATGATTTGATTGGGGTAGCACGGTCGCTATGTGGTAAGGAAGAAGGAAACGTTTGCATTCTCGGTACCGGATCTAATGCATGCTATTACGATGGCTTATCGGTTAATAAAGTAAGCGCTTCATTGGGCTATGTGCTGGGTGATGAAGGTAGCGGAGCATATATGGGTAAGAAGCTGATGATGGGCGTATTTCGAGGGTATTTTTCCGAAGAAATAATTAGCGAATTTCAAGAGGAATTCGGTTTAACATCTCATGATGTCATTCAAAGAATTTATCACGAACCAAGACCTAATCATTTTTTAGCATCATTTTCACGGTTTATAGGCCAAAGAAAAAGCCATCCAGAAATTTATGGATTGATCTCAGATTCCTTTCAGGAATTTTTCAATTCATTCTTCTTCAAAGAGGAGCGCACTCATCTTCCGTTTTATTTCTCAGGATCAATAGCTTACCACTACTCAGATATCTTGAGACAGGTGGCTAGCGATAAAGGTTATTCAATAAAGACCATAGCACAATCACCCATAGCCGGATTAGTTTTATATCATCAGCAGTATGAATAAAAAACCATTAACAGAATCAGATTCTCTCTACGATCATTTAGAAAAAATGAGCACCATTGAGTTACTCAAGGGAATCAACGAGGAAGATAAAAAGGTAGCCGAGGCGGTAGAAAAATGTATTCCACAAATTGAGGCGGTGGTGAATGCAATTGTACCCAGAATGCAGAAGGGTGGCAGGCTTTTTTATATCGGAGCGGGCACCAGCGGGCGTTTAGGAATTGTGGATGCATCCGAATGCCCACCAACATTCGGAGTGTCGCATGACAAGGTTATTGGATTAATTGCCGGAGGTGATAGCGCAATACGAAAAGCAGTTGAATTTGCCGAAGACGATTTGGAACAAGGCTGGAGAGATCTCCAGAGTAATGATATTGGAGAATTAGATTCATTAATAGGGATAGCAGCATCCGGGCGAACACCATATGTCGTCGGGGCGACAAAACACGCAAGAGCGCATGGTATACTCACAGGCTGTATTACCTGTAATCAAGATTCAAAACTTGCAGAAGTAGCTGAATATCCGATTGAAATCTTGGTAGGTCCTGAATTTGTTACCGGAAGTACGCGCATGAAAGCGGGTACTTCGCAAAAATTGGTACTGAATATGATCTCGACCAGTGTCATGATTAAGTTGGGCCATGTACAAGGAAACAAGATGGTAGACATGCAATTAAGCAACGATAAATTAGTTGAGAGAGGGGTGCAGATGATTATGGAAAAACTTGATATCCCTGAAGAAGAGGCTCGCAAACGATTGCGGAGATTTGGTACCGTGAGAAAGGCTATTCTTGGTGTTGAGTGAATTCCCCTTTTAGGTTAAGTTTTAGTAACTTGCAGGATTGTATTCGGTTCACTTTTCAAAATTTTCTTTGTTAAGGTTTTGTTAAAGTGATTGTTGAAAATTTAAACCTAAAAGAACATCTACTTCCACAGTAGATTCTACTTTTGTAGAACGAAAAATTAAACCAAGATTAAAGATGAGGAAAATTTTACTAAGCTTAACGCTTGTAGTTGCCAGCCTGCTGACATATGCTCAATCAGTCAGTGGAACAGTAACGGATGATGCGGGTGAAGGTCTGCCAGGAGCGACGGTACTTGTTAAGGGTACTCAAAATGGCACAATCACCGATGTAGACGGAAAATTCACTTTGAATGTAAAAGAGGGTACACCTCTTGTTGTTTCATTCATTGGATTTGAATCAGTAGAGGCAACAGCTTCTAGCAACATGGAAGTAACACTTAACCCGGGAACTAGTATTCTGGCTGAAGTGGTAATTACTTCAAATGTGATTGATGTAGTGAAGGAAAGAGAAACACCAGTTGCTGTTTCGTCTATTTCACCAGCTGAAATTTCATTGAAAGTAGGAAATCAGGAATTCCCTGAGGTAATGAACAGAACACCTGGAGTTTACGCTACGAAGAATGGTGGTGGATACGGTGATTCAAGATTATCATTGAGAGGTTTTGATCAGAGTAATACTTCATTCCTTATTAACGGACAACCTGTTAATGATATGGAAAATGGATGGGTATACTGGTCAAACTGGCAAGGACTTACTGATGTGGCGTCAGGAATTCAGATTCAAAGAGGTCTTGGTGCTTCAAGACTAGCAGTACCTTCTGTAGGTGGTACAGTTTCTATTTTCACTAAAGCGGCAGAGCTAGCGAAAGGCGGAAAAGTTTCTCAGTCTGTAGGTAATGACAATTATGTAAAAACCACCGCAAGTTATTCTTCCGGAAGAAGCGAAACTGGCTGGGCTTCATCATTTCTTTTGAGCAGATGGAGTGGAGATGGCTATGTTGATGCTACCATGGGTGAAGGATGGACATATTTCGGAGCTGTAGGTTATGCACCTGAAGGCTCAGATCACGCATTTAACCTTTCATTTTTAGGTGCGGGCCAATGGCACCACCAAAGAGATGTTTGGGTTTCTATTAGAGATTACCAAAACTTCGGTGATGACAAAAAAGATGGTATAGATAGAAAGTGGAATACGAATGGCGGTACGTTGAATGGTGAAGAATTCAATATGAGACGTAACTTCTACAATAAGCCACTCGCTACTGTAAACTGGGATTGGAAAATCAATGATAACCTATCCTTAGCTACTTCTCTTTATGGCTCTGCCGGAAGAGGTGGAGGAACTGGTCCTAGAGGAAATAACTTCCGAAATTCAGATATTAATATTTACCCATTCAGAACTGACTTGACCGGTCATTATATTGAAGGAGGAAACACTGGTTCAAGAAAGGCTGATGGTACGATTGATTTCGACAATGTAGTGGAAGTCAATAGATCGACAACTACTCCTTATGACGGAGAGATTTCTGGTTATAACGGCCAACTTATTGGCTCAAATGGTTTTAATGATGAAAATGTGAATAGAGCTGTTCTAATTAGAAGAGCTTCCATGAACTCTCACAACTGGGTTGGTGGTATTTCTACATTGGATTATAATTCTGGTAATTTCAGATATTCATTAGGAGTCGATTTAAGAAAGTACACTGGCTACCACTATCGTGTAGTAAATAACCTAATGGGTCTTGACGGGTACTATTCAACAGGAAACCAAAATTCTGCTGGTCAGATAATTGAAACGACAATTGAAGCCTCTCCTTTCAATAACACAGGTTTAGATGGTCCTAAAATAAATTACTATAACATAGGTTATGTTAATTGGCAGGGCTTGAATGGACTGGTTGAATACTCAAGTGATCAAATCACCGGGGTACTTCAGGGAGGTATTTCCAATCAAGGATTCCAAAGAGAAGATCAGTTTGCACAAGTAGGAAACCCGCTTTCTAAGCAGAAAAACCTTACAGGTGGTTATTTAAAAGGAGGTGCTAATTACAACTTAAATTCTACATCCAATGTGTTCTTCAATGCTGGGTATATTTCACGTCAGCCTTTGTTTGATGCGGTATTCCCAGGATTTGCTAACGATGTAAACCCTGACCTGCAAAATGAGATTATTAAGTCAGTAGAAGTTGGATACGGTTATCTAGGTCGATATTTAACAGTTAATGTTAATGCGTACAACACTTCATGGGGTAACCGATTCATCGAGCAGACTGTGCCAATTGGACCAGGTGTGAATGGAACAGCGCAATTCAAGGATGTTGATGTTCTTCATCAGGGGATTGAGCTGGAAGCAACCTACCGTCCAATTGATAATTTGAAATTAAGAGGAATGGTTTCTGCAGGAAACTGGAGATATACGAAGGATTTTGACGCTACAATTTTTGATGAGAACAATAGCCCAAGTGGTACTGCTTTCATCTATGCTAAAGATGCCAAGGTAGGAGACGCTGCTCAGTTTACTTCATTCATATCTGCTGACTACAGATTCAACATTGTAAGTGTTGATCTTTCTTACAGACATGTAGATGGCCTTTATGCAGACTACAACATTGCAGACTCTGAATTCCTTTCACCGGACAACAATGGTGCTTTGAAGTTGCCTTCTTACGGCCTGGTTGATTTAGGCGTAACTGCAAGATTTGAAATGTTCGGAACGAATGGAACATTCAGAGCGAACGTTAACAACCTATTCGATACAGTTTACATCGCTGAGTCTAACACTAACATTCATAATGGAAGTGAAGATGCTGTTGGAGAAACGTGGAATGGAATTGACGTTGCTAACTCTGTATGGTTTGGTTTTGGAAGAACATGGAATGCTACACTTAGCTTCAACTTCTAATTTATAACTAAGATATAGTTTTGAAGAGGATGCCTGAATAGGCATCCTCTTTTTTTATGCCTGCTTCTCAGGTTCTCTCTTACATTTGTAATAGATGCACACCATCACTCCATATGAGCGCTGGAACCAGTATTACAACTCCAGCTATGATGACCGGTCGCCATTCGCCGGAAAGGAGTATAACTATGACCTCTATTCTGAAAATATCTATGGATACTATATAGATCCGGCTTGGGATTTTTTTGGCTCTGAGACACTCTATATCAAAATTCTCTTTGCAGATTATGATCGTGGGTTTGCCGTCATGGAAATGATAGGAGAGTGGAATGACGCCATAAACAATGACATCATGCAGCTCAAACGAAACATCATCGAGCATATGATCGATTTTGGGGTCAACAAATTTGCTCTCGTTGGTGAGAATATTATGAATTTTCACGGGAGCGACGATTGCTACTATGAAGAGTGGTTTGATGATGTGGAAGATGGCTGGATAGCCGGCGTGAATTTCAAAGATTTTGTCATTGATGAAATGAAGAATTATAACATTGACAACTACATTAATATGTCAGGCAGTCTTCAAATCGAAAAATGGAGAACGCTACCGCCACTTCGTTTTTTTGAAGTAGTAAATAGTTTGATAGCACGACGACTGGCGATTTAACCTTTTACTTTTTCTCCTTTAATGAGGTTCAATGCTTCATCCAGATTTACCCTATTCATTCGCTCGATTATTTCCTCGCTAAGCTTTAGGAAATCTTCTGCAACAGCACTTTCATCAGTAAAGGAATAGACTGACTCATTTTGTTCGTTCGCCTCGCTTACGCGAATAGACTCCCTGATGCGCTGGTCAAGAATTAAGTCGCCAAGCTCTTGCTCTGCTTCTCTAACAATTCGCTGATGAAAGAGGGTATTCTTTCTATACTGGTTGAAGAATATACCAATTATTTCAAGGGGTTTATCCTTTTTCACTTCACTCAGATACTGTAAAAGCTTTTTAAATCCCGAGACTGAAAATGACCCGGGAGTTGAGGGAATAAGGATGCTATTGATATTGGCGATAAATGATTTAACTGTGATTCCAAAGTGAGTAGGACAATCCAATAGGATTAAATCATAATCATGCCTTATGCTCGAGAGTAGTTTGTAAAAAATGATATGCCCGAATGAAATAAATTCGGTGTTTGATTCCATTGAAGTCATATGAAAATCACCGGGGATTAAATGCAAATAGGGGTGGATTTCAAGCGGTTCAATTTTTGGCTGATCATTATGAAGCAGCTTTTTGGTTATGGTAAATAGGGTTTCAGAGTGATCCTGATCTGTGAAAGCCTGTGTTAGGTTAGCCTGAGGGTCACAATCAATTACAAGAACTTTGAAAGCCCTGGACCAGCTGTAGGCTAAACTTAATGTCGTGCTGGTTTTTCCGACACCACCCTTGAAGTTATATACTGCTATTGTATTGGACATTTCAAATATTTTGAATTAGTCACCTCCAGCAGCGATGATTAGTCAACTATTAAAATAATAAAATTTAATCCTTAAATGATCATATCAATCATTTTTCTGCTGATCCAATAGAAAAACTTCAGCAAGTTCTGATATCAAGTATTTGCGATGCGTAACAACCTCCTGACAAACCGCTCTGGTTCGTTTCTTTTCCAGTTTGATAAAAGCCTTTTTATTAAAAGTGAATGTTTGACCAGTTTGTATTTCTTTAAGAAGCAGCTTGCCGTTATCAGCATCGAATTCCTTTAGAATTTGGTACAATACCGGATCGGAACAGCTGGATGCTTTTGGATTCTTGAAATAGTTTTTGAGTGCGTTAAGCACGCTTGAATGGAATACCTCTGTCTTAAGCATTGGCTGTGAAACTTCTTTGAAACAACGCTTCCATTCTTTGCCATGTGGCTGAATCCTTCTACCATATTGCTTAAAGGCTAAAAGATGCGCCACCTCGTGTAGATATGTAACCAGAAAGGCAAATGGGTTTAAATCGTTATTGACTGTGATCGTATGACGATCAGATTTGGGATTGAACCGGTAATCGCCCAGTTTGGTTTGCCTGGCCTTCTTGATTTTAAACTCAAACCCAAGCTGTTCGTAAAGCTTCACACAATAGCTTACGGAAGCTTCGGGGACAAATTTTTGAAAGACCTCCCTTGAAGTCATTTTTTTCTAAACACCATTTTTATTGGCACTCCTCTAAAGTCGAAGTGCTCACGCATTCGATTGGTCAAGTAGCGTTGGTAAGGCTCCTTGACATACTGAGGGAAATTGCAGAAATAAGCAAATGTGGGAGTATGCGTGGGTAGTTGGGTGATGTACTTGATTTTAATATAATGACCTCTCACGGCGGGAGGAGGGTAGTTTTCAATCTCTTTCCCCATGATTTCATTGAGCTTTGACGTTGGTATTTTTCTTGACCTGTTTTCATAAACCTGAAGGGCCAATTCAAGCGTTTGCATAATTCGCTGCTTGGTCAAAACCGAGGTGAATATGACAGGGATGTAATTCAATGGACCTAGCTTCTCTTCAAGGAATTTCCGGTAATTGTCAGCTGTTTTAGAATCTTTTTCCTGTAGGTCCCATTTGTTCACCATAAGGACGATACCTTTTTTGTACTTATGCGCAAGACCAATGATGTTCATATCCTGAGATTCCAGACCAGTTTCAGCATCAATCATCACAATACAAACATCAGAATCCTGCAAAGCTTGAATGGCTCGTAAAACGGAATAGAATTCGATGTTCTCTTTTACTTTGGATTTTTTTCTGATCCCTGCCGTATCGGTGAGGATAAAATCTTTTTCAAAAAGGTTATATCGGGTGTTAATCGCATCTCTTGTGGTTCCTGCAATATTGGTTACGATGCTTCGCTCTTTGCCTACAAGTGCATTCACAAAAGAAGACTTGCCTACATTCGGCCGGCCTAAAATGGATATTCTTGGTACATCTTCTCTTTCAAGCTCTTCATCACTAAACTCCTTCACAACGTCATCCAAAAGATCACCCGTTCCTGCACCACTCGCTGCGGCGATAGGGTACAGGTTTGCATCCATTCCCAGGTTGTAAAATTCATTGGATGCCAGAAGTTTTTCTTGATTATCAGCCTTGTTAGCAACCAGGAAAATTGGTTTTTTAATTTCCCTAACCACGTTAGCGAAATCCTGATCCAGTCCGTGCAGACCTGTATCGCAATCAACCATAAAGAGAATTGCTGTGGCTTCTTCCAGGGCCTCTTTTACCTGTGTTCGGATGGCTCCTTCAAAAATATCATCTGAACCCTCTACATACCCACCTGTATCAATGACTGTAAATTTCTTCCCGTTCCATTCGCCATATCCATAATGACGGTCTCTGGTCACTCCTGACTCATTGTCCATGATGGCTTGTTTCTTTTCAACAAGTCGGTTGAAGAGTGTGGATTTACCAACATTGGGTCTACCTACAATTGCGAGAATATTAGCCATTACGGGGATACTTGTTCACGTGTTTAAACCGCGAAGTTAAAGCAAAAGAACAAGCACCTATTTGGATTTGGCAGAAGATATGTACGCATCCACCTGAGATATTAGAATAGGTAAGGGAACAGATCCGTTTTTTAATATGACATGATGAAATTCTTTGATGTCAAACTGGTCCCCAAGGGATTGAGAAGCCTTTTGTCTTAGGTTTTTTATCGTTAGTTCTCCCATTTTGTAGCTCACGGCTTGTCCGGGCCATCCAATGTATCTATCGATTTCAGTGTTGACTTCATGAAGAGATAGCGCTGTGTTGCTTGCCATATAATTAACAGCTTGTTCGCGAGTCCATCCTTTGTAATGAAGGCCTACATCTACGACAAGTCGGCAAGCCCGCCACATTTCATAGGTGTATCTGCCAAACAAATCATAGGGTGTCTCATACATGCCCATTTCTTCTCCGAGATACTCGGCATACAACCCCCAGCCTTCCCCGAATGCACTGATGTAATAATTCTTTCTGTAGTCTGGAAGTCCCTCAAGTTCGGAGGCAAGAGTGATCTGCAAGTGATGACCTGGAACTGCCTCGTGTAGTGTTAATGCCGGCAGTGTATATAGCGTCCTACTTGGCAAGTTGTAGGTATTTACCCAATAGATACCAGCCTTCCCTTGCTCTTTGCTTCCGCCAACATATCTCCCACCTGTATACTTGGGAGCAATGTCATCCGGAACCGGCTCCACTGTAAAAGGAAGTTCATAAAGTTTTGAGAACAGTCTCGGAAGTTGTCCTTCCGCTTTCTTACTGAGCCAGGCTGCTTTATTTAATAACTCCTGCTCGGTCTTGGGATAAAATTGAGGATCGTTACGTAGAAAGTGTAGGAATTCCTGAAACGTGCCTTCAAAATTCAAATCGGCAATCACTTGATCCATTAGCTTTCGAATACGCTTTACCTCAGAAAGTCCGGTTTTGTAAACAGAATCCGGTGTTATTTCCATTGTTGTGAAAAAGCGAATTCTACTTTCATAGTACGCTTTTCCATTCTTTATCTCGCTAATACCGACATTATCAGGTGCAGATGGAAGGTATTCTTCTATTAAAAACGATTCAAGTTTTTTATATGCTGGCACAATCTCCTTTTTAATAATATTTAAAAGTTTCTGTTGGTATATTTTTCTGTAGCCAGATCCAAATTTTAGATTCATCTTATCCATTGGCCTAAAAAATGGATTAGAGGTCGGTTCTTGAGAAATCCAGGGTTCTAAAAGTTGAATATTATTTTCGATGATAATTTTTGGTGGAACAATTTGCTCCTTGAGACCAAATTCCAAGAGTTGGGTATTGTAAGCAATGTAATCTGAGAACGATGGCAACCAATCTAAGTATGCCTGAAAATCGGACTTTGTTTCAAAGGGGAGATTTGGCAGGAAGAACGAAGGTGAGTTGAAAAACCCACCTTCAGCATTAAATGGAATGAGATAGGTTTTATAGCTGACCTGATCAATAATATTTTGAAGTTGTAAAATCTTGATAGATCGATTGATAATTTCCTGTTCTGAAAGATTCTCAATTGAGAGGTTTTTAAGATCATCTAACTGTCTCTGCAGCGCTCTTGCTTTAATAATTTGCTGTTCATGTCTTGCAAATTGAAACACTTCGGGGTGTTGGCCTCTCCATATTGAGTTGTCTACTTCATAAACAGCTTCAATGCTGTCAATTTCCTGAATGATTTGAAGAAGCTCTCTGGATTGTGACATCAAAGGAATTATCACGATCGAAAGACAAAAAGAGAGTAGCGTTTTTCTCATTACTGTTGGCTAAGTTGAAAGAATCAAGTTAGTCCAAGTCAAGTCTAATACCCAAATCGACTGAGCTTACGATCATCCTTACGCCAATCTTTTTCTACTTTCACAAAGGTTTGAAGGTGAATTTTCTTACCAAAAAAAGACTCCATATCTTTTCTTGCTTCCATGCCAACTTTTTTAATTGATTCCGCCTTTTTGCCAATGATGATTCCTTTCTGACTATCGCGTTCTACAAAAATTTCAGCGTCGATATGAATGATTTTTTCCTCTTCCTTAAAACTGGTCACAACTACCTCTGAGCTATATGGTATTTCTTGCTGGTAGTTCATGAATATTTTTTCACGAATAATCTCTGCACAGATAAATC
This sequence comes from Ekhidna lutea, assembly GCF_900188325.1. Classification (GTDB taxonomy): domain Bacteria; phylum Bacteroidota; class Bacteroidia; order Cytophagales; family Cyclobacteriaceae; genus Ekhidna; species Ekhidna lutea. The sequence continues at coordinate 51,544 of NZ_FZPD01000004.1, read as the reverse complement.
GTTCACTTTTGTCCGTTATTTCATCTTCAGGGAAATATGCCGGATGGTTTGGTAATAGCTCCAGAATTCGATTTAGCAATTCATTCGTGCCGTGTTGATCCAAAGCAGAAATTGACATTACCTCCAGTTCAGGATACAGTTCTTTCCAGTAAGCTGTTTTGTCAAATGTTTGTGAGCCTTTATTTTGATCTGTTTTGTTGATGAGAAAAACCACTGGAGCTTGTGCCCGAAGAGCCATGTCAATTAATTCTGGGTATTCGTTCTTATCCTCCAGTGCTACCATAAACAGAATCACATCAGCGTCATCAAGAGCAGTGCGAACATATCCCATCATTTTTTCCTGTAGTTTGTATGCCGGATCTATTGCACCAGGAGTATCTGAAAATACGATCTGATATGAGTCATCATTCAGAATCCCAAACATACGATGGCGCGTAGTTTGAGCCTTACTGCTAGTGATAGCAATCTTTTCGTTCATCAAAGCATTAAGTAGGGTAGATTTCCCCACATTGGGTCTGCCGATGATATTGACAAACCCTGACTTGAACTCTTTCGTTTCTTCCATTTAAAAGCAAAACTATGCGGATAACACTAACCATACTAATGCTGGCCTTATTTACAGGTCTAAAGGCACAGGATAAAGAAGTAGCGGCTATCAAATCACAAGTGGTCAAATTTTCTAAATACCTGATGAATGATGAGCGAGAAGAGGTGGTAAATATGTACACAGAAGACGCAAAAATATTTCCTGGTGATACAGACATTCTTGAGGGAGATGATTTATCCAATTACTGGAATCCATCTGGGGATCGTTCATGGAAAACCACCTACCATAAAGTAACACCGATAGAAATAAAGGTTTTAGGGAATGAAGCCTATGATTATGGCTACTATGAGGGCATCTCTTCAAATGGTGATCAATCGTCAAATTGGAGGGGTAAGTACGTGATAGTCTGGAGGAAAGAGCAAGGAGAATGGAAGATATATTTAGATATATGGAATAGAATTGTAGAGGAAGATTAAATTTCTTTTGGCAATCGGATTATTCTTTCTAATTTTGCCGTCCACATCGCGGGGTGGAGCAGTTGGTAGCTCGTCGGGCTCATAACCCGAAGGTCACAGGTTCGAGTCCTGTCCCCGCTACTACAAACCCTCAAAACGTCAGTTTTGAGGGTTTTTTTGTGCCTGAAATGGACGAGAAGCCTGTCCCGTGCTTGACACGGGAAGTCCTGTCCCCGCTACTAAGCAAGCCAGTTCAGTCAAATGAGCTGGCTTTTTTTGTTAATAAAACCTTATCCTTTTTCCACTTTTCGTTCCCCGGTAGTTTTCTTCTCCTATTAAAAACAAGACCTCTCCATATTCTCCTTTTTTGATGCTGGAATCTACACCAAATACTTTGTTGTTATAGCGACTCACCACTTCATCATATGAGCAATGCCCAACAATGATCCGAGCGGAATTTACCTGTTTTAAAATACTGTCAATAGCAATTTCAGAGATGGGATCGTAGAAATAGCCACGATACCAAATAGGGCCTGTGCTGCCATAATAAGTACTGTAGAAATCGGTGGCTTTCATTTCTTCCTTGCTTCTGTCGATCGATGCTCTCATTATTTCATTGATTGCTTCAATATTGACTCCCGAATTTGTGACGAAATCTTGCGAAATTCCTCCGTGAACAAACAAATAATCATTGATTTTAAGTATAGTATGTTTAGAGCGCAACCACTTTCCAAGAACAGTGTTGGCACCATACAAATCATCATACGAGATGTTCAGGAGCTCAGAGACGATCGGGTATTTTTCATGAAGATACCTTAAGTCTTTGTGCAGAACCATGTACTCATGGTTGCCAAGCAGGTAATGCACCTTTCCACCGGCCTCCATGGCTTGCTTTTCCAGTTTGTAGATTAGCCATAAAACTTCGGTTACATTACCGCCCCGATCAAAAATATCACCCACAATTACCAGGTGACCCTCTCCGAAGTTCCAGTTCAATTCATTATCTATTATTTGATTGTTTTGTAGGATTTCTATGGTCAAATCATACTGACCATGAATATCGCTTAGCGCAGCAATTTTTTCAACTCCCTGAAAAAAAGCGGGCGTGACTTTAAAGGTTGTATCGTAGGCCTCAGCTTCGAGTTGCTTCGTGAACACTTCACCTTTTTCAATATGCTTTTGAATGAGCTGCTGATTTTTTATGAAGATGTAGGGACCGTCACTAATGGTTTGGTGCTGGCAAAAAGCACTTGCTAAGATTAGGTAGAGAATAGCGAGTGTGAAAGACTTTTTACCCATTTTTCAATCGGTTCGATTTTGTTGCAATTCAAATATACGATTAAGTGAGAGTCTGGAGACAGAGCAACAACCCCTCAAAATCACAAATAATCATACGTTCTGTAAACTTTCTGAAGAACAAAAGGGTCCGTATTTTCTATTTCATAAATGATGGTCTCATAGGTTTCATTGGTGTCCAATACCACTCCGCTGCTGCCCAGAATGGGACTGAAATACTTCAACTCAAAAAATACTTTTGACAACATCAACTCTTCCTGCTCGGTGAGACCAACTGAAGAGCCGAGAATGTGATTCGCTTTTTTGTATGCCAGCTCTTTTAGTTGATTTCTTAGTGCAAAGTCTGATGGAAGGTTTCGCATCGTTCCAATTATAAATCCGTACTTTCCAGAAATGATTTTGTGTAAGTAATGATCTCCGTATTTCATTTTGAAAGCGGTAGGGTCAGCTTCTATTTCGGATTTTACAGCTTCGCGTGTAGTTATGCTTGGATAAAAAGAAGCTTCCTCACTCAGGATTTCAAATTTGCCAGCCAAAAACTCATCTTCAAAAAATGGGTATTGCTCCACAACCTGTCGGTAAAAATCAAATTCAGTAGAAAAATAGCCATTAAGTAATCCAAAATAATTTGTCTTACTATAGAGCATGGGTACTGGCGCATATTCATAGGCTTCAAACCCATAGTTCCAGCTCACACTGGCTGAATAAGCAGTATTGATGTTATTTGTCGAAATGGGTTCTCCAGCAAATCGATTTCCTCTGGAATTATCATCTGTGGTATTAAGCCCTTCACCCGCTACAGGATCGTACGGTAGTGTTGTAACATAATCAACATTACTTTCTCTGATGACCTCAACACCCCTTGCGTCGCTTAACTGATTGAATTCAATCCTTGTAGTTTGATCGTCCGCTATAATTTCAGTTTGATGGATTATGCCCGCATTGTAGGTATAGTTGATCGTTTGATCACCACTATACACCACCTTTTCTTTTATTAGTCCATCCTCGAATAGTATTTCGGCTTTTACAGAACCATCCGGATTATAATAGATGGATTTTTTGGGCTGGTTCTTGTTATCACGGAAGACTTCTCGTTCCAGATAGTGATTGGCAGCCTGGTAGTCAAAGTCTTTGAATCCGTATGTTTTGCAAGATCTGATGAAGCCGTTTTCGTGATATTCAAATTCTTCCTTTTTCAAACCGAATGAGCCATCATATGTAATCGCTTTTTCAATCCACCCATTGCTGTATGTAGAAACAACCTCAAAGGTTGGAGTTGATTGAATGGTGAAATCCGGAGCTGGAGTTGGTGACTCATCTTTTGTACAGGAGATAAGCAAAATAGCTGATGAAAAAAGAATGGTTAGTACCATTCGCTTCAAATAGTTCATTGAATTTTGTGTGTTTTGGGTGATTGTGCGTGTTAAATAAATGCTTGCCGAAATTATATATTTTCCGATTATAGCAAGTAACGCGAAATATTTTTTTTACTCTATTTTAAAAAAAGCAATAAGCATATCATCTAATTGAGTTTGCCAACTTGGGATGTTGTGTCCCTGCGAATTCTCAATGTATTGGACTTCAACCTCGTTTTGCTTCAATTTTTCATACAATGAAACAGCATCTTTATACCAGAGATGATCATAAATGGCACCAGTGATAAACGCCTGTTGTGGACTGCTTGTAGATTGGTTAAGTTGGCTCATGAAATCATCGACCGGAGTAGGGTGTATGGCCGGAGATAGTGCTCCTAATTTCGAGAATGTAGTAGTAAAATAAGCAAGGTAGAAAGCAGACATTCCACCTCTTGAAAATCCAATTACTGCTCGGTCATCTTTTGCTTTACTGACCTTATAATTTTTTGTAATGTATGGTACAAGCTCTTGTTCGATGTATCCTATATAAGCACTATCTCCACGGTACTCTTTTCCTCGTATCACCGGATTGTCAAAGACGGCAACAACCGGCTGAATGAGTTGGTTGGAAATAAGGTAATCCAGCATTTCAGGTACCTGCATATCCCCGATGAAAAATGATCCATCATGGAAGTAAACAGATGGTAGCTCCTCGGTACTTTCGTAATTGAAAGGAGTATAAATATGAACCGTCCGGGTGTGATTTTGAAATTCGCTTTCTATTTCAATAGTTGCCAGTTTCCCTCTTTGTTCTTCCGGGGTGGATGGAATTACTTCTTGTGTCTCACCCAGGCTTAGGAATGAGACTTCAGTTCCAAAATTGGTTCGTGTGTTCGAATTGAGGCTATCCACACTGACACCTGACTCATCCTCATACAAGTAATTAATGACAGCATCAGGCACCAGTTCTTTACGGTAGTAATACCAGGAGGTACCTTCGATTGGCTTCATTAATCCAATAGACTTGTTCTCGGTATATCTGGGATTTAAAAAGCCATTAAAATCTGCCTGCAAATAGGGCTGACCATTATCACTTTTTGTCAAAAAGACCACTTGAGCGCCTTCTATAATCGGAAATTTGGTTTGCCTTTTTATATACTCGTCAAAATGTGCTTGACGCTCGTGAACTGGCAATGATTTTACTTCAGCTAAGATTTCTTCAAATTTTTGCGCCGGTAAAATGAAGCTAATAGATAAATAATAGATAAGGTGAAGCATTCGCATAGTATTCTTATACCCAATCTGGCAAGATTTGGTTTTGACTAAATGATTCGAATGAATCAATTCCTTCAAACTCACGATAGAATTCTCCCGTATCTTTCCATCATGCGAATCCTTATTACCCTATTTATTCTGATCTGTGGTGGCCTGGCCATGGTTATGATTCCGGCAGGTAAGGACCCTATCATCAATGGCGTCAGTTTAGTGAACCCTCCAAGGGAGATCACGGTAGATCAGATGGGGGAAGTAAAGCGTATCAATGCCGGGTGGGTTGCCATTATTCCTTATGCTTTTTCCCGTTCCGGAGAGCCGGGTGTTTCATTTGATCATGAGCGTCAGTGGTGGGGTGAACGTACGGATGGTACTTGCAAGCTCATTGAATATGCCAAATCTCATGACCTGAAAGTGATGATCAAGCCACACGTGTGGGTGAGGGGAGAGGGTTGGACGGGTGACTTCAGCCTTTCCACGGAAGCGCAATGGAAACAATGGGAAAATGAGTTTTCTGCTTATATCCTCAATTATGCGAAAGTGGCTGACTCCCTCAATGTGGAGATGCTTTGCATCGGCACGGAGTATCGTATTCCTGCGAAGGAACGTCCTGAATTTTGGAGAACCCTCATTAAAGACGTTAGGAAGGTTTATTCCGGCAAAATCACGTATGCCTCCAATTGGGACAACTATGAGAACATCTCGTGGTGGGACGCTGTGGACTATATTGGTATTGATGCATATTTCCCGCTGGCAGAGGGCCCACATCCAGCTATTGAAGAGATAGAAAATGGATGGAAGCCCGTGAAAACTCAGCTTAGCGCTTTTTCAAGAAAGTGGAACAAGCCCATCCTTTTCACGGAATATGGGTTTCAAAGTGCCAATGGCGCAGCAGGTAAGCATTGGGAAATTGATGAATCGGAAGAAAATGCAAATATGCAACTTCAGGCCGATGCATATGAAGCTACTTACCGAGCATTGATGAAAGAAGAATGGTTTGCCGGTGGCTTTCTCTGGAAGTGGCACTTCAATACCTTCCAGGGAGGTAGGTGGCGAGGTACGGAATGGACACCTCAAAACAAACCGGCAGAGAAGGTGATTGCTAAGTGGTATGGTAAAGTCACCCCCTAGCCCCCTCAAGGGGGGAATATTAAAAGTAATGCTTAAATTTCCATTTCAACCATAAGACCTATGAGTGAGAAGCGCAAAGTAGAAGATATCCTGACAGAGCTAGGAAAAAAAATAGATCACCTGGTGGAAGAGACGAGGGAAGCCGGAAGTAAAGTTTCGGAAGACATGGAGGTGCAGATAGAAAAGCTGAAAGCACAGAAGCAGAAGCTTGAAGATCAAATCAAAAATCGCTCGTCCAAATCAAATGAAAAGTGGGTGGAAGTAAGAGAGCATATGAATGAGGCTGCCGCTTCTATTAACAGAGCTTTGAGCACTTTATTTAAATAAAAAAGCCCCTCCCTCAAGTCGAGAGAAGAGCTATCCCCTTGGTCTTAAATCTTATGCTTACTGAAGTGTAACTATTAACGGTGTTAAGAAGAACGCTTCAAGTTCTGTTTGGGTAAACGTAGCTGAGTAAGTTGTAAACCCATCTTTGATGATTTTCACAGTATAATCCGTTTCTATCGATTTCACTTTGATTTGGTTTGTTGAAGCGTTTAATGCTCCATCATAGATAACATCCGCACCATCTAATATTTGTATGTTGGCAGTTGTAAGTTCCCAATCAAGCACTAGTGGATCTGGATTGAAAATGAAAGTTGAAATCAGAAAATCAATCGTAAAGCCTTGTTGTCCAATGAAAAGTGAATTAGTATCGCTATTGCTGCTAGGAGTAAGACTAAGTGGTGCCAGCGTCTCCTTTACCCCATCTACATAAAATGATATTGTTTTTGTAGAAGCTTGATACGAAACAGCAACGTGCGTCCAGGTATTCAGAGGAAGAGAATTGCTTGAAGTTGTCCAACCAGCGGTTGCGCCTGAACCAAGGTAGATACTTAGCTTACCTTCACTAACCTGAAAGATAAATACCGAATTTCCATCCGATCCATTGCCTTTACTTGCTATTGTTTTAGATCCAACATCGGATTCAATCTTTATTTGCCCCTCTATAGTAAAGTCATTTTCTACTAGATTAAATGCATTATCATGAGGTATTTCTACATGACTGGACTCGCTAATGTTTAGTGCGTTTGTTGGTGACAAGATGCTTGAACCTTCTCCTGAAAAAGCATAAGTGAGTGTTTCAGACATGTTATCATCAAAACCACTATAATAGCCAGCTATTTCTCCGATTTCTGTATTTTCATCTATGGGATTTACAACTAATTCCACATCTGTAGGCGGGATGAATTGCTCATGAAAATAAACTGCTCCAGCAGCAGATTCTTGATTATAGGAGCCAATACCAATGAGAACACCATCCAATGCAACCTCATTTCCAAAGTAGTAATTGAGGCCGGGATTGGAAGAATTAAATTTGACACTTTCGGTCATTGATGTCCAACTACTCCCCGATTTTTCAAATAGAAATGCAGAGCCGGCTTTACTGAATGTGTAGGTATCATGAATTGCACCAGCGAGAATTCGGTCATCGTCAATATCTACTGAATAACCAAGATAAGAACCCCCACTTGATGCATTTAATCGAGCACTTTCAGTTAGTGATGCCCAGCCTGTGAGCGGTTTTTCAAAAACATAAACCGTGTTATTTCCTCGAGCACCTACTGCGATCACGTCATTGTCAAAGTCTACAGCATATCCAAAATAATCATTGCTTGTTTGATCTGAAGCAGATAGGGTATAGGTTTCGGTGGCATTTATCCAACCTGTTTCTGGTTTTTCGAACAGGTAAACACCTCCGTCTCTGGTTCCGGTTACATCTTTTTCAGGAGATCCCACCACAATAACCCCTTCATCTGTAGCGACCGACCAACCAAAGTAATCATTAGATGCTCCATCTGAGGCCGTTAATTTTGCGGTTTGAGTAGTGGATGTCCAATCTGCTCCTTCAGATTTCGTGTATACATATGCTGCACCTGTATACAAGCTGTTGTTTCGATTTCTATATGAGCCAACCACCAATGTGTTGCCCTTTAAGTAGACTGATCGTCCAAAGTTATCACCTGCCACAATATCAGTTGCAGAAATAACGGCGGTTTCAGTCATATCGGTCCAACCTGACGCTGGCTTTTTGAACATATACACCCGATCCGTATCTTTTCCACCAGATGCACCCACTGCAATCCAATTTCCATCAATAGACACGCTTGATCCAAAGTTGTTATCATAGATATTTGAGCTTTCAGTGAGGGTAGCGATTTTGTTCCATCCAAGATTTGTTTTTTGATAAACTTCGGCAAACCCGCTTCCGTAATAATCATTTGGAGCACCAATAACAGCTGTATTTCCATCGATATCTATTGAGCTACCAAATTCACTTTCATACCGAAAAGGAGAGGTATAAGGAGTTGGTAGTTTTTGAACAATAGAGCCCCAATCATTATATTCAGCTGTTTCTGTTGCAAAATAGACGACTCCACTATTTGTACCATTTATATCAGCATTGTCCCTGGCTCCAAGAATATAGGTTTCTTTTATGCATATACTACTTTTCCCGAAAAATCCATAGTCTTCAGGATTAGAGTCAAGGATAGTTCTATAAGAGCCAAATGATGTCCCGGAAGCACTGGAATATATCCTGATTTCACCTTGACCATCCTGACCTCTCTCGTAGGCTGCAAGTCGATAGATTGAACTATTTCTTTGACTAAAGGAAAGCGTGTTTCCAAGATTACCATTACTCTGATCTCCAACCATTGTGTACGAGTAGGTCCAATTGCTTTCCCCTCTTTGATATATGTAGATTAGACCTGCATTATTTGCTCCATTATCATCATAAGGAACTCCAATGGCCAATCGATTATCTGTAAGATCAAAATCATACCCGAAACGGCCTCCTTGAACTTGACCAACTAAAACAGTATTTTCTGTCCAGGATGTATTCGTCCCTTCGTAAATATGTACCCTACCTCTACTGTTTGTATAGTCGCCAGGGTCTTTGTAATTGTAATCGCCTATACCTGCTATATAGTTTCCTGACGAAGTGTATTCAATCCGAACCCGATCCCCAAATCTGCTTGCATCACTCGGTCCGTAAAATACCTTCTTTAAGGTGCAAACTCCACTAGATAAATGATATACATATGCCCGCCCATATGACCCGGCAAAAGGAGCTCCCACGATAAAATATTGGTTATCATAGTCTATTGTGCTACCAAAATAATCACTGCTGGCAATGGTTGTATGAACCACTTTTTTGATTTGAGTAATTTCGTCTGTGTTAGTGTCTTTGTTAAATACATATACAGCTCCAGTGTTACTGTTCTCACCGCTAGCTCCTATCACAATGTAGTTGGTGTACATGGCAACCGATGATCCAAAGTGATCGCCAGACGCTATATCGTCAGAAACGAACTTGGTGATTAATGCCCAGTCAGTTCCGCTTCGCTTATACAAGTATGCTGCACCTGCTTCATAACCATTTTCACTGTCATTAGGAGCACCAACTATTGCATATGAACCATTGTAGTTCATAGCTACAGACCCTCCGAATTCATCCATGACATTCGATGAAATGGGATCTGTATTTACGTTTTGTATCTCTTCCCAATCCTGACTATTGGCGGTAATAATCGTGAACAGAGCACATGCAAAAAGTAGAGTTTTTAATAAGGCTTTCATTTTAAGTGATTTGGTTTAACCAAGCGATTGATGTACTTGATTTTGGCACAAGTACATTTTTTTTGGTACTTAAAATTTTAGCATAAGAAGTGGATCATCAAAAAAAGTTGATGAAGCGTTAAAACTGGTGTTTGAAACAAGGAAAGCGAATGACGAAAAAAATCACTAAATTCTATCCAGCACCTTTTTGATCAGGCTATCGATCACTTTATTAGGGTCTTTAGCGAACTCTGTTTTTATTCTGTTGGCCATGATCGCATTGAGGCTTAGCATTTCATGTCCCATCAGCTTGCCAAAAGCATAATAGCCTGCAGTTTCCATTTCCAGATTAGTTAGCCACACATCCTCTTCATGGAAGTATTGCATCTTCTCAATGATCTCTTTGAAACGGATTGGGACTCGTAGTTGACGACCTTGAGGAGCATAAAAGCCCGGACAGGTCACGGTATTCCCGGCTATAGTGCAATCCTTGAACTTTTCAAATAGAGCAGTTGATCCCTTAAAGCAATAGGGGAGGTAGGGGATGCCTATTTCTTCCTGAAATTTTTCAACGATGCGACGTTCTTTTCCTTTGTGTTTGAAATCGTAAAAATGAATGAGCGGATCCATGCCGATCGCATATTCAGTCGCAAGGTGACTTCCTACTTTTATTTCATCTCTAATGGTGCCGGATGTGCCAATACGAATAATTTGGAGCTTCTTTCTTCTGGGTTTAGGCTCACGATGAACCAGGTCAATGTTGAATAATGCATCTAATTCCTGCATAAGAATCTCGACATTGTCAGTACCCATACCTGAACTAATGACCGTAATACGCTTCCCTTCGTACTTGCCTGTATGAGTGATAAACTCTCGTTTATTCATCTCAAACTCCACGGAATCGAAATGGCGCGATACTCTATGTACCCTGCCGGGATCACCAACGACAATGATTTTATCAGAGACATCCTTGGGACGAAGGCTTAGGTGATAGACACTTCCATCAGGGTTAAGAATCAGATCTGTCTCTGAAAATGTGTGAGGCATAGCTAGGTCAAAATTTCTAAAGCTTCCTAAATCTAAATAGGAAACCTTTTCCAATGACCCAATTTACTAAAAGTTTAGCTTCAATCTTGCTTTGTAGCTTTCCGTTTTAGTCCTTTATAGGGATTATATCCATTCATTTTCTTTTGATAGAAGCCGGTACCATCATATTCTCTTCTGTCCGGGTTATTCATGCATTCTTCAGAGCAGCAGCCTTTATATATTTCTGCTCCTTTTTCGCTCATTGGGATGTGCTTATTGCAATGCGGGTTGGCGCAATTAACCATTCGATCGCAAGGCTCGTTGGTCACATAACAGCGAGATACTATAGTAGGATTAACCTGATTTACATCTTTTACAATTCGGTTATCAAACACATAGCACTTCCCTTCAAAATCTTCACCCTCAGCTTCTAAGCCATATTTAATGATGCCACCGTGAAGCTGATGTACGTTTTCAAATCCTTGTTCCAGTAGGTAGGCACTTGCTTTTTCACATTTTATACCACCGGTACAGTAAGTGACAATTTTCTTGTCTTTGAATTTTTTGAGTTCCTCTATCTTCTCAGGGAAATCCCGGAAATTATCGATATCCAGGGTAATGGCATTTTTGAACTTGCCGATCATGTGCTCATAGTTGGAGCGTACATCAAGGATGATGGTGTCTTCAGACTCTTCTTTGAGAATTTTTCTGAACTCTGCAGGTTCCACGTACCCACCGGTTTTTTTTGTCGGATCAATTTCCTTGAGTGAACTATGTACGATTTCAGGCTTCACCCGAACATGCATTTTTTCGAAAGCCGGTTGATCGTTGATGTCTACCTTAAATTCAGTATGAGCAAACCGAGGGTCACTGGTAACTGCGCTCATATATTTTTCACAAGCTTCCTGCGTGCCAGACACAGTTCCGTTTAAACCTTCCGAAGCAACAATGATGCGTCCACGGAGGTTTAGATCTAAACAAAGTTTGTGGTGCTCTTCCCTGAAGGTTTCAGGATCTTCAATCTTACTGTAGCAGTAGTAAAGTAATACGTAGTGTTTTTCCATAATAACCAAGCCCTGTTTCAGCAGGGTGTTAAATAGGCTGCAAAATTAAATAATTACAATAGTGGTTTCAAACTCACTTGATAGTAACTAAGAACTTGTTAGTTCTTTCAACTGAAAGTGCTCCGGTATTAACACTATGTTGAGCGTTTTTCAGGTTGTCTTTCCTTATGTCCAGAAAGTATGGCTTAGCTGCCAAACCTTTGTATTGGAATTTACCCTTCTTATCCGTTTTGCCCGTTATTAAAATGTTTGAATCGCTGTTATAATCTTCCTCCGATGAGTAGATTTTGATTGATGCATCTTTTACCGGTCTACCTGATAGGTCGATGACCTCAATTAAAAGCTTTGTCTTATTGGACTGAACAGGTAGAAAGGATGAGCCTAGCCCGCTGAATATAACAACGATAAGTAAGATCAGCTGGGTATTCCATTTCATTTTGATGCCTTTTTGCTTACTCAATTATCCGCTCAATTTTTAGTTCCTTAAATAATCCCTTTGCATAATTTGGAAGATATGTTGCCAATTCAGCAGGGGGGAATATTGTAGACCTGCCCGACCAGACAAGTTTCCCCACCTTCAGTTCATAGAAGTTGGTTTCTATAAAATAATTCGTGTTCCTGGTAAAGTAGCCGGGTCTGTATACCAAATCGTATGTTCGGAAGAAATAGTTTCCAAAACGATCATAATAAACCAATGGAGAGTAAGCTGTTTCAGGAGGAATATATCGCGGTTCATTTATGTCAACAAGCGTCACGGTAACAACACCGTCAAACCCGTCCTTACGCATTCGTTCCTTTGCGCGCTCTACATCTTCGAAAGGCTTTCCAAGTTCCGGTGGGAACATTGACATTCCATTGACGCATCGCAGATCAAATTTCCTACCTGTAAATACCACCTCATTTTCAACCTCGTTGCGCAGGTTGACATTGTTGATGAGGCCCATCACCAGAATGTTATTGAATTTCCGGTCGTAATCTTCAGTGGTACTCCATGTTCGCATCAGTCCTTCGGGCACACAACTATTTAGTATAAGGGCGAATAGAACAATGAGGAGTTTTGACTTCATTTTGGGAAGATACGAATTACTTCACTTCCACGGCCGGATTGCCAAAGACTGTCTGACCTTTCTTTACATCGCCAACAACTACAGAGCCGGCTCCAATTCGAGCCCCCTTACCAATAGTTACACCTGCAACAACAGTCACACCTGATCCAATAAAAACTTCATTTTCTATTTTCACTTTGGTGTTAATGATAGATCCTGTGCCGATTTGTACAAAATCACCCATTTCCACTTCCTGTTCTATGATCGCTTTTGAATTGATGACATTGTGATTGCCCATTTTGGAGTCATTGGAAAGAATGGCTCCAGCATTTACGAAATTTCCATGACCTATAATGAAAGACTCTGAAATGGTGGCTGCATTATGCACCGCATTCATTGGCATTACCTTTCTGGTTTCTTTCAGGTACTCCACATATTCTTTGCGTAGAGAATTGTCATCAGTTGCCACGAAAGCTTCGCATTTTTGACCGATCAATTTTGTGAATCCATGATCGTCTGTTGCACCAAGTACTGTTACAGCGTTTATTTCAGTGTTGTGAGTCTTTTCGTCATCATCTAAAAATCCATATACAACAATATTGTTGGAGTTGAAGATTTCAAGCGCAGCTTTCGCCAGTCCTGTTGATCCAAAAATAATTACTGGTTTTTCCATGTCCTTCTTGTTTTGAAGGCGCAAAATTAGCGATTATTCTTTCGTTTTCGAAGATAGATAGTGATATGGAAGTATGCTGCAGATTAAGAAGAGATAGGGCATATACGCATTCTTATAACGAACCAGTGTGCCAAAATTAGGTGTGGCTAATGGAAGCATAATTGCCAATAATAGTATGCAACACAAAGCGGATACGAAAAGAGGAGTATCAACCGGTGGATTTCTTTTGAAATAAAGAGATACTGACATGATAATGAGAATTGTTAATATGAAATTCTCAATACGATGAAGCCATCCCCAGATAGGTGTTTTGTCATAAATACTTGGTCGGAAAAGCCCGGCATGTAAAGCTTTAGGAACTTCTTTGATCACAGCTAATATGGATGCATCTTTAATTTCTATATCTAATTGACCTTCCAAATCTGATTTCTCCAGAATCGTTCTATTTGTTTCATAAATTGTCCACGAAAGCTTCTCCACTTTTAAATATGGGTGCACAAACTGGGTGGAAATCAAAGAGAGGGCCAATACCATTGCAGCAATTATCCATTTCCATCTTGATTTGACCTTTTTAATTAAAGATACCGAAACAAGCAGCCCTCCAAATATCAGACAAGTGATAATCAGGTAGTGCTTGAGGTGGAACAATAGATATCCACTAATCACAGCTATGATGAAATCATAGACTGTAATATTTATGCGCTTATACCATTTTAAAATTGCGGCAATAAGCACCATCATTGCTGCAAATGCCAGGGTGTCTTTCAGAATACCTGAGGACCAGAATACGATTGAAGGGATGATTAGGAAACAGCTGGCAGTTAATACTTTGATGGAAGGAAAAGCCTTAGAAAATTGTGATGTAGCATACCATGCAGCAGTAAAGCTGATAAATGAAAGCCAGGCGGAGGTGATCCAATAGGAGCCTCCTGACAAGTACACCAATAGAGTGAGGATACGGATGAAGAATTGCGTTCTAGGTTCTTCAGTAGCGAAATCATCAAATGATTTAGCCATCTCGAAAAATGAAATAGTATCACCTTCTCCATAGTATTCATAGAAAATCCAGCCAAGTACAAATCCGGCAGAAATCTTCATAACAAGTCCAATCCAAAACATCCAGGTAGGGAGGCTGGTTTTTAGTTTTCGAAAAACCAGGAAAGCTAGTGAGCTAATAATGATGATATGAATGATCCAGGTTATCATTTATTGAGTAGGTCAACTCCAATGTTGCATTGAAGGCATTTCCTTTTTTGACAGTAGTTTTTGAATAAATGAATCAATGCCTGGGAATCAAAAGCCGTATGAATCTGCATATTTGGATCATTCCATTTTTTAGTGATCCGGTTACTTTCCCCCACAACAGATTCTAAAAGTTCGATCGCTCGATCCATGAACAACTGATCATCAGTATAGCGAGCATAGGCTGCCAAAAGAGGAGCAATGGTGTTTATCAGTATATTTTCAAAGGAACTGTTTCCGATGGTTTTTGATATCCTGGTTCTAGGCTTACCGAAATCATAATGACCCTGCCAATAGCTGCTCATCGGTGTAATTAACGCTTTTTTTAACTCTTTTATATTCTTTGTTTGAGTAAGGATGGAGAATAATTGAGGTTGGTGAGTAAGGAGGGAAGCAAACTGCGATAACCTAACCGTAGGGAAATTGGCAGGTCTAAGTTTTCCAAACTTCCATTGTACACTGATCATTGGTTCCTGAAGCTGAAATTTCTTTCGAAGGAAATCAAATTCCTTTTTTAATTCAGTCTCATATGGGTCAGAGCCTTTTTCAAGAAAGCCAGCCTGTCCGAAGATCAAGGATTCAGTTTGTTTCTCACTTTGCAAGACTTTTTTGAGCTTAGCAAAGGGCAAAATCTGAGTTAGGCGTATAAATGCTTCCTTATTAGTAGAAAATCCAAAATTGGAAGCCAGCGCCCTATAGGTGGACTCTTCCCAATCATTCTTGTTTTTCGACAGATCATCCAGTATTCGACTCGCCTTTTCTTCAAGTCGCTCTACAAGGACACGATCCATCATACTCCGGATTGTTAGTGAAGATATCTTGGAGAGCTGATTCTGACATAAGATTTCAGTCGGAGCTTGAATATGGTTCTGATATCTTTCCAGTAGCTGGTGGCTTACTAAATCTTTAAGCTCAAGTGTTGGCAGGGGAGATCCACCTACTTCAACAGTCTTATCTTCATTCCAGACGACATGCAGTACAACATTTTCGTATGCAGGATCATTTTGATGATTGTGATGATACCAATCTGATGAATTGATATGTATTTCTATCTGTCCGGCCCATTCCAATTCATCAATTTTAATCCTTGCCTCTTCAAAATCCGGCCCGGAATCATGATTGTGATTACCAGGATTAAATACTTTTAGAGATTGACCGTCTGTGAGTAGAAGATCACTCGAATCAAATTTTTGATATTTCCAGATATAGTGGAGAAACTGCTCGTCCATAGCGATTAGCTTCCTAAGATACGGTTTGTGCTATAATCGCTGAAGAATTTCAGCCATTTCTACTTGAATTTTGTGAGCTTCTTTTCCAGCAGCCTCAGCAAATTTTTCAGTGGAATCGGAATAAATAATCCCTCTGGAGGAATTGACTAAAAGCCCACAATGCTTATTCATGCCATACTTGCAAACAGCCTTTAGATCACCGCCTTGAGCTCCAACTCCTGGAATGAGTAAGAAATGCTCGGGAACCAGCCTCCTAATACCAATCAAAGCCTCCGGACGAGTGGCACCTACAACATACATGATATTATTGGCATTGCCCCATTCGGCTGACTTACGGATTACCCGCTCGTATAATTTCTCTCCATCGCTGCTTACAATAACATCCTGAAAATCCAATCCACCGGGGTTGCTGGTGGCAGCAAGAAGGATGACCCATTTTCGATCAAACTCCAAAAATGGTTTTACAGAGTCTGAACCCATGTATGGAGCCACTGTGACCGAATCAAAATCCATGTTTTCGAAGAATGCTCTTGCGTACATCGAGGAGGTGTTGCCAATATCGGCGCGCTTAGCGTCGGCTATGGTAAAAATATCCTTGGGGATGTATTCCAGTGTTTTTTGGAGGGATTCCCATCCTTTCGCACCATGCGCCTCATAAAATGCCGTGTTGGGTTTGTAGGCTACAGCATACTCCTTTGTAGCATCTATTATTTTCTTGTTGAACTCAAAGATGGGATCTTCAGCGTCAAGGAGGTGTTTGGGAATTTTCTTTATGTCTGTGTCGAGCCCCACACATAAAAAGGACTCTTTTTCTTTGATTTGCTCAAAAAGCTGCTGACGGGTCATGGTCTGATTTATGTGGATTTGGGGCTAAGATAAGGAGAAAAGCATGGACGCATTTATCCTGTTTCCGGCTTTTCGGAAGTGGTGAATCCAATAAAATTTAAGAATTACTTAAGCTCAGGAAGCTTATCGTTTACGACTTTACCTTTCTTTACTTCACCGTAAAAGTGCACGTCGTATAATTTCTCGTACTTTTTGATCGATTGGTGTAATTCAGGAATAGTATCACTCCTAAGTTTGATTCCTTTTCTTTCACCCTTGTGTCGGAGTTCTATGTAGTATCCGTCTTTAAGTTTTACCGGAGTAGTTGCAGGTCTAGCCAAATCAATAAAATTTTATGTGTACGTAACAATTATATAAAACAATGCTCGTGCGGAAAAGTTTCCGCACGAGCAATTATATAAAAATCAATAAAAACTTAGAATCTGTTTCAGTGCTTAACCTCTTGGGTTAGCTTTTTTTACAACGATGGTTCTACCATCTAATTCTGTGTCGTTTAGGCTTGAAATAGCCTGATTACCCTCGTCATCATTTGGCATTTCAACAAATCCGAAACCTTTCGATCTCTGAGTGTCTCTGTCCATGATAACTTTAGCGGAATCTACTGTTCCGAATTCTTCGAATGCTTGTCTCAATGCGTCTTCTGAAGTTGCATAGTTAAGCTTAGCTACAAAAATGTTCATTAAAAAAAATAAAAAATTATAAAGCGCTCAGACTTGTTCTGAACGCAGCAAAGGTACTCTTTTTCTTGAGATTCTTATTTTATCTGAAATCTATTACTTCAACATTCGGATATTCTGAGGTATCAAATGTGAAATAACTGTCAGCTAAATTAGCTGGGGTGAAAGAGTTTATGGAGTAGACATACTTATTGCCAGTACGCTCAAATACGGTAAATGACTTCAATTCATCTTTTGCGTTGATAGTCATTCTGATTTTGAAATAACTTTTATCTCTACTTTCAGGATCCAGTTCAATCAATCGGTCTCCATTGGATTTTTCCTCAGCCAGTGCATATTTAAATCCGTTTTTATAAAGGTCATAAACGTTACTAAGAGTGATTTCTGACTCCTCTGGGTCATAAGTACTTATTGTCACTTCGTTTACTTCGGCATTGAAGGTATAAATATCTGTACCGTCGTTGAAAATTTTCTGACCAGCAACATCCAAAACATACATATCTCCTTTTACAGCTATGTCTCCTGAAATCGTCTCATCAAGCCCTGCACTCTCGTTTGTTAGTTTCTGAGAAAAAGAGGCCTTGAAAGACTTTACTTTTTTGTATTTATTGCTCATAGCATCCAATACGGTCAATGCTTCAGGATCATATTGAGCTTGTACCTGTAGTAGCAATGTCAAAGTAAGTGATGCAATTATTAGCTTTTTCATTCTTTTTTGATTCGTTCTTAATATTTGATTTCTATTTCAGACAATAACTGTTCCAAACTATGATCATCAGGGATAAGTACCTCTCGAGCCTTGCTACCCTCAAACGGACCGACTATTCCTGCGGCTTCCAGCTGGTCAATTAATCTACCGGCTCTGTTATACCCAAGCTTCATCTTTCGTTGGATGAGCGATGTAGATCCCTGCTGATGCATGACAATCAAACGTGCAGCATCGGCAAAAAGTGCGTCTCTGTCTGAAAGGTCCACTTCGCCTATGCCTGACTCTTCCTCTCCTGCATACTCTGGTAGGAGATAAGCATCATCATACCCTCTTTGTTCACCGATATAATCACAAATCTTCTCGACCTCTGGTGTATCTACGAATGCACATTGCAATCGGGTCATATCGGACCCCATTGAAAGCAACATGTCTCCCATACCAATTAATTGGTCGGCTCCACCGGCATCCAGAATTGTTCTGGAGTCAATTTTAGAAGTAACCCGGAAGGAAAGTCTTGCCGGGAAGTTTGCCTTAATGATACCTGTAATTACATTTACTGATGGTCGTTGAGTGGCTACAATCAAGTGAATACCGATGGCACGAGCCAGCTGGGCCAATCGTGCGATAGGTGTTTCCACCTCTTTACCAGCGGTCATCATTAAGTCAGCCAACTCATCAATTACTAGCACGATATACGGTAAGAACCTGTGCCCTTTGTTTGGGTTAAGCTTTCTTTCGGTGAATTTCTTGTTATACTCCTTAAGGTTACGGCAGGCTGCACTTTTCAGCAGGTCGTACCGGTTATCCATCTCAATGCATAGAGAGTTGAGCGTATTCACAACCTTAGAAGTATCGGTGATGATTGGCTCGTCACTATCCGGCAGCTTAGCCAGAAAGTGCTTCTCCACTTTATTGAAAAGTGTCAATTCCACCTTTTTGGGGTCAACTAATACCAGTTTTAACTGTGATGGATGCTTTTTGTATAGGAGTGATGTCAGGATAATGTTCAATCCTACGGACTTACCCTGTCCTGTAGCACCAGCCATCAACAGGTGGGGCATTTTGGCCAAATCCGTCACAAATACTTCATTGGAGATGGTTTTTCCCAATACGACTGGTAGATCCATTTTGCTTTCCATGAATTTACTAGTTGTAATCACAGAGCGAGCATCTACCATCTCACGATTTTTATTTGGAACCTCGATACCAATGGTCCCCTTCCCAGGAATAGGAGCAATAATACGGATACCTAATGCCGCCAGGCTTAAAGCTATGTCGTCTTCCAGGTTTTTGATCTTGGAGATTTTCACTCCAGCCTCCGGCACAATTTCATAAAGGGTGACTGTTGGGCCTATAGTGGCTTTGATACTTGAAATGCCAATTTTAAAATTGACGAGTGTTTCAATAATGCGATCCTTGTTTTGCTCCAATTCATCCTTCGAAACTTTCACATCCTTTTCCGGATATTCAAATAAAAGGGAAGGGTTTGGAAACTTATACCTTGGCAGATCAAGGGTTGGATCGTAATTGATTGCTTCTTCGGTAACTTCTTCTTCGAATTCCTTTTGTTCCACATCAAATGAAAGATCTTCCAGCTCTTCATTCGATGAAGGCTCTTCTTGTTGTGGTGGAGCCACGGCTTTTTCTTCTTTAGGTGCAAAGACTTTTTCTTCTATTTCTTTTGAAAGCGGCTTTTCTTCTTCCTTAAATTCCGGTAGGTCAATGGTGAATTCCGGGTCTGCTTTTTCTTTTTTAGCTGCGGGCTTAGTTGGGAGTTTTTTCACAACCCATGTTTCAGATTCATCCTTATTTGCATCTTCATCTTCCACCTCTTTTTTGATTTGATCCAATACCGAACTTATATCTGCGGTTTTCGTCTTTGGCTTCTTCTCCGGGATCAACGATTTTATTTGGTTGATCATGTTTTCAAATGATGGTAAAACACCACTGAAAGCAGGTATCCTTGTAATGTCGAAAAAGAACATATTGAATACTACAAAGAGAAAAATCAGGAATAGGATAGCTCCCCACCCCATCAGGCTCTGTGAAATCACCGCAAGTTCATAGCCAATACCACCGCTCAGAAACCCCCACATCGTGATTTCTTCCTGGGAAAGCAGGAAATAACCCATCACCATGCTGATCCATATGAGATAGAAAACCACAAAATTGAAAGACTTGGTGATTGGAAGAAGGGCCCTGTGCCAAATAATTTTATATGCTACAATGAAGAGAAATGGAGGAATAAGAATCGCCGCAATTCCAAACCAAAGAAAAATAAAATAATGCGCAGCAATTGCGCCAATTAAGCCAAAAGAGTTTTGAACTTCTGCACCAGACTCCTTCACATTTGTGTTTGTGTATGCCTCTACTACACTTTGATCAGCCTGACCTGTACTCAGGTAAGATATAAAGGAGACACCCAGAAATATCGAAATCAACAGTAGGGTGAACCCGATAAACAGGTGAAATTTTCGGTCAGTGATGAAGTTGAATTTAAGGCTTGCCTTCTGCTTCTTCTCGATCTTCTTCTTGTAGGTATTCTGTGCCATAGGTTATAGCTCCCAAAAATAATGGAGTTTTAAGCCGGGATCAAACATGCTAATCTTATATGTTAAGGTTTTTGGTATCTTGAAAATTATTCCAGAACCTAACGAGCGTAATGCGATCTTCTTGTACAAGATAGAAAAGAGAAACTTGTTTTCGAATTACTGCTTTTCTTATGTTTTTATGCCCAACAAATGGATAAAGTTGTGGGTGTTCTTGAATCAGTGAAAGAATCGTTTCAACTTCGTCTATAAATTTTTTTGCTACACTTTCAGTCCATCTGGATAAGATGAATTCAATGTTTTGGTGATAATCATTAATGGCATCTTCAGACCATTCTATCGGGAGCATTTGTCAAAAGAGATTTGGGAATTTTGATTTCGTTTCAGATCGAACCTGATTGTGACTCTTTACTTTTCCTTTCGCAATCGATTTTAGTCCAGTATCAATTGCATCCTTTTGCTCTTTCGAAATAGATACTTTTTTTTGATTGATATCTGACAACTTAATTGAAGATAGCAGGTCAATTGTCTTTGGATCTTCCAAATCTGAAAGCCATTGAATCAAATCATTCTTTTGCGACTGAATATTCATCTTCATTTAAAGTTAACCAATTTTCAAAAGTTCCTTGTTGATTCGCTTAATCAATCCCGGGCCTTCATATACAAGCCCTGTATAAATCTGAACCAGATTTGCTCCGGCCTGAATTTTTTCAACAGCATCATGTGCTGAATGGATGCCGCCGACCGCAATGATATGAACGAGTGGGAGGTGTCTTCTGATATACTTCAATACCTCATTTGATTTGTCAAATACAGGTTTACCACTAAGCCCGCCAGGACCAATGGCTTCTACATTGTCTGCATCTGTTTTCAGTCCGGACCGATCGATGGTTGTATTGGATACGATCAGTCCGTCTAGTCCGGTTTTCTGAGTGATTTCGATGATATCATCCAGCTGTGATTCAGTAAGATCCGGAGCAATCTTCAAAAGAATAGGTTTTGGAGCTTCTTTTTTCTTATTCGCATCTTGCAATGCTTCTAGGAGCTTCATGAGTGGTTCCTTTTCCTGGAGTTCACGCAAACCCGGAGTATTTGGAGAACTTACATTCACGACGAAATAATCTACATAATCATATAGCTTTTCAAAGCAGATCAGATAGTCATCCAATGCATTTTCATTTGGCGTGACTTTGTTCTTCCCAATGTTTCCACCCACCAAAATTTTTGATTTCCTACTTTTCAATCGCTCCACGGCAGATTCCACACCTTCGTTATTAAATCCCATACGATTGATTAGCGCTTCATCCTTAGGTAGTCTGAATAGGCGAGGCTGAGGGTTACCGGGTTGGCCTTTTGGTGTGAGTGTGCCAATTTCTATAAACCCAAAACCTAAATGGGTAAAGTCATCAATAAGCTCAGCATTTTTATCAAACCCGGCTGCAAGCCCTACCGGATTTTTAAATTTCAATCCAAAAACTTCACGCTCCAGCCGCTGATCCTGAAAGTTGAACATTCCTTTAACCAGCGATTTACCAAATGGCAGTTTCAGTAGGAAATGAAGAAGTCCGGTTGTGATTTTGTGAGCTTTTTCAGGCGTAAATAAAAAAAGTACGGGTTTTAAAAGTTGATACATCAGCTTCTTGGATGGTATTGAGTTATTACCTGTTTCAAATAGTCTCTGTCCAGGTGTGTGTAGATTTCCGTGGTGGTAATAGATTCATGTCCAAGCATCTCCTGCACTGCGCGCAAATCTGCACCCCCTTCGATCAGGTGTGTTGCAAAACTATGACGAAATGTGTGGGGACTGATGCTTTTCTTCAATCCAATTTTAGCAGCCAAATCTTTGATGATCATAAAAACCATTACCCGACTAATCGCCTTTCCTCGTTTGGTTACAAATAGGTGATCCTCAAAACCCGGTTTTACATCAATATGTACCCGCACCTCATCCCTGAAAATTCTAATATGCTTTAAGGCTGATTTGCCGATGGGAACTAACCGTTCTTTGCTTCCTTTTCCTATGATCCGTAAGAAGCCAATATCGTCATGAATGTTGCTGATTTTTAAATTAATCAATTCCGAAACCCTTAATCCTGAGCTATAAAGTGTCTCTAGCATGGTCCTGTTTCGCTGACCTTCAGACGTTGACATATCTATGGCATTAAACAGCTGCTCGATTTCAGGTAAATCCAACGTGTCTGGCAGTTTCCTGCCCAGCTTTGGGGCTTCTATTAATTCGGATGGATCTTTTGTGATAACATCTTCATAGACAAGAAATCGAAAAAAAGCCTTTAGTCCTGATACCATGCGAGCCTGCGTGTAGGCAGACATCCCTAGTTCGTTGATGAATTCAAGAAAATCAATGAGGTCCTGCTGAACAACTTTAGTAGGCAGGGTGTCTCTTTCTTTGATTTCGAAGAATTGTTGAAGCTTTGAAATATCTGCCAGATAAGCATCAACTGAATTTGGAGCCAGCGATCGTTCCAGCTTTAGATAGTTTTTAAATTGCTTAATGTAGGTTGGCCACATTTTTTGGTTATCGAGTTAATCAGTTAATTAGTTGATTAGTCAACGAGCGTAGGTAAATTAGGCAATGAATAAACTAAACTAGTCTACTAATTACTGATCAACTAAATAACTGAACAAAATTGAAAATACTCATTCTAAACGGACCGAACCTAAACCTACTTGGAAAGCGTGAGCCTGAAATTTATGGAAGCCAGTCTTTTGAAGATTTTTTGGTTGACTTAAAGAAACGATTTCCGGAGGATGAGTTGGAATATTTTCAGTCTAATCATGAAGGAGCATTACTGGATAAGCTTCACGAGGTAGGATTTAGCTATGATGGAATCGTATTTAATCCTGGGGCTTATACGCATACTAGCATTGCTTTACGAGATGCGATTGCAGGCATTAAAACACCTGTATTTGAAGTGCATATTTCCAATTTAGCTAAGCGAGAAGATTTCAGACAGGTCAGCTATGTTAAGGATGTTTGCATTGGGTCTATCAATGGTATGGGTTTGGAAGGGTATGCTGTAGCGATCGAAGAGATCAAGGGTTAATCCCGCTTTAAAAGGGGATATGTAGAATAGTACGATCGTAGGAGCGTGTTTTTTCGTCTAAGTTCCTATCTTTCCTTTCAAATAGCCGCTCATGACTGACGTCCAAAAACAAAAAATCACCCATTTCTTTAATGTTCTTGATAATAATGGAAATGGTATTCTGGAAAAGGATGATTTTGAGATGGTAGGGGAAACGATGAGTGACATCATTGGGTTGGATGATAATTCAGTGGTACGGCTGGATTTAAAGCTGAGGGCACATCGGTTGTTTGTTCAAATCCTGAAAGACATTCAAAAAACAGAGGCGGAGCTTACCCTTGATGAGTGGATTCAGTTTTTTGATGAAGTAGTGCTGACCAAACCCAATGATTATATCAATCAATCAGCGACTTATATTTTCTCACTATTTGATCAGGATATGGATGGTCACATAGATGAGCGGGAATACCTGGATATGTTTAAAGCATACGGTCTGTACATGTCAGTGGCAAAAAAGGCCTTTGATATGCTGGATATCAATGGTGATGGACGTATTAGTGGTGGTGAGTTGGTTAAAGCATTCGAAGATTTTTTTCTCTCTCCAGAAGAGGAAGCTCCGGGCAACTGGATATTTGGAGATTGGAGAAATAGGTAGGTCTATAAAGATTTCTTGAAGGTCACTAAGCGACTTACTTCATCATATCCTACAGATTTATGAAAATCAATGCTTAGTTGATTTATGATTTCAGTGTCAGAAGCCATTTCAGAGCAGCCCCTTTTCTTACCCCATGTTTCAGCAGTCTCCAGAAGCTTTTTTGCAATACCTTCCTTTCTATGACTTGGATCAACGTAGATACCTTCCATATACAGAACTGGCGAGGTGGAGGTGCCTTCTACATACTCACTTCTCAATGAAAGCTGTATGAAGCCTAAATAAATGCCGTGATTTTTTGCTATGAATGCGGTTTCAGTTTCAGACTTGAGAATCTTGAGACCATTCTGAAATTCCTCTTTATAGTCACACTCCGGCCACAGATAGAGAACGAGCTGAGTCAGGTCCGAAATATTTTCTTTTGATATTTCTTCAATAGTCATGTCGCTATATTCTGCTAAATGATGGATTAAAGTAGCGGCAGTATTTAATTTTCGGGTAAATCTTCAAATTCTTTTCGTTTAGACTCAAACCACTCCTGCATTTCCTTAGGGGATTGCATGAGTCCCTGCATTTCCTCCATTGCTTTCATATGAGCTTCATCCTTTTTTTGAAACATTTCCATTCCATGTTGCTTGCTTAGCTCGGCCATTTCTTCAAAAGTATCAGCACGGAATTCCATCTGGCAGGCTCCTCCAAGCTGTTTACATGTCATTGTTTTCATTTAATAAAGATCATTAAAAAAGCCATTTTTTCAAGGTGGCTTTTCAATTCATTTTTTACCAATTACTCTTTTCTTCCGGGCCGCTCTCTTGGTGCCTTAATAGTAAGAGGTGTTTCAACGTTTGTGTCGCCTATCGTAATGCGAACAGTATATTCTCCAACTACCAAATGAAAATCACCATTTTCAGCAGCTTCATATTCTTCTTTTTGTTCCTCTTCGAGTAAGTCTTTGAAAGATTCATCAGTTTCAAGAGGTAGCTCTAGAATATTGATCCCTTTATCAGCATCAATTTCAGTGGAACTTACCACCTGATCTTTGAAAATAATTTCAACTTTACCATCTCCGTTTGTGCTGGAATAAAAAGAAACATTGGTTTTGGCTTCTATTACATCTCCCCATGCCCAGGTTTTGCTACCCCATCTTGAGCTATAGGTCACTGCGTCCATAGGAAATGCATGAAGTGTTTTAGCTAGTATTTCATTATTGACTTCCTGTACCAGCGAAGCATCTCCAATATAGATACCTCTTCCATGTGTACCTAAAACCAGCTCATTTTCTCGTGGGTGTACAATAAGGTCATGAACCGGCGTGTTAGGTAACCCCTCAGAAAATGCGTGATAATTTTCCCCACCATCAATTGAAACATATACACCATGATCTGTGCCTACATAAACAATCTTCTCATTAACAGGATCTTCTTTTACCACATTGACAGGCTCTAATGGTAGGTTTGATGAGATGTCTTTCCATGTCCTGCCATAATCTTCACTCATGTACACCATTGCTCGAAAATTGTCCCATCTGTAGCCATTTAGCGATGCATAAACCCGAGCTTCATTGTGAGCTGAAGCTACAACAGTGCTAACCCAAAAGTTTTCAGGCAGTCCATCGGTAATTTTAGTCCAGCTTTCGCCTGTATTGTCTGATCTGTGAATAAGTCCATCATCACTTCCTACATATATCAACCCAAAACGGGTGGGTGATTCTGAAATTGTCGTTAAGGTACCATAGCTCACATCTCCTTTCTTGCCGCCTTTGGTCAGATCATCACTTAGCGTTTCAAAATCATCTCCTTTGTTCATGGATCGGTGAAAGCGGTTGCTTCCGAAGTACACAATATCCTGATTGTGAACGGATAGTGTTATCGGAGCTTCCCAGTTCCATCTGTATGGAGCATCTCCCAGTTTATGCCGTGGTGTGATGTATTTACGGTCCCCTGTTTCAGTATTGATTCGGAAATAATTCCCAAACTGATATCCTGTATAAACGGTCGTATTGTCGCGTGTATCAATAGCTACCTGCATGCCATCACCACCCATTAATCGTTCGTATGGATATTTGCCATCTTGATACCACCTTCTTGAATATTCGTATGTACTTGGTCCTTTCCATACTCCATTATCCTGAAGGCCGCCATAGACGTTGTAAGGCTCTGTCATATCCACTGCGATTGAGTAAAACTGTCCCACTGAAGGTGAGTTGCAATTAATCCAGGTTTCTCCTGTATCATAGCTCACATACACACCGCCATCGTTACCCAAAATCAAATGACGAGGATCAGCAGGGTTGATCCAAAGTGCGTGATGATCTACGTGTACATTAGCTTCATTGATATTTTTGAACGTCTTACCACCATCTTCTGAGCGCACGATTGGCACTCCCATTGTATAAACTACATCCGGATTTTGAGTGTCCACACGTACCTGGCCAAAGTAGTAGCCATAAGAAAATATCATGTTTTCGATGTAGTCTTCATGTGTTTTGGTCCATGTTTTTCCAGCATCGTCGGATCGATACATTTCACCGCCTTTTACCGGGGTGTCAAAAAGCAAGGAATTAGCGTCTTCAGTATAAATGACTAAATCTATTGGCTTCACTTTCCCTGCTTCAATATCTTTTTTGATGTCCACGGCATTGTACTCTCGGGGGAAACCATTATCGTCTAAAAATTGATTGATCTCCTTATTTTCCAAATCAAGAAACTGCTGATTGCTCATTGTTCGGAGCTCATCTTTACTCAATCCTTCATCATCCTCTTCTTCTTTGGGTCTTCTATCTTGGTTGTCGAGGATCGCATATACAACGTTTGCGTCTGATGGAGCAAATGCTAAGCCCACTCGTCCGGTTCCGTCTGTATCCGGGAAACCGGAATCGTCGGGAATTTCATTCCATGTATCACCACCATCTTCAGATCTGTATATCGCCGTACCGGGTCCTGCTTCGGTGAAATTCCATGCTTTTCGATCTTTTTCCCAAGCCCCTGCTATTAATAGGTCAGGGTTGTCAGGATGCATGATTAGCTCTACAATCCCTGTTCTGTTGTTTACAAAAAGAGTTTTATTCCAGGTTTTTCCACCATCGGTTGACTTGTAGACGCCACGTTCCGGGTTTTCAGAATAGAGATGTCCCAGAGCTGCTACCCATATAATGTTAGGATCTTCCGGATGTAAGATGATTCTTCCAATATGGTGGGTTTCAGTTAGTCCAATGTTTTCCCACGATTCACCATTGTCACTCGATTTGAATATGCCATAACCGGAGTAGGACGAACGACTGGAGTTGTTTTCGCCTGATCCAACATAGATAATGTCATTTTCCCAGTCTACTGCAATATCTCCGATTGTCATCACAATTTGATTGTCGAAAATCGGATCAAAGGAAGTGCCGTTATTTTTTGTTTCCCACAATGAGCCCGAGGCATATGCTGCATAAAAATGAGAGGGATCTGATGGATCTACAGCAAGATCAACGACTCGTCCGCTCATCACTGTAGGGCCCACATTACGAAAAGGAATGTTTTTTACTAAGGATCCATCTTCAAGTTTTAATCGCTGTTGATAGCCTTCCCATCGCTGATCAGCTGGTGTAGCAGGAGGGATCTCATCGGATTTTTTCTTTCGTTGAGCCGGCAGAATAATAGCCATACTCAAAAAGAGAAGTAGGTAAATGGTTTTCATGTGGATGTGTTTTGCTTTTTTATAGGACACATGCAATTCGTACGATTAATAATTCATTCTTTGCAGGTGTTATTAATCATACTCATTTCATGCAGGTTAGATTTTTTAATAAGTTAGTAAGTATAAACCAGATACTTTTTGAAATCAACCTTTACCTACATGAAGAAACATATATGGATTTTAATGGTAAGTGCGCTAGGATGTACTTCCAGTATCGATCAAAATGCAGATAACATAGCAGATGCAGTTGATCCGGTGGCTGACCATACGCTAACTTCAGATCAGACTCACAATAAATGGAGCCGAACTATAGAGCCGGTTTTGTCTATTAATTCAGGAGAAGTAGTCGAAATAAGTACAGCTGAAGCTACAGATGGTCAATTAACTATCGATTCAGATACATCTGACTTGATGAATCTTAGTTTCGAGCCCATTCACCCGTTGACCGGACCCATCTATGTTAATGAAGCTCAGCCTGGCGATGTAATAGCTGTAACACTTCATAAAATTGAAATAGGTGATTGGGGCTGGACGGCAATATTGCCCGGATTTGGGTTTTTGGCGGATGAATACACTGAACCACATTTGAAAACATTTGAGCTAGCAGGAAAAAACAATGTTCGATTTGCCGACGGAATCAATATCCCGCTGAAACCGTTTCCCGGTGTTTTGGGAGTCGCTCCTGATACTGATTCGCTCTTAAGCACCATTCCACCACGGGCAAACGGTGGCAATATGGATGATCCGAATATCGTCGAGGGAACAACTGTATATCTTCCTGTTTTTGTGGAAGGAGCCTTATTTTCCATAGGTGATGCGCATGCAGCACAAGGGTTAGGTGAAGTTTGTGGTACTGCGATAGAAGCACCTATGAAGTTTTTGGTTGAGATTGAGTTATTGAAAGGAGTGTCAATTAAAGAGCCGCAATATGAAAACGATGATGTCTATGCCGTTACTGCATACGCCACCACTTTAGATGAGGCAGCAAAAAAAGCAACTCGATATATGATTGATTATTTAAAAAACAATCATGGCCTGAGCGGAAATGATGCTTACATGCTTTGCTCTTTGGCCGGTGATCTAAAAATCGCAGAAGTTGTGGATGTTCCTCATATGCTTGTAACCATGTCCATCAACAAAGAAGTTTTAAACAAATGATAACGATATACCATAATCCAAGATGTAGCAAAAGCAGGCAGACACTTGGTTTGATCGAAGAAAAAGGTCACGATTTTGTTGTGAAGGAATACCTTAAAAACACTCCTACAAAGGAAGAATTAACAAAAGTGATTGGATTGCTGGGTATTAAGCCCGATCAGTTAATAAGGAAAGGAGAGTCTGATTTTAAGGATAATTTCAAGGGTAAAGAGCTTTCTGATGAGGAATGGATTGACGCAATGATTGCCTATCCTAAACTAATCGAGCGTCCGATTGTCATAAAGGGTGATAAGGCCGTATTGGGTCGTCCACCAGAAAATGTACTTACGCTTTTATGAAATGAGAATGACTTTTACATGTATTTCTTGCTCTCAAGTGGATTCATTCGAATTCCATGTGGCCGTTAAAAATCAACAACACACATGAAAGCGATACTTGTAGAAGAACTCGGGGGACCGGATAAGCTAGTCTACCGTGATCATGAGATTGGTGAGCCAGGGCCAGGTCAGGTAAAAATATCGGTAAAATATGCAGGAGTAAATTTTCCAGATATACTGATTATACGAGGTAAGTATCAATTTCAACCTGATTTACCTTTTTCACCTGGTGGAGAGGTTGCAGGAGTGATTAAGGCCGTAGGGTCTGATGTTACTGAATTTAATCCCGGTGATCGAGTTGTATCAGGAACTTCCTGGGGAGGATTTGCAGAGGAGGCATTAGGGTTTGCAGCCAATACACAGAAGCTCCCCGATACTGTAAGTTTCAAAGATGCAGCCGCTGTGTTAATGACGCATGGAACAGTTATTCATGCTTTAAAAGACAGAGCCAAACTCCAAAAAGGAGAAACATTAGCCATTTTGGGCGCTTCCGGAGGTGTTGGATCTGCAGCAATACAACTAGGTAAGATTATAGGGGCAAAGGTGATAGCCTGCGCATCTACTGACGAGAAACTTTCTTTTTGTAAAGAATTAGGAGCCGATGAAGTCTTTAAATATAATCCTGGAAACATTAAGCAAGGACTAAAGGATTTAACTGATGGGCGAGGTGTGGATGTGATTTTTGACGCTGTTGGAGGAGATTACACGGAACAGGCCTTTAGAGCAATTGCTCCGATGGGTCGGTTCCTGGTGGTTGGTTTCGCCTCAGGGTATGTCCCAAAAATCCCAATGAACCTTCCGCTTCTCAAGAGCGCTTCATTAACGGGTGTATTTTGGGGTAACTTTTTCAGGAACTATCCGGAAGAAAATAAGGTCAATATTCAAAGACTTCTGGAAATGCTTTCTTCCCATAAATTAAGGCCCATGATAGATTCTGAAATTCCATTGTCAAAAAGCGCAGAAGCACTTAAAAAAATCGAAAATCGTCAGGTTTTAGGGAAGATTATCCTTAAAACGTGAAGAAGTATGATTTTATTCCAAATAATATTCTGCATGCATAATTATTTACAAGTAAGTTGTTGTTAAAACAATTGATTTTAACTTATCTCTTTTGGCTTTTACGGATTAATTCAGCAGTTTTATCGAATTGTTAAATCAATTTTTTAAGTTAAAAACTCTACTATGATGAAAAACTACTTAAAAAGAAAACTGATGGTGTTAGCCTTAATGCTACCCATTAGTTTTTTGATGGCCCAGGATATAAGGGTCAGTGGAACGGTAACGGATGCCTCTAATGGAGAGCCGCTACCTGGTGTAACTGTATTAGTAAAAGGGACGACAAATGGTACTATTACAGGCATAAATGGAGAATACGAATTAGCTGTGCCTTCTGGCTCTACATTGGTGTTTTCTTCGATAGGATATTCAAGTCAGGAGGTTGGCGCTTCTGATGCAGGAGATATCACAATGCGAACTGATGTTACCAATCTGGATGAGGTTGTTGTAACCGGCCTTGCTACGTCAGTTAAAAGGTCAAATCTGGCAAATTCGGTTGCCTCAATATCTTCAGAAAATCTAACAGGAATAACGAATCAATCTACATTAGACGGTTCACTTTCTGGTAAGTTTCTGGGTGCTGATATCAGGGCGAATTCTGGAGCTCCTGGCGGTGGTATTTCAATGAGACTTAGGGGAGTTACATCCATCTTTGGTGACCAACAGCCACTTTTTATTGTAGATGGTGTGTATGTTGATAATTCAACTACTTCATTAGGAAATAATATTGTTTCTGAGGCAGCTGGAGGGGGAAACCCATCCACTAATCAAGACGATGCTACAAACAGAATTGCTGATATTGATCCTGAAGATATTGAATCTATTGAGATATTGAAAGGTGCTTCAGCAGCGGCTATTTATGGTTCTCGTGCAGCAGGGGGTGTGGTAATCATTACAACCAAAAGAGGTAAAAGCGGAAAAGCACAAACCTCATTTTCTCAAACAATTGGTTTGAGATCACCAACCCAATTATTAGGGCTAAGAGACTGGAATCAAACTACTGTTTCTGCTGTTGGTGGGGCTTCTGCGGTCACAACCTTCAATAACGGTGGTTTTAGAGATTATGAAGCAGAATTGTTTGATCATACTAGAGTTTCAAGAACCTCAAGACTATCCGTTTCAGGAGGAGATCAAAAAACTGATTTCTTTTTCGGACTAACTGTAAAAGATGAGCCAGGTTTGGTTGAAAATACAGGATATGCTAAAGAGTCTATTCGATTGAATGTTGGTCATAAATTTAACGACTGGATCGATATTTATGTAACCAATAACTATATCAACTCTCAAACAGATAAAGGGTTCTTCAATAATGGTAACCAAAACAGAACTGTAGGATATGCACTTGCATTTACTTACCCATGGCAGGATTTAAGCCCTGTTAATGGTGTATACCCAGCTGCACCAGCAGGGTCTAACGTGCTAGAAACAGTTGCTGTTACGACCAATAGAGAGGAAGTGAATAGATACATTGGCGGTATTACAACTAATGTTAAGCTAATTACACAAGATGATAATCAATTGAAATTTGTATTACAGGCTGGTGTAGATCAATACGCTCTAAGAACGACAAGTATTTTCCCGGGTACAATCTCTTACTTTAGACCAGCTTCATCTCTTGGTGGAGCAGCTATTTCTGGTAGTACTATCAATACAAACTATAACTTGACGGCTTCACTTGTACATTCATATTTTTTAGATAATGGACTGAGCTTTACAACGCAAGCAGGATATTT
The DNA here is from genome assembly GCF_900188325.1 of Ekhidna lutea. GTDB lineage: Bacteria > Bacteroidota > Bacteroidia > Cytophagales > Cyclobacteriaceae > Ekhidna > Ekhidna lutea. Next base: position 19,126 of record NZ_FZPD01000004.1, on the reverse strand, counting down.
TCTACAAAATTTTGATAAGAACACTGTTATCACAACAGCAACAGGTTTGAATGGATCACAAACTAACCTTTCACAATCTGCCAATGTTGGTGTTCAGCAAATTATTACACCTCAAGAAGATCAAGGATTTTTTGTTCAGGAGGAAGTTAATTTTCAGGATAAGTTAATTGGTACGATAGGTGTACGTGGTGATAAGTCCACAAATAATGGAGATGCAGATAAACTATATTATTATCCTAAAGCAAGTTTAGCTATCAATTTGCACGAATTTGATTTCTGGAATATCGACGTTCTTAACAACTTTAAGCCAAGAGTTGCATACGGAGAAGCCGGTCGATTCTCTCAATTTAATCAGCGATTCATTCTGACTAACCCTCAGTTTATCGGTGGAAATGCTGGCGTATCTCCAGGGAATTTACTAGGAGATGTGGATGTTGAGCCGGAAAGACAAAGTGAACTTGAAGTTGGTGCTGATATTGGTCTTATGGATAATAGAATTGGTCTAACGGTTAATCTATACAATAAAAAGATCAAGGATGTATTACTCCAGGCTCAAAACGAACCATCATCAGGATTTACTAATAGAGTGGTCAATGGTGCAGAGCTTGAGAATAAAGGAGTTGAACTGGGCTTGAATGCAACAGTAATTCAAAATGATAACATTGTTTGGAATTCTACATTGAGATGGTGGAAGAACAAATCAAAAGTTACCAAACTTGATGTTCCTTCATTCACAACAGGAGGGTTTGCCGCTTCTTTAGGTACGTACCTTATTAAAGAAGGTGAAAGTGCAACGCAGATTGTAGGTACTTACATAGCTTCAGAGTGTGATAATTGCGATCCCGATGGTGATGGCTTTGCTGTTTATGGAAACGCAGAGCCTGACTTCCAAATGTCATGGTTCAACTCGGTCAGCTATGGAAACTTTGACCTAACCTTCTTGTGGCACTGGAAAAATGGAGGTGATGCGATAAACCTTACTACATTGCTATATGACCTTGCCGGGACTACATGGGATTACGAAGATACAGGCTTAGATCCTTCCGGGACACTTAATAATGGAGATTATAGAGCAAGTCAAGCGTTTGCAAATCCTGCCCCACTCATTGAAGATGCCGGATACATAAGATTGAGAGAAATTGGGCTTTTCTATACACTTCCAAGTGAAATGATTCCTCAATTATCACAAGTTAAATTGGGTGTTTCAGGTCGAAACCTGGTAAACATATTTGACTACAATAGTTATGATCCAGAAGCATCAAACTTCGGAAATAATGTATTGGCAAATACTGTAGAAGTTACTCCATACCCAGCGAGTAAGTTCATCAACTTTCACCTAGACATTAAATTTTAAAGACTATAGTTATGAAATCAATATATAATAAATTATTAGTCTTATTTGTTCTTGTTGCACTTTCTGGGTGCACATTAGATAAGATTGAAAATCCAAATGCTCCCACTGTTTCGAGCTTTGAAGAAGGTGCTACTCAGCAGGATTTGAGGCTGCTTACTACTGGTTTGGAGGCAGTGATTCGAAATGATATGGGCTTTCATTATCAGACAGTGAGCATCTTAGGAAGAGAGTACAACGACCTTACGCAGGTTGATCCTCGTTATACTGGAGAAATTCTTATTGGGCCTCTTGACAATAACGGATTCTTAACTACCAGAGCTTATGCAGCGTGGTATAAAGTTGTTCAGACAGCAAACCTTTTATTAACGGCTGTTGATAATTCTGCAACATCTTTAAGTACTCCTGCGCTTGATGGTTACCGTGGATATGCAAGAACGTTTAAGGCGTATGCATTAATGATGGTAGCAAACAGACAGTATTCAAATGGTATCAGAATTGATGTTGATGATCCGGATAACCTTGGTGCATTTGTATCTTATGATAATGCACTGACAGCTATTGAAACTATGCTTAATACAGCAAATACTGAACTACTCAATGCCGCAAGCGAGTTTGCAGCAGGAGAAGATCAGTTTGATTTTGCTTTGAGCAGCGGTTTTGCTGGATTCGATTCTCCGGCAACTTTTGCTGAGTTCAATAGAGCACTGGCTGCTAGAGTTGCCATATATCAAGGAGATAAGGCAGCTGCACTAAGCTATCTAGCTGACTCATTTATGGATGAGGCTGGAAGCCTAGATGCAGGACCAGCTCATGTGTTTGGTTTGACTGGTAATGATATTTCAAATCCATTATTCTACGTCCCAAATCAGCAACGCTACATGGCTCATCCTTCTTTCGAAGCTGACGCGGAAGCTGGGGATACTAGAGTGGCAGAGAAAACAAGCCTTTTCGATCCTGAAGATGATCCGGATCAAGGTCCCATAACAGTGACTTTTGACGGCTTATCTGGTGATAGACAAGTGACGTTGTATTCAAGTAACGTTGATCCAGTGTCAATCATTAGAAATGAAGAATTGCTTTTGATTTATGCAGAAGCAAATATTGGCACCAACAATGTTGAGGCATTGCGGGTGCTTGATATAATTCGTGCTTCAGCAAGTTTAGGAGGTTCTACAGCAAATCCGCTAATTGATTCTGAAGTAGAAGATGAAATGCTGACTCAGAGAAGATACTCTTTATTTGGAGAAGGCCACAGATGGGTAGATTTGAGACGTTATGATCGTCTTGGTGATTTGCCTCTTGATCGAGCAGGAGATTCTAGAATAAGTGAATTCCCGACTCCTTTTGCAGAGAATCAATAGAGAATTGATACTTAAAAAAACCCACTCAATCGAGTGGGTTTTTTTATGCGATTTCATTTAGCAAGTCTGCTAAATTGAGCGGTCTGGTATACATGTTTAAAGTTCCGTCCGAGTTCAATGGCCATTCTTCCTTTGGCCTGTCCCAGTACAACTCTACACCATTTTCATCCGGATCATTAAGATATATGGCTTCTGAAACGCCATGGTCTGCAGCTCCGGAAATTGGATATTTCTTTTCCCTAAGCCTGTTAAGTAGAATAGCCAGATCTTTTCTGGAAGGGAGAAGAATGGCTGTATGAAATAGTCCTGTGTTTTCTCGATTTGGCGCATTCCCATCTTTACTCATCCATGTATTTAAACCAATGTGATGATGATAACCACCAGCAGAAATAAATGCAGCATCATCACCGTAAGTAGTCATTAACTCAAACCCCAAAAGATCACAATAGAATTCAAGCGACCGTTGGAGGTTCGAAACTTTTAAATGAATATGCCCAATACTAGTTCCGGCAGGTATTTTATAATTTTCCATTTGCTTAGTTCATTGGGACTTCTATGATAAGAAGTTGTGAATTGGCCTGCGATGTAATTTGTATTTCAGCTTTCCCAGAAACACCAATAGCATCCCTTTTATCCAGATACTCAGAAGCTATCTCAATTGCGCCTTCAACAACAAAAGTAAATATGCCATGATCTTCCTTGTTGGTCACATATTTTACTGATTTAGATGCTTCAAGGTCACAAAGGGAAAACCAGGCATCCTGATTAATCCAAAGAGCATCGGTATCAGATGGTGCTACCACAGTCTGGATTTTATTTATACGTCCCTCAGGTGAGAAGTACTTTTGATCATACCTCGGCTTTATGTCCTTTTCCTTTGGGAATACCCAAATTTGAAGAAAATTAACCTCATCAGATTTACTCGCATTGTATTCACTATGAGTAAGCCCACTTCCAGCACTCATGATTTGAACCTCGTCGGCTTTGATTACTTGCTCTGTTCCTGTACTGTCGAGATGTGCAAGTGCACCTTTAAGTGGAATAGAGACAATCTCCATATTGTCATGAGGGTGGGTGGGAAATCCAGCCCCACCCACTACAATATCGTCATTAAATACCCTTAACAAACCAAAATTGACTCTGTCAGGATTAAAGTATTGTCCGAAACTGAAGGTATGACTGCTTTGTAGCCATCCAAAATTGGCCTGTCCACGTTCATTGGATTTATATGTTATTGTTTTCATATTTCATACTATCAAAACTGGTTATTATACGCATATACATTATATGTAGTTACATATAAAATGATTTCTTAAAATCAACCCTTTATATTTTTTATACCTTTGCAGTATTATTTCACAAGAAAATTATAAGAATGAAGGCTAAAGCTAACGACAAGGTAAAAGTGCATTATACAGGAAAGCTCACATCAGGTGAAGTCTTTGACTCATCAGAAGGTCGCGAACCACTTGAGTTTACTGTTGGTGGCGGGCAAATGATCAAAGGATTCGACGAAGCAGTGAATGGAATGGCGATTGACGAGAAGAAGACAGTAGAAATCCCTTCTGCAGAAGCTTATGGAGAGAGAAAGGATGAGTTGATTCAAGAGGTTCCAAAAAATCAATTACCAGAAGATATGAAACCGGAGGTGGGACAAAAACTTGTTGCAACGAATGATTTAGGGCACCAAACATATGTGAGTGTTACTGCAGTAAGTGAAGAAGCAATTACTGTAGATGCAAATCATGATCTAGCCGGAAAAGACCTGGTATTCGACATTCAATTGGTAGAAATAGCATAATATTAATAATTGAAATTATTGGAAGGAGCTTCGATTTTGGAGCTCCTTTTTTTGTTTCAGTTTTTTGTGATTTCGACCCAACCTTTCCTTATATTCAGCGTTGATAGCGCAACTAATTCCTAAATGAAAAATTTATTTCTTGTTCTGACTTTTTCCCTATGCGGAATAGGAACATTGGCTCAGGCACCCTCTGATAGCCTAAAATCAGATAGCATCCAACGAAAGCTGAATAGCCTGAGTCAACAGCTAGATACCTACGAAAGAATACTTCTTCAAACCAAACAAAAACGAAAGCAGGATTCACTTGCGCGCGTAGATTTAATGAAGCGTATACAGCTTCTCCAGGAAAGCGGACAGGTGAATCAGGCCACTCTTCGTGAGCAAATTCGAGAAATAGAGCAACGGGATTCAGCTAGAAATGCGGAGCAAAAGAACCGGATTCTAAGATTAAAAGAAAACAACAAAGGATATGCTGTGGCTCCAATCGGCGACTCCCTGTATACCATATATACGAAGCTGGGTCCTGTGATGCCTGAGGACAGGGCAGCCAATGTTGCTGAGAAGATCGAGCTATTAGTAAGAGACGATTATTTCTTTCCGGATTCACTGAATGTAGTTGCGCACGAAGGAACAGTGGATCTGATGTATCAAAATCTGATTGTCACAAGTATTTCGGATTGGGATGCGCTTTGGATCGAAGGTGAGACCAAAGAATCCCTTGCGAGGATTTATAAAGCAAGTATCTCAGAATTTGTAGTCGCTGAGCGAAATAGGAGTACGGTTAAGAATATTGCAGCACGAATTGGACTTGTTTTTCTAATCATTGGCGTTGCTATTTTGATTATTTATTTTCTGAATAGATTCTTTACGGGCGTACAGGGCTGGATGGTAATAAACAAGAAAAAATATTTTGCAGGAATTACGGTTGGGAATTATGAATTTCTTCCTCCGGAGAGACAGCTTGATGTCACTGTAAAAATTGTTGGCGTCTTAAAATGGGCCTTTTTTGCGCTTGTTTTGTATTTCTCGCTACCGATCATATTCGGTCTGTTTCCATTCACTAAAAACTGGGCGGAAACACTAATTGGTTGGATATTGAGTCCCGCACAAAGCATATTTCTTTCATTTTGGAATTACCTGCCGAATGCCTTTACCATTGGAGTGATCTATGTGATCACCAAGTATCTCATTCGTTTTCTGAAGTTTATTTCCCACGAAATTGAAACAAGCAGGTTAAAGATCACCGGCTTTCATGAAGACTGGGCAATGCCCACCTATAACATCGTGAAGTTCCTTGTTTATGCCTTCATGTTTGTGGTCATTTTTCCCTATCTGCCAGGATCGGATTCAGATATTTTTAAAGGCGTTTCGGTATTCCTGGGCATTCTGTTTTCCCTTGGATCTTCATCTGCCATTGCCAATGCAGTAGCAGGGTTGGTGATTACCTACATGCGACCGTTTCGCCTGGGAGATCGGGTAAAGATTGGTGAGGTAACCGGACAGGTAATTGAAAAGACCTTATTGGTAACAAGGGTTCGAACCACAAAAAATGAAGATATCACCGTTCCTAATGCGGCCATTCTGAATGGGCACACTGTGAACTATACCTCAAGCAGTAAAGAGCTTGGTCTGGTACTTCATACCTCAGTAACTATTGGCTATGATGTGCCATGGCGTCAGGTGCATGAATTGCTTATAGAGGCAGCAGTAGCAACTAATGGAGTGAATATCAGTAAAGAACCTTTTGTCTTGCAGACTAGCCTGGACGACTGGTACGTTGCTTATCAACTAAATGCTTATACAGACTTACCGGAGCAAATGCCAAAAATTTACTCTGAATTACATGCAAATATTCAGGATAAATTCAATGCAGCTGGTGTGGAAATCATGTCTCCTCATTACAGAGCGGTGAGAGATGGAAACGCCATTACCATACCAAAAGACCAAGATGGAAAAAATTGAGGAACTTCTTTTTAATGATACGATAGGCAAAGTGGTCGCTTTCATCCTTGGAGCCATCATCATATGGTCCATTGGAAGACTAATTCAAAGCAAATTATTCTCCAAGATCAAGGATACCGATAGCCGGTACAAGGCCAAAAAATTTGGGTCCTTCCTGGCGTGGGTGGCAATCATCGTTTACTTCAGTATTGTTTATAGCAGCAAACTTGGCGGTTTGACTGTTGCGCTTGGTGTTGCAGGAGCTGGAATTGCTTTTGCATTACAGGAAGTGATTGCTTCTGTGGCCGGTTGGTTAGCTATTTTGTTTGGAGGATTTTATAAAACGGGCGATCGGGTACAACTTGGTGGTATCAAAGGTGATATTATAGATATTGGTGTTCTTAGAACAACCTTAATGGAACTGGGGCAATGGGTAGACGGTGATTTGTATAATGGCCGTATCGTCAGAATCGCGAATAGCTTTGTATTCAAGGAACCTGTATTTAATTACTCAGCAGACTTTCCTTTTTTATGGGATGAGGTTAAGATCCCGGTAAAATTCGGATCGGATTATCAATTGGCCGAAGAGTTGATTCAAAAAGCTGGTGATAAAATAACCGGAGCTTATGCCGAAGAAGCAAAAGGGAAATGGAAAGAGATGACTGAAAAGTACCTGATTGAATCTGCAAATATCAACCCAATGGTTTCTTTGGTAGCCAACGATAACTGGGTGGAATTCACACTCCGCTACATTGTGGATTTCAAAAAACGTAGAATTACCAAGAATGATGTTTTCAAAGAAATACTTAGTTCGGTCGATAAATCTCAGGGTAAAATCATTCTCGCCTCCGCCACTTTTGAACTAGTAGGCATGCCTGATATCACCCTCAAAAAGTAATTAGCTAAAAAGTAACTTCTAGTGCCGAAAAGGTATTGAGCCACAACTTATCTACCGGAACAATTGGGTTATAGTCGTAAATGGTTTGAAGATTTACTCCGAAGGCGATGTTTTCCGTAAACGAATAGGAGAACGCGATAGCTCCAGCCCAACGTGGTTCGCTAAAGAGATCATTGAATCCGTTCTGAAAATAGACAGAACCTTCAAAACGGATTTTTTCTGATAGTTCACGCTTGGTGCTCAAATAGACATTGAGTTTCCATTCCCTCGCACTGATACTTGTTGTGTTGAGTGGGAGTCGATCGTCAGGCACTCCTCGGTAATTCCATAGTTCATATTCATAGAAAGGACCTATACCTGCAAATGCCCCGCCTTTCTGTGTCTTTAACAGTTTATATCTCACATTCGACCCAATAGCAATCTTCCTCTCAAGTCCTCGCGCCTCGGCCCATTGATGCTGTGCATAATGTTCCAGTACAAATGGATTGTCATAGAAGGTCTTGAACTTACCGTAGATAAAACCACCGCTGAGAATGGTTTCACTACCGTCACGGGTCAATTCAAACTTATTGGCTACCGTGATTCCATGATTCTTAAATCGAAAGGCCATATCTGCCCGATTGGTAATCTCCACATAAAGCTGTCGCTGAGTTTTGATCTCCAGCGAGGGAGCCACAGATCCTTTGAAGTGCCTGGTGCTATCAAAGATGACTACAAAGCTTTCGGGGAACAGAAGTTGGGATTGGGCTAAAAATGGTAGCCAACAGCACACCAATAGGATTTTTTTCATTACTTGATTATTTGAGTAGAAAGAGTTTTGGAAGTCAAATCAATTAAAATGGATTGACGTACTGGCTATGTATAATCCATATTGGTCGAAAATGTTTTGCTTCTAATTTGAATAAAGCTAGATTTATTATCGCAATTATGAACAATTATGTTCAGTCTTGAGCGCCTATTAAAATACTTCGCAATCTTAATGATGGCACTAATCACAGTGTCAGAGGTTTGCTTGCTGCTGTCTGATGAGCAGGCGGAAGAAACCAAAGAAGAGCGTGAGCTAAAGGAAGAAGTAAAAGAGAAAGAAGGTGAACGGGAAATAGTCTTATTACTGGCTAATCTGGATCTTTCATCCACCACACCGTTCGTTTACAGATTCCTATCTACATCCCCTCATGATTATTTACTAAAACTCCCAAGCAGATCAGCTGACCATGTTTCTTTAGTTGTGCTGTTTTGTTCCTTGAAAATACCCTTCTGTTAATTCATTCAGCATTTAGCTGAAATCAAACTTGTTGCTCTCACCTTTTGGTGTCAGAGTCAACACCCATTTTCCTATCAATCAAAAAGAATTAACAGAAATGAATCAACAAACGAAAAATATATTCGTGCATCTGAAAAGGGATGCACTTGCAGGTACGGTTACAGGTGTAATGGCGGTACCATTGACTGTAGGCATTTGTTTAATGTCAGACTACCCGATAATGACGGGACTCTATACGGTCATCTTTGCCGGGATCATTAGCTTTATCACCTATCTCTTTCGTCCCGGAAACTATACAGGCATGCCTGGAGTAGCTGCTGGGCTGGCACCAGCATTGGCTTTGGGAGTCAGCACATTTGGCATGGAAAATATGCCATTTGTAATCGCCCTCACTGCCATTTTTCAAGCGACCGTCTGGAGGTTTAAATGGGAAAAGTACATCCTTAGAGTTGTACCTCACTACCTCGTCGAGGGTTTACTTGCTGGTGTAGGCCTTAAAATAGTGCTCAAGTTTGTGCCTTTCCTTTATGATATTGAGCATGAAACAGACACGTGGCTCAATTGGGAACGGGAGATGGTAATTGCGCTCAGTGTGGTGTCTTTTGTGCTATTTGTGATGCTATATAAGTATTATAAAAAGCGGATGCCCGCACTTCCTTATTTTGTGATCATGGTCACCAGCTTTCTACTCAGCTTTGTTTTACCATTACCCCGGGTTACTATTGATTCAATACCGTTTCAGTTACAGGCACCACTGCCACACCTGGATGGAATGAATCAACAAGAAACTATTTGGACACTTTTTAAAATGGTAGGGTTTGCGCTCATGCTTGGCACCATAGATATCATTGAGCAAGTGATGAGTCATGTAGCGATTGAAAAGATTGATCCAAGAAAACGGAAAGCAGACACTAATAACGGTCTCTTGCCGATTTGGGTAGCAAATATGGGAGCAACCTTTTTTGGCGGGATGACCAATCTGGATGGCCTGGCAAAGAGTACTACGAATACTGTGGCTGGAGCAGTGACCAAACTTTCAAACTTGTTTACGTCATTGGTGCTTGTACTTGTAGTCATTTTTCCATCTATTCTGGCGCATTTACCGGAATATGCGCTTGGTATTATCATGGTCTATTCCGGATGGAAGATGATCGCCAACATTGCCAACGTAAGATCAGAAGGAAGATACGCGTTAATCATGGCAGCCGTTTGCGGATTACTGGTTTTTGAGCTTGGGATTTTTGAAGGACTGCTCTTATTGCTGGGGGTTCATGCAGGTATCCAGTTTGTTTTTATGCGTAGATTGGGAAAGTCTACTGCGGATATTTGGTTGGAGTTTCGGGAGACCTTTAAACCGGATGAACATATTGAAATGGAAATTGCAGATATGATGCAGGAGCCACAAGTGCCTGTATTGAATAAGTGGCTGAAATCAGTAAATAAGCATGATTTGGAAGCACTTATGAATCTCTACGCAGATGATGCAATAATGATCCCGGCATTTTCTTCCAGCGTAAGAAAGAATAGAGATGAAGTTAAGGACTTATATCAGGACTTGTTTGAGAAAGATGATGTTAAAGTGTCTCAGGTTGATGTGGTCACACACCGAGTTGATGGACTCAAGATAGACAGTGGGGTTAACGAATTAATTTGGAAGTCAGGCGGGTTTGAAAAGCGCAACAAACTGCGATTTTCATTTGTGATAAAAGATGGAAAAATCATCTCCCATCATTCAAGTTTAGTGCCTGATGAAGGACTGAGCATTGAGCATCCGGAAGCGTATAAGAAGCTATATACTGTGTAAATAAATCAAGCTGACCCGCCAATCGGTGGGTCGGCTTGTTTAGCTGGTTGTTACAATGTAGGATTTTAACTCTTTTATCGTCGTTGAGCCCGCACTACTGAATCGATACACATCACAAAAAGCATACGTTTTCCCTCCCATTTTTATTTCTCCGTTCAAAGCGGCTTCTGCTCCGTGTGTCACGATAGAGTGAACGGTCATTTCATCTGCCACATAATCCTTCATGATGTTGATTTCCCTGGCGAAATCTTTCTTGCCTTTAAGCTCTTTATCACCATACATCACCCAATGGATGTCATCACTTACATGGTCAATGATAAAGTCAGCATCTCCTGTGGCAAAGGCCACATTAAAGTCTTTTAGGAATTCTTTTTTTGGTGAATTATTGCAATCCGCATTGATTGTGATTTTTGTCATAGCTAGTTATTTTTAGTGATCATAGATAGATACTTATCCCTATTTTCGATGATCACCCATACAAGTATTACAGCCATCACCAGAGGGATTGGTAAACCAAACCCAAGTGTGAGATGATGCGCAATAATCCCAAACATGATTGGAGTGAGGATTATTGCACCAAGGGCACGAAATCGAGGAATTATAAAAAGTGCACCGCCAACGATCTCAAACGTGGCTATCAGTGGCATGAGCCAGGTGATCTCCATCATCGCCATGAACATATTCATCGCCTCTTCTGGAAGATCCTCCGGTACGGGGAGGTAATTAAAAAATTTATTAAGACCCGCATTAATGAACATGAGTCCTGAAAGCATGCAGAGAATGAATAAAATCTTATTTTTCATTTGCACAGTGTTTTAGTTTTCAAAGGGTATAGATGTGATTTGATCAATAAGTCCCCTTTAGGGGATTTAGGGGATTTCATGAATAGTGCTTTATTGATATCAGGAAGGCATTTGACTTGGATCCATCCAGAAGAATTCCCAGCAATTTCCGTCAAGGTCTTCTATGCTCCTGCCATACATAAAGCCATAGTCCTGCGCCTCTTTGTATTCATCAGCTCCGGCATCTATAGCCTTCTGGATGATTGCATTGACCTCATCTTTGTTGGCCATCTGAATGGCGTTAATAGCCCCACACACTTTTGTCGTGTCAGCCACTTCCTTATGCGGAATGAAGGATTTAAATCGCTCTCTTTCCAACAACATAAATATGACACCCTCATCCACAATCATCGAGGTAGAGGATTCGTCTGAAAACTGTTCATTGAAAGTGAATCCAAGTTTTGAGAAGAAGTCTTTTGAACGCTTCAGATCCTGGATCGGAAGGTTCACGTATAGTTGTTTAGGCATAGTTGATTATTCTTAATTCTATTTGAATACAGGTTGTAAAATACTTAGTCTGGATCCCTCTGTATCCAAAAAGGATACATACAGTCCAGTTCCTGGGATTGGCATTGGATCACCTAATACTTCTCCTCCATTTTCATTAATCATCAAAATGGTTTCATTAATATCATTGATCGCAATTACGATTGATGGATACTGGGCTGGCCAGTCTTCTTTGAATGGGAACATCCCCCCATTGATTGCACCGGCAACTTCTCCGGGTTTGGCGTCAGACACAGCAGTCACAAGCAATATATAGTCACCCATATCAGAACCTAGCTGTTCATATTTCCAACCAAAGACTTTACTGTAAAAAGTCACAGCTCTTTCAGCATTCTTATACGGAATTTCAAAGTGTACCACAGGATTCATGATATTATTCTCTTGGCATTTTATCCCAGCCTGCCTGTTCGGCAGACAGGTCCATATAGATAATGTTCCACCGATGACCATCGAGATCTATCATGGCCATGCCATACATCCACCCTTGTATTTCCTGTGGATTTGAATAGACCGTTCCTCCGGCCTCTTCGATCTTTTCTGTGATCTGATCTACATATGCTCGATCCGGAGCACTCACCGAAATGAGAAATTCGCTTCCTTTTGAGGTGTCGGATATTTTGTGCTCTGTGTACTGTTCCAGTTGAGATTCTTCCACCATCATCACAGGCACTTTGCCAATTACGAAACCGATCATACCTGGCGAATCTCTAGTGGATTCAAAGCCTAATGAGGTGAAGAAGGTTCGACTTTTTTCTAAATCTTTTACAGGAAGGTTTAGCCATAGTTCTTGGTCCATAGTGTTAATGTTTTGTTTTATTCGATCCATGAGGACAGAATTAATTTTACTAAGTCAAAGCTAGGGACGAATTTCACCACTGGTAAAGTGCAATTACGGCAAACTGTGGGGTTGATCCCGACAGTGTGTTTGGCTAACTTAGTTTCTGAAAGCAGCCCACCCCTAACCTCGAATCGTCGAACCGCTCCAAGGAGGGGAGTTAGAATTGCTAGAAGTCTCCTCCTGGGAGGAGATTTAGAGGTGGGTTTAATGATTGATAATAAGGATGAGAAAAATCATTCCGTACAATAAAAAACTAGTGCCTTTAGCTAAGAAACTAAGGCAAAATATGACGCTGGGGGAGGTGTTGTTATGGAATGAAATCAAAGGCAATCAACTTGGTTATCGATTTAGTCGACAAATACCAATAGATGAGTTTATAGTGGACTTCTACTGTAAAGACTTGATGTTGGTAATTGAAGTGGATGGAAATACACATTATCATGATAACCAACCAGAAAAAGATAGAATAAGGCAGGAGAGACTTGAATTTTTGGGAGTACGATTTTTAAGATTTGATGATCTGGATGTGAAGACAAACATTGGGTGGGTTGTGAATATGATTTGGGAATGGATAGAGAGAAATGGACCCACCCCTAACCCCTCCGAGGAGGGGAATTAGTATAGCAGAAGTTTCCTCATGAGAACGGTCAGACATTTCTGAGATTTAGAGGTGGGTGATGTAGGTATTAATGTATAAGCAATAGAGAATATTATATGAAACATGTATCACTAATTGTCCCAAACGGGGAATTCAGTATTACGAATCTGGATCTTACCCGTCAATTGTTCACTTGGGTAAATGACAATCTACCCGATCCATTGTTTGATCTTAAAATCGTGGGTTTATCCTCAGAGGCTCACATTGTAGGTGGCTTGTACACGGTGAAAACGGACTGTCTTATTGATGCCATCGATCATACAGATGTTGTAATTATCCCGGCGATGTTTGGTGGTCCGCAGGAACTCATGGAACAGAATGCAGCGCTTGTTCCCTGGGTGGAAAAGCAGTATCAGAATGGGGCAGATCTGGTGAGCATGTGTGTAGGTGCATTTTTCCTCGGTGGCATGGGCATCCTCAATGGAAAGCGGTGTTCAACACATTGGGGAGCGGCAGAAGATTTCAGGAAGCTCTTTCCTGAGGTTATCGTGGAAGACGAACGGATCGTTTCTGAATCTCACCGGATCTACACCAGCGGAGGCGCACTGGCATTTACTAACCTTTTAATTTACCTGATCGAGCGTTATGCCGGGCGTGAGGTGGCTATTGCTGCAGCAAAAGCATACATGATTGATGTGGACAGAACCAGTCAATCACCATTTATGATGTTTTCCGGTCAAAAATCTCATGAGGATAAGGAAGTGCTGAAAGCACAGGAATACATTGAAACACATTTCAAAGACAAGATCAGTGTGGAAGACTTATGTGACGAGATAGGTGTAGGAAGGCGCACGTTTGAGCGCAGGTTTAAAAGTTCTACTACCAATACGATTTTCGAGTACATCCAGCGGGTGAAGATAGAGGCTGCAAAGACAGAACTGGAAAAAGGAGTAAAAACTGTTTCTCAGGTGATGTTTGAGGTAGGATACAATGACAAGAAAGCTTTTCGTGAGATATTTAAGCGGATCACCGGTATGACACCAGTAGCTTATAAAGAAAGGTATACTCGAATGCAGCAGGTCGCATAAAAACCGACTCGTCCTCACGAGCCGGCTATCATTAAAACCTTATCACGTTAGTGAAAGATGATGGACATACGAATGAAGTGATGTTGTTGGATTTAGAAATTCACTACATCTGCACTTTGAGTTCAGCACGCCTATTTTGTGAGTGATCCTCTTCAGGGCAGTCCACACCACTGCTACACTGATTGAGTGGGAGCTCCTCACCAAATGAGATACCTTCTAACCTGTCTGCCGAGATGCCTCGCTGGATAAAGTATTGCTTTACAGAGTTGAGTCGGTCAATGGATAGCTGTTTGTTATAATCTGCTGAACCTCGAGTATCTGCATGAGCAGTGATTTTCAATGTGGACCTTGGATTTTCTGATAAAATTTTCAGCATTTTTTGAAGCGATTCTTCGTAGCTATTATTTAATTCCCTGGCATTAAAATCAAAAAATACAATGAGTTTATCTTCATATTCCTCTTCCAGCAAGATGTCATTTAGTAGCAAACCCTCATAAAGATCATGTGTACTAATGGAGTAGCCATTAGGAATAAAACCATCCTCTAATGCTGTTATTTTGTATTGTTGGTCAGGCTTTAGCCTAAAGGAGTAAGTGCCCTCAGTGGTAGTTCGAACAGAATCTCTGATGCCTGCTGATATGTTGTCTAAAAGCACAAGTGCTCCTGGCAGCAGTTCATGCGATTCATTACTAAACAATCTGCCCTGGATAAATAAATTATATAAAACTGGTTTAACAATAGAGTCTTCTAATACGATGTTATTTACAATGCTGCCTGAATAGATATTAACCGTATTGAAATTAATTCGACCCGTATAATAGCCATCACTGGATGCAGCGATCGTATAGTTGTTTTCAGGTTCAATTTGAAAGGAGTAGGCTCCTTCCGCATTGGTTCTCACCGAATCAACCATCTTCTTATTTTTATTTTCAAGAATGACTAATGCGTTAGAAATTGGTGTTGTTTCTTTATTCGAAATAAGTCCCTGTGTGATTAATTGATGTTTTTCTAATTTAATCAGAAGCGTGTCGGTAATTAAATCAGCATTCTTATTTGAATAAAGGATGCTGTCTGAAGCGTAATAGTAATTGTCTTCTACATTTATGCGGAAATCATTATCAAAAGGCACATCAAACTGCAAATAACCAGATTCATTGGATGTGTTAGATTGTTTGAAATCATTAGCCTTAGATGAAATTTCTACTCTTACATCACTAATCGGCTGATTAGAGGATTGGGTAAGTCTAACGATGAGTGATGCAGAGGTGCTTTGAAAAGCATAAATGTCATCTAATCCTTTTCCCCCCACTCTGTTTGATGAAAAGTAGCCACTACTTCCATTCTCATTCAAATAGATGCTGAAATCATCTGAGAAAGAATTAAGTGGCTGGCCTAAGTTGAGCGGTTCCTTTGCTTCAGAACCTTTCAGTTTCGCTTTGAACATATCCAGTCCTCCAAATCCTCCAAGGCCTGTGGATGAAAAGTAAAGCGTGGTGTCGTTGTGAAGGTATGGAAATAGTTCTGCTCCAGAGGTGTTGACTTCCGGACCCAGATTTACCGGTTTAGTCCATGAGTCTCCCTCCCGATAACAGATGTAAAGGTCGGCTTTACCATTTCCACCCGGCATATCTGATGAAAATATGAGGGTTTTGCCATCATTAGAAAGTGCGGGATGTCCAACTGAATACTTCCTGTCGTTATGTTCAAATGGAACAATATTTCTCCATGCTTTCAAGTCACTGCAGTCAGCAAAGAAAATCTTAAGCTTAACCAAGCCATGATCTTTAGTCTTTGTACTTAAGTCGTTTCGAGTGAAAGCTACCATGTTTCCATCCATGTAGAAGGAGAATGGTCCGTCATGGTAAAAGGGCTTTACTTCTTCGCTGTAAACAAGAGGGCTTATTTCAGAATTATCCTGCTTGATGAAAAAACGAATCATTCCTTCATCTTCTCTTGCGGCATTTGCAGGTTGATATTGAATATAATTTAATACCTGACGTGATGATAGAAAAATCATTCCTTCTGAAAATGGGTGTATTGCAAAATCAGCTAATTCAGAGTTGATATCTAGGTTTTCAACTTTGTATTGAGAGGCTTTTCTATATGAGTCGATCTGACCTATGAAATTAATCTTTGAAGCAGTTGCAGCATCCCAACTCTTTCGAAGCGTATTCTCATACCAGGTTTTGGCTTGATCCAATTTACCATTTCTCATAAGTACTTCGGCATAGAGATAAATCATCTCTTTAGACGCGTCAGAATATGAGACAAGAGACCTCAACCAAATCTCAGAATTGGCTGGTTCATTGAGTTTAAGATAGGACTGAGCAATTTTAAACTTGACCTCTGTATCATCAGGATGTTTATTCAAGGTTTTTTGATAATGGATAATGGCATTTCTGTAATCCATCCGGTCGAAGTACTCATTTCCAATGACCCGATCACCTTTTATCAAATCCAATGCAGTTTTGCCCTGAGCAATGAGTAAAAAACAAATTAGATTAAGTACAAGATAGATCCCTAATTTCCCCATATCAAAAAAATCTTGGGCTTATTAATTTATACTTAGTGAACTTGAACCTGAAGTTTAAAAGCAGCTCATGAGTGCTTAATCCAACTCCTCTTAATCCTCCATTTCCTATTCCATAGGCATATCCTAACAATAGCTGATCGGATAGTTTTATTTCTGTTAGGAAATTTATGCCAGGGAATCGGTAGGAGAGACCTACCCACAGCAATTCTTCTAATTGAACGTTGCAATTAAGATCCAGGTCTGATATTCTGCCGTCTGTAACTTTCACTAAAAAGTTTGGTTTGATTCTTAAATAAGGATTAACTACATGAACATACCCTCCATGAATGAGCATTGGAACGGACTGAAAAACCGTGGTAGAATCTTGTTTGCCATCGAAAATATTGTTCATCAAGTGGGGCATGGAAAGACCTAAGAAAAATAATTTATTGATGTAAAAAGTGCCAGCACCAATATTCATCCGTGTTTGATTAATATCCGAATTGAAATAAGGATCGTCTGGGTTTCGGCTTTGCAAGCTGGTATAGTTTGCATTGTAGTTGATCAGTCCGTACTGCATCCCGAAGGAGAAGGAATGTTCACCATGATTATCAAAAAAGATTCGATAGGCTCCAGCTGCATGAAAGCCCGTATTATTGATGATTCCGATCTTATCACGAATGATCAGGGCACCACCTGCTAAATTCTTTTCCCAGAGCGGAGAATGAATGGACAGTGTCTGAGTATTTGGAGCTCCCTCCAATCCAACATTTTGGAACCTGCTGATGACGGACGCACTGAGTAAATTGTTTGCTCCGGCAAAGGCAGGGTTAATCGCTAGTGGATTAAACATATATTGAGCAAAGCTGGCTGTCTGCTGCGCTATTGTGGCATAGCTCAGGCATAGAAGAAGACAGACGAATACGTTTTTTCTAATCAATTTTCAATTCCTCTTAGTACCACAAATCCTCCAAAAGTTCCTCCCTCACCAGCATTTATCCGATAAAAATATGTCCCTTCTGGGAGGGTGTTATTAGCTCCTGTATTTGAATTACCAGTCCAAACTTTATCTTCATTATTATATCCGTTAATTTCAAAAACTAGGTTATTGTACCTGTCAAAAAGACTCACTGTATTATTAGGGTAAAAATCAATTCCTTCAATGTGCCAGTAGTCATTCATTCCATCTCCATTGGGCGAAACCGTTTGATAAATGGTGAACGGAATATCATCAACTCTGATAATCATTTTTCCAAACGCCGTAAGCGAGGGATTTCCTGAATCCTCTACTATGTAAATCAAGGAATCAGTACCTCTAAAATCTGCATCAGACACATAAGTAATTGTTCCATCCTGAGAAATCGTGGCAGTTCCTCCGATAGGTTGTTTCTCGAGAGTTGTTCTAAGCTGAAGGTCATCTCCATCTAAATCAAAGTCATTGTGAAGTACATTCTTGGATTTACTTTCCTTTCTCATAACTATTAAAGTGTCAGGCTGTGTTTCCGGGGCATCATTCACGTTTTCCACATTGATATTAATAAAGACAGTTGCGGTAGCAGGTGGAGTACCATTGTCCTGTACATCAACCTGCCACACCACAGAACCGTAGATGTTTTCTTCAGGCATAAAGGAATAGCAAAGGCTTGTCGTTCCTTCCGTTAATGTTCCTCCGCCGGAAAGATTTGTAAGTCCAACTGTGGAAACATCATTGCCTTCAGGATCAGTGTATTCAAGGCACAAGTCCAATGGTGTGTCTTCTAGCGCATCAACAGTTACGCTATTGACCTCAACACCATTTTCAGTAAAAATTGGTGGGTCGTTTACATCGAGTACTTCAATATTAATAATACCAGTGGTACAAACAGAAGGATCATTGATATCACAGATGGTCACCTCTACTTGATCTATACCAAGAAAATCATCTGAAGGAGTGTACTCAAAACACATATCTCCCGTCGAGCCATTGGTAATAGTAGCACCAGTTGAAGAAGTTCCGGAGACAAACTGGTGAGTGTCTCCTTCTATATCGGTGGCAGTTATGCAGAGTGTGGTTGTTTCTTTTTCGAATGCTTGCAATGTCAAGACATCAACAGTTGGAGCATCATTGGCAGCATTGACGGTTACGGTAAAAGTTTTGGAAACGGTGTTGTTAGCAGCCTGTCCATCATCAACAGTTACGGTGATGGTGGCTGTACCGGACTGATCAGCAACCGGGGTGTAAGCCAAAGAACCTGTAGCCTCGGCGCTGGTATAAGTCACCGTTGGATCAGGAATCAAAGCAGTATTACTTGAAGTAGCCGTCACAGAGAGTGTCTGCG
>NZ_FZPD01000006.1 GCF_900188325.1 Ekhidna lutea | reverse complement strand
CCTCGATTCGTTGAGTAAGTTTTCGTTGGCCTCTTATTTTCCTAGTTCCGTTCAAGTTTATGGTGATTTTGCGAAGTGCGAGTATTGTCTCTAACATTAATGTATCACGCGTATGCGTGATATACACCTTTCAAATATACCTCATTTTATGAAGTCTAAAGGACTCAATACCTCGTCTAGCTTTTTCGAACTTACGTGTGTGTAAATCTCTGTGGTTTTTGCACTCGTGTGCCCCAGCAACTCCTGAATGTAACGCAAATTAGTGCCATTTTCCAGCAAGTGGGTGGCAAAGCTATGCCGTAGCGTATGTGGTACCACCTTTTTTCTGATACCTACCTTTTCTACGCTTCGATTCAAAATTTTACGAATGCTACTCGCACCGTACGGATTTCCCTCGGGTCCTTCAAATAACCATTTTCTTGGATTGTATTTCTGGAAATACATCCTTAGTAACTCCAGAAGTAATGGTGAAAGCACCGTCAGTCGATCTTTCACCCCCTTACCTTCCCTGACCCATATTCGCATAGAGCTAGAGTCAATATCACCTATCTTAAGTTGGGTTAGCTCCCCAATTCGTAAACCAGCAGAATAGATCGTAACCAGGATAGCCTTGTGTTTTAGGTTTGTAGTAACCTTGAAAATAGCCTGAACCTCCTCAACGCTCAGCACCTCAGGTAGTTTCTGCACTTTCTTCGGTCGTTCCAAGTCAAAAAATTGTCGATCTTGTCCCAAAACATGCTCCAGATAAAACTTGATTGCATTGATACTCTGGTTTTGTGTAGACCTGGAAATGTTCCGACTTTGGATCATTTCGCGATGATATTGATAAATATGATCCTTGCCTACATGATGTAGAGGTAAAGGGTAGGTGAATTTGAGAAAGGATCGAAACGCCTGATAATAACCTCTTTGAGTCGAAATACTGTACCTGCGAGCAATAAGCTTAAGCTCCAATTGCTCCAGCGCCCAGCGGTACTGATGCGCACACGATGCATTAATCTGAGAAGTCATTTGGTAAAAATCCTTAATTAGAAGTCCATATATGTTTATATAAGTGTTTATATTCGACTATAAGTATTTATATAAATGGAAAATTTATCACCAAAGCAGTGCCTACAATGTGGAAATCCTTTGGTTGGTCGTGCGGATAAAAAGTTCTGTGATGCCTATTGTAGAAATTCTTACAACAACCAACATAAAGCGGCCGAAGAGCAATACATTATGATGGTCAATTCACAAATTCGACGAAACAGGCGAATTCTTAAAGACCTTTGCCCGGAAGGGAAGTCCACGGTAAGAAAAGAAGTACTTGATCGCTTGGGATATGATTACCGATACTTTAGCAGCATTTTTAAATCTCAGTTCGGACCTTATTATCTGGTGTATGACTATGGTTTTTCGCCTATGACTGACGACCGTGGAATAAAAAAGGCAATTATCATTCAACGACAGGATTACATGGACGAGCCTTCCTTCAATATCTGGAAAAAATCATGATCAGATTGACCCACCTAAAACCCCTTTTTCTCCTGCCTAATCACTACTTTTGCGCTTGAAAAATTAATCCCAATTCAAAAAACAAAATAGATCATGAAGGTAACCGTAGTAGGCGCTGGAGCCGTAGGTGCAAGTTGTGCCGAATACATCGCAATCAAAGATTTCGCATCCGAAGTTGTACTTATTGATATCAAAGAAGGTTTTGCGGAAGGTAAAGCCATGGATCTGATGCAAACCGCATCACTAAACAGCTTTGATACAAAAATTACCGGTACTACCAATGACTATTCTAAAACAGCAGGTAGTGATGTGGCAGTTATCACCTCCGGTATTCCTAGAAAGCCGGGAATGACTAGAGAAGAGTTGATCTCTACCAATGCAGGAATTGTAAAATCGGTGGCTGAAAACCTGATCAAACATTCGCCTGAAGTGATCATCATTGTGGTTTCCAACCCAATGGATACCATGACATACCTGGCTCACAAAGCACTAGGCCTTCCGAAACACCGAATCATAGGAATGGGTGGAGCACTGGATTCTGCACGATTCAAGTACCGATTGTCTGAAGCATTAGATTGCCCGGCCTCTGACGTTGATGGAATGGTAATCGGTGGTCACAGCGACACAGGGATGATCCCTTTGACCCGATTGGCTACCAGAAACAGCGTACCGGTCTCTAAATTTTTAAGCGAAGACAAGCTCAACTATGTACTTGAAGAAACCAAGGTTGGTGGAGCTACATTAACCAAATTGCTGGGTACATCTGCATGGTATGCCCCGGGAGCGGCTGTTTCTGCCATGGTTCAGGCAATTGCTTGTGATACCAAGAAAATGTTCCCATGCTCATGCATGTTGGAGGGTGAGTACGGCTTGAATGACATCTGCATTGGGGTGCCTACCATTATTGGTGCAAAAGGAGTAGAAGAGATTGTAGAGATTGAGCTGGATGGCGCAGAAAAAGCTAAGCTGGAAGAAAGTGCAGCTGCTGTCAGCAAAACCAATGGTGTGCTTACGGAGATGAATATTATTTAAGGTTGTAAAAAACCGGAGAAAGAAAAACCCAAACCCGTCATTCCCGTGAATACGGGAATCTCCAGATTTCAAAGTGCAACCCTTTTGTCTTGGAGATATCTGAGTTAAACTCGAATATGACGCTAAAAAGGTTTTTCTTTCTGTTTCTAATCAATTTTGTTTCACCTAAATGCAAAACGAACAAGAACTCATCCGTACGAGTGACCTGATCAGCAGAGATTTGAGCTGGCTGCAGTTCAATCACCGTGTACTAGATCAGGCGCGAAAGGAGAAGCGAAACTTGTTCGAAAAGCTCAAGTTTCTGGCGATCACCTCCAGCAATGCGGATGAATTCAATATGATCCGGGTAGGGAGTTTGTATAATTACCTGGATTACGGAAACGACCGGGTAGACTATTCCGGCCTTCGTGCCATTCCATTCAAAAATGAGCTTTTGGCAGGGCTGAAAGAGTTTGGAAAGCAACAAAATCAGCTCTTTCTAGATCTTAAGCCAAGTTTCAAGTCACACAACTTTGAAATTAAAGGGTATGATGAGCTTAGCGATAAGCAAAAGAAGTCGGCAAGTAAGTACTTTGAGAAGACCATCTTTCCGATGCTTACGCCGATGGTATTTGATCCCTATCATTCCTTCCCGATTTTGATGAACAACATCCTGATTTTCGGGGTGGTGACAAAAGCATTGAAGTCGAGAGAAAAGAAAAAGATGTCCTTCATACAGTTGCCTCAAAACCTCCCACGGTTTTTTGAAATCAATGAGAAGGATAAAGTGATCTTTGTTCCGATAGAGAAGATTACTCAGGAGCACATGAATCGCATTTTTAAGAATGTAGATATCATCTCAAGCTCCCTGTTTCGGGTAACCAGAAATGGTGACTTTACCCTTGAGGAATCGGAAGACATAGAGGCCAACTTCCTGGAGGAGATGAAGAAGAAACTCAAGACCAGAAAGACTGGGCGAGTGGTGCGGATGGAAGTGCAGGAGGGGAGTGATCCATGGCTCATGAAGCAGCTTAAGAAAAGGTATGAGATAGGGAACGAAAATATAAAGATTACCCCTGAGGGGTCATTGATTGATTTTACCTGTCTTTGGCAGATCGTCAATCATGAAGATTTTACTTCTTTTCTTCCGGTACGTCCAAAACCCGCTCCGCCCGTAAGCATGAGTGATGTGGAGCATCAGGATATGTTTAAGATCCTGAAAGATCGGGACATCCTGCTTCATCATCCTTACAATACCATCGAGCCTTTACTTGACCTTTTGGATCAGGCTGCAGAAGACCCCCATGTACTTTCCATCAAGCTTACGATCTATCGTTTAGCAAAAAACAGCAGGGTAGTGGAGGCTTTGCTAAAGGCTGCTGAAAACGGCAAGCACGTGTCGGTGCTTTTTGAAGTGAAGGCACGATTCGATGAGGAAAACAATATGAAGCAGGCACAGAGGCTTCAAAAAGCTGGCTGTTTTGTGATCTATGGTGTCGGGTCATTGAAAACGCACACCAAACTTTTGCTGATTGTAAGAAAGGAGAAAGAAAAAGTAACCCGCTTCGTTCACATGGGAAGCGGTAACTACAATGAATCAACAGCCAGGCTGTATACTGATCTTAGCTTACTCACATCGGACGAGTCATATGCCAATGACGTACAGGAATTCTTCAATGTAATCACCGGGCATTCAATGCCGGAGGATTATGACAATCTCATCACAGCACCTATGCAGATGAGGAGGGATTTGATTGCGCTAATCAATCGCGAGCGTGAAAATGCTGCTGAAGGTAAGTCCAGTGGTATTGTTATCAAATTGAACTCATTGCAGGATAAGGATGTGATTATGGCACTTTATGAAGCTTCTAAAGCCGGGGTTCCTATCAAATTGATCGTAAGAGGAATTTGCTGTCTAAGACCTGGTAGAGAAGGATTAAGTGAAAATATCACCGTGCGATCGATTGTGGGAGAATACCTGGAGCATTCACGCATTTTCTACTTTCACAATGAAGGGGAACCTAAAGTGTATTGTGGAAGTGCTGATATGATGGTCCGTTCATTTGACAGAAGGCTCGAGTCCTTGTTTATCATAAGCGATCCATTACTCAAGCAGCAAGCCATTAATATTCTGGCTTTTAACCTAAAGGACAATGTGAATTCATATGAAATGAAAGAGGATGGTGAGTACATGCACCTACAGCCCAATGGCCAGCCCGCTTTCGACATCCATCAGGAGTTTTACAAAGTGAAACGTGAGAGTATCATGAAAGCAAAGCTTTTCGGGTAGTTTCATAAGTTCACAATCCATCAGAAACCTAATTTAACGTCACTCAGAGCCTTTTCTATTGGGAGTGCCCAAAGAGCCTCTGAATGACGGTTTCTTATTTGTTTGCTTTTAGCTAATTACACTTCACTCATTTCTAAGACTGGATAATCCGTGTACCCTTTTTCACCCGGTGTATAGAGTGTATCAAAATCCGGCTGATTTAATGGCGCATTTTGCTTCATCCGTTCCACTAGATCCGGGTTAGCAAGAAATGGTTTTCCAAATGCTACCAAATGGCCCAACCCATCTTTTAAATGGTTTTCAGCCCTATCCCGATCATAACCGCCTGAAATAATAACGGTGTTACCAAATGCATCGCGCATTTCTTCCTTCAATGTTCGTGGAACTTCAGGAGCACCCATATCAGAATGGTCAACCAGATGCAAATACACCAGATTTAGCTCTCCCAGCTTTTTTGCCAGATAAGTAAAAGTTTCTTCCTGCCCGCTGAAAGGATTGATATCGTTGAAAGCACCATACGGCGATAAACGAATACCGACCTTTTCAGCTCCAATGACAGCAATCGTTTGTTCTGCTACTTCCAAAGCAAATTTCACCCGACCCTCAATCGAACCACCGTACTCATCAGTTCGTTGGTTGCTGTCGGGACTTATAAATTGTTCAATAAGATATCCATTCGCGGCATGCAGCTCTACACCATCAAATCCAGCTTCAATAGCGTTTTTGGCAGCATGAGCAAATTCTTCGATTGTTTTCTTGATATCGGATTTGGTCATTTCTTTTGGTGTAGGGAGATCTTGTGGACCCTCCTGATCTGTGTACATCTTAGTAGTTGAGGCTGCAATGGCAGATGGAGCCATCACTATACTCCCTTCCGGCATGTTTAATGGATGCGAAATCCGGCCTGTATGCATTAGTTGGGCAAAGATTTTCCCTCCTTTGTCATGGACAGCCTTTGTTATAGGCCTCCAGGCTTCAATTTGTTTTTGATTGTAAAGACCCGGAATTCTTGGATACCCAACACCATTAGGTGATGGAGCAACACCTTCCGTTACAATTAACCCAGCACCTGCTCGCTGAGCATAATAATCAGTCATAATAGGTGTAGGAATGTGTGTTTGTGTTGAGCGGCTTCTTGTCATTGGAGCCATAACTGTTTTGTTGCTTAACTGAATATTTCCCAACTGATAAGTATCAAATAAGGTTGAATTAGCGTTCATAATTGATTTAAATTAAAGGTATTTACATTAAATGTATATACATATAATTTAAGATTATGGTTCGTTACCTTTTGAAAAAAATCAAAATTCTTTTTTCAAGCGCATCATTTGCTGAATGAACTGATGATTATTCGGTTGCTCAAATTCAATGAATTTTCCATCTGATTCGAGTCTCAGCAAGTTATCATAGGTGGTTTTCAGTGAATTGTAAGGCATGATCCAGGAGTAGGCCTGAAGTTTATGCCGAAAATGGATGATGATTCCTTTTGGTCGTAGTTCAATGTTCGCAGTGGAAATGTAATGCTTGGCATTCATGTAGGATTGATATTCCTCGCTAATCCTGGTGATTGTCATTCTTCTGGATCCAATGCCACCCATTTTCCATCGTTGCTTCCATGAAAATGGGAGCCCAACTGCCAGATTGATTTGTCGTGTGGTTTCCTTATCTGAATACGAGGTATCGAAGATCATCTAGTTCTACTGTCAAGTTTGATTAGTTGCAGATGCAGAAACTGGTTCATGCTCAAGAAGTAACGAAAGCTACCAAATTTCAACTAATTGTCATGCTGAATTTATTTCAGTATCTAAACTTGACACATTAGAATTATGCATTGAAAGCTACGGAAGGAATCTCACTCCAGATAGCATTTCGCTGTTCTTTTACTTGCTCCAACACTTTTTGACCTGCTTTGGTTACTCTGAAAAGGTGTTTTCTACGTCCACCTCGCTCAGAGGTGGCTTCACCATAGCGTGAGTCTACATAGCCTTTGGACTGCAACCGGGCGAGTGCAGCATGAACGGTGCTAATCGTAATGGAACGATTGCATCGTTTTTTGATTTCTTTCATGACGGCTACCCCATAGGCCTCATCATACAACAGAGCTACTGTGAGCATAATCAATTCTTCTAATTCGCCAAGATTAGTTCCCTTCATCTTACTCGTTACTTAAGGTTTTCGATGGATTTGTATTTGCGGTTTTTATAGAAAGCATACTCACAATTAGCAGACTTATTAGCAGTGTAAGACCTCCGGCCAGAATGAAGGCTATCGTCCCCATTTCTATGCGATAAACGAACTTTTCCAACCACCCTGAAACCAGGTAATGGGCTAATGGTGCGGCTACAAGAAAGGCAATAGAAATAACAATAATAAACTGCCGGTTGACTAGTGAAATAATGGAGGTTAAAGAAGCTCCCAGAACTTTTCGGATACTAATCTCTTTTTGCTTTTGGAGGAGAATCAATGCGGTGAGTCCATACAAGCCTAACGCACAGAGCAAGATGCTGATGAACGAATAGGCAGTGGCCATTTTCAGAAGTTGAGACTCTTTGATGTACTGATCATTAAACCACTGATCAACGAAAAAGAAATCCAGTGGCGTGCGCGTTGCTAGTCTACTCCAGACATCATCTATGTAGTCAATGGTCTCCCGAACATTACCTTCACCTATCCGAATAGAAGTGTTCCAGGCTTGATTTGTCTCCAGATAGAGCACCATGGGCTCAATAGTGGCGGAGGCCAGCGAGTGGTAGTGAAAGTTATCAATCACACCGATGATTGGGTACGATTCCCCGTCCGGCGAAAACCGTATGTGTTTGCCAATCGCATCATCCCACCCCATAAAATCGACCATTTCCTGATTTACCACAAAATTGTTGGTGTCTGCAATTGATCCTTTCAGAAACGTCCGTCCGGCGTTTACCTGTATGCCATACGTTTCAAAAAACTCCTGGTCCACACCAAAAATTCGAGTAGTGAGCTCGTCTGTGTAGCCTTCAGGAAATGAGGTGGTGGAGTAATTACCTCCACCAGGCACAGATCTTGAAGTGGAAACAGAAAGAATATTGGGGTGGTTTAGCAATTCATTTTCAAACACATCCACCTTCTCGCCAACTTCATTTCGAAGACCTACCACGAGAACTTGTTCTTTATCAAAACCAAGCGGTTTGTTTTGTAAATAATTGGTTTGCCTAATCACAGTGATGGTGCATACAATCAGAAAAATGGATATAGCATACTGGAACGTAAGCAGGCACTTTCTCAACCACCCGGCAGTGCCAATTTCATTAGCTCCTTGAAGTATGGAGGAAACCGGTGGAGAAGAGAGTACCATGGCCGGGTAAACTCCCACAGCCAGACTTATGAGCACAATAAAACCAAAAATTGCGCCGATGGCAATCGGTTGATAGAACGCTGACAGAGGGATTTCCTTACCTGTCACCATATTCAATGGGGATAATAAAAGCAGGATGATTATATAGCTGACGATGGAAGCAATGAGTGTGCTGATGAATGTTTCAGAAACAAAACGACCCATTAGCTGTCTGCGTGAAGAGCCCATCACTTTTCTGATGCCCACTTCGGTCTTGGTTTGCGTAGCTCGTGAGAGCATGATGTTTACATAATTGACACTGGCAATGAGAAACACCAAAAATGCTGAAAGTCCGAGGGTATATACAAATGTGATGCTCCCGGATCGAAATCCTCGTCCATGGCGGATGTCTTCTCCATGCAAATACATTTTTGTAAAAGGCATCAACTTCAGGAAATAATGATCGGCACGTTCAGAGAAATGACGCTGCATCATGTCTGGTAGCTTATCCACGACCAGTTTGGGGTCTGTTTGTTTATCCAGCTTTACGAATGTATATATGCCTTGAGCCAGCCAGTTGTTCATCCAGGAGTAGTTGAGCGAGCCAACATTTGGAACAGTGCTACTCCACGAAACCAGCGCATTGTATTGAAGGGAGCTTTGTCTGGGCTGCTCTTTGAAAATGCCTGTTACGGTATAGTCTACGTCATTGATTCCTACTACTGTTTTTCCGAGCGGATTTTCATCTCCGAAAATGGACTTGGCGAGCTGCTCACTTAACGCGATAGATGCAGGTGCAGTTAAAACTGTTTTGGGATCACCGAGGATTAAGTCTTCTCCAATAAAATCAAGAAAGTTAGAATCAACGATATACAATTTTTCTGAAACGATGTTCTTGTTTTCATAGGTTAGGATTACATCGTCCCACCAGGGTAAAACACGGGAAAAAGAAACTACTTCAGGATATTCATCCGTCATAGTCGGCCCCATCATCCCCGAAGTTTCATAGGTTAGATGGTCTACACCCTCTGTTTCATTAATATGTCGTTTGTAGAGCCTATAGATGTTTTCAGCATCAGAGATATGCTCGTCAAATTGAGATTCGTCATAGATATATACCAGCGCAAATAAAGAGCAGGTGATAGCTGTTATTAACCCAACTAGGTTGATGGCGAAAAATGCCTTATGTCTTTTAAGTGAGCGAAAAGAGGTGAGCAGGTAATTGTGCCAGATTGCTTTCATGTTGGAAGTAGTTTGAGATTTCTTCTTAAATCGCATCCTGAAAAAACCAATGGCTTGCAATAAATAAAGCAGCTTGGCTTTCGCAGGACCTCTCAATTCTACATTCTCAGCAAAAAGCTCCTCCAGGTCTCCGGTTATACCTTCGAATAAATAAGGTTCGCAAAATCGTTCAACCAATCGCTGAATCCACCCTGGTGGCTTAACATTATTGCTACTCATCACCATTTAAACTTCTCTTCAGCGCAAAGGTTACTAAATCTTTCGTATATGTAGAAATTGATTGTTGAAATGGGCTAACGAAGGGCTCGATAATATGTTTCGTTTTTGTAGAAATTGATTTGAATTGATTCAGAATTGAAGCGTTAGAATCTCATTATGGGAGCTGTCACACTCTTTTGATCATAATTGAATCTTCTAGTGTGAAAGAAAAGTTTTCATATTAACCAACCCCAACCCCTCCAGGGAGGGGAGTTGTGGTTCTTTTCTTTCATTCTATCTGTTTACAATACTAGGTTTTGTGCCGTCTGATTGGACTAAGCAAAAATATCGGTGAGCAAGGAAATAATGAGTAAGATCACAAAGATGAAAAACAGGAAACGGGCAATGCCTGCCGCTCCTCTGGAGATTTTACCAAATCCAAAGAGTCCGGCTACAAGAGCAACAATGAGAAATATTAATGTCCAGGTTAACATGTTATGTATTGTTTGATTCACTCTACTCATTGGAAATATCATGCCTCGCCATAGATGACCTCTTTGAGCGACTTTTTCATTATTTCCTTCTCAAATTGAATGGACGTTTCTCATTTAGAGAATAAGAATGAGTTAAATAACCTTGATTATGAGTTGTTTTGGCTGTTTTATTGATTGGTACACTTTTTCTGATTAATAGATGAAAAATCTAAATCGAATAAAAAAATGAAACCCACAAACAACTATTTAAGACTTACTATCAAATCAATTTCGATCCTTGCACTGGTTTTTCTATTTGCCTGTAGCAACACGAAAGATGGAGCAGAAAAAGACTTTGAAAAACAGAAGCAGGAGATTGTTACTGATTTGGAAAAGATGAAATCGAGTGTTGAAGACGCAATAGAAAAAGTAGAGGATGAATTAGATATTAACGAAGGTCCTGTTGAGCGTACGCTCGAAGAAGCTAAAGCGGAATTGGAGCAAAAAAAGAATGACCTGAATAACGCCATCGATAAAGCTAAAAATGCAACAAAAGAGAACTGGAATGAAGTTAAAACAGATGTGAACGAGGCGATGACTGAAATTGAAGAGGGATACAATAAGGTGAAACAGGATATTAAAGAAACCATTGACGATTTGGGTTAGTAAATGGAAAAAGTGCCCCGGAATTAATTCCGAGGGCACTTTTATTTAACTAACCTGAGAATAAGTTTCTATTAACTTTCGTCACCACATTCATCTTCCCACTCATCCCATTCTTCGCCAAGGTCCACTTCTTCTGATACACCATTTTCAGTAACCACCACAATGTTATCGCAGCTTCCATCTCCAAAGTTTATGCTGTATGTGCCCGTTTGGTCACCATAGGTATAGCTTCCGGACTGCTGGCCGCTAACAAAGATCCAAACACCTTCATCCTCACATTCAAAGTCATAGAATAGTGGAATATCTACTTGAGAACTGAAAGACTCTCCTGTGCTTACATCCACTGATTCTGTCCTGCTATTTATTGTATAACCATGCTGATCTACTTCTTCAGCACCTTGAGCTACATAGTCTACTTCAATCAATTGCTCATCAGTAGATACATCAGTTGTAGAGTCATGTCCATATTCCATATAGGCCATATGAAGATCTGCACTGAATTCGTAGCTGGCATTGTAATGATAAGCAACTGAGTCGTGATCAGATGGCTCTGAAGTTTCATCACTAGTTTCCCAGGTGCCACTGTAGCTATGTGTACCATCAATGGTCCAGTCATGACCTCCAAAGTTTATGTAAGTTGAGTTTGAGCTAAAACTTGATTCACTGTATGATCCCTTTTCCACCAACTTGCCTTTCAGCCATTCTCCGTAATAATCACATCCATCACCAAAGTCGAGGGTGTAGGTATAATTACCCTGACCGTCATCTTCCCATGTTTCCACAAGGCATGTTGGCTCAGTATCAGTAGAGTCATTGGCAGACCGTGCATTTCTAAACATTGCAGAAGGAGATTGATCTGTTCTTCCTCCATTGCTACTTTGAAAGTTCCCAAAAAGGGCTCCCATCGGGCCTCCGATACCATTGCTTCTTAACCTATTTAGTGCAGAGTTGGAATTAACCAAAAGATTGTCTGCAACAATATTTTCTTGCTGTACATCAACAGGTGATTCACTGCTGTCATTACATGACCAAACCAGAATTGCGAGTGCAATCCAAAGAGAGGCGATAATTGATTTTTTAGTTTTCATAAGATTCGAATTTGTGTTTCAGTAGTGGTACAGGTGTGTCGAGATTTACCCTACCGAAAAATTCGAATTCAGGAAAAAAGTGGATTTAGAACCTTATGTTGAAGAAAAAATTAGGAGTAAACCCAAGCAGATGTGTGTCCAGAGGCACCACCTCTAACTCATCTGTGGCATTGCTAGCATCAGTTTGTTCGTCAAATACATACCTGACGGTAAGCTTTCTTGATTTAATATTCTTGTTGTTGAGCAAATTGAATAAGGTAACTCCGGACTCACACGATAGGCTTCCGATATTGAAGTTGTATTTAGCAGAAAGATCAAGTCTCTTGTAGGCCGGTAATTTTTCCTGATTTATTCGGGTAAGATCATAAAATGAATCAGAATCATTTTCAAGGCTGTACTCAGGGTTTGCAGGCGTATATCGCTGACCCGTACCTAATAAATACACGCTAGAAAGCTCCCATTTACCGAGTTTCAGAATATTCGTAAAGTTTAGCTCATGACGTTGGTCTTGTACGGAAGGGTAGTCATTGTTTTGATTCCGATACCAAAATGAGTTCTCGGATCTACCCAACGAGTAGCTGAGCATAGAGGTAAATGTTTTGATTCTATACTTAACAAACAGGTCCATTCCTTCAGCGTTATTTTCTCCTGAGAGATTCAAGTTTTGCTCTAGCAACAGTTCGATGATCTCAGGAGGGAGCACAAGGAACTGACTTTCTATGATTCCCTCTGTACGTTTGTTGTAGTATTCCAGATCTACGGACCAGTTATCATTAAATGCGTAATTACCTCCAAAAATAAAATGAGCACTTCGCTGAACGGGAATGATCTTGTCGTCTGCAAGAATCCAGTAAAACTGGTCTGAGTTTTGAAGGATGGATAGTGAGGTTTGGGTAATAAACTGATGATGAAATGAGGCTGCCCCCTTTAAGGCAAACTGATCACTTATTTTAATCCCCATGTCAAACCGGGGCTCAACATACCACTTGTCTGTTGGCTCATAGTAAGATGATCGTATTCCGATATTTGCGGTGATATCTTCCTTGTGGAAGCGGTAATTTCCATATAAGCTAAAAATGCTGGCTTCAATCGTGAGCGTATCAGTGTATCCTTCGGTGGTTGCCAGGTTTACAAGGTAGCTTTGTCTTGTTTCGTAATCTGTATTGATAGCGTTGATCTCAACACCTCCGGATAGGGTGTTCTGATGATCGATATCGATTTCATTATGTGATTTGATGGTTACGTCACCCACAGAACTGCCAATACTGTAATTGAAATATTCTATGCTTTCATTTGCTTCGATGCTATCACCATCAAATGCAATGTCCTGAAAAAAGGTTTGGGTGATGGATAAAGATTCATCTTCACGGTATTCCGACGCACTCAGCGTGGTGCTATTGAACCAATTGGGCCTAAACTGGCTTTTCAGATTGAAGCTAATTCCAGCATTGGCCCAGTTGGATTCGTCAAGGACAACATACTCAGCAAAGTCATTGCTCTCCTGGTAATTTCCGGCATAAAAGTCCTCACTTACGTAAAAATTGACATCAAAAATGGAGCGTTCACTAAATCGATGCTGCACTTTAGCATTAATATCGTGGAACTGAAGTGATGGTGATAGGTTTAGGGCTGTTAACTCTGAACTGATGGACTCAAGATAATTTTGTCTACTGGAAGTAAGGAAATCCTGATATAAGTCTGAGTTAACAACATCTGTGAATGACTGACGGAAGGCAATCAGTGCAGACGTCTTACTACCAAATGGAATATTGAACGTGGTATTAAACGATAGCATATTTAAACCCACTTGTCCTCCAAACTTCTCAACAGCTCCATTTTTTCCTGCCACATCAATGACTGAGGAAACCCGGCCACCAAATTGAGGGCCAAACCCACCTTTATAAAAATCGATATTGTTGATTGCATTTGGATTTAATGTGCTGAAAATTCCAAAAAAATGATCCAGATTATAAAGTGTAAATCCATCCATCAATACTAGGTTTTGAGATGGCAAACTGCCTCTAACAACAAGCCCGGAAGAGGTTTCATCAGTAGCTCTCACACCGGGTAAAAGCTGCAGAGTTTTAAAAACATCTGTCTCTCCAAGCATAGGTAGAGAGCTGAATTGTTGGGGGTTGAGACTAAAAAATGACGGGTCCGGATTGAAATTGTCAGATTCTGCAGTGAGCACTACCTCCTGTAGTTCCTGAGGGTTCTGATCCAACTTTAGCGTTAAATTTTCTTCGTTAGGAGGTACTTTTAGTTCTATATTCTTGTAGCCAATGTAGCTAACGGATAAAGTAATGGTATCACGGCTTGGTGGCAAACTAAATCTACCATTCTGTGAACTAAGAGTTCCTTTATCCTTTGTTTGAACATGTGCATAGGCGAGAGGCTCACCACTGCTACCATCGTACACTTGTCCAATAATCGGTGTTTGTTTTGGTTCTTCTTTTTTAGGGATAATAAGGTATACTCCATCAGTAAGCTTTAGCTCAAAAGGGAGGTTTTCGAATACTTTACTAATAAGCTCAGCTTGAGATTTGGCCTTTATTCTTAGAGTAACCTTATGTTTAGATAATACGCGCGGACTATACGAAAATTTAAGATTATACGCTTTCGAGAGTGACTTAATTACTGTAGTTAGGGATTCATTTTCTGCAGAAACCTCAAAGGATTGTTGCGCAAAGGAAGCTATAGTTAAAAGCAGTATGATAGAGGTGGTAAGCGTCCGCATTGCCTTTATTCTGTTTGCCGTACAGTATAGGTACTGCCTTCTGTTTTCTCATAGGTAAGACCAAGAGGCAGACAAACCATATCTAAGGCGCTTTCAATATTTTTATTGGTGAAATAGCCGGAGAAAACATGATCTGAAGAATCTGATAGAGTGATTGTAACGTCGAATTGGCGTTCTACCTCATTCAATACATCCGAGAGTCGCTGCTCATTGAAGTAGAATTCACCGGCTTGCCATTTACCCACAAGTTCAGTGTCAAGCGATGTTCTTTTCACAGTATCTTTTTCAAGCCGGATCGATTGACCTGGTGAGAGTTGTTCACTTACTGCTTTGGATGGCACATCTACACGCACCTTCCCTGTTTTACAAGCTACTTCGAATGTGGAATCCCGGGCAAACACGTTGAAGGAAGTACCTAAAACCTCAACAGAGCCTATTGACGTTTTAACTATGAATTTATCGCCTTTTTCAACCTCAAAAAATGCTTCACCGCTTAATTGCAATTCCCTGTTCCATTCCTCAGAATAGGAAATGCTTGAATTAGCATTTAGAGAAACCGTTGAGCCATCCGGTAATTCAATCATCCTTGACTCAGCAATTGTGGTATTTACTTCAATTGATTTGGCAGGTGATTCCTGATAGTAATATAAAAATGCAAAAGTGGCAATAATAAGGAGAGAGGCAGCTACGCTTATATAGCGCCAGATTGGCATCACTTTCTTTTCTTGTGACTCATTGCTGATGCGATCATCAATATTTGCCCAAATTTCATCTTTCCCTTTTCCTTCAGGCACACGAGCGTTGGCGGCTTTCTTTAGAAATTCAGAAAGCGAATCATTGACCTCATCAGATTCATGATTTAGTACTTTTCGATATTTGTCTAAATCACTCATTATATCTTCATCCCCAGGGATTCTTTTAACAATCCTATTGTTTTGCTCATTCGTTTTTCTATGGCTTTCACACTCAGGTTTAGCCGCTCTGCTATTTCAGCATACTTCAATTTATCAATTCTATTCATCAAAAATACTTCCCTGCAGTCATCCGGCAGTTTTGCAATCGCATTGTTTAATTTGGACTCAAACTCAGCCTCTTCCATTTGGAATTGAGGCGATACAGTATTTGAGGAGATGCTAACATTTGCACTTTTCTGATGTTCTCTAACCACTTTTTGATGATTAAAGTGGTTCATTAGCAAATTATTTGCAATTGTATATAGCAGACTTTTCACCGTCTCCTTTTTTATGTCATCTCTCTTGCTCCAAATTTTTATAAACGTCTCTTGTACCAGATCATCAGCGAGATCGATATTGCTACATTTATAATACAAAAACCCACGAATACTTTCGAAATACTCATCATAGAGATCCTTTAGGTCATTCTTAGTAAATGGTCTGGTGACTTTCATTTTGAGCAATAGTACCCAAATATACGAGTGTCGCCGCATCATTCCTTTAGTGTTACAGTTGATTTGAATTTTACCCTACTGATTTTAGAATTAAGTTTGAATAAGATATGGAATTGAAAAAAAGAATACAGAAGGAGTGCCTTGGGATGCTCAGAAATAAAATTAAGGAGATCAAATCAGAAATTGATGCTGTGCAGGAGTCGGCCATCTCAGACACTAAGAGCAGTATGGGGGATAAGTATGAGACAGGAAGGGAAGTGATGATGCAGGAAAAGAACAAACTAAATGGGCAATTAGAAATACTACTAAATCAACTCACCACACTTGAAATGATTGAAGTTGAGAAAACTCATGAAAGGATTCGGCAGGGTAGTTTGGTGGAAACGGATAAAGGGACGTTTTTTATAAGTGTTCCATTTGGTCAGATGACCTTTGAGAATAAGCAAATATTTGTAATTTCATCAAGCGCCCCATTGGCTCAAGAAATGGCGGGCAAAACAGTT
Source organism: Ekhidna lutea (assembly GCF_900188325.1). Classification (GTDB taxonomy): domain Bacteria; phylum Bacteroidota; class Bacteroidia; order Cytophagales; family Cyclobacteriaceae; genus Ekhidna; species Ekhidna lutea. The sequence continues at coordinate 244,969 of NZ_FZPD01000006.1, read as the reverse complement.
GGTGAAAGCTTCTCATTCAATACCCAGACACATAAAATAAAATCTATAGCATAAAAAAAGCCGACCTATTGGCCGGCTTTCCCTTTTTGGTGAGGGCAATTATTTGCTCTTAGTAAAGATACTCAAGGGCAGTTATGTCATAGCTGCCAAATTCACCATCCTCACTTGAGCTAAAGCAAGCAAGCATAATAGAATTCATGTCAGCTCCAGTTGGAGTTCCAGGAACATGGTGTGCTCCAACCCCGGCAGATCCTTCGTTTCCTCCAGACCCACAAGAAATAGATCTGTCGAAATAGTCAGTGTGACGGAATCCTACACAGTGACCAATTTCATGTGTGATAACATGCTCGACTACATTAGTTCCATAACTGCTGGTTCCAGAGTGAATTTGAACCCACTTGTAAGGCTTACCTCCTGAAGGGAATCCAGCAGAACCACCTCCACCACCACTTACTTTATAAACTACAATGTCTTTGCTACTGTAGTTTGTTCCGTAAGAAAGGTTGAAGTTTAGACCAATATTTAGTCTGTTGTAATTGTTGACAGCCCACTGAAGAGCAGTCCTCATTGTGTTGTCTAGCGCATATGACCCACCAGTATAACCAATGATGTCAATGTTGTAATTGCTAGACGAAACCAAATTAGTGGTCCTGTACTGTTCCAATTGACCGAAAAAGTCACTATTGACCATTTCTCTTAATTTGTCCATAGGAACGAACATGTCCTGCTCCAGTAAGTACCCTCTTGTGACCTCTCCTGTTAATGGATTTTTCTGGTTGACAATTTGAATGTCACTTACATCAAATCCAATGTCAGTAAATTGAGCTAAAACCTCGTCAGAGATTTCGTCGGCCACAGGTGCCTCTTCTTCAGATGAACAAGAGGTGAAACCAATTGCCAGGAACATCACAACGACGCTCCAAAGCGATAAATTTAATCTTCTCATAATAATATTAGGTTAAACATTTACTGCCAATATAAAAACTATGATTTAAGAAATAAAAATAATATTCTATTTTTTTATCAACATTATCACTTGATAAAACAAATAATATTCTGCACTATATTTAAAATATCCAATTATAAATCGAAATATTTAATGAATAAAGTATAGTCTATTGAAAATGTCCATTAATCGACAAATTAAATTTGTTCATCGATGATATGTGGTGTTTTGTCTAATTTGGCGAACCTATGAGAGGAATTGTTTTAAACCTGGTATTGTTTGTTTGGTCTGTTGTGGGATTTACCCAAAAGGCAGAACTATGGAAAGAGAGCATTAGCGCTAAAATCAGCATCTCAAAGTTAGGTGAGTCTGAAGGTACACTCTTACTTAATGGTTCAGTCAGGAAGATTCTGGAAGCAAATCCTAAATTAAAAATATTAAGGTCGTTTGACCGAATGCATCATATCACAAGAGGAACCTTTAACGGAATAGAGGCTGATCATTACTGGAGTGTATCCAACGAATGGAAGTTAAGCCTGAAAGAAAGCAGGCATGTGGATCACTATTATGTGGTAGTTACTGAGCTATTCAATTTTGATTTACAGGATTCTTTTGAAATAGTCAGATTTTACGAATCAAGTAATACCTATTTAATAAAAGGTAAGTGGTCCAAAGTAGAGGAAATATTGATTCCACATCCTGAAGTAATTCATATCACTGATAAGGTAAACAGTCCATCTGTCGAAAGCAGGGTGATTGACATGAACCTTAATCCTAATAGAGTAAATAAAATTCACCACAGCTACCCTGACTTAAACGGATCAACTGAGGTTGTATCTATTCAGGAAAACAGATTTGATGAAAGCGATATCGATTTGTTAGGGCGTAGTTTAGCTTCTGGGCTTGAGAGTGAGACGACCAACAGCCATGCAACAGAAATGGCGACAATCATAGCCGGAGCAGGTAATTCATTTATTACCGGTCGTGGTGTTGCAAATAGAGTAACAATTACTTCATCGGATTTTTTGGATGCTATGCCTGATTCAGATCAATCGTATGCGGAACTTGGTGTTCTCACACAGAATCATTCGTACGGAATTCCTCGATCAAGCGATTATGGGGTGGAAGCAAGAGCATTTGATCAAAGCTCGGTAGCTAACAAGAGTCTGCTACATATCTTTTCAAGTGGTAACGAGGGGCGTGAAGTCTCATCGGATGGTATTTATTCAGGTATTGAAGGATTTGCTAATCTGACAGGCAATATCAAAATGACGAAAAATTCTTTGGTTGTAGGATCAGTTGATACTGTTGGTAATATTCCTTCATTTGTTTCTCGTGGGCCGGCCTATGATGGCAGGGTGAAACCCGAAGTAGTAACATATAGTGCAGTTGGAAGTTCCAATTCAGCAGCTTTGGCTTCAGGTATATCCATCCTCTTGCAACAACAATATAGGCAGGGTAACGGGGGAGCTGAGATGCCATCGGCTTTAACCAAAGCATTGCTCATAAATGGAGCAGATGACGTTGGACCCACTGGGTTGGACTATCTGACGGGCTATGGAAATATAAACGCCTGGAAAAGCTTACAGATGCTACAGAATTTGCAATACGCCTCAGGAACTGTTGCAAATAATGAAATAGAAACTCTTACCCTGACACTTCCCGCTAATGCTGTTAACCTTAAGGTGACACTTTGCTGGACCGATCCGGCAGCCAATATTGGAGATTTTCCAGCCTTAGTAAATAATCTTGATTTGAGAGTTACCGATGGAGTAGACACGATATTGCCATGGGTGCTTGACGCTAGCCCAAACGTTGAGAATCTGTCGAAACAAGCAACCAGGTCTGTGGATGAACTAAATAACGTTGAACAAGTCACCATACCAAATCCATCGACTTCCTATACAATAGAAATAGAAGGAGCAGATTTGCTTACAGATCAGGATTATTTTATAGCCTGGGAATATGAATTGAGCGACTCTTTCGAGTGGGATTATCCAACCGGGAGTGATAATATGCCCTATAATGGAGAGTCGGGATCATACTTCAGATGGGATACAACAAAAGATGGAATTGGAGAATTGTCTTATTCAATTGATGGGATTGACTGGATTGTATTAGATGCGGCAGTAGAGTTAAAAAATGGCTACTGGCGCTGGAATAATCCCCCGATGTTGAATAACAGCATTCGTGCAAGAATGACTATTGGGATGGAAGTTTTTGAAACAGATATTTTTACCGTCTCAGAACCATTGCAAGCATCTCTTGGGTTCAATTGCGCTGATTCCTTAATGCTTAGGTGGGATCGATCCCAAAATGCTGACGAATATGCAGTTTCAAGGCTTGGGGATGATGCTTTAGAAGAGTTTGCCATTACGAGCGATACATTTCTAATCATTCCGAATGTTGAAACACTACCTGACACCAGATTTTCGATCAAACCAAGACTGATAAATGGTGAAGAACTATTGCCTACTCCTACGTTTGATTACACCCTGCAAGGAGTCGGTTGTTATGTATCCTCCTTTTTTCAGTCTGTCGCACTGGATACTGGAATTTATTTAAACCTACGTCTTGGCACTACTTACGGAATTGATGAAATAGTATTTGAACGGAATGATATAATAAGTGGATATACCCAAATAGCTAATTTGTCAGAAATGGTACTGGTATCTGAAGAAATTAGCATTTTGGATGGTAATCCAAATCAAGGGTATAATGAACATAGAGCTACTATCAGATTCATTAACGGTGAAGAGTTGACCTTATCAGCCGGATCTACCTTCTACCTGACTGAAATTCCAGTCAGGGTGTTTCCCAATCCGGTTTCTTCAGGAGAACCAATTACCATAATTACAAAAGAGTTTGCAGATCGAACTCCCTTGCTCGAGCTGATAGATCAACGGGGGGCACTTATTCATTCACAGGAAGTTCAAGGCTCACAAGATAACATACCTACTATAGGGTTTGAACCAGGCATTTATTATTACCGGTTGAATGTGGATGGCCAGGCATTATGCGGTAGGATACTCATCCGATAACTCAGCGGAATAGATCAATTTTCGGTAAATTCATTCTGATTAATAGCATTTTCACGCAAATCAAAGTTTTTTCTTCCTGATTAAAACTTTTTTTAAGGCTATGTCATCTTAGAAGAAACCAAGCCTTATGATGGAAACATTAGAAAATACTAATCGAACATTATGCAAGTCAGTCAGGTAACCACTGCTATGGTGAATATGGATGACCTGATTGAAAAAGCAATGACCGGCGATGAGCGGTCATTCAATCAATTGGTTAGTCTTTGGTACAAAAGGATTTACAATTATGTACTGAAGCAATGTTCTGTTGAAGAGCTCGCATCTGATATCACACAGCGAACCTTCATTTCGGTGTTTAGAAACCTGGCGAAGCTGAAAGATATAACCAGATTTAAACCATGGATATATCGGATAGCAACAAACTATTGTCATGAGGAGGGTAGAAAATGGTCACGTTCTCGAACGGTTCCATTCACCACATCCCAAGGAGATGATGGTGAAACAATGATCAGGGAAGAAGGTCAGGCAGAGGGGGCGTTTTACAACCCTGAGATGAGCTATAGGCAGCAAGAGATGCAACGAATTCTTTTTGCCAGTCTTCAGAAAATTTCAGAAGATCAACGGAGTGTGATTATTATGAAAGAGTATGAGGGGATGAAGTTTAGAGAGATCGCTGAGGTAATGGATACTTCAGAAAACACGGTGAAGACCTGGATGTACAGGGGCTTAAAACTCCTGAAAAATTATTTGGAAGAAGAACGAATTACGAAAGAAACATTAAGCTATGAGCTATAAACCGGAAGAGTCGACCTTAATTGCTTACCTGTGTGGTGAGCTGGTAGGAAAAGAACTTGATAAAGTGGAGAAATACCTTGCAGACAATGAGGATGCAAGAAAAGAGTTGAATGGATTGAAATCCACCCTTTCAATCATGGGACAGCTGGAAGATAAGGAAGTTGAGGTCCCTACGTTTTCATTTGAAAATCCCCGCAAGGTTGTGGTTGGAGCATCCACAATGTCGTTTTGGCAAAGAACATTGGCTATTGCTGCAAGCATTGCGCTCATCCTATTTATGGGATACCTCACAAATTTTCGAGTGACATTAAATAATCAAGGATTTGAATTAGCATATGGCCATCAAGCTGGTGAACAAAATCAACAGGACATTGAAAAGCTGGTTGCCGAAGCGATTGAAAAAAACAATAAACGTTTGTCTGAAGACATCCAACTCGCTAAAGAAGATATGAGGAATTTGGTCTCTGAAAGCAATCAATCGCTTCAAAATCAATTAGTAAGCTATAAGCCTGACCATGTAGTAGATGATTTTGAAAAACAAAAGAAACAATACCTGGAGCAGCTACGAAAAATGGTCGAAAGCTCTGAGTTAGAGCAAAAGAAATATACGGATCAGGTGCTTACAGACTTTGCCATCTTTCTGGATATTCAAAGGCAAAACGATCTTGAGCTCATCCAAACTAGATTTGAAAATTTTCAAGATGATGCTGAGCTAAATCAATTCCAAACCAATCAGATATTAGCAAATATTATCTCGACAGTTGAAGACCCAAACCAGTATTGAATTTTAAGAAGGACTAAAAAATGAAACGAATGAAAACAATAAGACTAATAATAGCAGGAATGCTTCTATGTGCGAGCGTCGATTTTACCTATGCTCAATCATTTGATGAAGAACGCATGGATCGTGATTTAAAAATTGCTGAGAATATCCTTAGTACACTGGCAAGAGGGGAAAGTAGATCAATATTTTACGACAATGTGGAGAGCAACTACATTCAGGACTATGGTGTGATCTTTAGCATTCCGCAATCAACTTTTGTTTTTAAAGCATCGGGCTCAAGTGTTGTATATCGGTCAAGTGGAGGCGGTTCAGCGGTAGTTGTAGCACCTGAAGCACCAGAGCCAGATGATGAGGAGCGAAGAGTGATTGAAGATAAAAGGCGTGTAGAGATCAAGGGAGATGAACTTGCTGAGCTTGCTGAAGAAAACCTCAGGGAGCAAATGACCACTTTTTTGGTGGACTATGCAGATTTGATTGGACAGCTTAAGCCATCGGATAGAATTATAGTACAAACCAGTGGCAAAAACGATCGGATTTTTGTGAGTGGAAGAAACTCAGTGAAAAAGCAGTCTGGTCTTACGGCTCAAATCCTGAAAAGTGACTTGATCGCATTTAAACAGGGTAAACTAGATAGGAGTGAAGTGATTGGTAAAATCTCCTTCACATCTAATGAAAATAAGGAGGTTGCTAAAGACCTTGAGTTATTTGCAACGATTTTCGCCAGATTATATGAGCCGGATCTATCATCTACCTATTACATGTCTTCCAGAAGTATTGGTTATACCAATCTTGAAGGATACGGAGTGACCTTCAGTATGAAGATGTACTCCTCGACCAGTGATGGAGGAATCCACACGATTCGTACAACTGGAGAAACCGGATTATCTCAGGAAGAGCGTAACGAAAAGGTCAACGCTATGTATCCTCAGTTTGAGCAAACATTCAAGGAAAACCTTCTTGATTACGGACGGACCATTAGAAGTATGAAACCAGAAGAGATGTTGACTTTCAAAGTTAAGCTTACCGAATGTCGGGGATGTGAAATGCCTGAAGAAATTGAGGTGAGTGTAAAAGGAGAAGTGCTTAAAGGCTATGACAGTGGCTCACTCTCTAAGGAAAGTGCGCTTAAGAAAATAAGTGTGACAAAGAAGAGGGATTAAAATTGATTAAAAAAAAGTAAGCCCTGCATCGTTAACGATGCAGGGCTTTTTTAGTCAACGATAAAATTGATAATCAATCTTTCTTACCCATCATGTGTAGTTCGCTCAAGCTAATCTCGGTGATGTATTTTTTCTCACCCTCTTTTTCATATGATCGATTAATCAACTTACCTCCCAGCGCGATCTCGCTTCCTTTATTAAGATAGTTTTCGACTACATCCGCTTTCTTACCCCACACCACAATGTTGTGCCATTGAGTATCTTCTACTTTTTCACCTTTGTTATTGTAATACGTCTCGTTTGTAGCGAGTGAGAATGTGGCCATTTTTTTGCCGCTTTCGAAAGTTCTTACTTCTGGATCGTTACCTAATCTACCAATTAGTTGTACGTGGTTCTTTAAACTTGTCATGATAATAAAAATTTTAATTGTTAATGATTCACCTGTTGGTAGATGAATTTGTCGTTTGACGATGGCAAAGGTTGGGTAGGTCACAAACTTGATTCGGTTTTTAAATATTTGTAGTCATTTAGTATCCGTTTGTAGTCGTTTGTAATTGGATTTTTTATTGAAAGTCAATACTTTAGAAAAATGAAAAATAGAGAATGCCCGGAGTGCGGCAGACCTGTTCACGGTCGGATTGATAAAAAATTTTGCTCAGATGCATGTCGAAATGCCTTTAATAATAAGGCGAATTCAGCCACAACCAATTACATGAGAAATGTGAACAACACATTGGCTAAGAATCGAAGAATATTGCTTGAACTAAACCCGGATGGCAAGAAAAAGACGCACAAAGACAAATTATTAAAGAAAGGATTTGACTTTGATTTTTATACGAATAGCTACACAACGAAAGCTGGAGATATCTACCGGTTTTGCTATGAACAGGGTTACCTTCTGCTCGACGAAGGATTCGTTCTTTTGGTAGAACGAAAAAATGAGGATTAGCAGGACTATTCAACACTCACCAAACTGCATGATCCAGATTCGCATCAATAGTAGTGGTGGAATCTGACTTAATTTCAAATGGATGACAAATGCATGTTTCCGGACATTGGATTATCGTACATACTACCTGATCAGCATCATTTAAGAATAAACTATATCTTCCGACAGGAAGATCTGTCTGATACTCGCCATTATCATCTGACTTAATTTTTTTTACCAGTTTATTTTCATCGTAAGATTCACTTACGTCAGTAATCAAAATTGTTATTGAAACAGGTCTTGGCTCACACGGAGGTCTTCCCGGCCCAGGCATGCAATTCCCTTCATAAACTCCTGTTACACCTTTTAATGTACCTTTCTCAATTTTAGGTTTTTGAGCAGCACAACCAAAAAATAGCCAAACTAAAATTGTGATTCCTTTTAATATTTTATACATAACGACATTATCGTATAAATCCTGAATTTAGGATCAATTTAAACTATTTCGTCTACACAATAGACTGATTCGTCGACAGATTGTAACTTTCATTATCATTTGATAATACATTTTTATCTATGTAAAGTGCAATAGATTCTTAGCTCGTTCTGAAAAAATAATAATAACAGTTTAAAATTTTAATTTTTGTTTATAAACAAAATAAAGTATTGATTTTGTTTTTTTAAAGCAAAGCTTGTTGGAAGTCCGTAAAAAATAACCTTATATTCGTCGGATTAATTAGTAACCTAGATCGTTTTATTATGAGAAGAAACAAGCGACAGGTTAAGGCGTTGTTGCTCGCCTTTACCTTGTCCACTATGACCACTTTTGCCCAGACTCCAGAGCAGCGGCAAGAGATTAGCAACAAGTATGACAAAGTAAAACTTACCCAACTAAAACAGAGCTTTAAAGCCAAAGAGGACAACAGAAAAGCTCAAGCCATTAACATGGCCTCCCTACGAGGTTGGGAAATCCTCAAAGCAAATTCGGATGGTTCTGTAGATGAATTGGTAGCAGTATCAAAAGACGGCCAACCTATTTATTACACAATCTATAATGAGGATGCTGCACGGTCTACACGAGCAGATCACCTCAATATTGGGGGTTCACTTGGTTTAAGTCTTGATGGCCAAAACATGACTGCTCATGTATGGGATGGAGGACCAACCCGAGTAACACACCAGGAGTTTGATGGGCCGGGTGGAAACAACCGGGTTACAATCAATGATGGAGTGACGGGTTTGAATGGAAATAGCTTCCACGCACAGCATGTTACCGGTACTATTGTTGCATCAGGTGTACAAGCAGCTGCTAAAGGAATGGCTCCACAAGCTAGAGCACTTACCCATGATTGGAACAATGACCTTTCGGAAGCTACCACTGAAGCGGCAAGCGGGATGTTGATTTCAAATCACTCGTATGGATTTAGAGCGGACCTGGTACCTGATTGGTACTTTGGGGCATATATCGATGAATCTAGAGATTGGGATAATTTGATGTACAACTCTCCATTTTACTTGATGGTAGTTGCTGCTGGTAATGACGGTAATGACAATTCCTCAAACGGAAACCCACTTGCCGGTCAGTCCGCATATGATAAACTTACTGGTCACTCGACTTCCAAAAACAACATGGTTGTTGCCAACGGGCAAGATGCAAATGTCAACAATGATGGTACTTTCAATTCAGTGACAATTAACAGTAGCAGTAGTGAAGGTCCTACAGATGATTACAGAATCAAGCCGGACATTACTGGTAATGGTACAGGTGTTTACTCTACGTACGACAACAGTGATGTAGCTTACAACTCTATCAGTGGTACTTCCATGGCATCACCTAACGTGACCGGAACACTATTACTTCTTCAGCAGCATTACAACAATTTGAATGGCTCTTTCATGAGAGCTGCAACCCTAAAAGGGGTGGCACTTCATACTGCTGATGATGCAGGTATCTCCGGTCCGGACGTAGTTTACGGATGGGGACTGCTTAACGCCAAAAAAGCTGCTGAGGTAATCAGCTCTAATGGTGGAGCTTCTGTAGTTTCGGAGCTTACGCTGAATCCTGGCCAGACTTATACATTGAATGTTGACTCTGATGGAAGTAGTCCGTTATTGGCATCTATCTCCTGGACAGATCCGGCTGGAACAGCTAATACTGGAACAGCAAACCAAACAACTCCGGTACTTGTAAATGACCTTGATATTAGAGTTTCTCAGGGAGGAACAACTTACAATCCTTATAGATTGACTGGTATCAACTCAAATGGAACTGGCGATAACAATGTTGATCCATACGAAAGAGTTGATATTGCCAATGCAACAGGATCATATACAATCACTGTTACTCACAAAGGATCTCTTTCCGGAGGTAGTCAGGACTTTTCATTGGTTGTAACTGGTCTCGGAGCTTCAGTGCCTTGTACGGCAACCACTCCTACCGGACTTTCATCTTCTAATGTTGGATCATCTACAGCTACACTTAGCTGGGATCCGGTTTCAGGAGCTACTTACGACGTAAGATATCGTCAGACAGGTACTACAACTTGGACCACACAAGCTTCTTCGGGTGCTTCTGCAAGTCTTACCGGACTGACCGCTGAAACGCAGTACGAAGCACAAGTGAGAAGCAAGTGTTCTGACGGATCTAATTCTTCTTACTCCAGTTCAGTAAACTTTACTACAACTGAAGTGCAGTTAAACTACTGTGCGTCAAATGGTAATAATACAAGCGATGAGTACATAAGCAGAGTCCAGCTTGGAAGTATCGATAATTCCACTGGAGCATCTTCCGGAGGATATGGTGACTACACAAGCCAGTCTACTGATCTTGCGAAAGACGCTTCTGCGACGATTACTGTGACTCCAACCTGGACAGGAACAGTTTACAACGAAGCATACAGCGTTTGGATTGACTATAACAAGGATGGTGATTTTTCAGATGCAGGAGAGCAAGTGTGGACACAGTCTGCAACGCAAACAACTCCTGTTTCAGGAAGCTTTACAGTACCAAGCAGTGCTGTTGAAGGTAATACCCGAATGAGAGTTTCGATGAAGTATAATGCAGTTCCTACCGCTTGTGAGTCATTCACTTATGGTGAGGTTGAAGATTATACAGTGAACATCACTGGAGGTGGTGGAGACACAGAAGCACCGACAGCACCTACCAACCTTGCAGCATCTAACGTAACAGAGACCACCCTTACACTAAACTGGACTGCATCTACAGATAATGTAGGAGTAACCGGTTATGATGTGTATCAAGGGTCTACCAACATTGGAACTGTAACCAACACAACTGCGAATGTGACAGGACTTACTTCTGGTACATCTTATACTTTCACTGTGACTGCAAAAGATGCAGCTGGCAATGAGTCAGCAGCAAGCAACGCGGTGAATGTCACTACTCAGAGTCCTGGCATGTCTTGTTCATCTACTGAGACCCTTCCTTACAGCGAAGGTTTCGAAAGCAATGATGGATGGACGCAGATTACAGGAGATGATGGCAACTGGGTTAGAGATGCCAACGGAACCCCTTCATCAAACACAGGACCAAGCTCAGCAGCACAAGGATCGTATTACATGTTCCTTGAAGCTTCAACAAACGGAAGCACCGGACAGATCGGTCACAATGCAACAGCAATCCTTGAAAGCCCATGTTTTGATCTTTCAGGAGAAAGCGCAGCAACGTTCTCATTCCAGTACCACATGTATGGAAGCAACATTGGGTCTTTAACTGCACAAGCTTCTACGGACGGCAATAGCTGGACGAACATCTGGACGCTTTCAGGCAACCAGGGCAACTCATGGCAGACAGCCAGCATTGATATGGCTTCTTACCTTGGAGGTGATGTGAAGCTGCGAATCGTAGGAACAACCGGAAACGGATGGTCTAGTGATATCGCTGTTGATGATCTGCAGGTAACTGCTGGTGGCGGAAATACTACAGTGACTTTAAGCATCACATTGGATAACTATCCTGAGGAGACCAGCTGGCAGATCAGAGATGGTGGAACAGTGGTAGCTTCTGGTGGAACGTACGGCTCACAGCCTGACGGATCTACAGTGACAGAGAACATTTCTCTGGCTGCAGGATGCTATGACTTTGTGATCAATGATTCATACGGAGACGGTATTTGCTGCTCTTATGGGAATGGCTCTTACAGTCTGACAGATGGTGGCACTACGCTTGCATCCGGTGGAGCATTTGGCTCAAGTGAGACAACCAACTTCTGTGTAGGCGGAGCTACATCTTCTTACGTGATACATTCATCGTTCACAACAGGAACGGCTGTTAGCGTGAGCATGTATCCAAACTACAGAGTGGAAGATCGATTGAGCATCGCTTCGAACAGAGCAGAAGAGTCATATAAAATCACAAACCTGAATGGTCAGATTGTTAAGTCTGGACAGTTAGTGAATGGCAAAGTACACCTAGGTAATTTGAACTCAGGCATGTACATGATCCACCTTGTAGATGAAGGTGGTAAATCTATCATGAAGAAATTCGTCAAAGAATAACTTAAACCTAACCTAATCGAAAGCCCTGTCTGCCATGCGGATGGGGCTTTTTATTTTTATTGGTTTATTTTTATCCGATGCGAAAACTGCTGGTTTACCACTTTATTTTTTTTCAATTTTCTTTTGCATTTACTCAAAATATTCAACTGATCAGATCACTAACTGATTCAGCGGAGCATGTGAGTAATGATAGCCTTCGAGCTCTATTATATAGCGATCTGAACTACCAATGGGCGGAGTATGATTTTGATTCTGCCTGGTACTATGCCGGTAAGGTGCTCGAGTTGGGGCATCAATTGGACAACCCCATTATCATTGGCAAAGGAATCAGGGCACAAGGGCTTGCATACGATTATCAAAATGAGTTTGACTCAGCTATTGCCTACTATCAAAAAGCGGCCGATCATGCTATTTATCATGATGATGTGATAGGTCTTGCTAATGCAGTATTCAACCTGGGAGTGGTTCACTCATTCAAAGGGGAGTTGGAAGCGGCCATTGAAAAGTACAAAGAAGCCTCCCGGACTTATGTGGAAATTGATGATACTCGGATGTTGGGGATTCTATATAATAACATGGGGATTATCTTCCGTAAGACAGAAAAGTATGCTTTGGCCAAAGAGTCGTACCAGAAATCATTGATGTACAAGGAAAAGAGAGATGATCAAAATGGTATACTGAATACGCTCACGAACATCAGCGCAGCTTGTCGGTTTCTCAACGAATACGATAGCTCAGTATACTATTCAAACAAAGCTCTACAGCTTGCCAGTGAGCTGCAAAATGAAACAGCTTACCTACATGAATTAATAAACCTGGCGATCGCACATGAAGCCCTTGACAATCGAAATGCGGCATTGAAGTATTACGAAGAATCGGCTGGTTTGCTCAAGGATGACAGTCCCTATGACACAAAAGCTCAGGTGCTGAATGCACTTGTGCTGTTTTACTTTGAGCAGGACGATCTGGCACGATCAAAAAAGTATCTGACCCGAATGGGGGAAGTCATTGACGATAAGGTAAAACCGGATATTGCTTATGAGTACAATAATCTGGCGGCCAATGTTTATGAAAAATTAGGAGAACCAAAACGTTCCTTAACTCATCTAAAAAAAGCCATAAAACAAAAGGAGCAACTCTGGGATAATGAGGTGCTCACTAAAACAACCGAACTGGAGCAGCTCTATGAGAAGGACAAGCGGGAAGCAGAGATTGCCCAGCTGAATGCAGAAACACAGCTACAGGCGGTCTCCCTAAGCAAGAAAGATCAGCAGCGAAATGGGCTCATCATCTTCGCGGTATTGCTATCGGTGGTGGCAGGGTTGGCCATTGTCATGTTCAGACAAAAGAAAAAATCTCTTCAGGAAAAGGAAGTCCTGATTCAGGAAATTCATCATCGGGTGAAAAACAATCTGCAGGTAATCTCCAGCCTGCTCAAGCTGCAAGCTGGTAACCTGGAAGATGAGGCGGCCCAAAAAGCAGTGAAAGAAGGGGAGAGCAGAGTGAAAGCCATGGCCCTGATACATCAGCGGCTGTATGGCACCACCGATCTGAAAGGGGTAGATGCGCAAGACTATTTTGAGAACCTCTTATCTGAGCTTTTTTACTCCTTTGGGGTGAATGAGGAGCTGGTTGATTATCAGGTGAATTCTTCGGGTATAAAGCTGGATATCGACACGGTTATTCCTTTGGGACTCATCGTGAATGAGCTCATCACTAACACGCTCAAATATGCTTTTGATCAATCGAAAGAAGGAAAAATCACCATTTCACTTGAAGAGCATAACAATCAACTTGTGGTGTCTGTGGCGGACAATGGTAAAGGGATGGATAAGAGCAAACTGGAAACTTCAGACTCGTTTGGCTGGAAGATGATTCGCTCACTGTCCAGAAAACTGGAGGCCGAAATAGATATCTTAAGCGGAGCAGGAACCCATGTCCAACTGAAACTTTCACAATACAAACTGGTAGCATGAGCAAAGCATCGATAGTCGTAGTGGAAGATGAGCCTTTAATCGCTGATGACATCCTTGACACCCTTGAGCGACATGGGTATGAGGTGGTCAGTACCTTTTTTAATGGCAAGAAGGTGCTCGAATTTTTCGAGGACAATGCCCCTGATCTGGCTATTCTGGATGTCAATATTGATGGGACGATGGATGGCATTGAGCTGTCCAAACACCTCAAAGTACCATTCATTTTTTTGACCTCCTACTATGATCAAAAGACACTCGACCGAGCCAAACAAGTCAATCCCTCAGGGTATATCGTAAAGCCTTTCAATGAGCGAGACTTGATCGCCAATGTAGAGATCGCTCTATCGAGAAGGAAAGAAAAGCCAGCCGACTCAAAGGCACCTGAAAAATTGTTTCTGAAGAACGGACAGGAAATCATATCGGTGATGTCTTCTGATATCGTCTACGTGGAGGCATTTGATAACTATGCCAACGTCTTTACCGAAAAAGAGAAATTCATCATCAGCCATACGCTTAAAAGTGTGGAGGGAAAGCTTCTGCCCTTTGGATTTATGCGTGTTCATCGATCGTATCTCATCAACTTTGCGCATGTAGATTCCTTGTCCGAAGGGTACGTTTTCCTGAAAGGACACAAGGTACAGATTGGAAAATCGTATCGTAAAGACTTTATTGAAAGCCTCAGTATGCTTTAGGCTTACTCGGTATAAGTGTTCGTTCCCTAAAAAAATCAATCCCTTCACTAAATACCAGTTTTAGTCCTGACGACTCTTAGGCAACTTGATTACCAATCAAAAAAGTTGCCTTATGAAACGATTGTATTACTGCCTTTTTAGTTTTTTAGCCTTTCAGCTTTGTTTTGGCCAACCTTATGTTGACAAGTGGACAGCCAGCTACTCTGCTGCTGGGTCCTTTGAAATGACAGAGTCTGCCACCAGCTCGATAGGTGAAACGTATGTTTTAGGAACGCTGTTTACCGGGTCGGATTATGATGCCATTCTAGTCAAGTTTGACGAAGACGGGAATCATGACTGGACAAAAACCTACTCGTCTGGCTATGGAAGCTCCGAAGATTATGGAGCAGCCCTTTCTGTAGATTTGAATGACAATGTCTTTATTCTAATCAATATCAACCCGGATGATGCACAAAACTCGGCGGTGGCCAATGGCATTCTCATACAGAAGTACAATGCCAGTGGAACACTCCTGTCTGATTATGAAAGTGTAAATAATGCCACTGTCAAATTTGGAAATATTGGTTATGATATTGGTTTCATAGACCATCCATCCTACTCCGATATCTACATAACTACCTCTCGTGCTGCGAGTGGGGGCATGGGGCTTGAGGCTCGATTGTGGCGTTTTGATAGCTCGTTAAACTTTGAAGCTTCGACCAAATACGACACAAGTGATGATGATATTCCGGAACAACTGGTTTTTGCTGGTACACGAACATTTATGATCATTCGAAAATCAACATCTGTTCAGGTAGAAGGTTGGTTGGGTGATTTTGCATCAAATGCTGAAGCAACGGAAAATAGAAGCTATAGCATTGGTAGTTCAGTGGAAGAGATCATAGATGCCACATCCTATTATTCCAATACGGAACTGGTTGTACTGGCAAAGCTGACTTCAGGCAGCTACCGGTATCGAGTATTTGATATTTATGATTTTGACGGAATCTCAGGTGAGTTCACCAAAACCTTCACCAGCACCTACACACTCAATGACCTCACGGTTAACGACAACACACCCATGGATGTCTACGTCACAGGATCTAAGACCGTATCGGGTCATGAGGAGATGCTGCTCATGAAGTTAAATGCAACAGGAGTTATCCAGTATGAAAACCTGCTGTCAGCTACCCATGGGAGCAGTAGCTCGGCAGGGAAGACCATTTTCAAAGATGGAAGTACCCTGAAAATAGGAGGAAAGGTCGTAGAGTCGGGCACCAGTCATCCTGGATCGGCCAGCTTTGATACCGATGGAAATCAGACGGATGTTTCGCATTTTAACTCAGGGTCAAATACGATTCACCAAATGGTACAAGGGGCAAATGGGGAGAATATTTTAGTGGGCAGCAGCGGCAGCAGTACGTATGCCTATGCACAATGCTCCGGTCCACCAAGTGTTGATCTAGGAGAAGACATTGTTTCTACAGAAGGGCAAACCGAAACACTGGGGGCGTCCTTACCTATTGGCCAGTCTTACGAATGGTCGACTGGGGCTACCTCACGCACCATTCAGGTGACTACAGACGGCACGTATTCAGTGGCTGTCAGAAACAATCAAGGCTGCCCGGCCAGCGATGAAGTAAATGTGTCTTTTCTCGAGGCAGCACCAGTAGCACCAAAACTGCTGCAACCGGTGATCGTTGCTAATCATGGCACCAGTCCGGTGATTCAAATCAACTGGGCCAATGACGATGTAAAAGCAGTGAGTCATGCGTTGACGTATGAGGTTTCCTGGAATCCTGGCACCACATTCAATGCTTACAATGGCCCGAACACCTCGTACGATTTTACTGCGGCGAACCTCAGCGGGGATGAATACACGATGCGTGTCGCTTCCCGAAATAATGACAATGTAGAGTCCGGGGGCAAATTGCTTACGCTAAGACCCTGTAGTCTGTATGACATGAGTGCGCTTGAAACCTATGTCGGTGGATTCACACTAAATGGCCCATCCAGCTTCACAGATGCGGGAGGCACAGGTTCATTCAATTTGAGTGGTTACTCAGGCGGAGATGATGAGCTAGACTCTTTCTTCGAGTGGGTGCTGCCTGCCGGGTGGGAAGTCACCAATTACACCACCGTAAATGTGACTGTCGCTGTTCCGGCTGATGCCACCAGTGGGCAGGTAGGCGTGCGAATTGTTAATCCATGCACGGGAGAGACCACCTCCACAATTACCAAAGATGTGTACATCGTGCGGGATCAGACCATCACATTTAACCAGCCGTCAAACACCAAAGTAGGAGCAGCCGCCTTTGATTTGGGAGCTACAGCCAGTTCCGGCTTGGCAGTAAGCTACCAAGCAAATCCAACAGATATTTTGCAAATTGTAGATGGTATGGCCACCCCCCTAAAAGCCGGTACGGTCACCATTACAGCCAGTCAGTCTGGGGATGCCGAATGGAATGCCGCCCCCAATGTGGAGCGCACCCTCACGGTCAATAAAGGCGATGATGTTATTACATTCAACGCATTGGACAATGTGGTATGGAATGTGGCTGATTTTGATCTGGATAACTTAGCCTCTACAAAAAGTGGACGCCAAATCAGTTGGTCGGGT
The DNA here is from genome assembly GCF_900188325.1 of Ekhidna lutea. Lineage (GTDB taxonomy): Bacteria > Bacteroidota > Bacteroidia > Cytophagales > Cyclobacteriaceae > Ekhidna > Ekhidna lutea. Next base: position 227,530 of record NZ_FZPD01000006.1, on the reverse strand, counting down.
TCGGATGATTTGATCGCTGCGGTGCTTTCCCTTGGAAACGTGGATCCAAAGAAACCAGGAACCATCACTATAACCGCAAGTCTTGGTGGGAATAGTGATTGGAATGCTGCTTCGGATGTAGATCAAGCACTGACTGTAGAAAAAGCCAATCAGACCATTACTTTTTCGCCCGTTCCCAACAAACTAGTCACAGATGATGACTTTCAGATTTGGGATTATATCACCGTATCATCGGGCCTTAGCCCAACAGTAGTAAGTTCTCAAACTTCAGTCGCGGATATCACAGGATCGGTTCTGAATATTATAGGAGCTGGCACCACTACGCTCTCGGCTTCACAGGAAGGAGATGCGTATTACCATTCAGCCACTAGCCAAGCGCAATCTTTTACGGTCGATAAACTAAGTCAAACAATCACATTTGATCCGATTCCGGATAAAACGGTGCAAGATGCTGACTTTGATTTGACGGCCACAGCCAGTAGCAATCTGACAGTTACTTACATGAGTTCAAACACTGCAGTGGCGACAGTGACCGGCAGTACGGTGAGTATCGTGGGAGAAGGAACTACCACGATATCTGCAGATCAGGCAGGAGATGCTACCTATACTGCAGCACCCACGGTGAACAGATCGCTTACTGTGGGAGCGGGCGTCACGGTAACTTTTGATACGGGTTATCCCCAGTTTGACTATTTCTGCTGCGGTGCTTACAAGCTTTTTCTTCAGCTTACCGAAAATGGCAATGTGTACTATGTCGTAGAACCGGATGGTAGCTCAGAGCCAACGCCAGACCAAATCAAAAACGGAAACAATGCCAGTGGTTCGGCAGCATTTAAAAGCGGATCAGCATTCTCGCTGGAGGCTGGAGTTGAAAACAGTCAATCGCAAATCAGCGGGTTAGCAGAATCAACGGCCTATGATATATACCTGGCTGTGGCAGATGAAAGCTTTAACCTATCTCCGTTCGTGACCAAACTAGATGTGGTCACCGATGATCGTACCGCACCCGAGTGGAGTGGTACTTATCCTAAGATGGGCACCATTTCATCCCTGGAAGCAGAGGTACTGATCGATTTGAATGAGGAAACAGGTAAAGTGTACTATGCGGTTTTTGGCAGTAGCAGTACCACACGTTTTCCGGCAAATCTCAAAAACGGAAACAATTTTGGCGCGCTGGATGAGGGGTTTGTAGATGCCAGCGCAACCGGCTTTACACTCACGGGGCTGACCGAAGACCGTGAATACGATGTGTGGTTGGTTGCAGAAGATGCGAGTGAAAACCTTCAGCCTGTAGCAGTGAAGATTGATTTTACAACGATTGATGATATCGTTCCTGAATTTGTAAGTGGGTTTCCGACAATCTTGGCAATTGATGAGACAGTTGTAGATATTGAAGTGAAAATAAATGAAGGGGGCACCATTTATGGAGTAGCGCAACTTTCAGGAGAAACGGCACCCTCTTTTGCTCAGGTGAAAGCAGGAAATAATAGCGATGGTAGTCTGGCTATAAGCTCCAACTCATTGTCGCTGACCATGAACGAATTGGGCGTGCTTAGTCTTTCTGGCTTGACTTCAGAGGTAGCATACGACTTTTATGTGGTGGCAGAGGATGAACATTCGAACAGCAGCGGTACGCCGGTGAAGCTATTTGCTACTACTGCTGACCTAAAAGCACCGGCCATAACACCTACGTTCCTGACTGAAGTGTCTGTTACTTCTGAAGAAGCTACTTTTTCATTCTCCTTAGACGAGGCGGGCACCTTTTACTTCGTCTTGGACGGCAGCATCGTTACCAGTCCGTCACCAGCCCAGGTGAAAACGGGTAAAACGGAAACCGATCAGGCAGCTTTAATTTCCGGATCGAAGGTTGTGGCCACAGAAGGGGAGGTAGTAAGTTTTATGGTGACAGGGTTGAGTGCCGGGCAGGAGTATGAGCTGTTCTATGTAGCGGAGGATGACGTTGGGAATATTAGTTCGAGTACGCTCAGCAATACGTTTCAAACCGACAAGCTGGATCAGACGATCACGTTTGAAGCGCTAGCCAATAAAGTTTACGGAGATGTTGACTTTGATTTGACGGCCAGTAGCAGTTCCAACCTTGAGGTTACGTATGCCAGCTCCAACGAAAATGTGGCCATGGTAGATGGTTATACAGTAACTATTCTTGGTGCTGGAACCACCACCATTACTGCCATTCAGTCGGGTGATGATACGTATAATGCAGCGGCAAACGTGAGCCAAGATTTGATTGTGGAAAAGGCGAGTCAATCCATCATCTTTACACCACTTGAAGCCAAGTACATAGATGATCCAACGTTCGATCTTATAGCTACAGGTGGTAATTCCGGCAATCCGGTTACTTTCATCAGTTCAGATGAGAGTGTCGCGACTGTATCGGGAAGTACGGTGACGATTGTAGGCGCGGGTGCAACAACGATTACCGCAAGTCAGGCAGGGAATGACACTTATGAAGCTGCTACTGATGCAACTCAAGAATTGATAGTAGGCAAGCAAAGTCAAACGATCACTTTTGAGGCGATAGAATCCAAGTCCTTTGGAGATGCTGATTTTGAACTGGTCGCCACTGGAGGTGATTCCGGTAATCCGGTAACGTTCACCAGTTCAGAAGAGAGTGTCGCGACTGTATCGGGAAGTACGGTGACGATTGTAGGCGCGGGTGCAACAACGATTACTGCAAGTCAGGCAGGGAATGACACTTATGAAGCTGCGACTGATGCAACTCAAGAATTGATAGTAGGCAAGCAAAGTCAAACGATCACTCTTGAGGCGATAGAATCCAAGTCCTATGGAGACCCTGATTTTGAGCTGGTCGCCACCGGAGGTGATTCCGGCAATCCGGTAACGTTCACCAGTTCAGATGAGAGTGTCGCGACTGTATCGAGCAACACGGTGACAATCGTAGGCGCAGGCACAACAGCGATTACCGCAAGTCAGGCTGGAAATGACACTTATGAAGCTGCTACAGATGTCACTCAAGAGCTGATAGTAGGCAAGCAAAGTCAAACGATCAGTTTTGAAGCTATAGAATCCAAGACCTTTGGAGACGCTGATTTTGAACTGGTCGCCACAGGAGGTGATTCAGGTAACCCGGTAACGTTCATCAGTTCAGACGAGAGTGTTGCGATTGTTTCGGGAAGCATGGTGACGATTGTAGGCGCAGGCTCAACAGTGATTACCGCGAGTCAGGCAGGGAGTGATAACTATGAAGCTGCTACTGATGTAACTCAGGAGGTGATAGTTGGTAAACAAAGTCAAACGATCACTTTTGAAGCTATAGAACCCAAGACCTTTGGAGATACGGATTTTGAGCTGGTCGTCACAGGAGGTGATTCGGACAATTCGGTAACGTTCACCAGTTCAGATGAGAGTGTCGCGACTGTATCGGGAAGTACGGTGACGATTGTAGGTGCAGGTGCAACAACGATTACCGCAAGTCAGGCTGGAAATGACACTTATGAAACTGCTACAGATGTCACTCAAGAGCTGATAGTAGGCAAGCAAAGTCAAACGATCAGTTTTGAAGCTATAGAATCCAAGACCTTTGGAGACGCTGATTTTGAGTTGTTCGCCACCGGAGGTGATTCAGGTAATCCGATTACGTTCACCAGTTCAGACGAGGGTGTTACGATTGTATCGGGAAGCATGGTGACGATTGTAGGCGCAGGCACAACAACGATCACCGCAAGTCAGGTAGGTAATGATAACTATGAAGCTGCTACTGATGTAAATCAAGAGCTAATTGTAGGTAAACAAAGTCAAACGCTCAGTTTTGAGGCGATAGAATCCAAGACCTTTGGAGACCCTGATTTTGAGCTGGTTGCCACAGGAGGTGATTCCGGTAATCCGGTCGCGTTCATCAGTTCAGACGAGAGCGTAGCGACAGTTTCGGGAAGTATGGTAACGATTGTAGGTGCAGGCACAACAACGATCACCGCAAGTCAGGGTGGAGATGACACTTATGAAGCAGCTACGGATGTCACTCAAGAATTGATAGTAGGTAAGCAAAGTCAAACGATCAGTTTTGAAGCTATAGAAGCTAAGACCTTTGGCGATGCTGATTTTGAGCTGGTAGCTACTGGAGGTGATTCTGGCAACCCGATCACATTCACCAGTTCAGATGTAAGTGTTGCCACTATATCGGGAAGCATGGTGACGATTGTTGGTGCAGGAACAACAACGATCACAGCAAGCCAAGCTGGAAATGACAACTATGAGACAGCAGAGGATATATCGCAGGAGCTGGTGATTGAAGCTGAAGAAATTCCAACAGGCTTAAGTGAAAAGGTTGTTGTAACTATTTATCCGAATCCGGTGGCTAACAAGCTATTTATTGATGGTCAAAATTTAGAATCAGTTGAATTATACACACTAGGCGGTGTTCGGATAAAATCATGGGATTTAGTATCCGGAAATACAGCAATCAGTTTCGGTGAAATTGAGCAGGGGTTGTACCTGATTCAGATCACAGATCGGTCTAAAAAACAAGTGCTTAAACGAATTGTGAAAAAATAACTAAGGCAGCTTTAGCTGAGGCTATGGCTAAAGGCCACTCGAGGAGTGGCCTTTTTTTGTGTTTTACTATCTTCCCTTTATGAAACTAAAAATACCTCCGGTAATCATTTTCTTTCTCAGCCTAGGCATCATGTTTGGGGTTTATTACCTCACAGCTGAAGTGGTTTACTCTTTTCAATACCAAACGATGCTTTCGAGAATTTTTCTCGGTATAGGCGTCCTATGTGCCTTTTCCGGTATCATTTCTTTCCGGATGAAAGGCACAACTGTAGATCCTTTGCGCCCGGAGAAAGCATCTTCGCTAGTCACACGAGGCATCTATCAGTACACCAGAAATCCGATGTACCTGGGGATGGGGCTGGTATTAATAGGTGGTTGGATTCGGATTGGCAGTCCGATTGCTGTGATAGGCATCCTGTTTTTCTTTTGGTATATGACCATATTTCAGATCAAACCGGAAGAAGCTTCCCTAACCAAAATCTTTGGCAAAGACTATGAAGATTATTGCACGAAAGTGAGGAGGTGGTTTTGATTAGTGACTGAGCCTTGAAGGTAAAAACTGCCTCACGCAAAAGATAGTTGAAAGTTTTTCACTGACTTTGGAATAGTTCAATGGGGTGAATCTAAAGGCTGTTACCTGTTCGCCTTTTTTCCATTAGCTTGCTTATAGACGATAGTGTTTGTTGACAATTGCCTTATTCATGAGATTATTGCTAATATCATTACGCCAAACCAAAGTAAATACATATTAAAGCAATGGTGTCAAAAATACCATGTACAGCAATAACAAACCACAAATCGTATTTACGTAAGTAGAAAATCAGGGCCAAGAGAGCTCCTACAGTTCCTGTAACAAGTTGCCCTGTAATCCCCTGCTGGCTATGCATAAAACCAAAAAAGCAAGCAAATAGGATAATGTTAAGCATAATACTGGCTTTGCTATCACCAAAGAATTTCACGAATTGTCGCATAAAATAACCGCGAAAGATTATTTCTTCTCCAAACCCCGCAGTAAGCCATACTATCGGTAAAGCAATTAAACAGGCAGCAAGGTTTCCTTCCAATTGATCAAAATTAGAATAATCTATAGGAGCCCCAGTAAGTATCGTAATTCCAGGAACTAATACAAAGGCATACAATGCAAAGAGCCCTAATGCAACTATTGGAGCCATCACGAAGATGTTTTTGAAATTGAAATTTTCACGTTTAAAGCCAAGGGCTGAAAATGGCTTTCCTTTATATTCTATATAATTAGCTATAATGATTAGTACAGAAATAATGATATTCTCTATGATCATTCTTTCCATTGGTCCAAACCATAAAAAGCAAATGATAGAAACAGTGATTAATGGTATTAATATTTGTCGTAAGGTGATTTTGTTCATTGTCCTTTGTTTTTTGATTTGAAACAAAGGTGAATCAAAAATCTGCTCAATTGACACATTAAGTATGTTTTGGTACAAAAGTGCCACTTTTAGGTATAAAGATTCTACCGTAAAATCGACTGGTAGGAAAGCCCCGATTTTAGGTACAAAAAACTATGCAGACAGAAGTTCCTTATTGAAAGTTTTGGAAACGGGAAGCTCTATTTCGGTCAGGTATATGGTGTTTGAGTCTTTCCATGACTTGAAATGAGTGGGGTTGATGAGGTGTGAGCGGTGTACTTGCAATAAGAAATTAAATTCCGCTTTTAAGTTCCTTAATGAGGTGCGAATGAGTTTGGAATGGAGCGTATTGCTTTGGGTGTAGAAGATCTCGACATAGTTTTGTGCATTGGATACACAGATCAATTCTGCCTTCTTAATTTTTAATATATCTAGTTTATTATCTCCCTTTATGGTCAGGGTGTCCTCCTTTTCAGGTATTAGTTTGATAAGGTAGCTTCTGGCAATGGCCAGGATAGTTAGGTTTACAATTGCCGCCCTCAACATGATTTCGGTGTTCCATTCAAGGAAAGTATAGCCACCATTAATTATTGGGCTTTTATACAGCGCAAATGTGCCGATAGTATGAATGATGTAAAAAAATAATAGCGTGCTAACTTCAAGGCCAACAGACCATCTCTGGATTTTTTCAAAAATTGCCTTTTGGATCACAGCTATAAGTCCATAGGTTATGAACGCGATCAAATTGAATCCTATGCTGGACCGAATCCAAAAAATGAACCCAGTTGTTTGATCACTAAAGGGTTTCACCATATACATGAAGAGGAAACCCCATAGGGCAAAGAATAAACCTACCAGTAAATGGTATTTGATAGATGGATTCAGTTTATTCATTTGAACTACTGGTCATTTTTATTCGGTTTTAGATTAAACTTTTGCTGTATAGGAATTTCGTTAAAAGAATAGATGTATGCTTAGTTGTAGTGTTTAGTATTTTTTATTTCGATTAGAGGCTATTTTATCGGTTGTTGTCAACCTTAACATTAACGCCACTAGTGGCGTTTAGCTACCTTATACATTTTGACGCGCTTTTTTATAACTAATTGATTCACAATTATAAAAGCGTTTTTTGTAGTATATGAACAGCACTCGATAATCGTAAGGTCTATTTCAAATATACGCTTCTATTTCAACCCTTCCTGATCCAACAGATACATCATCGCACCCATGCTTGCAGCCCCGAGCTCGAGCTCTCGCTGGTCTACGACTTCAAACACATCCGCAGGTGTGTGATGATAAATAAAGTATCGTTGAGTGCTTGGCCGTAATCCAATGAGTAAGGTGCCCTGTGGACTTAAGGGACCAATATCTGCTCCACCACCATTTTGTGTAAAATCCCATACCCGGTAAGGGGTAAAGTAATCCCTCCATTTTTTTACCTGATCTTTTTGCTCGTCTGTGCCGGACATTGAGAAACCCAGCGGCTGAAAGCCTCCGGAATCAGACTCCAAAGCAGCAATGTGCTTTTCATTTTTTTCTTTCGCTACCCGTGCATATTCACGTCCACCTCTCAAGCCATTTTCTTCATTCATCCACATCACCGCACGAAGTGTTCGTTTGGGAGTGATTCCCAGCGCTTTAAACAATCGAACGGCCTCAATGGCCTGCATACAACCTGCACCATCATCGTGTGCTCCTTCGCCCACATCCCATGAGTCCAGGTGACCACCAACTGCAATAATTTCATCGGGAAACTCAGAACCACGTAACTCTCCAATGACATTGTAAGAAAGAACATCGGGTAGCTGTTTGCAGTGAGTCTCTATATACACCTTCAGTTTTTGTTCCTTTAATACCTGACTTAGTTTATCAGCGTCGTTGGTACTGATTGCAACGGCCGGTATTTGATTAATGAGCGGTTTGTAACGAAGTGATCCGGTATGAGGTATATCATCCTGCCGGTTGGTTACCGAACGAATAATGATAGCTTTTGCGCCGAATTTAGCTGCTTCAGAAGCGCCGGATGACCGCTGAATAACAGCCCCTCCATATGCACCGAAGGTATTAATGATAGTAGGGTCCATCTCGCCATTGTAGAACACAATTTTTCCTTCCACTTTTTTCCCCAGCTCATTGACTTCATCGATCCCGCTGACTTCAATCACCTCTGCCAGGATGCCATCCGAACCGGTTCCAACAGAATTGCCCAGAGCAAGCGCATTCATTTCAAAAGTCCCATGCTTTTCTGAGTTGATTGCCCGTACGACCTCTTTCTTACCTCTTACCCAGTGAGGCACCATCACCGGTTGTAAATACACCGTATCAAAACCGTATGACTCCATGAGTTGCCTGGTGTATTCCACGGCTGCAGCAGCTTCAGGAGATCCTGAAAGACGATTACCTATGTCTTTACACAACACACGTAGGTTTTCATACACATGCCCATCCGTGAGTGTTTCATCATAAATCTTCTTGATCATCTCTTCATGCTGCGAAAAAGAAAGTGTCGGGAGCAGTAGCAGGAGGGTTATTAAATTTTTCATGGATAGAAAATTAGAAAATATGTTCGATCAATTACGACAACCTTTTGATGAAATGTGAATTCCTTCTTTGAAGGGAGGGAGGGCGAGGTTGAGTGATTGAAGTGTGCTATCACAGTTCGGCCACAATCTCCGAAACCACCCTATGCCCACCATCATACCAATGAAGTTCCGGTTCGCGATTCATTGCTGTTTTTAAGACGTTGCTTTGATTTTCAATCATCTCTTCTTTGAAGTACTTGTCTTCCCTGCTTGTGTAGTAGTGTATCCCCTCATTGCCCTTGAGGTACTTCCAGTCATTCGGATCTGTATCGGGTGGAAACGTACCTGCCCAGATAATCATTTGCTCAAATGGAATTTTTGCATGAGCCGCATACCTGCCCATAGTGGCAGTGCCTTGTGAGAAACCGAAATAGATCAATCCTTTATTTGAAAGATCAAATTGATTTAGAACGGAATCAATGTAAGAATACTGATTATCGATCTCGGTTAACCGGTCTTCTTTCGTCATCCAGGACGCACCTACTCTTCCGTATACACCATCAAGATAATACTTAGAGAGTCCCTGGGGAGCAATGATGAAGTTCTTCTCCGGATCCAGCCCTTCAAATTTTTTGATGAAGTACTCAGCCAATTGACCATATCCGTGGAAAACAAGCCATATTCGCTCGGTCTTTTCTGTCAACTCATTGAGGGTGTAGTAGGAAGCTTTTACAGTTACGTCTATGTGATGTTGTTCTGCCATCTTGAATTTAATTACGATACAAACCCCTCATTTGAGGGGATTTAAGGACGGGTTAAGAGTCAATTACCCTGCCACCATCTGCATCATTAATCCACATAAGTATGCTCCGTACGTACCCAGCACATATCCTAATACAGCCATTAAAACCCCTACAGGCGCTAGTGACGGATGAAACTCTGAAGCGATGACGGGAGCTGAAGCTGCCCCTCCAACATTCGCTGTGCTACCCACTGCAATGAAGAAGTAAGGTGCTTTGATCAGTTTAGCCACAATAGCTAATAGGAGCACATGAAATAGAATCCAGGTAATACCGAGGAAGAAATACCCTGGGTTTGAAAAAATAGCCAGGATGTCCATATTCATACCAATGGCGGCTACAAGAATGTAGATAAATGCACGTCCAATTCTGGAAGCACCAACACCTTCTAATTCACGGACTTTTGTGAAAGAAAGGATCACTCCCAGGGTTGTGGCAATTACCACAATCCAGAAAAAGCCTGAAGTAAGACTGTATTGTTCTAAAGCAGGATACTGCTTTAGGTACGGCACTATCAGGTCACTACAGAAATGCGCAAAACCTGTACAGGCAAACCCGATCATCAACACCTTCATCAAGTCTGTGAGATTAGGAATTTTGGAAACACTAGCCTGGTAGTTTTCCATTTTTACCTTTAAGGATTCAATAGCAGAAGAATCAGCCTTTAGCTTCCGGTCTATTAGTTTGGTAACCGCAACACCTGCAATCAAAACTCCAAGCCAGGCATTCCCTACGATGATATCTACCGTAACCATCGTTGAAAACAGTTCATCACTCACTTCAAAAACCTCTTTCATGGTTGCTTGATTGGCGCCACCCCCAATCCAGGACCCTGCAATAGTGGTCATACCACGCCATACTTCGTTTGGAGCAACTCCACCTACCAGGTCAGGAGCTATTTGAGAGAAGATCAAGATCGTAAGAGGACCTCCGATCATGATTCCAACCGTACCGGTCACGAACATGATGACTGCCTTCGAACCCAATTTAGCAATTTCTTTTAAGTCCACACTGATGGTCAGTAAAACCAAACTGGCAGGCAATAGGTATCTGGAGGAAACAAAGTAGAGATTTGATTGAGATGGATCTATGAGACCTACTGCCTTCATGAGGGAGGGAAGGAAATAGCATACCAGCAAAGCCGGAACGTAACTGTAGAATTTTTTCCAGCCGGGATGATCTAATGCAGAGGTGTAAAATACAGCCCCAAGCATGAGCATTAGTATTCCAAAAATTACGGCATCATTTGTGATAATAGGTTGGTCCATGTTGTTGTGATTAAACTTCAAGGATAATCATTTCCTTTGAGTATCCCTGATTCTTTTATTTTTGAAAAAAATACAATTATGGGAAAAGGAGATAAAAAAACCAGAAGAGGTAAAATATCAAAAGGCACTTATGGCGTAACCAGACCCAGAAGTGCCAACAAAAAGACCGCTGAACAACCGACTAAAAAGTCAACAGCAAAGAAATCAACTAAAAAGAAGTAGTAAATGAGGGTAGTATGGCTGATCTGCACTTTGTGTCTTGTGCACACAGGTGTTGCTCAAAAAACATATGTGGGGGTTAAGGCAGGTGGCCATGTTTCAACGGCTTTTATTGAACACACTATTTTCAATTTAAACCACAATTCTACTTTCCTTCCGGGAACCAATGGCGGGATATTTATCAAATACTTGCCCAAAGCAGGCAATTCATTTCTGAATTCAGGAATTCAGGTTGGAGCGAATTATGTTCAGAAGGGTTGGAAGCAGACTTTCTTCACGGATGAGCCCAACTACAAGGCTCGAATGAACTACCTCGAGATTCCTCTGGAAGGGATTGGGTATTTTGGTGGTGAAAACAAATACTTCATTTCAGCGGGATTCTATGCAGAATTTTTGATGAGCTATTCATTGGACCCTGAACCCGATTCTGAAAACAGGGGAGGAGCCGACTTCTATACCTATGAAAAGGATCGCGATCGTGAGTTTGGTTATGGCGGCAGAATTGGAGGAGGATTGTTTAGAGATTTATCAATCGGAACGTTCCAATTAGAAGGATTTTTTAGTTACAGTTTCAGTAATTTTATAGATGCTGGAGATCTAACAACGGAAACACCGGACCTTTCAAATCATTGGATGGTAGGGTTTACAGTTGGTTATATGATTTCCCTCAATAAAAAGGAAACTGAATGAATAAAATTCGTGCATTAAAGTATATGAACGTGTTGATTTTGCCACTTTTGGCTATTGTCAGTTTCAACACACACGGATGGCTTACGTACCTACCTCTCATCGAGGCGTTTGCGTTCATCCCTTTACTCGAACTCACATTTAAACCCAATCCGGCAAATTTTTCCAAGGAAAGAGAGGAGGAACGAAAGAATGATTCCATTTACGACTGGCAGCTCTATATTATGGTGCCAATTCAGTTCCTAATATTAGGAATGTTCTTTATTTCCATGAGTGAGCCCGGCCTGACCCTTGTTGATCAAATAGGCCGAATTACCGCTATGGGGCTTATGTGTGGTGTTATTGGAATAAATGTAGCACATGAGTTGGGTCATAGAAACACATGGTATGAACAGCTGATGGCTAAAGCTTTGCTCCTTACTTCATTATATATGCACTTTTTCATTGAGCATAATCGAGGACATCACAAACATGTGAGTACCAAAGAAGATCCATCCTCAGCCCGATATGGAGAAATGCTCTACACATTCTGGGTTCGATCTGTTGTTTTTGCTTACCTCTCAGCATGGAAACTTGAAGCTAAAAGATTGAAAAAAAAGGGGGTGTCACCATTTTCAATTCACAATGAAATGTTGAGGTTCCAAATCATACAAGTGGCTTTTACACTAGGCATTGGGCTTCTATTTGGGTGGATTGTAATGGGCTATTTCATTGCTGCCGCAATCATGGGCTTTTTACTGCTTGAGACAGTAAATTATATTGAACATTATGGACTGGAGAGAAACAAAAAAGGTGATGTGTATGAGCGTGTAATGCCTCACCATTCATGGAATTCAGATCATAAACTTGGACGTATCATCTTGTTTGAATTGTCACGTCATTCGGATCATCATTATATAGCAAGTAGAAAATATCAAATCTTGCGACACATTGATGAAAGCCCACAAATGCCAACAGGCTATCCCGGAATGATGATTTTGGCAATATTTCCGCCACTTTGGTTTGCTATAATGAACCCTCGTATTAAGCAAATTCAACAGCAAGGATTGGCACAGGCGGCCTAGAGGTTAAGCCAGTAGTTGACTTTGAAAACGATGGCCCTGTTCCTTGTCTGGAATCCATCCGTTATATAATTGTCAGTGTAAACAAGAAAGATATCAGAAACTGGCTTGAACCGCCACTGGAATCTTGAATTATGTCCCAGGTTTTCGCGCTGTGAATTATACTGGATGAAAGTAGTGAAAAACACTTTGTTACTCAGCGTTAAGTCAAACCGCGGACCTATCAGGAATAAGTCAGCATCATTGTAAGGAGCTGGTAAATTAACCTTATTATACTCGCCATTTAATTGTATTTGCATGACGGGTGGTAATCTGAAAGTGAGTCCAAGCTCGGCATTAAATCGTTTCCCATTGAAAAATCCGCCGTTACTTACAGAAGCTCTTACAATGAAATTTTTTCTTCTATCGGTTCGGTAGAATATTCTGTAGCGATACCAACTATGACGTGTGTTTTCCTCAAGTTCTCGCCCATCAGATCCTGATGGATCGAATGAAGAGGTCAATGAAACAAAATCCCATCCTGAACCAATCTCTAGATATGAGGTATTTAGAAATGATATTCGATACTCGAATCCGGCATCATTATCTAGTCTTTCCCAATCGTTTGTGAGAACACCTCCAAAACCAATTCCTGGTCCATGTCGCTGCACAATACTACCTTCTGCTGGAAATATATTAAACTCGGTACCTGCACCGTAATTTGTAACTCCAGGTCGGGGTACAAATCCCACTTCTGCATTGTGATTTTCTCCTATTCGCTGAAAATTAACCCGAGCCCCAAAAGTGGGTTTTTGATATCTCAGGAAAGCACCAGTAGCATACTTTTCGTCAGAACTAACACCAGGATCCAATGACCTGTGATAAAAAAAATCTCCTTCCCAGCTATTGTCGATGTTGGCAAGATTGTAATCAAGGCCAAAAACATAATTGTATTCAGATAAGGTGACCAGCGTATCCTTCGGGTTCAGTTCATTTCCAAACTGATCTTGAAGATCACCCGTATTTGCTAGGGTGGTTGAATCGTACGTTACAGCGGATTCACCTAAATTATTCCTGCCAACGAAAATTGCGCTTAAACGAGAACGACTAAATATTTGCCTTTCCAATACAGCGACGGAGTAATTTTGAGCAGGAGAAATTTCTTCAGAAGTCTCATCTCTATTGGTCATCATGTTAAGGGCGCCAACTCGCCACTTACTGCCAATTTTACCACTAAGTCTGGCTCCTGCAATGATTGGGACATTCCTCCTTGTATCACCAGATCCCTGAATGCCAATTCTTCGTGAAAAGAAAGGCCTGCTTCTAAAAAATCCTCCATCAGCAAAAAGGTCTTGATTCTCAAGAAAAAACTGTCTTCTTTCTGGAAAGAATAGCTCAAAGCGCTGAAGATTTGTTACCTGCTGATCAACTTCTACCTGGGAAAAGTCCGGGTTGAATGTGAGGTCCACATTTATTGAGCTGGATACAGCTACCTTGGCATCAAATCCTCCATCAAGTTTGTATTCAGCAGGCTCGCCTTCTTCATGATCTTTTCCAGCACTGGAAGCTATATAGGGTATTACCGTAACATTTGGTCCTGCTGGTTTGGGAGGTTCATCCCAATTCAACCGACCTGAAAAAGTCATATTACTCATACGATACCCTTGAGGCACCTGAATCCAAGCGGTTCGCTCATTACGTTTTAGGTTATTTCTTAATACCTGAAGGTTCCATTCAGGTGTATTGTTATATCGAATGGTTTTAAATGGAATAGAAATTTCAGCAGACCAGTAGTTTTCACCTTTGGATACGGCACTGTACCATTTGTTATCCCAGTCGTCTCTAACGTCACCACCAAGTAATACTAATCCTTCTCGTTGCACATTGTTAGGTGTCACCTGAAAGGAAAAGCCATTGGTTTTATCATCATAAGGATCCAGGTAGAAGGCCACATTGTCATTGGAACTCCAATCAAAATCTCTTCTTCTGGTCGTTGAAATATCGTCTCCTTCTAAATAATCATAGCAAATCACACCTATAATGATCGACTTGTCTGTGTAAGTGATCATAAATTGGGTGCTGTCTAATGCAGGCTGATTGTCTGTTGGGAATGTTTGATAAAAGCCTCCAGCTCTAGGAAGTTGTTTCCAAATTGCCTCATCGAGACGGCCATCGAGCTCAATAAACTCATCAGTAGATTCAATATAATAATCTACGCCATCAGGTTGATTTTGAGCCCACCCACAAACAAATGCCAATAAGAAAGAAAGTGTAAGTGCTTTTTTAGTTCTGTTCATCCAAAGGGATTAGATGCTGGTCAGCGATTGACCGCAAGAAATTTTTGTTTGAATTGATACTTGGATCTTTATAGATATAAGCAGAAAGATCCGCAATCACGCCAGGCTTATATCCCAAATTCAAAGCCAGCTTTTCACAAAATTTAATCTCGTTCGAATGAACCTTACCATCTGCTTTCATCATTCTAATGATGTTAAATAGATAATTAAACTTTTCATCAGGTGGTAAATCCTTCAGTTTTGGTATAGGTCTGGGGTTGTTAACTATCTCAGCAGTTTTCTCCTCAGGAATACCCAAACCATCAGCTATAAACATGATCAGTCGATATTCCTCTTCAGCTACTACATTATCAGCTTTGGATAGGTGAGCCAGTATACTTATTTGTTCTTCGTGCGATAACATGGCGGAAATTTAGTTTAAAATCATTAATAGCTGGAATGAGTTACACAACTGGTTAAAAAAAAGTTTAGATTTTTTATTTCATTCTTGTTTTTTAAAACTAAATACAATTAGCTTAGCGACCATAATGATTACGACAAAAACATATTGGTGGTGGCATGTAGACAATTTTGATTGTTGACGAGCCACTGCTGTGTTTAAAAATATATAAACCCTGACAGTTTCGTCAGGGTTTTTTTGTTTCTAAGCATTGATAAAAATGAAAATATATACACGAGAACATAAGATTTTGGCGGATACAATCACTCCGGTGAGTATTTTTTTAAAACTGCGAGACAGATTTGCCAATTCTTTCCTACTGGAAAGCTCGGATTATCATGGAGCAGAAAATAGTTTTTCGTATATCTGTTGTTCCCCATTGGCTCATATTAAAGTAAGCAAAGGAGAAGTTGATAAGATGCTTCCCGGCAGAAAATCTGAGAAGTACCCTTTAAAGGACCTGAAATTAGAAATAGATAAATTCGCAGGATCATTCAGTTCAGAAGATACCAATGGTTTTATCAGATCGGGTTTATTTGGCTACTTTAATTATGATGCCAAGGCAGAATTTGGAGATTTAAAAATCAAGCAAGCTGATGATTCAATACCAGTTGCTCAGTATCATCTTTTTCAATTCATTATAGCACTTGACCACTTCAAAAATGAATGTCACATAATAGAAGCCTTTTTAGATCAGCCGGATGATGTGTTATTCGAGGAGGTAAAATCTCTGATTCAGCAGCGAAACATTCCCGGATATCCCTTTAGTACACAAGGAAAAGCAATATCAAACAAGTCGGATGAAGAGTATCTGGATATGGTAAAAAAAGGAATTCATCATTGTCATGTAGGTGATGTCTTCCAGGTCGTATTATCCAGAAACTTCAAAATACCTTATCAAGGCGATGATTTCCAAGTATATAGGACCCTGCGGTCAGTTAATCCATCACCATACTTATTCTATTTCGATTATGGTAGCTTCAGGGTTTTTGGTTCATCACCAGAAGCTCAGATTGTATTAAAGGATGGTAAGGCAGAAATCCATCCAATAGCAGGTACTTTCCGACGAACAGGTAACGATAAAGCTGACTCAGAACTAGCTGAAAAGCTTATAAATGATCCAAAAGAGGATTCAGAGCACGTGATGTTGGTCGACCTTGCTAGAAACGACCTGAGTCGAAGTTGTGATAATGTTAAGGTAGAAACCTACAAAGAGGTTCAGTATTATTCTCATGTCATTCACCTTGTTTCTAAGGTGACTGGAGAAATAAAAAAGGGTGCTTCGTTCATGGACATTGTTGCTGAAACATTCCCGGCTGGGACACTCTCAGGAGCGCCAAAAATCAGGGCAATGGAAATCATAGAGGAAAACGAAAATACACCCAGAGGTTTTTATGGAGGAGCGGTTGGGTTTATGGATTTTAAGGGAAACTTCAACCATGCGATTATGATCCGAAGTTTTCTGAGTCAAAACAACACTTTGAAGTTTCAGGCGGGAGCTGGAGTAGTTGCCCAATCTAAACCGGAAAACGAATTACAGGAAGTGTTTAATAAAGTAGGTGCATTGGAACATGCGATTAAGGAGGCGGAAAATCTGTGATTGAGAAATAACTATGAAAAATATAAATACATTTTCAGGTGAAAATTCCCCCTTTGAAGGGGGGTGCGATAGACAAAGAGAGGGAGGGGGATGTCAATGAAGAAAGTACTAATCATAGATAACTACGATTCCTTTACCTACAACCTGGTGCATATTCTTCGAGAGTTAGGTGTTGCGGAAGACATGCGAATCGTTCGAAATGATCAATTTGAATTAAGCGAAGTAGAAAATTACAGTCATGTACTTCTGTCGCCAGGCCCGGGCTTGCCTAAAGATGCCGGACTCATGCCGAATGTGATTGCGAAATATGCATCCACTAAAAACATATTGGGCGTTTGTCTTGGGCACCAGGGGATAGGAGAGGCATTTGGAGCTACGCTCTTGAATCTACCGAAGGTTTATCATGGCATGGTTACCCCGATTGAATTGAGAGCAAACGATCAACTTTTCGAGGGTCTACCGGCATCATTTAATGTCTGCAGGTATCATTCTTGGGTCGTGGATAAAGAGAGCCTTCCGGATGAATTGGAGGTGACAAGTGTAGCTGAAAATGGCAATATCATGTCTTTTAAGCATAAGGAATATAATGTTCGGGGTGTACAATTCCACCCGGAATCCATTATGACAGAGCATGGGAAACAGCTGATGAAAAACTGGGTGGAACTATGAAAGAAATACTAAACAGATTAATAAACAACCAAATACTGTCGCGAGATGAGGCGAAGGAAGTCTTGACAGGTCTTGCGACCGGACAGTATAATAACAGCCAGATTGCCTCATTTCTCACTGTTTATCTTATGAGACCTATCAGAGTAGAAGAGCTGGAGGGTTTTAGAGATGCGATGCTCGATTTATGCAATCCGGTTGATCTGGAAGGATATAACGCTATTGATGTTTGCGGAACGGGCGGTGATGGTAAGAATACATTTAATATCTCAACGATTTCTTCCTTCATCGTCGCAGGAGCGGGTGTGAATGTGGCCAAGCATGGCAACTATGGTGTGTCATCGGTTAGTGGGTCATCCAATGTGCTTGAACATCTGGGCGCAAAGTTTTCGGGAGATTCGGATCAAATGAAAAAATCGATGGATGCATCAGGCATATGTTTTATGCATGCTCCACTATTTCACCCAGCCATGAAAAATGTTGGGCCTATTCGGAAGGAACTAGGGGTGAAAACCTTTTTCAACATGCTTGGTCCGATGGTTAATCCTTCCTTTCCGCCCAATCAATTGGTAGGAGTTTTCAGTCTGGAACTGGCACGATTGTACGGCTATTTATATCAAAATACAGACAAAAATTTCTCTATCGTCCATTCACTCGATGGATACGATGAAATTTCATTGACAAGTGAATTTAAGCTCATTTCCAATGGTACTGAAAAATTGGTTGCTCCCGATGATATGGGGTTTGATACGCTGCATCAGGATCAACTTCATGGAGGAGAAACAGTGGAGGAAGCGGCAAACATTTTCAATAAGATTTTATCCGGGGAAGGAACAATAGCCCAAAATCATGCCGTGCTGGCAAATGCTGGTTTGGCTATTTCCACTGTAAAACAAAGCACATTTGAAGAAGGAGTAAATGAAGCAAGAATTTCATTGGAAAGTGGAAAAGCCCTAAAATCATTTAAAAACTTTTTAAGCATCAATAGTTAATGGATATCCTGTCTGAAATAGTAGCGAATAAGCGAAAGGAAGTAGAGGCGAGTAAGGAGCTTTACCCGGTAAAATTGCTCGAAAAAAGCATGTACTTTGACGGTAAACCGGTTTCACTAAAAAAATACCTCCAAAGAGAGGATAAATCGGGAATTATCGCCGAGATAAAACGGAAATCTCCCTCGAAGGGGATGATCAACGCACATGTCTCGGTTGAGCGCACTTCTATTGGTTACATGCAGGCGGGTGCTTCCGGTTTGTCTGTGCTCACAGATAAAGACTACTTCGGAGGTTCTCCGGAGGATTTGAAAGTAGCCAGATCATTCAATTTTTGTCCTATTCTCCGCAAGGACTTTATGATTGATGAATATCAGGTCATCGAAGCAAAATCTTTAGGAGCGGATGTTATCCTTTTGATTGCTGCTGTCCTCGATAAGAAAGAGATCGAGAAGCTGGGAAAATTGGCTCAGGGATTAGGTATGGAAGTGCTACTTGAGGTTCATAATGAAGAAGAACTCGAGAGAAGTATTACCGACAAGGTTGATTTGATCGGTGTGAATAATCGAAACCTCAAAACCTTTGAAACTGATGTGAAGACCTCAATGGATTTGGTTGAGAAGATCCCTGCGGATTTTGTGAAGGTTTCTGAGAGTGGATTGGCTGATCCGGAAATAATCAAAGAATTAAAGAAGGAAGGATTCGAAGGGTTTCTCATGGGTGAGACTTTCATGAAAAATGGACGACCTGAAAAGGCTGCAAAGGAGTTTATAAAACAATTGGAAATTGAATAAAATATTAAACACCCCTGTAATCCCCTAAAGGGGATATTCCCCCTTTGAAGGGGGGTGCGAGAGGGTGAGCGTGGGAGGGGGATGTTATAAAAATTTTACAATAATGAATAACCTAAAACTAAAAGTCTGTGGTATGCGCGACCCTGAAAATATCAGTGGGTTGCTTGACCTTAGGCCTGATTTTATTGGATTTATTTTCTATCCAAAATCACCCAGGTATGTGGATGAAATGGATGGGGATTTCGTCATGCGTATTCCATTGAGCATTCATAAGGTTGGTGTTTTTGTGAATGAAAGCCTGGAAAATATTGTCACTCTGGCAGATAAATATGGATTGGAGTACATACAGCTTCATGGGGATGAGGATTTGGATTTCGCTAAGGCAATAAGGGAGAAGGGTCTTAAAGTCATCAAAGTGTTTCGGGTGATGGATACAATCCCCTTCGTAGCTAAACAGTATGAAGGTATTGCTGATTATTTTCTTTTTGATACCCAATCAATGAACTACGGCGGCTCAGGGCGTCACTTCGACTGGAACATCCTGCGTACTTATAATATCAATGTTCCCTTTCTCTTGAGTGGTGGAGTACAGCTTGAAGACATTGATCAGATTAAGGAAATGAATATCGAAAAACTGGTGGGCGTGGATGTCAATAGCCGGTTTGAGGTGGAACCCGCTTTGAAAGACATTGAGAAGTTAAAGTTATTAAAGGAGGCACTATGAGTAGGTTCAATGTGGATGAAAAAGGATACTACGGGCAATTTGGAGGTGCCTATATCCCTGAGATGCTCTACCCCAATGTGGAAGAGCTGAGGCAGAATTACTTACAGATTATTGAATCCGATGATTTTAAAGGCGAATTCGATCAGTTGCTTAAAACTTATGTGGGACGACCAACACCCTTATACTTTGCTTCAAGGCTTTCTGAAAAGCACAATACCAAAATTTACCTCAAACGTGAAGATTTATGTCACACCGGAGCGCATAAGGTTAACAACACCATAGGTCAGATTCTTTTGGCCAAGCGATTGGGTAAATCAAGGATCATTGCCGAGACCGGAGCGGGGCAGCACGGGGTAGCTACTGCCACTGTTTGTGCGCTAATGGGTATGGAATGTGTGGTGTACATGGGGGAGATTGATATGGCCAGGCAAAAGCCCAATGTGGAACGAATGAAAATATTAGGTGCCGAAGTAAGGCCGGCATCTTCCGGTAGCAAGACCCTCAAGGATGCAACAAATGAAGCGATGCGTCACTGGATTAACAATCCAGATGATACGCATTATATCATCGGCTCTGTTGTTGGCCCACACCCATATCCGGATATGGTGGCCCGTTTCCAGTCGGTCATCAGTGCAGAGATTCAAAGCCAGCTTCAGGAAGTAGAAGGAAGAAACGCACCTGATCATGTGATTGCCTGTGTCGGGGGAGGTAGCAATGCGGCAGGGGCTTTTTATCATTTTCTGGATGACGAATCAGTTAACCTGATTGCCTCGGAAGCAGCCGGAGAAGGTGTGGCGTCCGGAAGATCCGCGGCTACAACCACGCTAGGTAAACCGGGTGTGCTTCATGGAAGCAAGACCATTCTGATGCAAACAGATGATGGGCAGGTTGTGGAACCTTATAGCATTTCAGCGGGGTTGGATTATCCGGGCATTGGACCTATGCATGCGCATCTATTTGATGCGGGTAGAGCTGAATTTTACAGCATCACTGATGAAGAGGCGATGATTGCAGGCATAGAGCTTAGCAAACTGGAAGGAATCATTCCGGCAATTGAATCAGCACACGCATTGGCTGTTTTGGAGAATAGAAGGTTTGAGCGAGACGAAGTTGTGGTTCTAAACCTTTCAGGGAGAGGTGATAAAGACCTGGAAACATACATCAAATGGGGTAAATACTGAGAAATGGAGAAGTTGACGGTAATGAATAGAATAGACCATGTATTTATTGAAAGGAATGACACCCTAAATGTGTACTTCACAGCTGGATATCCTGTATTGGACGATACCATTAGTGTCGCACGATCTCTTGAAGAGGCAGGAGCAGATATGCTGGAAATAGGTATTCCTTTTTCTGATCCGGTCGCTGATGGCCCAACCATCCAGGAGAGCTCTCAGCAGGCTTTGGAGAATGGAATGACCATCGAGGTGCTTTTCGGACAATTAAAGAGCCTCAGAGAACATGTGACGATTCCGGTTTTACTTATGGGGTATGTGAACCCAATCATACAGTATGGAATCGAAAGATTCTGTGATAAATGTGCAGAAGTTGGAATAGATGGAGTGATTGTACCCGATTTACCCATGCAGGAATACCTTGACCATTATGAAGCTAACTTTAAAGAGAAAGGGATTCACAATATTTTCCTCATAAGTCCCAATACTACCGAAACTCGTATTCGGGAGATTGATGAAAACTCCAGTGGTTTTATCTATGTGGTTTCATCCTCAAGCATTACTGGTGCTAAAACTGGTGTGCAAGAAGGTCAACTAGCCTATTATCAACGGATACAGGAAATGAAACTCAAAAACCGAAGATTGATTGGCTTTGGCATTTCTGATAAGGAGACCTACCAGACGGCATGCAAGTATGCCGATGGAGCCATAATAGGAAGTGCATTTATCAAACAATTGAAAAATGATGCTTCAGATAGTGCTATAAAAGAATTTGTAAAAGGAATTAAAAAATAAGCTCGGTTTTCTCTGTGAATTACTCAGGAATCTTAGCGATTAATTAAAATGATCATACAATTAGAAAACGGTGTAAATGGCGAGGTACTCAGTTCAGTAGAGCAAGAGCTTAAGTCATTGAAATACAAGACGACTCACGTCAAAACGCAGTACGGGAGCTATCTTATTGGGACAGGTAAGAGGCAGTTTGATATACGAAAAATAGGACACCTTAAAGGAATCAAAGATATCCATGTTGTATCGGATGATTATAAGCTGGTTTCGGCCAAATGGAAAGTGAACCCAACGGTGATCGACCTGGGTGATGATGTCAAAATAGGAGGAGGTCATTTTGCATTGATGGCCGGACCTTGCAGCATTGAGGGAGAGGAGAATATCATGGATACCATCAATTTGCTTAAAGCCAATGATATCAAAATCATGCGTGGAGGTGTGTATAAACCACGAAGTTCCCCCTACTCATTCAGAGGATTGGGAATTGATGGGTTGAAACTGTGGCACCAACTCGCACGAGAAAATGGGATCAAGATCGTCTCTGAGGTGATGCAGGTTTCCCAGATAGAAGCAATGCATGATTATGTAGATATGTTTCAGGTAGGTGCCCGAAACACACAGAATTACAATCTGTTGGATGAATTAGGTAGGGTAGATAAACCGGTGATGATCAAACGGGGAATATCAGGAACCATCGATGAGTTGTTACATAGTGCTGAGTATGTATTCTCAGGCGGCAATGAACGCTTGCTTTTATGTGAGCGTGGGATTCGCACCTATGAGAAAGCATCCAGAAACACTTTTGACATCAATGCAATTCCTATCCTTAAAGAGAAATCACACCTTCCGGTGATCGCAGATCCATCTCATGGAATTGGAATCAGAGACCATGTAGGTCCTGTAGCAATGGCATCAGCTGTTGCAGGTGCAGATGGGATCATCTTTGAAACACATTGCAGGCCGGAGGAGGCGTTTTCTGATGGGCAGCAAACCTTAGACTTTAATGAAGCGAATCAACTGATAGAAAAATTGAGAGTATTAAATAGCATGGCGAATTAGATATGAGGCAGATTTACGACAACTACACACAGGAGGATTTTGAGGTTTGGAAGATTTTGTTTGATCGGCAGATGAAGCAATTTCCAACCCATGCATGTGATGCTTATAAAAAAGGGTTAAAGATTGCAGACTTTGAGACGGGGCTGATACCTGATTTTAAGGAAACAAACCAGATTCTTCAAGACACTACCGGCTGGCAGCTGGCCGTGGTGCCGGGGATTGTGCCTGATTATACTTTCTTTGAACTGATGGCTAACAAGCGATTTCCAGCCACAACATGGTTAAGGAAAATGAAAGAGCTGGATTACCTGGAAGAGCCGGATATGTTTCACGATGTGTTTGCGCATGTGCCCCTACTTACCAATCAGCATTTTGTCAACTTCCTGGAGGAGCTTAGTAAGATTGGGCTGGAGTATGTGGGAAATGATTACGCCATTCAGCTGCTTTCAAGAGTGTACTGGTTTACCGTAGAGTTTGGATTGATTCAGGAAAAAGAGGGGCTAAGAATATATGGGGCCGGCATTCTCTCCTCAGCGGGCGAAACCAAATTTTCACTAAGCGAGGAGCCTCCTAAACATAAGTTCAGCATCGAGCATATGCTTGAGACCGGTTATAGAAAAGATGTATTTCAAACCGAGTATTTTATCACGGAATCATACGAACAGTTATATAATTCTATTCCGGAGATAAAAAAGCTAATGCAGGAGAAGTTGGCAGCTATAGCATAATGTGCATAACCTGGTGGAAAACCAGGGTAAAAGTTGTTGAAAACTAGAAGGTTACAAAGTTTGGAGATGTAAAATTATGGTCTACATTAGTATCATCAAACAAGGGATAGGAAACTGAAACAAATGTTTCCAGTCAGGCAAAGGGAAGTTGATTTTAAGTTTGGCTTGGATCAACGAAGTTTGAATGACTGCTTTGAAGAAGCGGTTTTGGAGGCAACTCCAGAAAGCGCATTGAAGGGGAATCCGAACAGTAGTTTGAAATATTGCAGTTGCTACGGCAGTTGCAGTATTGAAAGGGTGAAGATCAATCTGATTCTTCGCCCTTTTTGTTATTATCCTGGTTTAAGAACTAATCCGCGTCTGAATATTTGTTTAAACTTTCTCCCGAAAAAGTCTTCCTGAATTTTTTTCTCAGCTCTTTATCCTCCGAAAACCTGTTAGTGATTAATAAGATGTTGTGCAGCACTCTGTAATGATCAGGGTTTTGCGGATCAAAGTTTTTCTTGACATAGAGGTATGAAATTTCAGCCGCCTCAGCAACCGTCAGATTGTAGAGAAAATAGTTGAGCGCTTTGGTTTCATCGGGATAATGATCGATGTTAATCCTTATTACACCAGGTAATATTTTATCGTTTTTAGCGAGGGCTATTTCATAGAGCATCCTTCCGATCTCAAAATCAAAGTAGCTCTTGTTGTCGGCTTGTGCTTTGAGCTGCAAGGCATGATGTATACCTAAATCATAAAATTTTGTTTCATAAAAACAATCGACAAGATTGTTATGCGAAACACTTTTTAAGTTTGATGGGATTGGCGTGGACGTTCTAGGTGCCGTATTCATCGTTTCAGCTATTATCCTTTGTACCCTAAGGTCTAGATCGGGATGTGTTTCAATCGAATCATTATTTAGTAAGTGCCTGAATAAATCATCGGCTTGCAAAGCTTTTCTTGGTGTTAACCATCGCTTCTTGAAAGGGATCTCCTTGAAGATGAATGCATCAAAAAGTGATGTTTTTAAAGGATAAATCGGATGGTAGGCAGATTTTAACTTTTTGAGTGCTTCAATGGAGGCATGCACACTGTAACCGCTATTTTTTAACATGAGTAATGCAAGTGAATCTGCTTCTAGTTCATTACCTCTACTTTTCATAAACATTGTGCTGAACCAATATTGCACATATTCCAAGTCTTCAAGCGTCATGGTTCCTTCCGGAATCTTTTTGATTCTTCGTTCAACAGATCTTGTGGATGCTCTTCGCAGGTGACTGTCAATCCGCTTTCTTAGGTGATTTAAATGATAATGTGCTCGTTCATGCGCAAGTATAAATGCGATCATATCCTCACTTTCTGCTTGAGCGATAAGTCCCAGGTTAATAGATACCGTACCTTCTCCGTAGGAAATTGCATTTTGCAAACCATCTCTCGCGATAAGCAGTTTTTTGATCTTTTTTACCTCCGGGTTATGAATGGTGAGTTTTTCATTGATCTCATCGATGTATGCCTGGATCTCATCGTCATTGATGAATTTTTCGTTTTCAACCAGATTAATAAGATAATCGGTGGTTTGATCGTAAACCGAAGCATAATCACTTGAAGTGGGGATGCGCTGCTCTTTTATTTCTTCATCTTTCTGATCTTTCAAATCCCGGATTAGTTCGGTTGATCCTTTATCAAAGACAGTCAGACTTGGGTAATTAACCTGTTGAGCTTGAATAGAAAATGTAACCAGGGTCATCACCAGACTTTGGGCAATCCTTTTCATTAACCAGTACAATATGTGAATAACTAGGTGGAAAACTATGGTAAAACTTGTTGAAAACTAAGCACTTACAATTTTTGAAGATGTAAAGTTATACTCTACATTAGTATCATCAAACAAGGGATAGGAAACTGAAACTCACGTTTCCAATCAGACAAAGGGAAGTTGATTTTAAGTTTGGCTTGGATCAGCGAAGTTTGAATGATTGTTGAAGAAAAGCGAATCAAAAGGCAACTTTTGAAGGCGCATCCGAAGGGAGTCCGAACAGTAGTTTGAAATATTGCAGTTGCTTCGGCAGTTGCAGTATTAGAAGGGCGAAAATCAGTCAATGATTCTTCGCCCTTTTTGCTTTTTCACCCCTCCGTATTTCTTCTGATATATTTAAATCAACCAAATCCTTATCTTTAGGGAAAACAATCGCCTAGCCAAATGAAGAAATTTGACGTCTGTGTCATCGGTGGCGGCCCTGCAGGATATGCTGCAGCTATGCGAGCCATCGATTTCGGTAAAAGTGTAGCCCTAATTGAAAAAGATAAATTAGGAGGTGCAGGAATCCATCAAGGTGCACTTTGGAGCAAAACATGGTGGGAAATCTCCCGAGAAGCTCGAATGATAAACGTGCATGGAAATGCCCTCAATGTAGGGAGCACCGAGTTCAGCTATGAGAAAGTAAAAGGAGAAGTTGCACAGGCGGTAGATCAGCGTGTGAATCTGCTCACACATCACATGCAGAACATCAACCTGGGTTTGGGTGGTGATCTGTTTGAATATATTCACGGAACAGGCCGGGTGACAAGTAAGAATACCGTGGAAGTTTCCGGAAACGGTCAGGATCAATGCCTGGAGGCTCAGTACATCATTTTAGCGACTGGAAGTGTGCCTCGAAAATTACCGCACCTTCCTATAGATGAAGAAATTGTCTTTACCTCCGATGGACTTAGTAACCTTACCCACTTCCCCAAGTCAATTGTGATTGTGGGTGCCGGGGTGATTGGATGTGAGTTTGCAACCATATTTTCCAATTTTGGACACACCAAGGTTCACTTAATTGATAAAGGAGATCGGATTCTACCATTCGAAGATGAAGACGTTGTTAAGGTGATAGAGAAAAATCTTGAAGCAAAAGGGGTTTTAATTCATAGAAACTCCAAACTGATAGAGATGAGAGTGGAGGAAGAAGAGGTTGTATACATTCTTGAATATACAGATGGGAACAAAGAAAGTTTCAGGGTAGAAAAGGGATTGATTTCTATTGGTCGCGTTCCGCAGTATGATAAGTTATTGGATGATAGCCTTGGGGTAGAGATAGATGATCGTGGAATTAAAGATGACCTGACCCAAACATCTGTGTCAAATATTTATGCGGTTGGAGATATTACCGCAGATATATCCCTGGTAAATGTTGGTGAATTGGAGGGACGCTATGCGGTGGAACGCATTTTTGGCAAGCCGGAACAGCCACTGATTTATAAGAATATATCCACAATAATGTTCCTTGATCCAGAAGTAGCAGGGGTAGGAATGAATGAAATACAGGCAAAGCAAGCAGGCTTGCAGTACAAAATGGTCAGCTTGAACTACGAGACCATCTCCCGTGCTACGGCTATGCGAAACACGCAGGGCTTTATCAAGGTCCTGGTGACAAATGATGATGAGATGAACATTCTGGGTATGCGTGTGGTAGGAGAGCATGCCTCCAGTGCTATTCAGGCAGTTGCCCTTTTGATTTCACAAGACAACAGTATCAAAGAATTGGCAGAACTGATTCACCCACACCCATCCATTATTGAAGGCATTCAAGAATGTGGGCGTATTTTGATGGGAAAGCCACTATTCAAGCCTAGAGTGCTTAGAAATGCAATTAGATGCCAGGTTTGGGATGGAAATGAGTATCAGGATTTGGTTGAGTAGGGTCGTCTTCATTTAAAAAGGGGCAAAAGCCCCTTCGTTTAGTTAGAGAAATTCGAGTTATCTGTTGTCAGTTGTTTTGCCATAGCGGCACCTATCAATGACTCCAGTGGTGTTCCTCCGGAATCTTCCCCTCCGATAATCATCGTTTGTGGGAAGGTGAGTTTAGACAGCTCGGCTGCTACTCCAACAGAAGTTTTGTATTGCCACTCCGCCCTTTCCTGAGGTGTAAGTCCCGCGATTACAAGCTTCGCATTTTCATATGCTTTCGCATCGGCAGACACTTTCTTTTGCTGTGCTTTCAGCCGCTCTGTTTCCAGGGCTATAGCAGCCAACTCCTTGTTTGTGCGCTCTTGTTTCAGCTTCGTTTCTATAGCAATCAGTTGCTTAACCTGCTCTTTCTCCTGAGCCACACGTTCCCCGGCTTTATCTCGCTCTCCTTCGGCAATGATACGTGCCTGTGCCGCCTTGGCAGTCTCTACCTTTTGCTGCTCAATCTGACGTTTTGCAGACTCATCTCGTTGCGCCTCCAATCGCTGCTTAAAGATTGGTTCCAACACCACGTCATCCACAATTACCTGAGATACTATGATGTTGTTCTCGGTCAACTCGTGAGGAATCCGCTTTGGAAGCCCATTTTCCAATACTTTTTCCACCGTGTAGCTTGTGCGTATCTCTTTGATGGCACGGTCGGTATTTGTTTTTTGGACCTCATTAAATACCGTATCTTTGTGCTCAATCTTGATGACCGCATACGCTCCATCTTTTAGCTGTTCGTCTAGCGTTTGTCGGAAACTTTGTGCCTCGCCGGATATGTAATCCTGTGCAGCATACATGTAACCGGTGTTGTTCGTTTGCTCTCTGATAGTTGGGATCAACGTGTTTTGTACGAGGTTGTCCATCGTACGGTACTTGATAGCAAGTGTGATGAAGTCCTCTTCTACGGTTGGTAGCTGAAACCTTCCGGAGATTTTTACTTCTGCAGTTACCTGATCAATAAATCGGATAGGGATCGGCTTCATTAAGCCTTCTATGTCCTTAACTTCATCGTCCGGATCAGTCACTTTCACATCTATATACTTTTGCCACGGTACTACCTTAGCAAAGCCCCGAAATTTAATACCCTGATTCATAACCACATCACTGTGACCTGTCGGGTAGACCAGGAAGTACTGATAGCCTGGTTCAGCCCAGAAAAACAAGTATGGAAGCATTGCAACCATAAATCCAGTCCCCGCAATAAAAAGTGATATTTTCTTTGTAAACATCAGGAAGAAGGGTGGAGCTTTTCTCCTGATAAGGACGCCATCCTCAAATTGATCCTGGTCGCTCAATTGCGGCCGGAGATAGAACATAAACAAACCAAATAGAATAATAAGAATACCAAGTAAGATCATAGGTTTTCAAATTTTAATGGTGAAACATAATTTTAATCATTCGTATAGTTGCATTTACAAATACACATAATATTTAACGCATTTATAATTGATTGGGTTACGATAACAGTAGAATAATTTTGAGTACTAAGTATTAGTAGAAATAAAATGCAATAAATATTAAATAATACAGTTCATAATATTATTTAAATAATTATAATCAGAATATTCAGAATTATATCACGTTGATTTTTGATCTCTTTTACTAAAATATCAATGATGGTGTAGTTGCATGAGCGAATGTATTAGCTTTTGTGAAAGGTATGTTATCTTAACAGCATGAAGCTTATTCTGCTCATTTTAAGTATCATATTTATTATTGGTTCATTCGCAACCTTATCTAAAAGGGCTGAATGGTGGATCAGGGCTTTTGATTT
This sequence comes from Ekhidna lutea, assembly GCF_900188325.1. Classification (GTDB taxonomy): domain Bacteria; phylum Bacteroidota; class Bacteroidia; order Cytophagales; family Cyclobacteriaceae; genus Ekhidna; species Ekhidna lutea. Next base: position 198,339 of record NZ_FZPD01000006.1, on the reverse strand, counting down.
CCCTTACCTTCAGTTTGCCGTGCTGGGACTATGGTGCACGATTGAGTGGCTGTTGTTTCATTTTCCCCAAGGTTGGATTGATGGTATTATTTGTAGTTTGACCATGACCTTTTTTGCCTATCGATTGATCGTCATTTGGCCTTATACTTCACTTAAACGCCCACCTTTGCCAAAAAGTAAAGACTCGAATCCAATCAGTATTCTTTCAGCGAATGTATTGATGACCAATGATGATTTTGACGGTTTTTTAAAGCTTCAAAAGAGAGCGGAACCGGATATTTTGCTGCTAGTGGAAGTAAATGAGATATGGAAGGAGCATATTCATCCAACACTTTCAAAGGAATACAAGTATCAAGTGCTTCATCCGTTGGACAATACGTATGGCATGATGCTCTATTCGAAATTACCTTTACAGGATTCTGAAGTCAAATTCTTAGTGGAGAAGGATGTTCCCTCTATTCACACCAAGTTAAAGCACCCCTCAGGTGAGTTGATGCAATTTTATGGGCTTCATCCAAGGCCCCCTGCTCCGGGAGAGAACGATGAATCTACTCCAAGGGATGCAGAGCTTGTAATAGTAGGAAGGATGGCGCGGGAAACTAGCTTGCCGGTTATCGTTGCAGGTGATATGAATGATGTCGCATGGTCTCATACCACTCGTCTATTCATGCGGGTAAGTGGATTACTGGACCCTCGAATGGGACGTGGCTTTTATAATACTTTTCATGCAGAACGTCCGCTTCTACGCTGGCCTTTAGACCATATTTTCCTTAGCCATCATTTTAGAATAAAGAAATTAAAACGTCTCGATAATTTTAATTCCGATCACTTTCCTATTCTGGCTGAAGTCACGCTAAATCCATCAGCACATGCTTTGGCCTCTAAAGAACATGCAGACAGGGAGGATAAAGAAGAGGCGAAGGAAATTTTAGCAAGCTTGTGATGCGCACGGAATATGTTTTAAACAAAAAAAGCGCATCAGCCAATAGGTGACGCGCTTTTTACCTTTTTAACAACCTAACTAACCTAAACTATTGTATTGTAAAACCAAACACTTTTTCCTCTGAGTCAGTGTTCAATACTAACGTATAAGTACCCTCATTTAGATTCGTGATCTGGGATAAATCAACTTTTTCATCGCTGATTTTATCCTCTTTTTCATTGAGGTATACTTTAATATCTTCTTTGTTAGGATTAGTTACCCATATTTTAGTTCCTTTAGTGAATACGGGTTGACCGCTTTCTATAGCAACGGCCTCATCGCTAAATACAACAGCTACTTCATTTGGCTGTGTATTTTCCATTGTGGTAGTATAGGAAACAACAAAGTTGAATGAGACTACCGATACGAGTATTAATACAAACTTGATCATAACCTGCTTTCTTTACTTATTCTAACACAAACAACGTGAAAAACCCTCACTTGGTATGAAGGTTTTAGTTAAGAAGTGTAAAAATGTAGGTGAAACGCAGAATACTGTCGTTCAGGATTTTAAGTCTCTTTTGTTGAGAATCCAGGTAATAAAAGTAAGGTAAATGAATGCCCAAATGACAGGAATAATCCACTCAAACCATAGTGGTCCTTCTTTAATTTCCTGAAAAATATATCTTGCAAAGGGACTTTCGTAGAATTTACCACACAGTTTCTCAATCGAGTAAATCGGAAAAAACTTTACGATTCCTTCGGTATAGTCTTTCGTGAATGGAGCAAATTCTAAAATGGCTGTGATGATTGGCTCAAACACCATGCTATATAGGAATATTAGTACAATGGCAAAACCAGCCTTTTTTATAACCATAGCTACACTGAACGCAAATAGGCTGAAAACAACAAGTTGCATGAAATAGGCAACAAGGTGTTCCATATTGCTGAATACATATTTCAGATCGGTTACATGCGAGTACATAAAACCCGCAATCAATCCTGAGGTGAACAGCACCAATGTGCAAACGCCAGCCAGAAACAGAATTAGCGATAGTTTTGATAGCAGAAACTCTCTTTTACTTATACCATCGATAATATTTTGTCTTAATGTGTTGTAAGACAGCTCATTATTCACAGAAACAATAATGATAAAAGAGATGAGAATTTTAACAAATGATCCTAGCCAGGTAGCATTATGCCAAATGTCCGGAAAGTCATAAATGGGTAAAATGGTTGGGTCTATCCCCTCTATATCAATTTCCTTGCTTTGGAGCCACTCCAGGAAAAATATTCCTCCATTGGTTATAATCAGTTGAGCCAAAAGATAGAGGCCAAAAAGGATCCAGAATACCTTGTAGTGCTTAAGTTTAAGCCATTCGAGAGTAAAAGCTCTAATCATTTTCCTTGAGGATTTTTAAGAATTCTTGTTCGAGTGATTTTGATTGCGGGATCAGCTTTTTAAGTGCAATGCCCTGATCAAAGCAAAAGCGATTGAGATGATCCGAAGATTGGCCTTCCTTTAAAAATGCTTTTAAAGATCCATTTTCCTTTTCTAATTTTTCCAGCCCTTCAAACTTTGATACTGTAGTGGTAAGCTGATCTAAATCAGTTGATGAAATTTCAACTACATTGGTTTCTCCTAGTATTTCATGTACGGATCCTTCATGCAGTTTCACACCTTTTCTGAGGATGCAGAAATCAGTGCATACCTTTTGCACTTCATCCAGCAGGTGACTTGCCATGATGATGGTTTTACCTTGTGCCGCAATGTCTCTAATCAGCTGTCGTACTTCAGCGATTCCTTCAGGATCCAATCCATTTGTGGGTTCATCCAGCATAAGTACAGGAGGGTCGGAGAGGAGGGCAGCAGCAAGTGAAAGACGTTGCTTCATACCCAGACTGAAATTTTTGAATTTGTCATTCCTGCGCTCGAAGAGGTTGACTTGCTTCAGGATGTTATCAATATTGGAAGTGCCGCATTTTTTTATGTGGGCCACAATGCGGAGGTTCTGTACAGCAGTCAAATAACTATAGAAGCATGGTGTCTCCAGGATAGCGCCTATTTTCTGACGAGCTGCTACATTTTCAACTCCTCCAAACCACTCGAAGCTACCACTCGAAGGTGCTACTACCTCGAGTATCATTCCTAGTGTAGTCGTTTTTCCACTGCCATTTGGCCCCAATATGCCATAAACCTGACCTTCTTCAATGGTGAGGTCTAGCTGATCTACGGCTGTTAGCTTGCCGAATTTCTTCGTGAGCTTATTGATTTTTAATACACTCATTTGAATTGTTCAGTTATCATAGGTAACAAATCGTCGCTTTGAAAGCTTTGTATTAGTTCGGGGATTTTGGCAAAAGGAATAGATCCGCGCAGATAGAAACACATGGCATTGTCTTCCGTCGCAATAATACCTACGTACTCTTCGCCTTTACCTATCACTTTGATTTTCTGTTGGCCATATAGGCTGATGTACTCTTCATAGCCTAATTTTTCATAATCTGCCATAAACTGGCCATATGATTTACTAGCCAAAGTTGCAGAATCAAGGGTGTAGATCAATACTTTGTCAATATCATTGACAAGCTCGTTGAATTTTGGTTCTTGCGCGAGGTTAATCATACGAAGTGTGCTTGGATAAAAGCATAATGGGTTCATCCAGCGTGTGGTCCTTCGTGGTTCTGCAAACTCTTTAATGATAGCCTCTTGAGCAAAAAGAGACATGGAGAGCGTGAAGGTTGAAATTAGTAGTGAAAGTTTTTTCATAAAGGAGTAAAATAAAAGGCAGGATAGGGTAATCCCACACCTGCCTTTGTCAACTAACTGTCTTAATCAATTGCTTCATCCAGGTTTTCGAGATATTTCAACTGATTTACGCGCATGAGGCTGGCAAGTTTTGAGATTTGTTTCAGGTCTATCTCTCCATAGATACTTACAATCGCGAATTTCTCTTTGCCTCCGGCAACCAGGATAAGTTCTTCAATAACCCCTCCTTTTTCACGGATAGAGATTTTTACATTTTCCTCAGCATCTTTCACCGTCATTAATTCTTCAAATCCTGCTTTTTCTACATCTGCAACAGCACCATCATACATTGCTTTAGGACTGGATACTTTTTCACTGGCTACTACTTTCATGCCTTTAAGCTTACTGGTAATATCGTAGAAAAGCTGCTCGTCTTCTTCACTTCCTTCCATTTCCGCAAAGAGTGAAAACATTTTGCTGCTGACAGACACTTTGGTGAAGGTCTCGTCATCTTCATATTTATCCATGTACTTGGTTACTACTTGCTGGCTATATGCCAGGCCGGCTATGGATAAAATCATTATTGAGAATACTAACTTTTTCATATCATCTTTTTTTAAATGGTCTTAAATTGAAGGTTTCGGTTTTCTGAATTAAAGTGCTTCAAGAATCTTCTTGAAGTTCTTCTTTAGCCTTATTAAACTTCGTCAGCTTTAGGGTGTGGTTTTGGCCTTCCTGAAGTTGACCGCCTATCATCATTAAAGCTTCTTTAGTAGCCTGGAATGCTTTTTCAGGATCTTCTATAGCAAAAGGATCTTTCTGTGCATCGTTGAAAACCAACACTGCTGTGATAATCCCTATAGTAATAGTAGCTGCAGCTGAAAGCCAGGCTTTCTTTTTATTGACCCCTTTGGCTTTACTAAACCTTATCTCTTTTTGTTTGGCGAGATACCGAAAATAGTGACCTTCATTAGTGAGAGCTGGATTAGATTTAAAGTGAGCCTTGATCACTTGTTCCTCTTCCAGACTTGTCTCTCCATTCCAGTACTTTTCCAGTAGTTTATCAATTTGCGATCCCATAAGCGTCTATTTTTTGCATTGCTTCTTTTACTTTTTTTCGAGCCCTATGAATATTGACTTTTACATCACTTTCAGTAAGCCCGCATGTTTCAGCTATATCCTGATAGCTCATGTCTTCCACTTCACGAAGATGAAAGACTTCCTGCTGCTTAACCGGTAGCTCTTTTAAAACCTTCCTCATCAAAGACATAAAATCATTGGTGATTGCCTGTTCTTCCACCGGGTCTGAATGTCGCATATTTACCACCTTTTCATCCAGGTCTGCATATCGGTTTCTTCGCAAGATCTCGATGCATCGGTTTCTGACAATACGAAAAGCCCACGCGTTGACTTTTTCTACTTTGTCCAGATCCTTACGAATACTCCAGATTTTCGTGAGGCAGTCCTGCACGATATCCTTTGCCGTTTCCGGTTCACGTACGATCGATAACGCGTATCTGTACATGCCATCACTGGCGGGAAGGATTTCTTTATGGTATAGATTGTGTGACATTCAGCAAGATGATGTGGAAGCCGAATGAAAAGTTACAGAAGAATTGAAATAAAAATCTGACTACTTGAAAATGTTCGTTAGATATTTATTTCGAACGTCTCGATAAATGTAAAAATCTGAATCTATTGATATGATCTCATTATATCCGGAGAGTTCCGATACTACGACTAATGATGCATCTGCCAGGTCCATCGGAACATCACTGAACTTATCAGTCAGTTGCTTGATGCGTCCTATATGTGCTTCTTTTAACTCAAAAATTCGTAATCCACCCCGATCAATCCATTCAAGTAATGCAGATTGAGCTTTAATACTAAAGTCCAACATGTGAGATGCTTCCGTAATGACAGGCCAGGTGGTCCATAAATACCCTTCGTAGCTTTCCAGAAAGCGGACAGCTTTCAAGTGATATTTATCGGATCGATCAAAAAGAGCAATAATCGGACCTGCATCAATGAGTGTGTTTCTCATGAAGCTTAGATTTTATTTTGCTTTTATAGGTTACAGAGTGGTCCGCTTGTCCACTTTTAGCTGTGCCGAATAGATCACTCCCTAGAGCAAAAGGAAGTTGCTTTGATTGTTCTTTATTGAAATACATGGCTAATGCTTCTTTAACTATAGCAGATTTAGAAGAACCATGCTGTTGGCTATATTCAGTCAATTTTTGGCTGGTGTCATGATCTAACCGAACATTTAGCATATTTTCTTTCTTACCTCTCATTGTAATACAAATGTAATACAAATATTTAAATCCTAGAATCAGAGCTATTTCCTCTTTTTTCTAACCCAATAGCCGATCAGCAGTACGACGATAAGTATGGGTATTAAATACCAACCTTTATAGAGGCTATCATATTCGATTGGCTCAGGATCATCCAAAAGAAGCAATAAGTAAAAAAGTAAATGCATTTCAATCCATTTGATTCATGTATGAAGTTACAAACAGGTCGATAGATAGCAAAAAAACTAGTCTGTTATTACATTGGTTACGAAAGTGGATTTGGTAAGTAGCCAAAGTAAAAAGAATACAGCCGCCCATTTCAAATAGACATAATAGAAATCTGTAGTGTCTTTGTAGCGTGTTTCCTTTATTTCGGCTTTTTCTAATCGGTCTATTTCATCAAATACCTGAACCAACGCTTCTTTATCAGATACACGGTAAAATTTACCGTTACCGATTTTCGCAATTTCTCTCAGTGCAGTTTCGTCAAAGGTATTTTCAACCATTCTTGGCCGACCGAAAAAGTCCGTTCCAAAAGGTACTTTGCCCTCCCTTCCGATTGCTATTACATACATTTTGATGTTATAAGCATTGGCCAGATTGGCGGCTGTGATGGGGTCGACATTTCCAGCTGTATTGTCGCCATCACTTAGCAGGATCATCACCTTAGATTCCGAGTTAGATTCACGAAGAAAATTAATGCCTGATGTAATGGCATTACCAATAGCAGTGCCTCTACTTTCAATTTTATCAAAGTCAATATCTTCTATTAATTCATAGAGAAGCCCGTAATCGGTTGTTAACGGACATGAAGGGAGGGCATCTCCTGAGAAGATCACCAATCCAATTCTGTCCTGAAATCTTCCCGCAACGAAGTTTCTCGCTACTTCCTTTGCCGCCTCTAATCGGTTGGGAAGAAAATCCATGATTTGCATGGATTCGGAAATGTCAATATTCAGAACGATATCAATTCCTTCACTCCATTGTTCTACCTGCTCGTTGGTTGTCTGAGGCCTTGCCAGGCTAGTCATAATCAATAAAAGGCTGATGATGAAGAACACAGGTGGTATAAACCGGAGGTACGTGATGGGGTCACTTTTAAGATCTTTTTTGGTTAGCGCTACCGGCAGTTTTTGGCTAAACTGGTTAACAATAAGCCATCTGAGAATAAAAATGAACGGAATAATTAGCATGGCATAAAACCAAACCGGATTAGCCCAATCGAAGCTTTGAAGCTTAGAAGGAGAAAACCAATCGAGTGAAAACCACGAGATTTTTGAGACCATACTAATTCGAATTTTCTTTTAATATTTCTGCAGTCACGTCCTTACCTCCTTTTAAATTCACGTAAAGTGAGTGAGGTGTGTATATGAAGCCCCACGGTATACCCCACCAGCCTAGAAAAAAAGTAATCAGTGTGTATGGGAGTCCTTTAATTACTCCATTTTCATCATTACTTATGAATTTAACCTTGCTTGACCTTCTGAATGAAAAGACTATTATTGATATGGTATAATAGTAAATTACGAATTTGCCTCCATGCCTCAGCTCTTCATTCAGCTGGTCTAGAGTGAGTCCAAACTGGGTGATTTTTGTTGCCGCTATTTCAGTTTCTTCATCTTTTGTCTTGGGAATGGTATCAGTTTGATTTTGCTTTATTTTATTATATGCTTCATTGTATCGATGTTGTGAAAATTCTTCCAATTGTTGGAAATCCTGAAATACGAATTCATTAACCTTACGTCCATATACCATTCTATCCACATTTTGTAGTGGATTTTTTAATTCTGACGTGAATTCATAATCGAGGATTTCCTTAGTGGTAAGAATTGTAAAGGGTATTTTTTCCAGCCTCTCATGATACTTCTTCCAAAGAAATAGCGCCCTTTCAGCTGTTGATGGTTCAGGGTCTGTTTTTAATTTCCTTATGTATGTAGCAAATATGTCAGCATATTGGGCGTATTCATTATGTAATTTTTTCAGTTTCAACCAGCGTAAAATCTTCTTACCAAATGCTAAAAGAATGATGATGGTCAAAATGATCAATCCGCCAATGATATAATACATGAGTGGATAGTTGAATTGGGTATCCACTAACTGATAGTCAAGGTTTGTTTTCAGCTTGGTAGTATCTGTCACCATTGGTGCCAATTCGGTCAGGTAAATTGAATCGATCGGGGTGTTGATTATGGTAGAATCATTACCTTTTAAGATAGCAACTGGCAGATTGAGGTATTGTACCTTATCTATTTCAAATGACTGAATTGTATACACGGTTGAATCAAATGCTAAACCTTCTTTTACTTGAGTCGGATAGTAGATTTTACTACTAAATTCAAAGGGTGCAAATGAGTATAAACTATCTGGAAATACCATTTCCAAATCAGGCGGATAGCTTGCTGAAACCCAGTAGTTTACATCTTGACCAATGAGCAGGCTGTCCTCTACAAATCCACCCTTCACAGTAATTTCCTGCGCTCCCAGATTGATGGAGCTCAAAAGGACAATGATAGAGATCAAGTATTTACCTCGTCTTTCTTGCATTGCTTCTGTTTCTGTGTCTGAATAGTTTGATGAGTTTAGGTACATAATCATCCTCTGTACCAATAGAGACATAATTCACATCATTTCTCCTGCAGAAATCTTCGAGCGACTCCTTATTCTTACCATGTGTTTTGTCTACTGCATTTTTGAACTCTTTGGATGAAGTATTTAGCCATACTGTTTTGCCAGATTCCTTTTCATAGAGAGGGACAATGCCTAAATGTGGAACTGCAGATTCTCTTTTATCTGATATATGTACTACAACCAGGTCATGTTTACGAGCTAAACCACGCATCGAATGTGTGAAGTTTTCATCTATGAAATCAGAAATAATGAAAACGATGGCTTTCTTATTTAAGAGGTTTAATGTGTATTTGATGCCTTCGTCCAGATTGGTTTTTCTGGATTTAGCCTTAAGGGAAAACATGCGATTAATTATTTCATATGCATGTTTGATGGTTTTACTAGGCTTAACATAGTCTTCCACCTGATCTGAATAGCATAACAGACCAACCTTGCTTCCCTCACGAATGGCAGAAAGTGCCAGCAAACCCGTCATCTCTTTCGCCAGATCAATTTTTTGACGTTTGTCTTTTCCGATTTCCTGGGAGGCAGAAACATCCAATAAGAAAAATACTGTTTGTTCTTTTTCTTCAATGAAGGTTTTCATGAAGGTACCATGTCCTTTTGCTGTTACCTTCCAGTCAATGTTACGGACATCATCTCCCCATTGATACGGGCGTACATCGTCAAATTCCAGACCTGACCCTTTAAAAATGGAATGGAAATCTCCTTGCATTTGCGAGTTAATCGCCTTGCGAATGCGAATTTCGTACCGTCTAAGCCTTTTGAGGATATCCTTCATGTTGAGTTTATTGCTTTATCAAGTTTGGCATTAATATGGCATCATTGATAATTGCATAGCATTGTATGATCTTTGCTATTGATCTAAACAATCTTTGACCTTCAAAATTATATTTTCACACATATATTGACTGATTTGAGAAGTATTTTTTTAACCGTTCTTGTAATAGTTTGTTCTTGTACAGGATCAAACGTACCTGAAGACCTAATAAATAGGGAGAAGATGGTAAAAGTGATGACTGAAATTCATCTTTTGGAGAGTAAAATCTCTAACCTTTACCTTGCAGATGGTGATTCTATTCAGGTCGTTTATGATCATTATGAAAAGCTTCTTTTTCAGGATTTAGGAATCACACAGGATCAATACGAACGAAGTTTTAATTACTACGTGGACAATCCGAATGAGTTCGAAAAAATCTATACAACAGTAGTGGATTCTTTAATGGAAAAGGAGAAAAGATTTAAGTAGTGAAGGTATATCCGCAGGATATTGAAGATAAACTTGGTTTTGATCAGATTAGGGAGCATCTGATTCGTTTTTGTCAAAGCAGACGAGGGGAGGAGCTGGCTGAAAAAGCAAAGCCTACCGAGAGATTCGAGGTATTATTAAAGTGGCTGACTCAAGCTAAAGAGATGATTCGCTTGAAGTCGAGCTCTGAGAATGTTCTATTCGAATTTCCTGATATAGATGAATACCTGATTCAGGTAAAGGTTCCGGGATCATTTTTAGATCCTGAACACTTCCATGAGCTAAAACGAGGAGTCAATACCCTTACCTCGTGGATTTCATTCTTTCAAAAGAAAGGAAACGAATATTCAGAGCTTTTGACTTTATCCAGTCACATAGAAATTGATCCGAATCTTGCCATTCACATAGAAAAAACCATTGATGAAAGAGGAGAGGTAAAGGATTCAGCTTCAAAGGAACTTTCAGAAATACGGACTAAGATTTCAAAGTCTGAACGTGCCGTCCGATCGGCTATTCAAAAAGTGCTAAAACGTGCAAAAGAAGATCAGTTTACGGAGGAAGACAGTACGTTGACCGTGCGTGATGGTAGATTGGTTATTCCGATTAAAGCAGAGCATAAGAAACGAATTCAGGGGTTTGTACATGATGAATCAGCCACTGGACAGACGGTCTATCTGGAACCTGGAGAAGTATTGGAATTGAATAATCAGGTCCGAGAGTTAAAATATGCAGAAAAGCGTGAGGTAATTCGCATTTTGATTGAGCTGTCGGATCATGTAAGAGCCAATCTGCCAAATCTGCAAAAAGGAGCTGACTTAATTGAAAAACTTGATTTTATTCATGCCAAAGCACTCCTTAGCGATTTAATTAATGGGATTGTTCCGGAAATTGAGAAGTCTTCAAAGTTTGCCCTGATAAATGCTGTCCATCCATTGTTGTATTTATCCCATAAGGGTAGTGGTAAACCGGTTATACCATTGAACTTGTCTCTGGATCAGGAGAAAAGGATACTGATAATTTCTGGCCCCAATGCGGGCGGTAAATCAGTAGCGTTAAAGACTGTAGGGCTATTGCAGTATATGCTCCAAACAGGTCTTCCAGTACCCATAAGTGAGGAAAGTAAAATGGGCATATTTTCTTCTATTTTCATTGATATTGGCGACACTCAATCACTAGAGGACGATCTCAGTACCTACAGCTCGCACTTGACCTCAATGAATTACTTTCTTGAGCACACCAATAAGAAATCACTTTTTCTGATTGATGAGTTTGGAAAAGGCACTGAGCCACAGTTTGGTGGAGCTATCGCAGAGTCCGTTCTTAATGAGTTAAATCAGAAAAGAGCTTTTGGAATTATTACCACTCATTATCAAAATCTCAAAAAGATTGGGGATGAAACTCCGGGGTTAATCAACGGCGCAATGAAATATGATCTGGATGCGCTTGAACCCCTGTTTGAGCTTGAAGTAGGAAAGCCGGGTAGTTCATTTGCATTTGAAATTGCTGGTAAGATTGGGCTGCCGAATCAGATCATTGCTTCAGCACGGAAAAAGATAGGGAGTTCACACGTAGCTTATGATCAGCTTTTGAACCAGCTGGAAAAGGAAAAGGCAAAGTTTGAAAAGCAAACAAAAAAGCTGGAAAAAGATCAAGCGGATATCCATAAGGTAAGGAAGGATTATGAGGAGCTTAGAAAGATGCTTGAAGAAGATAAAGCTCGTATCATCAAAGAGGCAAAAAAGGAAGCAAGTCACATTTTAGCAAACGCAAATAAAGATGTGGAACGAACCATCCGAGAAATAAAGGAAAGTAAAGCGTCAAAAGAACGGACCAAGGCCGCCAGAGAAAAACTGGATAGGAAAAAAACTCATTATAAAGAACAAGACAAAAGGAAACCAAATCCGTTAAAAGAAGGAGATGTGGTTAAATTAATTGGACAGGAAACGGCCGGTACGATTCAAAAGATAAAAGGAAAGCAGGCAGAGGTGCTATTTGGAGCATTGAAGTCAATCGTATCTATTGACAACCTTCAAAAAGCAAATGATGCCCCACAGGTCAGCTATCAAAAGAAGGTCAAGCAAATGGGTATCAACCTGACAGATAAAATGGCCAATTTTGATCATGAAATCAGTATTCGTGGAATGAGAGCAGATGAGGCTATAAGCAGGGTGGAGTCCTTTATTGATGAAGCGCTGCTGGTTGGTGTCGATGAGATCAGAATTGTACATGGAAAAGGGCATGGTGTTTTGAGAGAAATTGTAAGAAATATAACTAAAGGTCACCCAGGCATTTCAAGTGTGGAGGATGAGCATGCGGATCGGGGAGGTGCAGGAATCTCAATCATTAAGCTTCAATAATGGAATTTACCAGGCATCAATTGGCCCTTCGAAACGGTAACGAGCGGGAAGAAATCTGGATCGCCTATAAAGGAGTCATTTATGATGTGACGAACTCCAAAATGTGGAGAAATGGCAAACATTATGAGCATTGGGCCGGTCAGGATTTGACGGATGAACTCCAGGATGCACCTCACGATACAAAAGTTTTTGAGAAATTGCAGGTGGTAGGTCGATTAGTACATTAATTAAAAAGACCCTATGAAAATAGTCCATGTCGGGTTTCCCAAAACCGCTTCCACTTTTTTACAATGGAGGGTTTTCCCTTTGCTACAAGGAATAAACTACATTGACTATCGTACTTGCAGGGAGGTTTTTCAGCCAATCATTTACTCCGATGTACTGGATTACTCCATTGACGAGATAAAAAGCGCCCTTTCTCAGAGCACTGGGAATACACTTTATTCTTTTGAATCACTCACCGGATCTCCATTTTACTATAAGGGTCTGGGGAGGTCAAATATTGCAAAAACACTGAAGAAACTTGGGTTTGACAAGGTGATCATTACCATTAGAAGTCAGGAAAAAGCCATCGATTCATATTATCGACAGTATGTTGTTCAGGGAGGTACCCTCAGCTTTCGTAATTGGTTGGATATCGATAATCATAGGCCTTTACCTCAAAAATATTTTCATAGAGGTTATCTCCAATATGATAAGCTAGTCGATGTATACGCTTCTGAGTTTGGAAGGGAAAACATTCTTTTGCTGACTCAGGAATCCTTACATGAAGACCAACAATCATTCATCCAAAAAATATCCCAGTTTACAAAGACTACTTATCAAACATCTGAAGCAAAAAGAAAGGCAAATGAGTCGTTATCAAATTTAGGCATCTCCATTCTTCGCCTGGTGAATCACTTTACGTTTAGCAGCGTTCGACCATTTCATTTAATCTCAAAAAGAATTTCAAATCGATTAGTTTGGAAGATATTTGCTATCATTTTAGATCCTTACTTATTCCGTCTCTTTTCTAGTCGATCATCCTATGTTTCAAAGTACGGGCTGGAGAAGCGAATTCAAGAATATTATAAAGGGTCTAATGAAAGCCTGAAAAAAAATTGGGGAATAGATTTTAATAACTAACATTTTATGAGTGTTCCATACGCAGATCTAACGGCACAATATTTATCAATTAAGTCTGAAATAGATAAAGCAATACAGGATTGCATAGATCAAACTGCTTTCATAGGCGGTTCAGTCATAAAGGAATTTGAGGAAGATTTTGCTCAATATGCTGGTGCTAATTTTTGTGTGGGATGTGCCAATGGTACAGATGCCATAGAAATTGCATTAAAAGCCCTGGGCGTTGGTCCAGGCGATGAAGTCTTAGTGCCCGCACTTACCTGGATAAGTACTGCAGGAGCTGTTAATAATATTGGAGCAGAACCCGTTTTTGTAGATGTTTTGGAGGATCAGCGCACCATCGATCCAGCTTTAATCGAAGCTAAGATCACCGACCGCACAAAGGCGATCATTCCTGTGCATTTATATGGGCTCCCTGCCCGTATGAGTGAAATTATGCAGATTGCGAACAAGCATGGTCTTAAAGTAATTGAAGATAGTGCTCAAGCTCATGGTGCTGAAATTGATGGGAAAAGGATTGGATCATTTGGCCAAATAGCAACATATAGTTTTTACCCCGGAAAGAACCTGGGAGCATATGGTGATGCGGGTGGGATTACAACCAATGATGAGGAATTGGCCAAAACGTGCAAAATGATCACCAATCATGGTCAACTTAAAAAACATAACCATCAAATTATTGGCAGAAATAGCAGGTTGGATACTATTCAGGCAGCTATTTTGAAAGCCAAACTACCACACCTGGGAGAATGGACTGAAAAGCGAATTGCACACGCGAAAAAATATTTTCAATTGTTATCCGCTGTAAAGACACCTGCAATTCCAGAAGGGTACAAACACGTGTTTCATGTATTTGCCATTCAGTCTCAAACGAGGGATGAGGTCAAAGAACTACTTGATCAGGCAGGAGTAGGTAATGCTGTTCACTACCCTAACCCATTACCACTGGTACCATCTTATGCTTACAAAGGACATCAGTCTGGTGAATTTCCCGTTTCTGAGAAACTTTGCGCTGAGATTCTGAGCATTCCAATGTTTGCAGAGATGACAGAAACACAAATTGAAGAAGTAGCCTCAATTATCAATCAACTATGAGATATTAAAAGGGTGGGGGCTCTGAGGTTCTTTTGATAATGGATGGTATTCGCCGCTGAAGCCTTCGGGTTTCTGATTACGAATGTCATAAACAATATCAATTGCAGTTTTAGCTTCACTGATTTTGAAACCATTGCCTTCCAGGATGTTTTGGTAGCTCAAAGTATGAAGATCAGTGAACCCTCCACTGAATTCGAATTCTTCCTCACCGATTTTCAGTGAACGATAGGTTGTCTTGCCTTCTTTTTTAGCCTGCTCAGGTAGTAATTGAGCGTTGATACTTAAGAACCATCGGACGTTTGCATTTTCCAGCTCAAGAAATCCGGAAGAGCGATCATGTGAATTGATATGAACCGTATTTTTTTTCACACCGCCAAAAATCCATGTTAGCATATCAAAGAAATGAATACCGATGTTAGTGCTTATTCCTCCGCTCTTGCTATCATCTCCTTTCCAACTTGTGAAATACCAATGTCCTCTGCTGGTGAGGTAGGTTAGGTCTATGTCCCAGATTTTCCCGGGATTGGCAGCAATTTTCTTTTTCAATTCAATTACGGCAGGATGTAACCTTAACTGGAGGATGGTATGTATCCTTTGGCCGGATTCCTTTTCAATCTCAAGAAGGGAATCAATATTCCATGGATTGAGTACAAGTGGTTTTTCGCAGATAGCATCTGCTCCACTTCGTAATGCGAATCGCATATGTGCATCGTGTAAATAGTTTGGCGAGCAAATGCTGACATAATCAATGCCTGTTCCCTTACGACGCAATTTGTCAATGTGTCGATCAAAACGTTCAAACTCTGTAAAGAAATCAGTGCTGGGAAAATAACTATCGATAATTCCAACACTGTCGTTAGGATCGAGCGCTGCAACCAAATCATTGTCGGTTTCTTTTATGGCCTTCATATGACGTGGGGCGATGTATCCTGCAGCACCTATTAAAGCAAATCGCTTTTTCATAATTTCTTTACTTGATCGTTTTCCAGTTTGTATGTATTTCCTTCCTCTTCGCAGAAGCACTCATTACTTTTTGTGAAATCCAAGCGAGCACCAGTTTCACTCATCCATCCAATCTGCTTTCCCGGATTACCCACAATCAACGCATATGGCTTCACCTCTTTGGTAACCACACTTCCGGCACCAATGAATGAGTGTGCTCCTATTTCATTTCCGCAGATGATAGTGGCATTGGCACCAATTGAAGCACCTTTTCTTACGGTAGTTTTTAAGAATTCATTTTTTCTATTGACAGAGCTACGCGGATTGTGCACATTGGTAAACACTGCAGAAGGACCGATAAAAACATCATCCTCACAAATGACACCATCATAGATAGATACATTATTTTGAATCTTTACCCCATTTCCAATCTTCACACCAGACATAATAAATACATTTTGCCCCAGGTTGCAATGACTACCAATTTCAGCATTGGGCATGATGTGAGTGAAATGCCACACCTTGGTGTCATCTCCAATTTTGCAGCCATCATCAATGACAGCTGTTTCATGTGCAAAGTAATTTTTATCAGACGATTTCATCAATGCTCAAATGTGATAATAATAAGTGAAATTGGCGCAATTAACTCATATTTCATTTATAATCGAAACCAATTTGTTTGCTACAATTTCATGACCGGATTTATTGAAGTGCACACCATCGGGGTAATGTTGATCACTTCTGAGGTCATCTAAATCCACTATGGTCTGGCTATGCTTATTCACTACTTTCTGAATTGCTTCGTTGAATTTCTTTTGACTCTTTATTGTCCCGGGTAATTGTTTTTCAACCCGATTGTTCGCTAAGTTAATAGGCATAGCAATGATTTTGGCATTGGTATCCTTGAGTATCATGCTGAATAGGTGATCGTACGATTTCTCAAATCTTTTAAGTGATACCCATGATCGTGATCCTCTCAATTTTGATAGAGGAGCCCTGATTTTTGAAAACACTCCGCGATAAATGAGTTTGAAGAATTTGGTTAAAATATTATCTACTTTTCTATTGGAGAGCCGATAGAACCATAGCGGAACTTCACGAATAGTGGAATCAACCACTCCAACATGAATAATATATATATTAGGAAAGCAATTGATAACCTGATCACTCATTTTGAGCCAGTTGGTAATAGTTGTAGCACCTAATGAGATATTTTCAATGGTTGTAGACGGATCCAGTTTTTCTCGCAACCAATAAGTATAATTTTTATTCTCCGGCTGATTTTCAGGAGGCCTAACTCTCAGTGCTACGGAATTTCCCAGGATTGTGATCTTCATACCTCAATTTAATTGAGCGTAAACAAATTTTCTATTGAGGGTTTTAGTTGTATAGTCTCTGGCTTCCAGAAGTAGGCGTATTTCCTGAGCAATGTTGCGCTCCTCTTTATCGTAACGAGCAGCTATTGCCAGATGCTTAGGTTCAAATTTACTCAGCCCTTCCAATGCTTCGTATTCTGCACCATTTAGTTGGATCAACATAAAGTCTACCTGATCAACATTTGTATCCTGAAGTATTTGATCCAGTGTATTTACCTCAATTGAAAGTGCTTCTGAGTTGTTATATGAAATATCTATACTGCCGGATTGAAAATCAGTTGATTTCCTTTGAAAAGTTTTGTGGTCATTCTCATTCCATACGCCCTTTGGAACGACGATTACATTCTCTAGTTTATTTGCGGCGATATTTTTCTCCAAATACTTGAGGTTTGAAGGAATTGGCTCGATAGCCACGATTTTACCACTCGTCCCAACCTTATCAGCAAGGTAAAGTGTGTAGTACCCACGAAATGCACCCATTTCAGCGATAACGTCCCCTTCTTTCACGTTATAGAAGGCTTCTTTAGCCGGACCTCCCCATTTAAGATTGCCCTCCATGTACCTGATCACGATATCCAAAGCAATTTGGAAGCATTGAAAAGGGAGCTTCTTTCGAGTGCCAGATGATAGAAAGAGTTTGTAAAATTTTCTTTCTTTTGAAGTCGACTCAGGTCCAAAGAATATCCTCCCATTTTCCAGTTTGATAAATGGATCACCTTCCTTATCAACCCCTGCTTCAAGGATTTTTAATTGTTTGATCTTTGAACAGGTAGCAAACTTCTGGTATACGTAGCGAATAATTTTAAACATGAATTAGCGTGTCAGTAACATGGAGCCTGCAAAAAACATCCAGGCATCTCCCCATCGAATGTAATCGGTTCTGTCTTTGGAACCATTTTTAAAGATGCGATAATAATAAGATCCTGAATCAAACATATGCTCGACTGTCCATTTAAAAAGGTTTTCTGCTTGATTCCAATACTTCGTATCAATTTCGGATAAATGAGCAAACGTGATTACACTCTGAGCGCAGCACTGTATGTCAATTGGAAACTTCTTTTTGTCTGTTAGACGTGGGATGCCTTGATTATCGAATAGTTTATTTTCGTAATAACTAATCGCCTTTTCAAGTTGGGTTTGATACGAGAATTGGTCACCTAAATTTTTCTTTAAAAGCACGCTCCCTTCAAGGTTGTACCCTGTATGGTAGTTGTCAATTTTACTTGGCTTATTGTCCGGCAAGGTGTCATAAAACCATGATCCATCTGGGTTTATATTAGAGAATGTAAAATTAGCAGCTGAAATCGATCGTTCAAGAAATCTATTTTCACCGGTAGTCTTCCAGAGTGTCGAAAGAAACCCGCTAGCCATCATATTGGGATTATGTACTTTTCGTTTGTCTATGGTTGTATAGGCAAAGCAGGTTTGATTATCACGATCATATGATAGCGGCATTTCTTCTATAAAAAAATTACCAATTTCAATAGCCATATCTAGGAACGATTGCTTTTTAGTTGTGCCGTAGGCATCTAAAAACATCTTTCCCACCTGTGATGTAACAGTTGTTCGTGGGGTGTATGCAGGAATGATTTGTTGCGAAAACCAATCATAGGGTTGACCCCAACACGAATGCTTGAATCCTTTGGATTTTTGTTGGATTACTCGCTCAATTAGGGCTTCAGCCTCAGTTAGATACTCTTCATTTTTAGTGTTTTGAAATAATCGAAGTAATCCACGTATAACGAATGCATTACTTTGAGCAAAATCGTTCTTTTTTACGCCGTATAATTTTCTTAGTGCTGGAGCGAAGTTCTCTAAAAGTAAATTGTGTGGATACTTGATATACTTTCCATAAGATAGCCCTTGGCAAAGCTTATTCATCCTAAGAAAGTAAGGCCTGGAGGTGATATCACAGAGATCATAGCTCTTATAAGCGTTTTGTTTTAAAAAGCTTAGCTGCTTTTCAAGTATTTCTACTATGGCGGACTGATTCATAGCTGATATTGATACTTCGAGCTTAGTTCCCCACAAATAGTTTGCAATTTCTTTCTATCCGAATCATCCCAGTTTGGATAACTTGGAAAAGTGTGACTCTTCTGAACATTTTTCTTGATCGAAAGTGCTTTTTTTAATGTTTTTTGAGGGATATTCAAACCGAGAAAGTCGATCAGTTTCACAAGATTATTATAATCTCGGTGGGTAAAATCATAGCTGAAAGAACGGTTTGGATATTGGTTTTTAAATGACTCAATGAAACTATTGGTTTCATTCCAAACCCAGGCAATCTTTTCAAGAGTAGTATAGTTTCCCCAATCTTTTTCATTATCAGAAGTAATTAGCTTAGCCGTGGCGGTCTCATTTGACTCAAACCATCCACGATTTAGGCCCGAAGTGACAAAATCTCCGGGGTGTCTGTAGAGATGAACAAATTTTGCCTTGGGGAAAAGCTCGGCCAGAGCGAAAGCAAAGAAGGTAATATGGTTATTGGTCTCGACATAGCTTTTTTCTGACTTGTATGCATACCTGAGATATTGTTCACGTCCCGCAAAAAGTAGATTCTTCGCTATTTCCAAATTGTTCTTATCACCCAAAACCGAGAGCTTGTGCATAAATCTGTTTTGGGTTGATAGGTTGGGGGTGGGGTCATGAAATACCGCTGTATTTTTGTCTTTGCTAAGTAGGTGCGTAAACCACTCCGTCCCACAACGACCGGTTGATAGAAAAAAAACAGGCTCTTTTACTAGTGAGGGATTGACAAACAGCTCTTCTGAACTAATCTTCCTTTTCGGTCTTCCAAATTGCGAGAACCAATAGATGTGATTGATGAATTGATTGATTTTCATGACGTCATATTCGCTAGTTTACTTAGAACTTCTTTACCGGTAATCCCCTCGGCTTTGTGATCTTCTATCAACTTTAATATCTGTTCATATGTTGTTGTCACTTTTGGATAGAGTGTCTCATCAAAAAATGAATTATGCCAAAGTAGCGTAATTATTCCATTGTGTTTTTCAACCTCATGTAAAAGCTTTTCAATTGATGTAAGAGCCTCATTGGGTGCATCCAACTTTCGATAGCTAAATAAAGTGACATCCATGACCATCAATGGAAATTGCCATACGTCAATCGCGCGTTGATTCTCAAAATCATAGGGTTTGAATGGCAAACAAAATGAATTTCGAAAGCCTTCTCTTTCAGCAAAACCAAAGCTGGAATCGTATTTCAAGCCCGATTGCTCATGGATTTTAAATGTCTTCAGAGGATCTAACCACAGCCGATGCTGTCTCCCACCTGATATGTCAACTTTAGATGAATCCATCAATCTACTTATTTCATCAACCAGCATATCAGAATCATTGGCTGTCTTGGTGGTTCCATGAATTCCTATTTCATGCTTATGGTTTTTCAGTTTTTTGAATAATGAAACCAGCCTCTTTTCATCAAAGCTATATCTTGAACCACCCGTATTATCCTTATCAAGGAAATAATACGAAGCTTTGATATTGTGCCTGGATTCAATGTTGTGGAGGTATTCAAAATTCCAGTATGGATTTGGACGCCACGGATTTATAAAGTGAAAGGCAGAAGTTATTGTTGATTTTAAAAGACTTAAAAACGAATGTTCAGATTTCACCAATCCAAGTAGCTCTTTGATCTTATATCCAAGATGTGGCCACCCATACTTATCAATCACATCTATATCATGAGAAAGAAGGAGACCAAACGTTTCAAAGAGCTTTCTTTTTGTAATCTTAGGCTTATTATGATGGGAAAGGAAAGCATTGATGCCATTGAAAATAAACTCAAAATATTCATTAACAATTGGCCTGTCAATGATGCCAATTTGCTTTTGAATGGATCCATCGAACATCACACGTCCCCACGGATCGCGTTTTGTATTCACATAACATTCATCATAGCAGCTGAGCAAGTAAAATGAGGATTTAAGCAGATCATGATGAAAGATAAGATTTCCATGCTCATCTAATGAGAAGATGTCACTCTCGGTTGATCCAAACAGTACAGGTAACTCATTTATTGTTGAAACATCCAGTTTCTCTGTATTGGGAATGAAAATGATTTTGTTGGTATGATCGGAAGACTCCCCATAAATGAAATGATCTTTCAGTATTGATGTATCCATGACCAATTCCAGGTGCTGGAACACATAAGCTAACTCATGCTCATTAAGCGATCTATTCATTCGGTTAGTGTATTTGCCTTTTGGTTTTTGAAATCAGAAAAAATGTGAAACTTGCGGCATTACAAAAATAGCCAAGCAGATCGTATGAAGATTGGGATGGTCGTTGATAATGAGTATCACTCAGATGTACGGGTTAAAAGAGAGGTCCGTCTACTGAAGGAACTGGGATATACGCTTTACGTATTGTGTCTTACGTTTGATCGTCATTATTCATACAAGGAGGATGATGCAGAAATTGTGTCCATCTACCTTCCCAGAAAGCTAAAGGATGTTCTGTATTTTTTCATGAATTCATTTCCATTTTATGAATGGTGGTGGAAAAGGAAAGTGAGACGATTCGTTAGCCAAAATGCACTTGACGTAATACATACACACGATTTGTACATGTCCAAATGTGTGAAAAAAGGAATAAAAGCATCAGGAAGGGGCATTCCGATGATTCTTGATCTTCATGAGAATTACCCCTATGCAATCCAAAGTTATAAATGGACTCAGGGAACCCTAAGATCAGCACTGGTTAGACCTAAAAGCTGGATAAGGAAAGAGGGCAGGCATTTAAGCTATGCTGAGAAAATCATTGTTTTAAGTGAGGATTTTAAACAGTCACTACTCAATCGGTATTCATTTTTAGATGAGAAAGATCTGATTGTTTTTCCTAATGTTGTTGATACTCAATCATTTGACGGCTATCCGATTTCTGATGTGAATGCTGAGTTACCTCAAAAACCGCGATTACTTTATTTTGGTATGGTTGCCAGCAGACGAGGTATTTTTAGAACACTTCAAAGCTGTGAGAAATTACTACATGATGGAATTGATTTTAGTTTGATAATCATTGGTCCTGTGGATGCAGGTGATAAAGAGTTGTTTTTTAAGGAAATTAGTAAGCCCGTTTTCGAAAATCATCTCATTTATAAGCCTTGGATCGATCTATCAGAGCTGCCCTCATACCTATATGCTTGTGATATTGCTCTTGCTCCTTTTGACAAAAACCCTCAGCATGAATCAGGGATCGCCAACAAGATTTTTCAATACATGTATGGTAAGCTACCAATCGTTGCTTCTAATTGTAAGCCTCAGCAAGAGTTAATTGAAAAATATGAGCTAGGCGAGGTGTTCGCTACCGATGATGAGCTCACGGAGAAGCTTAAGCTGCTCATTGAAAATGAAGAAATGAGACAGAAGATGGGGAAAAAAGCATATGATGTATTAATGACTGCATTCCATCAGGATGCATTTATGCCTCAGTTTAAAGAGTTATATGAGGGACTTTAGTGGACTTATCTAAACCCAGCTTTACCCAGAATTACCTTCCATATGTTTTCTAATTCACGAGAAGGTTTTGCAACAATTACGTATAGAAAGTAGATCATTGTTATCCCTATGCTTCTCAAGAAGATATCGAGGATTGGTGAATCCAGATACGAAAACTGGTGATTAATAAAAAGGACAATTGCAATTAAGAATATAGACGGTAGGGTCCACTTGGAAAATGGGGAAAAGTTGAATTTAGCTTTGATATAAAAGAACTTAATCAGGTTAAAAAGAAGGAAAGTGAGTACTGAGGCATATGCAGCACCTTCAATTCCGTATGAAGGAATAAGAACTAAGTTTAATGCCACGGTCATTATGGCTAATACAGCTATCAGGAGAATATTTACCCGGTAATGGTCAGACATGACGATAATTTCTCCATTCGTGCTGAACACCATATTTATCAGCTTAGCGAAACCTATAATATAAACGATGGATAACCCAGCACTATAAATCTCCCCATTAGGCATGAGAGCGTATATGCTGGGTAAGTTGATTACAATTCCCAGAAAAATAAATGACCCTATAATAAGTTGATTGATGGAAGCCTTCTTATAATCCTCATGGATTTTATCCAACCGTTTAGCTTTAAAATCCTCTACCATAATTGGTTGAGTAATCTGAGCGATGTACTTACGAGGCATTTCGATTACAACAGCCATGAAAATAGCTGTTGTATATATAGCATTGGCCTCCAGACCAATGTATTTGGAAATCATAATCTGATCGATTTGTAAGACTGCTATTGACCCCAATCCACTTAATAACGCATACCTGGAGTAGGTGAAAAACTCTTTTGAATTGGCCTCTTTGATATCTTTTTTAGAAACATTGAAAGAAACTCTTCTCAGCACAAAAAAGAGGATGATGAATGAGATAAAAAGGTAGATATAGTATTGAAATCGAAGGAAATCTCCCAACGAAATAATCGAGAAACCAACAAGGATTACAGTTACTGATTGCAGTAACTTGTAGAGCGTCTCCCGCACAAAGCTAGGCGTAGAAATATCTTTTTTAGCTTTTAGAATTGACTCTAGTAGGCCATAAAATCCCATAAGTCCAATCAAAACCAATATCAGCCAGAGGTAGTCATTGATTGCATTTGCGTTTTCCTGATAAAATGAAGTAAGCGTTGGTTTTAAAATGAAGGCTAGCACTGCCAGTATGCCGAATAGGAGCAAAAAAATCCCAAGACCTATGAGAATTAGCGCGGTTACCTGTTTATCATCTTTGCGGGGAAAAAATCGGATGAAGGCGCTTCTCAACCCAAATAATGGTAGAGGAGCAAAAAATGCGGCTGTACTTAATATGGTGCGATAAAGCCCAATCTCATCAGGAGTGAGATATTTAGGCATCAAAATAACCACATTGAGATATCCGATCCCAACCCCTAAATAGGCCGCAATCGAAGACCAAAAGCTTTGTCGAATTACAATTCCCACCTATTGAAGAGAATGTCTGATTTCAAGTCCGGCTGTAGCAATAAAAATTAATAAGATCACACAGCTGAAGATCAAGGTGATCGTATTACCGGTGTAGTAGGTTTCAGGTTTAAATTCAAACACAACCTCATGAGAACCCTCTGGGATCGCAAGTGCTCTGAGCACATAATTGGCCCTTAAGATATCTACTTCCTGGCCATCGATAGAAGCTTCCCAGCCTTCCGGATAATAAATTTCTGAAAACACACCTAATGCTTGTCCGCCGCTAATATCTGCTGAATAGACAACACGGTTTGGCGTCTTTTCTGATAGAGTAATAATGCCTGAACCTGAGATTTGTGGGATATCAAATTTGGTTTGATCGATAAGTGCTTCATTTTTGGTGTTGATCGAGCAAACGCTGCTTATTTCTTCATCGGGGGAATTAACAGGGGTTACTTTAGATACAGTCCATGCATTCCCATTCGCATATCTATTGGGAAAAACAGCATTTTGTTGTGTCCCTGCGAAGAGAAATTTCGTATTGAGCATATTCAATGCTTGCAGACCCGAGAAGTCAAGCGATTGAGACTGTAGCTTTTGATAAGCACTTTGTAATTCACCCTGAAGGCAATAGTCGACCAAATCCTGATATCTCCTGATTTTTGCGCCATGATAGCCGCCAATCGATTCGTGATAGTAAGAAGTTCTGTTTTCGTTGAATGGATTTTGAAGGTTCAATACTCGTTCACCTGCTGATGTTTGGCTAGCAATAGCATTATCAGCTTCAGTCATTGCGAAAAAGTCCCTTGATGGATTTTTTACAAATTTTTCTTCTCCAAGGAATCGCTTTGAAAGTGAAAAGCTATCAATAAATACAATGATTAGAAGGCCTATAAGTACCTGACTTACTTTTACTTTTTTCTTGAAAAGTGCCCAAACCAAGACAGCAAATGACACCACAAACATCATGGCTCTAAGGGCATCCTTTATCAGCAGCGATCGCCGGTCTTCGCGAATTGCATCAATGAACCAATCAGGAAGCTGAGCATCAACTGCCCCTCTAAAACCGAGTGCACCTGAAAAAAGTAATAAGGCAAGCAGGAATCCACCACCAATACCGAAAAGGATGAAAGTCTTTTTTTTCAGCTCAGCATTCCATTCTGAGCTAACAAGTCTTTCCAGCGCCACGAATCCCAGTAGATTCATTGCGAAAATGGTGATGATAATTGTAAAGGTCACGGATCTGAACTTGTTATATCCCGGGAGGTAATCAAACAATAAATTATTGAAGCCTTCAAAATTTTTCCCCCAGCTCATCATTATGCCCAGCACCACAAGCGAGATCAGCCATACTTTGTGCTTTTTGGAAATAATTAAAATTCCCAAAATAAAGAGGATAACTGTCAGTGTGCCAGCATAATATGGAGCTGTTAGTGGTTGGTCGCCCCAATACGTGGGAATGGCTTTGACTTGTTGTGCAATCTGCGTCCGGTTATAGCCAGCGCTTTCAAGCGCTTCAGCCACGGCTGATTTTGTAGAAAGTTCCTGTTGGGAAGAGCCCCCGAAGATATTGGGAACAAAAAGAAAGAAGGGCTCGGCAATGCCATTGCTATACCTGAATGCATATTCTCGATCCAATCCGGACGATGCTTGCTGATCATTTTTTAATTCGGACTTCCCTCTGATGGTGTATTTGCTGTATTCCAGTGTAGTGGCAAGCCTTCCATAATTTGCCCCTACAGCAAGTATTGCCGCAAGGATCATCAAACCGGCATTGATGCCAAAAGGCTTAAAGTCTTTTTTTCTTATTGTATTGACAAGTACGTTGATGCCATAGGCGAGCACTATAATTGCCAGGTAATAAGTGATCTGAGGGTGATTCGTTCGGATTTGCAAACCCAGAGCAATAGCCGTGAGACCGAAACCGAGCCATCTTTTTCCGGTAAATGTGAGGTGAATTCCGGCAAGAACCAGAGGCATTAAAGCCACAGCAGCAATCTTTGCGTTGTGTCCCGCCATAATTCCAATGATGTTGAAGCCGTTTAATCCGAAGGCGATAGCACCAGCGGCAGCTATAATCGGTCGAACCTTAAAGCAAAGGAGTAGAATGTAAAAGCTCACGAATGAGGCAAACAGAATGCCTTCAGGATGGCCTAGTCCCAGTAAATAAACTTTATAAACATGTTTTAATATCTCTCCTGAGTATTGCACTCCGGTTAGATAGGCCGGCATTCCACTAAACATGTAAGGATTCCAAAGGGCTTCTTCGCCGGTTTCAGCTCTAAATTCTTTTAGCTGTTGATTACCCCCTTGTCCTTGCAAAATATCGTGTTGATTGATTTGCTTATCTCCTAATAGGGACGGGTAATGAACCAACATGGTGATAATAAGGAACCCAAGGATTATAAGTCCGTGAGTGAGAAGATTTCTTTTTAGATCAGCGTTCATTTCGGAAGGTTAATTTTTAAGAACCGCTCAAAGGTAGAATGAATGAGCGTATTGATGTCTGTAGATATTTTAAATCGATACACAAGCATGATTAAAATGCAGGATACAACCAATGATCGTATGATAATATTTATCAATGGGTGAAATCCGGGTTGAAAAAGTTCGCCAATGATAATTGTAATTGCTCCAATTACAAGCAGCACTAAATGAGCCGGTACCAACGGATGAATTTGGAATCTATAGTATACAAATAGCACTTTCATTGAAATATGAAGGGTTATGGCAATGAAGTAGCTAAAGACAGCCCCATTAAGTCCCCATATTGGAATTAGTGTAACGTTGAGAAGAATTAAGACAGCAGCTGCAACGATTTGGAAAAGAACATTGTATTTATAATGCACTGAAAAGTTGATTATTTCGCCGGGAAATCCGGAAACCATCAAAACGAGTTTGGCCAGGCATACACCTACCACTACCCAATATCCCTCAGCAAAAGCATTTCCTTTTGGAATGAAATTAAATAGGTCATTTGTGTTTGTGACAATCCCTATAAACAACAGCATACCTATTACAGACATGGTAATTGAGCTTCTCTTATAAAGTGCTCCAACTTCCTTTAGATTGTTTCTTTCAAATTCTGTAGACAAAATAGGCCCCATCACCTTTGCCATATTCCTTTTTGGCATTTCTACAATGAGGGCGATAAAAACACAGGTGGTAAATATACCATTCATCTCAGGGCCCAGCAATGCGGTGACCTGATCATAAGTCACGTTGTTGAGCACTGCGAAGCTCCCGGCAAGAAGCATACTGTAGCCTCCAAATCGAATGAACGGCTTTTTCCAAGCTTTGGCAACCTCCCGAAATTTCAAATCCAACTTGAATGAGGGATCTAAAGAACAGTGAATGAATAGAAGCAGGAATGTAGAAAAATATATTATCCCTAACCCGAAAACCGCCGACTCAAAGGACCACCACTGAAAGGCGAATCCGATCACCATAGTAAGCGAGCCGATCCTGATATAGATGTCACGAAGAAAAGAAGGGAAAATCACCTTCATAATCGATCGGCTGTAGCTGTAAAGTAGGTCGAATAGACTGTTGGCTACTATGATCATTCCTGTGACTGGAAGAAAATAAATGTAATTAGGAGCGGTTTCATTATACCTTTCAGCAATTACATCACTTAGCAGATAACCTGCACCAACAATCAATGCATTGCCAATTAGCGTTATAATAAGTAGGAGAGTGAAGAATTGATTTTTTTGATTGCCTGAGAGATGAGGGAAAAACTTGATGTATGCACTTCCTGTTCCAAATGAGGAAATGGGAGAGATAATCATTGCATTGGCAGTGATTAAGGTAAATAAACCAATTTGAGAAAGGTCAAAGTATTCTGCTCTGAAGTAGAGCGTATTAACATAACCAATAAGCACGCCTAGATAGGCAATCACCGTTCCCCAAAAACTTTGCTTAATGACTACTCCCACAAATGTGTTGTTAGAAAAACCACAATTTAATGGAAAGTGCTACTACCAAAACAAGTAAAATCATGCGGATCAGTTTATCACTTTTCTCCACAGACCAGCGGCTGGCGATCCACCCTCCGGTTGCATTTCCAACCGCCAGAACAAGCCCATACTCCCATCTAATCTTATCACTAATGTAAAAAACGATTAGAGCCGCTACCGTGTAGGTCAACGCAACAAATACTTTGATTGCGTTTGTTTTAGCCATTTTGAATCCATGGATGGCAGTGAGTGATGCGATAATCAGAAAGCCAACACCCGCCTGAATAAACCCACCATAAACTCCAAGGAAGAAAAATATTACTACGCTTGTCCAGACCTTTTTTCTTGACAACATTTCAGCTGCCTCTTTTTTTACGCTGGGCTTAAATACTGTGATACCCATAACCATCAGCATGATCACAGCTAATATTTTATTGAAGACATCCTCATTGATATCTACTGCGATTTTAGAACCTACGATTGCACCCAGAGTTGCAGGGATGGCAACCCAGGCTGCAAATGGAAAGATGTGAACGCCCTTGCTTTGAAAGCCTGCAACGGAGAAGATATTTTGAACAAAAATGGCAACTCGATTAGAGGCATTAGCTTCTGCGGATGGAAGTCCAAGAAAAATTAATAATGGCAGTGTGATCAAAGAACCACCACCGGCGATGGTGTTGATGAATCCGGCAAAAATCCCTGTAGCAATAAGAAATGCTCCTTCCAGTATGCTCATATCACAACTTGTAGTCGGTTAGTTTGCAATCTAATTCATCAGGGCATTCAGCTAGTAATTCCATCTGTGTACGACCCAAAGTCGGGTGTTTTTCAATTGGGCACATCTCTACAAGCGGAATTAGCGTGAACTTCCTTTCGGGTATGCCCGGATGAGGGATAGTCAGGTCTTTCGTTTCTACCACCTCTTCATGGAAATAGAGAATGTCAATGTCTATACACCGCTCACCCCATTTTTCTTTTCTAATGCGTCCAAGAGATTTCTCCACTTTTAGCAGGGTATTGAGTAACTCATTAGGTTCAAGCATTGTCCCTATTTGAAGTACCACGTTCAGAAACCAATCCTGATTTTTCTTACCCCAGGGCTCTGTTTCATAGATAGATGACTCATCTATGATCTGAATACCTTCTTGTATCAGAAGCTTTTCAGCTTCCCGAAGGTATTCCAGTCGATTGCCCATATTGCTTCCCAGCAGGATGTAAATTCCGTTCATCTAGTTTCTTGATCTATTGTTTGCAAACCTCGTCTTACTTTTGCTGGTTTCAAAGAGAAACTAAACGACCAAAAAAACATTACATGGCTTTTTTAAGAAATCTTCTTGCAACCCTCGTTGGACTATTTATTTTCTCACTTCTGGGATTTTTTATCCTCGTAGGGATTGTAGCTTCAGCCTCCTCTGACGAAGCACCCACGGTCAAAAGTAATTCCGTGCTCTATTTTCCCATGACAGGAATATTAGAGGAGAAAGCCGTTGACGATCCTTTTCTTACAGTATTTGGTGATGGACCACAAATTCAGAGTCTGTTGGATATTATCACTGCAATCAATAAAGCCAAAAATGACGATCGTATCAAAGGTATTTATATAGAACCCATGTACCTGGCTGGTAGCTATGCAGGCCTGCAAGAGATCAGAGATGCCATATTGGATTTTAAAGAGTCAGGAAAATTTGTGTACGCCTACGGAGAATATATAAGTGAGTCAGATTATTATGTTGTTTCTGTGGCCGACAGCTTGTTTTTGAATCCGACTGGAGCTATTGAGTTTAATGGATTAGACATCAACGTCACCTTCTTTAAGGGGATGTTTGACAAGCTTGATATCAAACCGGAAGTTTTCAGGGTTGGAGACTTTAAAAGTTATGTAGAGCCTTATATCCGCAAAGACCTGAGCGATGAGAACAGACTGCAGTATTCTGAGCTACTGTCCTCAATGTATAACATTTACTTGTCTAATGTTTCCAATTCCATTCAAATACCTACAGATAAGCTTGCGGAAATTTCTGATCAAATGAAGGTAAGTCTTCCACAGGATGCAGTCGATGTTGGCTTGATCCATAAAATAGGCTATGAAGATGAACTAAAAAGTGTCATGAAGCAAAAACTCGGAATGGAGGAAGACAAGGAGCTTCGCACCATGAAGATGAACAAGTATATCCAGGCCATTGCAGCAGAAGGAAAATATTCTACCAATCGGGTGGCTGTGATTGTTGCTGAAGGTGACATTGTGATGGGTGGCGATGAGGGAATTGTAGGGGCTACTTATGCTGAGGAGATACGTAAAGCACGAAACAATGATCGGGTTAAGGCAATTGTGATGCGAGTAAACTCCGGTGGAGGTAGCATGACAGCCTCAGATATGATCTGGAGGGAGCTGATGCTAACTAAAGGGAAGAAACCAATCATAGCTTCGATGGGAGGAGCGGCAGCTTCTGGAGGTTATTATATAGCTATGCCTGCGGATACCATTATCGCCCAGCCTAACACCATTACAGGTTCCATTGGCATCTTCGGGATGTGGTTCAATTTTGGTGAGTTTTTAGAAAATAAGATTGGCATCACACATGATGTGGTTAAGACGGGTGAATATTCAGATATCTACACTGTCACTCGTCAGCTCACAGATGCTGAGCGTGCAATTATCCAGCGTGGTGTAAATGAAGGCTATGAAGTCTTTACTCAAAAAGTTGCTGATGCGAGAGGCATGACACAGGATGATGTGAAAAAAATTGCCAGTGGACGTGTTTGGAGTGGCGAACAAGCAGTAGGTAATGGTCTGGTAGATCAGCTGGGTAGCTTCAATGACGCGATTAATCTAGCTGTTGAGGCAGCCGGAATAGGAGATGATTACAGTGTATCCTACTATCCGAAAGAAAAACCATTCATAGAAGAATTTCTGGAAAAGATGAATGCTAAAGTGCAGTTTACACTGTTTGGAATGGATGCCGATCCTGCCGTCAAAGCAGTAAAGGAACTCAACCAGCATAAAGGACTACAGGCAAGAGTACCTGGAAATATTGAGGTGAGGTAGGGTTGAGCGTAGAACAGGAATTTTGAAATTCAACTGGATTGGATTTTACTAAATTAGTGATTGTTGTTTTTTATAGCTTCAAATATTTTCTTCTCTCGATTGACCTCTGCGTATCTCACACCCCGTAATAGCTCCTTCAGTTTAGTGGGTGCGAGGGTGAATGACGTTATAATTAATCTTTTTTTGTTCTTAAAAATTAACTCTGAGTACGATAGGTGAGTAGTAGAAGATCTCCAGTTATTATAACCTTTTGAGTAAATAACTTTGTATAAATCCTTCGTCTCCAGAATTTCTTCAGTGTCATCTGTTTTTATTTTGATGATGGCATTGTCAATAGAAATTCTCCTCTTGCTATCAGCGTTTCTAAACTTCATCAAAATCCATATTTCGTAAGCGGTCCAAGCAATACCAATAAGTGAAACCAACATGATGAAATATCCTGTTGTGTCAATTAAAAGTTCACTTTCATAGTTGATGCCAACTGAAAGAAGCCAACTCAGAAAAATCATTGTGAGAACTTCTCTTAAAAATAACCCTAACCAATTAGTTGAATTGAATTCAATCATTTGGGTGCAATAAGGATGACCAATATTAATGGTAAAAAATGTAGGGCAGTATCCACCTCTCAAATATACCGGTATACAACAAAAATGACACCTAAATGCACGAATGGGATTAAGCATGCTGGCTTCAGTTAGATCATACTTCACGTTTTAACATCTAATTTTTGGGGGTCTGCTAAAATTATTTGCCTTTATAATGAATCTTAGTCACCATGAAACACCTCACTATCACTCTCGCCATCGTCTCACTGGTTTTATTGTCTTCGTGTTATCAGGACGACTTTACTCCCTGTGTGAATCGTAATGAAGTGTATTACAACGACACCCTAATCCTGGAAGCCAGTGAGTATGGGAAATACGAAGAAGTTTCGAACGAAATATCTCGTTATGATTTCCTCATCAATTACTGCATTTCCAATAAAGAAGTTTTGGAAAGGTGCGGGTATCCGGACTACACCCGGCTTGACCCGGTGGTGGATTTGAATATTTATACGATCGATAGTGAAACACAGGAGTCAATAAACGCTAATAGATTTTTTACCTATACATGGTTTTCCGTTTACGCTCGGGTAAGCGTTGACGCATTATTAGATTCCAATAATTATGTATTTGATTATTGTGATCAATTCCTCCTTTTTAGACCTGACTCAGTACCTCAGAGCTTTTACTTAAAAGGAGAAGTCGTCCTGGCCTCTGGAGATACATTGATCAGTCAATTACCACTTATAACGCTAGTAGAATAATCATGAAATCAGTATTGTTAACTTTTTTGATTTTCCTTTTAGGTGCCCTGATGTCATGCTTCCAAGGCTGGGACAAACAGGATGAAGAATGTGTTCAATTCGATTTGATCCACCGTTCATTCGATTATTCAGAACTGGATACCTACATGTACGATTCGGTGGGGATGAGGAATGAATTAAGCGGTGACAGTGCCCGAATGATAGACTTTGGGTTGTACCTGGATATTTCATTTCATGACGTCTATATTCGGGAGGTTGACAATTTGGGTTATTGTGAGGAAGTTAAACTTTTGGATTCCATTGTTGATGTAAACATCTATGTCAAATCGAAGAGCGTTCCTATGGATATTACAGATTCATTCAGAAATTTTGGTTCAGGGTCTCGATACCTGGACGATTTGGTTTGGAATAATGAATTCCTGTTTTATGATCACTTCTTGATCCTCGATCTGGTGGATTACGCCGACATCCCGGATACGGCTGTTTTTGTATCGGAGCTGGTATTTTCAACCGGTAAACTGGAAATTCAGGAGACCGACAGTATTTATTTTTATTAGGGTCATACCGACATAAAAAAAACCCATCCGAATCCTCGAATGGGGTTGATAATAACTTATTTATACCGTTAGAGCAGCTGTTGTATTAACTAGCTGCTTCCTATTAAGCTGTCGCCTTACGACCTAGCAGAACTCATCGTACACCTGCTCCAGGTGATCAGCGATCATCTCAGCAGATCGTCCTTCGATGTGGTGTCGCTCTACCATGTGTGCAAGCTCTCCATCTTTGAAAAGGGCAATTGCCGGTGAAGATGGAGGGAAGGGAAGCGTAAACTCACGCGCCTTCTGTGTTGCTTCGGTATCGAAACCGGCAAATACAGTTGTCAGGTGGTCTGGTTTCTTGCTAGACTTTTCAAGCGAAAGCAACACACCTGGTCGGCACGTGCCTGCAGCACATCCGCACACAGAGTTGATCACCAAAAGTGACGTTCCCTTATGGTCTTTTAAATGTTTTTCTACAGCCTCAGCAGAAGTCAATTCCTCGAATCCATTCTGTGTAAGCTGTGCTTTCATCGGAGCTACTAATTCCGGTGGGTACATATTCGTATTGTTTTAACTTGTTATTAATTCTATTCTTAAAACTTTAAAAAACTTGTCATTTCGACGATAGGAGAAATCTATACCCTCAAGAAGGTTTATGTTATCCCTATTCCTTTCGTTTTTAACAAGTGAGATATTTCACTGCGTTCAATATGAAAAGTTTTCTTACATAAAACCAAGTTCCAACTTCGCCGCTTCAGACATCATGTCCGTAGCAAAAGGTGGATCAAAGGTCAATTCTATACTCACGTCGTTAACACCCTTTACAGCTTTCACGTTCATCTCAACCTCAGTTGGAAGACTGTCTGCAACAGGGCAGTTAGGTGATGTCAGTGTCATTACAATCTCCACATTATTTACGGGGAGAATATTAATTTCATAGATCAGCCCCAGCTCATACACATCCACGGGAATCTCAGGATCATATACGTTTTTGATCGCCCGAATAATGTCCTCTTTCAGTGCCAGGGTGTCGTTTGTTGATTTTGTTTCGCTCATGACTCTTGTTTTGCAGTTAATGCCAGCGCATACATTTTCATTTGCTTGATCATCGCCGCAAATCCATTGGATCGCTGCGTTCCAATGAATCGATCCATCCCAATTTGTTTTGGAAAATAGATCTCTGCATTCATAACATCTTGTGGAGCTGATTGATTCAATACACGTACCAATAAACTTACCAGCCCTTTCGTGATAGCAGTATTAGAGTCTGCTTTGAATTGCACACGGTCATTGTCAAGTCCGGCCAGCATCCAAACTTTGGATTGGCACCCCTTCACAATGTTATCCTCGATGCGGGATTCATCCGGAAAGGGGCCAAGCTCCGCACCGAGCTCCATGATGTAATCCAGCGTCATCTCCATGTCGCCATCCAGCATGGAAAACTCCTCTATGATCTCTTCCTGACGTTGTTTGATTTGATCCATCAGCTAAATTTTTTCACGATGTTCTCCAGCGCATCGCAGAAAACATCAATTTCTTCTTTGGTGTTGTAAACCGCAAAAGAAGCTCGCACAGTTCCATCAATTTTCAGGAAGTCCATCAGGGGTTGAGTACAGTGATGTCCTGTGCGAACAGCAATTCCTTTTACATCCAAGAACTGCCCCAAGTCATATTGGTGCACGTTTTCTATCAAAAATGAAATAACACTCGCTTTCTTATCAGACGTGCCAATAGGCCTGAATCCGGGAATAGTTGCAAGTTTGCTGTTTGCATACTCCAGCAGTTCATGCTCATATGCCTGTATATTCTCATGCCCGAGTTCGTCTATGAAATCCATCGCGTATTTGAATGCGATCACTTCTCCAATATTAGGCGTGCCTGCTTCAAACTTGTAGGGAATGTCGTTATAAGTAGTCCCGCTAAATGAAACATCTTTAATCATTTCACCTCCACCCTGATAGGGGGGCATTGATTCAAGTACATCTCTTCGGCCATACAATACACCCACACCTGTTGGACCATACATTTTATGACTGGAAAGCGCCAGGAAATCGCAATTAAGCTCCTGCACGTCGATTTTGATGTGTGGAGCTGCCTGAGCAGCGTCTATGAGCGTAGTTGCATTCACCTCCTGGGCCGCTGCAATCATTTCTTTCACCGGGTTGATCGTGCCAAGCGAATTAGAAATATAATTGATAGCCACCAGCTTGGTTTTACTGTTCAGCAGTTTCTTATACTCATCCATAAGGATTTCGCCCTTATCATTGATAGGAATAACCCTAATGACAGCTCCTGTTCGTTCGGCTGCCATCTGCCAGGGGACAATGTTGGAGTGGTGTTCCAACTGTGAAATCAGAATTTCATCTCCTGCATTGAGGAATTTGGATCCCCAGGATTGTGCGACCAGATTAATGCTCTCTGTGGTGCCTTTTGTAAAGACTATCTCATCAGCCTCGGCGGAATTAATGAATTGGTGTACACGCTCTCTTGTTGCTTCAAATCCTTTTGTAGATCGCTCTGCCAGGGTATGGATGCCTCTGTGGATATTTGCATGATCTTTTTCGTAGAACTGGATCAGCGAATCAACCACTCGTTTGGCAGTCTGTGACGATGCAGCATTATCAAAGTAGACGAGCGGCTTGCCATTAACCTCCTGATTGAGGACGGGAAATTGCTCCCTGATCTTTTGAATATCGAGTGAAGAAACCGCTGTGCCCATTATCCCAGTTTTAAATCAACCAATTGCTGAACCTCTTCTTTCACAGATTCAACTTTGATGTGCTGCATGGTTTCAATAGCAAATGCTTTTAAAATCATGGCCTTTGCATTTTTCTCTTTGATGCCCCTGGCTCGCAGGTAGAAGATCGCATCTTCATCCAGTTGTCCGGAAGTACATCCGTGAGAACATTTTACATCATCCGCCCAAATCTCCAATTGAGGCTTGGTGTGAAGTGTTGCGTCTTCTGATAGCAGAATGTTGTTGTTAGACTGGAACGCATTGGTCTTCTGTGCATCCTGTCTCACATAGATCTTACCATTGAAAACACCTGTGGATTTTTCATCCAAAATGCCTTTGTAAAGCTCGTTGCTAAATGAGTTAGGTTTGGTATGATCAACTGATGTATTGTTGTCTACGTGTGACTTTTTGTCCAAAAGGAACAATCCATACATGTGACCTTCTGTGTTTTCGTCTTCCAGGTTGATGGTCAGATTGTTCCGAACCATTGCCCCCTCAAATGAGAAGGTGTTGTTGTAAAACTGACCGTCACGAGATACATGCGCTACTACCGTTTCATGGCTGAAGGTTTCAGCGTTGTAGTTCTGAACTTTCGTGTGGTATCCAAACGCATTTTTACCAACATTAAAATCAATATATGAATTGGTAAAGGTCTTTTGCTCTTCTGGGGTAATCAGCTTCTCAATGATTCTGAAGGTATGCCCATCCTTCACATTCACTTTGATTCGTGGATTTGTGAATCCATTGGAATTGAAGTGATAAACGAAAACGGGCTCTTCATATCCTGACTCGATTCGTATTTCCTCTTTCGCATAAGCTGCATTCAGCAAACTGAAAGGATCATGCTTGCCTTCTGAAACTTCTGCTACTTCAAACTTAAGCGCATCGGCAATCGTTGATTTCTCTATGTCTAATTCACCATTGATAAACACCAGGTGGCTTCCGGCTTCATCATAAAGCTTGTCAGCATCAAAAACGTCAGCCACAATAGATTGGAAATCAATGTTTTTTTCCAGCAACGAAGTGATGGGTGTAAACTTATATGCCTCAGACTTCCGATGGGGGAGCCCCACTTCATTGAGCATATCCAGCGCACTTTTCTGGGCTTTATTGCCTTTGAAAGTGCTTGCTATATTTTCTAATATGGCAGGTGCATCCTTGATCATATCGCAGCTACTTCTTCTTTGATCCAATCGTACCCTTTTTCCTCAAGTTCAAATGCCAGGCTCTTGTCGCCAGACTTTACAATTCGTCCCTGATACAATACGTGTACATAATCAGGCACAATGTACTCGAGTAAACGCTGGTAGTGAGTTACCACGATGGTAGCCGTGTCTTTTGTTTTGAGGGTGTTTACACCATCAGCTACAATCTTCAATGCATCGATATCCAAACCAGAGTCTGTCTCATCAAGCACAGCAAGCTTTGGCTCAAGCATAGCCATCTGGAAGATTTCATTTCTTTTCTTTTCACCACCGGAAAAACCTTCATTTAATGATCGGCTCAATAGCGCCTGATCAATATCTACCAGTTTCATTTTCTCCTTCATCAGCTTAAGGAAATGAACTGCATCCAGTGCTTTCTGTCCTCTTGCCTCACGTACCTGGTTGATGGCAGTTTTAAGGAAGTTGGTAGTAGAAACTCCAGGAATCTCAACTGGATATTGGAAGGCAAGAAAAATACCTTTTTGCGCTCGCTCTTCCGGGCTCAATTCCAATAAATCTTCGTTTTCGAACGTTACGGAACCTTCTGTGATTTCGTAATCCTCGCGACCTGCCAGAACAGATGCCAAAGTGCTTTTTCCGGAACCATTTGGTCCCATGATGGCGTGTACTTCACCAGCTTTCACTTCCAGGTCAATTCCCTTCAATATCTCCTTGTCCTCTATAGAGGCATGTAAATTTTTGATGCTTATCATACGTATGTTGAATTGTCTTTTTATCCTACGCTACCTTCAAGCGTAAGCGCTAATAGTTTTCGAGCTTCTACTGCAAATTCCATAGGAAGCTTATTCATCACTTCTTTTGCAAATCCACCAACAATGAGTGCCACGGCAGTTTCTTCATCAATTCCCCGTTGCTGACAGTAGAAGATTTGATCTTCACCAATCTTAGAGGTAGTAGCCTCATGCTCCACCTGGGCAGATTTGTTTTTGATGTCTATGTAAGGGAAGGTATGAGCACCACACTTGTCACCCATCAATAATGAATCACATTGTGAGAAGTTTCTGGCATTTTCAGCTCGCTTCATAATCTCAACTTGCCCTCTGTAGCTATTCTGAGACTTACCGGCAGAGATACCTTTGGAAACGATTCTTGATCGGGTGTTTTTCCCAAGGTGAATCATTTTTGTCCCAGTATCTGCTTGCTGGTGATTATTGGTAACTGCAACCGAGTAGAACTCTCCAATGGAATTGTCACCTTTTAGGATACACGAAGGATATTTCCAGGTCACTGCAGATCCGGTCTCTACTTGCGTCCATGAAATCTTGGAATGATCTCCAGCACAAATACCTCGTTTGGTTACGAAGTTGTAAATACCACCTTTTCCGTTCTTATCACCAGGATACCAGTTTTGAACAGTCGAATATTTTACTTCAGCATTTTTTGCCGCATAGATTTCTACGACTGCAGCATGCAATTGATTTTCATCTCGCTGAGGAGCGGTACACCCTTCCAGGTAGCTCACATAACTGTCGTCTTCTGCTACAATCAAGGTTCGCTCAAACTGACCCGTGTTAGCAGCATTGATTCTGAAATAGGTAGAAAGCTCCATTGGGCATCTCACCCCTTTTGGGATGTAGCAGAATGACCCATCAGAGAATACTGCAGAGTTAAGTGCTGCGAAGTAGTTGTCATTGGCAGGTACAACAGAGCCTAAATATTTCTTAATAAGCTCCGGATGTTCATGAACTGCTTCACTGAATGAACAGAAAATCACTCCAAGCTCAGATAATTTTTCTTTAAAAGTGGTAGCTACTGATACTGAGTCAATCACTGCGTCAACAGCCACCCCGGTAAGTCTTTTTTGCTCCTGGAGCGAAATGCCCAGGCGTTCGAAGGTTTTAAGTAACTCAGGATCTACCTCATCAAGGCTTTTAGGCTTCTTGTCCTGTTTAGGTGCAGAATAATATCGAATAGACTGATAGTCTACTTTTGGATACTTGACATTGGCCCAGTTTGGCTCAGTCATTTTCTGCCATTGCTTGAAGGCTTTCAAACGCCATTCCAATAGCCATTCCGGCTCTTCTTTCTTAGCCGAAATGAAACGAATGATATCGTCATTTATACCTAAAGGAGCCTCATCAGCCTCGAAATCAACCGACCAGCCATGCTCATATTCTTTGGAGGTAAATTCTTCTAATATTTGTTCGTCAGTACTCATTTAGTTCGCCTTCGTTTCAACATGCAAAGTTACATCTTATTTATAGTAATTCTAAATAAGAACACGGAAGATGTCAGAAGGTTCAGGAATATCTCTGACTTTTAAAAGACAAGGTGTTTATTGACGCTTTCCTCCAGGGAAATAAAGGTTTCTGTACTTTCAATGCCATCTACCTTTTGGATTTTATCATGAAGGACATCCTTTAGGTGCTGCGTGTCTTTGCAATAGATTTTGCAGAAAATATTGTAATTACCTGTTGTATACCGAATGGTAGCTATCTCGTGTATCTCTTTTAACTCTGCAACCACTCGATCATATAGGGAGCTTTTTTCAAGATAAATCCCCAAAAAGCAGGTAATGTCATAACCCAACTTACTGTAATCTATTCTGAGAGTTGTCCCTTTTACGATACCCATTTCTTCCATCTTCTTCATTCTCACATGAACAGTACCCCCCGAGACAAATACTTTTTTAGCTACTTCAGTATATGGCATCTTGGCATCCTCTGACAACATGTTCAGAATTTTAAGATCCACATTATCAATCTCATAATTTTTACTCATTTCGACTGTCTGTTTTTTAAAAATTTTAATTTAAAACGTTTTAAATTGAATGAACTGTATTTATTTATCTAAATTATTGAAAAAATTTCAATAAAACTATTGTTCTTTTAAATTTGAGTCATCAAGCACACTGTAGAGTGGTGAAACTGGCAGACATGCCCTCCTCTCTCGGGGGTGGAGGTAAGGGATAAATCCCGGTATGTTCTCTCACGATAATGATCCGTGAGAGAACGCTCGGGACTAACTGCTCCGTGGAGGTTCGAATCCTCCCTCTACAGCTTTGGGTTAATGTTGTTTATTTATAAGCGGTTGGTAGGGGTGCCAACCGCTTTTTTTGTGATCTTTTCTTTCTCAGTAAACCTCATCGCTTATCTTTAACCGCTTTAAAAAGAACTGAGCCCAACAATGAAGAAACAACCCTGGCATGACAGCTATCCTGAAGGAGTACGTGTAGAGATTAACCCCGATAATTATCGCTCATTACCAGATATGGTTGATGAGCGAATCGGCATATATAAGGATTTGGTGGCGTTTGAAAACATGGGAAAAGAAATGACCTTTTCCGAGTTGGGGGCAGCTATCGATCAGTTCGCTTCTTACCTCCAAAACCATACGAATCTAAAACAAGGAGATCGGGTTGCTATTCAGATGCCCAACTTACTTCAGTACCCGGTTGCACTTTACGGGGTATTAAAAGCAGGCATGGTGGTGGTAAATACCAATCCACTTTACACGCCTAGCGAAATGCTACATCAATTCAATGATTCCGGAGCGAAGGCTATCGTAATCGTAGAAAACTTTGCATGTAATCTGGAGGAAATTTTAAAAGAAACTCAAATTGAAACCGTCATCGTTACCAAGATTGGAGATATGATCGGAGGTCTCAAAGGGAGCATTATCAACTTCGTTGTTAAGAATATCAAAAAGATGGTGCCCTCTTACAGCTTACCAGACGCTGTTGGGTTTAAAGAGGTACTGAAGCTTGGTG
This sequence comes from Ekhidna lutea, assembly GCF_900188325.1. Taxonomy (GTDB): domain Bacteria; phylum Bacteroidota; class Bacteroidia; order Cytophagales; family Cyclobacteriaceae; genus Ekhidna; species Ekhidna lutea. Next base: position 158,138 of record NZ_FZPD01000006.1, on the reverse strand, counting down.
CAGAAAAGCCACCTATGCCAGTAGCTATTGATAGCTCGGAGATTGCATTTCTCCAGTATACTGGTGGAACTACTGGTGTATCCAAGGGAGGAATGCTGACACACCGAAATGTAATTGCTAATATAGAGCAGGTATGTGAGTGGATGCTTCATGGAGGTCTTGTAGAACGAAAAGAAATTTTCATTACAGCTCTACCGATGTATCACATTTTTGCATTGACATGCAATGCACTAATGACTGTCAGGATTGGCGCTAGAAATGTATTGGTAACAAACCCAAGAGACATGAAGGCTTTCCTTAAAGATCTGGGTAGACATCAATGGACCATCCTTACGGGGGTTAATACCTTATTTAATGGCCTTCTCAATCAACCGAACTTTAAAAACCTTGATTTCTCTAATGTGAAGTTTTCATTCGCAGGAGGCATGGCACTTCAAAAATTTGTTGCTGATAAATGGTTTGAAGTAACAGGCACGCCCGTTTCTGAAGGTTATGGCCTTACAGAGACCTCACCAGTGCTGACGGCAAACCCATTGAGAAAGGATGCAGAAACAGGTTTTATTGGAATGCCAATCCCTAGTACTGATGTGGTAATATTGGATGATGATGGTAAAGAAGTGAAAACAGGGGAGCGTGGGGAATTATGTGCTCGGGGACCTCAGGTTTTTCAGGGTTACTGGAACAGACCGGAGGAAACAAAGAACTGTTTTCACGAAGATTGGTTTAAAACCGGAGATATTGCGGTGATGAACGAACAAGGTTTCTTCAAAATTGTTGATAGGAAGAAGGAAATGATTTTGGTTTCCGGATTTAATGTGTATCCTAATGAAATCGAGGATTGTATCGCATTGCATGACAAGGTGTTGGAGGTAGGTGCTATTGGTGTGCCAGACCCTAAATCAACCGAGGCAGTGAAGGTGTATATCGTAAAAGCGGATGAATCATTGACGGAAGAAGAAATCAAAGAGCATTGTGCAGAGCACCTTACTGGGTATAAGCGCCCAAAATATGTCGCTTTTATTGATGAGTTGCCAAAGTCCAATGTGGGAAAAATCCTTCGAAGGATATTGAAAGAAAACGATTTAAAAACGAATACATACGAATAGGAATGAAGATAAAATTTGCTGCTGTATTTACCTGTATTTCATTTTTCACCCTGGCACAAACTCAAACCCCCTCAGATACCACATACTGGCGGATTGGCGGATCAAGCTCGCTTACATTCTCTCAGGTTTCCTTGACTAATTGGGCAGCCGGAGGACAAAACTCTGTCGCTATAAATGGAAACATTAGTGCATTTGCCAATCGAGTAAAGGATAGAGGTAAGTGGGAGAACTCAATAGATTTGGCTTATGGTTTGATTAAACAAGGTGAATTTGATTTTAGCAAATCGGATGACTTAATAAACCTGGCAACAAAGTATAGTTATAAGGTTAATAAAGATAATGGTAAGTGGTTTTATACAGCCATACTGGATTTTAGAACACAATTTGCCAATGGGTATGAAACACCTCTTCAAATCAATCGAATATCGGATTTTATGGCTCCAGGTTATTTAACTATTGGTACAGGTATTGCCTTTGATCCTAATGAAAGGCTAAGCTTTTCAATGCAACCGATTACTGGAAAATTTACTTTTGTGCTGGATCAAGACCTTGCAGACGAAGGTCGTTATGGTGTGGACCCGATTGTTTACAATGCCGATAGTTCTCGTGTGATTTCAAAAGGGCAGAATATACGGTCTGAGTTTGGTACATTCTTCAGAGCAAAATATAAAAATGATTTCTTCGAAAGTAAACTTGAATTATTTACCGGGTATACTGAAAGCCAGGGAGAAATTGATGTGAACTGGCAAAATGCATTGGTGTTAAATGTGACAAAAGCACTCACAATGAATGCGTTTACTCACCTTATTTATGACAAAGATATTTTGATTGGGGTTGATGATGATGGGGATGGCGAAATTGACGAAGGTTCAGAAAAACCAAGAGTGCAGTTTAAGAACGTGATAGGTATTGGCCTTACCTATAAATTCGGAAAACAAAGAGCACAGTAGGGATTTAATCGAACAATTGTTCAAATCAATTGATTTTTAATGTATCCTTGTCACCCTAATTTATTTTTCCATTAAAAGTTTAGAAAATGCCTGAATTCAGTGCCGTAGAAGGTATGAAATTCATTTACCCGATCCTGATCGGATTTATGGTGGTAGAGTACCTTGTAGCTAGAGAAAATTACGAACTAAAAGACTCATTAGCAGGGTTTGGTATTGCGCTGGGAGCTTCAATAGTAGCTTCGTTTACTAAAGTTTTCACGGTAGTTGTGGTCTTTCAATGGTTTTTTGATGTGTTTGCTCCTATCAGAGAACAGTACCTTGGATATACATCTATTGGATTTGCATGGTGGGCATGGATCTTGGCAGTACTTGCTGATGATTTTAATTTCTACTGGCATCACAGGCTGAGTCATACGGTTCGTGTGTTATGGGCTGCCCATGTGCCTCATCATTCTTCTAAAAATTTCAACTTTGCAGTAAGTATCCGAAACGGGTGGTTCATCACTCTTTATAAGCCTGTATTCTGGCTTTGGATGGCTTGCATTGGTTTTGAGCCCGTGATGATTGGTACCGCACTTATTATAAATGCTACCTATCAATACTTTTTGCACACTAAGCTTCTCGGTTCGCTGGGGTTCTTTGGAAAGATTTTCAACAACCCTTATGTGCATGCGGTACATCACTCCAGTAATGTGGAGTACCTGGATAAAAATCATGGAGGTATTTTCCTTTTCTGGGATCATGTGTTTGGCACCTGGCAAAATATTATCCCAGGAGTGGAGCCTAAGTACGGAATATTAAAGGATCCTGAGACCTATAATCCCATTAAGCTAAACACCCATGAATTTGAAGCCATCTTCAAGGACGTGAAGAAAGCAAAAAATTTGAAGCAAGCATTGATGTACATATTTGGCCCTCCAGGCTGGAGTCCCGATAACAGCACCTTAACCGTAAAGCAGATACAAGCAGGTGCGATCCCGCAGGGAGCGCCTTCCAATTCTGCTTCTGAAGCGGCCTAGATTGCCGATAAATCTTCATTAATAGAATCTCTTTTTGAATTATCAAACAATCAGATGAAATTTGCAGTTTTATTCGAAAAAGCAATCCACCTCTATCACTGTCACTCTAGTTCAAAAAAATAAAACAATAAGAAAAGTAATATGCCTGAATTTAGTGCAGTAGAAGGAATGAAATACATCTATCCAATTTTGGTTGGGTTTATGGTATTGGAGTATTTGGTAGCGCGAAAGAATTACGAATTAAAGGACTCTCTAGCTGGTTTTGGCATTGCATTGGGTGCTTCTGTTGTGGCAGCCTTCACCAAAGTATTTACGGTATTAGTCGTATTTCAGTGGTTTTTTGATGTCTTGGCGCCATTGCGGGAACAATACCTTGGGTATACATCTATTGGCTTTGCCTGGTGGGCCTGGATTCTGGCAGTACTAGCTGATGATTTTAACTTTTATTGGCATCATCGTTTCAGTCATACTGTTCGATTACTTTGGGCAGCACACGTCCCCCATCATTCCTCTAAGAATTTCAACTTTGCAGTCAGCATTAGAAATGGGTGGTTTATAACACTCTATAAGCCAGTATTTTGGTTATGGATGGCCTGTATTGGATTTGATCCAATTATGATCGGAACAGCACTGATCATCAACTCAACCTATCAGTACTTTTTGCACACCAAGCTTTTAGGATCTCTAGGCTTCTTTGGAAAGATTTTCAACAACCCTTATGTGCATGCGGTACATCACTCCAGTAATGTGGAGTACCTGGATAAAAATCATGGAGGTATTTTTATGTTTTGGGATCATTTATTTGGCACCTGGCAAAACATTATCCCCGGAGTAGATCCAAAATATGGAATCCTGAAAGATCCCGGGACATACAATCCGATTAAACTAAACACCCATGAATTTGTAGACATCTATAAGGATGTGAAGAAGGCAAAAAACTTTAAACAAGGGTTTATGTACATTTTTGGCCCTCCGGGATGGAGTCCGGATAACTCTACCCTTACAGCAAAACAGATACAAGCTGGTGTTACACCAAAAGAAGAATCTACTACTTCTGCAGCGGCATAGGCTCAACGTTTGACTTGATATATACATCGCGTTGAGGGAAAGGAATTTCAATTCCCTTTTCTTTGAATTTATTGAAGATTTCGAAATAAAGCTCGGTCTTCAATCTTCGTGGTTTATCCGTGTGAGTTGAAGTCCAGATGGCCAGCGTAAAATTGAGCGAGCTGTCTGCAAATTCATCAAAAAACACATGAGGCGCAGGGTGCTTTAATACATGCTCATTTTCTTGTGCCACTTTGATTAATACCTCTCTTACTTCCTCTGGATCTTCCTTATAACTAACACCCACAGGAATATCAAATCGTATATTTCGGTCATTATGACTCCAGTTAATGACCCTGGAAGAAATGAATTCAGAGTTTGGAACAATGATGGAAACGTTCTCATTTGTCAAAATGGTTGTTGCTCTCACTGAAATGTTAATTACATCACCCTCTGTATCTCCTACGACAATACGATCTCCAACCTTAATGGGCTTTTCAAATAAGATGATGATGCCCGAGATGAAATTGTCGGTGATGTTTTGCAAGCCAAAACCAATACCTACACCCAATGCCCCGGCAAGCAGACTCAAAGAACTCATGTCTATGCCTGCGCTCTGAATAATGAAAATAGAGCCCACAAACATGATCATCACACGTGTGATCAGGCCAATGGAATTTCGAGCACCTCTCTCCATATTGGCTTTAACCAATATTTTGTTCACTAAGAGGTTTCTGAATCGCTTTGCAACGAAAGTCAGTATGACGAAGCTTAGTACAAAATAGATAATCGTACCAAGTGTGATATTACTCTCACCCAGTTCAAAAAGGTTGGTAGTGAATATCTCACCCACTTTGGTTAGAAACTCAATTATGCTAGTCCAGACTTCTCGTAGTGACTCCATTTAAAATTTGTTTAGTAGTAAACCTACTTCAGAACTACGAGAATTGAAATATGGTTAGATTTTGCTTAAAATTTTATGCGCAGCATTATCTTCATCTCAGACGAGGTGTTGCCAATAGACTCGTTTAAACCAGAACCAACCACTTCTCTATCTCTAAAAGAAAACTGCGCGTACCTGAGCCAAACAGAGACATTCCGAATAGGGTCGTATCGTACCATAGCATACGATCTAACTCCGGTTCCATTGTATGCTGGAATTGAAAATGCATACAACACATCATTTTCATAAACATACTGGGCGTTATCAAAATCATCCGTATCGAAGAGTGCCATCCGGGTATTGAATTTTAGTTTCCACACTTCAAAATTTACATCCTGGATGATAGCAAATCCTTTTGTGTGCTCATTGCCCTCCTGTTGAGTGCTGCTTTGTACTTTCGTTTTTAGCTTCAGCCAGGGTTTCAGTTCATAGTCTATGTTGAAAATATAATTGTACTTGATCTGATCTGTCAGGATGTTCAGGTTTTCGCTTGGCATGGTTACCTGTCTCTTCTGCTGTCTGGCTTGTGCATAGAGTGTGATTTGGCGGGATGGAAAATGTGAGTATCGGATCAACCACTCATTCCCTACGGATGGCGCTTCCGTTCGGAATTTCAGCCATGGAAATTTAAATCGGTCGTAGTAAAGATTGAGTTTGTGCCTTCTGTTTGGTTTGATTGACAAGCCCCAGTAGGTGCCTCGCTCGTTGATGTTTCTGGAGTTTTCTGAAAAAGCATTTCCATAAAATGAATGAAAGTCACGATCATAGTTTCTGAAGACCATCGCCATATCAACAGTTCGTGAAAGACTTGCGACTAATCCGGCAACAGCACCTATTCCACCACTTTTGGATCTGGCTCCTTCGCCAAAGAAGGTGAAGTTTTGCCAGGTATAGTTAGCATAGGCGGATGTGATGAAGTTGTGATCTCCCTTAAACTCAAACTGGTTGTAGTTATTCGGCTTTCGCTGCAAAGGCCGGCTGTAATTACTATTAAGGCCTGATACTCCAATGATTAATCGTCGGTGCGGTTGATACTGAATCACAGCACCAACTGATTGTTCATTGATGCGGTCTTTTGAATTAAGCTCATTAGGTGTACGATGGAAGCCACTGCTTTGAATGGAATTGATGAATTCATCAAAATCTGAAAAAGTGGTATCGGTTTGCACGTTTCCATCCTGCTTTAAATCCGAATAGAAAAGCGTCATTTCAAAATCACCACGTTTTTTTGTTAACCCAACCCCACGAAAAAAACCTGATTCCAGTACGGAAGTATAAGGCCGGATTCCCAGGCTGTTTCGCTTGGTGGTGTTTACAGTTTCCGCTCCTTTACCTGCATTAAATCCAGCTCCAAAAACGATCCCCTGACCCACCTGTAGCTGAAAGTCACCGAGCATGATTTTCTCAAAGCCAAACTTATTTTCCAACATCAAATGGTAGGAATAGAAATCAAACCCTTTTTGATTCTTATTAAATGCAAACTCCTCGCCATTATCTTTTTCAAATGTGAAACCGAGACTAAAGTCGTTACGGTGGCTTGTTCTGAACCGTCCATATATTTTGTTTGGAGAGCCGGCATATCTTGAAGGAGGTGTTGTCAGTGTATCAATGACCTCATTATTTTCGTTTCTCACAAAAAAGGTATCGAGAGGTAGGGGAGCTGTGTATCCTTTTTGTTCTTCTAGTCTTCTTGAATAGCGGAGCAGGAAGTAATTGTTTTCTTCTGTCAATATTCGTTTTATCAGTGGTCGACTATCAACTCGAGACTCCTCAACAGTAACAAAAGGGAGCATCATTCGAATGGTTTCAAGATCCAATTCAGGGACGGCTTGCAATTCATTGATGGAGAGAAAATTGCCAAATTGATCCCGATATGTAAAGAAGTTGGATAGCTGAGCTGGATTTAAAATATACAGGGAAGCAAGCTCTTCAGGCTCGACCAAGTTGAGATTTAGTTTATTGCTATAATAAAGTAGTAATGATTCGTATATGTCCTCATATGCAACATCTTCATCTTGCACCTGAAACAGCCGTTCGGCAAAAATCTCCAGATCTATTTCGTCATTTTGTGAGTACAGTGGCAGACTGATAGCTATCAGTAGTATGGTAATCCACTTTTTCATTTTTTTATCGCGTATGCAATAGAGAGTTCGTGAATATTTCCCAATCGCGAATCGTTGGAAAATGCGTAATCAAACTTTAAATCTTTTGGGTGAAAGCCCACACCAAAAGCTCCAATAAATGGTTGTGTGCTTATACCTGTCCTTACAAATACATGATCAATGATTTGGTATTCAAGGCCGACCTTAAAAACCTCATCGAACTCAAGGTCTTTTTCTACTTCAACACTAATAATCAATTCATCTGACGGCAAATAGCTAAAGCCACCCTTCATGACAGTGGGAACTCTTTCTCCAGTTTCCGAAGACAACTCAGCCTGATTTAAGTTGAATATGTGCGCACCAAAGCGCATTTGAGGGCTTATTTCAGCAATACCTCCAAACTGAATAGCTAAAACCTGATGTGATCCAACAGTAGAAACGTGGTATTGGAGCAAATCCACTCCAAGCGCCAGGCTTACCATTTGAATTTTATTACCTATGGCCAGATGTAGTCGTTGTTGACTAAAAATGTCGTCTCCAAATTTGTAGAATCCCACCCCGGCATTTCCAAATGCATGATTGTAAATGGCACCAGCGCCAATTACCTGAAACTCCTTAACTCCATATCTGTTTTGGTAGGCAGCAAAAGCTGCGTGATTTTCCACCCGACCAAGCCCACCAATATTATTAAAAAGGCTGTATTCGTCTCCAATAGTGAGGGAAGCACCGGCCATTCCACTGCTTCTTCCTCCAAGGTTAAATGATCCATCCTGGGAACTAGCAACCAAAGCTGATATGAGCATTAAATAGGTTAGGAGGGACTTCATATATGCAAAGTATGCATTTGGTTGCTTTATTTCAATAAGAGTAAATTAAGGTGCAATGAAACTACCGGGTTCGATAATTATTATGCTAATCATCTTTAAGTTGCAAGCTCAGCAAGCAGATACCTTGCGATATGCGGATAATAGCCTGAAAGCGATAGGGAAAACTGAAGATGCTGAAAAAGTAGGCATATGGAAATACTATTTCCCAAATGGAAATCTGAATGCCATTTTGACTTATGAAAATGGACATCTTGATGGAATCCAAAAATACTATTCGTTTGAAGGTAAACTTATTAGTAAGGAGTTTTATCAAAATGGGCTACCTCAGGATTCTGCGAAGTACTTCTATCCCTCCGGCAAACTAGAGAAAGAAGGCAAATACGAAAACGGATTTTATGAAGGAAAGTGGGTTTTCTATTATGAGAATGGAAACCTTAAGCGCATTGGAAACTATATCCTAGGGCTTCCAAATGGAGAATGGGAGTTTTTCTTTGAAAATGGAAAACTTAACCAAAAAGGCGAGTTGAAAGATGGTTTAGAGGAGGGTAGTTGGATCTATTATGATGACGCTGGCAGCCAGCTATACGAAGGAAGTTGGGACAATGGAGAAAAAATAGGGGAGTGGTATTATTTCAAAAATGGAAAAAAGAAAAGGTGGAAGGTATTCAAAAAGACATAAACAAATAGCAGTGGGCAAGTTTGCCCATTGCCAACTGTGCTCTACCTCTCAAGAGCTTTTACTCTTTCCTTCAAGGGAGGGTGTGAATAATGCACAAACACAAAAGCAGGATGCGGCGTAAGGTTTGATAAATGATCCGCACTCATTCTTTTCAACCCGGTAATTAAAGGTGTTCCGTCATAGGTTTCTTTGGCATAAGCGTCTGCTTCATATTCATTCTTTCGGGAGATCACATTGCCGATTATTCCCAAAAGCGTAGAAATAGGGGAGTATAGAATACCGAAGGCCAGCAGGTTTAAATGCAATGCGGATGTTTGACCTCCCATTGCCCAACTTACCTCAGCACTGTAGGCCATGCGAGAAAATAGAAATAGCATAAACCCCATCATTCCAATGCTGAAAATGGTGGTAAAAAGGATGTGCTTCTTTTTATAATGTCCCACCTCGTGAGCAAAAACGGCAGTGAGCTCTTGTACTGAGTGCTTTTCTACCAACGTATCAAAAAGCACTACTTTTTTCTTCTTGCCAAGTCCACTAAAAAAGGCATTTCCCTTGCTTGATCGCTTAGACCCATCCATGATAAAGATGTTTTTCAACGGGAAGTTTACTTTATCACAGTACGATTGAATGGATGATTTTAGCTCACCTTCATCCATCGGTGTGAGTTTATTGAAAAGAGGAAGGATGAGTGAGGTATAGAAGAGATTGGCAAACAGCACAAAAGCCGCCATAATCGCCCAGAAATAGTACCAAAAATCACTTCCAATTGCATTCACTAAATAGATAAGTACACCTAAGAGTAAACCACCTATAATGATGGTTAGAATATACCCCTTGATTTTATCTAGTATAAAGGTCTTTACGGTCATCTTGTTAAATCCGTACTTCGCTTCGATTACAAAATTTCGGTAGATGGAAAAGGGCGTATTAATTACGTCTGAAACAATGAACAGAATGCCAAAGAAGAAAAGTGGTGAAGTCAGGTTGTAAGGTGAAAAGGTTCTGATCCACTGATCAAGCATTCCAAACCAACCATTGTAAATGGCTAACACTAAAAGCACAAAACTGAAGGTTGCCGAGAACATGCTAAACTGAGAAACCTCAGCCTGATACGCCTGCGATTTGGCATATTTCTCTTTATCATATATGCCTTCCAGTTCTTTGGGGATTGGCTTTTTAGCACTTTTCCGATTAAGGAAGTTAAGCACTCGTTCCAGTGCAAAATCGAAAGTAATAATTGCCAGAAGGATGGTAAAGATGGTTTGTTCGGTCATGCTGGCAAATTTAGTGTGACTGTGTCACCTAAAAAATAAACGGAATTGGGCACTTCAGTCTTCGTACATCAGCGGCAGGTTTTAGCGGGTCACCAAGGCTAAAGGAATATGCGATGCTAATTTCGTGCGCTCCTCCTGTTCCTATTCCTAAATCTGAAAGCGTGTAATCAAAGCTGTATCCGAAAGTAGTGCGGTTAGTTTGCATGCCAAGCATGAAAATCAATGCTTCATTATTCACTACGCCATCGGTGTTTTTAATAGGTATGCCTCTATACCACAACCCAACTAAAATTGGGTCCAAAGTGAAGTAAGCGCCTATATCCAATTGATCAAAATCTCCCTGTGTCCGATAGTTGAAACTTGGAGTGATGGTTCTTTCTCCAAAGTCTGTCCTTGTTGTGCGAGGACTCAGCGGAATCCTATATCCGCCATGAATAGAGAATCTTCGTGGTAAAGGTGCATTCCCGCCTGCAATACTTTGATTGGGCTCTAATACATGATGGAGTGCTCCTCCTAGCCAAATCGAAGGGTTATAAAGAACGCCTCCAAAAGAAAGATCAAAAAACCGCGCATTTAATCCGGTATTGAAGTTTTCGCCAGTGGTTGGTCGTACCTGACCGGTATTATCAAATTGATCACCAAACGTGAGTTTATCAAAATTTAGGTCACGCAAATAGTAAGCAGCCTGCACTCCCGGACGAAACGTCCAATCATAATTCAGCTGAACCTGATAGGCATATTGCAAACCAATTGAGGTGGAGCTCAGGCCGGCGATTCCCTCTCGGTCCCTCGTGAAGATAATTCCTGCACTGCTGTAATAGTCCTCGAAGTGATAATCAAAATATGCTGAGAATGTCTCAAAATTTGCATCCAGGTTTGGCCACTGCGAGCGGTAATTTATCCCCATACGTCCTTTTTGGTTGATGCCAACCAATCCGGGATTTAGATATAGCGGAGCAGCATAGTACTGGGAAAACTGAGGGTCTTGCGCCTGCAAAGTGTTTTCCTGAGAGAGGATGCCGTAGATTGCTGTGAAGAGAATTACCTTCCTTATCATGGAAAATGTTGGATTAGAAATCGTTGAGCAAATTATAAAATAAATACAAATCGGCTTAAGTTTTGTTGACTAACATACGTAATGTAACGACAGCAGGAACGTTAGTATTTTGATGTAATTGATACTGTTTTACTTTTAAATCTTCATATCATGTCCAAGTGTCCTTACATTGTTATTGAATAAATCCCGATTTACTTGGGTTAACCGTATTTTTACAAAGTGTTGTGTATGAATAAGGACATTTCTATGATTCAATTCCCCTACAAATCTGCATTCAGCAGATTCTTATTTTTCGTCCTGCTATTTATTGGTTCTTCCACATTGTCTGCTCAAAATGTAACCGAGACACGGTGGTATTTTGGAAATTCGGTCGAAAACTTGGTCTTTGACCGAAATGGAAGAGATGTTTATCTTCAGACAGATCAGGCAATTCCGTTCGGAGCGGCAGGAGCTGCAACGATCACAGATCAATTCACTGGAAACTTACTTTTCTATACCGATGGGATTAATGTATATGATGCGTCTTATTCCATCGTTCCAAATGGGGCAGGGCTTTCTGGTGTATCTTCTGTGAACGTTCCTGTGGTTACCTGTCCAGTAACGGATAATCCCGGACAGTATTATTTGTTTACCAACTCTGGACCCGGAGGAGTCAATGAAATTCAATATACCATTGTGGATGCCACTATCCAGGGAAATGGCTCAGCTCAATTTCCATATGGTGATGTAATAGCAGGAATGAGCGATGTTTCAATCGGGTTATCAGATCCTTCCGAAGGAATGCTCATCATACCCGCTGGAGATGGAGAGTTATTTTGGTTGATTTCTCAAAATCGTAACACCTTTGAGATACAAGTGACTCAGGTTGATGCCGGAGGAGTTGGCGCAACAACCAATTATAATTTTACAAATGCAACCACACCGGGTTTTGAAGCGTCTCATTTTGCTTTCAATGCGGACTCTTCTAAATTGGCCATGGTTCCGAGACGTTCCAATCGCAATATTTGGATGATGAATTTTGACCCTGCTTCAGGTGTCTTAACATTTGATCAGACCTTAATAGGAACTGGTTTCAATGACGACCAGGGAGAGTCCATCTACGATGCTGAATGGTCGGGAGATGGATCAAAACTTTACTTTTCACGATTCGGAAGTAGTGGTACAACAGGGCAGCTCTACCAAATAGATTTTAACGACACCACTCAAACAGTTAATTCAATTCTACCAACTCCAATTTTTCGAAGCTATGGATTGAAACGAGCCCCGGATAATCGAATCTATCATTTGTATCAGGAAACGAATGCTTCAGCATTCAACCTTGGAAGAATTAATCAACCAGATAGCATCGCCGACTCAGTTCAATATCAACGACTGGTATTCCCTGATGATTTCAACGCAAGACAATTTTCAGAACACACCCCTGCATATAATTTCACATTTGATACACTTGGATTTTATTGGATAGATAGCTGTGAAACCAACATTACCAAATTCTTTCCGATAGTAGAACCTGTTCCGAACAATCTGTTTTGGAGTTTTGGTGATGGAGGAGGTAGTAATGCATGGATTCCAAACTATCAGTATCAGGCTGCCGGTGGTTACATGGTAAGTCTAACAGCAGAAGTCAATGGGATTACTCAAACAATCACTCAGCCGGTTGAAATTCTTACGAATGACCTGATGGTAGACCTTGGAAACGACACTACGATATGCGTCGACGAAATTTTAACGCTTGATGCCGGTACCGGAACTTCTTTTGTCTGGAGCACCGGAGAGACTACCCAAACTATCGAGGTGGATACTGCGGGCACCTATTGGGTAGAAGTAACTAATGCAGCTGGATGTACGGGCTTTGATGACAAAGAGGTAACTGAATATGGTATAGCAAATCAAACTTCCAATCAGTGGTACTTTGGTGAGCAGGCCGGGATTGAATTCACGAATGGCCCTATAGCGATACTGGATGGTAATCAGCAGGATGCATTGGAAGGATGTGCTACTATTTCTGATGTAAATGGTGATTTGCTGTTTTATACCAATGGATTTACAGTCTGGAACAAAGAACATGACGTCATGGTAAATGGAGACACCATAGGTGGTGAGCAACGTTCTGCCCAAAATTCATTGATAATGCCCTTCGCCGATGACCAGACAATGTTTTACATATTTACAACTGAGCGGGTTTACGGAGATGACGAATATGCTTTGCGTTATTCCATTGTGGACATGAAAGAAGATGCAGCCAGGGGTAAAGTCATTGTGAAGAATGTAAAACTTATGGAAAATAGCACCGAGCGAATCACAGGTTCCGGGTTTACAGGTAATGATCTTATCGTGGCGCATGAGTTTGGTAACAATACGTTTCGAGCTTACCAAACAGGAGCTCCGGGTTTAAGTGGGGCTATTTTTTCTCCCGCTGGTGAAATTCACGACTTTATGCAAGAGCTGAGTGCTACCGGGTATATGAAAATTTCTCCAACGCTCAATCAAATTGCAGTCAATATACCAGGTACCAATCAGGTAGAAATTCTTGACTTTGATCAGGGTGAAGTATCAAACCCTCGATTGATTGATACGGGTGAAAGCAATTTATATGGCATGGAGTTTTCACCGGGAGGATTGAAACTCTACCTCACCACATCTTCGGGTGCTTCCAAACTAATTCAATATGATCTTGACAGTTTAAATTCAATGGATCCGGTTGCTGATATTTCAGCCACCAAGTTTGATGGCTACACACAAGGCGCAGATTATGGGGCGCTGCAGCTTGGGCCAAATGGAACCATTTATATGGCTATTGATAATTCCGGGACGATTGGTACCATTGATGCTCCCGATGGCGATGATGCTGGAGCAGCATTTAATCAAAGTGGCTTTGATCTTGCAGGTAGGACCAGCCGACTGGGTCTTCCAAATTTTGCTCAAAATCAAACTCCTCCTTTACAACAGCCAAGTATGACTGTGACGGAAGGGTGCGCTGGTCAACCATCTACATTCTCAGCGGTAGGAAGAGATCCAAATAATCAAATAGAAAATTATCTATGGATCTTCGGTGACGGAACATCCGCTGCAGTTCAGGATACAACGCATATTTATGATAGTCCCGGTACTTATACTGTCCAGCTGATGCTCAGCAATAGGTGTGATACAGATACTACCATGACCCAAACAATCACGATCAATAACCTGCCGGAAAGCCCAACTGTGCCAACCGATACGGCTCTTTGTGATCAACCAATTGTACTTACAGCCTGGCCGATGAATAATCCGGATTTTTCTTACTACTGGAGTACCGGTGATACAAGCAGACAAATTACCGTCAACAGTGCCGCAATAATTGACGTGGCGATTATTAATAATGTGACAGGATGTACTTCTGATACCTTGCAGGTATTTCTGGCAGACGCCAGACCAGCGGTGGATTTGGGCCCTGATCGTTCGCTTTGCCAAAATGACCCAACGATCACATTTGATGCTCAGGTGACCAGAGCAACTTATGAGTGGGCCATCGATGGAGTGGTTATGGGGAATAACAGAACCTTCGATGTAGACACTACCACTGTAGGAGTTTTCGAGTATACGGTGGCGGTGACCAATTCTTTTGGTTGTATTGGAAGGGACACAGTTCAGGTGACTATCCAGCCTCAACCTGACGTTACAGTCAATCCTAATGCCACTACAGGCTGTGGCAATGACGATGGTACAGTTGATTTGACTTTTAATACAGCAGGAAGCTATTCCTATCAATTGAGTGGGCCGAGCAATTTTGGACCCGCCAATTTTGATGGGCCGGGCACAGCTCCTACTATCACAGGGTTATCACCTGGCAACTATAGCCTTGTAGCAACTAATCTGGTCACAAATTGCGACTATCTGGAAATCGTGCAAATAGAAGATCCCGGAAGTTTTAATATGTCGGTTTTTAGCACAGGTAATTGTGATAATCAGGTAGAACTGACTATTTCAGGTACAACACCGACTCTACCTGCTAGTTATGATTATGAAGTGCAGGATTCAAATGGAATTATAGTGTCCAGTGGGACAGGTTCAGTAGATCCGCTTGTTATCGCAGGATTAGATCCTGGCACTTTATCAATACAGGTGACTGATAACAATCCACCAAATTGTGTTGAAACCGAACAGATAACAATCATGCCAGGAAATGAACCAGCTTTCACTTTTGATGCCATTCAGGAAATATGCGGCACCTCAGGAAGAGTAGGTATTTCAGATGGTGGTACAGCCGGAGTATCGTATGCATGGACTACCGTAGATGGAAACATAACCAGTACAGCAACAGGTGACTCCATTGATGTTGATATGCCGGGAACCTATACAGTAACAGCCACTGCCCCTGGATTTTGTGACCGGTCAGAAGATATTAGAGTAGATTTCAATGCAACCCCAACTTTAGCCGTGAATGTGGAAGGAGATCCGTGTGAAGGGCAGGTTACCTTGGTGGCAGAGATCACAGGGGGTAGCGGGTCGTACATCTACAATTGGAATGATGGAAGTCAGGCTATGAGAAATACCGTGACAGCATCTGGAACTTACAATGTAACCGTATTGGATCAGTTTACCGGATGTGAGATCACTTCAGGAAATACGGATGTGGAAATTCAAACAGAGTTTACGGTGACGCTAAGTCTCAACCCGGACTGTGACAATAATCAGAATGTCCATGTGATTGCTACGACTAACTATTACAATCCATCAGTAACATATGAATGGCAAGATGGAAACGGCAATGTATTGGCTGATACAGATTCTATACTCACCGTTACACAATCGGATAGGTATACCATTACAGCAACAAATGAAAACGGTACTTGTATGGCTACAGATGCATTAGATGTAGCTGTTATACCAATCAATCCGGAAGATTTATTATTACCGGAAAGGGCTACTTTTTGCACTGGCAATGCGAATAACCCGACAGTGGATCTTGATCCCGGAATTTTTAATACCTATGAATGGAGACTCCTTCCGGATGATGCAATCATATCTACTGACCCTGTGCTTACAGTTTCAACAGCTGGAACCTATGAAGTTACCATCTATAATGGCTTTACCTGTGTCACAGATAGAGTAGAGGTAGTGGAAGATTGTCGTCCGGTAATTTTTGCTCCGAATGCATTTTCACCAAATGGAAATGGAGTGAATGAAGAGTTTTTTGTATTCCCGAATGACTACATTGACACGTTCGAAATTCTGATATATACAAGATGGGGTGAGCTCGTTTACACTTCGAATAATCAGGACTTTCGGTGGAATGGTATTTATAGAGGGGCGCTACTTCCGCCAGGTACGTATGCCTACATTTTGAAATTTTCAAGTTCTTTAGCGCCTGATTTAGGAACTATCGAACAATATGGTTCTGTTACGCTTATAAGATAGAAGATGAGCTATTTCGATGATATTTATACACGTTTGTTTGGGAAGGGTAAATCCCCAACCCAAATCCTTGTAAACGAGATGATCAAAAGAAGTCAGTCGTTTGTGAGACGGTTTCAGGCCTGGAAAACTTCTGACTATTGTGCAGAGTTTCTAAATGATCTCTGGCAATCTTATTTCTGGAGAAAGCAAGGGGTAGATAAAGACCCGCAAATACTTTTGCTGGAATCTACTTATAGCAATGGTTTTGCAATTAATTATGAAGCGAAATACGGTAAGAATAATTTTCATTATCTGTTTGATTATTTGGCGGATCAGGTGAAGAAGCTCGATTATAGGCTGGTGCTGAGCAGACACACCATGCGGGAGAAGGGCGATGTGGTGGAATCGAAAGAAATGCACTACTTAAAGCCAAGAAGAGGTCAAGTAGAGCCGATTGATCAGAAATATGGAAATGTTCAAATTGAGTACATTGAAGAAAATGATCAGCCAACACGTATCAAATTGATAGCAAATTCGTATCCTGACAGGAAATACAAACAAGCTGATAACTTTGAGGATCTAGCTCAGTATATTTTTTCAATAAAAAGTAAACAATAACAATAGCATGAGAGTAGTCACTTTAATCATGGTCCTGATCTTAGGAGCAGTATCAATTGAGTCAGCGGAAGCACAACTGCTTCCAACTAAATTAAGAGTTACCGTGATAGACGGACTGGGAAATTTCATTGAAGGAGCCACGGTAACCATATATGCAAATGAAGAAGATTATCTGGCCAGTGAAAATGCACTAGCTGTTCAAAAAACGGATAAAAAGGGCCGGGTAACATTTAAAGATGTAGAACCTAAGTCTTACTTCGTTGATGCACGGTTAGGCGATAAAAATAATGATGGTGAAGGGGTGAAGACAGGAGAATTGTCAGAGGGGCGCATAAACAAAGTAAATACTGTAATCGAATAGATTGAAGAAGCTTTTCTGGTCAGTCTGTATATGCCTGCTAGCAGGTACTCACGAATACTTCTCACCTGAATATACCATTGAAATTTCGGATGAACCCTCTGAAATTGGAGGTAGAGAAGATTTGATGGGTCGTAGTGAATATTTAAAAATGCTCACTGCTGATCCGATTACAGGTGAGGTACCTCCAAACATCAGAAATGCAGAGCTCCTTTTCGAGAAAAAGCTACAGTACAAAACTGCTCATTTACGCACGCAACAGCTGTCCATTGAATCCGTTGGTCCAAATAATGTTGGTGGGAGAACCCGTGCGGTTGCTTTTGATGTCCGAAATGAGGATATCATCCTGGCTGGTGGTGTTTCAGGAGGAGTATGGAAAAGTACAGATGGGGGGATTTCCTGGGTGAAAAAATCAAATCCGGAAAATAGAAATAGTGTAACATGTATTGTTCAGGATATTAGACCAGGTCATGAAGATACCTGGTATCATGGGACAGGAGAGATTGTTGGTAACTCGACCCGCGGAGGTGATGCGCCGTTCCGTGGGGATGGTATTTATAAATCTACAGACAATGGAGAAAGCTGGAATCCTATTGTTTCTACACAAGATTCTGATCCTAATGTTTTTAATAGTCAATTTCAGTACATCTGGAACATAGAAATAAATCCGGAAAACCAGCTGGAAGATGAGCTTATTGTTGCCGCATTCGGTGGAATATTGCGATCGGTTGATGGTGGTGATTCATGGGAGGTGGTACTTGGTCAACAGCTTTTCAATTTGGATGAATCTGTTGATCTGAATGAAGTAAATGCTTCTTTTTATACCTCACTTGAAAGATCAGAAAATAATGTGTTTTATGCTGGGTTGTCAACAGAAACTTCAACAGACGTTCGTTCCCCTGATGCCGGACTATATTATTCACTGGATGGACAGGAGTGGATAGATATTACACCATTGACTAAAGAATCGAGGTACCGAAGAGTGGCCATTGGATCAAGCCCATCCAATCCGGACATCACTTACTTCATGCTCGACTCAAATCCAATCTTTATTATCGAGCATAACCTTGCGCAGATGAACAGCTCAAGCAAAGTCAAGGGGTTTGATCCTAATCCAAGGGTTGTTCCTAATTTTGAAGCTGAACTTGGTGATTTAAATACACAGGGATCATATAATATGATGATTAAAGTGCATCCTGAAGATCAGAACACTGTATTTATTGGAGGCACTAACCTGTACAGATCCACGGATGGGTTTCGAACGAAAGGGAACATTAAATGGATCGGGGGATATGACCCTGGAGGCGGTAGTGGAATTTATCCAAATCATCATCCTGACCAGCATGATCTTCTTTTTCTACCATCCAATCCAAATACTGCTCTTTCGGCTAGTGACGGAGGGCTTATCCAATCGAATGATATTACTGCGGACTCTGTTTTCTGGCAAAGCAGGAATAATGGATTTATCACCTCACAGTTTTTCACAATTACACAATCCAGGCAGGCTAATGATCCTACCATAATTGGAGGCATGCAGGATAATGGTACAGACATCACCGGAGGAGGTAAAATTTGGCAAGGTGTGCTTGGTGGTGATGGAGCCTATGCTGCCACTACTAAAGACGATTTACTTTGGTTTACTTCATTTCAACGTGGACAAACACTACGATTAACTTTAAACGAAGATTTCAAAATCAGCTCTTTCGGTCGAGTAGACCCGGGGGGACTTGTTGCATCATCTGGGTCAATCTATTTATTCGTAAACCCTTTTGTTTTAGATCCAATTAATCAAAACAGGATGTTTTGCGCTGGAGGGAATCATTTATACTATCATCCAAACGTATCGCAAATTCCCGGTGGATCACAGATTCCAAATAGTACCGGGTGGATTAAAGTAAATGAAGACCCTTTAGAAGACGGATTGGTGAGTGCTATTGAAGTATCACTCGATGGAGAGAAGGTCTACTTTGGCACAAGCGCTGGTGAGCTTTTCAGATTAGATAATGCTGGTTCTGAAGTTGATTTTCAGGTCAGCGCCATCTCGGGACCTTCTTTGCCAGACAGTGCATACGTCTCAAGTATTGCTGTAAACCCTGAAGATCCCCAGCACATTCTTGTAATTTTTTCAAGCTATAATGTGCCGTCTATTTTTGAAAGCCTGGACGGAGGACAAACGTTTGCAGATGTGAGTGGAAATCTAGAAGAAAATTCGGATGGGTCAGGTAGTGGCCCAAGTATTCGATGGGCAGAGATCATTCCCAAAAACTCAGGAAACTTGTTTTTGGTTGGTACAAGCGTTGGGCTTTACAGCACAGAAAATCTGAATGGAGCATCGACTACCTGGATCAAAGAGTCAGCAAACTTTATCGGGAGTTCAATAATCCCTATGATGGATTATCGGGCAAGCGATGGACGTTTGGTGATTGCCACCCATGGAAATGGTGTTTTTACTGCTGAAATTACAGATTTCAAACCGATCACAGTGCCAACGACTGAACCCGAATCTTTTCAGATCCTGACAACCTATCCAAATCCATTTTTGGATGAGACGAGTATACAATTCACCATTCCCCAGGATGGAGAAGTACGTATCGATATACTGTCTGCCAATGGAGAACTAGTCAACACCATATTATGGGCACAACAGTATGCAGGTACTAATTCCGTAAGGTGGGACGGAACAACTCCTTCGGGTACTTCATTAGCTAATGGGATTTACTTCTACCGAATCCAGTATCAGGGGCAGTCCAAGAGCGGAAGGCTCCTTTTGAGACGTTAACGGATACTCAGCACAAGAAGGAAATACGCTATTACCATTACCCAGAAGTGATAATTAACCACATTTGGAATAATTCCTAAGTCCATTAAAATGACAAGAACGGCAAGAATAATGGATATGATTCTAAGTGTATTTTTTGATTTACTGGTCATAGTCTAGGTTTTAGACTAAAATAACTTGAAAATTAGAGAAGGTAAAAGAAAAACAGCCATTAATCCCCTCCTTGGAGGGGAAGGGGTGGGTTAACTATAAAATGGTTTTCTAAAAAGGATAGCCTTTTTAACAACCCGTCAAACTCCTCCAGCAGAGAAGATTATTTATATCCTTTTGAATCATTTCAAAAATCCTATTCAACATCAATCAATATTTCAATGCCACATGGCAAATTGAAATGTAAGGTTCATCTTTGCAGTCAATTTTATTTTCGGTGGCAGAAATAGGAAAAAATATTGAACGGGCTAAATCGCTTCTCCAAATGGGTGAAGTTATAGGCATTCCAACGGAGACTGTATATGGTTTGGCAGGGAATGCGCTCAGTGAAGATGCCATCTTAAAAATCTATCAGGTCAAGAATCGTCCCAAATTCGATCCACTTATCGCGCATGTCGATTCACTTGAAAAAGTGGAAGGCATGGTGAAGAAAATCCCGGACGAAGCGCGAATACTGGCGAATCAGTTTTGGCCAGGACCCCTCACTATTTTGCTTGATAAGAAGCCTGGTGTACCCGATATTCTTACATCCGGCCTTGACCGGGTAGCAGTGAGAATCCCTAATCACGCTACTACGCTTAAATTGCTGAGGGAGTTGGAGTTTCCCCTTGCAGCTCCAAGTGCAAATCCATTTGGGTATGTGTCACCCACAAGTGCAAAACATGTCCATGATCAGTTGCAGGAAAAAATACCTTATATATTGGATGGCGGCCCTTGTCACATTGGTTTAGAGTCTACCATTGTTGGATTTGAGGATGGAGAAACGGTGGTTTACAGACTCGGAGGAACAAAAGTAGAGGCTATCGAATCTGTGGTTGGTGAAGTAAAAATCAGCGTAAATATGAGCTCTAATCCTGCAGCACCTGGCATGCTGAAATCACACTATTCACCAGGGAGAAAATTGATACTGGGTGATATTTTAGAGAACTTAAAAGGGTTAAATCCTGACACAACTGGTATTATCTCTTTTAGTAAATGTTATGATATCCCGAAAGATAATCAGGTTGTTCTTACTTCGTCTGCAGATATAGAAGAGGCAGCACGAAACATCTTTGCTGCATTAAGGAAAATGGATCAACCACACATTGAGGTGATACTGGCAGAGTATGTTCCGAAAGAAGGATTAGGTATTGCAATCAACGATCGTTTGAGACGAGCGTCTGTTTAACGATTATTCTCCGTATTCTCGTTTATAAATTTTATCAAATGGTGTGAGTTCACCATTATCATTGATAAAAAGTGTGTAATCAAATCCTTTACTTGATTTCAGTGCAGCATTCTCATCCGTATGCTTAATTAAAGTAGCCGGGCTTGACCGGAGCAGTTTTGGATAGTTGTAATTGATTCGCTTGAGGTCACTGGAAATGATCATTTTGTTAAAAAGCGCAGAGACTTTAATCATAGCCACTTTTTTATACAATGGTGAAAATTCAAGGTTATCCAATTTATAGATGGACGACCCTTTTGTTGCATGCCGCATCCCAATGACGCACAGAATACCTTTGTCAGGATGCTCCTCAGTTAGCGAGATGAATTTCTTATAGATAAGCCGGTCTCTGAATTTGTAATTGTTATTGGGGTTGGTGTAGTCAAACGTTAATCCATCATCCATTTCCAGGATCATGGTGGCAAACTGAACAAAATCTTCTCCAAAGAAGCTTGTATAATCATCACTCTTACGTTCCATCTCATCGATGGTCATAAGGATCAAACTTTCCACAAGTTCACGGTCATAATAATACATGACGGATAGTCCCTCATAGTTTTCCCGATGTTCTCGGGTATTATTGAAAAGCTGTTTAAACATACCAACAGTCCCTTGCAACGATTCTGGAATCTCCTTTTCTCCAATTAACTCATTGATAACGAAAATTGCTGCAGCCATTTTGTATTCAATATCAATGCTTTTGACAATGATCCTGTCTTCATCCGGTATTGATTGATTAAATGCGTATAAATCCTCAAAAAACTTCCAGTTTTCTCTTCCCCAAAAGAGTGTGTTCCGAATGATTTGTCGCAGGTGTGTGGTATCACCAGAGCTTAGATAGGTATTAATCATATGAGCAGCACTCGCTCCTTGCTCTATTGCAAGTATTCGAACATTGGCGTTACTGTGAAGGTGTTGGAGCACCTTCATTGTTGCTCTGGGCACTTTCCTTATATTGTGCCAATGCTCTGCCAGCACAAATACCTGGTTGCTGTCTACATCAATCAATTCATACCCATCAAAATTGTCATCGTCTTCAATGCTTACAGGTTGAATATACGAAGGTATTTGAGCGCCAGAATGGATGCTGACAAAAAGCCAAACAATAAAAATGATGGATCTGGTAATCATTCAAGTGAGCAACGCCTTTATTAACTCGAAATTACACGGATCAATACTTTGCAGGTTTATTTCCAGGTAATGTTTTCTGAATAAACTCTCTTAAATGATCATTGCTGCTGATTAAATCCTCGTTTCTCAAGTACATCATATGACCACTTCGGTATCCTTTGAAGGAAAGCCGATCTTTCATTTTACCACTGGGGTCTATTTGCCACATGGTGTATTTTGCATCAAAATATTTAGTGGCTCCATCGTAATAGCCACTTTGGATCATGGTATGAAGGTATGGGTTTTGTGCCATTGCCTGCCTGAGGTTTTCACCGGTATTATTACCATCTCTATTCCATGGATGTACGGGCCCAAACATGTTGTATTTCATATCTGTCTCGTACTTCAAAACGTTTTTGTAGTAGTAGTTAATAGCAGGAGTAAAGGCATGAAGCCAGCTGGTAAGCTCTGAGTTAAAGTCCGGTCGGTCACCGCCTTCCGTGCGATCTATTCCTTTGTATCGTGAGTCTAGTCGACCGACGGTAAATCCTTCCTCTCGAAGTAGCTCTTTCCAGAAAAAGGAGGCAGGCACGTCCAGATTGTACTGTAAAATGGCCTTTTCAGAAATGCCAGAATACCTTGCCATCATACGAGCAGCTTCTTTCTTTTCCATTTCACTTACAAATCCACCCTTAACCAGTATGGGCATTAGCTCTTGTATGGAATAAGTCTCAACCTCTTCAAGGACTTCCAGTAAATCTTTGCTCTGCAAATCTTGAGGCAGCTTTTTATGATACCATGCTGCCGCTGTAAAATAAGGTACCCGCAAAGCTGCGCCAAGCGGGCCATCTCTTCGGCCTCTGCCACTGTGGATCCCCAGCTCAGTTGGGGAAACCAGAATCACCCCATTTAAATACATCCATTGTCTGTTTTGCAGTTCCAATGCAAGCCCGGAAACACGAGTGGTCCCATAACTTTCGCCTATCAGATACTTTGGAGATTCCCAACGATTCATTCGGGTAACGAATGTGTTGATCCATTCAGCCAGATAGGATATGTCTTCCTGAACCCCAAAGAAAAAATCCCGCTCTGTATTTTCAGTATCAAGGATTCTGGAATAACCTGTATTTACCGGATTCACAAATACAATATCTGCCATGTCAAGTATTGAGTTAGGATTGTCTTTTACACCATAGGGCTGAACTGGAAATCCTTCATCATCCACTTTCAAAATTTTTGGTCCAGTGTAGGCCAGATGCATCCAAACTGAAGCCGAGCCGGGTCCCCCATTGAAGGAAATGAGGAGTGGGCGAGAAGCTTTATTTTTTATATCAGTACGTTCATAGTAGGTAAAATGTACCGCAGCAATGGCTTTTTCCTCATCATTCCATACAGGTTGAGTACCTGTTGTTGCTTTGAAAGGGACAGACTTGCCTTTGACGGTAATTTCATGATTCGTACTTATAACTTCATCTGCAGGAATGGATCGATCCTGAGCATGGATGAAAAAGAAACAAGTCAGAAGGAATAAGGTGAGGGTGTTTCGCATGGTATCAATTATTAAGATTTGATTAGAAAATTACGCAATAGCATCCGATGCTGAAAATCAAAAGACATGCTCGGTCGATCTGCATGTTTTTCGGTAAAATAATGGCTAAAGAAGCGAAAGAAGATTGATAAAGAAATGTGTTTGATTCTCTGCGTTTTTTGAGAGCTCAAACCGGAAGGTGATATCATTGATAATAACCAGATCCAATCCTGTGCCTATGCTGTACAAGTATTTATCTGTTAGTAAGGCACTTCCTTCATAGTTAGGAAACCCAATTGCATATCCTTGATCAAAGAATATTTTGGCGTAAATAGTGATGGGTAACGTCTGGAACTGACGCAGAGGCATTGCTTTGCTAATATCATATTTTCTACCGAATAGCTGATGCTTAAATTCATTGCGCTGCATTACATAAGAGCTCGCTTCAATGATGTTAAGGTCGTAACCTCGTAATACTTCTCTGCCAAATCCCATTGAGGTGTAATTGAAATAGTTTCGATCTTTTGCTGGAAATGTACTTACACCACGGAGGTTACTCGCCAGGAAGAAGTTGTCCTTAAAAGACCAGTATTTTGTTAAGCTGATCCCAGCACGCCAGTAGTCTACATCATTGTATAAGCCAAGGCCAACCTTTGAGATTCCGGCTCGATAAAGCTCACCTTTAGTCGGATAGTTTGGGTTGTTGCGCCTATCCCATACATACGAATACGCGAGTGAAAAATATTGCTGCTGAGTTTTTCCATCTCCAAGATAATTGGGATTAAGGCTGGCGACAGTATCGGCAATGTCTACTCGCAAATGACCAATACTTGTCCGATGGTATGAATAGAACGAACTCCTGTAGGAATGAACAATTGAATTGGTAAAGGCTTTACGAAGGATATTTTCACGAGAAGAAGTAAATCTTCGGACATTATCAATGGTGGTTACGGGCACATTTTTCGCTTCAAAGTAGCTGGAGCTAATGAGTAAGCCGTTTTTTTGTTGTTTGTCGATATAAGGAATGCGATAGTGCAGATTAAGCACTGTTTCAAATCCTGTTTGCAGCCATAATCTTAGCAATTCACCGCGCCCGCGAAAATTAAATTGGGAAAGCTTTAAACCATAATTGACACGGCTCAAGTCACGATCCCTGTTGACCCACCAATCGTTGAAGTTCCGATCTGTTAGTCTGAAAATAGGGAATGGATAAAAGTACCATCGTTCATCTACAGTAATCTTAACGTCAGTATCTCCATTTTGCTTGTTTGCCAGCTCAATGTTAACTTCATTGAAAAGGTTTGTATTGTAAATGCGATTACGATCCCAAACAAACATGCTGTCCAGCTGGTAGCGCTGGTAGGTGCTATCTTCAGCAAAGCTGAGCTCTCGCGTGATCATCTGAGGTTTTGTCTTAAAGTTTCCCTCAATGATGATTTTGCCAATTGTTAATAGTTCAGTGGAATCATTTTGAGCAATTAGGCCATTGAACGAACCTAGCAGGAGGATAAGTAAAAATGTAAACTTGTGAATGTTCAATCGGTTCGCGTATTTATCGATGTACGTAACGTGCAAACAGAATGATTTTTTGCTGCGCTTGCAAATCTGAATGGTACTTTTGTAAAGTGCGCAACGTCTTGAAGCAAATCCTTATTTTTCCGGTGCTCGTGTATCAATATACGATCTCTCCATTATTTCCGAATTCCTGTCGGTTTACTCCCACATGCTCACAGTATACAAAGGAAGCGATCCAGAAACATGGGCTAAAAGGACTTTGGATGGGGCTGAAACGAATAGGAAAATGTCACCCATGGGGTGGGAGTGGGTATGATCCGGTTCCATAGTCATTGAGTTTGGTACGATAATTGAATTTTGGTGATCAAATCACTCACCATGATCCAAAGAAACCTAATTCTATCTGTTTTATTTTTTAGCTCATTTTTATCTGTATCTCAGGTACGTGAGGTGAGGTCCAGAGCCAACGCATTTAAAAACAGCAGTAGTTCATACTCCTCTAATAGTAATAGTTCTGATTATTCGTATTCTTCCGACGACAGTGAAGGAAGTCTGTTTTTAATTGACCTATTCATAGGTATGATGCGACCAATGGTGCAAGGTGTAAGTCTTGCACAGCAGGCCCAGCTGGAAAATATTCAGGAAGAAAGATGGCGGGCAGGGTTAGATTTGAAATTGAACGGTGGAATCAATTTTAAGGAAGCCGAATTCTTTGATACGCAAATGCTCAGAGCAAACTATGGCTTATTCTCAACCCAATTGAGGAGGTTTAATTTAAATGATGTTTCTGGCGACTTTACTACTATCGACTGGCAGATTCTTCAGCTTAACCTGATTAATACTGAAAATCTGAGATGGGTAGTAGGTGGCGGTGTTTCAAATGAATATCAGACCAGTCAATCTCACTTTGAATGGACGACAGACTTGTATGTAATGACCAATCGATTTATGCCTTACATAACCTACCGAAAATCGGGCGATGGATATCCCAGGGAGGAATTCTCAGTTCAGATGGAATACCGTCCTTTTAAAG
Organism: Ekhidna lutea; assembly: GCF_900188325.1. Taxonomy (GTDB): domain Bacteria; phylum Bacteroidota; class Bacteroidia; order Cytophagales; family Cyclobacteriaceae; genus Ekhidna; species Ekhidna lutea. The sequence goes on along the minus strand of NZ_FZPD01000006.1, from coordinate 131,400 downwards.
AAAAGAATGAAGAATTTGCTTTCGGAGCGGGATACGTACATCAAATGAACTATGACGTACGGTTTGATTTTGTGACGGTAGGGGTGAGCTTTTATTTGAAGTGACTAAAGTATAGTTTCAGATGGTAGTTCAGTCTGGTACAGCAAGGTTAGTGAGTTGATCTTAGCAATTAGATCTTGCAGACTTAAATGAGTTGATGAGTTAAGGTCCTGGGCTTTCCACTAGCAATACAATCTTGTATTGCATTTTTGATAGCAATAGTTTCTATTTTTTTTCTTCACGCAAAATTTTCTCCATTTTGCGGCCTTTGGCCAATTCATCAATCAGTTTTTCCATCCGTCTGCAATCACGATACAATGCAAACTCTTCAGGTATTTCTTCAATACGATACCCGCAAACCACGCCTTTAATCATGTGTGCATTTTGATGGACTTTGGCTCCCTCAAAGAAATCTCCAAAAGTTCCATTGCCGGCAATAAAGGATTCTAATTTATTCTGATCATAACCAGTTAACCACAAGATAACCTGGTCGAGTTCTTCTTTAGTTCTACCGTGCTTTTCTATTCTATTCAGGTAATGCGGATAAATGGACCCGAAGTTCATTTTCGCGATTTGTTCATTTTTTTCTACTGTAACTTCTGCCATGACGTTGAATTTATTGGTCGTAATGCACAGATGTGAGATCTGGCATCCAAGCTTACTTAATTCCTATGAAATTAGCTAAATCTTAAGATTCTCGAGAGGTTGTGTGCATGAAATGCGTGTAAGAGTAATCTGTCGCGCCTGAGTGTGTATTCAAAGCCTGTCTGCTGGCAAGGACAGAGCGGCAGATAAGCGGCGAGATTAGCAGACACTTGGCAGATGGCTAAGTAAGGCTATGTGCCATTATAGTTTTTTAGGCTTGATCTCATACTTTACAGTTTGTCTCTTATCAAATTTACCATCTTGCACTTCCAAGTTGAAGTTAGGATATTTCAGCGGAGTAACTGATATTATTTTAGGATTTATAAAGGGGCCAATCTCAAATAAAGAACTATTAATATATTCTCCATCTGCAGTTATTGAGATAAGGTAACTGACCATAACTTCATGTCCGTCTTTAAAAGATTCAATCTTAGTTCTCTTAGTATCTGCGAAAGGTAAAATGGTTGCATTTAAACCATCATTATACAGCGAATGCTGACTACTCCTATCTAAATAAATATTGGCTAAATAATAATTTAATCTGTCTTCAGATGAGTGATCAATGATCTCAATTTTTTGAGACTGACAATTAAACAAAATGAGTTGATAGAATAGAATTAGAATGATTGTTCTCATAATTTTAACGTGTTGAGAAATGTATATGATCTTTGTGAGGACTAATTCCTTTCTTATCATAGTCCCAGGTGTTAGTCTCCTTCGAATACTTATGTTTAAAAAATGGTCCATAGTTCTCTCTGACCTTTTCATATTTATCCATCGCCTTTTGTAGTTCCTTAATTTGATTTGTTAGACCTGATAAAGCCATTCTATCACCATTAATGCTATTAATGTCAACTGCCGTACCCCGAGAATGATTACTGTCTGGGCCATGATTACCATTCGTTGTAGCATAAATATTGATACTTGTAATTTTCTCTGAATTGGAAAGATTCTGGTTTGCCTCCTCCAATGCAAACTTTAAACCATTTATAGTATGTTGAGAAATTTTTTGATTAGAACTTTTACCGTCAGATGTATATGTTTTAAAAGGCAATTCTATAGAGTGCTAGAATTGATTAGAATAATGCAGCATGAATTATGTTAGGTAGTATTTAATACTAAGAACTTCTCTGTCTTTTCAGTATTTTGACAATTCTACTATTTATGATCTCTGACAAGTTCCAATTGTAAAGTTTTGGGTCGGTTGTGCTATAGAATTGAATAATAACAGCATCAATATCTGCGTGATACTCGGCAAAACTTTGGTATCCAGGAACCCAGCCACCATGTTTGTATTCATAAATAGAAGAGTAGATTTCTTGCTCTCCTTCTTCAAACAAAGAGCCATCATTTAATGCCCTCAAGAAGTTGCCAACATCTTCTGCAGTTGCTAACATTCCATGCTCATCAGCTTTTAAATCATAAGGATGTCCAATATGATAACCACTCATTACATCGTCCATATTTACTTCACGAAGTGATCTAAAGGTATTGTTAAGATGTTGTGGTTTTAGAATTTCTTCACGAATAAATTGAAAGTTATCGTACCCCAAAACGTCATCCATTATCTTGTTGAGCAATAGGTAATTCGTATTGCAGTATTCATAATCTTCACCGGGTTCAAAGTTGGCCGGCTTGTCCAGAATCAATGCTAGACTTTCTTCATAAGTCTCTGTTGGAGCGGACCAAAAATTCGGAACGTCTGTAAAGTTGGGAATGCCACTTCTATGCTGTATCATCAACCTCAAAGTGATTTTTTCTGAGTTTTCTATTCTTCCAACAAGCTTCGGTAAATAATCGGCGATTGTTTTATCAAGAGAAAGCCGCCCATCGTTTACTAATTTGGTAATAGCCACCGCATCGTAAAGCTTGCTGATACTGGCAATCTTAAATAGGGCTTTAGGATTGGCTGGTATCTTGGAATCTCGATTGTGCCAGCCGGAAGCGTAAAGCTGTGGTGGTTCACCAGCTTGGTCCACATAAACAATCATTCCGTCAAACCCATGTCCAATGGCTTCATCTAACTGTTCTTGAACAGTTTCCGGTAACGGAAGTATCCATGCATTAACCAATAACCATGGTACGAAATAGAGTGAGCCAATACTTGAGGTAATTAACAGTAACCTGACTATTTTTTTTGTTTGCTTCCTTGTCATAGCATGGTGTTCAGTTCTTCCATATATCCACCACTTAAAATAGGGAAGCGATACCAGGAGCGTGGATCAATGTTGAAATCATCGAAATGGAAACTTGGAGCGTAGCGTTCACGCTTCCACTGGTTGCGGGTCCAGAGTTGGTAGAATTTCTTGATCCAATCCTTCAGTTGGTCACTGTTGAAATCAGCTTTCAATGCTTCATAGACTTGTTTAGGTGATCGTCCATGTAAAATGGCCTCTCGCTCAATGCGCATCAGCGCTTCATACGGCATCAAGTCTTCTTCATCTGTTTGATGTTGATCTTCCGGGCGTAATTCAGCAGTTGGTGTGAGCGCATTCACATCTTTCAGTCCAGTGAAGCCTAGTTCATGCTCGGCATACTTTAGCCATTGCAGAATGAAGTGTTTATCAACACCGGCAATGGGGGAGATACTTCCACTGGTGTCTCCATCCATGGTGGCATAGCCCACGTCTCCTTCGCTACGGTTGGAGGTTGCCATGAGTAACTTATTTTCAAGGTTGGCCAGCATCCAAATGATCGGTGCGCGCGTACGGGCCTGAATGTTCTGAAGAGTGATATCGTCCTGCTCCCAGGTCAGTTTTCTTTCTATTGCCTCTTCAATGGTAGATCGGTATTCATTTACTTCCGCATCAATTTGCCAGTTGTAAAAGGTAGCGCCGAGGCTTTCTGCCAGATTTTTTGCTGAATTGAAGGTGGCATCTGAAGAATTTTTGGTGGCCTGGTAAGCGGTGGTAAGTAGTTGTTTGGTGATTTCCTCAGGAGTATCACCAGTAAGTTGGAATCCTAGCACTTTTTCCAATCCAGGCTTGCCTCGCTGCTCCAATGCTGTTCGTACTGCAAACCCAATCAAGGTTGCAATGGTGCTGGAATCTGCACCGCCACTGAGTGACAACACAAAACCCTTACTTCTGCTTTTTCTACAATAGTCAAAAAGTGCCAGCCCGGCAGCATGCGAAAACTCTTCGTTACGGTTGCTATAATGCGGCTTGATGTTCTCCGTTGCGGTATTTTTTTCAAAATCTACCTCTACCGTTAGCAATCGATAATCGTGATACCACAGTCGGTGGTTTCTGCCAATTAGCTTCCCTTTTTGAGCGATCAGTACATCTCCATCATAGATCATCCGTCCGGCTTCATTGCCCAGTAAATTGCAATAGAGATATACACAGTCAAATTGATTTGAGCTCTTAATAACCAATTCTTCCCTAAACTCAGATTTACCAAAAGCGAAATGGGATGCGCTAGGGTTGAGGATAAGATCTATTTTGGTTTTAAGATGTTCGCATGGACGATCAGGTTGCCATGCATCCTCACATATTTCAAATGCTATGTTGAGTCCTTTATGTTCTATAGTGATATGCCCGAAAGGAATACTCTTACCTTCAAACTCAAACGAATCTACTTTGCCTGCAGACCAGGGGGTAAACCAGCGTGGTTCATAATGCACACCATCATTTGCCAGTTTTTGCTTAGCGTAAAAACCTTTTACCTGTTTGTCTGCAATAAATGCAGTCGTGTTGTAATTCTTCCCTTCAATCCTGATCGGTAGTCCCACACTTATGGCAATACCTGATGTATGAGGAATGATTTCATCAAGTTTTTCAAGTGCGGTTGTTGGCAACCACTGACTCAAGAATAGGTCTTCACACCCATAGCCGGTGATGCACAGCTCCGGGAGACAGAGGATATCTACTCCTTCCTTTTTAGCGTCATCAATAGCATTTTTGATGTTTCTTAGGTTGTTTGCCCAATCTATTGGTGTTTGATTGAGGCATGCTCCTGCGAGTTTTAGCTTCTGACTCATTCCTCTAAATTTAGCTGCTCACATGTTTTTTGAGCTGCATCCTGTTCTGCTTTTTTCTTACTAAAACCAAAGCCTTTTGCCATTGGTTTGTCATCAATAAATATTTGAGCAGTGAATTTTCGGTCTTCTTCGCTGATTATCTCAAACCTGAGCTCTTTATTTTCTTTTTGCGACCATTCAAGCAATCGACTTTTGAAATTTGTGGTCTTCGATACAAGCTCCTGCAGGTCATAATGAGGTTTAAGAAGTTTTTTTATGACAAACTGTTTGCAGTATTTGAATCCATGATCCAGGTAAACAGCTCCAATTAGTGCCTCCATGCAATCACCATAGACCGATCGATGGGCACGACTATTTTGATTGTACTGGACAAGCTCTCTTAGGCCAATTTTTTGACCGAGCCTATTGAGTGATTCTCTGTTAACGATTTTAGCTCTTATCTCAGTCAAAAAACCTTCTTCTTTGAATGGGTAGGTCAGATAGAGGTATTCCGCCACGATCATTCCCAGGATAGCATCACCTAGGTATTCCAGTCGTTCGTATGAATTTTTGATGCCACGCTCATTCACAGATGCCACGCTACTATGTCGCATAGCTTGTTGGTAGAGCGCCAGATTAATAGGAGCACGTCCGGTGATCAACCGAAACGATTGTCTAAGCTTTTTTTCAGATTTGAAAGAATTAAGAAGTCGGCCCGATAGTCTTTTCGGAAACGATGACACTTATCCAGTGTATTTGCCTATAATGATAGAGGTGTTATGACCTCCAAACCCGAAGGTATTACTCATCGCAATATTTACTTCTCTTTCCTGAGCTTCATTGAATGTCAGGTTTAGATTCGGATCAATCTCCGGATCATCAGTAAAGTGATTGATGGTAGGAGGGACAATACCTTTTTCTAAAGCCATCAAACAAGCAATAAACTCTACAGCTCCTGCCGCACCTAAGAGGTGACCGGTCATAGATTTTGTTGAACTGATGTTCATTTTTTCAGCGTTACCACCGAATACTCGTTGAGCTGCTTTGATCTCCCCCGCATCTCCCAAAGGAGTGGAAGTTCCGTGGGTGTTGAGATAATCAATTTTATCAGCTGTTAACCCAGCATCTTCAAGCGCATTTCTCATTACAAGTTCAATGCCTGTTCCTTCCGGATGTGGTTGTGTAATGTGGTATGCATCAGCCGACATGCCGCTTCCAAGCACCTCTGCATAAATTTTCGCTCCTCTAGCTTTTGCATGCTCCAATTCTTCAAGCATAATAGCACCGGCACCTTCACCCAAAACAAAACCGTCACGATCCTTGTCATAAGGTCTTGATGCGGTTTCAGGAGAATCATTTCTTTCGGAGAGTGCTTTCATTGCATTAAATCCGCCAATACCAGATTCTATAACACCTGCTTCAGAACCACCAGTCAGAATTGCATTGGCTTTACCAAGCTGGATATATGCATAAGCATCTGTAATAGCATTGTTAGAAGAAGCACAAGCAGATACGGTGGCAAAGTTTGGTCCCATAAATCCATACTTGATGGAAAGGAGACCCGGAGTGATGTCCGCAATCATCTTTGGTACAAAGAACGGATTGAACCTTGGTGTACCATCACCTTTGGCGAAATTGATCATTTCGTCCTGGAACGTACTGAATCCGCCGATCCCTGAACCCCAGATCACACCAATTCTGGATTTATCTACGCTATCGAGATCCATTCCGGAATCCTTGATCGCTTCTTCACCAGTAACCATTCCGTACTGGGTATTAGGGTCCATTTTTCTTGCCTCTTTTCGATCTAGAAAATCGGTTGGCTCGAATCCTTTTACCTCACAAGCGAATTTTGTGCGGAATTTTTCGGTATCAAAACGAGTAATAGGAGCCGCACCGCTTACTCCTTTGGCCAAAGAATCCCAATATTCATCTTTAGTATTTCCCAAAGGGGTAAGGGCACCAATTCCGGTTACAACGACTCGTTTTAATTCCATAAATATTAAGCTAAGTGGGTTGTTTACTTAACGTTTTCTTCCAGATAAGAGATAGCATGACCAACTGTGGCGATGTTCTCAGCCTGGTCATCAGGGATAGAAATATTGAACTCTTTCTCAAACTCCATGATCAGCTCTACCGTGTCAAGAGAGTCAGCTCCTAGATCGTTGGTGAAGCTTGCCTCTGGAGTAACCTCAGACTCTTCTACACCTAGTTTGTCAATTATGATTGACGTTACTTTTTGTGCTATTTCAGACATTTTTGTAATGTTTGGTTAAAAATGAGTTGCAAAGAAATATATTCTCGTACTAAAATCAAACTTAGTAGCCAGAGACATTTCTATTGCGAATTTAGGATTTAGCTTGCACAATATATGAAGAAAACCAAATTAGATGGGGGCTACTCTCTTGATTTCGATTTGATTGGTCTCGTATGCAATAAAAAAGAGTATAAGTTAGCCTGGCATTTGAACGAAGCGATGAAAATCTCTTTAAAAAAACAAGATGATATTCGAATTAGCTATGCAGACAATACATCAATATTAATTTCGAATTACTTGTTTGAAACAGACTATTTACAAATAGAACTCCTTCAAAACAAGCTGGTAGGAGGTGGGAGCATGAAAAATCAACTATTAATCCCCGAACTGAAGCAGTTTGATTTTCTTTTAAAGTTTAAAGATGAAACAGAAGAGCTGACTTCCGAAAACGTTAGCGCAATTATCAAGGGTATTCCTATCATTGAGTATGCGATGCGCCTTAATTTTGATACCTTGAAGTCGAAGGAAAATCTACTCTATTAAATGAACACACCATCCATAAATAAGCGGACCAAAATTGTAGCAACGATTGGACCGGCAAGCAATAACAAGGAAACCATAACCGAATTGGCAAAAGCCGGAGCAAATGTTCTTCGACTCAACTTCTCCCATGGTAGCCACGAAGATCATGTAAAGGTGATAAAGTATATCCATCAGGTAAATACTGAGACTGAACTAAATCTTGCTACTCTTCAGGATTTGCAAGGCCCTAAAATTCGGGTAGGAATGGTGAAGGATAATGGAGTAACAATCCAAGACGGACAAAAACTCGTGATTAGTACTGAAGACTTAGAGGGTACATCAGAGCGTGTGAGCACTGTTTATAAGGAAATTGTTAGTGATGTAAAGGCCGGGGATACCATACTCATAGATGATGGTAATTTGGAGTTGAAAACTATTTCAGTCTCTAAGAATGAAGTGGTAACGGAGGTGGTTCATGGAGGAGTGTTAAAGTCCAGGAAGGGAATAAACCTACCTGATACGGTGGTTTCTGCTCCTTGTTTGACTGAAAAGGATTTAGAGGATTTGCAATTCGGTCTTGAACAAAATGTAGATTGGGTTGCGCTTAGCTTTGTGCGTAAACCAGATGATATTCGCGAGTTGAGAAGCATCATCGAAAAGGCCGGGAAGAAGACCAAAATTGTTGCCAAAATTGAAAAACCTGAAGCACTTAAAAATATTGATGAAATCATAGATGAATCCGATGGCATCATGGTGGCCCGTGGAGACTTAGGAGTGGAAATAGCTATGCACGATGTTCCTCTATGGCAGAAAAAGATCGTTGAGAAATGTAATATGGCTGCTAAGCCGGTGATCATTGCTACTCAGATGATGGAGAGTATGATCGAAAATCCACGACCTACGCGAGCAGAAACAAATGATGTGGCAAACGCAGTGATGGATGGCGCTGATGCACTTATGCTTTCTGCAGAATCAGCAGCAGGGAAATTTCCAGTAGAAGCTGTGCTGGCTATGTCTGAAACCATCATGGCAGTGGAAGCGGAGGCCAATTCCATATATAATAAGTATTACGATAAGCAGTTTGAATCGAGTACTCGCATGAACGACTTATTGATTCGTGCCGCCTGTCGATTGGCTGAAAACACTTCTGCAAGGGCACTGGTATGCATGACAAAATCAGGCTATACGGGCTTCCGGACAGCTATGCACAGGTCTAAGTCTGAAGTATATCTGTTTACGAATAATGAAAAATTATTGAGGCAAATGAATCTGGTATGGGGAGTGAAGACTTTCTATTTCGATACAATGGACAATATTGATATTACACTTGAGCAGATTGAGCAGAAGCTAGTGGCAACTGGTCACCTCAAGAAAGATGACATCTTTATCAATACCGCTTCTATGCCACAACACTGGCAGGGACATACCAATATGATGAAGATTCAGGTAGTAGAGTGAAGTTTTGAACATCCATAATTTTGTTAACTTCAACGCTTTATAAAACCTGTCTACCATGAGATTACTAAGAGTACTTTTCCTATTTGTTTTTGTACAAGCACAGTCCCAGCAAGGAGGGATGTGGATACCTTCTCTATTGGAGGGTATGAATGAAGAAGAAATGAGTATTCTCGGAGCTGAACTGACAGCCAGTGATATCTATGATATAGAAAATTCGAGCTTTAAGGATGCCATTGCAAATTTCAATGGCGGATGTACTGGTGCAGTAATCTCTCCACAAGGACTATTGCTTACAAATCATCATTGTGGTTTTGGACAAATCCAATCGCACTCATCTATTGAAAATGATTATTTAAAGGATGGCTTTTGGGCACAAAATAGAGCAGATGAACTACCAAATGAAGGGTTGTACGCAGAGTTCATAGTACGAATTGATGAAGTGACTGATCGCGTTTTGGAAGGTGTTACAGAATCAATGTCAGAAGAAGAAGCCCAGGTTCAGATTAGGGATAATATCACAGCAGTTCAGGAAAGTGTCAGTAAAGAAGAATGGCAGGATTCGTATATACGTCCATTCTATCAGGGCAATCAATACTATCTTTTTGTAACTGAGCGGTATGAAGATATACGTTTGGTTGGTGCACCTCCTACCAGCATTGGGAAATTTGGAAGCGATACGGACAACTGGGTGTTTCCAAGGCACACTGGAGATTTTTCTTTCTTCAGGATCTATGCCGATGCAAATAACAGACCTGCAAAATACAGTGAAGATAATGTCCCTTATACGCCTAAGCACTTTTTTCCTGTTTCTGCAGCAGGTGTAAAAGAAGGTGACTTCACTCTGATTTTTGGTTTCCCTGGTCGCACAAGCGAGTACCTACCGGCGGTAGCCATGGAGCACATCACTAAATATTTTAATCCAAGCAATATCGCCATTCGTGAAGCTGCGCTTAAAGTGATAGATGCAGGGATGAAATCCAGCGATGAAATACGAATAAAATATGCATCTAAGCAAGCAAGAATAGCCAATGCATGGAAAAAATGGATTGGAGAAAATCTGGGTATTGAAAAAACCGATGCAATCGAAAGTCGAAGGATGCTGGAAGAAAAATTTAAGAAGTCTCTGAAAGAAAAGGACCTAGAGGATAAGTATGGCCACATCCTTCCACAGTTTGAAGAATTGTATAGCGACTTTGCATCTGTGGATATAAAGAGAAGAAATTTCATTGAAGTTTTTCTGGTGACCAATGAATTAATGCAAATGATGTTTAGAGCTTATCAGCTTGAACAAAAAGTGTTGCGAAATAATGAAGCGTTGGATGATGCAAGGGATGAATTTAAGGGTTTGCTAACCAGTATTTATAAGAATTATGATGCTGCAATTGATAAAGGGGTTTTTAAAAATGTGATGCCTTTTTATACTGAAAATGTAGATGCAACCATCTATGACGGAACAGCATTCACAAGTCAGTCAGAGGCGGAAAAATTGCTGCAGGGTAGTGCTAAGCAAATGCTAAAGAAACTGAATGCTGATCCTGCTTATGCCTATGCTAAGCCAATGATCGAGCGTTTTTATCAATCAATAAATCCCGAGTATATCGAAAAGATTGATGCTATTGATGCCCTTCAAAAGGAATATATGAAAGCACTGATGGAGGTTTTACCGGATGCTCGTTACTATCCGGATGCCAATGGTACGCTACGGGTTACGTACGGCCAGGTTCGGGGTTACTCTCCAAGAGATGCAGTCTATTACAATCCTGTGAGTTACCTGGATGGAGTCATCGAAAAGTATGTGCCCGGAGATTATGAGTTTGATGTTCCTGAAAAACTATTGTCACTGTACGAAGCAAAAGATTATGGTCCATATGCTGATAGCACCGGAAAAGTTCCCGTTTGTTTTTTAGGTACGAATCATACAACTGGAGGTAATTCTGGTAGTCCTGCCATTGATGCACAGGGAAACCTGATCGGATTAAACTTTGACCGTGTATGGGAAGGCACCATGAGTGATATCAATTATGATCCGGAAATATGTAGGAACATCATGGTGGATATGAGGTATATACTTTTCATCGTAGACAAGTTTGCCAATGCAGATCATCTCATTGAAGAAATGGCTGTAGTAAATCCTGACAAGGTATTAAAGGAGTAGTTTCAGATTGGTTTAATCACCTTCAGTCAAGACGCTATGTTTGTTAATTTCGGGATTTAGGTAGGTGTCTACCTGCCCCGAGGGCCATTCTACGATAAGAGAGTCTATTTTCACATCATCACCAAGGCCAAAATGTAGTTCATAGTCATTTTGACTTCCATAGCCCGTAATTGGATACATCCACCTATTCATCTCTTTGCCTGATAAACGCAGAATCAAGTGTGCACCAATTCCATATGTATTTGATTTTGTTCCCCTGAGTCTGAATGCTGCCCAGTTTTTACCAGTGGTTTTATTAATGTAAAAACGATTGATTTGATCCCCCGACCCCCAGTTGGCAACAAAAAGGTCCAGGTCTCCATCTCTATCAAAATCAGCATGTGCCACTCCGGCGGTAGTATCAGCATGATGAGGTATAAGACCATCAGTATAAGATTCAAAATCACCACTTCCATCATTCAGATAAAGGAAATTATACATATCAGGACCATAGGTGCCACTACCAATATATAAATCCAGGTCACCATCATTATCATAGTCACCCCATGAATGTCCTTTTGAAGCTCCTTTTTCATTGACCAGAATGCCCTCGTTCACCTGAGTCAATTGCCCTTTTCCGTCATTGTTGAAAAGCAGGTTCTCCTTGTCAAAATTTGCTACAAAAAGATCCAGGTCACCATCATCGTCATAGTCTGCCCAGGATGATCCATATGCATAGCCTAAATCTTCTATGATCGGCCCACTCGCAATCTTCTCAAAGTTGAGATTGCCCAGGTTTCGATAATACAAGTTTGGCTGCCGTGCATTGCCGACAAAGATTTCGGCTTGGCCATCGCCGTTTGCATCTCCACAGGCACATGTTCTGGCATTGCCCTGCCCTTCGGAAAGCACATGATTGGGCAATACCCTGAAATTACCGTCACCCAAATTTTCATAAAAGAGATTTCCGTTATATCGATAGCCTATCAAGAATACATCCAGGTCACCATCCAGATCATAATCAGCCCAGCAGGCCATGGAAGTACTGAGACTATCATCGACTAGGGCATGATTTTCTATTTGCTTGAATTTGTCCCCATCATTTTGAAAAAGTTGGTTTGGTTCAAGACCTCTGCTGCAGAGGTAGAGATCCAAATCTCCATCATTGTCATAATCTACCCAGCTGACACCTTCTGATGTACCACCTTTATTGATAAGCTCAGCGAAAGGCTTGCCAACGGTTATTTTATTAAGCCCTCCCTTGCCATTGTTTTTGTACATGGCGTTCCATTGACCTGAAGAATTTGAAGTATAAAGTTCCGGAGCGCCATCCTGGTCTACATCTCCCCACCCAACACCACGTGTAAATCCGCCATCAGTCGCGATACGACCTTTGTCATAGGTGACAAATAGGGGTGAAGTGTCTTTTTGAGCTATGGCTACATTGAGGCAGAGTAGCAATAAGATCAGCTGTAGGTGATTGGATTTAGTCAAGATACTGATTGTTTGATCTTAGCTTGTGCTAACGAACAAGTCAGAGATTGGGTTTTAATCAGGTTTTCTTAACGGATCGATAGCGTTTCTAAAAAACAACCAGATACAGAAGCATAATCACAGCTAGAATAATAGCGATCCATTTATAGCTTGTTTTCGTCTCTGCAAACTCGTATTGACAAATAGGACAAACTTGAGAGGAAGCATCAACTTCCATTGCGCACGAGGGACATTCTTTAGTTTTCAAAGTTTTGGTGTTCTAACTATTTAAATTGGATGGATTAATCCGTAATCCAAACATTTCCATTGCAGCTCAATCCTTTGCTCCCAGTCATGATGTCTTCATTAGGTAGTGTTTGGATTGCATAATCATCAATTATTAGTTCATCTAACCGTCCGAGATCACTATCAGGTAATTTGGTGATGATTCTAATCCATCCATAATAAATATTATTTCCTACTGTCAGTCTTACGGCAGCTGCTCTCCTGTTTTCGTAAGTTGAAGCCCATTGACCTTTGTGAAATGTGCGGTACGGAGTTGCATAATTAATACCTAAGTAACTAAGGTCGCCGCTCCATTCATACTGTTCGTGATCGAACTCCTCTAAAATAAAATCTTGAATGAAACTCACTGCAATGTTGGTTGTTTTAAAAACAATCAATTCGCTCTGGTTAAGTGGTTCAATTCCAAAAAATATTGAATCTCCTTCATCTCCAGCTTTTGCGGTAGCAAAAATTTTGAAGTCATCTATATTGTCACTATTGATATCTAAGATAATCTCCTTTGAAGATTCTGAAGAAGTGAATTGAGTTCCTTCCCTATAGTCGATGACATTGCAATCATCTATATTTTCTGCATCTTCATTACAAGATTGTAAAATGCAACATAGAACAAGGAGTAGTGATATTATTTTACGATTAAATATTGATTTTGGTATTAGCTTAATCATTGTGATACTCAACTATAATAAAAATGCAAATATAGACGTAAGGTGGTTTTAACCTCTTGCCGACAATAGCATGAATATCCACCCAAGAATAAACAGTAACCCACCGATAGGAGTGATTGCGCCAAGCCATTTTATCCCTGTAAAGCAGAGGATGTATAGTGATCCGGAGAAGATGAGGATGCCAAAAGTCATACTGTATCCGGCATACACCAGGTGTTGACTTTGAACTTTCATTAATAGAATAGCTATTCCAAGCAATGCAAGGGTGTGGTAGAATTGGTACTGGACTGCTGTCTGGTAGGTGTCATAGGTACCTTCAGATTGTAGTTTGTCTTTTAGTGCATGAGCACCAAAAGCGCCTAGCGCCACACTCAGTATACCTGAAATTGAGGCTATTGTGAGAAAAAGTTTAGGCATCAATTTTTCTTTTGGAAATATTCTGGAATGGTGAAAAGAATGGGGTTGGGTGAAATATCAATTGTTATTTTGGTTGCAGTAGTTTCGATGAGACGATCACCCAGTTTGGCTTTTCTTTTAAGTACCAGTCCATTCCAAACCCAAAGCTCTTGAATGGCTTTCCCTTCAAAAGTCCAAACCTGACAATTTTTTTCAAGATGTGTTTTATATGCTTGCTGCTTCCCACCCATTGAGAAAAGGATGGCTTCAGAAACTTGTTCGGGATTTTTGTATGAAGCTTGCTGACTCCATTTATAATCCTTTCGTATCGAATAGGTAGAATCGTCCGGATTGAGGCGATAAACAAAATCACCATCCGTAATTTCATAAACGGATTGAGTGCTTGTAATCCCGTAAAGCTCAAAAGTCATGGTTTGTTGCCTCAGACTCATCCATCCAAAATCGTTAAAGGCCATTAACTCTTCCCCATCTGCATCACCCGATATCTTGTAATTGATTTCAGCACTTTCTATTGAGTATTTTTTTAAATCTTCTTCGCGGAGTTCTTCTGCAGTTTTTGCTTGTGCTGATAGAAACGATGGGACAAGGAGGGAAATGAATAAAAGATAATGTCTCATGCTGATGTCTTTTATTCAAAGATAGTCAGCTATTAGGATTGGTTAGATTTCCTATGATAAATTTCATTTAGCTTATTCACCATTGCTTCTAGAGCTTCCTCAGAAATGTTCGAATTCTTCATCTTAGTAATAATTTCGGTCCCTTCTGGAGACTTTATTTCGTCACTGTAATTAGTGGTGTATTTATAGCTATTCGTTTGTTCACAAAACCAAATAGCATTCATTTTTGGATGAAGATTATTTAAATCGTTGATGGTATTTTCTACAATTGTATTTGGTATTGAAATCATTTCCTCAATTTTTACATATCTATGAAGGTTGGTTGTATCTTCGGTCATCTTCTCGTATTCCTCTTTAGAAGAAGCACCGTATTCATTGAGAGTCGAATTGTACCAGATAATTTTCACAATGTAAAGATTGAATACTTGGACTTATCAATATTGCACAATGGCTTCAAAATTTTGCAGCTGTTCTATCGTCCTTTATCATCTGATAGTAGTCTAAAAAAACGTTAAGGATGGTTTCGGATGGTGATTTTTTAGAAAATTTCTGATTAAGAACATTAAGAAATTGAAAAGTCAATCGTAGAAGGATTAATTGAGGCCGTGAAAATTGTTTAAGATATTCGCAGCGTGAATTTCATTAAGCTTTTCGACGATTGACCGGGCAACATCATCAGGCATGTCCAGGTTTTCTATCTTAACAAGAACGGTTTCACCTCTTTGGCATTTAATTCTCTCAAACTCATATTTTGTAGAAAATTTATAGACTCTGGAAAGCTTACAATACCAAATGACTTTCATTTTTTTATTTGTTATTTGGAGGGGTTATCCATGATGTTCACTCATATAAGGCTGTTGTGAATGAAGTTCATTCATCTCATCTGTGATTCTTTCAAGAATATAGCTCGGAACCCCAACTACATTTTCAATTTTTACGATCTTACTAGTTGAATTGGAATTGACCATTTGTATATATTCTTTATATGGCGAATTTCCATACCTATTCCTAATCGAATCGTACCAGATTACATACATACAGCAAATCTGATAACCTTGCCATTACGAATCTTGCACAATTACTTTCAATTCTTATTACACTATAACTGAGGGTAGTCGAATAATAAAAAATCCCGACGGAAAACCGTCGGGATGTCAACCAGCTATAGTCAATAATCCCCGTATTGGTGGGATTACTTTTTGTGAGAAGACCTACACTTATTCAGCTCTTTCACAATTTTATTCAATGTCGTTTCTGATGCATTGTTAAACTTTTCAAGTGGCAATATTTCATGATTCAATCCACCCGTAGCTATTTTTTTAAAATCATTCCAGCTTCCAGTCTGATATGAACTAAGTGTGTTATTGTACCAAAGCACTTTCATAAGGCGATAATTTTTAGTGGTTTGACAACTCTAAAGTGAGAAAGTTTAATTTTAGAATCCTGCCAAAATCATGTCAAATCCTGCCAATCGCGATTATTGATCTATAACCTCTTTAAATGGACTGCCAAATCGCTTTTCATACTGAGTTGCAAAAGAACTCACATTACTCATTCCTATAAGTTGTGCACCTTCTGTGGCGGTGCGTATTTTATTTGACTTAAGGTAATTTTGCAGATATTGCCATCTCACCTCTTTGATTAGCTCATATGGAGTAAGCCCCGATATTTTCTTTATCATCCGATATACCTTCCGTTCGCTGGCGGCCATTTCATCTGCAAGATCAAGAACAGATAGATGAGGATCGTCAATTCGCTTGATAATTAGTTTCTCAAGCCTGCTCATAATGTTTTTCTCAAATTCTTCAGCACTTGAACCATATAGTTTGGAAAGCACTTTGTTGCTATCCCAATCCCTTCCAAGAATGTTTTGGATCTTGAGGCTTAGTTCTTCTTTGTCAAATGGTTTACTTATCACATCTTCAGCTCCTTTGGAAATTAATTCCAAACGCTCTTTATGATCCGTTCTGGCACTTACTACTACCACAGGGATTTTCTTTAGTTCCTTATCCTTTTTCAAGTGATCTACCAACTCAAAGCCATCCATGTACGGCATCATAAGGTCCGTTATAATCAGATCAATTTTCTGACTTTGCAGTATATCCAGTGCGTTCGAACCATTTGTGGCCATGTAAACCCTAAAGTCAGATTCCAGTATACTTTTCAGATACGACCTGAGCTCTTTATGGTCTTCCACGACAAGTATGGTCGGTGCATCCTCTTTGCGTGTTGTTATTCCCGGGATCTGAAGTTGTTCCTTTTCGTCCTGCAGATCCATCCATAGTGAGTTACGTTGAATGACGTCAAGGGATCTCTCTGGTATGATAGCGGTGGATACCCAATCACTTTTCTTATATGGTAACGTGATGGTGAAGATTGCTCCGCTATCACTACTTGAGGCTTTAATAACTCCTCCATGCAGCTCAACCAATTCCTTTACTAATGCTAAACCAATCCCAATTCCTGCTTGCGATGAAACTGCGTTGGATGATTGATAGTATCGGTCGAATATAAACTCCAGACTATCTGATGGGATGCCCTGACCTGAATCAGAAATGGCTATTTCTACATTAGATTTATCTGTATTGAGTTGTACGTCTACAATCCCATTTTCCGGGGTGAATTTGATGGCATTTGAAAGAAGGTTATAAATGATTTTTTCAAATTGATGGGGATCGATTCTTAGCGTAGTTTCATCTTCTGCATGACTCATAAACCTTAATTCAATTGATTTGATGTCCGCTGCACTACTAAACATCTTAGTCAGTAAGCGCAGGTAAGGCACAACCTTCACATGCTGCAACTCAAGCTTAATTTTTCCTTCCTCCAGACGTGTTAGATCCATTATTTCATCTGCAAGATATAAGAGGCGTTTTCCGTTTTTTATTCCGGTCTCTAAAAGCTCCCTCGATTCATTATCTAAAACTTTATTATCCTTCTCTGCAATTCGATCCAATGACCCAAGGATTAAGCTTAATGGTGACCGAAGGTCATGAGATATATTAGCAAAAAAACGTGTTTTAGCCTGGTCCAGCTCCTTTAGTTTCGCTGACTGAGCTTCAATTTTCGTCAATAGCCTTTTCCTTTCCAGTAGTTGTTTTCGAAGGAGCAGTGCGATGACAATCACTAGCAAAGCAGTAGTGATAACGCCAATGATGATATATTTCTGCGATTGAATGGTTTGTGCCTGAATCTGCGAATCCTTCTTAAGAAGCTCGTTTTCCCAAACCTTGAATTCTGTGTCATACTTTATCTGTGCATCATTAACAGCCTCAATGGTTTTGGCTCCTGCTAATGAGTCTTGAAGTTCGTAGGCTTTTGTAAGTAAGTCGTAAGCTTGCTGGTATTCGCCTTTCTTGTAGTATGTTTCTTCCAAAATCACATATCCATCCTGCATATTCTCAAGATCTCCAGTAGAGATGGCATCCTGCAAAGCAATGTCTCCATACCGAATAGCTTCATCGAATTCGTTTAGTTCCCGATGGGTTTTAGCCAGGGTGAAGGCTGGGAAGGAGATGGTTCCAACACGCTTGGTTCTTTGCTTTATCTCTAGTGATTGCGAAGAATAAAGTATGGCCGAATCATATTTATTTAGCCTAAAGTAGCATTCTCCTAAGTTTCCGGCCACCAAAGCATATCTTGTTTCCTGATGTATTAATGCAGGATCTTTAAGAATTTTTTGAAACTGTCTTTTCGCTTTTTCATAGTCACCCATCCCGATATAGGTGATTCCCATGTTGTTGTAAAATCGGTTCTTTCCACTTTCATTCCCCTCATAATTGGATAGGGCTTCATTGAAAATTGCAATCGCTTTCTCAAAATCTCTAAGCTTCTCATAAACGAGTCCCAATCCGTTCAACGCATTGG
This sequence comes from Ekhidna lutea, assembly GCF_900188325.1. GTDB lineage: Bacteria > Bacteroidota > Bacteroidia > Cytophagales > Cyclobacteriaceae > Ekhidna > Ekhidna lutea. The sequence goes on along the minus strand of NZ_FZPD01000006.1, from coordinate 113,039 downwards.
CCAACCGCCGTTTATCTCCGAGCTTACGCTGTGTGTTCACCGCCTTCAGAAAATACTCGGAAGCCAGGGTTAGTTGCCCCTTCTTTTCATAAGCATTACCAATGTTGTGATAGTTTGATCCTAATCTGCCTTCGTTTCCAAGTTTAGCATTGATTTCGGTAGCCCTTAAAAGTTCGGATACACCAAGGTCATCTATTCGATTTTCTGTCTTCGTCACTCCAATCGTAGCAAGTATTACTGCCTTCATGCTTTCATCTAACTCTTCAGAAACCTCCAATGCTAATTGTCCATACATCAATGCTGTGTCAGCATCGATTCGTTTGTAAGTCCAGGTAAGTTCATCGAGCAATCGGAATCTGAGTGAATCATCAGTGATTGTTTTAAGATCGTTCTTTAGACTGTCAATAAACTGACGAGGCTGAGCTAAAGCAAGCAAAGAACTGCAATAGATGAAAATGGAGAGTAAATGGTTTTTTAACATGGTGGTAAAGCTTGCGACTAAAGATATAAAAAAAGCTCCCCTGAATAGATCAAAGGAGCTTTACTTCTACCCACGGTGCTATGCGTGATTAGGTGGATTTCGATAGTGAAGGTAGGAGGGACAGATTTTATTATTCTGCCAACCTGTTTTAAAATCCTGACAAATTTATTAACCCACTCCCGACCCCTCCGAGCCTGCCTGTCCGGTAGGCAGGGAGGGGAGTTCGCTGATTACCCGTTCCCTTCCCTGAAGAGGCTAGGGGTGGGTCTCCATCCAAATCAAAATTTGGTGACTCTTTCTAAACTTTAATCTTTATATCACTCATAAAACACAGCTACTTCTTCTAACGGCTTCCTTTCCAGATCGGGGACGTATACCTCATCTTTTGGATAACCGATGGGTAAAAGAAGATAAGGCCGCTCATTATCCGGGCGGTTCAAAATCTTGGTGAGAAAATTCATGGGTGATGGCGTGTGTGTTAATGTCACCAAGCCAGCTTTGTGAATGGCAGAGATGATCATTCCGCATGCAATACCCACAGACTCATTGACATAATAGTTGTTGTTTTTCTCACCGTCTACCATTTCAAACACACGTTTGAAAATGACTATCAGCCAGGGAGCCTCCTCTAAAAAAGGTTTGTTCCAGTCTGTACCAATGGGTTCCAGATCTTTGATCCAGCGCTCACTCATACGTCCATGGTAACTATCGTATTCTTCCTTTTCTGCGGCCTCCCGGATGGCTTTTTTCATTTCTGCATTCGAAATGGCACAAAAAGTCCAGGGCTGCTTGTGCGCTCCTGAGGGGGCCGTTGATCCTGCCATAATCAGGCTTTCGATTAGTTCTTTACTGACAGGTTTATCAGAGATATCTCTAACTGTTCGGCGTGTATCGAGCCACTCATAGTAGGCTTTTGCTCGTGCTTCTGCCTCTTTTAGATCATAGACATCCCGCACGTACGAGACGTGCGGATGCCCTTTGATTTCCTTTTTCTCCATTATAATCCTAAAACTTCTACGCCTTGCTCAAATACAATATCTACCGGAATGTTCTTCTCGGACAGACGATCCAACTCTGATTGAAGCACCTCTCCAATTTTACCTTTCTCTGCGACCAACTGTGCCACACCTTCGTAATCGCCATTGCCTTGAAGGGTTAGAATTTTCTCTGAAAGTGCATCCATCGCCTCACGCATCTTTTCAAAATCTACCCGGTATTTTCCGGTCGCTTCATCTTTAGCAAATGCGCCAAATTCATTGAAGAAATTAAACCGAATCATGTTAGCCTTGCCATGCGAGCTGGCCGCTCCAAAGCGTACAGAGCGGAAAATACCTGCCATGAAAGTGACATAGTAATCATTCAGTTCACCTTCAATTTCACCTTTCTCGTGCAGCTGTGTAATCATGTACAATCCCAGAATGTCTGCCTTACCTTCTTCAAGTGCTGAAGAATGCTCCTTTAGTGCATTTCTGACTGTTCCTTTTCCATTGATGGTGTTCTTGATACCTAAACCATGAGCCACTTCATGGAACATGGTGTTTCCGAAGAAGGCATCAAAAGTGATATGCTTTCTTTGATCCGGGTGGATTAGCTCATCGGCAATAGGAATGAGGATGTGATCAAACTTTGCCTGCATCGCATTTTTAAGCTGAAGCCTTCTGGATCCTTTTGCCAGTTGCACCTCTTCATCGTTTGGAAGGTTGATCGCGATGGTTTTTGATCCGGAATTGCAATCTCCGGCATAGTAGACAACATCGTATGCGTTCAAATCTGCATCTGTACCCGGTGTTTCCGCTTTGTACTCATCTGCCACCGGAAGCCCGGTTTGAAGCTCCGGTAAGAATGCGGCGTATTTCGCCAGACGGTCGCTCCAACTCTTATCTTTTACCAGAACATAAGCCTCATGCGCTGCTTTGTAATTATACAGTTTGTCTTCGTAGTTTTCAATTGGTCCAACTACAAAATCCAATCCATTGGTTTTCATATCCATCCATGCCATATCACTAGGCTGGTACTCATCATTTAGCAAGGCATCTGCTCGTAACGAGAGATAGTTTTTCAATCCTTCATCCTCAGCTAGTTCAGCACATTGGCGAAGGAGGTTCGAAGCACGTTGTACTTGCTCCGCAAACATTTCATTGTAGGGTACGGTGATCAGATTTCCTTCTTCATCTCTTCGGATAAACGTGTAAAGACTTGTTTTACCTTCCAGGTCAGCGGCTTCAAATTCTTCCTTGGTCATATCCACTGGATAGTAGTTGGCGCCTTCGGGTTTAGGACCTACGCCATCCAGAAATGGCTCATTATTAGCTAATCGATCCCACGGGCCGTAATTGATCTGAACATATTTTTTTGTCGCCGGATCTGTCAAAGAAGAAAGCAAAGAATCCTTTTTTCCATATGCTTCGTACCAAAACAGTTCATCCATGATCTTAGATATCTCAATCATCAATGGAATCATTTGCTTTTCATTTTCACTCAGCTGACTGATATCAGTGGTCAGCTTCACATTTTTATAGATCGCTACTTTCTCCTGCATGGGAGTAAGCTCCTCTGTTGTTTCCTCTTCCTTTTGAGGTGCAGTACATTGACTTAAAAGAAGGCCCATAAGGCCTATGCTTAATATCTTTTTCATTTTTATGTTATTTCAAGTTAGGAACTATCGAAGTTAAGAAGAATCTTGGATGCGAGTATTGATTGTGTGAACACTTCTTTATTTTCATTTAAATTGGCGGACAAGAAATCAATCTAACAATGAAGAAAATATTAGTATTACTGGCCGTTAGCGCCACCGTTTTTTCCTGTTCCGATACCGGAGAAAGTTCATCATCCAATATTTCGGAGGAATCATTAAGGACTCATATTGAGGTTCTATCATCTGATGATTTTCAGGGCAGGAAACCTTTCACTCAGGGAGAAATCAAAACCGTAAACTATCTGACCGATCAGTTTAAAGAATACGGACTGGAACCTGGAAATGGAGACTCTTACATTCAGGAAGTGCCATTGGTGGAACTTACCGCTGTTCCATCAGAGACCATGACCATTACAGGTGGAGGTGAAGATGTGGTATTGAATGTTCTGGATGATTTTGTTGCTTACACGGAACAAGTTGTTGAACAAACATCGCTTGACGCTTCAGAGCTGGTTTTTGCCGGTTATGGTGTAGTAGCTCCTGAGTATGGTTGGAATGATTATGAAGGTCTGGATGTAAAAGGCAAGACCGTTGTGGTGTTGGTAAATGATCCGGGCTTTGCATCCGGTGATTCCACCTTCTTCAAGGGTGAGACCATGACCTATTACGGCAGATGGACTTACAAATTTGAGGAAGCCGCAAGGCAAGGAGCTGCAGGTTGTTTGATTATTCACGAGACTGTGCCTGCGGGCTATCCATGGTTGGTGGTTCGAAATTCCTGGTCTGGAGCCAGTCTTTATCTGGATCAATCGGGTGATAATTATCAGCCGGATGTACTGGGATGGATTACCAGAGATGCCGCAATTAAAATCTTCGAAGCATCTGAGCAGGATATGAAAAACTATTCGGAGATGTCAAGAAGTCAGGATTTTAAGCCCTTTAGTCTTGGGCTAAATGCTTCTGTAAGTGTTCAGAACAAAATCAAACGAGATCAATCTCAAAATGTGATTGCTAAAATCACCGGGTCTGAACGGCCGGATGAATACATTATTTATTCTGCGCACTGGGATCACCTGGGAATTGGCCAGGAAATTGACGGTGACAGCATCTACAATGGAGCACATGATAACGCCTCCGGGACTGCCACCATGTTGGGTATTGCGGAAGCAATGTCGAAAATGAAAAAGAAGCCTAAAAGAACAGTGATATTCCTCGCAGTAACTGCTGAGGAGCAAGGTTTGTTAGGTTCAAAACACTACGCACAAAATCCAATTTATCCTCCGGCGCAGACAGTAGCAAATATCAATATGGATGGTATTACAGCCTGGGGGCCAATGAAAGATTTGACGGTTGTCGGATATGGCCAATCGGAGTTAGAAGATATCGCTGAAGAAGCGGCGAAAAAACAAGGACGATATATTCTTGCTGACCCTGATCCGGGAAAAGGATATTTCTTCCGGTCGGATCATTTCCAATTCGCTAAAGTCGGTATCCCGGCATTATATGCCTCTGGAGGATATGAGCACATGACCAAAGGAGTTGATTATGTGGATAGCCTGAATCAAATCTACCTTTCTTCAAAATATCATCGACCGCAAGATGAGTATGATGCAACATCATGGACCTTTGATGGAATGGCGTTGGATGGTGAGTTGTTAATGAAGGTCGGATTGAAGGTAGCAAACTCGAAGGACTGGCCTTCATGGAAGGAAGGGTCAGAATTTAAGGCGATTCGGGAAGAGAGTAAGAAGTAAACTGTCACACTGAGCCTGTCGAAGTGTGTTTATCTTTCGACAGGCTCAAGATGACACCTAAAATTGAAAAGCATAATGAAAAACCTAATCTTCACACTAGCAATCTTAGCTATTGTCTTTGGCTGTCAGCATAGTCATGAACATATACATGACGATCAACCGAAGGAAAAAGCAGAGTTTTATGATTATGACGTGGAAGCAAAAATTACCGAGATGGGGATAACTCTTTCCGAGCCACCTGCACCTGTAGCCAACTATGTAAATGCTGTTCGAACAGGAAATTTCGTTTTCATGGCGGGCAAAGGACCGAATCTTCCTGAAGGCGGATACGTGACCGGCAAAGTAGGAGAGAGCCTGACTGTCGAAGAAGGATACGAAGCTGCTAAACTGGTAGCACAAGCACAGCTATCAGCCTTGAAAGCAGAGATAGGTGATTTGAATAAAGTGGTGCGAATAGTTAAGGTTCTAGGAATGGTAAACTGTGCACCGGATTTTGCCAATCAACCGGAAGTGATCAATGGATTTTCAGACACCATGGTAGAGGTATTTGGGGATCGAGGAAAGCATGCCCGTGCAGCGGTAGGCATGGCCTCACTGCCAAGAAATATCGCCGTGGAGATTGAGATGATTGTGGAGGTTAGATAGTCAATGAAATTGTCCTAATCCAGGTTAGTTGCCTACCTTTTTTGGAGTAGAGGTTTTTGGAGATGGTGGTTTGCTTGATCCTGTGCTTCTACCTACAGTACTGTATATTGGATGATCTCTATGAATATATATTTCTTTGTTGACATCCTGCCTTTTTTCATGAACAAAACTAGCACTCTCTCTCTCTATCAATTTTTCAGCTACCCTTTTAAACGGTATTGGATAATGTTTTCCCTTATAATTTTCTTGAACGAATATTGCCATATTTAAGCTGTCAGAAGTGGCGTAATAATACTCATATACTTCAATCGGTTTGATGAATAGATTATTATACCTTTTGATAAACCAGTAATAATAATCTGCCAAACTTCCTATGGCGAAGTACTCACCACTAGACTCATAAAATGGTATTCCGTACTTGGTGAAAAGGCTATCACTCAAATTTCCATATCCAGTAACAATTGGTTGTGGAATTTTAGAAAGTATTTCTTTATCTGTCCAATCCTCCCATGAAGGGATCGAATATTTTTCTTGAGAATGCCCGAATGCTGACACAGCTAAAAAGAGAAGGATTGATAGAATTTTCATTATGGTTACGCTTGGTGTAATAGGATACTCACAACAACTATGCCATAGGTCATACATGAGCGTTATAGGAAATTTAGGAAACTGTTCCTGAGTTGGAGAAAAGTGATTCAGAATAATTAACTAATTTCAAATCTTAATCACCATAAGCCATGAAATTCAAATACTTGTTTTCTATTTGTTTATTCCTTGTTAGTGCCACCCTTATTTCAGCTCAAAGCCGCGAGGAAAAGAATAAGCACTTCTCTCACAAGATGGGTACATATACTGATACACGCGATGGTAAGACCTATAAAACAATCACCTTCATTAGGGAGCATCATGGAGATGAAATAACGCGTACGTGGTTTGCTGAAAATAACCAATTTGACGTTCCAGGATCAAAGGCATATAAAAATACACCTGAGTATGGAAAGACCTATGGAAGGTTGTACAACTATGAGCAGGCAAATTTGGCCTGTCCTGAAGGCTGGCATGTACCAACCATTCATGAGTGGAAGCACCTCTTTCATTTCTTTGGGGGTTGGCATCATTCCGGTCAGTACCTAATCGAGGGGAAATCGAGTGATATGGATATGCTTTTCGGAGGATTTGGTCAACCCGATGGCTCTTTTCAGGGTATAGGTGTGCATGGCAACTGGTGGGATAATGAGATGAAAGACAGCAATTCTGCTGGTATTATCACGTTAAAAAAAGGAGACGAAAATATCTATCACTCCAAAGTAGGAGACAGCCACTACCTCAGCTGTAGATGTGTGAAGTTTCATAATTAAAAGAGATCAGCTTAGTGCGGAAAATAATTGTGATTGTGGCACTCTTGCCACTGATGGGATTTGGACAAGATCAGGATACAACAATAAACAAAAGCTCATTCGTAATATTTCCGGCTATCAGCTATGCTCCGGAAACAGATTTGCAGCTTGGTGTTGTGGGTATTTGGGCACTAAAGAATTCAGACAACTCTCAGTCTGATTTTAGGAGGCAGTCTACAATGACTCCCTACTTTGTGTACACGCTAAAGAACCAAACCATTGCGGTGGTGAATCTGGATTACTACTTCCCTGACGGTCAGAATCTGAATACTTCAATGCGCTATTACAACTTCCCTGATTCCTATTTCGGGGTTGGAAATGATAATGACCCGGATGTTTCAGAGCAATATACCAATCGTTTTTTTCAAGTGGATGGACAGTACCTTATCCCCATAAGTGACAAGGTGTTTCTGGGTGGTGCCTATGATATTCACTTTACAAGTATCAGAAAAGTAGTATCTGGAGGATTGCTCGAAACACAGAATCCAAAAGGTTCCAATGGTGGTAATCTAATTGGAGCAGGACCTGTTTTTCGGTATGATACCAGGGATTACACCGTTTATCCCTCAAGTGGAAATTTCATTTCCAGTCGTATCCTTTTTAACGCAATAGGGGATTTTCAATACACCACATACATTGCAGATGCTCGTAAATTCATTGACCTGAAGGACAAGAAACATATCCTTGCATTTCAATTCAGATCCCAATTTACTATTGGATCTAATGCGCCATTCTACAAACTACCCCAGCTGGGAGGAGACGAACGCTTGCGAGGCATTGCCAATGCGAGTCTATACCGTGACCGACAGATGATGTACACGCAGGTAGAATATCGGAGACCGCTTTTCTGGCGGTTTGGAATGACCGTTTTTGCCGGGGTTGGTGACGTGAGTAATCAATTGAATGATTTCAGCTTCTCCGCCCTGAAGTATGTAGCAGGAGTGGGGGGAAGACTTGCCCTTATCCCAAAAAAGCAGCTGAATGCACGATTGGATATCGGTGTAGCCAAAGGTGGACAAACCGGTATTTATATCGGAGTAAGCGAGGCTTTTTAAACAGCAATCAGTCCATTTGCTCTCAGCACATTGACCGGCTTACTAAACCAAAATGGTTCAAAATCACCAAATTGTTTTTCGAAGGATTCTTTTAACGACTTAAAGGAAGTAGCGGGATGATTTAGGCCAAGTACCTCAAGTTTATTGAGCAACCATTGGCCTTCTTCTTTTGGCAGGGACAGTTGAATGATGTCTGTGTTTGAATGCAACTCAACTTTCATTTTACCTTTCTTAGTTGATTGAACCACCGGCTTACTCCCAAGCCAAATAACCCGGGCATTTGTTTTGTTTTGGTATCCTTCAGGCTGGCTTAAAGCATCTTCAATAAACGTTGGAGAAATGGAGGTTTCAGGCATTTTCTCCTCAAACCATTCATGAACAGGCCAGTCAAAACCTACGCCATACATGTAGTTGTATAGCGACTTTTTCAATCCAAAACTAAAGATGCTATGATCGATCCCTGTTTTGTCTTCAAAGGCAATATCATTATTGGCAAACTGGATGTCATTTTGCTTCGGAATCACACCAAAAGCTTCGGGATTCAATCCCACCGGACTATGGGCAGTCATGGCAAACTGATGCCAGAATCCGGATTGAATGATTCCCAGTTCGAACATCTGTTTCACCATCTCCAAGCTATCAATGGTTTCCTGAATGGTCTGGGTTGGATAGCCATACATCAGGTACGAATGAACCATGATGCCGGCCTGCGTAAAATGATCGGTTACTCGCGCTACTTGTTCCACCGTCACCCCTTTGTCAATGAGTTTGAGGAGGCGATCAGATGCCACCTCCAACCCACCTGACACAGCAATGCACCCGCTTGCTTTTAGTAGTAAGCAAAGGTCTCGGGTAAAACTCTTTTCAAACCGGATGTTTGTCCACCACGTCACGGAGAGTTTCCGTCTTAATATCTCTAATGCCAACTCCTTCATCAACGCTGGCGGTGCTGCTTCGTCTACAAAATGAAAGCCTGAAAATTCAGTCTTCATGATGAGTTCTTCCATGCGATCCACCAATGTTTTTGCGGCAATCGGCTCATAGATTTTGATGTAATCCAACGAGATATCACAAAACGTACACTTGCCCCAGTAGCATCCATGCGCCATGGTCAGTTTGTTCCAGCGGCCATCGCTCCACAAACTGTGCATGGGGTTGGCTACTTCAATTACGGAGATGTAATCTTCCAACGGAAGCCCGGAGTAATCAGGCGTCCCCACTTCGCTTTGTTTGATATCCGATTCAGAAGCATTGTTAACATATCTCACTTCTCCTTCGATCCGACAGAAGGTACGCTTCAGGTAAGTTGGTTCTTGCGGTCTTCGAATATGATCAAGCAAAAGCTGCATTGGTCGTTCCCCGTCATCCAAAGTGATGAAATCGAAATAGTCAAAGACACGAGGGTCTTTCAGATCCCGCAACTCGGTATTCGGGAAGCCACCACCCATGGTGACTTTAATGCTCGGATGATTTGTTTTTAGATACTGTGCACACCTGAATGCACTGTACAGGTTACCGGGAAACGGAACAGAAAACCCAACAACTTTCGGCTGGGATTCTTGAATTTTCTTTTCAAGGAGCTTTAGTGTTATTTCATCAATAAAGGTTGATGGGGACTGTAATTCAGCTGCCAATTCATCAAACGAATTAGCACTTCGACCTAGTCTTTCAGCATACCGGCTAAACCCAAAATGTGGATCGACACATTCCACGATAAAATCGGAAAGGTCTTCCAGGTACAGGGTAGCTAGGTGCTTCGCTTTATCCTGCATGCCCATACTTCCGAATGCCCAGTCCATTTCTTCCAGTTGTTCAAAGCGTGAGGCTTGTGGTAGGTAGGGATCCGCACAAATCTGTCGCGCCAGTGCTGGATTTCTGCCCTGCAAAAATGAAATGACCGAATCGATTGTTGTGAGGTAACGCTCTTTCAGTGCGAGAATTCTTTCTGTATTTTCAGAAGGAGTGTCGAAAGCTTTAGCTTTTGTGAAAAGAGCATTTAATCCATCTTTCGAGAACAATTCCAGGATCACCTCAATCCCCAAATCCTGCTGATGTACTGGTATATTTTGGGTAATGAAAAAACCTTTCAGATACGCTGTGGCAGGGTAGGGTGTGTTTAGCTGGGTAAACGGTGGTGTGATGAGAAGCAGTTCTGCCAAAACAATTTTTTAGCAAAGATAGAGGCCAGATGTTAGCCCTTATTTAATTCTTTCACTTTTTCCTGAACAATCTCCAGCAACAAATCAACTTTTGATTTGTGGGTACGAAAAACCACTATTGCTACCCGAATCCAAAATTTTTCATGGATGGTTGTAGATGAAAGAAAGATTCGTCCATCATCCTGAATCGCTTTAATAAGCTTTTCATTATAGGCATTAGCATCACCTGCTGGCGGTACATATCGGAAGACCGTAATCGACAGATCAGGCTCAGGTCCTACCTCAAATCCATCAATCTGCATTAACTGCTGACGGCAATATTGTGCTAGAAGCATTTTCTCTTCCACAGCAGCTCGAAAGGGTTTGATTCCGAATAGCTTTAATGGTAACCACATGCGCAAAGCTCTGAAATGCTTGGTAAGCTCCGGGGAGACATCTGCTGCATTTATTTCACTATCAGAATCAACCAAATCCTGCAGGTAATCTGCTGTATACCGGTGCGCCTTGTAAAGGGCGGTTAGATTTTTGATAAGAACCGCGCCTGTACCAAAAGGAAGAAACAAGCTTTTGTGTGGGTCCAGCGTAATGGAATCTGCAAGCTCAATTCCACTCGTCTTTTTTTGAACCTCCGGAAGCAGACGGAAAAACCCTCCATATGCAGCATCTACATGAAACCAAACCTTTTGATGTTGCGCTATGGTAGCCATTTCTTTGATTGGGTCTATTGTGCCCGTGTTAGTTGTGCCGAGGGAGGCATTGATAAAGAATGGAAGCAAGCCTTTCTTCCGATCGTTTTCAATTAGCTCATCGAGACTAGAAATGTCCAGTCGAAAATGATTATCTACTGGCAGGTATCGTAGCTGGGCTTCACCCAAACCGGCAATTCGCAATGCCTTTTGGAGTGAGTGGTGGGTTTGATCAGAGAGGTAAACCACAAGCCGGTGAAAGTCTTTGGCTTTCACATCCATTGCTTCCCTGGCTGTCACCACTGCGATAAGGTTAGAAATAGAACCCCCGGAAGTAAGATTTCCAGCCGCATCCGAGGGGAAGCCCATCAGTTCGTTCATCCACCGAATGAGCATGTTTTCCATGCGTGCAGCTCCTGGTGCCGGGAAATAAATTCCTGCATACTTGTTACTTACAGCCGCCAAGAAGTCACCTAGTGCCGAGGGATAGAGCCCACCGCCGGGCACATAACCCATGTGTCCGCCTGATGCAGCATTGATGCCATCCAGCTCAACGTTGGATCGAAGAAACTGGAGGATATCATCTATCCCTTCAGGACCATCTGATAGCTGATCAATCGAAGAGGGCTCAGGATTTTGAAAAAAAGCCTTTTCATCATCCAAATGAGTAAGAAAGTCATTTGCATGGGAGAGTACTTTTTCAGCCAACGATTTTTGGATTTGCTCATCGGGTTCCAGCTGACGTGCGACTTGCTCAAGGGTCTCAATTCTGTTCATCATGGTTACCAAAAGTAATAACCATTGTTAGCTAGCTAAAACAAGAATGGGATGATCGGTTTAAAGCTGATTGGAAGGAACCGATGCAAAAGACAGACTTTTAATTTGTCTGAACGGAACTTAAATGGATTCCCGGATGATACCGGCAGCAATCTCTTTGACCGTTGGTCGGACTTTAGTGATGAAGACCTTTTTCTCCTCTTCATCAGCAAACTTGATTCCTCGCTCATCAAGTATTTCATAAAGAACCTCGGTGATCTTTTCACCTAAATCCGGAAGCTCATTTCCAATGTCTTCCAAATGATCTTTTAGCTTATCTACTGACACAGAAGGATCGTTTGTCTTCTTGTGACTTGTGTGTGAAATTTTAATTGTTTTACATCTCGTTTGCAATTCGAAAACAAGATCTTCTAATTGATTCATAATACTTAAAGATACAAAAAAATTAGCAAATCGCTTTTTAAACGTGTTTTTGAGGCTTTTTCAGTTCCTAAAAAAAGTGAATAGACGTGTGTTGAACAGTTGCAGGCATATAGCTAGTGATGAACTCTCGCTATACACAAATGTGTTCTATAGAGCGATGAATAATGGAATCTATCAGAAAAACAATGCCCTTTGATAGCCTGAGGGATAGTGAGATGAATTAGGAGCTGATATCTAACATTAATCATGTATTTGAATGAAATCTACATCAAATATAATTTGATCTATGGAAGGGCTAGCTATCAGCATTCCACCAGCGGTATGTCTCTTCCTGCAACAATTCGTTTTATTTGTGCATCATCTTATTCAAAAACTAATTCACTTATGAAAAAAGTATTTTCACTAATCACATTAATATTAAGTGTAACTCTAGTGGCGCAAGAGAAGCGATTCTTTATGCCAAAGGAGATGCAACAAGCGTACGATAAAGGCACTCGATCGTATGACGGTAAGCCGGGAGAAAACTACTGGCACAATACAGTAGACTATGATATCGAAGCTTCCATTGATCCGGAGACTCGGGGAATCACCGGCATGTCTACGATCACCTATCAAAACAATAGCCCGGATGACCTCTCAGCAATTGTGGTTCGCTTGTACAATGATGTATACAAAAAGGGTAACACACGTCTTACGACGATCGATGATCGTGACGTAAATGACGGTATTACTTTGAATATGGTACAGGTTCGAGGCGATTCGATTGACCTGGAAAGCAGGTCAGTAACCAGAAATGGCACGAATCTTTTTATCAGACTTGATGAGGCCGTAAAAAGCGGAGAAAGCATTGATCTGGCGATCAACTGGGAAACGGTGATTCCATATACCAATAGGAGAACAGGTGTCGCTGATAGCACCTCCTTTTTTGTAGCTTACTGGTACCCTCAAGTCGCCGTATATGATGATGTGTTCGGATGGGATACGCAGAACTATACGTTCCGAACAGAGTTTTATAATAACCTCGCAAACTTCAATGTTTCGTTCACTGCGCCAAAGTCATTCACGATCTGGGCGACAGGAGTGCTTCAAAACCCTGAAGAAGTTTTTAATGATGGAACACTTGAGCGCTACAACACCGCTTTTACAGCTATTGAACCATTAGATATCATTGGTGGTGATGATCTGAATGATGGATTTACTCATAAATCCGGTACCTGGAAGTTTAAAGCAGATGAAGTCCCTGATTTTGCATTTGCTATGAGTGATCACTATGAATGGAATGCGGCCTCTCAAAAAGTAGATGGAGAAGATGTTTTAATCAGCTCAGTATATCCAATGGGTAATCCTCAGGCTTTTGCGGCTATGACGCCTAATCAGCAGAAAACTATGAAGCACTTTTCGGAAGATATTCCTGGTGTACCTTACCCATACCCACGTTTTACTACATTCATTGGCCTAGGAGGAGGTGGTATGGAATTCCCCATGATGGCCTACAATGGCGGCCCTGGCTTGGGAGTCACCGTTCATGAAATGTTCCACATGTATTTCCCTATGTACGTGCGTGTGAACGAAAGACGTTTTGCGTGGATGGATGAAGGTTGGGCTGATTACATTACTTCATTGGTAACGAATCGCTTCTTCGAGGATGATGATTCTGATCTTTTCACGACATTCAAAGGAAGTGTAGGAGGGATGCAGGGACAGTATGAGGACTTGCCATTGTTTGCATCTTCTCAGTTTATGGATGGCACAAACTACGGCTATTCAGCCTATCCACTCCCAGCTTTTATCTATTCGATGCTGCATCAGCACCTCGGAGATGAAGTATTCTTCAAAGCATACAAGGAGTATATAAATCGATGGGCTAAGAAATCTCCAATACCATACGATTTCTTCTACACTTTTGAGGATGTGAGTGGTGAAGATCTTAGCTGGTTGTGGAAGCCGTGGTTTTTTGAGTTTGGTGCTCCGGATTTGAAAATCGGTGGAGTTAAGAAAGATAAGCTCACCATCATCAATGCCGGTAGTAGACCTGTTCCAGTCAAAGTGGAAGTTAAATACAACGACGGAACAGACTATTCAACAACCCTTTCCGGCAAGGATGTATATGGTAAAAAAGAATTTGAAGTGATGATCCCGGAATACAAAAAGATTGAGACGATCTCTGTCAATGCCAGTGTTCCTGACCTGAATGATACGGATAATTTCTTTCCTTCACTTCAAGAGCGTATGGCAGATGTGGAAGTTCCGGAATCCATTCTTGGGACATATTCCATTGCCAACTTCAATATCAAAACAATGATTGAAAAAGAAGAGGGTTTATTAAAAGTGAAAGTGCCTGCCGCTGGAATGAACATGGTGTTATTGCCAAATGAAGATACATGGCAGTCACTAGATGGGCAGGTGGTGATCACCTTCGATGACAGTGGTGACCAAACAAGTATGTCGATGGAGCTGAAGCAGTTTGGAGTAACCGCTCAGGGTACAAAAGACTAGCCGGAATTTTAGCTAATATATGAGCCTCATCGAAAGATGGGGCTTTTTATTATTTGCTCACATAGTTGAATTTCAAATCAGAGCGGCTCTCCAGATCTTCACCCAACTCTCTGTGATCTTCATCTCCAGCCTCGCTGAACCAGCGAACCATGATCATGGCACCCATGGCCTGTTTTTCTTTCAATTCTTTCATTAGTAGAAAAAGGCATTTCATTGTTCCAGTATCAAAATGCTCCAACTTTATTTCCACAATAAAAGTCGGGACAGTCGTGTTTTTGACCTGCTCTATAATAGGTAAATAAAAATCCTGGACATCTCTCATTGCGGATCTTCCTTCAATCTTCAATAAGCCTGTGCTAGGATTAAATCTTACACTGGGTATAACATCTTCGTTTTCAGACATGGTGGTTGTTTCTTAAAGCGATCCTCAAACTTATCGACTCTGGATTCTTTTTAAAAACCATCCATAAAACTTACACTCACATTCGTCTGCATGCCAATCAATTAGAATGATTTTTCAATATAAATTAACTAAAAAACCTTTTTTAACTATCCTAAACAATACATTTATAATGTATGTACACGTAGTTTCAAAATTTAATTTTATTAAGCGAAATAAATAGGATATATTCGGGACTTTATTGAACTATTAACCTAATCGTTATGAGAAGAAAACTACCTATTCTAGGTCTGATGGGGACCTTATGTTTAATGGCGTTAACCTCCTTTGGACAGGAGAGTCCTAAAAAGCCAATCAAAAAACTCATTTTACTAAATGAACAGGAGCAAGTTGAATTTCAAAAGCAATCTTTAACAGATAAGCTGGAATTACCTGCTTCAAATAACTTTACCAAAGTTTCTGAACGAGTTGATGAACTGGGACATCTTCATGAGAAGTTTCAGCAGTATTATCAAGGCATCAAGGTAGAATTTGGTACTGCAGTAATAAATTCTGCAAATGATCGAAAGCTATCTGTCACCAATGGTGTTTTTAAAGTAGATGAATTATCTATCGTTCCAAATTTGGATATGACCTCTGCTTTAACCAGCGCGATGAATCATGTAGGAGCTACAAACTATTTGTGGGAGCAGCCAGAAGAAGCACAGCTTGTCGAATCCTACAGTAAGCCTGAGGGCGAGCTTGTTGTATTTCCTGAGCTTAAGCAAGTGTCTTCAAAGCCAAGACTGGCATACAAGTTTGATATCTATGCTACTGATCCTGTTTACAGAGCAGATGTATATGTAGATGCACACACTGGCGAAGTGATTTTTGAAAATAACAGAATTCACCATGCAAATGTGTCTGCAAGTGGAAACAGCTTGTATAATGGTAATGTAAGTTTTACTGCAGATAATGCTTCAGGTCCTTACAGGTTACGACAAACTGCAGATGGCGGTGGTATTCAGACCTATGACATGAACAATGGTACGAACTACAACAATGCGTCGGACATCACCAGCAACAGCACTACATTCAATCATGAAACGGGTGTACAAGCGCACTGGGGTGCTGAGCAAACGCATAAATACTTCATGCAGCAGCACTCACGTAACTCTTACAATGGTTCGGGTGCGGTAATCAGGTCATATGTTAGTTATTCATCTAATTATGTAAACGCTTTCTGGGACGGATCCAGAATGACATATGGTGATGGTGACGGAGTGAATTATGGTCCACTCGTTTCATTGGATATTGTAGGTCACGAAATTACCCACGGGGTTACTGAATATTCTGCAAATCTTGTTTACAGCTATGAGTCAGGTGCATTGAATGAGTCTTTCTCGGATATTTTCGGAGAGTCTATTGAAAATTTTGCCCAAGGAACCAATGACTGGTTGATGGGTGATCACATAGGAGCAGGTGGAAGCGGTGGAGCACTTCGCTCTATGAGCAATCCTAACGCTTATGGTGATCCGGATACGTATCAGGGAACCAATTGGCATACTTCATCAAGTGACAATGGTGGAGTGCATGTGAACTCCGGGGTTCAAAACTTCTGGTTTTACTTATTAACAGTAGGTGGAAATGGTACAAATGATCATGGAGACAGCTATACTGTTACAGCGATTGGAATGGAGAAAGCAGCAGCTATTGCCTACAGAAACCTTTCTGTATATCTATCTACAAACTCTCAATACTCAGATGCACGTACTGGAGCTATTCAGGCAGCTGTAGACCTTTATGGAGCAGGAAGCCCTGAAGAAATTGCAGTAACCAATGCATGGCATGCTGTAGGAGTTGGTGATCCATACGGAGGTACTCCTCCACCAGCAACGTGCGAGACTGGAGACATTACACTTTCAATTACATTTGATAATTATCCTGAAGAGACCGCATGGACACTGAAAAATTCGTCTGGAACTACCATTGCATCTGACAGCTATTCTACTGCAAATCCAGATGGTTCAACTGTATCTGAAACATTCACAGGGTTAGCAGCTGATAATTATACATTCACAATCACTGATGCCTATGGCGATGGAATTTGCTGTTCATATGGATCAGGATCTTACTCACTATCAAGCGTGGATGGTACCTTCAAGACTGGTGGAAGCTTCGGAAGCTCTGAAGCTACGGTATTCTGTATCGAAGAAGCCGGCGGAGACACAGAAGCACCGACAGCACCTACCAACCTTGCAGCATCTAATGTAACAGAGACCACCCTTACACTAAACTGGACTGCATCTACAGATAATGTAGGAGTAACCGGTTATGATGTGTATCAAGGGTCTACCAATATTGGAACAGTGACTAACACAACTGCGAATGTGACAGGACTTACTTCTGGTACATCTTATACCTTCACTGTGACTGCAAAAGATGCAGCTGGCAATGAGTCAGCAGCAAGCAACGCGGTGAATGTCACTACTCAGAGTCCTGGCATGTCTTGTTCATCTACTGAGACCCTTCCTTACAGCGAAGGTTTCGAAAGCAATGATGGATGGACTCAGATTACAGGAGATGATGGCAACTGGGTTAGAGATGCCAACGGAACCCCTTCATCAAACACAGGACCAAGCTCAGCAGCACAAGGATCATACTATATGTTCCTGGAGGCTTCAACAAACGGAAGCACCGGACAGATTGGTAGCAATGCAACAGCAATCCTTGAAAGCCCATGTTTTGATCTTTCAGGAGAAAGCGCTGCAACGTTCTCATTCCAGTACCACATGTATGGTAACAACATTGGGTCTTTAACTGCACAAGCTTCTACTGATGGCAATAACTGGACGAACATCTGGACGCTTTCAGGCAACCAGGGCAACTCATGGCAGACAGCCAGCATCGATATGGCTTCTTACCTTGGAGGTGATGTAAAGCTTCGAATCGTAGGAACAACCGGAAACGGATGGTCCAGTGATATCGCTGTTGATGATCTGCAACTAAGCGCTGGTGGATCCGGAGGAAACACAACTGTGACTTTAAGCATCACATTGGATAACTATCCTGAGGAGACCAGCTGGCAGATCAGAGATGGTGGAACAGTGGTAGCTTCTGGTGGAACGTATGGCTCTCAGCCTGACGGATCTACAGTGACAGAGAACATTTCTCTGGCTGCAGGATGCTATGACTTTGTGATTAGTGATTCATACGGAGACGGTATCTGCTGCTCTTATGGTAATGGCTCTTACAGCCTGACAGATGGAGGCACTACGCTAGCATCAGGAGGGTCGTTTGGCTCAAGTGAGACAACCAACTTCTGTGTGGGTGGAGCTGTATCTTATGCCGTTCAATCTACTTTCGGAACAGGAGCGGCTGTTAGTGTAAGCATGTATCCAAACTTCCAGGTGGAAGATCGATTAACAATCGCTTCAACAAGAGAAGAAGTGGCTTACAAAATCACAAACCTCAATGGTCAGACAGTGAGCGCTGGCCAATTGGTGAATGGCAAAGTGCATGTAGGCAATTTGAACTCAGGCATGTACATGATCCACCTTGTAGATGAAGGTGGTAAGTCCATCATGAAAAAGTTTGTAAAAGAATAGTCTGAAGTTTAGTCTAAATAAAAAGCCGATCAGATATGATCGGCTTTTTTATTTACTGGTCAGACTTGTTAGACTCTTAAACAAGTTTTCAATTTTTGGTGGGGCTTCATCATTTACTCCCCATCGAAACCTAATTGTATCTTTTCCGGATGTAATAATTTCAATGAACTTGTACATATTGGCAGGCTCATCATAGGACATATCAATAACATCTTCGATTTGCTGAGCTAGTAGCTCTACTTCATTCTCCGACAGGTTTTCTAAACTTCTTTCTCCTTCTATAGGCCTGACACTCCCGTCAATTAAAAGTATTTGATGCCCGGTTGCTTTTCCCGTAAAACCTCCAGCGGTTCCAAATTTGATAGCTTCAAAAGCTTGTGTTTGTTTTTGACTCATGCAACTGCATAATAATAGACTTGTCGCAAGACTAGCGAGTATTTTATTCATTGATTGCTGATTTGACAGGATTGAACTTTGACAAAGTTATTCATTCAAGAGTTAGTGTGAACTCAATCGAGATTCGATAAGAACCTAATGAAGCAATCAAACAAAAAAAGGATAGCACATGCCACCCTTTTTATTCATTTCTCAATACTTTATCAAAGTGAACTTGCTTGTGTTGACTCCTCGCTGGTAGCTTCTCCCTTCAGGTATTTATCCAGAAATACTTTGATCTTTCCATACCCCTCAATGGCATTTTCATTCTTACGGAAACCGTGACCTTCGTCATCGAAGATGACATATTCTACAGGTACACCGTTGGCGCGTACTCCTTCTACAATTTCATCTGACTCCACCTGCAATACGCGCACGTCATTGGCACCCTGAAGCACCATGAGGGGCTTGGTCACATTTTGCGTATGAAAGAGTGGAGAGATTTCATACAGCCTGACAGAGTCTTCTGTTGTAGGATCACCAAGCTCATCGTAGAGTGCCTTACGGAAGCTTTCCCAATATGGAGGAATTGATTTCAATGTTCTCAGCCAGTTGGTTACTCCAAAAATATTAACCCCTACATCGAAAGCTTCAGGTTCAAAGGCAAGAGCTGCCATGGTCATATATCCTCCATACGATCCGCCAATGATGCCGATTTTCTCCATGTCAACCACACCAGTGGAAGCAAAGAAGTCTTTACCTGCGACACAATCTTTTAGGTCTTTATCGCCATGGTTTTTGTCATCCAGATGATTGAATTCCTTCCCGTAACCACTACTTCCGCGGTTATTTACGGCTAGAATCGCATATCCATGATTGGTTAAATACTGGATCAATGCGAAATAGCTAAGTCTGGACTGGCCTCCGGGTCCACCATGTACCCATACAAGTGCTGGTACTTTATTGTCAGCCGTGGCTTGTTTGGGTTGGTAGTAGATCGCCGGGATTTCCAATCCGTCAAAAGATTTGTAGCGAACCACCTGGCCTTCAACCAGATCATTTGCATCAATCTCAGGATTGAGTGTATTCGTCATTTTTTTCAATTCCTCTGTTTCGAAGTTGTAGACATAAATGTTGCTTGGAGATGCGGACGTGCTCACTGTTAGTCGAGCTAGTGTTTCACTTTTTGAGATATTGACAGAAGAAATGCTGCCTCCTTCTATTTCGGGCATATTCACTTCTTCGCCGGTTTCCTGATTGATGACTTTCACCACGGTCTTTGCATCTTGATTAATGCCAATCACACGGTACTTTTCATTCCAGGAGTCGTAAGCATACCATACGTCCCAGTTTGTTTCAAATACTGTAGACACCTCCCCAGATTCTAAATCTCTTTTGGCCAGGTAGACAAAATCAGATCCTTCGTCGGTGGTGTAATACAGGCTCGAATTGTCTAAACTGAAAAACTGAGGGTTATAAGTAGCGTCACCTTCATGCAAGGAGATATCTGTTTTCTCACCTGATTCTCTGTCATATAAATACATTTTTCCGTCGGCACTTGTAATCGCCTCTGTCAGTGCATAGAATCGTTCATTAGGAGAAATAGCTCCAACATCCAGACCATCATTGTTTTGATAAATGATTTCGCTAACCGGCATTTCATCATCTACAGATGATATCTGCATTTCATAGATATCCATGTAGCGAGGGTCTCTTTTATTAGATGTTAAATACATGCTTTGTTCATCGCGGCTCCAGCCCCAAAAGCCGTTTCTTATACTGTCTCCAGGCGTTAAGTCTTTGGGTTGGCCTTCCTGACTCATCATAAACACCTTGTAGTTTTCATTTCCACCTTCGTCAAATGAAAAGATGAATCGATCATCATTTGGAAAGTAGGTCTGACCGAAATAGGACTCTTCGGTAGAGTTTGTTAGTTGTGTTTTTTCTCCTGTCGCAATGTCTATTTCATACGCATTGAAAATGCCTGTCTCATTGCTGTTGATCAACAGTTTTGATTCGTCAGGGGAGAAACTTCCTCCACCAATGCTTACATTTTCATAGAATTGAGCAATGGTGTACTTCGGCACTTCAGGAGCTTCCTCTTTGGGTGCCGAACATGCCGCCAATACAATGACCGCAAAGATTTTGTTGAGTGATTTCATGGTGTTTGGTTGGTTTGTTTAAGTACAATTTAATAATCCTCATGTGAATAGAAGAGAAAGGCAAGCCATTATGAGGTTTGCTTTTCTAAATATTTGCTATGATGCTTCCTCCAGCGAAACACGTTTCGTATTATCATCCGGATTGCGATCAATCAATTTATTCAATGGGTCTATTCCTGCCGAAGAAGGTTTTTTGTCAACGCTGATTTCCAACGAAGTTTCCTCATTAGTGAATCGATGTTTCCGCATATAAATGAGCTTTTCATCACCGTTCTCATCTTCAGAGTAAATCCCTACATCTATCCAATCATCGATTGCGACTTGCTCGGATCTTCCCAGGCTATCTGACTGCATCTTTTTCGTACTTAAATCAATGCTTACCAGATAATCACTCTCAGAATTTTCAGTAAATGAAGCAGTATTCACTTTGTTTTCATAAAGAATGATCTTATCGAAAAAGTCAGTGATTACATTTTGCAAACTGTCATGCGTAACTTCTCTCAGGTATCCAATCAGATCAATGGTTGTTGCGTAGCGGCCATTTCGTTCGATGGTGCCAGGCCCCCATTTTTCCACTAGTCGACGAAGGGCTACATTGATGCTATCCTCACCTATATAATCCTGAAGTGCGTACATAATATTGGCACCCTTACCGTAGTGAATGTATGATTGATTTTCAGCCAGAGCTAAAGGCATTTCCTTTTTCTGCTCTGTGGTTCTTCCGCGCAAATATCGATTCAGTTCTTCCTTCAGGAATTCCTTCAAATGCTCCTGTGGGTAAGCTTGCTTCATCACCATCAGGGCAGAATACTGAGAAAGTGTCTCTGACAACACGGCACTTCCCTGCACATTGCCAGGGGTTAGCTGGTGTCCCCACCACTGATGTGCCAATTCATGAGCCGTCACAAAATAGGTGACGTCTACATCATCTTCTTCCTCTATTTTCACCATAAACCCGATGGCTTCTGAGAAAGGAACAGTGTTAGCAAATGACTGAGCGAAGGAAGCATACCTTGGAAATTCCAGAATGCGCATCTGACGATACTGATAGGGGCTGAAGTTCTCCGAAAAGTATTTGAAAGAATCTTTCATTCCTTTCATCATACTTTCAAGGTTGTATTCGTGACCTTCATGATAGTATATTTCAAGGTTGATGTCCCGAGTTGTAGAATCTGTCAGATTGATTGTGGTCATATCCCTCACAACTTCGTATCGCGCTGAAACGATATTGAAAAACGGCATCATTGGTTGATCCATTTTGTAATGGAAGTAGCGACGACCATTTTCTTCCCACTCTCTTTGCAGATAACCGGGCGCAACAGCGATCTGGTCCGGCACAGTGCCAACAATGATTTCGAAATCAACACCATGCGAATCATCACTAATGAAGCCTTGTCTTAAACCAATTGGATTATCTCGTTTCATCATTCGATCCTTTGGCTCCAGGTCATTATCTTTTCGATCATCGTCTGTTCCTAATTCATTCCCGGCATTATAGCCAAGACTTGGAAAGCTGCCATTATTCAAGAATGTACCATTAAACACAATGCTCGTATTCGAACCTGATTCTTTGAAACCTTTGGTGTCAAAAACATATTTGAAATCCATGGTAATCGAATCTCCCGGCATCAGCGGATTATCAAGTTTATGGATGTAGTAGCGATATTCATCATAGCTCTCCACAATTGTAGTAGGCCTGCTAAAAGTCACCGTTTCATACGTCAGGTCTTCATCCAGACCAAGCTGCAAATGGATACTATCAATTGGTTGCTCTTCAAAATTTTTGAGTGTGTATGTGCCTTCCATACTGTAATCGCGATCAGACGGATACAACTCAGATTTCACCTTAATTGATGTGATTTTTGGCTGTTTTACAAACTCATATTTTTTAAGCGTACGTTCATAATCAGCTTGTAGTGCTTCTTGATCATCTGAATTTCGATACGTATTTTCAATATTGGTATTGTAGAAAATGTAGCATCCTGACATGACGAATGTTAGGAACGTCGTAATGATGAGCGTTAGAATAGGCCTTGATAATCTCATTTTGCCTATGTGCCATCTCCACTTCATGGCAGCCTCTGATCCTCTTACGGCAAAGACAACAGCCACTCCAAAAAGGAAGATGCTGAATGCAAGCCAGTACAGATCAAACCAGGAGAAGCTTTTTACGAAGTGACCATAGCCGTTCATCTCTGAGTAAGTGCCTAAGCTGGCGCTACCAAATTGGAACAGACTGTGTTCCAGTCCCAGGAGGTCTAGCACTCCTGTGGCAATGAAAAACACAATGACAACCGCATGTCCAAGAAACTTATTGTTGACCATCACCTGGACGAAGAATGCCAGCAGAGAGAATAAAATCACAAAAGAAAAAGTCTCCGTGAATAGCGTATAGAAGTACACGGGCAGGTCAAACTTATAATATCCCTTGGCTGCTTGTATGAGTACTCCTGACCCAATCAGAATTAGATTGAGTATCACAAAGACCAATATCAATCCGATGAACTTACTAACGAGGCTTATAAAGTCAGGCATGGGCAAGGCATCCTGTATCAGGTTGATTTTGACATCACGTTCCCTCCAAACCAGTTCTCCGGAATAGAAAACAAGGATAATAAGGAAGAACAGGCTAAATGAATTGGTTATTAATTCGATCATCAAATAGGTGGTAGGGTAGGTGTAGGTGCCGAATACCCGACCAACGAAAAAGGAATTCACCACCATCAGGAACATACCAAAGACGATGATGGCCTGGAAAGGCACACTTTTAATCACTGACTTGAAGTAAAACCAGGTTTGCTTTCTTAGCTGAAGTAGGTAAGTGCTGAATCCAAAATTGAAGCTTACCGATGGTATAGAAACGCTTGTTTTGGAAGCACTTTCCGCCTTAGCGGCCTTTTTCTTGAACCAAGACTTTCGGACCACATTGAAGCTGAAGGAGAAATACCCAATTATGAGTGTAAGTAATCCTATCCCCATCCACATGAGTCTGTTCCACATCACCACTCCATCAAATGGGACGACCATGCTATTCTGCTCTGCTACCGTCCAATACTGAATTTTGTTTGCAATTGTTCGGATTGCAAATGGATCGATAAGTGCTGCTAAATCCCTGTTGTCAACTTCTCTGGTTAGAATCAGAGCAATTTGATAGACAGCAAAAAGCAAGATCCACTGTACATAAACCGTTACCATTTTTCTGGAAAGTGCACCTGTCACAAAGAATAGCGCACTGGTGAAAAACAGGTTGGCAAGTACGATGGTAATAAAAGGATGGACGTAGTGATAAAAGTTGAATGGGAGCATTTTATCCTTATCCGGATTGAAAAGCTCACCCAACATAAACCCTAGCATCATTCCCCCAAAGACAAACAATACGACGATGAAAGATCCCAGAAACCTGCCCAGCAGATAATCGAATTTTGAAATGGGGGTGGTAAAGAGCATGGACTCTGTATTGTGCTCAAAGTCCCTTAAAACAGCCACTCCCATAATGGCGGAGGTGATCATCATCATGATACCTGAAAGAATCGCCATCATGTTTGCAATTGTAGTAGGAGAGTTTTCTTTAACTAGTCCTGATCCACCACCTACTTGTATGATATCCGTACTCATGGTCAAAACGGCCATGAGGAAGAGAATGGCAAAGTAGATATAGGTCGCCGGTCTCTTTTTACGATACTGAAGTTCGAATTTTAATATTTTAAACCACATGATTTTAAAATTTAGGGTTGTGAATTAGGCCGGTACCGCTTCTTGTTGAGTAGACGATAAAATGTGTGAGAAATACACATCTTCCAGATCTGCTTCCACAGGATCGAACGAACCGTCAGGGTTAGCATCTGAAAGTACATGTATCTCAGGCTTCCCTGCAATCAAACGATCAGAGATGACCGTAAAATCATTTTGGTATTGCTCCAGCTCTGCTTTTTCAATCTTTTTCTTCCAAACCCGACCCTCAACTTCTTCAAGTGCTTTGGCTGGGCTTCCCTGATAGAGCACGGTTCCCAAATTGATGATGGCCATGCTCGTACATAGTTCCTTCACATCATCCACGATGTGGGTGCTCAATATCACAACGGTGTTTTCTCCAAGCTCACTAAGCAGGTTTAAGAATCGATTTCTTTCTGCCGGATCGAGACCAGCTGTAGGCTCATCTACAATAATCAGTTTTGGATTTGAGAGTAAGGCCTGAGCGATCCCGAATCGTTGTTTCATTCCGCCGGAATAGCCACCTAAATTTTTCTTTCTGGACTGCCACAGGTTGGTTTTGTGTAGAAGGCTCTCTACCAGCTCTTTGCGTTCTTTGTTGTTAGACACTCCCTTTAGCACAGCTAAATGATCCAGTAGGACTTCTGCTGATACTTTCGGGTAGACCCCAAACTCCTGAGGTAGGTATCCAAGGATCTTTCGTACTTCATCTTTCTCACGCAATACATCCAGGTCACCAAGCATAATACTGCCAGAGTCCGGTTCTTGTAAGGTGGCGATGGTCCGCATGAGGCTGGATTTGCCTGCACCATTTGGGCCAAGCAGTCCGAACATGCCAGTTGGAATGTCGAGTGATACATCATTAAGTGCCTTTACCCCGTTGGAGTAGGTCTTGGATAGGTTTTTAATCAATAAATTCATTTGGTTGGATTGTTTTTTAATAGATGCACATGGAGGTCAATAGGTATCAATTTATTTCATTTTAGTGTTCCGGGGTTACATGAAATGATAAGTGGTTAATCAGGAGGGTTGTGTGATCAGGGGAACAGATAATTAGCGATTCACTTTCTTCCGCCTTACAGCAATATTCATTTCGTTTCGTGAAGACACGAACCGAGGTGTGGGCGATTCACTTTCTTAATAAATTAAAAAAGCCTTCTGAAATGAATACAGAAGGCTTAATTACTTAGGTTAAGCTTTTCATCAATCTTCAAGGATAATGGCCGGCAAATCGAGTTTCTTATACAAATCGTTGAATGCTCTTAACTCAACATTGATTAGTTCATTCCTGCGATCAGCATACGATTTCCATTCCTGTTTCAGGTCGTCAAAGCGTTCTTTAGCTCCCTGCGTCAACCGTGGATCAGCTACATCAATGAACGATTTCAAGCTCATCAGCTGACTGTTGAGCTTATTCTGGAAGTTGATCACATCCTGAAAAGTCTCTTGCTTTGGTTGGATGAGTTCATTTTTCCAATCTTCTATTTTCTGAACCAGCGCTTTCGCGGTATCCAGCAAGTCCTTGGCTTCCTCCATGTCTTTCAGCCTTTTCTGATAGGCCTGAAGTTGTGACTTTCCTGAACGCATGGTATTCACACTTTCGTGCATGTCACGAACCATGTCCTCAATAGCTGTGAGCATATTTTGCTGAGCATCCCAATCGGTTTTAGCATATTCCTGACCGGGTACTTGCAGGGTATTCACCTGAGTAGTTATGGTGTCTTCAATTGTCAAAAGTCTGATGCTGTAGGTTCCCGGAGCGACTCTTGATCCGGTGTAATCACCAAAAGAGAACACCCCATCCACTGCCGGAAGCGTCTCCCGTTTGAAGTCCCAGGTAAATCGATTGATGCCTTTTTTGACGGGCAATACTTGTGGAGCAGGTGGGCCACCCTGAAACGTCTTATATGATTCATCTTTTTGACTGGAATAGCTTCTGATCACCTGATCACCTTCCAGAATTTCAACTTTCAGCTCAACGCTATCCGGTAATTCCTCACTTAGGAAATAATCAAAAGTCACTCCCGAAGGAGGGTTTTTTCCGGCTTCAAGCGGCGCACTGCCACCCAGGATTCTGTAATGATTTTCTTTGGTGAACACCGCACCGTTTTTCTTTTCTTTTCCTAAGGTTCCCTGAATAGCACTCAAGTCATCCAATATCCAGAATGATCGTCCTGCCGTGGCTGCCACCAGGTCATTTTGACGGATGGTAAGGTCATTGATTGGCACGATGGGTAGGTTTAATTGAAGTTTTGACCAGTTTGCTCCATCGTCCGGTGATACATAAAGTCCGGTTTCAGAGCCTGCATAAAGTAGGCCTTTCACTTTTGGGTCTTCGCGCACCACACGTGGAAAGCCATTCGGATCATCGAATCCGTCCGTGATCTTCGTCCATGATGCACCATAATCCTTGGTTTTGAAAACCAGTGGCGTGAGGTCATTGAATTTATATCGCATCACAGTGATATACGCTGTTGCCGGATCATGCGGTGACACTTCAATTGAGTTGATGATGCCTTCCTGAAGTCCTTTTGGAGTCACGTTGGTCCAGTTTGCTCCTTCATCCTTTGTGATATGCACCAGACCATCATCAGACCCAACCCAAATCACTCCCTTTTCATGTGGAGAGGCGGCTAAGTACATGATCGTGTTGTAATTCTCTCCACCGGCCGCTTCGTTGGTAAATGGTATGCCGCCCGGCCCTTGTTTGGTGGTGTCATTTCTTGTCAGATCAGGAGAAATGGTGTTCCAGGTGAGGCCACCATCCGTAGTTTTGAAAACCACATTACCCGCATGGTAAATGGTATTTGGATCATGCGGAGAGGCCACAATCGGTGCATTCCAGTTAAAGCGATGGCTAAAGTCTTTTGGCATGCCACTCAATCGTTGTTCGAGATACTGCATAATGGGCTTTCCTTCTCCAGTCGATTTTTCCCATCGTTCGATGATTCCCTGATAGCAGCCACCATAGATAACCTCAGGGTTTTTGGGATCAAATGCTAGGTAAGCACTTTCACACCCTGCCACAGAATACCAGTCTTTCCAGCCAATGCCCCAACCATTCGTACGACTTGGAATGGAAATAGCAGAATTGTCCTGCTGACCACCATACACATTGTAGGGAACCAGATCATCGGTGATAACCCGGTAAAACTGAGCGGTTGGTTGATTTTCTTGTGTCGACCAGCTATTGCCTCCATTAAACGAGACATTCGCTCCACCGTCATTGGAGTTGATCATCAGTTGGTTGTTGGTTGGGTTGATCCACAGGTGATGATTGTCCCCATGAGGAACAGAAACATTGGAAAAACTTCTACCACCATCGATGGATTTCATGACAGGCGCATTGAGCACAAAGACCTTATTCTCATCCTGTGGATCGGCAAATACTTCCATGTAATACCACGAACGAGTAATAAGGACACGGTCTTTATTTATCTGCGTCCACTTTTTCCCAGCATCATCGGATCGATATAATCCACTTTTACTTCCTTCAGCTTCGATGATGGCAAAGACTTTTTCCGGGTTCGCTCGTGAAACGGAAATGCCCGCTTTCCCAAACTCTTCAGGCAATCCTTCCTCCATTTTCTCCCAGTTTTCTCCACTATCTACTGACTTGTAAAGTCCCGATCCCGGGCCACCCGATCTTACAGTCCATGGGTACCGCTGATGATCCCACATGGCTGCATAGAGGATACGAGGGTTGGTCATGTCCATGGATAGGGAAGAAGCTCCCGTACGGTTGTCCACGAACAAAACTTTACTCCAATTGCCACCACCATCGATGGATTTGTAAATACCTCGTTCACTCGAAGGACCATACAATGCACCCTGAACAGAAACATAAATGATATCCGGATTGCTAGGGTGGATGACTACATCAGAAATATGCATGGACTTATCCAGCCCCATGTGTTTCCAGGTTTTTCCCGCATCGGTACTTTTGTATACACCATCCCCGCTGGAGGTCATGACTCCTCGTACGGCATGTTCGCCCATTCCTGCATAGATGACATTCGGATCAGATTCTGAAACGGAGATTGCACCAACGGTTCCTGTTTTCAGCTGGCCATCTGAGATGTTTTTCCAGTTGATACCACCATCGGTTGTTTTCCAGATACCACCTCCGGTTGTCCCCATGTAGTAGGTCATGGGATCATTTACCACACCGCATGATGCGACACTTCGTCCCCCCCGGGTCGGTCCAATATTTCGCCATTTGAGCCCCTCATACAGCGAAGCGTCTATTTTATTGGTGTCGTTTGATTTGGTTTTTTTCTTTTGGGCATCTAAGGCCAGGACGGAAAGTACCAGAATGGTTAAAGTCAGGAGTTTCTTCATAATCTAATTAGGTTAGAATTATGAAGATACAAAGAGCTGATCACTTTGCTTTCGGCAAAGTGATCAGCTTCGTTTATGCTTATTTAAACGGTCATTCCTCTTTCAATGCATTGGCAGGATTAGCTACTGCGGCCCTATAGGATTTAGCACTCACAACTGCCCATGTAAGTAATAGAATCAGGATAATGGGTACTATCAATAGATACCATGAAAGCTCTATTCGGTAACTATATCCTTCCAGCCAGGAGCTGAGCCAATAAAATGCGCCCGAGATTCCTATAGCTCCACCAATAATCACCAGACGGGTAAAGTCTTTGATCATCATCCGAAGAAGTGAAGGTACTGTAGCCCCCAGTACTTTTCTTACAGCTATTTCTTTGAATCGTTTTTGCAGAACGAAAGTCGTAAGTGCGAACAGACCTAAGAGTGCAATGATGATCGCCAAAAAGGAAAATGTAGTGAATACCTGACCAAACTTCAATTCGCTCTCGTACTGCTTTTGATAGGAATCATCCAGAAAATGGCCATCAAAAGGATAACCTGGAACATGCTCATTCCATTTTTTCTCTACTTGATTGAGCGTGTTCAGAATATCTGAAGTGTTCACCTTCGCTAAAACATACGCCTGATGAAACATGCCAACCTCTGAATTAATCGGACCGTATCTGTATATCAATGGATCGATCTCACTTTTCAAAGAGGCATAGTTGAAATCTTTCATTACACCAATCACCTGATAGGTGTGACCACCCGGTCTTTGCAATTCTTTGCCTAGCGGATCTTCCCAGCCCAGCTCTTCCACAAGTGATTCATTGATAACGACAGTTGCACTGTCAGAAACTCTGTTATGCTCAAAAAAGCGTCCATTTACAATTTCCAGTCCAAGGACTTTTTCCATGTCCGGAGATGCAAACCCATTATTAGGTGCAATGCGTCTGTTATCTTCATTTGGAACCTGGTACGTCCAGTCACTCGATCCATGGAAAGGAATATGGCTCGATTTGGAAACTACTTCAATGTCTGCAAGTCCTTCCAATTCATTCTTGAAAACATCGTACTTTTCTCCAAGCTGTCTTCCATTGTTTATCACGAGTGTCTGTTCTGTATTGATACCGAGATCCTGAGACTGCATAAACATCACCTGCTTAAAAATGACAGATGTTGCAGCTACAAGGAAGATCGAGATGGCAAATTGAAAAGCTACTAACCCGCTCCGCAAGCCTTTTTTCCCTGCTTGCTGCATTTGACCTCTAAGCGCTTTCAAAGGCGTGAAGTTGGAAATGATATAGGCTGGGTATCCTCCAGCCAATAAACCAACGATAAATAGAATAACGAGTATGGAAATGATATTGGTTAGTGAGAAGAGGTCGGATATTTCAAAAGCCCTGCCAGTAAGCTGATTGAAATAGGGGAGTGAAAAGACGGATATAATCACCGCTAATATGATTGCGAGAAAAGTGATCAGGATCGATTCTATTAAGAACTGTGAAATGATATTTTTTCGATAAGAGCCAAGCGCTTTTCTAATTCCTACTTCTTTGGATCTCACTGCAGATCTGGCTGTAGCCATATTAATGTAATTAACACATGCGATTAGCAGAATGAATAAAGCGACCATTGAAAAGACGACTACATTTTTTTTGTCTCCTCTGGCACCCATTGAAAAATGCGGATTCTCCAGATGGATTTCTCTTAATGGGTGGAGCGTAAATCCGTAGATCCGATCCGGATATTCTTCCACCAGATCTTCGAATGTAGCATGCCCGGAATACGCAATTAATTGTGGACCTACATATTTTTCGTAAAGACTTACCAGCTTATTATTCATTTCCTGACTTGTGATGCCAGGCTGAATTTTAGCATACGTCCAGAAATTGTTTCCTGTCCAGTTTTGATTGGCTGATACATTGTCCCAAACTCGCCCAATAAATTTGAATGGAAAGTGAGTGTTTTTAGGCGGATCCTTCACCACAGCAGTCACCTTCATATTGTTTCCATCAACAACAATGGTTTTTCCTATGGCCGATTCGCCCGGAAAAAATTTCTTAGCTAAGGATTCCGTGAGTACCAAATCCTCGGGCCCATTGATTGCGCTTTCTGGATTTCCACTTACAAACTCCATTTGAAAAACCTTGAAGATGTTTTCATCAGCCCAAGCAGATCCGCCTTGAAAAAAACTTTGGTTACCTATTTGAAAATGAGACTCCCAAAGCCCACTAATTCGAGTTGTAGCTTCCACCTGTGGATATTCCTCCATCATTGTTTTAGCCAGCAGCTCCGGTGTGTATCTTCCACGCTCACCATTTGCTACCCTGTATACACGCTCACCTTCAGGATAAAAGGTATCATAGCTCTGCTCATGAAATACATACATCATAATAAGGAGACATGAGGCAAGGCCTATGGCTAGTCCTGCAATATTTATCCCCGCATAAGACTTCTGTCTGATCAGGGTTCTAATAGCAACTTTTAAATAATTCTTGATCATGGCAAGAGTGGTTAATTGTTCAAAATCTTCTAGTCCTTTTAAATATCTTAATCTGAAAAAGCGAACGGTATTCCATCCAAATCTTCTCCTGGCTTTTCTGGTGGCTCCATCTCGTTCAAAGAGCTCATACAAGTCCCCCTCGATCTGCTCCAGGTATTTTTCTTTGTAGAAAAACTGAAGAAACTTTAGGGCCCATTTTGGTGGAGTATGCTTTTTCATCCGTATCCTAAAATCGTTTTGGGAATTTGGTTGTAAAGCTCATTTCTTGTTTGATGCACATAGGTGATCGCTTTCGAGCCTTCGGCTGTTACTTTAAATAATCGCTTTCTTCTACCACCTCGTTCAGCACTTGCACCTCCCATATAGGAGGAAAC
This sequence comes from Ekhidna lutea, assembly GCF_900188325.1. Classification (GTDB taxonomy): domain Bacteria; phylum Bacteroidota; class Bacteroidia; order Cytophagales; family Cyclobacteriaceae; genus Ekhidna; species Ekhidna lutea. The sequence goes on along the minus strand of NZ_FZPD01000006.1, from coordinate 81,093 downwards.
AAAATCCTTTTTTTCAAGGCGATCCAGTACTGTGTGGACAGCACTTATGTTAACCTTCCGGCCAATCTGGTTTTGGATTTCATCCATCACCTTGACTCCATATGCTTCTTCATTAAGGATAGCAACGATCATTAGTACTAGTTCCTCTAGTTCCCCCAATTGATATGATTTAATCTTCATCGCACATTTTCGCTTTTCGCGATACTTGTTTCATTCATAAATGTAAATCAAATACAATTGAAAAAAAGAAAGGTTGCATTTTGAAAACATTTTTGTCTCAGTATTCCCTTGCGAACGACAAAGGAATGGGACTTTGGAATTAATTAGAAGATTCCCATGACTCGGCTTCCTGCTAGAAGCCTCCCAAGGGAATAGGGATTGGGATGAATGGATTTTAAGCTTTCGCCCTTGGTCCCAATTCTACCACCTCCAGATTTTTAATTTCTCCCGCTTCCAAATCGAATCTTAGCAAGGTTTTTACTTTATGAAATCCATGCTTACCAGCAGCACCCGGATTCATGAATAGCAGATTATTTTGTTTATCAGGCATTACCTTCAAAATGTGGGAGTGCCCACAAACCAGTAGCTTAGGTTGATATTGTTTCACATAGGATAGCACCTTTTTATTATATTTTGGCGGTTTGCCCGCTATATGTGTGATGAGTACTCTGACACCTTCTCTTTCAAAAATTTCTCCTTCTTTGCATTCCTGTCTTAGTTTGCCACCATCAATATTTCCCCAAACAGCTATCGTAGGTTTGAATTTTTGAAGTTCTTCCAACACTTCCATAGTGCCAATGTCTCCGGCATGCCAGATTTCATCAACCTGTTCAAAGTATTTGAAAATTTTGGGATCAATGTAGCCGTGCGTATCTGAAAGGAGTCCTATTTTCATTTTAAAGATTAGGCGTTAACAAATTTTAACAGCTTCAAAGCTGTTCACTATTGAACTTTTTTTCTTCAGTTTTTAAACTTGCCAGCGATTTTTGAAAGCTAGCAAATATGGCAATAGTAGTAGAGAATCTCACCAAGAAATATGGTGTTCAGAAAGCTGTAAATGATATCTCATTTGAAATAAATACAGGTGAGGTCGTCGGTTTCCTCGGACCGAATGGGGCGGGTAAGAGTACGACAATGAAAATGATCACCTGCTTTATGGCGCCAACCATTGGAGATGTAACCGTTGAAGGTGCCTCTATCTTATCTGAACCGGAAGAGGTAAAACGAAAGATCGGCTATTTACCTGAAAACAATCCCCTGTACCTGGATATGCCAATTGTGGATTACCTGCGATTTAGCGCGGAGATTCAGGGAGTGGAAAAATCGGAAATACCTGCTCGCATAGGTGAGATGATCGAAAAATGTGGTCTGAATGCTGAGAAGCACAAGAATATCCAGGAGCTTTCCAAAGGATACCGACAAAGGGTTGGGTTGGCACAGGCGATGATTCACGATCCGGAGGTGCTCATTTTGGATGAGCCAACTACTGGACTTGACCCTAACCAGATCGTTGAGATAAGGAAATTGATTAAGGAACTTGGCAAGGAAAAAACGGTCATCCTTAGCTCGCATATCCTTTCAGAAGTAGAAGCGACATGTGACCGTATTCTAATCATTAATAAAGGAAGAATTGTTGCAGATGGTACTGCCGAAACTTTACGCCGACAGGCACAGGGACAGGAGTTACTCACTGTACATATTGAAGCTTCCAAAGGAGATATTCAGAAAGAACTGCTGGGATTAAAAACAGTAGAGACCGTATCTGCCATTGAAGGAAAAGAGCATTGGTTTACGGTGCAAAGCAGGCCGGATGCTTCTTCAAGAAAAGAAGTGTTTGATCTCTGTGTGAGCAAGCAATGGTATTTGCTTGAAATGACAGGCATTGAAACTCGCCTGGAGGATGTGTTTAGAAACCTAACCAACTAAAGTGATGAGCAAAGTTTGGATTATAACGAAACGAGAATTGTCGGCCTTTTTTGATTCACTCATAGCCTATGTGATGATTATCCTCTTTCTGGGGCTCAGCGGATCATTTACCTGGTTATTTGGAACAAACATCTTTATGTTGGGGCAGGCCAATCTGGATGTGTTTTACGATGTGGCATACTGGTCTTTGTTCTTTTTTATTCCTGCAATTACGATGCGTATGATAGCAGAGGAAAATAAATCAGGAACCATAGAGTTACTGATCACAAAGGCAATTTCCGATAATCAAATCGTAATAGGTAAGTTTTTAGCTTGCCTGATTCTTGTAGGAATCGCATTGATGTGCACCATTCCTTATTACTTCACCATCAGGCAGCTAGGTAATGTAGATGATGGGGCCGTGCTTGGAGGATATCTGGCCATGATATTTCTTTCAGCCAGTTACATTGGTATCGGTCTTTTTGCCAGCAGCCTCACACAAAATCAAATTGTGGCGTTCCTTTTAGCGCTATTCATAGGCATATTTTTTCACATGCTTTTTGACGTGATCGGATCCGGGTCCACGGGATTTATTGGAGAGGTATTTAGCTATTTAAGCATTCGCACGCATGTTGATTCATTGAGTAGGGGAGTGATCGATAGCAGAGATATCATTTATTTTCTTTCACTCATCCTAATTGGCTTATTGGGAACACAAATCATGTTGTCTAAAAGAAATTGGAAGTAAGATGAAAAAGCAGACGATAATCATACAACTGCTGGTCATAATTGCGATCGTCGTTGTTGGGAATATCTTGTCCAACCAATTATACCTTCGACTGGATTTTACTGAAGATAAGCGATATACATTGAGTGATGCGACTCGGGAGGTTTTAGAAGATTTAGAGGATGTAATTACCGTTACCGCATATTTTTCTGAAGATCTTCCTCCGCAGCTTTTGAGTAATCGCAAAGACTTTGAGGACATGCTCATCGAATACGAGCAGCGATCAGGCGGCAATGTGGTGTATGAGTTTGTAAATCCAAATAAAGACCAGACCAAGGAGCAGGAAGTTCAGCAGAAAGGTATTGGACCTATTATGATCAATGTTAGAGAAAATGACAGGGTAGAGCAGATGCGGGCTTATATGGGTGCGGTGTTGCAAATGGGTGATAAAAAAGAAATCATTCCTTTGATCCAGCCGGGTGCTGCCATGGAATATGAACTGACTACTTCGGTTAAGAAATTGTCAATCTCAGATAAGCCAAAGATAGCCTTACTTCAGGGCCATGGAGAGGTTGGTCTTTCGACTATACCTCAGCTTCGGCAGCAATTGAATGTCCTTTATAATGTCGAGAACTATACCATTTCGGAAGGAGAAATTATCCCATCATATTATCGTGCAGTCATCATTGCAGCGCCAAATGACACCATTCCACAAAGTCATTTTAATAAGTTGGATAACTACTTAAGTAGTGGCGGAAACATTTTTGTGGCATATTCTAATGTTCAGGGTGACCTTCAGCAAGGGATGCTCACAACCTCTCCGGATATTGGCCTAGTGAAATGGCTTGAGGATAAAGGCATAAAGCTTGGTAGCGATTTTGTGATTGATGCAGAGTGCGCTACAATCACCGTAACTCAACGGCAAGGTTACTTTACCATCAATAGCCAAAAAGAATTCCCATTCTTTCCACGAGTGACCAACTTTGCGGATCATCCGATGACCAAAGGCTTGGATGAATTAACATTCACATTTACCTCAAGCGTCGTTCCGATAGCTAATGATTCAACCGTTAGTATTTCATCCATTGCTTCTACATCAGCCAATTCAGGGGTGGAGCGTGCGCCATCATATATTGATATACAAAGACGATGGACTCAAAATGATTTTGGGATGGGTGTGCAGTCTTTGGCAGTTGCTGCCGAAGGAGTCAGTCAGGGGTTTGGAAAAATGGTGGTGGTTGGAAACGGGGATTTCTTCGTAAATGGTGAGGGGCAGCAAGCCAGGCAGGTACAATCGGACCATGTGAATTTTGCTTCCAATGCGATTGACTGGCTGGCAGATGATACCGGGTTAATCGATTTGAGAACCAAAGGAATCACCTCCAGGCCACTGGAAAGCATTGAAGACAGTACCAAAAATGTGCTTAAGTACAGCAATGTGTTTGCTCCGATTTTATTGCTACTTATTTACGCATTCATAAGAAAGCTTCGCAATCAGCGAAAGAAACAAAAATGGATGCAAGGAAATTTCGAATAAATCTATGAGTCGATGAAAACTAAAAATCTGTTAATCATTTTAGGTGTTTTGGTTGTCGGTTTGGCAGTAGTTCAGTTGACAAAACGATCCGGCAAGAGTGATGCATTAGCTGATGAACTGGTTTCCATAGACACGGCTAAAGTATCCAAGGTGGAAGTTGTAACACTTGATGGAACAGTGTCACTAAAAAAATCTGAAAATGGTTGGGAGGTTTCCTTACCGAGTGGAGGGTTTAAGCAAGCTAAATCAAGTGCTATTACTTCATTGCTAACCAACCTGAATACCATAAAGCCTGGTCGACTTGCAGCCAGAAAACAGGATAAGTGGAACGATTATGCAGTTGATTCAACAGGAACCAGAATTCGTATTTTCGAAGGAGATGATTTATCCTCTGATCTGGTGATTGGCCGCTTTGGGATGGAGGGGCAGAGAAGTTACTACACATTTGTTCGGTTGTTTGATGATGAAAATGTATATGTCGCCGATAATTTCATGGGAATATCCGTAGGTAAAGAAGCTGTGGATTATCGAGATGGATTGTTAATGCGTTTGCAAAAAGATTCATTGACGCAAATCAAATTTGATTATCCTGATAGTGCATTCGTCCTTACGAAAGATGAGCATTGGTACCTCAATGATTCAAGGGCTGACAGTGCATCTGTTGAGCAATATTTAAGAGGCTTAAGCTATGTGAATAGTAAAAATTTTTATGACGCAGAATTGCAATCAGATCCTTCACATACGATTACTTATTCTTTTACAAATGCTCCAGAGATCATGGTTAGCGGGAATCTGCAAGATGACACCCATATCATCCAAACCACAGAGAATAGACACGAGGTATTTAATGACAGCACCATTGCTGCGAAGCTATTCAAGGGAAAAAATGCTTTCCTGCCGACATCTGATTAATTTCTTAAATCATTAAATTCGTGAAATGAACCAAGAGAAGGTGTTGTCTCGTTAAAGGTTACAATGAAGATTTTACGAATTTTTTTAAGTACTGTACTTATACTCTTACTAGGTAGCTGGAAGCAGCCAGAAGTTGCTGAAGTTAATTGGCTTACTTTTGAAGAAGCCATTGCCCTGCATGAGCAAAAACCTAAAAAACTCCTTATTGATCTGTATACCGATTGGTGTGGCTGGTGCAAAGTGATGGATCAGAAAACCTACAGCAAGTCAGAGATTGCGAATTACATCAATGAAAATTTTTATCCGGTAAAGTTCAATGCTGAGCAAAAGGAATCGGTAGAGTTTCGTGGACACACATTTAATTTTGTAGCGCAGGGTAGAAGAGGAGTTCACGAACTGGCGGCTGCTCTTACCAGAAACCAGCTAAGCTACCCTACAACTGTTTTCATGGATGAAGAATTGAGAATAATTCAACCAATTGCCGGATACCTTAAGCCGGAACAAATGGAGCCCATTTTGCTATTCATTGGCGGTGATCATTTCAAGACGACATCCTTTGAGGATTTTAAGAAAAATCACAAATCTTCACTCTAATCTGCAACCTTTGATTTTTTTCTGAATCTTTATCTTAAATGGTGCTGAAAAATCAGCAACCCTAATCTCAAACCAAAATAAGATCATGAAGAAATCATTACTAATAACTATGCTTGGAGTCCTTGTAGCAGGGATGACCTTTGCACAATCAGAAGAAACAAGAAGCTTGTCTTCATTTACAGAAATTTCGGCTCATGAGGGAATCGATGTTTACATTAAGCAAGGGAATAAAGAAGAAGCCCGAGTTGTATCAGATAATATTGATCTGGAAGATGTACTCACTGAAGTAAGCGGCGATAGACTTAAAATTCACCTTGAAGGCAATAATCATCGCAATGTAGATGTAAAGGTGTATGTAACTTATAAATCACTAAATGCAATCTCAGCATCTTCTGCAGCATCTCTGGAAAGTGAAGGATCAATTGATGCAGGAGGGAACGACTTTGATGTTGATGTGAGTAGTGCAGGAGATATAAGAGCAGAAATAGAAAATGCAGATGAGGTGACAATAGATGCTTCGAGTGCAGGTGATGCTGAATTGCGTATCGAAGCAAATGAAATTGAAGCTGATGTTTCCAGCGCAGGTGACATAGAAGTTGAAGGCATTGTAAAAAAGCAGGATGTAGAAGTTAGCAGTTCTGGTAATTATGATGGTTATGAACTGGATAGTGATGAAGCTGAAGTAAGTGCTAGCAGTGGCGGCTCAATCAAAGTAAATGTAAGTACCAAACTAGACGCCAGAGCCAGTAGTGGTGGCACCATTAGATACAAAGGATCACCAACTTATTTAGACGCTAATTCAAGCAGTGGTGGATCAGTAAGGAAATCCTAAAATCACTAACAAAACACTTGAAAGCCTGCATACCTTTGTGCAGGCTTTTTTGTTTTCTACCCTATGAATAAATCCATTTTCTTTTTCGCTCTGTGTGTTATTTTTTTTGGTTGTGAAACATCACAGGAGCGAAGAGATCGTTTTTTTAATCTTGGCAATACCGCACTGAATCAAGAAAACTATGATCAGGCTATTCAATACTATGATCAGGCACTAAAGGAAGATCCACAGTATGCTTCAGCGTTGAACAATCGAGGGGTAGCTAAGATTGAATCAGATCACCCGTATGAAGCAATATTGGATTACAATCAAGCCATTCAAATAGAAAAAGATCATTTGGATGCGCGCTTCAATCGTGCATATGCCTATGAAGAAATAGGTCAATTTAAGAACGCCTTGAAGGATGTTCAACACATCCTAACCCTAACTCCGGATTCGGCCTTTGTCTATTTCTATGAAGGGTTGGTTCAAACAAATATGCGTGAATACGAAGATGCATTGTTGAGTTTTCAAATAGCTGACAGTTTGAATCCTTTAAACCCTGAAACGATCATCAATATGGCTACTATTTATCATTTTCTTGAGCAGAATGAAAAGGCAACTGAGCTGGTAAGTCAAGCCTTAAGTTTAGAAGGTGATGATGCTAACGCGTTTAGTCTATTAAGCATGATTGAAGTAGAAAAAGAGAATTATCAATCAGCACTGGCTGAGATTAATCGAGCCTTGGACTTAGCTCCTGGTGAACCCTATTTTTTAAACAATCGCGGGTATATCTATTTGCAAATGGATAGTCTCAATCTCGCCATAACCGATATTAACCGCAGCATTGTACTTTATCCCAAAAATGGATGGGCCTATCGCAACAAAGGTATTTACCTGATGGAGAAAGGAGAAATTTCACAATCCATTGAAATGTTTAATAGAGCCATTAAAAGCGGAGAGTTTATTGATGAGCTATATTATTATTTAGGGAAAGCATACCGTCAACAAGGTAATATGAGTAGCGCATGTAAAGCATGGAGTGATGGTGCCAAGCTCAATGAAAAACCGAGCTTGCAAATGCTAAATCAGTACTGTGACTGATCGGTCTTAAAAAATAGCTGAAGCAGCGATACCAGATGACTAAAAATCAGCACCGGGATAATGAATGTTGGCAATAAGATATATGGAAAAAAGAATACGGCCAGATTTGCCACATTTGATAAAGATGGCGTATAGAAATAGGGCGTGTACCCGATTGCCATTCTCACAAAAATTATCAGCAGCGCCAATGACATTACATTCCAGAAAATTGCACCAATTCGATTTTTAGTTCTGGACCCTACCAAAAATACTGCAGCGAATGGGGCCGAAATTCCAGAAATAATATCAAGGTTTGAACCTTCAAAAGTGACATCCATTGGCATAGCTTTCGAAATAGCCAGCCACCAAAGCACCATTTGAAGTGGAATTCTTACAATATGTATATAATGAAGTGTCGTGATCGGCATTTGGGCTATCAATGCTCTGGATCGTGGTATGATGAAGATAAAGAGGATAGAAGAGAATGCTATGCCTGCAGTGATTGGTATTCTCGGAATTCCTGAGAGGTTTGTGTAAAATCCTTCAAAAACCAACACACACACAATAAAAATCCAACCGACAAGCAGCGTAATGACCAATGCTGATGTTATATTCTTCTTTCCAGGAGTTGCATAACTCACAGCATAATAAATAAAGCCTAGTAGGGCGATAACGATGGCAATAAACGTTCCCGCTACATATCCAGGGACATCTTCCATAAGTTTGATTAGGGTGTATTAGCAATATAATTAAAAAATGAAATCAAACTGTCATGCTTAATTTGCAACGAAATGAATTTCGATGAACTAACCAGATTCTTGGAGAAGCGTGTTCAAAAATCCATGCCGGGAGCGGATGCGCAGTTAAAAATGAAGCCTCGAATGGCAAATGGTGCGCCATTGCGGATGAAACATGCCACTCCACCTCGTAAGGGAGGTGTGCTTATCTTATTATTTCCTGATAATGATGTTGTTAGGTTCGCATTAATCCAACGACCGGATTATGAGGGTATACATGGTGGTCAGATGGCCCTGCCGGGAGGAAGATATGAGGAGGAAGATAAAGATCAAATTCAAACAGCTTTGCGAGAATCTGAAGAAGAAATTGGTGTGGATAAAAGCAAGATTGAAATTATTGGAAGTTTATCTGAATTTTTTGTTGCTGCCAGTAATTACATGGTTTTACCTGTTATCGGTAAGATGAATTTCAAACCTACTTTTGTGCCTGAGCCACGAGAGGTGGATGATATTGTGACACCACCACTAAAAGACCTGATTAATCCATCACGGCTAAAAGAGAAAGAAATAGTGGTAAGAAGCGGATACAAACTAATATGTCCATATTTTGATTTGCAGGGTAGGACTGTCTGGGGAGCTACCGCAATGATGCTTGGTGAGCTAGTGGAGATTCTGAAAGAATTTGAGCAAAGTAGGTAACAAACATTTCATTCATGGATAACCTGATTGTTTGAGTAGAATACCGATCGCTCAGATACTTTTGATGCATGAATATTTTTGAGTATTTGCATGACGATCAATCATCCGATTTTGATGATAGAATAGACGATTTAATGCCGCCCGAAGTGGATGATAATTCAGATAAATTTCTGGGTGAATCTGAGGATTTATTTTACCGACACCTCGACGAATACTAATCCGGAAATTTTCTTAATTCCTACTAATCTATTTACTAGCTTTGCAGTGGCAAACGGGTACGACCAGCTCCTGCTGAATCCCCCAGGACCTGACGGTAGCAAGGGTAGGCGGTCGTAGCGGTGCGATGCTTCGTTTGCCATTTTTTCTTTCCTTCACAATAACCCCTACCAAATGAAGTTTTTCATTGACACAGCAAACCTTGATGAGATCAGAGAGGCGCAAGATTTAGGCGTGCTCGACGGTGTAACCACCAACCCATCCCTAATGGCCAAGGAGGGCATTACAGGCCAAGCAAATGTACTAAAGCATTATAAAGACATTTGCGATATTGTAGATGACAATGTGAGTGCTGAAGTAATCGCTACCGAATATGAAAAGATGGTTGCTGAAGGAAAGGAGTTAGCTAAAATTGACGACAAGATCGTGGTAAAAATACCTATGATCAAAGATGGTGTGAAAGCGATCTCAGCATTAACAGCAGAAGGAATCAGAACCAATTGTACACTGATCTTTAACGCTGGTCAGGCGATACTTGCTGCGAAAGCTGGTGCCAGTTATGTATCCCCTTTTATTGGAAGGTTGGATGATATTTCAATGGATGGTTTAGCCTTAATTGAGCAAATCGTTGGGATATATGATAATTATGGTTTTGAAACCGAAGTGCTGGCTGCATCCATCAGACACAATATGCACCTGATCCAGTGTGCAGAGATTGGAGCTGATGTGGCTACATGCCCACTTGGTGTTATTACCGGATTGCTCAAACATCCTTTGACTGATTCTGGACTTGAGAAATTTTTAGCGGATCATAAAAAATCAAACAAATAAGATAATTCGTAGTTGGTGATGGAAGCTTTAGATTTACTTAATTTAGAAGAAATGTACATCATCAAGGTCAAGGGAAAGGCCAAGATTCCCGATTATATCCAGATTCGTGATCAAAACTTTGTGTTGGTTGCTTATTTCAGAACGGATCGTCCATTGAAAAGAATGGATAAATTTGGCCTTGAGGGCAAGGATGAAGAGTTGAAAAGTCTCATAGCGGAGCTGCCTTATGGTAAGCTCCAAAAGCTTGAATTATAAGTAAGTCAATGTCATTCTCCGAAGAACCAGTTGTACGTGTTTCCAATGCATCTATTTTTCAGGAGGACCATACGGTCTTAAGTGAAATAGATTTCACCATAGATAAAGGCGAGTTTGTTTACCTGATAGGGCGGACTGGTAGTGGTAAGTCTTCACTTCTGAAAACACTTTACGCAGATTTACCATTGAGACTGGGACATGCAGAGGTGGTCGGTTATAATGTCAGCAATATCAAATCAAAAGAAGTACCCTTTCTGAGAAGAAAAATCGGGATCATCTTTCAGGATTTTGAACTTTTTTATGATCGTTCGGTTGCTGAAAATCTCACATTTGTAATGAAAGCTACCGGGTGGAAAGACCCGGCAAAAATGAAAAATAGAATTGCTGAGGTATTAATGCGAGTTGGGCTAGGAGCCATCTCAGCAAAAATGCCACATCAGCTTTCGGGTGGCGAGCAACAAAGAGTAGTGATAGCTCGTGCTATGATCAATGAGCCACAGATTCTTTTTGCAGATGAGCCTACCGGTAACCTTGATCCGGATGTAAGCGATGGAATTCTAAAACTGTTCGAAGAAATCAACAATAGTGGCACTTCTGTTTTGATGGCTACACACAATCATAAGTTCATCGAGAAATTCCCTCACAGGGTGCTCAAATGCGAAAAGGGAAGAGTGTTGGATTCATCTAAAGAAAAATTTGAATTGAGCGGCTGGTACTGAAGATCATTTTAGTCCTTATAAACTCCATTTTTTAAGACGTACCTTTACACTTCACTTGAGATGGAATGTAGAAGTATCCATTTCATCAAAAATTATTTATGTCATTTAATTCATTGGGTCTGTCGGATCCGTTACTGAAAGCAATCAGCAAAAAAGGATACACAGAACCTTCACCCATCCAATCCAAAGTCATACCCGTTATTTTGGAAAAAAAGGATGTCATCGCCTCAGCACAAACAGGAACAGGCAAGACTGCTGGATTTACATTACCCATTCTTCAGTTACTCTCTGATGGGCAGCAATTTCGTAAACGGCCGGTTCGTTCACTTATACTGACTCCCACACGCGAGCTTGCTGCTCAGATTTATGACAATGTAAGGGCATATTCTGCCTATATGGATATCCGATCAGCGGTCATTTTTGGCGGAGTAAAAGCTAACCCTCAGATTGCTGCACTTCGGAATGGTGTAGAGGTCCTGATAGCTACACCGGGCCGACTCCTAGACCTTTATAATCAACAAGCACTCTCTTTGCATAAGGTTGAGATATTGGTACTCGATGAAGCGGACCGGATGCTGGATATGGGTTTTCAACGAGACATTAATCGCATTCTAGATTTACTTCCTCCTCGAAGACAAAACCTTTTATTCTCTGCTACTTTTTCCAAGGAGATAAAACGACTTGCAAACAAATTCATGCATAGTCCGCAGTATGTGGAGGCTACACCTGAGAACACCACGGTTGAAAAAATCAACCAGCAGGTTTATCGCGTAGATAAAAAGCGCAAGACTGATCTGATTCTAGACTTGATTGCAGGAGGAAGATGGCAGCAGGTGCTGGTATTTACCAGAACGAAGCATGGAGCAAATCGTTTGGCGGAAAAAATGGTAAAGGCGGACATCAGCGCGGCGGCCATTCATGGTAATAAAAGCCAGGCAGCAAGAACCAAAGCATTAGATGGTTTTAAGAAGGGCAATGTAAGAGTTTTGGTAGCCACAGACATTGCGGCACGGGGTTTGGATATACCGCTACTTCCACATGTGGTAAACTTCGAGTTACCAAATATTCCTGAGGATTATGTACACCGAATAGGTAGGACTGGTAGGGCAGGAGCAAGCGGAGTTGCTTTATCACTCGTAAGTTTGGATGAAATGGATTACTTAAGAGATATTGAGAAATTAATTGAAATAAAAATACCAAAAGAGGAAGTCCCAGGTTTTGAACCAACTGAAAAGCAAAGTGATTTGCCACCATCCCCAAAAAAGAAGAACTTTAAAAGCTCACAACACAAACCTAAAAACAAGAACTTCAGAAGGAAGCCTAAACCTAACCGAAACAAATGAATAAAAACCTTCTAATATATGGCGCCTACGGGTATACAGGTCGGTTAATTGTAGAGGAATGCCTCAAAAATGGAATTAAGCCCATTATAGCAGGAAGGGACGCAGAAAAGACGATGACTTATGCGAAAAAGCATGAGTTGGAATACGATGTGTTTGAAGTTTCCGACAGAAAGAAGCTTGAAAACTGGTTGAAAAGAGGTGAAGTTGTGGTTCATTGTGCAGGTCCATTCATCCACACTGCAAAAAGCATGGTACAGGGGTGTTTGGCCACTAATACGCACTACCTGGATATAACCGGCGAATTTCAGGTTTTCGACTTGATAAAAGAGTATGGTGAGAAGGCTAAGGAAAAAGGAATCATGCTTCTTCCGGGCACTGGTTTTGATGTAGTCCCTTCGGATTGCCTAGCCAAACATCTGCATAATAAGATGCCCAATGCAACAGATTTGAAGTTAGCATTCGTGAGTAAAGGCGGGAAGCTCTCCAGAGGTACGGCAAAAACGATGATAGAAAATCTGGGTGAGCCACAGACTCTGAGAAGAGGAGGGGATTATGAAGGTATTCCGATGGGCAAATCGGCAATTGAGATTGATTATGGACCTTTTAAACAGATTTCGATGGGTATCTCATGGGGAGATGTTTCAACAGCTTATTTCAGCACCGGAATTCCAAACATTGAAGTGTTTTCTGGCACAACCGAACAACAGTTGTCTAAAGTTAAGCGGGCATTAAGGCTTTCCTTCATGCTTCGATCCCGAACGATTAAGAATTTCTTAATGCGGCAAATGGATAAACGCTCAGATGGACCTGAAGAAGAGCGTCGTAAAGAGTCAGTTATGTATTTGTGGGGAAAAATAAGTAACGGAGTAACGTCTGAGGAGGCTAGATTAAAAACTCCCAATGGTTATACACTAACTGCTGCTTCCACAGTATTGATCGCACAAAAGATCTTAAATGGAAACTTTACAATTGGTTTTCAAACACCATCTATTGCTTACGGCGAAAAATTGATTTTAGAAATCGAAGGGTGTGAGTATTTGTAGACCTATAGCTTTGAAAAAGGGTAGAATCATCCTTAAAGTGACCAAACCTTCAATGACCTGAACACCGTTATTTCATTGCCTATCGCAGGCAGGCTTGCGATAGAAGTCTGAATGAGTAGTCTCATCAAAACTCTAGTGTTAGCTGAGTAACAGGTTCCGGCTCTTCATCTTTCCTGAAATTTGAAATTCCAACCCCAATCAAACGAATGCCTTTTTCATTTAAGAGCTGTTCAGTAAAAAGTGATTTGGCGATCTGCACATAAGTTCCCTCATCATTGATGGAGGGATCATCCGTTTTACTGCGTGTAATTTGCTGGAAATCACCATACTTGATCTTGATGGTAATGGTGTGTCCATCTTCTGCTTTGCTACGCTTGTATCGCTCAAATGAAATACGAGCAATTCGATCGATCTCTTCAATTACATCATCCAATTCATAGATATTATCCTCAAAGGTGCGCTCTGCACTTACGGATTTGGTATCCCTTGTGGGTTGCACTACCCGATGATCAATCGCGCGACAGATATTGTAATAATATTGTCCTGATTTACCGTAACGAAGAGTTAAGTCTTCCAGGCTTTTTTTGCGTAAATCCTTTCCGGTAAACATGCCTGCTTTCACCATCTTTTCGGCCGTTACTTTGCCAATCCCATGAAACCGCTGGACGGGCAATTTGGCTACAAAGGCTTCTGCTTCCTCTGGTAGGATTACACACAAGCCATCCGGTTTATCCATATCAGAAGCAGTTTTCGCCAGAAACTTGTTGTAAGAAATTCCAGCGGATGCAATTAGCCCGGTTCGTTCCTTGATTTTGGTTTTTATCTCCTTTGCAATGAGTGTGGCAGAGTTTAATCCAATCTTGTTTTCGGTTACATCCAGATAGGCCTCATCCAGGGAGAGCGGCTCCACCAAATCCGTATATTCATAAAATACGTCTCTTATTTGATGCGAAAGCTCTTTGTATCGGGGAAATCTGGGCTGTACGAAAATCAGGTTTGGACACTGCTTGGCTGCCTTAGCAGAGGGCATAGCTGATTTCACTCCGAACTTTCTGGCCTCATAGCTGGCCGCAGCTACCACACCTCGTTGTGAGTTTCCACCGACAGCAACGGGCTTCCCTCTCAGCTCAGGGTTGTCCAACTGCTCTACAGATGCATAAAAGGCATCCATGTCTATATGGATGATCTTGCGATGGTTCACATATGCAAAGTAAATCAGTAGAGTGACAAGGGCGTGTCACTGGGATTTAGGTAGTAATAAAAAAAAGTTTAGGGGATGACTTGGATTTAATTCCTAACTAGGAGGTGTTTCACGGATGCTTTTCCTCAGTCGATTAAATCATTCATTCCTGCTTTTCTACCGATTGTAATTCTTTATAATAGTCTGCAATTCGGGCATGTGCAGTGCCGTCTACTAATAAAATGACGATCATCATCGCCATTGTGGTGATGCCAATGGCTCGCCAAGTGGGGGTGTTGAGGAATATGACAAGCAGAGCTGCCACAACGATAATCATTGGGACTACTTTAAAAACCACGGTGTATTCCTTTAAGGTACTTTCGACACGTGCCATTTCAGATGCAGCAAAAGCTGATGCATCTTCGTTGTAGGCCTTTTCAAATTGCGTGATACGGGCCTTGTTGGTGAAAAATAAGCCTAGCCCGATGGTCATCAGTAAAATACCAGCTACGAGTAATGGGATGATGTACGCTTTGGCTAATTCTGTTTTTCCCATTTGCCAAAACCCAGCGCTAGCTGCCAAAAATAGAGTGGCGAATATGATGAAGAATCGGGTGGAGAAAACCTCCGCTTTTGCCCACTCAGTGGCTACTTTTAATATTTCCATGTCTGTGTAAAGTCTGACTTTGTTTAAAGGTCGGGAAATAAATGAATTAGTCAAGCGGCATTACTTACAAAAAAAAAGCCGAACCATCAGGCTCGGCTTTAAAACATCGCATTTTAACTATTAAATATTTGGTGACCACACACTGTAGCTGTTTGGTGGGCATTGGATCTGCACCCATCCGCCGCTTTGTGTTGTAGGGTACCACCCGGAGTGACCGGTAAAATCTTTGATCTGTGTGCTGTACCAGTTGGTAGGCACCCATCGGGTTTTCCATGAGCTGGAATTGTTAATGTACACGATCAGTCCCGGATTACCGTTGTATCCATTTCTTCTGGCTACATACTCGTCATTGTCTACGTGCAAAATGCTTGTAGTACCTGTCGCTTTATTGTTATGAATCCAGATGAGGTTATTCAATCGTTCTTTGTCTAACCATTCCTCATAGTCTCTGTAAAAGATCGTTGGATATCCTTCGTGAGTTAAGATGTAAGCATAGGCTAGCATTTTATTCCATATTTCGTCCGTATCGTGGTTGGTTACAAATGTCACCGCTTTATGTGGGTTGCGCTTCCACATCATATCATCGTTGAGGATGTTGAGATTGTTACCATCAAAAGCGTCATTCATTTTGTAGTAGCAGGCAAAATCAAACACACTGCTATTTGCAGAGTTGGCCCATGATTCCAGCCAGTTTACATCCGAATCCCAAAGCTCTCCGACTGAAAAACCACCTACTGCATTGTTCCATGCGGCAACTACCCAAGGATCAAATCCTTTTACATAGTCGAACCTCCAACCATCAAACCCCATCGTGTTCTTGTAATATTTTGCAACTCCATCAGATCGGTTCCATAGCCAATCCTGCACGTATGGTACATCATGGCACAGATCCGGAAATCCGCCAAAATAGCCTGCATCACCGCCATGCACCCAGTTGGGGTGGAAGTCGTGTTGCGACCGTAAGAATTTTCCTGAAGCAACTCCGGTAAAATCCGTCCAGGTATTTGTTCCGGTATACTGATTAGCTTCCAACTGGCCACCGCTGTTGTGGTTAAGCACGATATCAGCATAGACTTCCATGTTTTCTGCATGAGCCTTATTAATCAGTGATTGTAACTCAGTTTTGGACCCAAAGCGGGTTTCTACTGTTCCATTCTGATTATAATTTCCAAAATCAAAGTAGTCGGTTGGATCATATCCCATGGAATATGCCCCATTTTGTGCCTTGGATACAGGTGGCAGCCACACGGACTGAATGCCTGAATTGGACCAGGCACTTAATTTTCCCTTCACAGTGTTCCACCAGGTGCCACCCGCAGGCACATCCCAATAGAACCCCTGCATCATTACTCCACCGCCCGGACCGGCAGTAAATCTACCTTTGGTGCCTTTTGGCTGAGTGCTGAATGGCTTTCCATCATGGTTTGTTACATGATTAATTTCGGAGGATTCCTGAGCTTTGTCAAGCTCGGTGGATGGGGTGTCATCACTACATCCCCAAAGGAACATTATTAAGCCCGTTCCCAGAAAGGCTTTGGTGAGTCTTCTCATAATAAATCTTGGTTGTTTACTCTATTAATTTACAAACAGGAAGGATTGATTCTAATAAAATGATAATGTAAATACCTGTGAATCAGTGATTTTTACATTTCATCTAATGCGAAAACGTTTGCGTATTATGAAATTTTCAATGATTTTCTGCCGTGAAATACTAAAAATCGTCGAGATACTCCACCAGATTGGTTTCTCGTGTAATGCCCAGCTTCTTTCTCAGTCTGTACCTGGCTAACTCTACACCTCTAATGGTGATGTTCATCAGGTTAGCAATGTCTTTCGTACTCATGTTCATTTTCAGGTAAGCGCAGAGTTTTGTTTCCTGAGGAGTCAAATGAACCTCTTGTTTGATTTTCTGTAGGAAATTGCCATGAACCTGATCGAAATATTGGGCGAATGTATCCCAGGTCTCATCGTCATCAATATTCTTGTCGATGGATTTCACAATGCGATTGAGGGAGTCTGTATTGTCCTTATTGCTTAGCGCCTCATTTAGCTTTTTTCGGAGCGACATTACAAATTCATTTTTACTAAGCAAATGCATGGTTACTGATGCCAGCTGACTGTTCTTGTGGGTTATTTCTTGCTTCAGTCTCTCATTCTTTAGCTCTTGTATCTGCTGATTGGTTTTCTCAGAAAACTCATGAATTTCACGGTCCTTGGAACGGATCTCCTCCTCTTTTGTTTGACTTAGAATTTGTTTTTCCGTCTTATGCTTTTTCTCTCTTGAATAAAGTACGCTAAAAAAGGCGAAGACGATGAAAGCGAAATACAAAGTATATGCAATGTTTGACTCATACCATTGGGGATTGATCGTAAAGGGATAAACGCCAACTCTGCTTTCATTTTCATAAATATTCAAGGATTTAATTTCAAATTGATATTCTCCGGCGGGCAAGTTGGTATACTCTTTCCAATTGGTTTCTGTCCATTCAGACCATTCCTTCTCATATGGCACTAACCTGTATGCGAATTTAATATTACTCAAACCATCGAAATAGGGTGTTGAGTATTCAAACCGGATTACTTTGGGACTATCCATGGTTGTGGATTGAAAGAATGTGCCAGTGACGGTATTCGTTTCATTTTCCTGATTGGTTATCTCAACACGTTTCAAATACGTTTCAAATGAGTCCTTGATTGATCTATCTAGCTCGGGGTTATACCTTATGAAACCCTCCTTTGCACCAACAAGTATGTCCTTGTTTATTACACTTATGTTTTCCAGATCATCACTAATATATTCATTGATCTTTCTGAATTGTTGTTCTTCAGATTTATATACGCCAATTGATTCCTTTTTCAGTAATCCAAGTTGTCCTCCTGCGATGTAGAATATCTGGTTTTTATTTATTTGTTTTATTTTACTTACATGTCGCTTTTCAAACCATTTATTTAAAAAAGGATGTGGTTCAAAGCGATCACTTTCCGGATTATAACTATAAATTCCAGTCTCTGCTGTAAAAATGAGTTCATCATCAATCCGATAAACACTTATTAGTAAATCTGAAGGAAATCCATCTTCAGCACCATAGTGTTCCATAGAGTAAATGGAATCTGCCTGTAGTTTTATTTTGTAAGCTCCTTTGTATCCATGTGTCATCCATAGAGTGCTGTCATTGTCAAACTCAAAAACACGTGATGATTCACCCAAACCATGCAGGTTTCCTTTCAAAGCTGGTATGGTTCCTTTTTTATCAAATATGGTGAAGCCCTCATAAGTACCTCCAAGGAGTTGAGTATCTGTCAGTTTAGAAAATCCCCAAACGCCTGTTTCATTGTAAAATTGATTGATTTCGCGATTGTTGAGAATAAATGCACCCTCGTGATGACTTAACAGGATAGCATTTTCAATAACCTCAACATTATTAACTAGCCCTTCACTTCCCTTGATAAGTTCATAACGGTTGGTTTCTTTCATTTCTGTGATGTTACCTCTTGGTTCAAAAAGACCACTGCTTGTACCTAGATAAATGTCTTCGTTCAGAGATGCTGCTGCATACCCGGTACCCTCCAGACCAACATTTTCATTGATTAGCGAAAAAGGTGAACTAAGCTCCACAACGCAGATTCCGTTATTTAGTCCTACCCAGAGGTTATTGAAATTATCTTCGTAAAGGGCAATGACGGTTCGATGATTCAGTCCTTTATTTTTTGTAAGGTGAAGAATAGGTTGTAGATCTTCATTTATAATTAGTAAGCCATTATTCTGCGTGCCGAGAACAATATTTCCATTTTTCAACATTAGGACCTTATTGATTTTCGATTCACTTAGAAATGCATCAAATTGTGTTTTTACTGACGTTATCCTTTCGTTTGTATAGCTAAGAATTTCTCCTTCATATGTAAAAAGAAGAAATCGATCTTTATACACACTTACGCCACGAAAATTATAACCGACACTATTATTTAAGTATTTAAATGTGTCACCCTCTAATTTGAATAGACCGTTTATTGACCCAGCAAATAAGCTTGAATCTACTTCAGTAAGGAATTCAGCAGAGGTAACTCCAATAAGCGGTTGAATTGAATTCTCATTCACTTTGGAAATGACTCCATAAATATTAGCGTAGATTGACTGATTGAATTCAATGATATCCCATATTTCATCCTTAATGATTGAATCAGGTATTAATGGTACAAGGTTTTTGTACGTTATTCCAGATTCAGTCCTTTCAAATAGACCTAGTTGTTTTTGCCCACCAACATAAATCTTGTTACTGGATCTTTCTATCAAGACTGATCTTGTCTTTGTAGCTCCCGCAATAGGGTAGTTGTTCCATGAAGAACCGTCAAACTCTAAAAGCCCGTAATTATTCGCAACATACATATATCCGGAAGTGTCCTGATCTATGTCCCAGTTTTGAATGCCACCATTGTACTCCGAAGGGCTGAAGGAAGTGATAAGGGGTAGTGAAATTAATTTTTGATCACTATTGTCGTTGGTCTGTGATATTGCAAAAAAGCATGGAATTACAAGAAAAATCAATAAATGAATTGATCGATTCGTATAGTTGTGATTTTTTTTATGAGAAAACATTGAGAAAGTAAAATATTCCAATATGTATTCAAATTAACATTTTTTATTGAATTTGATGTATAGGTTTAAAAGGAATGATGAGTTTTTGATGTAGTGTATTTTTGTTGATATTAGGTTTTACCCCCTTAACATTGAATTCAGGAATCGAAACAAAACGACACGGTTCTGACTTTAAAACAAAAATTAGCCGAAATGAAAAAATTCAATTTTTTAAATGTGTCAAGGGCGGTAATGGCATTTGCCCTTTTAATTGTCTTCACTTCATGTAGTGATGATGACGGGGGATCTACTATTGAAGATCCAATCGCGAGTTTCCAATTTGCTGTAAGCTCAGAAAACTTCTTAGAAGTTTCATTTACCAATTTTTCTCAGAATGCAACTGCATATGCGTGGGATTTTGGTGATCAAGCGGGTGTAAGCACCGATGCTGAACCAACGTACACATACAGTGCTGCAGGTACTTACACTGTTACTTTAGTTGCTGCCAATGAAGCAGGAGCTACTTCTACCTTTTCTGAAGAAGTATCCATAACTGATCCAAATTCAGCTTTAGCACTTTTAGCAGGTACTGATTCTAAAACATGGAAACTATTCCGAGAAGGAACTTCAATGTCTTTAGGACCAAATGCTGATGATCCGGCTGCCTGGTGGCCTGGTTTAACCAACGATGGATCAAGACCATGTCTTTACAGACAGACATTTACTTTCACTAGAGATGGATCATACATTTTTGATGACATGGGCGAATTCTGGGCTGAATTTGGTGTTTTCAATAACGTTGAAGGATGTGATTCAAACGTACGAGCGGAATCTTGCTTTGAAGCAACAGCTGCTAATATGGTTAATGCTTGTGGTGATGATGTTAGCGCATGGTTGTCAGGGACTCATTCATATTCTTATGAACCAACTGCAAATACTATTACACTTTCAGGTGAAGGTGCATGGATGGGAATTCCTAAGTTAGGAAATGATGGAGCTGGGAATATTGTGCCTGTTAGTGAGGTTACTTTCAAAGCCACAATCATCCAGGAGACTGGTTATGATGTGTTGAAATTAGAATTTGATTACGGTGATGCAGGATACTGGCCTGTGTATTACGTGAATTATTCTGATGCTTCTCTTGAGCCTGAGTTAGTAACTGAAGCTACTGAATTCGGGGAAGATTTAGATAACATTACTCCAACTTCAATGTCTCATACTTTTGAGTCTGAAACTTCATTTGAGCACTTAGGAACTATTGCTGGAGCCTCTACAATCGAAGTAGGTGCTGATGATCCAACTGATGCTTCTGCTGCTAAGGTTGGTCAGTTCAACAGAACAGATGCTCAATTCCAGGAAGCACAATTTACTGGCAACCCTGATCCAAAAGATATTACGTTCACTAACCTGACTACAATATCTCTGGAGGTATACCTACCGAGTACTAATGATTACACTGGTTCTTTGACTAAAAAGGTGGTTGTAGGGTTTGCTGATCAGAGTGCAACCGAGCAGTGGTGGACTGATTTATATCAGTACGAGTCGGCTGAGCTAGCAACTGATGAGTGGGTAACAGTATCATTCCAGATTGATGCCCCAAGCTTCGTAAGTGCAGGCGATGGATCTACTCCATTCGATAGAGAAGACCTTGATATGTTCTATGTTCAAATCGGTGGTGGAGATCACACGACTACTGGAACATTCTATGTAAGAAATCTCATAATAGATTAATAGTTAATTTTTAAGCTGTGCAGAATTTCTGCACAGCTTTTTTTCTATTCTAATAATAAAATTCCAGTGAAGAATAACTTGACCATTTGCTTTTTAATTCTTCTATGTATTTCTACCTCGTGTTCAAATACGGATGAAGCTCCTGTATTGGAGCCGGCAAATCTCACAATAGAGATTGCTGTTTCATCGGATGGTTCAGGTTTGGTTGAAATTACTTGTCAGGCAGATAATGTAATAGAGTATACAATGGATACTGGAGAGGACGGAGTGGAGCTATTATCCAATAGCGATGGATTTTTTTCCTACACTTATTCGAGTACCGGAACATATGCCATTGAAATAAAAGCAATAGGCTCAAGTGGTAGATTTCTCCGAGAATCCCGCACAATTGTTATTCAGGTTGGAGAAGATACACCTCCCGCTGATGAAGGATATTCCACCCCACTTTCTTATGAAGGAATGAAGCTCATATGGCAAGATGAATTTAATGGCTTTAGCCTAAATGAAACATTCTGGAATTATGAAATTGGTACAGGCTCTAATGGCTGGGGCAATAACGAACTCCAATACTACAGAGAGGATAATACCTCGGTTTCAGATGGATATTTAACCATCGAAGCACGAAAAGAATCATTTAACGGAAGATCTTATACTTCGTCAAGGTTGACAACCGAAGATAAATTTGATTTTAGTTATGGCCGGGTAGATATCCGGGCAAGGTTACCGGAAGGACAAGGCATCTGGCCTGCCCTTTGGATGCTGGGATCAAATTTTAGAAGTGTCGGCTGGCCTTACTGCGGTGAAATAGATATCATGGAATTGATAGGTGGAGGAGAAGGACGTGATAATGTGGTCTACGGAACTGCCCATTGGGATAACAATGGCACAAAAGCAGATTTTGGAGGTAATACTAAGCTTTCATCTGGAAAGTTTAGTGATCAATTTTATGTGTTTACAATTGAGTGGGACGCTAATACTATCACCTGGTATATGAATGACCAACAGTTTCATACGATGGATATTACCCCATCAGAACTTTCAGAATTCAGAAGTAATTTCTTCTTCATTTTTAATGTTGCTGTTGGTGGCAACTGGCCGGGATCACCGAATGCGACCACTTCTTTTCCTCAACGGATGTATGTTGATTATATAAGAGTTTTTCAAGATGAGTAATCTAGGTGCTATACTCATTTTTGTTATGATAACCTGCTCAGGTAGTGTCTTTAGGACTTGTTCGCACATTCAATTATTAGAAAACTGAATCATTCTACTATATGACTAATATGTATAAAATTTTTCTAGTGTCCCTTTTTATACTCATGGTTTCATGGGTATATGGACAGGAGAGAACGGTTTCAGGAACCGTAACAGATCAAAATGGAGAGTCACTTCCGGGTGTAACTATTCGTGAAGTAACTACCACAAATGGTGTAATTACCGATATTGATGGTAAATACATTTTGACCGTTTCATCTGCTGATGCAGTATTGGGCTTTTCATTTATAGGATTTGCATCGCAGGAAATCGTGGTAGGCGATCGAACAACTATAGACGTAAGTTTATCTGAGGCAGTGGGAGAGCTTGAGGAAGTAGTTGTAATTGGGTACGGAACTCAGAAAAAGAAAGTGGTGACTGGTGCAATAGAAAGTGTTTCATCTGATGAAATTTCCAGCACACCAATTGTAAGAGTTGATCAGGCATTGCAAGGACGAGCCGCAGGCGTAAACCTTACCAATTCGTCCGGTCAGCCGGGCGAGCAGCCGAATATAATTATCAGAGGAATCGGCACCAATGGCAATGCCCAACCCTTGTTTTTGGTTGATGGTATCGCTGTGCAGAGCATTGACAATCTTAATCCTGCTGACATTGAATCAATGGAAGTGCTGAAGGATGCTTCATCAACAGCAATTTATGGTACGCGAGCTGCAAACGGAATTGTACTTATTACTACTAAAAAAGGACAAAGAGGTGGAGTCAACGTAACCTATTCCGGATATAAGGGAATTCAAAGCGTGTCTAAAAAAGTGGATATGCTTAATGCTCAGCAATATCAAACGCTTATGGCAGAGGCCGGTGTACTAAATCTTGCAAGAGAGCCATTTGACCCAAATGAAATTCCAGCAAACGACACTGATTGGCAGGAAGAGCTTTTTACCAATAATGCCCCGATTGAAAGTCATTCAATTTCTATCTCCGGTGGTTCTGAAAAGAGCACGTTTCTATCAAGTGTATCCTATTTTAACCAAGAAGGTATTATTGGTGGTGACAAGTCAAAGTTTGAAAGATATACCGCACGCCTGAACACTCAATCAGAAGTAAATGCATGGCTTTCTTGGGGGAATAATTTCAATTTTAGCAATGTTAAAACACGTGGGGTAAACAGTAATGGTTCCTTTAATGGCGCATACAACAGCGCTTTAAACATGGATCCTTTGACTGCCGTTTTTGAAAATGATCCGTCTGTTTTGACTGATCCGACGGATGATTATGCCGGGAATCCGGTAGTGACTGATTCTAGAGGTAATGTATACGCCATCTCAAACAATATTGGTCAGGAAATAGTAAATCCACTTGCCAGGCTTGAAATCCTCAACTTTAGGTTTAATAAAGACCAGTTTGTAGGTAATGTTTATGCTAAAGTAGAACCAATTGAAGGCCTAAGTTTTAAGTCTGACTTTGGAATGGATTTGAGCTACCTGAAATTTGATGATTACACAGACTTATATTTCCTGTCATCAACTACCAACAACTTAAATAATACCAATCTGAGTAAACAGTTTATCCGTTCTCTGACTTTACAGGTAGAAAACACCGTATCCTATACAAGAAAAATAGACGATCATAATTTCAATGTCTTATTAGGTACATCAGCGGTTAAGAATGACTCAGAATTACTTTCCGGATTTGGTGAAGGAGTAACTGTTACAAACCCTGACTTAAGGTACTTGAGTCTTGCCATTGACTCACTTGAGCGAACATCGGGAGCAGCATGGCAAAATCGATTGTCCTCGGTTTTTACCAGGTTAATGTATGATTATAAAGAAAAATATTCTGCGACTCTCACCTACCGAAAGGATGGTTCATCACAGTTTGGCCCCAATAACCGATATGGTAACTTCATGTCTTTTGGTGCAAGCTGGTTCATAAGTGATGAAGCCTTTTTTCCTCAATGGGATGAGATTACATTCGTAAAATTGAGAGGTGGATGGGGAGTTAATGGAAATGATAAAATCAGTCCATTTGCCTACGTATCTACAATAGACTTTGATATTAATTATTCATTTGGAGGTGGTGCTACAAGAGGAGCAATTCCGACGAATATTCAGAATGAAAATATTCAGTGGGAGGAATCGCAGCAGCTAAACTTTGGATTAGATGCGGGCTTGTTCAGTAACAGACTAACAGCCACATTCGATTATTATAATAAAACTACAAAGAAGCTTCTGCTGGTGCCATCTAGTATACCTGCATCCGCAGGACTAAATCCTAGCTTTAACAATGTGGGTGAGGTAGAGAATAAAGGAGTAGAAATGTCATTGGAATGGAGGGATCGTAAAGGAGATTTCAACTACTCAATAGGAGTAAATGCTGCTTACAACAAAAACACCATGACCCAGATCGATGGTGAAGGTAGCTTCCTGACTGGCTCATCATGGGCGTTGGCTGGCGAAGTTACGCGTACCTTCCAGGGCAATCCTATTTATACCTTCTTTGGGTACAAAACTGATGGAATTTTCCAATCGCAGGCAGATGTATTCTCTCACATTTCAAGTGATGGTACTCCAATTCAGCCAAGCGCACAGCCTGGTGACATTCGTTTTGTTGATGTAAATGGAGATGGAAGAATTACCGCCGATGATCGAACCATTATTGGTAGCCCCAATCCAGACTGGGTAGTTGGTTCTACGATCAATGTAGGATATAAAAACTTTGACTTGTCCATTCTTTTAAACGGATTATTAGGACAGGACATATTTAACGGTATCAACCGGCCGGACCTTCCAGCCTCCAATAAGCAAAGCTGGATACTAGATCGATGGACCGAAAGCAATCCTTCAACAACGGTTCCAAGGTTTGTTGCCAATGATGTTAACGGAAACTATACCCGCCCGACAGATTTGGTAAACATTAAGGATGGTTCTTTCATTCGAATGAAGAATATCCAGATAGGATACAATTTCCCGGGGAGTGTCCTGGAGCGATTTAAATGTACTAGTTGGAGGTTATACATCTCCGCAGAAAACTTATTTACGTTCACAAGCTACGATGGGCCCGACCCTGAAGTCGGAGCTCGGGTATTTGATGGTAATCCGGTCTTATCAGATCGAGGGATAGATCGCGGCATCTACCCACAAGCACGTACTTTCAGAATTGGAACTTCTATAACCTTCTAACATATAGGATCATGGGAAAAATATCTAAATCAATAGTCCTGTCATTGGCCTTAATCATCTTCACCGGATGTGGAGAAGAATTTCTTGAAATTACTCCTCAGGGTTCAATAAATACGGAGAGTTTCTACAAAACAGAAGAAGAGGTTGAACAAGCTCTGATTGCAACTTATGATGTGTTGGGCCACCAAAAGGGTGTGGGACTCCCTTATGCTCCCGTCATTTTAGTTTCAGATATATTATCTGATGATGCATATGCAGGGGGACAGGATGCCGGAGATGGGTTTGATGAAAATGAGTTGAATACATTCAATATTCCAACGGGCAATCAAATTGTAAGATCCTTGTGGAAGCGAAATTATTGGGGAATTTATCGTGCCAACTTCACATTGGAAAAGCTGGCTGAACTGGAGAATGCTTCAGAAGCATTCAGAACAAGAATAGAAGCAGAAGCCAAGTTCCTAAGGGCTTATTTCCATTTTGAATTGGTAAGTCTGTTTGAAAATGTTCCTGTGATGACCTTTGCGCCAAAAGGTATAGAAGCCTCAATCACACCTCAATCAACTCCAACAGAAACGTATAATCAAATTGCAAGTGATTTGGTTGATGCAATTGCTGGCCTGCCTACTTCTGTGACAGGAAGTGAGCTAGGCAGAGCTACAACTTGGGCAGCAAAATCATTACTTGGTAGAGTCTTTCTTTTCAGGGATGGTGTGTACAATCAGAACATGGAAGCAAATGGTACCACCATTGATGCTGCTTATGTGCTTGCAGAGCTGGAAGATGTAATCAATAATAGCGGTCATGATCTATTACCTGACTATGCAACCGTTTTCTCAAATGCTGGCGAGTTCAGTATAGAAAGTGTTTTTGAGATTTCGTATTCTGATGATCCTCCACGTTGGGAGTGGGGAAATGAGGAAAGAGTAGAAGGAAACCTCGCGGCTCAAATGATGGGACCAAGGGCTTTGCAAGAAAATACCCATTACCGAGGGTGGGCATTTGGTACGGTCTCCCACAAATTATATCAAGATATGACTGGAGACCCCAGACGAGATCTGACCGTTCTTCATGAATCAAATATTGGTGGCACAGTCAATAAAACGTTTCAGCATACGGGATACTATTCTAATAAGTATTCAACTGATCTTGAATCTCAAGGAACCAGTGGACAGCTAGAGCATAATAACACGACCAATGAACGGATAATCCGATTCTCTGATGTGCTTTTGATGGCGGCAGAGTTAAGTCAAAATGTAAATTATATCAACAGAGTGAGGCAAAGAGTAGGACTGAGTGACTTGACTGGCTACACAGATGATGCACTATTTAATGAAAGAAGGATGGAGCTTTCCCTTGAAGGGTTACGCTACTTCGATCTGATGAGACAAGGTCTATCAGTTGCCGAGAATGAATTAACCGTTCAGGGTATACGAGGACCTGAATACGTTGATGAACAGGCGCTATATGATGTAACATTTAATCCGGCAACCAAAGGATTCCTTCCAATACCGCAGGATGAAATAGATCTTTCCAACGGAGTGCTAACGCAAAACGAAGGGTATTAAGGACAAGCAATAGTCAATATTTAGCAAGGGTTCAATAAAAGGATAGAAATAGTAAAACCATTGTGAGCGAAAAAATGATTTTAGATATGGTGCCATTTAGGCAAAAGATGGCCTATGGAACAGGTAACCTGGTACTAAACCTACTACCTGCTGCACTCAATATCTTTATGTTCTTTTTGGTAACAGCCTTTGGAATGGATCCATTGATGGCTGGTTTGCTTGGTGGTCTTCCACGACTATTTGATGCCATTACAGATCCAATAATGGGCTTCATATCCGATAACACAAAATCAAAATGGGGTAGAAGAAGACCATACATCGTAATAGGCGCAATTTTAAGTGGTATCATTTTCGCCCTTCTATGGCAATTAAATGTCGCTAATTCACAGGATTACAACTTCTGGTACTTTCTAATATTCTCATTGATTTTCACACTTGGAAACACCATGTACGCTACTCCATTTGTTGGATTAGGGTACGAAATGACAACCGATTACAATGAGCGTACACGCCTGATGGCATTCGCTCAAACGATGGGTCAGATTGCCTGGATGGTAGTACCATGGTTTTGGGTGTTGGTAGCAGACCCTGATCTTTTCGCAACTCAGGATGAGGGTGTGAGGAAAATGGCAATGATCGTAGGGGGAGCATGTATTTTACTTGGGATACTTCCGGGTCTTTTTTGCAAGGGTCTGGATGCCAGTGAAATGAAAAACCGAGCGGAATTAAACTTTGCCAACATTTTTAAAAATCTAGCTCGTCTCTGGAAGAGCATCAAAGAGATTTCAAACAATGGACCTTTTCTCAGATTGTGTGGGGCCACATTTCTGGTTTTCAATGGTTTTCAGCTGATTGCAGGGTTTGCTTACTTCATTATTGTCTTCCATATGTTTAATGGTGACTATGGCCTTACGGGGACATGGCCGGCCTGGTTTGCAACAATGAGTGCAGTCGCTACTGCGTTTTTGGTCATTCCCATCATCTCATACATCTCAGATAAGTTTGGTAAACGCAATGCCTTCATCATAGCCACAATCATTTCAATTGTTGGTTACTCGCTCAAATGGTGGGGGTTTAACCCAGATAATCCCTGGTACATATTCATGCCAATTCCTTTGATGTCTTTTGGGATAGGGGGACTGTTCACCTTGATGATGAGCATGACGGCCGATGTGTGTGATTTGGATGAATTGAGAAATGGGATGCCCCGAAAAGAGGGGACTTTTGGTGCCATTTATTGGCTGATGGTCAAAATAGGTCAGGCACTTGCTTTGATTCTGGCTGGGTTGGTGCTCAAAATTGTAGGCTTTGAGTCTGGAGCAGCTACTCAGACGGTAGAAGCAATGACCAAATTACGACTTGCAGACATCATTATCCCCGCAGTTACTGCAGCCATTGCCATTTGGGTGATGTGGGGCTATGATCTTACAGAAGAACGTGTAGAAGAGATTAAATCTCAATTGATAGCAAGAAGAGGTGATATACATGAATAGAAACAATGAATGTATTCATCAACTATATCAAAGTTTGTATTGCAGCATGTGTAATTATTGGTTGCTCAAAAAACGAGACAATGAATGTGAATAAATCAGCAGCAGAAATATTGGGCAATCCGGATTACCCAGCCATGTGTTTTGGTGGTTTTCGAGAATTGACCCGGGATTCAGTGCCTTCGGTTGCTGACCTGAAGGAAGACCTGAATATACTCTCAGCAATGGGAGTGAAGATACTCCGCACATATAATACCACAGGAGATGAGCAGGTTGCTAACCTGTTGCAGGCTATCAGGGAGAAGAAAAATGAAGATGCTGATTTTGAGATGTACGTGATGCTTGGTGCATGGATGGCTTGCGATATCGTAGACGATACAGCTGTACATAATCAAGGCAACCTTAAGTGGATCAAATCTGAAATTGATGAAGCGATTCGGCTGACGAATGAATATCCGGATATTGTGAAAATAATTGCCGTCGGAAATGAAGCAATGGTACATTGGCAAGGCTACCATGTTGCACCCAATGTTATTCTCAGGTGGGTGAATCTGCTTCAGGAATTGAAGAAAGAAGGTAAGCTGCCGGCAGATATATGGATTACCAGCTCAGACAATTTTGCCTCGTGGGGAGGAGGTGATCCCATCTATCACAAAAGAAATCTTGAAAAGCTTATTAATGCAGTTGATTTCATCGCCATGCACACCTATCCTTTTCACGATACTCATTATAACCCTCAATTTTGGTTGCGTCCAAATATTGATTCACTTTCAGCGACAGAGAAGAGCGAATTGGCTATTCAGCGATCTGTAGATTATGCGATGGCCCAATACGAGAGTGTAAGAAATTATGTGTCAGGTCTGGGTTATGAAAACAAACCCATTCACATCACCGAAACGGGTTGGTCAAGTCAGACCAACGATTGGTATGGTAGCAAAGGCTCAAGGGCTGCCGATGAATACAAGCAAAAACTGTATTACGAGGGGGTTGTGAAAAGTTGTGAGGAGCAAAGTATGACCTGCTTCTATTTTGAAATTTTCGATGAATCATGGAAGGATGACAAGAATCCCAAGGGTTCAGAAAATCATTTCGGATTGATAAATCTGAAAGGTCAGGCAAAGTATGCTTTATGGGATTTGGTTGACAAAGGAGTGTTTGAAGGAATTACCAGAGGAGGTAACCCCATCACTAAGACATTCAATGGAGAAATCAACGAATTGCTAAAGGCAGTGCACCCTCCAAGGACATTAGAATTATCTGAAAATTGAATGTTGTGAAAATTTTTAGATGTAAATATTTCGCTTTTGTGATCGCTATTGTGGCTTGTTCTTCCAGTCCAGATAATCAATCCGTTGGCACTACCAATAAGGTTGAAATCAGGGAGGTCGGAAATGGCTATAAATTGTTTAGAAATGGAGAACCATACGAATTTAATGGTGCTGGATTGAATGGAGATATATCATCATTGGCAGCTCATGGTGGTAATTCCATTCGGACATGGTCTGAAAACAGTGAAATACTTGATTTGGCTTATCAGCACAACATGACGGTGTATATGTGCTTTTATATTCAGCCTGAGCGGCATGGAATGGATTACAATAATCAGGACCAAAAAGAGAAACAATTTGAGCGGGTGAAGAAGTTTGTCCTGGAAAATAAGGATCATCCTGCGCTGCTGGCTTGGTGTATTGGCAATGAGCTAAACCTCAATTATACGGACCCAAGTGTTTACGATGAAGTAAATAGAATTTCTGAGTGGATACAAGAAGTAGATCCTAATCACCCAACCACTACAGCTATTTCTTCGGTGGACCCTGGGGTGGTTAAAGAAATTAAAGAAAGAGCCCCAAGTCTGGATTTTTTAAGTGTCCAGGTTTATGGAGATCTTTTTGTTTTACAGGATTTGCTCAGAGAATCTAATTGGAGCAAGCCTTACATGGTGACTGAGTGGGGGGCGATCGGTCATTGGGAGATGCCATCAACAGAATGGGGCGCGCCTATTGAGCAAAATAGTACTCAAAAGGCAACCAACTACCTAAATGGATACAACAAATCAATTAAGCCGTTCGGAGATAAATGCCTGGGAAACTATGTGTTTCTCTGGGGTCAAAAGCAGGAACGAACGCCTACATGGTACGGACTTTTTTTAGAAGAGGGTGAAGAAACAGAGGTTATAGATGTAATGCACTATATCTGGAATGATGAGTGGCCGGTAAATCGAACGCCTCGATTAGATTCCATGCTTTTAGATGATAAAGAAGCCAAAGAAAATGTATACCTCCTTGCTGGGAACAGCTATAGAGCAAATGTTTTCACACAAGATTTTGATGGCGATTCTCTTACATATAAGTGGGTTGTCATGAAAGAAAGCACTGAGGCGAAAGAAGGAGGCGATCATGAAGAGGTTCCTGAAAAATTGGGTGACATTGAAAGTGCACAACAACCATCAATAATGATTACTGCTCCGGAAGAGTCAGGGGCCTATCGATTATTTGTATATGTGTTTGACCGAAATGGACATGCAGCTCACGCCAACATTCCCTTTTATGTTAAAGATCACTAATCATGAAGAATACTTTTTTAAAATATCTAATCCTTTTATTGGGCCTTTTTATAGGATGTATGGAAGAGGATAAATTGAACCTTCAGGTGTTTGAAACATCAGCAAGTGGAAACAAATACACCGAATTAATAGATTGGTCAGGTGACCAAAGTGATGCAACAATCGTTATCAATCCAGAAGATACATTCCAAGTCATCACCGGAATTGGTGGATCATTCACCGAATCATCCGCTTATCTGCTTAATAAGCTAAGCCCCGAGAATAAATCTAAAATCCTCGAGGCTTATTTTGGTGATGCTGGAGCCAGGTATTCACTTACCCGTACACATATCAATTCTTGCGATTTCTCGCTGAGCAATTATGCTTACGTAGAGGAGGGCGATACAGCGCTAGCTACATTTTCAATAGAAGAAGATCGAGATGACGTCATTCCAATGATCAAAGATGCAATGGATGTCTCTTCTGATGGTTTTAAGATCATCTCATCGCCGTGGACAGCACCACCGTGGATGAAGGACAACAACAGCTGGGTTGGGGGGAAGTTGCTCAACGAACATTATTCAACCTGGGCAAGATACTTTTCAAAATACATTGAAGCATATAATGCTGAGGGCATAGACATCTGGGGAGTGACCTTCGAAAATGAGCCTCTCGGGAATGGAAGTAACTGGGAAAGCATGCATTATGCACCAGAGGAAATGGTGGATTTTGTACAGAATTACCTGGGACCTCAACTGGAAAAAGATGGTCATGAGACAAAAATATTTGGGTACGACCAAAACAGAGGTGAAGAACTTATTGATTGGGCAGAAAAAATGTATGAGGATGAGGCTTCCTCCAGGTACTTTGATGGAACAGCTGTGCATTGGTATGCAAGTACATTTAAATGGTACGGAGAAGCGTTACAAAAAGTACATCAAATGTCTCCAGAAAAGTATTTGATAGAAACAGAGGGGTGTGTAGATGCTGAAGTGCCAAAATGGAAAGATGACGACTGGTATTGGTCAAAGGAAGCCACCGATTGGGGTTGGGATTGGGCACCAGAGGAGCAAAAGGGTGATCACCCAAAATATGTTCCTGTTTATCGCTATGCAAGAGATATGATCGGCTGTCTTAACAATTGGGTTGACGGATGGGTGGATTGGAACATGGTTCTTGATCGACAGGGTGGACCGAATTGGTTTAAAAACTGGTGTGTTGCGCCTGTCATTGTTGATCCGGATCAGGATGAAGTTTATTTCACGCCGCTTTATTATGTGATGAAACACTTTAGCAGGCATATAAGGCCCGGAGCAGTTAAAATCGGAATAGAAATTTCAAACGATGAATTAATGGCAACAGCTGTGAAAAATCCGGATGGGACTATAGCAGTGGTTGTTTTAAATATGAGCGATAACGATAAAGGATTTACAATCAATTTGGATGGCAAAGCATCAACCGTATCAATTCAGAAGAAGGCATTGCAATCAATTTTAATTAACCAATAATTACATTTTTCGATCAGCTAATGAATCAACCCCCAATTTTTATAAAGGAATTAGCATTTGCTAAATCAACTTCAGATATAGTTGGTGAATTTGTACGTATTGGAGAATCGGAGTTTTATAAAATTGAGAATTATGATCGGATGAGACCATTTTTTCTCAGCCTGGTTAGCCATTCAGATCATTGGCTGTTTATTTCCACCACTGGGGGACTGACAGCAGGTAGAAAGAATTCAGAATCTGCACTTTTCCCTTACTACACAGATGATCGTATCCGTGATGATTTTGAAGCGACAGGAAGCAAAACAATTTTACGGGTTGAAAGACAGGACAAACAACTTCTATGGGAGCCTTTCTCAAATAGATATGATGGTGTATACAATACACAACGTAATCTTTATAAAAACAGAACCGGTAGTAAACTCATTTTTGAGGAATTAAACGAAGACTTACAATTAACCTTTCAGTATTCCTGGTCTTTCTCTGAAAAATTTGGGTTTGTTAAAAAGTCAAAACTTATAAACTGGAGCCATTCGGAGCAGGTAGTGGAGGTTCTGGATGGTATTCAAAATATCCTTCCGTATGGCGTAGGTTCGGCGTTGCAAGCCAGTGCCAGTAACCTGGTCAACGCGTATAAAAAGAATGAACTGCATGAAGAAACTGGCCTGGGATTGTTCATGTTGAGCGCCATCATTGTTGATAAAGCAGAGCCAAGTGAAGCCCTAAAAACAACCACTGTCTGGAGTACCGGACTTACAAGAGATCGCATGCTATTATCCAGTTTACAGCTGGATAAGTTTAGAAGGGGTGAGGAGTTGACAAATGAAGTGGATGTACGCGCAGAAAGAGGAGCGTATTTTATCAATACGTCCATATCACTAAATCCCAATTCTGACCATAGCTGGATGATTATAGCTGAGGTAAATCAGGATCACGCGGATGTCTTCCAACTCATTCATCGGCTTGGTGATGAAAATAGTATGTCTGAAGCAGTAGTTGCGGATCGTCAGCGAAACAGAGCCAAGCTACTTCAACTAGTAGGCAAAGCAGATGGTCTTCAGTTAACCAATGATACACTTAGCGTAGCTCGCCATTATTCTAATGTCCTTTTTAATATTATGCGTGGAGGGATATTTGATGAAGACTACAATGTTGAAAAAAGCGATTTCAATCAGTTTGTTGAAATTGTTAATAAGAAGGTATTTAATTCAAACAAAGGTTTTCTTGAAGCACTACCACCAGTCTCCAACTATAATAATTTGCTGCTTGAGGCAGAACGATCAGGAGATAGTGACCTATTAAGGATTTGCAAAGAGTATTTACCACTTACATTCAGTCGAAGACATGGCGATCCAAGTCGACCATGGAACAAATTCACGATTGCCACTAAGGATGAAGATGGAAACAAATTAAGGGAGTATGAAGGCAACTGGCGTGATATTTTCCAGAACTGGGAGGCTTTAGCCGTTTCCTTTCCGGGTTATATCTTGTCAATGATCACAAAGTTTGTCAATGCCTCAACAATTGATGGGTACAACCCTTATCGCATTACCAAGGAAGGAATAGATTGGGAAACGATTGAACCGGATAATCCATGGTCTTATATTGGTTATTGGGGTGATCATCAGATTATTTATTTGCAAAAGCTCCTTGAAATTGCCATTTCTCATCAATCGGGAGATTTGGTTGGACTATTATCTAATAAGCAGTTTGTTTACGCGGATGTTCCGTATCGAATCAAAGGATATGCTGACATTGTAAACGACCCTCAAAATACTATCGATTATGATCATAATGCGGAGGCTAAATCGGAAGATAGAGTTAAAGAAATTGGATCGGATGGTAAACTGGTTCATAGCAACGGTGAGCTTCTCAAGGCTAACTTGACTGAAAAGCTACTCGTCACATTTCTCACGAAGATGTCTAACTATGTTCCGGAAGGAGGGATATGGCTCAATACACAAAGACCAGAGTGGAATGATGCTAATAATGCGCTTGTAGGCAATGGCGTCAGTATGGTTACACTTTACTACATGAGGCGTTTTGCTTCATCTATGATTGAGCTATTTGATGGCGTTGATGATGAGGTCACTATCAATCATTCGGTAGCTAATCTCTTCAAGGGAGTTCATGAGCTTCTAAAATCCAAGCTTGATATTTTAAAAGACACTATCAATGATAAAGAGAGGAAAATAATCGTTGATGGACTCGGGAAATTGGGCGAAAACTATCGTTCCGTAGCTTATAAAGGCTTTATTTCCACCACGAGTCAGCTATCAAAAGAAGACATTCAAGTATTTTTTAAGACTGTAATTCAGCATATAGATCATTCCATTATGGCAAATAAAAGGGAAGATGGATTGTACCATTCCTACAACCTGCTGACGATGAAAGATGAGGAGGCCGGCCTTAATCATTTATATGAAATGCTGGAGGGACAGGTCGCCGTTCTATCATCAGGTCTCTTGAGCCTAAAAGAATCTCTGGAAGTACTGGATGCCCTCAAAGCCAGTGATATCTTCAGAGAAGATCAGTACAGCTACATGCTCTACCCGAATAGAACACTTCCTAAGTTTCTGGAAAAGAATCAGATTCCAAAGGATTTCATTGAGTCCTCCAGGCTTGCTCAGGAATTACTTAAGGAAGATAATAAATCAGTCTTATATGCGGATGTCACCGGTGGGTACCATTTCAATGGATCATTTAACAATGCCAATAGCCTGAAAGATGCATTAGAGAAATTGAAAAAGACACAGCACAAGGATTTAGTTGAGGAGGAATACGATCGATATCTCGAAGTGTTTGAACAGATATTCAACCATAAAGCATTTACCGGAAGATCCGGTACATTTTATGGTTATGAGGGGCTTGGAAGCATCTACTGGCATATGGTTTCTAAGTTGCTTGTCGCTGTTCAGGAAAACATTAATTGGAACTGGGAAAAATATAAGGGCGCTCCTGAGATGGGACGTATGATTGATCATTATTATGAAATTCGAGCCGGTATTGGTATCAATAAAGATCCGGAGTTATATGGTTCTATTCCAACAGATCCTTATTCACACACGCCCGGAGGGCGGGGAGCTCAGCAACCTGGTATGACCGGACAGGTTAAGGAAGACATCCTAAATAGATGGGCAGAGCTAGGTGTATCAGTAATTGATTCCAAAATTTATTTTGAACCAAGGTTCCTGAGCCAGAAAGAATTCCTCGCTGCACCCTCGGTATTTGAATACTTTGATCTGAACGGTGATAAAAAATCAATCGATCTCAAACCGGGTCAATTGGCCTTTACCTATTGCCAGGTTCCAGTTATTTATGAAAAGGGCAACACCTCAGAAATATTAGTGACTTATTCAAATGGACAATCTGACGCGATTGATGGAAGTGCGCTCAATGAGAAGAATTCAAAAATGCTCTTTAATCGAACAGGTACTATTGATAAAATCAAGGTGATTATTAATTAGAATATGGGAGCACGCTACGAAATATTATCCTTAGCGGGAGAAGACTTAAGCGGTAAAACAACTGAAGAGTTATCAGAGCTTTACAATAAGCTACTGAACGATGGTATGCATGGATTGTGCTTCAGTCCTTACGAAGAGGGGCAAGAGCCAGGAGATCAATTGAGTGAAGCACAAATCCGAAGACGGATGGAGATTATCAAACCCTATACGAATTGGGTTCGATCATTTTCGTGTACAGAAGGCAATGAAATGATTCCGAGGATCGCCAAAGAAAATGGACTGCAAACCCTGGTAGGGGCATGGCTGGGTACGGACAATGAAATCAACGAAAAGGAAATTGAAGGGGTAATAGAAGTGGCTAAAGCCGGTTATGCGGATATCGTTGCAGTGGGAAATGAGGTATTGTATCGAAAAGATCTGACTGAGGAGGAACTGCTTGAATATATCTACCGAGTAAAAGAAGCAATCCCGGACATCCCTGTTGGGTATGTGGATGCCTATTATGAGTTTGGTTTCAAACCGCGTATTACGGAAGCATGCGATGTGATTTTGGCTAATTGCTATCCTTATTGGGAAGGCTGTGCATTAGAGTATTCGTTGCTGTATATGAAAGATATGTTCAGACGGGCAATGATGGCCGGCCAGGGCAAGCGTGTGATCATCACTGAAACCGGATGGCCGGATCAGGGGCAGGTATTTCACGGATCAGTCCCCTCACATGACAATGCGATGAAATACTTCATAAATACGCAGCTTTGGTCCAAGCAGGAAGACATAGAAATCTTCTATTTCTCCTCTTTTGATGAGTCGTGGAAGACCGGAGATGAAGGAGATGTAGGGGCTTTTTGGGGCATCTGGGATAAGAATGAACAACCAAAATTCTAGTTCGATTTAACGAATAAATGTCATGAAGAATTCACTACTTAACCCAATCAAAAGCATTGCTATCTGTTTCATTTTAGCTTTCAATAGCTCCTGCGATGATCAGGGGCAGTCAGCTACTGCCGAGGGAGGCATGGATCAAAAAGTGGACAATCTTCTGACATTGATGACCATTGATGAGAAAATCGGTCAGACGATTATGTACAATGGTACATGGGAATTTACCGGTCCTGTGTCTGGTGATAATCAGTGGAAAGCAGAAAAAATAAAAAATGGTCAGGTTGGAGCGATGTTGAATGTGCTAACAGCAGATGAGATTCGCAGAACTCAGGAGCTTGCCGTAAACAACAGTCGATTAGGCATCCCTATGGTATTCGCCTATGATGTAATTCATGGATATAAAACCATGCTACCCGTTCCCTTGGCTCAAGCTGCCTCATGGGATCCTGAAGTGGCACGATTAGGATCGGAAGTAGCTGCCAGGGAAGCCTCTGCAGCCGGTTTGCACTGGACCTTTGCACCGATGATCGATATCAGTAGAGATGCTCGATGGGGAAGAATCATGGAAAGCCCGGGTGAAGATCCATACTTAGCTTCCATTATGGCAAAGGCCTGGGTGGAAGGGTATCAGGGAGATGATTTATCGTCTCCAACTACCATTGCAGCTTGTGCTAAGCACTTTGCTGGTTATGGATTTGCTGAAGCTGGGAGGGATTACAACACGGTGGAGGTTTCGATGCAGACACTTTACAATGTAATACTTCCACCTTTTAAAGCTGCCAGTGATGCAGGCGTAGCAACCTTTATGAATGGCTTTAATGATCTAAATGGAGTGCCAGCAACCGGAAATGAATTTCTTCAGCGTGACATTCTAAAGGGTGAATGGAATTACGATGGTATGATGGTTTCAGACTGGGGCTCTATACCGGAGATGATTTTTCATGGATATGCAAAAGATACAGCCCAGGCTGCTGCCATGGCTATGATTGCCGGTAGTGACATGGATATGGAAGGAAGAGTATATGAGAAAGGATTAAAAGAGAAAATCCAGCAGGGAGAGGTTAGTGAAGATTTGTTGGACGATGCAGTACGAAGAATATTGAAGCTCAAGTTTAAGCTGGGCCTTTTTGATGATCCATATCGGTATTCAGATGCACAACGTGAGAAAGAGGAACTGCTTTCAGCTGAGAGTTTAGCAGCAGCAAGAGATGCGGCTCGTAAGTCAATCGTGCTATTAAAAAATGAATCGAGCATTCTTCCACTGCAAAAGGAAATTAACTCGATAGCTGTCATTGGTCAGTTGGCCGCTCACAAAGACATCCCGCTGGGAAGCTGGAGGGCTCAGGCCGTTCCTAACTCGGCAGTTTCATTGCTTGAAGGCATTAAAGGAGCGGTTACAAAAGACACTAAAGTAGCGTTTGCGAAAGGATACACATTGACCACCGGTCATCGAAGTTTTGGAAGAGAGCTTACAATAGTAGAAGAAGATAAAAGCGGATTTACGGAGGCTGTCAATCTTGCCAAAAGCAGTGATGTGGTGGTTTTAGCCATGGGAGAGGATTGCTACCAGTCAGGAGAGGGTAGAAGCCAAATAGATGTGGGATTAAAAGGCAGTCAGATCGACTTGCTTAATGAACTTAAGAAAGTGAATGATAACATTGTTGTAGTGCTGATGACCGGACGTCCGGTAGCCATTCCTGAAATAGCAGCGGATGCCAATGCTATTCTTGAAGCCTGGTTTGGAGGCTCAGAGGCCGGAAATGCAATAGCCGATGTGCTTTTTGGAGACTACAACCCCTCCGGAAAGTTGCCCGTTTCATTTCCGTACCATACTGGGCAAGAGCCTCTCTATTACAGTCAGAAAAGTACCGGCCGACCCATTAACCGAGCGGAAAATGTTTTTTGGACGCATTACACCGATGGGCCAAATGATGCATTGTTCCCATTTGGATACGGTCTAAGCTATACCTCATTTAATTACGAAAACTTCAAGGTTTCAAAAGAGGAAGAATCGATCAGCATTTCTGTAGATGTGACCAATAGTGGAGATATGGATGGTGAAGAAGTTGTTCAACTATACATACAAGATGTGGCTGCATCTCTGGTTCGACCAATCAAGGAGCTGAAAGGGTTTGAAAAAGTATGGTTCGCCGCAGGAGAGACCAAGGCAATTAAATTCATGCTATCAAAAGATGAACTTTCATTTTATAATGAAATGGGAGAACTCGTATTTGAACCCGGAGAATTTCGTATCTCTGTAGGATCTAATTCCAGAGATCTGAACACCCAATCCATCACCCTCAACTAATCAACCTATGAAAAAGCAAAACCTACTTCTAATCACTGTTGTGTGTTCACTTGGAGGACTCCTTTTTGGATACGATACAGGAGTGATAAACGGGACCCAGTTTTACTTCAGTAAATACTTCGAACTGGATGCCATGATGAAGGGGTGGGTCGTTAGTAGTGCCCTGGTTGGCTGTTTTGTTGGAGCACTATTCTCCGGATTGATTAGCAAAGCCTATGGACGAAAAAATTCTTTGATTTTATCCGCCGTTCTGTTTACCATTTCAGCCTGGGGATCCGGGCTCCCATCCTTTTTACCTCAATCCATTCCATTATTAGTGTTTTTTCGAATACTGGGTGGATTAGGTATCGGGATCGCTTCCATGAATGCACCTACCTACATCGCCGAGCTTTCGCCTGCGGCCATTCGGGGAAAGATGGTGACCTATTACCAACTGGCCATTGTAGTTGGTTTCTTCGTGGTATTTCTGGCCACATATGCCATTGGAAATTCCGGAGACTATGAATACAATCTGAATCAGGGATGGCGACTGATGTTCTGGTCAGAGCTTATTCCTTGTCTGATATTTTTATTCCTGTTGTTTGTGGTGCCTAAGAGTCCTCGCTGGTTGATCCTAAAAGGACGAGATGAGGAGGCTAAAATGATTCTGGCCCAGTTGCATGGGGAATCAATGGCGGAAAAAGAGTTTAGCGAAATATGCCTTTCTATCGATAAAACAGACAAGCCAACTATCGGTGAATTATTCGCCAAAGGAATTCTACCTATTGTACTGATTGGATCTGCACTTTCAGCATTACAGCAGCTGACAGGAATCAACGCAGTGCTTTACTACGGCGCAGATATTTTTGAAAAGGCACTTGGATTCGGGCAAGAGGATGTGCTAAAGCAGCAACTTTTGTTGGCAGGAGTAAACTTATTATGCACATTTATCGCCATGGGAACCGTAGATAAGTTCGGACGAAAACCGCTGATTTATCTAGGATGTATCGGAATGACTATCGGATTCTTAATGCTGGGCATCACTTTGATGAATGGTCAGGTTGGACTTGTATCCTTAGTTGGTATACTGGTATTCATAGGTTCTTTTGCCTTGTCAATGGGCCCTGTTGTCTGGGTGTTGCTTTCAGAGATGTTTCCTAACCGAATCAGATCATTGGCTATGTCAGTAGCAGTAGCCGCTCAGTGGGGTATGAATTATGTCGTTTCACAGTCTTTCCCGTTGATTGTGGAGAGTGATGCCAATCAGGGACCCTTTTGGAATCAGTCGTTACCCTATTTCATCTTCATCGGATTCATATTGATCACATTGGTGCTTACCTATAGGTTCATACCTGAAACGAAAGGGAAGTCTTTAGAGGAGGTTGAGGATTTTTGGATGAAGAGATGATCCGTTATGGTGAAGTAGGGGTTTATGAGTCGCAGAAGAAATTAACAGCCTCCCAATCTGAACCTCCCAGTACTTATCAACAAAGGTAGTATGGAAGCCTGTGAATGATCACTAGTCATTCGGAGACCGTGACCAGCACTCGGAAATCTTACTAGAGTGAGCAGCTAAGGGTATCATTAAAACTCTGTTTCCATTTTGGTGGTAGCTAGACCCGAGGGTTCCGATCCTTACAGTTTCTGTGTTCGTCTGCCATTTGTTTTAAAAAAAACTACTTTTGAAAGATCACACAATCATTAAGTAGTTAATTATGAAAAAAATAGGAAAACTTTTTTTGTTAGCTTTTTTAGCGTTTTCATGTCAAGAAGAACATATAAAACCTGATAAAATAGATCAGGAAGTCTCAATTCCACAGCCAATAAATAGCAATGGAAAATATAATTTAAGTGAAATTTATTTTAATCCAATAACCGGCTATGGAGAAAATAGATTTTCGTTTAGATATAAGCTTACATGTGCACCGGGTACTGGAGTCTGTGGAGGTATAACGGTTATGTATTTTGATCTTTATAAGGGAAATATTCATCATGGAAGAATTAATATCGGTGAGGTTAGATTATCTGAAAATCGACAACATTTTTTTCTTGTAACTGATAAGGTACCAAGGTATGGAAATAATTTTCGTTTTAAGGTTTCTGTTGTTAGGGGACAAAATACATATACTACTGCACCATTTGATCTTACTGAGTACGGATCAAATAAAGTAGAAAACGTTGCGGATGTCACCTCTAATGATGGTTATTGGCAAGTTGGTGAAGTGGTAGATTTGAAAAGTATTCCTGTAATGGGTAACGGACGAGATTTATTCAACTATCAAGTAAGATTAAAGTATACATTGAATGGCCAATTTCAGTACCAGTTTGTTCATACAAACAATAGTGGCTATAACGGATCAAATAAAGTCAGCAATATTAACCTTTATTCAAGCCCTGGATTAGCCTATTCAGATGTGGTAATTCAAATTCTGGATATACAGGGGGCACTTTTGGAAGAGATTCCTAAAACTCTTTTTCCTGCTCCTGTCATAGATATAACATTAAATGATGGGTATCCACAATTGGGAGAAAATGTAACAATTACAAGTAGTGCAAATGGAAACGTACCAGAATATGACGTCAGAATTAAATACACACTTTATGGACAGGCTCAATATCAATTTGTTCATACTCACTCAGGAGAAAGCACAAAAAATACTAACATTACTTTATGGAGCAATCCTGGGCACGCATACAACACTATTGTTCTTCAGGCTGTCAGAAATGGGCAGGTTTTACATGAATATGAGAGAACAATCTTTCCATAATCAAAGATTTTAATACAAATAATAGTGCCAAGGTAATGTTACTTGGCACTATTTATTATATCAAAATCGGATTACTTCTTCAACTCAAAAATAGCCGTTTGTTTTGGGCCAACCTTAAAATTGGTTGTCACATCAATCGTGGATCCATCGCCCACATTCAACCCCTTTTTGT
Source organism: Ekhidna lutea (assembly GCF_900188325.1). GTDB lineage: Bacteria > Bacteroidota > Bacteroidia > Cytophagales > Cyclobacteriaceae > Ekhidna > Ekhidna lutea. The sequence goes on along the minus strand of NZ_FZPD01000006.1, from coordinate 38,458 downwards.
AGTCATTCAGGATTTCTGCGAAGCGATCCCTGTTCATTTCTACCTCTTTCTCATTTTGATTCATTACCACCATGACAGCTTCATCTTCTGTGTGTCTGAAATACACATACGTATTGTTTTCAGGAATGAAATGAGTGAGTTTTCCTTTGTGAATTGCTTCAGCACCTTTTCGCCAGTTGGTTAGCTTTTTCACATAGTCAAAAGCCTCGTTTTCTTTTTTTGTCCTGCCTTCTCGTGTAAATACTGAGCGCTTATCCTCCGGCCATCCACCAATCATATCGGCACGTTTTCTTCCGTCTCCGCTTACAGGATCATTGGCCAGCATCAGCTCTATGCCATAATAGACTTGCGGGATACCACGGATTGTCATCAGGTAGGCATATCCCATTTTAAAAAGATCAGGATCTTCGCCCATTTTAGTGAAAAATCGCTCCGTATCATGGTTGTCGATGAACACTACATTCTTCATCGGATCTGAATACAACCGATCTTGAGAAATCGCATAATAAAGCTTAGACAAGCCATTTTTCCATCCAAAATCTTCAGTTAACGCCTGATCCAGAGCAAACATGATCTGGAAATCGGTCACACTTGGTAATTGCGAATCATAACCATCATCCTGCCCTTCCATATCTTCTTGCCAGTATGCTTCATGACCGACCTTTTCTACCCAGGCTTCACCTACAATGTTGAAATTGGGGTAGGAGGTCATTACCTCTGATACCCAGTCCGCCAGGTAGTCCTTATAGGGGTACACATACGTATCCATTCGAATGCCATCCACGCCGGAATATTCAATCCACCAGATAGAGTTTTGAATGAGGTATTTAGCTAGAATAGGGTTACGTTGATTGAGGTCTGGCATTTCGGCTACAAACCAACCTTTTTGGAGTTTATCCAGATCGTATTGGGAAGCATAGGGATCAGACTGTACTTCACCTCTGAAATTAGTGGTGCCATATTCTTCTATATCATGAAACCAGTCATCAGATGGTAGATCCTTCATCCACCAATGTTGATCGCCCACATGGTTGTGGATCATGTCCATGATCACTTTCATATCCATGCCGTGACACTTTTCTACAAAAGCCTTAAACTCCTCATTCGATCCAAACCGACGATCCACTTTGTATAAATCGGTGGCTGCATAGCCATGATAAGCCCCATAAGAGGGCTTCATGTCATTTTCGAAAGTAGGAGTGAGCCATACGGCAGTCATCCCCAGATCTTTGATGTAGTCAAGATTATCTAAAACCCCTTTGATGTCTCCGCCATGTCTGCCATTTGGATTGCTTCGGTCTGCGGCTTCAAACATTCCCTCTATCGTATCGTTGGATGGATCACCGTTGGCGAATCTATCAGGCATTAAAAGGTAGATGACGTCACTGGCATCAAAACCCATGTTACGATTAGAATCTAATGTTCTGGATTTAAGCTCATAGTCGATTGCCAATTGGGTACTTTTTCCATTTTTGAGAGCTATTTTGAATGTTCCAGGTTTGGTTTGCTTAGCTATCTTAAGGTTAAGGACCAGGTAGTTTCTATTTGGCAATTTTTCAATGGATTCAAGACTTACCCCGGCATATTCCAAAGATGGTTCCAAATCGCCAATCTCTTCACCATGTAGCATAATCTGCAACTCTTCTGTTGGCATTTCTGTCCACCAGAAGGGAGGATCGATGTGTTCGATCTCTTGAGCGAATAAATGAAATGAAGTGAAAAGAAGAATGAACGGCAGTTTTTTCATGGTATCAATCTTTTGATAATAAAAATATTAAGGGGATATGCAGACGATTTTTCCAGGCATTTTCATCATGTGCATCGCCTTCAAATTTCATTGTTTTGAAGGTATTGGAATCATTCCCTGCTTCTAATATTATAGAGTCGGCGACTGGTTGAAATGATGCGTACAAGGCATCTAAAGTGGCTGTTCCATAATCAAAGTATAGCTTATGATTCGCAGGGTCCGGTACGTTTTCTTTTAGATAGGTGAAGAAGGCATCCGGGATGGGATTGTTTTCAATCGTAAAAACACCTGGCCAGTGAGTGCTTAGACATGCCGCTCCTCCAAATACATCAGGATATTCGCAAATCGCATACATGGAAATTAGTCCGCCCATGCTGGATCCGGCAATGAAAGTATTCGACCGATCAGGTAACGTCCGATACGTCGAATCAACAAATGGTTTAAGTTCTTCGGTAATAAACCTTAAATAGTTGTCAGACTGAACTTCTGTTCCAAAAAGAAGTATACCATCCCCACGATCCAGTTGATAAAGAGAATCCTGAACATTCTTTGGAAGACTTTCAAATGGTTTTTGTGGGAAGTATTCAGGGTGTCTCAGCAGTGTTCCTCCGTTGGGTATAGCTACGACAATTGCTTCCCTGATCTTGTTTTCTTTTGACAGCTTTGCCATTGTTTCATCCACCCCCCATTCCTGTCCGTTCCAGGTAGTGGTGGAATCAAATAGCATTTGTCCATCATGCATATAAAGCACTGGGTAGCTTTCGTTGGTCGAGTGATAGGATGGAGGCAGCAACACCTGGATTGTACGATCTTCTATGTAATCACTCTGAAACTCATGTGATCTTAGCAAAGTACCAGATTCCCCGCATGAAATGAGGGCTAGGATGACCAATAGATATGATATGCGACTACTCATAAACAAAAAAAGCGACAGCTAGTGTCGCTCTTTCCTTTTTTAAATTAACTATTTAATAACCGTCGTTTTGCTTCAAGTTTGGATTAGCAATCAAATCTGATGAAGGGATTGGAAAAATATCCAAATGACCAGGAGAAGCCATTCCTTCAGCCACTCCACCTTTCCATGGCCAGATATAACCTCCACCTGAAAACTTCCCATGTCTGATTAAATCCGTTCTTCTTGTTGCTTCCAAATACAACTCACGAGCTCGCTCGTCCAAGATCCAATCAAGTGTAACATCACCAGCAGCAATGTTGCCGCTATTGTCGCCATATGCTCTTACCCTTAGATCGTTCAGGTATCCCAGAGTTGTTGTGCTAACGGTTCCATTTTCTTGTAACTCAGCTTCAGCTAACATCAAGTATGCCTCTCCTAATCTAAATACCGGATAATCGGTACTTACCTGATCTACTCCGGGCGCTCTTCGACCTGTGGAAGCTTCAAGATTATTGAATTTCGGTACGGCCCAGCCATGAGTAAACTCTCCTACATCTGCTATCTCTAGCGATTGTCCTTCTGTAAAGAAAATTGCTCGACCATCTGCACTATTACCGTTCGGATCCGAAGCAGCACCTGGAAATTTATTCACTAAAGCACTTGTGGTTCGGTAACCTGCCCATCCACTTGGCACTCCATAATCATTTTCTGCCTCATCTGCTGATGGAGAGCCGTTTTTCTCATCATCGGACATTGCTCCACCAATACCACCTCTTATGATTGTTGTAGTTCCACCCCAGGTTTGTGAAACAAGTCCATCATGTACGATCGGCCATATTATTTCGTCTGTTCGGAGATGATTGTCTCCCATAAACAGTTCCTGATAGTTTGCTGCCAGACTGTAAACATTTGAGCTTATGACCTTATTTAGTTCTTCTATACAATCTGAATAACGATCAGCCCCTACATAAACCTCTGCATTAAGATAGAGTTTAGCCTTTAACATCCATGCTGCTGCTCTGTCCACACGACCGTAATCATGATTGGATTGGCCAGCAGGAAGTAGCTGGTCTTCTATGTCATTCAGTTCGCTTTCTATAAAATTAAATATAACCTGAGGATCAACCTGAGTTGGAAGCTCAGCCGTAATAGATGTAATAAGTGCAATGTTTCTGAAGTGATCGAGTGCATGCCAATAGGAGAAAGCCCGTATAAATCTAGCTTCAGCTACGTATTCATTAATGGTAGCTATTTCATCTGATGAAAGACCAGGAGGTAAGTCCTCAGCAACTCTAATAAAATCGTTTGCCAACGAGATGGTGTAAAAAATTCTATAGTACAAAACCCTTACAAATTGATTGTCCGCACCCCAGGCATGATTATGAAGATCACGAATTCCCGAGTCATTCCATGCGATAATCGCTTCATCTGTTGTAAGCTCTTGTGCTTTCCACCATACACGCAGGTAACTGGAAAATCCCTCATCATTAATGATTGTTAAGTCAGGCTGACCTGCAGCACCTTGCTGCCCAGTAAGAGTCAGAGAAGCATAAACCTTAGCGATATACGATTGATATCCCTCAAAATTTTCAAAAGCTACTGATTCTACAAGTCCGTTTTTTGGCTCCAGATCAAGATCTGTGCACGAAAGGAATGACAGAATAATAATTATTGAATAAAACTTCTTCATGATATTTCGTTGATTATAGCTTGATGTTTAGACCTATCAAAATTGTTCTACTTCTTGGGTAGAGATTGTTATCGATTCCATTTATTCCTGCTTCAGGGTCTACACCAGAGTATCCGGTTAAGGTTAGTAGATTGGTTGCGGTAACAAATGCTTTTGCACTGATAGCTTCAAATGAGTTTATGTTGTATCCTAAAGTGACATTATCCAGTTTTAGAAAAGATGCATTTTCTACATATATATCAGAAAGCAACTGCCTGTCTGTGAAGTCATTGTCATAAGCTGAGGTGTGAATGTTGTTTGGGGAGAATGCATTATTCGCTCCTTGGAATGCTCCATATTGAGACTGGACATTATTATATGTATACCCACCAATTTGACCTCTAAGTGTCATAGCTAAATCGAAATTCTTATAAGTCAGATTACCAGTTAATCCAAGAATTACATCTGGTGCAGGTTTCTTATACGGTCGCAAGTCATCATCATTGATAATGCCGTCTTCATTTTGATCGACGTACATATCAAGTTCATTCCTTAAGCCATCATTGTTGACATCAACTCCATCAGGTATTGGCTTGCCATCAGCTCCCATTTTGTGTTCGTATACAAAAAATGAGTTAACGGGATACCCTACTTTTAATATTTGAATTCTCTCACCTACGTTTCCTGAAATATCCCCGGTAGTATATCCTTGAAAATCAGGAAGATTCGAGTTGTCCAATTTTAGAATTTCATTCTTATTGAGCGCAGCATTAAAGCCAATATCCAATCGTAAATCATCACGATCTATTGCTATTGTATTGATTAGGAATTCTATTCCTTTATTTTCCATTTCACCAATGTTGGTCACTGCCCTGTCTCCAGTCAAAGTACCGATTGGAAATGCGATATCGAATAATAAATCAGTAGTTAATTTTCTGTATATATCAATTGAACCGTATACTCTGCCTTCTAAAAAACCATAATCAATTCCAAAATTTAGCGATCTTGTTTCCTCCCACTTAATATCTGGATCTACGGAATTGGGTCTGAAGGTATTAACCGTATCTTGACCAAATATGTAGGCTGATCTGTCATCACTTTGCTGATATAGGTTTACATATAGATAATCTCCGATTTCTTCATTTCCTGTAATTCCATAGCTTAATCGAAGTTTAAGGTTGGACATTACATTTTCTAATCCGCTTGCAAAAGGTTCATCAATCACTCTCCAACCCACCGCTACCGATGGGAATAATCCCCATCTGTTTCGTTCGCCGAATCGAGTACTCCCGTCTCTTCTCAATGTCGCCGTTATCAAGTACTTGTCTTTCAATGAAAGGTTTGCTCTACCCCAAAATGATATGAGCCTGTTTTCAAGTTCAAAAATTAATGGTTCATCTAGAAATGGCCTTATTTCATCAAGTTTGGCACTACTAATGAAGGAACCAGGATTTTGGATATCTAATGTGTTTAAAGAGACTGTATCACGCTTGAAAAGCGATCGATCCACTTCGCTCTGAAAATCCTGATATGAGTAACCTACGGTTAGGTCCAGACGTCCATTGGTAAGCTCGGTATTGTAATTAAGATATGCTTCAAAAAGCCCACTCGTTCTGGAGTCTTCAAATGTTGAGAAGTTCCCTTGAACAATTCCGGCACTAGGATTGATAAGCCTTGTAACCTGGCTTTCTCCTCGTGAATTATCATAAGCATAGTTGAGTTTTACTGACAATCCTTCGAGTGGTAGGTTATAGTTTAAATTAGCTCCAATCAGATTTCGTTTGGTTTTACCAATGTTAAATGTTTGAGCTATTTGTGCAACTGGGTTGGCGGGGGCCAATACGCTAGACCATTCAAAGTAACCGCCAGTGCTGGGGTCATCTGCAAATACGGATTGAGTTGGATCAAAAACAAGTGCCGACCCTATTACATTAGGAGCGAATCTATTATTGATAATACTGTGTTTTGTACTGATTCCTATTTGTAAGTCATCATTCAACGCACTTTGCGTAAAATTTACAGCTCCGGAAATTCGTTCTAGGTTATCTGTTTTCAATAGTCCATTTACATCCTGATAGTTTAATGATACCCTTCCGGAATTTGTCTGGCTGCCGAAGGAAACACCTAAATTATGGTTCATTCCTTTTGCGACCTGTGTAATTTCGTCAAACCAGTCAGTATTAGAGCTACCCAGATCATCCTTATATCTAGGAGCTTTCCGCCGTACAGTGAATTCAAATTCTTCGGCATTTAACATGTCTACTCCTTTACCATTAAAGCCAATGGTATAGTTGCCATCGTAAGAAATTTTTGGTTTCCCAGGCGAACCTTTTTTTGTCGTAATTATTACTACACCATTTGCTCCTCGTGAACCATAAATTGCTGCTGAAGATGCATCCTTTAAAATGGTTATATCAGCAATATCAGCTGGATTAATAAAGTTTAACGGATTTCTTACTCCTGCTACTCCGTCATTATCCAACGGAACACCATCTACTACATAAAGCGGTTCATTTCCTGCAGTCAGTGATGTACCACCCCTAATACGGATAGATATACCTGATCCTGGGGCTCCATCATTCGTAACAACCTGAACACCAGCTACTTTCCCGGCGATTAGATTGGCAGGAGATGTGAGAACGCCACTATTAAAATCCTTTGCATCTACTTTATTTACAACACCAGTTACATCTCCTTTTTCTACCTGGCCGTACCCGACCACCACTATTTCAGATAGTTCTTGAATATCAGTCTGTAAGCCCACATCGATTATGGTACGATTCCCCGGAGCTATTCTCTGCGGTTTATATCCAACATACGTGAACACCAAAATTTCACCAGGTGAAACATTAATAGAATACTTCCCATCAATGTCGGTAGCAACACCTCTTTGCGTACCTTTGATTTGTACCGTAACACCCGGCAATGAAATTCCATCGGTTGCATCTGTCACTGTTCCCGAAACCGTAGACTGTTGTCCGCTGGCCAAAAATGCACTGGTCGAAACCATGAGAATCAAAAGGCACTTGTAGCTCTTTTGAAGTCCTCTTATAATCCTCTTTTTCTTCATTTGATTTACTTAGAATTGAATGGCAGGATCAATCAAATAAATGACCCGAATTGAAAAATTTTCCTTATTCAATTTTACCAATTTCAGAACGTAAATCCATGATTTTCAGGGCTTTTTAGTGTATTTTTCTACGCAAACGTTTGCGAATTATAACGATTTTAAGAACCCACTTTTGGGTGCTTAAATATCTGGCAAGAAAAAGCTTAGTTGGATTACCTAATTACTATGGTTTCAGTTAATTTCCTCGCCTGATTTTCAAGTGTTAAGAAGTAAATTCCAGAATTTAGGTTACTTACATCAATAGTTTGATCCTTAAGTGTCCCTGAAAAGAGAACCCTTCCTGTTTGATCGGTGATGTAGTAATTTGAATGATTCCATGTGCCACTAACTCTCACCTCATTATCAGTCGGGTTTGGATAAATTATTTCATTCAGGGATTGAGGACTACTTAGGGTTATTTCCTGATCTTCAATATAATTTTCAATAAGTTCTGATGTGAAAATATGCCATTCCCCCGCTCCAAGTGTTACTTCAACCGATGGATTAGTCACTTCGAATGATGCTCCCGTAAAGTAGTCGTACCATGTGCCGGGTTTAGAAAACTTGTGAGTGCTTGTTTGTGCCTCGTCATCAAAATTACCAATGAGGTAAATAGATACTTCCGGATGGTCAATATTTATGGTTTTAACTAATCCGGACGGACTCCAATGGAAGTACTGTTCGTTTATATAACCTGATTTAACCTTTAAGTTGATGATTGATTTGTATAAATCGAATAGCTTCTTTCGGTTGACTTCTTCCAGATATTCCCAGTGTGTCGGTTTTATACCTAACCGATCATTATTCAATTCTTCATCATACCCGAATTCCCCAAACTGCCAAATCAGTTTAGGACCGGGAACAGTAAGAAAGAAGGCAGTTGCAAGTTTTGCGCGTTCGAGTGAATAGTTCAGCCCATGGGATTTTTGAACCTCCCACATAAGACGTTCTTCATCATGACTTTCCATATATGAAATCAAATGTGGATCAGACCAACCGCGATCAACATAGTAGGTTTGACTCAATGATGCGGAACTGCCTTTAGCAGCATTGATATAGGTATGATTCATGTTGCCCCATAGCATCATACCATATTCAGATAATTCTTTTTCCTCTCTGTTTTCAGCGAAATGCTCAAGAATAATGTATGCTGATGGATCTTCAGCCCAAATTACATCTGCTATTCGTTTCCAGATGGCAATTCTGGAAGCATCATATTGCCCCCACAAGCTTACATTACCAAGTGAATTTCGTTGAGTAAATCCCTTGGAGAGATCAAAACGATAGCCATCAATGTTATATTCTTCCAGCCAATAGGTGACTACCCGGTCAACATAGTCTTTGGTATACTGACTTTCATGATTCATATCATAGCCCACATTGAAATCATGTTTGGGGGTCGTGTTAAACCAGGGGTTTTCAGAAGTTGGGTTTCCGTAAAGTCCTTCATTGTAAAGTCTGACAAGGGAGTTTCTTCCAAACTGATGATTCAATACAATATCCAGGATAATAGCTATTCCTCTTTTATGTGCCTCATTTACAAGGGTTTTAAAATCTAATTCTGTCCCGTAATATTTATCAACAGCAAACATAAAAGCCGGATTATAGCCCCAGCTCAGATTGCCTTCGAATTCCTGCACAGGCATCAATTCAATTGCGTTTACACCCAGATCTTGCAAATAGTCAAGGCGATTAATTACTGCTTCAAACGTTCTTTCTTCTGTAAAGTCCCGAATCAGCAATTCATAGATAACTAAGTCCTCTTTTTGCGGTCTTGTAAATGGTTCCCAGACATAATCCGACTTATTGGTCCGCAAAAAAGAAGCTGCTTCACTGGTTTCACTACCTGGATATGGCTTCAAGTTGGGATATCTATTATCAGAGATAATTTCTGCATCGTCAAATTGAGAAGAAATTTTCTCTGCATAAGGATCAGCAATTTTTAACTCACCATCTACAAGGTATTGGAAAAGATATTCTTCTCCAGGAGTTAATTCGGATAAGGTTAACCAAAACACCTCATCATCTTTTTTCATGAGGTACTCATTGCTAAGCGACCAGTCATTAAAATCTCCGATGACAAAAACATGTTCTTTGTTTGGAGCCCTAAGTGCCAGGGTGACACTTGTGTTGTCTTCTCCGCAATTTATTCCATCTCTTGTTTCAAGAGGTAGAGTTTCGCTGGAAGGAGTAGGTGTGATTGTATAAGTATGATTTTTTACTAGTGTTTCGCTTCCATTTGTGGCAGTAATTTTTATTTCATGAACGTTTCCATCATCAATGATTGTGTGTGTTGTGCTTAAGCTTGTAACATTGGAGGTGGATTCAATTAATCCACCATCTACAAATATCTCAATGGTTGCCGTTTCTGAGGTTCTGGCTTCAATACTTAATGATTCTGATGAATTATAAAAGCCATAATTTCCACTCGGATTATCAACAACCAAGGAAAACCCATCATTAATTTGCGCGATATAATCCGTAGTTTGACCATCACTCCAATCATTTCCTTTTAAAAGCATACCGATGCTTTCAATGTTTTCAGCTGAAGTGTTTAAAAATTCGGTAGGCGTTAGAGTTAATGAAAAATAGACTTCACCAGAATTACCCGTACTTCGAGTAAATTTCGCAGGATTTGTAGCTGACGAATTAGAGCTGGCAGGATTAATATTGGAGGGTGCGTCAATTCCTTTCCCCGGCACCCACATCCAAATCCAGGCTTCTTGAAAGCTTTGAAGTGATGTTGCAGTGACGTCATAGGTGATAGTGATTTCTTCATCCGCAGAAAAGAATTCTGGCTCTATTTGAGGATCAATGCTGGTTTGTCCAAAAAGACATAATGATAGAAGAAAGCATATAATGGTGAGATTAAACTTCATGACTTTTAAAAAAAATTAGCAAAAAAAAGCTGCCCAAATAATAGGGCAGCTTTAAATTTTTTAAGAATAAGAAATCAATTCTGCGTAGCAGAAGCGGTGTAAGTAACTCCGCCATCAGCTGTGCTAATGGTCACTGAATAATCACCCGCCGCATCAAGATTGAATGTACTGTTGTTGAATTCCAAGGCAGTGGTGCCATCCAAAGAGCCACCAACATTGTAATCAAAGCTTTGGTTAACGAAAATCTTCCAACCTGCAGTTGTATAGCTTCCTGAAGCCAAAGTGGCAGAAGCAAGATCATCATTATAAGTCATTGCAATACCATTTCCAGCTTCCCAGTTGCCTACAGGGCTTCCTTCTCCAATTACCTGAAACTCTGCATCACTGAATTCAATGTTCCAAGATCCACCCTGGTCAGAAGTTGTGATTTTAACATAGATAAACCCAGATGCTCCATCCGCAAGGAACCAGCTTCCATCGCCATTGCTATCTGCATTATCGGTAATGTTGCCAGTATTGTCAGTATATGTTGTTGAGTTTGGTATTAGTTTGGTTGCCCAAGTACCATCAGTTCTGAATTTGAATTCATTATCAGCAGTACCACCAGCGATCGGGAATACTCCAAGCCAAGTATCGACACCTTCGTTTTGTCCAACATAGATAAGGTCCTTATCGTCTCCCCAACCTGCAGTTGTTTCAGTACCCTGAGTTCCAGATCCAATAATTCCCCATGGAAAATTATCAGGATCAAAGGTACACTCTTCAGCATCTCCTGTTCGAGTTAAAGTGGCTGAAAAAGCACCATCAGCATCCATAGCTAGAGTAATGTCGTAAATTCCATCTTCTGCATTTTGAATATTAGCACCTCCAGGAACCATTACAGTCAGACTTTCTCCGAGATTAGTAAACGATTTGTATTCACCAATTGTCCATGAATTGTTATATCTAAACTTGAACTGATCATCTCTTAGAATTATTCCTGTTCCAGACCAGGTAGACCCTTCTGCAGATTCTGAAACCGTTTCTAAATCTACATCTGCATTAAAGCCATTAGACACACACGCAGATTCATAAACAGCTCCACCTATGACACCCCATGAATTTACTCTTACAATAAATGCTTCATCATTTTGTCCGTCATATATGACATGATAGACCCCATCTTCAGAAACTGAGAAGGAAGCACCGTTAGACTCAACTTCTACATAAGTGTAGCCTTCAGCCCATGCTCCTACGGAATCAACAACAGCAGAAGCGCCACCTTCAACACTAACAATATTTTGCTCATCAACCTCAGCAAAAATGTAACTACCTGATGAAAGGTAGATATAGCTGGCCTTGTGCTCGTCACGTGGTGTTGGTGCAAATCCGTCACCCTCGACCTGTGCATCAGCTAAAAGATATGCGTTAGCTATTGTTGTATCTGATCCTGAAACGCCTGCGATATAAAATCCATCAGCAACCGTAAACGATCCTCCACCATCATCATCTATAATAATACCACCATCATCGTCACCGCACGATGAGATGAAAATCAGGCCCCCTAAAACCATTAAAAAACTCAGGGATTTTAGTACATTTTTCATCTTAATTTCACGTTAAATTTTAAGTTAATTTTTTAGAGTTATTACGTCAAAAAATTGAATATTTCTTAACACTCACCTATCGAATTTTATGAATTCAGAAATTGCAAACAACACTTTCGCTAAGTTTTTACGAACTTTTTTTCATGCAAACGTTTGCGTTTCAGACTTTTACAAAACCTATGAACATGAATTGTATCATTTAGCTATATTTCTTCCATGAAAAGGCAGACAACAACCATCAAAGACATAGCCCGAGAATTGGGTATATCACCATCAACGGTATCGCGTGCTTTGAAAGATCATTTTGAGATCAGTGAAGAAACCAAGAAAGCCGTTAGGCGTGTTGCTGAAGAATTGAACTACCAGCCAAACTCGCTCGCCCTGAGTTTGAGATATAGTAAATCCAATACCATCGGTGTGATCGTTCCTGAGATTGTTCACTTCTTTTTTTCAACGGTGATCAGTGGTATTGAAGACATTGCACAGAGCAAAGGGTACAACGTCATCATCACACAGTCAAATGAATCTGTGGCAAGAGAGATGATGAATATCCAGACATTGTTTAATAATAGGGTAGATGGTGTTCTGGTTTCCTTATCAAAGGAGTCTTTTGATTACACACACTTTGAAGCGATGATGCAAAAAGGTCTGCCTATCGTTTTCTTTGACAGGGTTCCTGATACCTTGAATACAAGTAAGGTTACAGTAGATGATTTGCTTGGAGGTCAGCAAGCAACTGAACACTTAATCAAACAAGGATACAAGCGGATAGGTCATTTGGCCGGACCAAAGAATCTGGATATCACAAATGCCAGGCTTGAAGGATTTAGAAAAGCACATGAAGATGCGGGCTTAACTGTTGATGAAGATTTGATCATCTATGATCAGGCTTCAAATGAAGGGGAAGCATATGCTGCAGCTTTTGAGTTGCTAAAAACAAAAAAACCGGATGCACTTTTCGCCTCTAACGATCTTGCCGCTATGGGTGCCATCAAGGCGGCTCAGAAATACGGCAAAAATGTCCCACAAGATTTTGGTGTGGTTGGGTTTAGCAATTGGCAGTTTACTGCATTGACTAATCCGTCAATTACAACAATTGAGCAACCAGGTTTTGAAATGGGGCAGCATGCAGCGGAGCTTTTAATCAAACAAATCGAATCCGAAGAAGAGGAAGTTTCTGTCGAATCTCTAAAACTCCCAACCAACCTTTTGGCTCGTGATTCTTCAAAAAAAGTCTAGGCTTTTTACAAAAAGTTCATAATCAGGCCCTTTCGCAACCGTTTGCGTTATTTTTTTCGAATCAACACTGCAAAGTCCTCTAATTAAATTCATTAATTTGAGCAGGTCACCAGGTTAATGAAAGACTTTAAATATGTTGGATATCACCAAAAGTGAGCGAAATAAACGCATCGAAATTGGAGGCAATTGCAGATCATATACGATCTCAAAATATGGATTAAATCTTGAGACAGATCAGCACATTTATGATGTGACTTTTTATAATGATCGCACGGTCAGGGTACACCAGAAAAGTGAAAACGAAGATGTCAACCAATATGCTGTAATCCAGAGGCCATCAAAAGTTGTTTTTGATGTAGAGGAAAATGAGGATGCAATTGTAATAACCTCTTCCAAATTTGATGTGGTGATCAATAAAAAACCGGTCTTATTTACTTTTCTAAATAAAGAAGGTAGGGCTATCAACCAGGATGAACCCGGGCTGGGTATTCAAACACAAGGTGAGCAAAAAACAGTCTACAAAAAGCTTCAGGATGAAGAACGATTTGTCGGACTTGGTGAAAAAACCGGCCCGCTGGATCGAAGGGGTAAAGGCTATCAAAATTGGAATACCGATCACTTTGCATACGATATTGAGGCAGATCCGCTTTACGCTTCCATTCCATTTTATATTGGCATTCATAGCGATTTGAGCTATGGTATTTTTCTGGATAATTCCTACAAAAGCCACTTCAATTTTGGGGCTTCCAATAACCGTTTTTCTAGCTTTTCTGTCGATTCTGGCGACTTGAACTACTATTTTTTCTCAGGTTCAGTTTCTGAAATCATCCAATCTTATACATGGCTTACAGGACGAATGAATCTTCCACCCCTGTGGAGTATTGGCTACCAGCAGTGTAGATACAGCTATTATCCGGACACTGAAGTATTGGATGTAGCAAAGAAATTTAGAGATAAAGATATTCCTGCTGATGTGATCGTTTTGGATATCCATTACATGGATCAATACAAAATTTTCAGCTGGGACAAAGAACGATTTCCGAATCCAGAGGAGATGATTTCCCAACTGAAGGATATGGGTTTTGAGGTGGTAGTAATTTGTGATCCAGGTATCAAGACAGAAGAGAATTACTTGCCCTATGATACCGGAAAGGAAAAAGATGTATTTCTGAAATATTCAGATGGTATCCTTTACGAAGGTGAAGTATGGCCAGGTTGGTGTCATTTCCCGGATTTCACCAAGCCGGAAGCAAGAGAATGGTGGAAAGATATGATGAAAACCTATACTGACATTGGTATTAAAGGTTTTTGGAACGACATGAACGAAATCGCAACGTGGGGGCAAATGCTACCTGAAAATATTGAGTTTGATTTCGAGGGAGAAGGCGGCACAACCAGAAAAGGCAGAAATATATTTGGTTTGCAAATGGCACGCAGTGCATACGAAAGTGCGGCTTCAAACTTGAATGGCGATCGCCCATTTGTACTAACCAGAGCTGGCTTTGCAGGTGTACAGCGGTACAGCGCCCTGTGGACTGGAGACAATGTTGCCAATGATGAACATATGCTTTTAGGCGTACGTATGGTCAATAGCTTAGGACTTTCAGGTATTCCGTTTTCAGGTTATGATGTTGGGGGATTTGCCGGAAATGGTCAAAGTAACCTCTTTGCGAGATGGATCCAGGTTGGAGCATTTTCGCCATTCTTTAGAGGTCATTCTATGATCAATTCGCATGATTCTGAACCCTGGTCCTATGGCGAAGAAGTAGAGGAAATTTCTGCGAATTACATTCGTCTTAGGTACAAACTTTTGCCATACATATATCATGCATTCCTTCAGGCTTCAGAAAATGGTACGCCCATAGCCAGAAGCTTGTGCATTGACTATACGAATGACGCGAAGATTTATGAAACTGATTTTGAAAATCAATACCTGTTTGGTGACAGCATTTTGGTAGCTCCGCTTGCAAGTGACCAGCGATTCGGGAAAGTTTACCTCCCTCAAGGAGACTGGTATGAGTTTTTTACCGATGAGAAAATAGATGGGGGTAAAGAAATGATCAGAGAATACGCGCTTGAGCACCTGCCTTTATTTGTGAAGGCTTCCTCTATCATCACGGTTTATTGCGAAACAACACACAATTCCAAAGATGTAGGTGAGTGTCTGGAGTTGCATGTCTATAAAGGAGAAAAACCTTTTCAGACGGAATATTATGAAGATGATGGCACTACGTACGAAAACACAGATGGAATGTATCACAGAAGAATTCTAAGCTATGAACCAGGCCAGCATTCAATTAAAATCGGAACAGCTGAGGGTGGGTTTAACTCAAAAATCAAAAAGCTAAAACTAATTCTTCATGGATTTACTCAAGCGGAATTAAAGAATTGGAAAGATGGTGAGGTTAAGAATTCCACCTATTCATATGTTAAGCCCATTTCCAATTTCGATCCATTCGAAAAAGATCGAAGAGACAAGCTAAAATCTGAAAATGTATTTACGATCGAAACAGCATACTCAAATGATGAAATGGTTTTTAATTGGTAGTGTAGTATTTCTCTTTGGTTGTACTCCTGAGAAGAAAGTAGAAACACTGGAGGAGCCGCTCATCGTTGGACTTACAACTCCTATACAGCTGGATCTTCAGTCAACACAGGTCTTATTGGAAGACTATATATTAGAACCAACACGGTTGGATTCTGTCACTACCGATGGCCCATTCCATCTGGAAATAGATAACTCCGTTTTGATAATCAGTGGAAGACCAAAGCAAGACCTTTACAATCTTACTTTCTGGTCTCAGGGGATCGGTGAAAGTGTTTTGCTAAGGCGAACCAAGAAGACCATGTACTCTTTCCTATATCAACCTAAAGGCGATGAAAAGAAAGTGAAAATTAAAGGGGAGTTTAATGCCTGGAACCCAAATAATACTGTGCTTGAGAAAAATGGTAATGCCTTTTCTACTTATGAGCTTTTATCTCCTGGTACATACCAATACCTCTATGTTATTGATGGAAAAGAAATTCGTGATCCACAGAATCCCGATTCTATCTCCAATGGCATGGGAGGATGGAATTCTGTGATTCGAATAGCAGGTCCAAATCCTGATGAGATTCCAACCATTTCAACAGACAGATTCACTTCTAACTCCATCTTTTTTAAGACAAATAATCCGGTTACAGACATCTATGCGTACTGGGAAAACACGTTGATACCAGATGAATTTATTCGGTTTAATGACAATGAATTTTTGATTGTTTTACCGAATAATGCGAAGAGCGTTAAACGATCTAAGC
The DNA here is from genome assembly GCF_900188325.1 of Ekhidna lutea. Lineage (GTDB taxonomy): Bacteria > Bacteroidota > Bacteroidia > Cytophagales > Cyclobacteriaceae > Ekhidna > Ekhidna lutea. The sequence goes on along the minus strand of NZ_FZPD01000006.1, from coordinate 22,037 downwards.
TTAGACTTTGGGCATATAATGAGGAAGGGGTGAGTAATGATGTGCTAGTGCCGCTAGACTTTGGCAAAGTGGTAACTTCACCTGATCAGCTTGATCGAAATGACTATGAATCGATGGTCATGTACTTCCTAATGGTTGATCGGTTTAATAATGGGAATCCAGCGAATGATAAACCACTTAATATTCCTGAAGTACATCCAAAAGCAGACTATTTCGGAGGGGATTTAGCAGGAATCACTCAAAAAATTAAGGAAGGCTATTTTCAGGATTTGGGCACCAATACAATCTGGTTATCTCCAATCACTCAAAATCCGGAAGGAGCATTTGGCAAGTATCCGGAACCTGAGACCAGTTTTTCAGCCTACCACGGCTACTGGCCAATATCTAATGTACGAGTAGACTATCGTTTTGGCACAAGTGACGAGTTTCAGTCACTGGTAAACACCGCGCATGAAGCTAACATGAACGTACTCCTCGATTATGTGGCCAACCATGTGCATGAGCAGCATCCGATTTATCAGGAAAACCCGGACTGGGCAACCAATCTTTACCTGCCGGATGGGTCATTAAATACAGAACGATGGGACGATCACCGATTGACAACCTGGTTCGATACGTTTATGCCTACGCTGGATCTTTCCAGAATGGAAACAGTCGACCCGATGACCGACTCAGCGATTTTCTGGCTCAAGGAATACGGAATCGATGGATTCAGGCATGATGCCACCAAGCACATTCCTGAGATTTTCTGGAGAGTGCTGACTAAAAAGATCAAACAGCAGGTGGTCGCTGAGACAAGCCAGCCGGTTTTTCAAATTGGAGAAACGTATGGTAGCCATGAACTAATAAAAAGCTACATCTCCACTGGGATGCTGGATGCGCAATTTGACTTCAACATGTACGATCGGGCGGTTTCTGCTTTTGCTGGAGCCGGTTCTTTGCAGGATCTGTCCAACTCCCTAAGAGAAAGCATCAAATACTACGGCGATCATAACCTGATGGGATATATCACCGGCAATCAGGATCGTCCACGCTTCATTTCATATGCGGACGGATCATTGGAATTTAGTGAGGATACCAAGTATGCAGGCTGGAACCGAGAAATAACCATGCAGGATACGCTGGCTTACAGAAAGCTTTCTGCATTGACAGCATACATGATGAGCATACCGGGGATTCCGTGTATTTACTACGGAGATGAATACGGCTCTGTGGGAGGTAACGATCCAGACAACAGGCGTCAGATGCAATTTGAAAACCTGGATAAGCATCAGTTGGCAACACGGAACCGAACTAAGAAAATGATCGCGATTAGAAAGAATAACCTGGCATTGATTTACGGTGATACGGAGATTGTGGAAGCAGGAGCTGACTATCTGGTTCTGTCCAGGAAGTATTTTGATAATCAGGTTATTTCAGTGTTCAACACAAGCGATCGACTCCTTGAAATTGAAGTGCCAATGAATGGAAGAACCAATTTCTTCGGCACACTAGACGGAGAAATGCTAAGTCTACCTCCGAACTCATTTGAAATGATTACTTATAACTAATTATGAAGATCATAACCAACCTAACTTTTTTGTTATTAATCATCGCTTCTTGCTCTCAACCCAAAAATGAGGAGAAGCAAGCGGAGACCACCGGGGGCTTTCCGGAGCAAGCCAAAGACATGGTGATCTATGAAGTGAACGTACGTCAGTATACACCTGAAGGCACATTCAATGCTTTTGCTGCGCACCTTCCGCGGCTGGAAGAATTGGGTGTCGATATCCTTTGGATCATGCCCATTCAGCCAATCGGAGAGAAAAACAGAAAGGGAGGATTGGGGAGCTACTACTCCATCCAGGATTATACAGCAGTAAATTCCGAGTTTGGCACCATGGAAGATTTCAAAAACATGGTGGAAGAAGCTCATAAAAGAGATATGCTGGTCATCCTTGACTGGGTGGCCAATCATACAGCATTTGATCATGCCTGGACTGAGATAGAGGGGTATCACAATACGGATTCATTGGGTAATGTGACCTGGCCGGAGGGAACAGACTGGACAGATGTCGCTGATCTCAATTATGACAATATGGATATGCAGAATGACATGATCGAAGCACTTCGGTTTTGGGTTAAAGAAGCCGAAATCGATGGGTATAGATGTGATGTGGCCGGTTTTGTTCCGATGGAATTTTGGAATAGAGCCAAAGATTCACTGGATGTAGAAAAAGACCTCTTTATGCTGGCAGAATGGGATGAACCAAAAATGCATGAAGATGCATTCCATATGACTTACGGATGGGGCCTTCATCATTACATGAATGAAGTAGCTAAAGGAGAGAAGAATGCAGATTCGCTAGTTTCCTTTATCAAAAAAGACCTTGAACGATACCCTACAGATGCCATCCGAATGAACTTTACCACCAACCATGATGAAAACTCCTGGAATGGTACAGTCTTCGAACGATTTGGGGATGGACATAAAGCTTATGCTGTTTTTGCCTTCACTGCGCAGGGCATGCCTTTGATATATAGTGGTCAGGAGGCGGGTCTGGACGAGCGATTGGCATTTTTTGAAAAGGATACGATCGAATGGGGCGATGTAAAGTATCAGGATTTCTATGCTTCATTGATTGATTTAAAAAAGAATAACCCTGCACTCTACAATGGGGAATATGGTGGCCAACCTGAGTTCGTCGATGTTGGAAACCCAATGGTGATTGCCTATTCCCGAGAAAAAGAGGGTAATCGGGTGGATGTGATTATCAATTTGTCAGATGATGTTCAGTCGGTATCTATCCCTGAGTCATGGAATTTTTCAGATGTTTTCCGCGGAGCACAGGTAAGTGCATCAATCACAGAATTACAGCCCTATCAGTATTTTGTAGGATCTAAATCAGCAGGAAATGAGTGATATTTCATTGAACTCCGATAAGCCGAAACTGAGTTTCTGGCAGATCTGGAATATGAGCTTTGGATTCCTGGGTATCCAGTTTGGCTTTGCATTGCAGAATGCTAACACCAGCAGAATCTTTGAAACACTAGGAGCTGATACCAAAAACCTCGCTTTTTACTGGCTGGCTGCACCTGTTACCGGGCTCATTGTCCAGCCGATCATCGGATATTTAAGTGATCGAACCTGGCATCCACGATGGGGTAGAAGGCGACCATTTTTCGCAATAGGTGCTATTTTGGCGACTATTGCTCTCTTTGTAATGCCAAACTCTCCAACGCTTTGGATCGCAATAGGCATGCTTTGGATTATGGATGCATCAATCAATATTAGCATGGAACCTTTTCGTGCTTTCGTTGGTGATATGCTACCACCAGAGCAGCGAACGAAGGGATTTGCAATGCAAAGCTTCTTTATCGGAGTGGGAGCTGTTGTAGCTTCAGCACTTCCCTGGATTTTTACCAATTTGATTGGAGTGAGTAATACTGCTCCTGAAGGCCAAATTCCTGATTCAGTGAAATGGTCTTTTTACGTTGGTGGTATCGCGTTTTTGGTTGCCGTCATGTGGACGGTGTTTACAACCAAAGAATATCCTCCATCTGAAGAAGATATTAAAGAATCAAAAACACCGGGTCCATTAAATATAAAGTTTAGCCCAAGGCAATACATGGCCAGAGGTCTGGCGCTTCTGTTTGTAGGAGCAGCTCTTGCTTCCTGGTTTACCATTCAGTCATTTGATCCACAGCTTTATGTGCTTTGTGGCATTTTCGGATTATTCGGGCTCTCTTATGTGATTGGTGCCATTTTTATGGGGCGGAATAAGTATCACAATGGGTTTGTTCAGATTGTCCGTGATTTTCAGAATATGCCTAAAACCATGGTTCAGCTGGCATATGTACAGTTCTTCTCATGGTTTGCACTCTTTGCGATGTGGATTTATAGTACATCTGCTGTTACTGCACATATCTACAAAACGACTGATACAACATCTGAGGCATATAACGATGGAGCAGACTGGGTATCACTTTTATTCGCTGGATATAATGGAGTGGCGGCATTAGCAGCTCTTGCATTGCCATTGCTTGCTAAGGTGGTTAGCAGAAAAGTTACCCATATGATCGCACTGATATGTGGTGGGCTTGGGTTGATTTCGTATTATTTTATTCAGGACCCAATGTGGCTGGTTCTTTCTATGGTTGGAGTAGGTATCGCCTGGGCGAGTATTCTATCCATTCCTTATGCCATGCTATCCGGATCACTCCCTCCAAAAAAGATGGGCTATTACATGGGCATATTCAACTTCTTTATTGTAATACCTCAGATAGTAGCTGCAAGCATCCTTGGTTTCCTTGTATCTACATTTTTCAATAGCGAATTTATTTATGCAATAATACTGGGCGGAGCTTCCATGATCATCGCCGGTTTACTATGTTTAAAAGTAGATGACAGAGATGAAGTAGTCATGAAAGAAGGAGAAGCATAATTGCTATGACAAGTAAACTTGCAATAGGTATAGACATTGGAGGAACCAATTCCAAATTTGGAATAGCTGATAGGAAGGGTAATATCATTGCCCAGTCCAGGATTAAAACACAGCAATACAGTGACTATTTTTCCTTTATTGCGACACTGAAAAAGGAAATAGAACAGCTTCATCCAATAGACGATGTGATCGGAATAGGAGTTGGGGCACCCAATGCCAACTACTACAAAGGCACCATTGTAAACCCTCCAAATTTACCATGGAAAGGCGTTTCGAGGTTTGCGGAAGAAGTGGAAAAAGTGTTTGGTTTGAAATGTGTACTTACCAATGATGCCAATGCAGCTGCACTAGGTGAAATGGTCTATGGGAAGGCCAAAAACATGAAAGATTTTGTTGTCCTTACAGTGGGTACAGGTCTTGGAAGTGGGATCGTCATTAATGGGGATGTAGTATACGGTAAGCATGGGTTTGCCGGTGAGCTTGGGCACACACTTGTGAGTGCCAATGGAAGACACTGCGCATGCGGCAAAAGAGGTTGTCTGGAGACTTATGTTAGTGCTACTGGCATCAGAAGGACCGTTTACAAATTATTGGCTGATTATACCGATCCTAGCATGTTGCGATCCATTAGCTTCGATGACCTAAGCACCAGAACTATCACTGAAGCAGCCGCTAAGGGAGATAAGATTGCGATCGAGGCATTTAAGTATACAGGTAGGGTGCTAGGTATGAAATTGTCAGATTTTGTAGTGCACACTGATCCTGAAGCTATATTTTTGTTGGGCGGATTGTCTAAAGCAGGCGATCACATCTTTACCCCGGCCCAGGAGAATATGGAGAAGTATCTCATGCCACTTTTCCTGGACAAAAAGATACAACTGCAACCCTCTGGTCTAAAAGACGATGATGCCCCTATACTTGGTGCTTCGAGTCTGGTTTGGAAATATTTAGCCGGTTCTGCCGGAGAATCGTAATTGTAAATAGTATGAAAAATATTGGAGTTTTTACTTCCGGAGGTGATGCACCAGGCATGAATGCTTGCGTGAGAGCAGTGGTACGTTCAGGATTAAGCCTTGGCCTAAATGTATATGGAATCAGGTATGGGTACAATGGTATCATTAGCGGTGATATGCACTTAATGAAATCGTATTCGGTGAGCAATATTTTGCAAAAAGGAGGAACCATCCTGAAGTCAGCTCGAAGCGAAGAGTTTCAAACAAAAGAAGGCAGGAAAAAAGCATACGAACAGCTAAAAGCTAAAGGTATTGATGGCCTGGTTGCTATTGGGGGTGATGGAACATTTACAGGGGCAAATATTTTCTATGAGGAATATGGAATCCCAACAGTAGGGGCCCCAGGAACCATCGATAATGATCTCTATGGTTCAGACTATACCATCGGTTTTGATACAGCAGTTAATACCGCATTAGAAGCGATTGACAAAATCAGGGATACTGCAAACTCACATGATCGGGTCTTTTTTATTGAAGTGATGGGTCGTCATTCTGGCTATATAGCCATCCATTGTGGAATAGGAGGAGGAGCTGAGCTGGTGATGGTTCCGGAAACCTCCACCACCATTCAGGATGTGATCGACACATTAAACAAAGGACGGGATAAAGAAAAAACCTCAGCGATCGTGATCGTGGCGGAGGGAGATGAGCAAGGAAATGCACATGAGATTGCCAATAAAGTGATGGCTAAACTGCCTAAGCTTGATATTAGAGTTTCAACACTTGGCCACCTGCAAAGGGGAGGGTCACCTACCTCGCTGGATAGAATACTTGCTTCAAGATTAGGCTTGGCTGCAGTAGAGGGCTTGATCAATGGAAAGTCAAATGTAATGGCAGGCATCATTGATGACGAAGTTGTTTATACCAGTTTCAAGCTAGCTATCAGCAAAACCAAACCGATTAGCAATGAGCTGATGCGGTTGGTGGAGGTCATGAATAACTAGCATTAATTTCCTGTCTAACAATTCGATATATTAACTTGTCATTAGTAACAAGAATTTAAGGAATCAGTGCATTCATGGAAATAGTAAAGAAAGTGGTCATTGCCGGACATTTTGGAGTTGGCAAGACCTCACTCGTAAGCAGATTTGTACATCAAAAGTTTTCTGATCAATACCTCACTACCATAGGAGTAAAAATTGATAAGAAAGTCATAGAACTTGAGGGAGCCACCGTCAAAATGATGCTCTGGGATATTGCTGGCGAATCCTCAGCTATGAAAATCCCTAAAAAATACCTTGCCGGAGCTCACGGACTCTTTTACGTTTTTGATCTCAGCAGAGAGGAGACTTATCGCAACCTGGATACAGATTTATTTGAATTGAATAAATCACTAAACGGAAATCCTGCAATAGTGCTGGGGAATAAGTCTGACCTTGTGGAAGAGACATTCATCGAAAAACTACACAGTTCCATCGCTACTGATTTTAAAATTACAAGTGCAAAATCAGGTGAAAATGTGGAAGAAGCATTTTTACAATTAGCAAAGGAGATGTTATGAACTTGAATGAAATTAAATTCCGCCCGTTAGAAAAAAAGACTCAGGTCATTGTATTTGATCAGAAAGGCAAGGTCCTTGAAACGGACAATACATTGGTGGAAGTGAATCCTGAGGGGGTTAATATTTTTGAAGACACCATTCTTTGCGGGATGGAAGAACAATTTCTCTCTTTAAAAAAGGGCGAACAGGTCGAGTTGGACTGCATCCATACCGATTTTTTCGGAAAAGAATCACATTATGATTTTGTGGTAATGCGGCTGGAAGAAGAAAATCCAAGTTATGGCTTGGTGATCTATGATTTTGGTGCACAATACAATCAACTCTTTGATCTTCAGCAGGAACGCAACATGGCGCAGATTCAAAGCCACAGACTGGAACGAGAAAACAAAGAACTTGTTGACGAGAAAACTACCATTGAACGGTTGTACAATGAGATGAAAGACGATAGTTCGTCCTCTCAGTATATTTTAGTGAAGGCTGACAGCTTACTTTACAACCTTGACTTCAAAGAGATCCTATACCTGGAAGCGTATGGCGATTACATCAAAGTACACACTGAAAATAAAGTATACGTAACACACAACACCATGAAACGAGTAGAAGAGATTCTGCCGGCTAATCGCTTTTTCAGGGTGCACAGATCTTTTATTGTGCAGTTAAGTAAAATTGAAAATATTGAACAAATGAGCTTGCTTATTCGGGGAAAAGATAAAGTTATACCGATAGGAAAGTCCTATAAGTCGATTTTACTCCAAAAGATGGATCAACTTTAATGATAAAGGCTTATTTTGTAGACCTTTATAGCTTACTATTAAATTAGAAGTTTAAGTTTATTGCTCATTAAATCGTTTCAGATATGGCTAAGATGTTCACTAAAAAGGAAGAGAAAGTAGAAGATCCGAATTTGGAGTCTTCTCCGCAAAATGGTCAGCAACCTGTTGACCCGATGACAGAAGAATCACAAAAGCTTAATGCAGTAAGAGATCTATTATTTGGACAAAATGTTCAGGAATATAGATCTGAATTTGATGAGCTTAGAAATTTGATTAATGACAATCGCGATAAAAGTGAGAAGGAATCTTCTGACATGAAAAGCGAAATATTCGATAGGCTTGATAAGCTTGAAGAAAAACTAAATTCCAAGCTCGACGATACGAATAAATCTATTAACGATCGTTTGGATCAGCTGAGTGATGCGAAAGCCGACCGTAAGAAAATGGCTACCATTCTGCACGAGCTTGCAAACAAGCTGGAATCTTAATCCTTTGCCTGCGAAATGAACCAACCTGCAGGCATCAATACCTTAAAACAGCTGCTCTTTGAGGAAGAGAGCAAACGCTATCAGGAGCTTCACGAGAAAATTAAAGACGTGGAGCAAAAGATGGAAGAGAGCCTGGAAGCTCAAAAGCTTCCCAATGCGGAGATCAATGCCCTCATGGATCAGATGATGGAGGTCATGCCGGAGAGACTTGGTCCAACCATTACCAAAACCCTAAAGGTTCAGATAAAAGAATCACGCGACGATGTTGTGCAGGCGCTTTTCCCCATTATTGGTCAGATGATCAAAAAGTATGTGCAGCAGGAAATGGCGGTACTTACCGAGAAGATCGATAAGCAATTTGAAGCAGCTCTTTCTTTTGACCACCTACTTCTGAGAATAAAAGCCTTCTTTACGGGTGTGAAATATAGTGAGTTAGTGCTTAGGGGCACCAATGAGCCTCAGATACAAGAAATTTTTCTCATTGATGATGAGTCTGGAATTTTGCTGGCAAGCTATTCAAGGCACAAATCAATCGATCAGGATATGGTAGCCGGGATGCTTACCGCCATTAAGGCGTTTGTGGAAGATGCGTTTGAGTCTGGAGATCAAAGCCTCGAGACGATCAACTACGATCTATACCAAATTTATATTCAAAACTTTAATCGATTCTACATTTCAGTGGTAATGAGTGGAGTGATGGACGCCTCTTTTAAAAGCAAGTTAAATGATACCATTCTTCAATTTGTAAAAGATGTAACCATCAAGTCCGACCAGCCTGACCAATCAGAATTAACGAAAAAAATTAGCCAATACTTCGATAAAATGTAACTGCTATGAAAAAGCTTCTAATCGTAGTGATAGTGATCACACTACCTCTGATCACCTTCTTTCAATACAAAAACTACCGAAGGTTTCATCCACCGGTCAACTATGAATATGCATTAGCTGAAAATGTGGATGTCAATTATCACGATCCATCAATGGTGGAAGAATACTTCAGCAAATCTGTTGAGATCAGTGCTTTTGCCAGAAAGGCCTGGAGTAATGAAAGCATAGATGTTCGTTTTCCTGATGAAAATGATCAGACAGCACTGACACAAGCCGCCTATTACAATCAGCTATTAGCCAGATTGCAACATATTGAAACGCTATTATCTCAATCAGCTGATTTAAAATCACGTGGTTTTAATAATGAAGACGTTAAGCTGGTAGAATCAGGTGTTCCTGAAAATTTGGCTAAGTGGATGGCACAGAAAGATCAGCTGATTGGCCTTTCCGTAGGGAGTAGGGGAGAGGAAGTTTGGTTGCTGCAAACCTACCTTGAGAATAAAGGATTAGATCATACAGTGGATGGGGTTTTCGGAGCAGCAACCCAGAGTGCACTCAGACAATTTCAACAAAACAATGGACTTTATCCGTCAGGAGCCATGAGTGAACGTACATTCGAGAAATTATTCCTCGAGTAGTATCACCAGTCGAATTGATACACCCAACCATATAAATCTGCCTTTTACCGAAAATCAAAGCATGAACAATGACCTTTAACGATGTTTGTCTTGCCATTCGATACTGTTGAGTGAGCAGTGAATGGCGAATAGTAGGTGATAGTGGCTGTCCCGATCGGGGCAGCCTTTTTTGTAAGGCAAAACAATTAAAACTATTTCTTTAACAGGTGGTTATGACTGTTGATCGAAAGTTTTAAACCTTAAGATTTAAGTCTTAATATTTTCGCGAAGAGCATTACAGATATGAGAATTTTATTGATAACGATTTGTTTGGTGTTTGTCAACAGTATCGTGGGGCAGGATTTTCCTTCAGCACTAGCGGACAGGGAATGTATCGTACTTGATTTGAGCGAATCTGTTGAAAAAGAAAATAGTCATTTTGTCTATCGCTGGGATTTTGGAGACGGTTCTCAAGCAAATGGTATTACAGCTGAACATTGCTATGATTCTATCGGGGTATTTCAAGCAACCCTTTCTATTCTAGATCCAATTTCTTCCAAAAACTTTGAAGAAGAGTTTACACAAACCATCCAGATAGTTCCCGCTGTGGAGTTGGTTATTACCAATGAACAATCAACGCATCAATACAAAACATTTACTGCTGAGCTCAAAGGATTCGATGGTGCGGCTAATTTTTATTGGTCGTACTCAGATAGCTATGAGACAGGCAAAGTGCTCCCAAACATACGAGTTCAGTCAGGAGACAAAATTAGAGTTCTAGCAAGTTTCAATTTTCAGGGCGATGAAATCTTCCTTGCGAAGGAAATAGAGATTAATGAAACCTTATAAGATCCAATTATGAAATATTCACTTACAGCATTATTAATATTCTTCACACTTGGATCAAAAGCGCAACTAGTCCCTAGTGAATTTGAGCAGATCACACATCTGGTCACTTTTGGAGCCGAAAGTAAGCCGGGATGGGGAGACGATGATCACACGCAAGTTTTCTTTTTTGTAGTACCAGAGTCATTTACCAAGCCGGTATATATCCGTGTTTTTGATCCGGATATTGGAGGTAAACATGATGAGCCCAATGGCAGCTGGGATACAGGAGTGAAATTTAGTGTTTACGGTGGGCAAGGAACGCATTCAGACCCTGATGCGAAGAAAATTGATCCAATAGGTAACTATAAAAGTGGAACACTACTGGCATCTAAACTCTTTCAAGCCGAGGCTAGATACGATGATCAGTGGTACACATTTGGTCCATTCAACCCGATGGAAGGAGAAGAAGCTCCGGAGTTAAATGGCAGGGTTTTCAAGGTGATTGCTGAAGGAATAGCAGGGAATGACGGTAACCTTTATAAGTACTTTCTCAGCACTAAGGATCAGGAGAATAAAGAAGTGGAAGGAGCAAATGCCTTTACGTATGAATATTCATTTCGATTACCTGAAGTAAAAAACTCTGTAGCTCATCTTTATCCATTTATCGACGATGATGTAATCTCTATTACTCAGCACAATTTCGATTTTGATTTCGAAGGGTCTATTCTTATTTACTCGATTGCTAAAAACCGGCATAGAGCTACTGCTAGTGCAAATAGGCAATGGGGTACAAGCAAACACCCTATCATCGATGAGGAAAAAAACACGACAGTCGATCTGCAAATTGTGAAAGGGAGGACATCAAGAAATGACATGGTGTGCTACATAACCAATCAATATGATGAGGCAATAGCCTTTTTCTCAGTTCCGGTTGGAGGTCCACCAAAATTTAAATACAAGGTAAATGTCAAGTACAAGGACAAGGGCAATGACTAAGAGGCTGTTTTATTTTTTGGTCCTTATGGCCTCATTGGCAGTCGGATCTTTTGCAGGTCCACGAGATTTTACCACCGTCTTATACAATGCAGATCGGGATTTCAATGGAGTATTTATTTATACCATTGTTCAGGATGATGATGGCTTCTTATGGATAGGTAGTGATGACGGTCTATACAGGTTTGATGGCAAGGAAATGCTAAACCTGAACAAGAAGGACAGTGCTATCAATAGCTTAATAACAGCATCCACTATTTCCAATGATGGCCATGTCTATTTAGGATATATCCAGGGAGGAATCAGTATTGTTGAGCACGGACGTTACCGAAAAATCGTCTCAAGAGAAGAACTCCCAAATCGAATCGAAGCACTTAAAGTAGATGATGCTGATATTCTATGGGGTCTCACCAGAAACCAGGGTATGGTACGGATTGAGAATGACAGTGTCACTCGTTACCAACTTCCGATTTTAGAAGAACTGATTAGCACGGATTTTATAGTTGCTGGAAACAAGATTTTTGTATCTACCAATCAGGGAGTTTTAGAGTTTAGAATTAAAGATGGTGAACTAATCCCATCTCAGTTTGTAGGCGGAACGATTGGATTTCAGGCAAACGCACTTTACCTGGATAAGGATGATAAAAACCTACTTTGGATAGGAACCAATGATGGTCTGTTCCGATATCAAATAAATACCCAAAAAATAAAACTCGTAGAGGGTTTTCCAGATCATGTGAGAATTAGCTCTATCTCTGAAGATGATCTGAATACATTATGGGTAGGCACCTTTAATCATGGCCTGGTAGAAGTAGATTTAATTGATGGTGAGGTAGATGCACTTACTTATTTCAATACTGCTTCAGGTTTTGAAAGTAACGAGATCGGGGAAGTATATGTTGATAATGAAAACGAAGTATGGGTCGGGACATTTGGTCGTGGACTTGTACAACTCAATCGTGCTTATTTTCATCACTATGAGCTGTACAGAACCATCAATGTCGAAGGCGTTCATAGTCTCAGCAATTTTAGAGATGACGAGTTGTTACTAGCTACAGATAATGGGTTAGTGCATGTATACCACAAACCACAAAGAGATAGCTTAATTTTTGATAAGTATCAGTTTACCACTGATTATTCTTTCACCTGTTTGGCAGTAAGAGGCGAAGAAATTTGGGCGGGGACAAAAAATAAAGGAGTTGTAAAAATTGATCTGGAAGCCGAAAAAGTAAAACGAGTCTTTCTGGATCCACTGGATCCTGTTCAGCGACATCTAATCCGTGATATTCAGTTTGATATCGAGGGAAATATTTGGGTTTCCGCAGCTGGGAATGGTGTTTACCATTTGAGCCCGGAAGGTGAGTTACTAAAGCAATACAACACGAGAAACGGCTTCTATCACAATGAGATATTTTCCATATTTCCAGATAGAGCTGGTAACATTTGGTTTGGCAGTCATGCTACCGGGCTTGCCCTCCTACAGCCCGGAGAAGAGATGAAGTTTTTGACGAAGGATGGTATTTTTCCGGCTTTTGATATCAATTCCATTATTCAGGATAACCTTGGCATCATCTGGATTACAACAGCAGGTTCTGGTATTTACAGTTTCGACGGAGAAAATTTCAAGCAATACACCGTAGACGAAGGGTTACTTTCCAATTACTGCAATGCAGCAATGGTTGATAATATTGGACAAATCTGGGTGGGGCACAGGCTTGGTATAAGCCTGATTCAACCAGAATATGATTTAATCAGAATATTTAACCACCCAAGTGAGCTTGGAGAAACCGAATCGGAGCTTAATTCTGTTGTTAAAGATGTGCATGGAAACGTCTTTTTTGGCAACCCATATGGTATTACCAAGGTCAACCTTCCTCATTTCAACTTTCCAATAATAGATCGCGAAACACACATCAAAGATGTTCGACTTTTTTTTAATGATGTTGACCTTTTAAGATTTACAAGTAGTGATAAAATTGATAATATCCTGCCTGCAGATTTGACATTTGAGCATGGCGACAATCACTTATCTTTTGATTTTGTTTCTATCAACCTGAGAAAGCCAGATGCAATCTACTACCAATACACGCTTGATGGCTATGACCGCACATGGTCAAGAATCGATAAAGCAAATAGTGCCACTTATACAAATTTAGATCCAGGTACTTACACTTTTAAAGTGAAAGAGTCTGATCACCCTGACCATTGGAATGATACCAATTATGCAAGCATGACATTTACTATTAAGCCACCATACTGGAGGACTTGGTGGTTTTATTTGCTTCAAATTACAGGAATCCTACTTGTCTTATACATCACATTTATTTTGTCTGCGAGACTTAAAAGCCAGTTTGCCACAAGACTCATGGTGTATGTAAGTCTATTCATCTTGTTTGAGTATGTACATACAGAAGTTGAACCATACCTGGAGTCTTTTACGGGTGAAACTCCTATTTTTCAGGTAGGTACTAATTTATTGTTAGCGCTGGTTTTGCTACCGGTCGAGATCCGACTTTCATCCTATTTAAAAACGCGAGCGACAAGAAAAGAAAAAATTGCAGCTGCAATGAACAAGATTTCGAATTAAAACAGTTATTTTTTATAATATGAAGTTTCTTCTTTCAATTATTACGATTTTAATCTTCGCTGGCGTAAACGCACAGAGTATTACGTTTCGGTCATTGAGAGCCGCGGATAGTGAGTTTGAGAAGTTTTCGTATTCAAATGCAGCAAGATTGTATGAGGCAAGCTTGGAGGAGGCCGAAGATTCGCTATATATCTATCAACAACTTGCGTTGTGCTATAGAAACATGAATGACTCGAAAAGTGCTGAAAAGTATTTAGAAGAAGTTGTGAAATCACCAGAAATCGAGCCTCAATTCATCTATTTGTACGCACAGGCACTAGCATCTAATGGTAAATATGATCAGGCCAAAAACTGGTACAAAAAATATCAGGATAAAGCAGGGGATGACCCACGAGCAAAGGAAAAGCTTGAAGCTTTACATAACCTGAATCGATTTTTTGCAGATAGTTCAAAATTCGAGATTAAACGAATGCCATATAATTCTCCTGGACTTGATTTTAGCCCGGCGATCTATAAAGAAGGGATCGTATTTGCTTCCTCCAGACCCAATGGGAATGAGTGGGTTAGAACAAGTTTTAACTGGGATGAGTCTCGTTTTCTTGATCTCTATCAGGTGCAGCAGGGCAGTGACCAAGCTGAACGATTCATCGATCATTTCCAAACCAAATATCATGAAGGACCACTTGCGTTTTATGATAATGAACAGAAAGTAGTCTTTACGAGAAATAATATTGTTGGAAAGCGATTAAAGAAGGATGGTGAGGGTGTCACCCGCTTAAAACTATTTTTTGCAGAAAGCGACGGTGAAGGTGGATGGACAAATATTCAACCCTTTAAATACAACAGTGACGATTATTCCGTAGGTCATCCGGCAATCAATGAAAATGGAGACGCAATGATCTTTTCTTCCGATATGAATGGTGGGTTAGGTGAATCTGACCTTTACATCGTTTTCAAGACTGGAGACGAATGGTCTGAGCCTAAGAACCTTGGTTCGGAAGTAAATACAGCTGGTAAGGAAATGTTTCCTTCGCTTGTTTCCAATAATCTATACTTTGCCTCAGATGGAAGAGGTGGACTTGGAGGCTTAGACATATTTGAAGCCGGCCTGGACCTTGCATTCGAAGTAGTGAGTGTAAATAACATTGGGTATCCAATTAATTCCCGAAAAGACGATTTTGGACTCGTATCGAATGATAATTTCAGATCAGGATATTTTTCAAGTGCTCGAATTGACTCACTCAAAGACGATATCTATTACTTTGAAAGGGATTATTATGTATTGAAAGGGCTTGCACTTAATGAGGACACGAACGAGCCTTTGCCAGGTGTAGATGTATTTGTCAAAAGTGAAGAAGGAGAACTGATCTACAGGAGATCAGATGAAAACGGCGAGTTTAGGATTGAGGACATTTCACCAGATTTATGGAATGTTTCAGGCGTTAAAAACACCTTCAACTTAGTTGCTGAAGAAAGGGTAACAATTAAGGAAGAAGATGATGTAGAAAGGTTGGTGAAAATTTATTTTTCGCCACAGATCATCTATCCTGTTGATTTTCCTGCTTCTATCACGGATTTTATAACTACGGTGGACGACCTGGAAAATCCAATCTCTAATCGTGTAAGAAATCATTCTGCAGATTCATTAATTATCAAACCGATTTATTATGATTTTGATGAATCAAAACTTCTGGTGGCAGGTAAAGAAGAGTTGGATAATCTGATCATTTTCATGCAGCTATATCCTGAATTAATCATTGCTTTGTCCTCTCATACCGATTCACGCGGTGATGAGGATTATAATTTATTGCTCTCTCAGCGGAGGGCTAATGCGGCTTTTGAGTACCTTGTAGAGAAGGGTGTCAAAGCTGAAATGCTTCAACCAACAGGAAGAGGAGAATCAATGCCTGCGGTTGAATGTGGGAATTGTTCCGAAAAACAACATCAGGCTAATAGAAGAACAGAGTTTTTGATTGTTGGTTCGAAGGATTAATCTGTTAATCGTCCTTTCAGTCGGTTTGACGAGTAATAAAGACGGACAGACGAAAAATCGAACAATTTATTATGCACGCATAATAAATTGCAGTTTTAAGATCTAATAAGAATCAGTAGTTAAGTATGAGACTAAATACCAGCTTTTACCTTTTAATTATAGTATTTACAGTTTTCTTCTCAAATCAGTCCTTTTCACAAACGAAAGGGCTGATTTACAAACCGGCCGGCACTGGACAATCAGTTTTAGATCCAAACCTTGACGGATACACGTCATCAGATGCTAATGGTTTCGTCAATGAAGATGAAGATGAAAGCGAGGTTCCATATACACCCTTACCAAGTATAGGAGCTTCAGAACCAGATAGTGATCTTGGTCCGGGCCCATCTTGTGGATTTACTGATTTAGTAAAATCAAATGACAATCACACGATCTACACTTATTTGGATGCGAGTGATAATTTGATGTTTCGCTTTAGACTGGGTGGTACTGCTAGCAATTCAAAATCATATTCTATTCTCATTGACACAGATCAAAAATTTGGTGCTACCGGAGCAAACGCTGATCCGAATTACACAGCTGGAAATCCGGGTTTTGAAATTGAAGTAGTTCTCCGCACAAATTTTGGTGTTGGATTATATGATATAGATGGGACGACAAGCGCTACTGAAATTGGAGATGCCACGGTAGATAGACCTTATGATGATTTTGCTCAGAAATCCATTGCTCATTCGGAGATATGCGGAGATGATGATTATTTCTATGATTTCTATATCCCATTTGCAGATATTACAACTGCTTTTCCAAGCATTACGACATCTACTCCATTACGGATGGTCGGTCAAACGGTCATCAATCCAAATGAGGCTACAGGTAACAATGGAATTTCGGATTTAGGCGGAATTGATGATGATACTGGTATTACCGACGATCTATGGGAGGATTTGATAGATGTTTTTCCTCCAACTTCGGCAGACGATATTGGAAGTGGTACTACACTTCCACCAAGAGCAGATTGTCCTACTATCACAGGACCTATTGCCGTGGGGGCCACCACAGTCAGTGGAACATCTTCTGAGGTAGATGGGGCAACTATTGAAGTTTTCCGTGATGGCGTTTCTGAAGGAACAACAACAGTCAGCTCAGGAAATTGGACTATGACAATTGGTGCTGCAGTTGCTTCAGAAGTTTTTACTGCTGCAGCTTCAGTATCAGCAGCTACTGCCTCCTCTACGGGCACCTCACAGAAGTCGGCTTCCTATACTGATTGTAATGCATCAACTGTAGGAGCATCATGTTCAGCTAGTATTAGTGCTTCAACAAGCTTTTCAATTTCTGCAAAAGGATTATGCGGTGACGCTGGAAGCGCTGTTTCCGGAGCTGAAATTAAGATATATTTTGAAGGTAATTTGTTGACCCCTTCTGCGGGGAGTAATTTTTCAGGTGGGCAAATTTTCGCAAACGCTGATGGTTCATGGATTTGGAAATGTAATACTAACTCTGGGTGTACTGGGGGAGCTAATTGCGGGTTTTCCACTTCAGGATTCTATGAAGTCACTCAAACAGAGAGCGGAAAGTGTGAATCTGATCCCTTAGAGTATTGCGCAGGTGGTGCAGCTACTTCATCAACACCTGTTTTCACGGCAGATCCTACTACGGTTTCTACCTCTATCAATGGTACTGCTACTGCAGGAGCAAGCATCACCTGGTATTTGGATGATGTTGAGCAAGCTACCACAACAGCTACAGGCGGAAGCTGGACCTTTTCCGTTTCAGGTCTAACAGTCGGACAGATTGTTAAGGTTCGATCAATTGAATCAGGATCATGCTCAGCTGAAACTACCAAAACGGTAATTGCCCAATCTGCAGCCCCGATTATTCAGGGAGACTATTGCGCTCCAGCTGCTGGGAATGTCACTGAAGTATCTGGTGTAACTGCCAGTGGTTCGGGAACAACTATAGAAATATTCACTGCAAGTGCAACTGGTGGTCCATATACTACCACTGGATCTTCTATTGTAACGACAGGCGCCTCATGGACAGTTACAGGATTATCAATACCTGTGGGTGATTTTATTGTAGCAAAAGCTACTGGTTCAGGAGAAGTAGAAAGTGATTACTCTGATGAGGTTGAAGTTTTTTCACAGACCGTAGATGCAAGCTTGGCAATCACTACCAGCCCGATTACAGAAGGGGATGATGCCATTACAGGAAATAGCTCGTTGGCAGATGGAAGCATAGTTTATTTATATTTAGATGGATTTATAGCCGATGGCTTTTCATCAACTGTATCTAGTGGTAATTGGACAATATCGGGACTATCAGCTGCTAATGCAGGATATGATGTCCTTTATGCGGACGCCACTGTTACAGTAACTTCTCAAAGTGGAGTTCTTTGTGAAAGCGATCAGTCAGCAGGACTTACTGTGCAATGCAATCCACCCACCACACAAACCTTTAATGCAACTTCAGCCACTCAGGTATGCGAAACTGAAACCATAGATTTCCAAATCGATGCGACCGAGAACCTAATAGTTTATGAGTTGGTGGATCAAGCTGGAAATGCTGTTGCGCCTGCAATTCTTGGAAATGGTTCATCGGCAACAATGACAACTTTTGGCCTTTCTGCATCAGTTACCGGCATCACAATAAAAGCACAAAAAGTTGGTGTAGTTTGTGAAACGACTTTTGCGTCAGCTGTTTCTGTGGACATAAAGCCTCAGCCTACCATTTCCCTTACTGATAATACATTAAATGTATGTCAAGGCACCACATCAGTTGATTTAGGCTATACCGTCGATGCAAATGGACCTGCGGTTGATTATAGTATCGACTTTGATGCAGCAGCCAACTCAGCTGGTCTCGTTGATGTAACAAATAATAGTAGTGTATCTAGCCCAATAAGCATTGCAGTACCTGCAGGTATTGCTCCGGGAACTTATAATGGTTCATTTACAATAAGAAACTCTAATACGTTACTTTGTACAAGTGATGTAGAAGCATTCACTATCATCGTCATTGCTCCGACTTATGTTGGAACCAATCCAACTACTTGTGCAGGATTAGATGGTTTTATAACAATATCCGGGCTTGAAGTGTCCACCGGGTATACGCTCAATTATGAAAAGGATGGTGCATCAGCAACTCCGGTTGTCTTTACATCAGATGGTAGTGGAGAATACGATTTAACCGGCCTCAATGCAGGATCATACAGTGAGTTTACACTTGATATTGCAGGATGTACGGTATCAGGACCGGTTACATTATCTGATCCGGGTGGGTCTTCTATTTCGGAAGGAACCCACACCCAGCCTACAAACTGTTCAAGTCCTAATGGAGAAATTGAAATAGCACTATCGGGCGTTACAACAGGCACTTTTGATGTGAATTTCAGCAAGGATGGTACTCCTCAGGGGACTCAAACCATTTCTGCAAGTGCATCAACAATTACTATACAAAACCTGGATATTGGAAGCTATACCAATATCTCAATAACTAATCAGGCTGATAACTGTAAGTCGAATACAATTGCAGGACCAATTGATTTATCCAACAGCAGTTCACCCACAATTACACTTGGAAGTAGTCCTTCCGTTTCTCAAGGAACCACATCAGCTGATCTTCCTTATACTGCAACAACCAACAGTCCGAATCAATATACAATTGACTTTGATGCATCCGCGGAAGGTGAGGGATTTGTGGATGTAGGAACTACTGCCTTACCTGCTTCTCCTATTTCATTGACCGTCCCTGGAGCAGCAGCTACAGGAACCTATAATGGAACCATTACAGTGACCAATAGCGGAACCGGTTGTTCTTCATCTCCTGTGGCTTTTACTGTTACCATAACAGGAGGAGATACGACACCTCCGGTCATTAATATCAGTACAATTGCAGGAGATAATATAATCAACGGAACTGAAGATGATTCAGATTTAACAATTAGTGGTACAACAGATGCCGAAGACGGGCAAACGGTAACGGTTACTGTCAATGGAAAAACATACACGGGGAATACTGGTAGTGGTGCTTGGAGCGTTACAGTTCCTTCTACAGATGTAAATGCATTTGACCCCTCTGAGACTGTTTCTGCTGATGTAGATGATTTGGCAGGAAATTCTGCGACTACAGCGACAAGAAATATCACTTATGATCCAACAGATCCAGCTACCCCTACGGTAGTGAGTCAGACGACCAATAGCAACCCTACGCTTACAGGGTCATTTGATTCTTCAGACGCAGATGTGTTTTCGGTGACAGTAGATGGCACGACCTATGTTTTAGGAACAGATGCAGAGTTGACCAACAGTGGAGATACCTGGTCATTAGATTTGAGTGGCATCACTGCGCTTACCGAAGGTACTTACCCTGTTACAGCAACGATCACGGATGAAGCCGGAAATGAAGTATCCGATGTGACCACTGATGAGTTGGTGATTGACACGACAGATCCAGCTACCCCAACGGTAGTGAGCCAGACGACCAATAGCAACCCTACGCTTACAGGGTCATTTGATTCTTCAGACACAGATGTGTTTTCGGTGACAGTAGATGGCACGACCTATGTTTTAGGAACAGATGCAGAGTTGACCAACAGTGGAGATACCTGGTCATTAGACTTAAGTGGCATCACAGCGCTTACCGAAGGTACTTACCCGGTTACAGCAACGATCACGGATGAAGCCGGAAATGAAGTATCCGATGTGACCACTGATGAGTTAGTGATTGATACGACAGATCCAGCTACCCCAACGGTAGTGAGCCAGACGACCAATAGCAACCCTACGCTTACAGGGTCATTTGATTCTTCAGACACAGATGTGTTTTCGGTGACAGTAGATGGCACGACCTATGTTTTAGGAACAGATGCAGAGTTGACCAACAGTGGAGATACCTGGTCATTAGACTTAAGTGGCATCACAGCGCTTACCGAAGGTACTTACCCGGTTACAGCAACGATCACGGATGAAGCCGGAAATGAAGTATCCGATGTGACCACTGATGAGTTAGTGATTGATACGACAGATCCAGCTACCCCAACGGTAGTGAGCCAGACGACCAATACTAACCCTACACTTACAGGTTCATTTGATTCCTCAGATGCAGATGTGTTTTCGGTGACAGTAGATGGCACGACCTATGTTTTAGGAACAGATGCAGAGTTGACCAACAGTGGAGATACCTGGTCATTAGATTTGAGTGGCATTGCTGCGCTTACCGAAGGTACTTACCCGGTTACAGCAACGATCACGGATGAAGCCGGAAATGAAGTATCCGATGTGACCACTGATGAGTTGGTGATTGATACGACAGATCCAGCTACCCCAACGGTAGTGAGCCAGACGACCAATACCAACCCTACGCTTACAGGTTCATTTGATTCTTCAGATGCAGATGCGTTTTCGGTGACGGTAGATGGCACGACCTATATTTTAGGAACAGATGCAGAGCTGACCAACAGTGGTGATACCTGGTCATTAGACTTAAGTGGCATCACAGCGCTTACCGAAGGTACTTACCCGGTTACAGCAACGATCACAGATGAAGCCGGAAATGAAGTATCCGATGTGACCACTGATGAGTTGGTGATTGATACGACAGATCCAGCTACCCCAACGGTAGTGAGCCAGACGACCAATACTAACCCTACGCTTACAGGTTCATTTGATTCCTCAGATGCAGATGTGTTTTCGGTGACGGTAGCTGGCACGACCTATGTTTTAGGAACAGATGCAGAGTTGACCAACAGTGGAGATACCTGGTCATTAGACTTAAGTGGCATCACTGCGCTTACCGAAGGTACTTACCCGGTTACAGCAACGATCACGGATGAAGCCGGAAATGAAGTATCCGATGTGACCACTGATGAGTTGGTGATTGATACGACAGATCCAGCTACCCCAACGGTAGTGAGCCAGACGACCAATACTAACCCTACGCTTACAGGTTCATTTGATTCCTCAGATGCAGATGTGTTTTCGGTGACGGTAGC
>NZ_FZPD01000003.1 GCF_900188325.1 Ekhidna lutea | reverse complement strand
TCAACTACCAATGAAATTCAGGATCTAAACCTTTCCGGTAACGATCTTACAATCACTGGAAATGGGGCGGCAACTACCATCGACCTAAGTGCATATCTTGATGATACAGATACTCAGCTAACCGAAGCGGAAGTGGATGCGTTCGTCGCTAACAATGGATACTTAACTACCGAAGCTGACGGGTCAACTACCAATGAAATTCAGGATCTAAACCTTTCCGGTAACGATCTTACAATCACTGGAAATGGGGCAGCAACTACTATCGACCTAAGTGCATATCTTGATAATACCGACACCAACCTTACAGAAGCGGAAGTAGATGCGTTCGTCGCTAACAATGGATACTTAACTACCGAAGCTGACGGGTCAACTACCAATGAAATTCAGGATCTAAACCTTTCCGGTAACGATCTTACAATAACTGGAAATGGAGCGGCAACTACTATCGACCTGAGTGCGTATCTCGATGATACAGACACCAACCTTACAGAAGCGGAAGTAGATACGTTCGTCGCTAACAATGGATACTTAACTACCGAAGCTGACGGGTCAACTACCAATGAAATTCAGGATCTAACTTTTACCAGCGGTATTATTGCCTTATCTAATGATCCTGGAGCTACAACTATCGACCTAAGTGGATATGACAGCAATGCTTCCGATGACTTCAACGGTGATTACAATTCGCTGTTAAATAAACCCACCCTTGGGTCGTTGGCAGCACTTAGCACAATAACAACAGCAGAAATCACAAACTCAACTATCAATGCAGCAGATATCAATGCAACTGTTGCAGGTGATGGACTAGCCGGTGGAGCCGGCACTTCTCTTTCGGTTCAGTTAAATTCATTTTCAGGGTTAGAAATCAGCAATGACACATTAAGAATGCAAGATGTATTCGCAAGCCCGGGAACAAGATCAATAGCAGTTACTGGATCTATTACCATAGACAAAAAAGGACGTGTAACAGCAGTCAATGGTACCCCGTCAGACAGGCGATTAAAAGAACAAATAAATCCATTGAGCGGGGCATTAGATAAAATCGACTCACTTGGGGCATATACTTACTATTATAAGAATGGCAATTTTGATAAAAGCCTTCAGTATGGATTTATAGCCCAGGAACTTGAAAGTGTATACCCTGATCTTGTAGAAGAAAATGATGGATTCAAGTCAATCAAATTTGGATTCGTTGTACCGATTCTTTTTCAAGCAGTAAAAGAACAGAAAGAAGTCATTTCATCTTTGAATGAAGAAGTTGAAAGCAACCAAATAGAAATAAAAGACCTGAATGAGCGAATGGCTGAACTTGAGGAAAAAATGGCACTACTTCTTGGAAAATCTCAGGAATGATCAGGCTCCTAACGATATTGCTTTTTTCATTAGCCGTCTGCGAAGCTGCTGCTCAACTGTTTACAGGTGCGGCAACAAGTATTAGTCTGGGAGCCGAAACCGACTTACACATCAGTGGACAAGCATACCTAAATGGAGACATTGAAAACAATGGAGAAATTAATTTTCAGCATGATGTAGATTTTGGAACGATCAATCAAGTTGGGCATATTTCGTTATCCGGCAGTGGAAATCAGTCGCTTTTCGGGAATACGGTCTCATTTACATCCCTTCTTGTGAATAATGAGGATGGTATCAGTCTTTTTCTTGATTCCGCTCATGTAGGTGCGTCTTTGGATCTTGTTAATGGAATAGTTTTCACCAATAGTACCGTTTTAAAAAGCACTGGTTCAATATCCAATGAATCTCAGAATTCCTTTATTGAAGGTTCACTTTTAGTCAGAAAAACAAATACCGGAGACCAGCTTTTCCCAATGGGCAAAGACGGAATATTCAACCCCTTGACACTTTCATCTCTTCCCGGAAATTCAGAAGTCAAGGTTACGATGATTAACCCTGATTTAAGTTTTCCTATTGTTGGTGATTCGCTAATCGGAGTATATGGAAATTTAGCATGGTCTATTGAATACATGGGAGAACGTGCTTCTTCTATTCCTACTCTAGCTTTTAATGGAATTAACCTTGCTGAATTAATAACAGATAGCACAATAAGAGCTCCTGAATATAAGCCTGTCATCGCATGTTTGCCACCCGTAATGAACAGCTATCACCTCTTAAAAACATCAATGTTGAATAAAAGTGACGATCGCACATTTGGAAAAATTATAGCCGCTCAAAACCTTCTTCTAGAAACCGGAAACAAATACATTTTAGCAATCGGACTACAACCGGCAGCTTCAGAGCTTCAATTTTATGTGCCAAACATTTTTTCACCAAATGCCCAAAACCATACGAATAAAAAATTAAGACCATTTCTTCAGGGAACAACAATAAATTCACTTGAAATGACCATTTGGGATCAATTCAACAATGTCATTTTTCAGGAATTCTATTCGAATCCGGACATGAACCTAATAGGATGGGACGGCTACCTACCAAATGGAAAAGAAGCTCCACAAGGCGCCTATTTCTATTCAATTGAGCTCAATTCTGCAGATGGCAATTTCAATAAAAAGAGTACGACATTTCTGACACGGTGAGATACATTATTACTATAGCGCTATTTTTTGGTATGCGAGTTGTCATTGCTCAGGATGGTCAATTCTCTCAATTCTTTTCTACATCCATTCATCTCAACCCTGCTTTCGCATCTTTTGAATCTGCTCCTACCTTGAAGGTAAACCACAAATCAGCGCAAGAAACCAAAGACGGATCTGTGAAGCAGCTTAGTTTGGCTTCTTTCATTCACCCATTGCAAAAAACGACCTCCAGGGTACAACAAAACGGTGGCATTGGACTGACTGTGGTACAGGAGAAAGCAGGATTCAAGGGCGTTTATCAATCTACAGCTGCTTTGGCGACAGCATCTTATGTGATTCCATTTGATGTTAAAGGATTGATGAAGCTTTCTTTCGGCCTGCAGGGCGGAATCGTAATGAACAAACTAAATACTGATGGACTCCAATTTGGATCTCAATACAATCCCTATATCGGTTATGATAATACGCAACAAGGAGAAAAATTAAACGAAAATGGAAACACTTATGCAATTTTTAATAGCGGCTTTATATTTTCTTTTACTGATCATGAAAATCCGCTTCTTCAGCAAAATGCATTCCTTATAGGAATCTCAGCTGACTATCTAAATAAACCAAAAACAAGGCTTATTGCCAATGGCGTGGGTAGAAAGGCTTCCGTCATTAAAACGATAGCTACAGCCAAGATTCGAATTTCCAGGAACCTTTTTATTCACCCCTCTTCGCTAATTCTTAGAAAACGAGGACAATTTCAATTTAACAACGGAATGTACTTTTCAACCTATGTTGATCCTAAAGCGACAACTATTGTTCAAATAGGTGGGTGGTACAGGGTCAATGATTCCTTCATCTTACTTGGAGGAATACGATACAAAAACATGCAAGTAGGTGGAAGCATTGACTTCAATAGTTCATCAATCAACTCAAATGAAGTCATCGTCTCGGATCAAGGTAACTCGACGTTTGAAATATCATTTTCCTACAGTTTCAATAAGCTCAATTCAATTATTAAGGTGAATAACCCATTATTTTGAGAGTTTTTAAAGCGATATTTTTTCTAATGAGCCTGACAGTAAGCTTGGGCGGGTTTACGCAATCCATGAATCAACTTAAAACAATAGCAGATCAATATTATGAGGCTGGCGAGTTTAGTGAAGCAATGGACTTCTATCAGCATATTCTTGAGATGAAGCCAGGTCAAAAACAAACCTGTTTCAAATTAGCGATGAGTGCATATAACTCATTGAAATATCAAGAGGCTAAATTTCATTTTCAAGAACTCTTGGTTGATGACTATTTCAATGCTGAAGCCATTTATTACTATGGCGTTTTACTTAAAATGGAAAGTGCATATCAGAAAGCAGATTCTGTTTTTCAAAAGCTTTTAAAGCAGATTGATAATCAGGATGAACTATATGACATCACTAAACTTCAAAAAGAAGGGTGCCAATTGGGTCTCCGACAATCTTTAACTAACAACAACAGGAATTTCAGAAAGATGTATGGCATCAATACAGATGGCAATGATTTTGGTGCAATCAAATACACAGATGATCAGATTGTACTCTCCACATCATCCAAAACAAAGAAAAAGCAATACCTGGATAACCAGTATGGTGGATTGCTACCTAATGTTGTCAGCTTCGATTTAGGCGACTCAACTGTGACTCCCAACAAAGCTTTCTCAATACTCAACTCCCCCTGGTCAGAAGCCACAGGATCGTTTTCCAAAGATGGCAAAGCCTTCTACTTTACGCATTGTGATCAAAACAAGCCATGTAAAATCGTAAAATCTCTGTATGTTGATGGCAAATGGAGTCAAGCTCAACCATTAGATGAAAATATAAATAGGGAAGGCTTTCACTCAAAGCAACCAAGTATCAGCGTCACAGGTGATACCTTGTTTTTTAGCTCTGACAGGCCTGGTGGAATTGGTGGAATGGATATCTGGATGTCAATTAAAGCGAGTGAATCAGAATGGATGGTTCCCATTAATATGGGAGCCGCGATTAACACCCATGCGAATGAAATTACCCCTTATTACTCTTCAGCTTTTGGAGGTCTGGTATTTTCATCCAATGGGCAAGCTGGATATGGAGGCTATGATTATTATCTAGCAAAAGGGATTTCATTCTATTCACCGCAGATTTATAATCTAGGACCCCCATTTAATAGTCCTTTTGATGACACGTATTTCCACCCTGGTTTCGCTTCATCTAACAGGTCTGGTGATTTTGATATTTACACCTACGATTTTCAAGGTGAAATTGAGTTATTAAAAAGTTTTCTTACCGAAGAGGCGCTGATTCAAATGGTTCAGTTAGTAACCAATTCCTTAAGCCTGGAAACCTTTCGAATCGAAGATTTTAAAAGCTATGAACTGTTTGATCCTACGCGTCAGCTAGAAGTGGTTACAAAATCCAAACATCTTCACCGTAACATAATCGGATCTGCAGAACCGGGATCAATTGCCCGGTTGCGAATTTCAAATGAAATAGAAATTGCCACATTAGTAGATAAAAAAGGTGAATTTGAATTCAGGCTTTTACCTGACACCATTTCGAAGTTTCATGTGAAGGTGAATCAGGAGGAAGTAGAGTCGTCTGTTCTTGGTCTCTCATATTTCTACTATGAATATGAGTTTGAAAAAATCTATTTCGATTTCAATTCAGATCAGCTAAGAAGTGAATCAAAAGAGACGCTCAAGGACCTTCTAGGTCAATTTGATATCGAAAATATATTGTTGGTCGATATACATACTCATGCAGACCATATTGGAAGTGCTGCGTACAATTTTGAGTTAAGTGAACGAAGAGGGATTGCTGCAATGAATGAGCTCCGTATGCTTGGCATTCCGCCTCAGCAGATGCGTGTATTTGCAAATGGAGAGGGCAATCCACTTAGCATATCAGACTCTTGGTATAGTCGATTATTCAACAGACGTGCTGAATTAAGAGTCTATACAAAAGAACCTGTGACATTTTCACATCCTGAAATATTCTTATTGAAGAAAGACATAAGCCTGGACAAAGCATCTGAAATTTTAGCCATCAGTCCTTCAAAATTGAAAGAATGGAATGGTTTAACGTCTCAATTACTAAAAGAAGGTCATGTGCTTCGTGTGTTTGACCCAAAGCATACGACTCCAAACCTCCGCTATATCATACCGGAATCAGACTTGGATAAAACATATCTGAACTATATCGTAAAGCAAGGAGATACCGTGGCTTCCATTGCCAATAAGTTTGGTGCCATTGAAGAAATAATTATTGAAATCAATCAAATCAAAGAAGCGCTCAGCCCCGGAGAAGAAATTGTGATTTACTTATAGCTTATTTCTTAGAAACCAGAATGAATGAGCCCCATTCTTTGGGGTCTGGGTAAATGGTCCGATAAGCTGCTCTGGCTTCAAAAAATGCTTTATCTACATCAGGCTCATCTACCAGGTAGCTGTAAAACAGATTCATAAACTCCCTGGTTTCCAAATCACCTACCTTGAGCAATGAAAGAACAAGGTGACTTGCTCCCGCTACTAAAAAGGCTCTCTGCAAACCAAATACGCCCTCCCCATTTCTTACCTCACCTAATCCTGTCTCGCAAGCAGACAACACGACCAATTTAGTTCCCTCAAGATTAAGGTTTATTACTTCGAACGCAGTTAATAAACCGTCTTGATCACTTCCCCCTTTTGACAGCACAATACCTGAATTAAGTAATGGGTTGTTATCCTCAATGACTGAAGAAAAATATCCGTGAGTTGCAATGTGTAAGATTCCTTGCCTGGAAATTGACTTCACTCTTGACTCTGTAGCTAAGTCAAAAATGAGCGTATCTGTCTCCCAGCCATTGGTTCCTAAAATGTAACTTACATCTCTGGCTTCATCTGCAGCTTGAGGAAGTTGATTTAATCGAATCTCTGCTGGGTTTTTGGAAAAATCAGGGTTTCCGATAGTAGTAGCGGTCTGATAGTAATTCGATTCTTCATTTTCAATAATATCCTTTCCACTTGTAATGACTACCGTATGGTATTTATCCGCCACATATTCCATTTTGGCAGGGTTATAAAAAATCGATGGGTTCATTTTATGCCAGATGCCATCAGGTGCATAGTACAACTTTTCAATCCCTTCTAATTTCTGATCTATCGCCTGCCAAAATGCTCGATAAGTTGTGTTATCCTCTACTCTAAACAATAGCGAGTTTTTATAATTCTTATAGAATTTGGTGAAGTCAAATCCTGTCGGCCAACTTATTCTTTGCAATCTGCCATCAGGCCAAATAATAAACCCGACATATCGGGATTCATCAACGAACCCCTGACTTAAAGCAGAATCTCCTCGTAATTCAAAATCTTTAAATTCAAGGATTTCCAGAAGAGCTGTAGAATCAGGCAAAGCATTAGAGATATCTTCCCATGAATAAAAGGTGTTTTCAACCTGATCCTTAAATGCTCCAACCGAAAGACCAATCTCTTTTTCTAACTGTTGAGTCTCCTCCTCCAAACCAGTAATTTCTAAACCAAGTCTGTTACGCTCAGCAGAAGTCATCAGGTACGCTCTGGCAAGCTCAAATTTCTTCTCCCGCCAAAGGATGTATTTATTTCGAAGTTTCGTGTCGTACGAATTGGTAACCAGCAATCGAAGTTTATCAGATGTATAAAAAAGTGCCGATTTTGTATTGATATTGAAGTTTAGAGCTTTCTCAGCCCATACCGTATTAAAGTAGTTTTCTGAAAAGCTGACTGAAGAAAATCGCTGTAGATCAATTCGGATGTCATTGTAAAATAAGGTTCTCTGTCGATCGGTGAGTACGGGGAATACATCATACATATGCCTAACGTCAATCTGCAAGGCTGAATCAAAATAGGTTAATGCGCGCATTGTGTCACCTTTTGCCAACAAATTCACGCCGAGCTCTTTAATACTTTCGGCGTATAGGTGATGCTGTGAACCCAGCACTTTTCGTTTTATGACCGATGATTCATTGAGCAGTCTAGTGGACATATCTGTATATCCCAGCAATTTGTACACTCTTGAGACATTGGAGAGTGTAGTTGCATAGTTGATGTGATTAGTACCATAAAGAACCCGGTCCGAGTCCAGTACCTGCGTATAATATGACAGTGCTCTTTGTGGATTTCCTTCCGCTAGTGTCAGGCCAGCCAGATTATTTAATGTATTACTGTAATCAGGATGAAGAGTTCCAAAGGTTTGCTTGAATAGCACCAGGCATTCTTGAAAATTAGACTTTGCATTTTGAAAGTCTCCTTGGCGCATGCTAATCACACCCAGGTTATTGAGCGCATACGGTTCAATGATATTGTAATTATTACCTACTTTCTTTAAAAGTTGAAAGTACTTTTTTGCATTATCCAAATCATTGATCCTAAAGTAGAGTAGCCCTAGATTATTTAGCGACTCTACCAGCAAAAGGGTATCATCCGGAAAATGAGTTTCCTTAAAATTTATGTTACTTAAGAGTTCCACCTCTGAAGTAGTAAAATCCCCTTCTTTATACTTTAGTTTGGCCAGTCTGTCTACAGCCCTCGTGTGAATCATGGGAAATGATGATCTCAAAATTTGAACTGCTCGTTCCAGGTCTTCATTGGCCTTTTCATATCTTCCGTCAATGGTATGAAGCGTTCCGGATTCAACCAACAACACTCCTTTAATTGAATCATTGTCACTGAAAAATTCCTCTCTATAGCTTTCAGCTTCAGCTAAAAACTTCTCACTTAGATCGTACTGCCCTGTCTCTCGATAAAAAATAATTGTCCTCATCAAATGATTGAAGTAAGCTAACGGGGAATTGGTTTTACCTACAAGTTCACTTGATTTTACCAGGTAGTTTCCAGCCGTTCGGTAGTTTCCTACATCCTTATGGATACTGAAAAGGTTTTCATAAAATGGCACAAGCTCTATACTTGTAGAATCTGCTTCTTTCAGTTTCAGATCCAGTGCACTTTTTAGCGATGCAATGGCATTTGATTGCTGATTGAGACTCATATATACTGAGCCCAGGCTTGAATAAGCTTCCGGATATCCGATTTGATCTTTGCACACTCCAGAGTCCAATAAAGCTTTCAGCTTATTTGCCACTTTGGTTGTGATCACCGCATTGGCTTTCATCATTAACTGCGCACTGTCTAACAATTGAAGACATTGCTGACTACTACCAATAAATGGCATCAATGACAGGAATACGAATAGTGAAAATTTTGCGAGAAATTGAATCACGGTGAAAAAGTAACCAAAATAGGGTGCCAAATGTTTTTTATTCGTGAGGGCCAGATATAATTCGATAAACAAACCAAATCATAGCTAGGCTGATTATTATTTGAGGCGAGGTTGAACCATTAGATTTCATCAGTTCTATTAACCATAAGACAGACCTCTCATACTTCCAGAAATAACCAAACAAACCCTGCTCCCCATCCCCGAATATTCTATCTTTGCGCGCTCATTTAAGCACAGCAATGAAATGAGCATTGGTGAGTATAATTAGAATTTAATTCTGATCAATTCCAATGCGAATTCCTTGCGTGCCTATAAAAAACAGACTCGACACACGTGAAAAGATTATTCCGAAACTTCACTTTTAATCCTAAAAATGACATCCTATCCGGGCTTACGGTGGCACTCGCACTGGTACCGGAAGCAGTAGCCTTTGCCTTTGTGGCGGGAGTTGACCCCATGGTTGGACTGTATGGAGCATTTATGATGGGAATCGTCACATCCATGTTTGGCGGAAGACCTGGCATGATCTCGGGAGCTACTGGCGCCATGGCAGTAGTGATGGTGCACATGATCCAGAAGGGTAATGAAGTGGGAATGACCTTAGCCACTCCAGTGGAAAACCTGGGACTACAATGGCTCTTTATTACGCTACTTATTGTTGGTGTTATTCAATCTATGGCAGGAGTATTGCGTCTTGGAAAATTCGTAAGACTCATTCCACACTCAGTGATGATGGGCTTTGTAAACGGGCTTGCGATCGTCATCTTCCTATCTCAGCTAGGTCTTTTCAAAGAGCGTGTGAACGGCGAATACCAATGGATGCAAGGACAAGACCTTATCATCATGCTTGGTCTGGTAGGCTTAACAATGGCTATCATGTTTCTTCTGCCTAAGCTCACAAAAAAAATACCTTCTGCCTTGGTCGGTATTGTAGTGGTAGCATGCATCACCATTTTTGGAGGGCTGGATGTGAGCACTGTTGGATCTTTCATTAAAGAAGGCGGGGGAAACGGATTGGAAGGGAGTCTACCAAGTCTCCAATTACAAATCTTTGGTTTGCTCGATACGCTCAATGGTCATTGGGGATTGATCATCTCTACTGCTTTTCTATTAGCAGCTGTCGGCTTAATTGAGTCCCTCATGACTCTTAATCTCATCGATGAAATGACTGAGACCCGAGGGAGCGGAAACCGTGAATGTGTGGCGCAGGGTGGTGCAAATATTCTTAATGGCCTGTTCGGTGGAATGGGCGGGTGCGCGATGATTGGTCAGTCAATCATCAATGTAAGCTCCGGTGGTAGAGGACGTCTCTCAGGAATTACCGCAGCAGTCGCATTACTATGCTTCATCCTGTTTGCAGCTCCCCTCATTGAGCAAATCCCAATCGCAGCATTAGTTGGTGTGATGTTTATGGTGGTAATCGGAACCTTCGCCTGGAGTAGCTTCCGCATCATTAATAAAATCCCATTGGCTGATGCCATTGTTTTGGTAACCGTTTCAGCAATCACCGTATGGCAGGATTTGGCTATCGCGGTAATCGTGGGGGTGATCATGTCTGCATTGGTTTTTGCATGGCAAAACGCGACAATGATCCGAGCGCGCAAATTCATGAAAGAAGATGGCACCAAGGTGTATGAAATCTGGGGGCCCCTCTTCTTCGGTTCCGTTCAGGCATTCAATTCTAAGTTTGATGCAGCCAATGACCCTGAGGTTATTGAATTGGACTTCATGGAGTCCAGAGTGAGTGATCACTCAGGTATTGAGGCCATCTATGCTCTGGAGCAGAAATACAAAGAATATGGCAAACAAGTCAAACTGGTTCATTTGAGTCCTGAGTGCAAAACATTGCTTCATAAAGCCAGTCCGGAATTTGAACATATGATTGTATCATCCATCGATGATCCGCGCTATCATGTGGTCACAGATTTAATGGATAAGGAAGTTTGATCAATTTGTAACTCTTTGATAATCTCAAACGTCCTAAATTGGTCAACTTAACCGACCAATTTGTGAAAGCGATCGTTTGTAAATCCTATGGCCCCACTTCTCAGTTACAACTGAAAGAAGTGGAAAAGCCCACTCCAAAATCCAAGGAGGTTTTAATCAAGGTACATTTTAGTGCTGTAAACGATTACGACTGGAGTATGGTGAGAGGTGAACCTAAACTCTACCGGCTCCTCTTTGGCTTGTTTAAACCAAAACATCCCATTCCCGGCATGGAGCTTTCAGGAGTTGTTGAATCCTGTGGAGAGGACGTGACAAAATTCAATGTTGGAGATGCTGTTTACGGTGATATTTCTGCCCATGGCTTTGGAAGTTTTGCCGAATATATCGCAATCCATGAGAACGCAATTGTCAGAAAGCCTGAATACCTTCCTTTTGAAGAGGCTGCAGCACTTTCTCATGCCGCAAACCTGGCCTGGCAGGGATTGGTGGATTTTGGTAAAATCAAAAATGAAATGAATGTTTTAATCAATGGTGCCGGAGGTGGCGTTGGTTCAATTGGATTACAAATCGCAAAGGCCCATAATTGTCAGGTGACCGGTGTAGATACAGGTGACAAATTAGAAGCCATGAAAGAAGCCGGCTTTGACCATGTCATCGACTACAAAAAGGAAGACTTTACCAGGAGTAACGATAAGTATGATTTAATTCTCGATGCTAAAACCACACGAGCTCCAAAGGCCTACCAAAAAGTATTGAAACCGAATGGAAGATATGTAACAGTGGGCGGTAAAATTGGCCGACTTCTACAGATCGCTTTTACTCAGAATGTAATGAAAAAGCCCGTTTATGTAGTGCCTCTTGACGCCAACAAAGACCTGGAACAAATTCATGATTTGTACCAATCTGGTAAGATCAAATCATTTATTGATGGCCCTTACCCTTTAGAGAAAACAGGTGAGGCCATTCAGCATTTTGGGGAAGGGCAGCATCATGGAAAGGTGATTGTTTCCTGTAGCCCTAGGTAAGTTTCACAGCGGTACCACTCGCACTCACCATCATCATTCCAGAATCTTTCCCCAGGGTTTCATAATCAAGATCAATGGCAATAACGGCATTAGCTCCAAGTGCCTCGGCAGCACTCATTAGCTCTTGAATAGCAATGTTCTTCGCGTCCTTTAGAGACTTTTCGTAAGCACCTGACCGACCTCCAACGATATCCGTAATAGATGCGAATATGTCTTTGAAAATATTTGCGCCAATGATGGCTTCACCAGTGACCATTCCATAATACGTGGAGATCGATTTTCCCTCCACATTGTTTGTTGTTGTTAAAAGCATATTATCTGATTATATCGGTTGAAAGCGCTTTTTTCTTGTAGCGCCGATTCAATAACGGATAGAGAAGTACAGAGGTTAGGATTAATAAGGTACCCAAATAAAACCCAGGGCTCATCTCTTCACTATCACCGAAAATAATCAAAGCAAGGATGATTCCATAGACAGGCTCCAGATTTACTACCAG
This sequence comes from Ekhidna lutea, assembly GCF_900188325.1. GTDB lineage: Bacteria > Bacteroidota > Bacteroidia > Cytophagales > Cyclobacteriaceae > Ekhidna > Ekhidna lutea. The sequence continues at coordinate 700,646 of NZ_FZPD01000003.1, read as the reverse complement.
ATTGATTGAAAAAGCTGAAAGTCGCTTCATTAGCTCAACAGAAATGGAGTAGGCATATACCGTACAAACAATCGCAAGAACACCTAAATACAACCAATCTGAAGCTGATGGATTGAGGGTAAGACTATCAACAAAATACATGCTGTAGATAGGAAAGAACATAGCGATTGCTACACAAGCTCCTACCATTTCATAAAAGGTAATGACATAAGGATCGTAGGTTTTAGTTAATCTGCCATTGATTACAGTAAACACAGAGGCAATGAATGCAGATAGGACTGCCGTAAGCAAGCCCGAGAGATAATCAAACTCCACATTGAATATTACACCTATTCCAATAAAGGCAATGATGCTTAGTAACACTTCAAACCCCTTTATTTTTCTACCCTGAGAAATTGGCTCTATTAGGCTCGTCCAAAGTGAACATGTGGCCATACCTGCCAAACAGACTGAAGCGTTAGAAATACGTGCAGAAAGAAAAAACAAGATCCAGTGAGCTGCAATGAGTGCACCTGTTCCAAGAATGATCCATACATGTTTTGAGGAGTTGATGCGGAGCGGCCTTTTCCAAAATTTCAAAACAACGAATAAGCCTATTGCCGCAATCAACGTGCGGTAAAAAACAACCTCCACCGAGGGGATATTAATCAAGAGACCCAGAATAGCTGTAAATCCCCAAATCAACACTATGAAGTGAAGTGTGAGGTAGTCTTTGCGCTCCTGTATCATCTCGGGACAGTTTTATAGAGAAAAACAGCTACTGTCGCAAAAATGATATTTGGCATCCAGATAGCTAAAACCGTATTCATGGATTGCGCTTCCGCAATGGCACGTGCCAGTACAAAAGCGATGATAAATGCAAAAGCAATAACGAATCCTAGTGCAATCTGAAAGCCTGTTCCCTGGCGTGACTTTCGGGCTGCCACGATCACACCAATAGCCATCAGGATGAGCACCGTAAAGGGCGACATGTATCGAATGTATTCCTCCACCTGAAAAATGTGGACATCATCAGCACCTCGTGACTTCTGTCTTGCGATGTAATGATTGAGCTCGGTCATCGTCATTGTCTCCCAGATTCGTTCTTTGTTTCCAAAATCTTCTGGAGACATGTTTAGCAGTGTATCCAATTCATCACCTTCAGTAATGATTTCCTCACGATCTTTGATTTCACGATTTTGCCACCGCTTCAGCTTCCATTTACCTGTTTCATCGTTCCATTCTATCTGCCTCGCTGTTACTTTTTCTACCAGTTGCGTTCCACTTACTGTCTCTAAAGTCACCGAAGACCCCACATCTCTCCTCACATCATAGCGATACATGTATATGTAGTCTTCGAGGCTATCACGCTCTGCGATCTTTAAATGGATGTGTTTATCTGTATTGTAAAATGGATCTTTTAGGTATTCATATTCAAAATCAATTCGGAATTTATTGGCCTCAGGAATTACATAGCTATTGAGGTAAAAACTCGCTGTTCCAATCATCAGGGCAGCAATCAAGTAAGGGAAAAGCATCCGCCTAAAGCTTACACCGCTTGCCAGAATGGCTATAATCTCAGTTTTTGCTGCTAGCTGAGCAGTCACAAAAACTGTGGCTATAAAAACTGTAATTGGAGTTAATAAGCCCGCGATAAAAGGAATGAAGGTGATATAGTAATTGTATATCTGATTTAGACTTACTTCATTTTTAATAAAGTCATCGTTCTTATCTGCATAGTCAAGTACACAGATAATCACCTCAAACATCCCCACGACAAACACGAAGGTGATCAGGATCTTTTTTAGTATGTACCAATCAAGTTTTTTCATCCTTTTCTAAAGGCGCTGACTTACTTTTTTGACCATGGTTTCTTTCCAGCTAGCGAAGTTATCATTTAGTATCTGTTTTCTCGCTTCCCCTACCAGCCATAGGTAGAAAGTAAGATTCTGGATGCTTGCAATTTGTGCGCCAAGAATTTCATTGCTGGTGATCAAATGGCGCAAATACCCTTTTGTGTAAAAAGTACTGGCATATCCTCCTAATTCCGGATCGATTGGAGTAAAGTCATCCTTCCATTTTTCATTCCGGATATTGATGATCCCCTGAGTGGTAAAAAGCATTCCATTTCGCGCATTCCGGGTAGGCATGACGCAATCAAACATATCAACTCCCAGCGCAATGCACTCAAGAATGTTGGCAGGGGTACCTACCCCCATCAGGTAACGTGGCTTGTCCGTTGGGAGAATACCACATACATGATCCGTCATTTCATACATATCTTCAGCCGGCTCCCCCACAGAAAGACCTCCAATGGCATTCCCCTCTCGCTCTTTGCTGGCGATATATTCTGCAGACTGAGTTCGTAAATCTTTATAGACACTTCCCTGAACAATGGGGAAAAGGGTTTGGCTATAACCATATTTTCCTTCTGTCTCGTCAAATCGATTTATGCATCTATCCAGCCAGCGATTTGTCATGTGCATAGATTTTTCTGCATAATCGTATTCACACGGATACGGGGTGCATTCATCAAACGCCATGATAATATCAGCACCTATCGTACGCTGAATATCCATGATGGATTCAGGCGTAAAAAAATGACGACTACCATCTTTGTGGGACTGAAAGTGAACGCCCTCTTCCACGATTTTCCGATTGTCAGCAAGTGAGTACACCTGGTAACCTCCACTGTCAGTTAGAATAGGTTTATCCCAGCCATTAAACTTATGAAGGCCTCCCGCTTGCTCTATGATATCAAGGCCAGGACGCATGTATAGGTGATAGGTGTTTCCCAAAATGATTTGGGCTTTAATATCCTCTTTCAACTCTCGCTGATGAACAGCTTTGACCGTCCCTGCGGTACCCACAGGCATAAAGATTGGAGTCTGAATTTGACCGTGATCCGTGGTTATCGTTCCAGCTCTGGCTCTGGATTTAGCATCTGTATGTTGTAAGTCGAATTGCATGGGCCGCAAAAATACGGTTAAATGATATGCTGCTATGTTATTTTAAGATCTGATTCTTTTTCGTCTAAGGTTTTATTTAATTCACTTCATGATATTTTTTATCTGGTGCATCATTGGAGTCATCCACCTTGGAATAATGGTGTACCTAACATCAGCTTTCTTTCTTCCCATGGAAAAAAGTGTAAGTGAGAAGGAGAACTTTTTTTCAATTGTAATAGCCGCTCGAAATGAAGAAGAAAACCTAAAAAAACTGGTTCCAAAGTTGCTCCAACAGGAGTACGCAAATTTTGATATTACGATTTCTCTGGATCGCTGTTCGGACGAAAGCAAAAGCTATTTAGAAGGCCTTAAATCACCACAAATAAGGATTATCAATAATCAGGAAGTTCCGACAGATTGGAACCCTAAAAAATTTGCCCTTCAGCAGGCTGTAGAACTTATACAAGGTGACTGGATTGTTTTCACAGATGCTGACTGCATTCCCAACTCAGATAGATGGCTCAGCCTTATTAATGAATCCATTACCGAGCAATCTGATATCATTATTGGAGTTTCTCCTTACGTGAAAGGAGGAGCATTCCTAAGCTCGTATATGCGATTTGAGTCATATATGACAGCTTTCACATACACTGCGAGAGCACTTCAAGGTAAACCGTATATGGGTGTTGGACGGAACCTTTCAATTCGCAGATCATTTTTTGAAGAAAAAAATGGCTACCAATCCATCAAAGAAATCAATGGTGGAGATGATGACCTGTTTATTCAATCTCATGCTACAAAAAGGAATACGCAAGTGATGCTGGGTGATGAAAGTACAGTACTAACCTATCCGGAAAAGACCTGGAAAGACTACTTCCAACAAAAAATCAGGCATTTTTCCGTTAGTTCAAGGTATAAGTCCAGAGATCAAATACTTCTCAGTGCTATTCATAGCACCCATTTACTTTTCATCCTTTCCATCCCACTTGTTTGGACTTCAATAAATTTCGGATGGATGCTGCTTTTTTACCTATTTATTAAATTAGTGGGTTATAGATTTGCTGCGAGTAAAATAGGAATCAATATTAACTATATATTGCTTCCACTCGTTGACATGCTATATGCAGTGCTTACTCCGGTATTGGCGCTGTGGTCAAAACTCGTAAAGGACATTCCATGGAAGAACTAAATCGTCAGTTTTCTGATAAGGCGCTGAGAGACTTTAAGTTGATTGATCTTGCCACTGAAGGTAAAGACCAGGCAGCCTATGCAGAACTCATGCAGCGCTACAAGAAGCCCGTTTATCATATGATATTGAAGATGGTGAGGAATGTTGACGATGCGGAGGATTTGACCATTGAGGCATTTGCTAAAGCGTTTAAGAATTTAGGTAGGTTTAAAAAAGACTATACGTTTAGTACCTGGCTTTTTCGTATCGCTACAAATAATGCGATTGACTTTATCCGTAAGAAGAAGCTCAATACTTTCAGCCTGAATAGCACCTTCACCGATGATAGTGGTGAGTCTGTCAATATTGATGTACAGGATAAAAACCTTACGCCTGATCAGGAGACAATCAAGGATCAAAAGATTGAGCTGGTACGGATGTTTGTAGATAAGCTTCCTGCCAAATACCAACGACTGGTTAAGCTGAGGTATTTCGATGAGCTTTCGTACGATGAAATTGCAAAAGAGCTGGAAGCTCCATTAGGCACGGTGAAAGCGCAACTACACAGAGCCAGAGAGCTGATGTATGAGCTAGTAAAGGATAAGAAGAAGCATATTTAAAATATCCCCATGAGGCGGTTCGATGTTTCGAGACTACAGGGGTGTTATCACTCCAATACTATATTTAAACATCTCTTTACCCCTTCCAAAGTTGGAAATTCAAATATGATTTATGAGCTCTGAAATCATCCAAAAATACTTTCCTGACCTATCTGAAAACCAGAAAAATCAGCTGGATCAGCTTCAAGCACTCTATGAAGAGTGGAATGCTAAGATCAATGTGGTAAGCAGGAAAGATATCGACCAGCTATATGAACGGCATGTCCTGCATAGTCTTGCCATTGCAAAATTCACACAATTCACCCCTGAATCTAAAATACTCGATGTAGGGACAGGTGGTGGCTTTCCCGGCATACCCTTAGCTATCCTTTTCCCTGATTGTCAGTTTCATCTTGTAGATTCAATCGGAAAAAAAATTACGGTAGTAAAAGAAGTTGCTGATGCCATTGGATTAAAAAATCTAACTTCAGAGCATCAACGGATGGAAAAGGTGAAAGGAACATTCGATTTTGTAGTCTCACGAGCTGTGGCACAAACCAAACAGCTTTTCATCTGGGCACATAAAAAAGTGAGTAAAAATCAAAAAAACGATCTGGACAATGGGATGATCTTACTCAAAGGAGGTGACTTAACACAGGAGATGAAAGAGTTTGGGCGAGGGTATATTGAAAAAGACCTCTCCGAATACTACGAAGAGGTCTTTTTTGAAACAAAGAAAATCATCTATGTTCCTGTTTAGTTTGGATTAGAAGTAAAGTCTAAATCCGACATTAAGCCCAAAAGAATTTGAATTTACAAAATCATCACTTTTTCTTGAGGTATAGACAAGGGCTGGCTCCACTGCAACATTATCTACGATCCAGACAGGATATCCCGCTTCCAATCCAAATATCGTTCTACTATAGTCAAATTCTGTGAATTCATTTTCAGAAGATCCACTTTCTGAGGAGAATGAAGCCCCTACAAAAAATACCCCATTAACATAATACCTCGCAAAGGGTCCTATTAAAAAGGAATTACCTGAGACATCTCCTTCTGAGAAACTATTGAATCCTAAGTTAAGTCCAGCAGCAAGATTATCTATTACGAAGTATCCAGCTCCTGCGTTTAAGCCAAAATGGTTTGAGCTGTTATCTGCACCATCGGCTTTGGTTGATGTGAAATTAAGGTTAGATGTTGCTCCAACCAGCCATCCGCCTTCTTCTGTTTGTGCATTTGCTAAGCCGAATGATCCGGCTAAAAACGTCAATAATAATAGTCTTTTCATTATAGTTTTTGTTTGATTAGAATTCTAAGATAATTAGATATAGGACTTTTACACATCACCTTTATTAGAAAAATTTAGTCAAAATCATACTTAAGACTCAGGTGAATAGTTATATTATTTCTTAAAATATTACCTTTATTGCTAATCAAATTAATTCAGCTATGAAAAAAATAATATTCTTATCCTTTATCATTATCGCTCTGTCGTTTTCTACTAATGCCCAATCAAGAGCGGGTGTAGGTTTGGCATATGGCTCTGAGATTGAAAATGCAGGAATTGGATTCAATGGGGAGTTTGCTGCATCATCGGATATAAATATCGCACCAAGCCTCATATTCTACTTCAAGAAAAACAATGTAAGTTGGTGGGAGATTAATGGAAACATCAACTACATATTTAGTGAGAATAGCGCAACGATTTATGGCATTGCCGGACTTAATCTAACAGGTATTAAGGTAGAAGGGATTGACACAAATACAGAGCTTGGACTCAATTTGGGAATAGGAGCCAACTTTGATGCCGGAGGCTCAGCGATACCTTTCGCGGAAGCCAAATATGTCCTTGGAGATTTTGATCAGCTCTCGTTATTTGGCGGGGTACGTTTTCCACTCAACTAATTAAAAGATCATTCTCACTAACTTAAAGCTTCCAAATCGGAAGCTTTTTTTAATTAAGTTGAGTCGTTCCACTACTCAAAGTGGTTGGACGACTTTTGAATCAAAGCCTTTATGAAAAAGAAAATTGTGGTGCTTACAGGAGCAGGTATCAGTGCCGAAAGCGGATTGAAAACATTTCGTGATTCTGATGGATTGTGGGAAGGTCATGATGTGACTGAAGTTGCCACCCCTCAGGCATGGGCCCGAGATCAGGCGCTAGTGCTTGAATTTTATAATCAACGAAGAAAGCAGGCATTGGAAGTCAAGCCAAATCCCGGACATCTGGCATTGGCTGAGTTGGAGGAGTATTTTGATGTATCCATAATCACACAAAACATTGATGCACTACACGAAAAAGCAGGAAGTACAAACGTCCTCCACCTACATGGAGAGATCAGTAAAGTAAGGAGCACTATTGATCCAGGCCTTATTTATGAACTTGATGGGTGGGAATTGAAAGAAGGTGATAAATGTGAAAAAGGATCTCAGTTACGTCCTCATATTGTCTGGTTTGGAGAACCTGTTCCAATGATGGAAATGGCCATGCATGAAACAGTAAATGCGGATATATTTATTGTAGCCGGAACTTCTTTGGTTGTTTATCCGGCCGCCGGACTACTTGATTTTGCGAAACCAGAAATACCAAAATTTGTTGTCGATCCTAAAATACCGGACATTGCAACCGGAAATCAATTCCACCTATTTGAAGAACCAGCAAGTACAGGATTACCAAAGGTGAAGAAACTTTTAATTGATGATTATTTATGAGCAAGCTCACGTTAGAAAAATTCTATGAAGCCTTTAAGCAACACGATGCTACAACCATGGCATCATGTTACCATCAGGATATAATCTTCAACGATCCCGTCTTTAAGAGTCTGGACCACAATGAAGTGACGGCTATGTGGGAGATGCTTATTAAGCGATCAAAAGGAAATCTGGAAATTGACTTCCACACTGTGATGGGCGATGATGAAATGGCTCAGTGTATATGGGAAGCAGACTATGAGTTTTCTAAAACCGGAAATCCGGTTCATAACATTATCCATACAACAATGGAGTTTAAAGATGGATTAATTATTAAGCACACCGATGAGTTTGATTTCTGGCGCTGGTCCAAAATGGCTCTAGGTCTTACAGGTGTGCTTATGGGCTGGTCTCCCTACCTTAAAAACCGTGTGAGTAAAGTAGCCCGGATGTCGTTGGATAAATATTTAAAGCAGTCTGAATAATCTTTCCATTACCCCTTCAAAGGAGGGTGTTTTTAATTGGACTCCATCAAAACCTTTAGAAGGTCTTTGTTCTTGCTTTCACTCAAGCCGAGCCAATCGAGTGTAGACTGATAGAAAATATTATCTAAATCCTGCTGTGGTAAATCCATTTCTGTGATGAATTTCCCAATTTCCAGGTCTCCAAGCGGAAACGGGTAGTCAGAACCTAAGCATACTTTTTCAGATCCAATCAGATCAATCACATACTTCAAGTAAGTAGGGTCATGTGTAATGCTATCGACCCAGAATTTACCCAGATATTCTCTTGGGTTCACATTGTTGTGGACCGCAACCAAATCCGGTCGGCAATTGAAACCATGCTCCAAACGACCGATGGTAGCTAAAAGTGATCCACCGGAATGAGCAAAACAAACCCGCAGTTTTGGATAGCGCTCAAAGACACCCCCAAAAATCATGGATGCCGCAGCTCGTGCCGTTTCAGCAGGCATTCCCACCAGCCACGGAAGCCAATATTTCTCCATGTATTCTTTGCCCATCATCTCCCAAGGATGAACTAGTATCGCCATTCCTAACCTTTCACACGCTTCGAAAAACTCGAAAAACCGCGGCTTACTTAGGTTATGATTGTTGATATTGGAACCTATTTGCACACCAGGAATACCTAGCTTTTTCAATCGCTCCAATTCTTTTATAGCCAAATCAGTATCCTGCATTGGCACAGTACCTAACCCAATATAGTTTTTTGGGTTTTCCTCAACCACTTGAGCGATGTGGTCATTGAGAAACATGGACAAATCAAGGCAATCATGAGCGTCAGCCCAATAACTAAACATCACAGGAATGGTGCAAACCACCTGTACCTGCGTGTCGAATTTCTTATACTCTTCAATCCGCAATTTTTCGTCCCAACAGTTTGATTGAATCTCACGGAAAAATTTATCACCCTTCATCATTCGGGCAGCTTCCGGCTTGTGGTGCAACAGGTGAATGAAGTCACCATATCCGAATTTCTCAGCAAAATTTGGTATGCTGTGAGGAAGGATATGCGTGTGCATATCTATTTTCAAACTAGTTTGATTTGCCATTCTACAAAGGTAAAAAGAAAATCAGCTATTGGCTACCACAATGTTTTTCCATTAACTCAGAGGCCTGACCCATACCCAGCTCATCAGCCTTTTGAAGATATTCACAGCCTTTATCATTTTCATTCATGCTTAAATAAGCCATGGCTGTATTAAACCAAACATTCTTGTAGCCTCGATCTACCGAAAGGTACCGTTCATAAAATCCCACGGCATCCTTGTACTTTTTCTCATGAAATAACGTGTTTCCAATCAAATGAAAAGCTTCTGATCTGGCTGGATTAAGTTGTAGTGCTTTGATAAAATCCTGTCTTGCCTGACCATAAGCTCCAGTTCGAAGAAGTGCTTTACCTCTACTCAAGTAGGCAAGATCATCCTCGGGATTTGCTTCAATAGCTTTCGTATGATACTTTGCCGCTAACCCATATTCCCCGCTTTCGTAAGCATTGGCCCCTACAAGATTAAGCATCGGAGTGAATTCCTGGTCGTTCAGTAAAAACAAGGGCAATTGAGTCGATTCATCAAGTATAGCCAGATTATACCATGCATGATAGTTAGTTGAGTCGATACGAAGTGCTGCTTTCAAATCTGCAATAGCAGCCTGGTCATTCCCCATTTTGGAATACAACTGCGATCGGTTGATGAAACAATCCGCTATGGTGTCATATTCAAAAGCGCTTGTAAAATCCTTTAGTGCATTATCCCAGTCACCCAATTTTTGATAGGCCATTCCGCGGTATTGATACACTCGGCTGATCATGGATTGAAGAGTGGTTAAAAATGTGCCTTTAGCACCTGTAGGGTCTGATCCATAATAAACGGCTTTGGTTTCAGATCCTTGTTGATTTTCAAGGACGAAAGTAAAGTCTCTGATTGCTTGCTCAGTACTTGCTGAATTGTAGTAAATCAACCCTTTTTGAAAATAAGCTTCCAGATTGTTGGGTTCATATTTAATGACAGCCTCATAATCAGCAAGAGCTCTTAAATCTTTATTCTCGGCTTCATGGATCATCGCACTGAGAAAATAATCTTCTGCTCCAGGATTCTTTGAAAGATTAATATTGATGTAGTATCTGGCTGAGTCAAGCTGATCGTCATGAAAATGAGCTCTTGCCAGATCGTAATAGTCCTGAGCCCAAAGATTACTTTGTACGATCAGAAGGGTAAGTAAAATCGAAAATGTTTTCATTGAGGTTGGATTTCATTAGAAAAACGAACCTCTTCTAAATTAGGTTATAGCACCTTTTGGATTTGCATTCCGCTTTCTTTGCATAAGTGCACAAATTTTCCGTTTTCCATCCTGTAAAAGCTCACTGCCATTACGAGAAATAATCCGGTTCCTTCAGGTATGATTCTATTATCTATAGAAATCATTCCTGTCATCGGTTCCGTTGGAATTTTGAGCAATGGAAGCATGGCGCTATCATAAGTGCCAAACTTTCCGTGCAAATCCTTATTCACCGGCTTGTACCCACCCGCTTTCTGATCAAACTGGTAGTCTGAGAGAGCAATTAATCTTGCCGTAATTTTAAAGTTGGTAGCACCTTTCGGGCTCTTGAATGTCTTTTCAGGAATGAATGCGGGAAAGTGAAGAATCACCTGCCCTCGTTGTGACCCTGGCTTCACAAAATATTTGGCTCCAAATATCTTTTCATATGGCGCTTTAGAGTTAAACTCAAAGCCATTGAGCAAGTGGCCGTGCTTGCTGAGGAACAAAGGGCGGGTGCCCGTCTTACCCTCTTCCATTTTCGCAAGATTTCTAAATTGTGCAGTTAGCTTTCCTGAAACATATGTCTCGCAAATTTCTGACATCCCTGTTGAAAGTGACTGCCTTAGTGTTTTCGCCATCATTGAGGCCACACCAAATTCTTTCTGATTATTTCTTAATTCTTTGTAAGAGGCTTTAGTCTTGATTTGCGAGGCGGTAGGGCCTCCCTTTTTAGCGATGATCTCGCGATCAATGCCTTTCAATTTATATCTTCTGTAGCCTTTGGGAATTTCAATTTCTAATGGGGTTCTAGGTGACTCTTTCATTTTTGCTGGTTAGCTTTTTCGGTTGACTTGGATACTGTTTTTCGCTTAGGGCTGATGAAGATAATCATTCGACCCGTAACAACAAAATTTTCCATTAAGGAATCGCTTAACTAAACCAAATGCTAACCGCTGATAACTACCAACTTATGAAATGAAGTTTATAAACTTACTTATAACGCTAGAGATATATCATTTTTTTACACTTCCAACGTTGATTAGTTTTCACCTCAGATTATGGTAAAGAAATTACTATTGGCGTTCATCATTTTATGTTCTGGAGTACTCACTTCTTCTTGCAGCAGATCACACACCGTGAAAGTAGTGAAGCCAAAAAAGCATTGGTTTCCATATGACCAGAAAAAACATCGTAAGCGTAAGCGCATCAAAATTGTGCGAATGAAATCCTAACCCATGAAATTAATCAGACTGACCTTTCTCGTACTACTATTAAGTTGCCAGGTTCAATCTAATTATCAGCCTATTCCATCTGAAACAGGTCCTTTGGGCGAGCAGGCGATGATTTCATCTGCTCACCCACTAGCAACTAAGATTGGGGTTGACGTATTAAAAAATGGTGGTAATGCATTTGATGCTGCACTTGCAGTAAAGTTTGCACTGGCTGTTGTATTCCCCAGAGCCGGGAATATTGGAGGCGGTGGCTTTGCTGTTTACCGAATGAGTGATGGAACGATTGGGTCGCTCGATTTTAGAGAGAAGGCGCCCGGTGCTGCAAGGAGAGATATGTATCAGGATGAAAATGGAGAGGTCATACCTGACATAAGCACGACTGGTCATTTGGCTGCTGGGATACCAGGCTCTGTAGATGGTATTTTAAAACTGCATGCGGCACATGGAACCAAGCCATTAAATGAACTGATTCAGCCAGCCATCAATCTGGCGTATTACGGATTCACTATCACCCAAGATCAAGCTGATGAATTTAATGAGAAACGCGAGGATTTTATCAATGTAAATGGGCCTGATTTTTTTCTGGTGAAAAATCAACCGTGGCAAGTGAATGACACTATTAAGTTTACTGAACTAGCTGGAACACTTACACAGATCAGGGACCGTGGACGCGATGGGTTTTATGGTGGCATAGTTGCTGATCAGATAGTAAAAGAAATGCAACGTGGTGGTGGATTGATTTCTGAGGATGATTTAAAAAACTATAGCTCCAAGTGGCGAGATCCACTTACAGGTAGCTACCGAGGACATAAAATTATTTCCATGCCTCCACCATCAAGTGGCGGTGTAGCGGTCTTACAATTATTACAAGGCGCTGAACAATACGACATTGCTGAAATGGGACATAATTCTACAAAGACCATCCATCTATTGACAGAACTGGAACGTCGGGTGTATGCTGATCGAGCCACTCATCTTGGAGATCCGGATTATTTCGAGGTACCAGTTAAAATGCTACTTGATCCCGATTATAACAAAGAGCGGTTTTCAACTATTTCATTGAAAAAAAAGACGGACTCTCAGGAAATAAAAGAGGGTGAAGTAGAAGTAATTGAGAGCGTTGAAACAACGCACTTCTCAGTCATCGACCCTGAAGGCAATGCAGTATCGCTAACCACTACCTTAAATTCGTTTTTCGGATGCAAAGTATACGTCAAGGGAGCGGGCTTTTTTCTCAATAATGAAATGGACGACTTTAGTGCCAAACCTGGTGTACCCAATCAATTTGGACTTGTAGGTGGAGAAGCCAATGCCATCGTCCCGGAGAAGCGAATGCTTAGCAGCATGACTCCTACCATTGTTGAAAAAGACGGCAAGGTTAAAATGGTTGTCGGAACACCCGGGGGTGCTACAATTATTACCTCTGTTTTTCAGGTCATAATGAACGTAATCGATCATGGGATGGGCATGCAGGATGCTGTGAATGCAACCCGTACACACAGTCAGTGGCTACCTGATCGAATCCTCATTGAGGAACGGCCTATTGACCCAAATACCCTGAAAGGACTGGAAAAACTCGGACACAAAATTGAGCCGAGAAAATCTATGGGTAGAATGGGTTGTATCCTGATCAGAGAGGATGGCAAACTTGAAGGTGGGGCTGATTACACAAGAGGTGATAATTATGCTGAGGGGTTTTGAACATCCAAATATTTCAGAAAATCATTCCTATCGATTAGCTCAGCGCCCATGCTGGCCATATGATCAGTATATGCCTGACAATCATATAACTGTCCTCCCTCCTCTTTGAATTTTTGTATAAACACGATCAGAGCCACTTTGGAGGCGTTGCTCACCTTGGAGAACATGGATTCTCCACAATAAACGGTTCCCAAACGGATGCCATACATACCTCCAACCAGCTCATTATCCTTCCAAACTTCTACTGATTGGGCATATCCTAATTTATTAAGCTTAATATAAGCTTCCACCATCTCTTCGGTAATCCATGTGCCATCCTGACCAGCACGCTGCATTTGTCTACAACTATCAATTACCCCTTCAAAATCCTGATTGAATGTGACAGCAAATTCCTCCTTTCGCAACACACTTCGCATGGATCTGCTGACGTAAAGTTTATCTGGAAGTAAAACAAAACGAGGATCCGGACTATACCACATGATCGGTTCATCATCATTGTACCAGGGGAAAATCCCTGAGCGATACGCAAGCATCAATCGCTCCGGACTTAGATCGCCTCCAATAGCCACCAAACCGTCCTTATCAGAGTCAGAAACCGGCGGAAAAAATAAGTCATCTGTCAGATGGTATGTAGACATGTGTGTGATTTTAAATTCAGCATCAATTTATTCTAAATTGGCTGAATCTTTCAGATAATTTTTCCAGCTATCTTAAATACCCCAGGTAAGATTCTCTACTTAACTCCTCCGCACCCATTCGCTCCATATGATCTGAGTGCACCTGGCAATCAAACAGCTCCCCTCCTTCAGCCCGGAACTTGCGCATAAAATGTATCAATGCCAGCTTTGATGTATTGCTGGCTTTTGAAAACATCGATTCTCCGCTGAATACCTTCCCAATCCTTACACCATACATCCCTCCTACCAGCTCTTTGTCTTTCCAGACTTCTACTGATTCTGCTACTCCAATATCATGAAGGCGTATATAAGCTAGCTCCATTTCATCGGTTATCCATGTACCTTTTTGCCCCGGACGAGGTATTTGTTTGCATTCAGAAATTACCTGTTCAAAATTTTGATTGAAAGTCACTTTAATCTCCTTGTTATTCATCACCCTTTTCATGGATTTTGAAATATGAAGGCGGTCAGGAAATAATACAAAACGAGGATCCGGACTCCACCAAATGATCGGATCTCCTTTGCTATACCATGGGAAGATTCCGGATTGATAGGCAATGATCAATCGCTCCGGCAGCAAGTCTCCACCAACTGCCACAATACCATCTTCAGCACCTTCAACAGAAGGAAATATCAGATCGTCCGTCAATTGGTAAATGGGCATAAGTGATTGGGTGTAAACCAATTTGGTTCTTAAAAAGTCAGAACTAAGGTTTGAATCTTCTGGGTGGTTGGTGTTTTTTTAATTACTTCCGAAAACTCGTTCTATAATAGCGCTACCCCATGCAAAAGGATCCTCTCTGATCTTTTTTTCTTCTTCTCCAATTAAGAAAAATAACCCATCGATAGCTTTTGTGGTTGCATATTCATCAATACTGTTGGGCAGCTCAACGTTCAACACATCGCTGGGACTTACTGTAGAAAGCCCTAAACCAGTTGGATCATATTCATAGTTCAAAAATTCGGCCGTTGTGGTATAGATTTGATTGGCACCTGTCGCATCAAGAGCACTCTTTACATCCGGGTTAAAAGCCGTAAATAATTGTTGGCTGGTATTTTGAAAAAAATAGTCAGTGGCGGCTGTTTCATGACCATTGAGAATATCAAATGCATCTGTTATAGACATGGTCACAATGGCATTTCCAAAAATTGGAAGCGCTTTGGAAGCAGCATTCTCAGCTCCTTTATTCATGGCAGTAATCAGTTCCTCGAAAAGGTCATTTCCATCATTTTCTATTTCAACATAGGCGTCATATACTACCGAAAGCGGCACAATCCCTCCTATGCTTTCCGTTTCAATTTTAGCCTGAAGGTCTGCAACTTCAGACGGAAGTAATATCTTAATAATCTCATTTTTAAGATACCCATCTACTGAAGAGGCGCTTGTTACCGAATTTGATAATCCTATATCCAAGGCTTCTTTCAAGCCCTGCACTACTTCACCTTCTGTCAATGGATTATTTGCATCTTCAAACAACTCGCAGGAAACAAAAATCCCCGACAAGCCAATCAACACACCCACAAAACCTGTTTTTAATGTCTTCATTATAAGCTCCATTTTATATTCAATAAATTAAAAATAAATCAAAAAGACTGCTGCTCTATTTAAAGTGACAAATGCACGTATTTTTCAAACTTAGCAAGGACAATACCAATGATGACCAAATCACGGTATTGAAATAGGTTTCAATTAAAAATTTCTCAAAAATCGAACACTCATCCATTACCAATTGTTATTCCTGTACACTAGCAATAGTGTAAGTTAGGTTGGTTGTGTGATGGGTCACCCGCTGAGGTGACCCTTTTTTATCTTCGATTGTCTTCGACCCTCAATATGGATAAATAACTCTCATATCTGGATATAGAAATTTCGCTACCTATGGCCTCTTTCACTGCACAACCTGGTTCATTTTCGTGTAGACAATTATGAAATTTGCATTGGCCAAGAAAATCTCTCATTTCAGGAAAATAGTGTGATAGTTCTTCTTCCTCTATTTCAGAAAGTCCAAGTTCTTTTATCCCGGGGGTATCAATGATTGCAGATTCTTTATTCAAGTGGAAAAGTTCTGCGAAAGTAGTAGTATGAACGCCTTTATTGGCAAAATCAGAAACAGCACCCACCTCCTGACCTGCATTGGGTATTAATTGATTGATCAATGTTGATTTTCCTGAACCACTATGACCTGAAAGTAAACTGATTTTGTCCTGTAAAAGGTTCTGGACCACCTTTGAAACTTCTTTATCAAACTGACAAAGCTCAACTTTATAACCAATATTTTCATAGATAGATTTTAACTCTTCGTATCTATCTAAATCTTTCTGTTTGTACAAATCCTCCTTATTGAAAAGGATTACTCCCGGGATTCGGAAAGCTTCCAGTGTAATAAGAAATCGATCGATGAAGCCAATTGACGTACGAGGTTTCTTTAGCGTAACAATTAAAACTCCCTGATCAATATTACTTGCAATTAGATGATCGTGTCCTTTTTTTCTTGGACTCTCTCTTATCACATAATTTTCCCTTGCATAAATCTCAGAGATAATCCACTCATCTTTTGCTTGATCATTCGGTATGACCTCTACCCAGTCTCCAACAGCAATGGGGTTTGTCAGCTTTTTATCTTCAAGCTTAAATTTGCCCCTCAGCCTGGCGATGAGTTTTTCTCCATCTGCCCGGACTTCATACCACAACCCAGTCGATTTTACTACTAGCGCTCTCAATCAATAAGCCATTTTATCCATAATGAAGCAATAGTACGCAATACAAACAAAAAAAGGCTAACCCTTTAGGATTAGCCTCATTGTCTATTTTATGTAAGAATTAATTTGCGGAAAGGTATTCTGCTACTCCTTCTCTGGTCGCGTTCATTGCTGTTTTACCTTCTTCCCAGTTTGCAGGGCATACTTCCCCGTGTTTTTCAACGTGATGCCATGCATCAACAATTCTCAACATTTCATCGATGTTTCTTCCAAGAGGAAGGTCGTTAATCGTTTCATGTCTTACCACTCCTTCTTTATCAATGAAGAATGTACCTCTGAAAGCTACCGGCGCACCGTCAAATTCAAGGTTCCCTTCTTCGTCGTATGCCCAGTCTCCTGCCAATACACCGAAGTTCGAAGCAACAGTTTTTGACGGATCAGCCACCAATGGATATGTAACGCCAGAGATTCCCCCTTTATCCTTATCAGTCATCAACCATGCTAGGTGAGTTTCTTCTGTATCACAAGAAGCGCCTACTACAGCTACACCTCTTTTTTCAAACTCTTCAAGCTTTTCCTGGAAAGCGTGGATTTCAGTTGGACAAACAAATGTGAAATCCTTTGGGTAAAAGAAGAACATTACTTCCTTCTTACCGATGTACTGATCCAAAGAAAAGTTTTCAACGATTTCTTCACCGTTGATTACTGCGGGTGCATTTACAATAGGTGCTTTTTTTCCTACTAATGACATGTTTTGTTTTAGTTTTTAGTTTTTAAATAATAGTTACATCATCTTCAGGATCGATGCGTTCGCCATTTACCTGAAGCTTTATTTCATTTATTCTGAAATTCCTAATCTTCTTTTTTCGGAAAAATTCGTTTATTAAACCATATAACTCCTCATCATAAAAATCCTGAATCCTATTCGTCTTCAGGCAATAGATATGACCATGAGGATTCATATTGGCATCATAACGCTTTGAGCCAGATCTTACAGAAACACGCTGAATCAAACCCGCTTCCACCAAGACATCCAATACACGATAAACACTTCCCAAAGAAATAGAAGGATTATCTTCTTTTATCGTTTCATGAATATTCTCAGCGGTGGGATGATCGTGAGAGGTCATGAGCTTTTGCAAAACCACTATCCTGGGATGTGTCGCTTTTAGTCCAACCTCGCTTAGCTGCTCTTTTATATGACTAATTTCTCCCATTTAGGAATTTTTCTTAATTGCGAAATTAGATCACATAAATCAGACAGCCAAACAATTGTTCGATAAAAAGCCATTTCCAATGGTTTACTTCTCATTCTTACTTCATGATTTTAGTTAGATTTACGAAATACAAATTCCATTTATGAAATGAAACACTTAAGAAAACTATTATCAGCAAGTCTGCTTTCACTTATCATTTTTTCCTGCGGTGAGGCTGGATTTGGATTTAATGTATCCGCTGATTCCCCGGTGACAGCACCAATATCTATTACAATCCCTGCAACGGTCATCAGTGTTGATCCGGATGCTACAAGCATAAACTATTCTCTTGGGGATGTAAGTGCATTTAATGATGCGCTACGGGATCTTGGCTCTGCGGGTGGTGGAATCGATCGGAACTCAATCGAACTCATAGGAATGTCTTATGAAATAGAAGGCATTGATTCAGAAGAAAACCTGCCGCTTGACGAACTTACAATACACATACTTTCTTCCACTGGCATAATTGCAACAATTCCTATTGAAACAACTGGAGGTATGCTTACCAATGTTGCTAAAACAGAGATAAATTTGACCTCAACTGCTGGTAATTCAATTATTTCAGAGCTTAGTAATAGTTCAGACGTTAATTCTGAAGTGATTTTTGACTTGGGCACTGTACCAGCTGACCCCAACTCTCGAGAAATAGATTTCGATTTCAAGCTATACTTTAATGTTTTACTTAAGGTTAGAAACCTTTAATAATCATCACTGAAATGAAAAAAATATTAATCATACTTTCAATTATCGCATCACCCTTCATTGGAAAAAGCCAGGTTGATTTTGGGAATTTTCTTGAAGCGAGCGCTCAGGATGCAAATACACTTTTAGAGAATTATTTGGAGCCGGCATTCCTTGGTTTCGGATACGGGATCAATAGTGGGTGGTACAATACCGCCAAGCCACATAAACTTTTTGGCTTTGACATCACGCCTACATTCACATTGGCAATGGTGCCATCCAGTGGTGAATTTTTTAGACTTAATGATTCAGACTATACATCACTTCGAGTAGATCCAAACGGACCTACGGATAGCCAGGGTAATTTGATTAGAGATACTCCAACACTTTTTGGACCAAATCTGAATGCAGATTTTCTTCCTATGCTGGAATACACTGACCCAGAAGGCAACAGCTACAGTATCAGTACTCCTACCGGACTAGGTTTAGAAGAATCTATTCCTTTTAATGCGGTTCCTTCCGGGATGATTCAGGTTGGCATTGGTCTCATGAAAAACACAGATTTGAAAATTCGAATAGTTCCAGCAATCGAGTCTGAAAATGAATATTCATTCGAAATGTTTGGTATCGGTGTAATGCACGATCTTAAGCAATGGGTTCCTGGATTTAAGCAACTTCCTTTAGATGTATCCGGGTTTGTGGGCTGGAATAGAATGACCACACAATTATTCCTTGACGCAGATGCTCCTGACCAAATTGCACAATTTCAAACGAATGGATTCACGCTTCAGGGCTTAGTTTCCAAACAACTTTCTATTCTGACCGTTTTTGGAGGCGTGGGTATTGCAAATACCAAAACCACCTTTAACATGCTCGGCACTTATGATACAGAAGCTGGCACTGTTACAGATCCAATCGATTTCAGCTTTTTATCTACCGGACCAAGAATAAACCTTGGATTCAGGCTGAAGCTATTGATTTTAACGCTACATGCGGATTATGCAATTCAGAAATACAACACTCTAACAATTGGGGCTGGTTTCAGTATTAGATAGAACCTAAGAACCGTCTAAACAAAGAAAAGTCCCGTCAAAAACGGGACTTTCTTTTTTACTTGTCAAACAGGTGTATGAATAAATTTGTGTTATGCATTAGATATATACTATCTAATCAAAAAAGGTAACCACCCATTATGATAAAAGTTTTATTTGTTTGTTTAGGTAACATCTGCAGGTCTCCTCTTGCCGAGGCAATTTTCAATAAAAAGCTTCAAAATGAAGGATTAAGCAACAAAATAATGGCTGACTCTGCCGGAACTGGCAACTACCATGTTGGAGAAAATCCTGATCCCAGAACAATAGAAATAGCTGGAAAGCATGGGATTCCGGTAAATCATAAAGGTCAACAATTCAAAAAACACCATCAAACTGACTTTGATTACCTGGTGGCTATGGATCACTCCAATCAAAGCAATATGATTGCTGAAATGGGTGAGCATCCAGAAAAACTTCTCCTAATGCGAGATTTTGACCCATATGGCAAAGGTGAAGATGTTCCGGATCCCTATTACGGAGGCACCAATGGATTTGAAACCGTGTATCAGATTCTGGATAGGTCATTGGTAGAATTCTTAACTTTCCTCAAAAAGAAGCATAACTTATGAATGACTTCCTCGAGCAAGTCATACAAAAACACTTATTATCTGAAATCATTTCTACTTCACATGTATCTGGTGGTTGCATCAATAGTGCTGTAAAGATCAGCACCAAGGAAAGTTCTTATTTCCTGAAATGGAATAAGGCAGAGCTGAAGCAAATGTTTCAGGCAGAAACTGAAGGACTAAAAATCCTTAATAATCTCTCTCCTGTCTTTTCACCTCAGGTAATTGCTCAGGATCAATTGGGCAGTAAATCCTATTTGCTTACCGAATGGATTGAAAAAGGACGACAAACTCCTGATTTCTGGAGAGTTTTCGGCACCAATCTCGCCAAACAGCATAAAATAACCTCCTCGCGCTTTGGGCTTGATCACGATAACTACATAGGAAGCCTGCCTCAATCTAATAAGACGCATAATAGTTGGTACGATTTCTTCGCTGTAGAACGAATAAACCCACAACTAAAACTAGCATCTCATAAAGGTCTGATATCAAACCCTATTCGAAATCAGTTTGAAATCCTTCTTGGAAAGTTGGATCAATTGATCCCGGAAGAACCTCCAGCATTATTACATGGTGATCTTTGGAGTGGGAATTTCATGATCAATTCATCTGGTGAAGCTGCCATCTTCGATCCGGCGGTCCACTATGGGCATAGAGAAACAGAATTGGCTTTCACTCAACTATTTGGCGGGTTTGACCAGGAATTCTATCATTTTTATGAAAAGGAATACCCACTTGAGCCAGGATTTGATCAAAGAGTGGATATTCATAACCTGTACCCACTTCTTGTGCATGTCAATCTTTTTGGGAGCTCGTACCTTTCAGGAGTGATTCAAACATTAAACAGATTTGTTTGAGCGGGCCAGCCTTTTCATGACTGGTAGAAACCGCCCATGCGGATAGCTTGCTTTTTGATCTATTGTTACAAACCCATGTCTAAAATAGAACGATTCAGCGTTTGGGTCCGCCTCCACAATTATTTCATTATTTTCAGGAACCAACTGATCAATTGTCTGCTCAAGTAATTTCGTTCCATAACCACTCCCAATATATCTTGGCAGTAGCCAAAGATGAAGAATCTCAGAACTCATTTTATAATTGACGATTGAACAAAATCCTGAGATTTCATTGTCAACTTCAATCAATAATATCCTCTGCTGCTTAAAGTCATCTTCGCTTAATTGAAGATCATCCATCCAATGCGCAATCCAATCATCCGGATAGCCCCAATGCTTTTTAGATTGAACACTTATCTTATTAAGTATTGGAATATCAACTATTTCGGCTCTCCTGAAAAACAGACTACTCATCTATACAAAACCTGATAGTTATTCGAAGTTTTCTGTTCCATAATCACAGAACGATTCCATGGCAATTTGTTGAATGCATCCGGCGTATAGTTTTTAATTGTAGCCAGGTTCAATGGACTATCAAAAGACAAAATAAAATCGCGGTTTAGCAGTTCCTTGATTCGCTTTGATTTAAACTCTTTGTTGTCAATACAAAATGAAAATGTCAAAGCCGAATTCTGCATCAAATTGATCTTGATGTTCAGCAAATCAAGCACCTGGAGGATTAACCCCAATTTTTTCTCATCCATAAAGCTATGATCCTTTACCTGCGCCGTGACCAAAAGTTGATTGCCTTTAAAAATGAAGCAGGGAATCATTTTAGTTGTATTTTCTGAAGCAATAGTAGTTCCCGGCTTGCCCTTATCCAGAAACGAGCGCACAATCAGCGGAATGCTTTTTTGTGCAATCGGTTTTAACGTCTTTGGGTGGATAACCTGCGCCCCGTAATAGGTCATTTCAGTGACTTCACGATAACTCAGTTTTTCATACTGCTCTGTTCCATCCAGTATACGTGGATCTGCATTTAAAATCCCGGGGACATCTTTCCATACCGTAAAACCATCCGCATTGAGACAGTAAGCCAGAATAGCACCAGTATAATCGGAACCTTCTCTCCCAAGTGTGGTAGAATTACCTTCAAGATCAGAACCAATAAAGCCTTGTGTAACAACAACACTTTCCTCCGCAATTGGCTTTAGGTTCTGGATAATTTGTTTTTCGGTAACTACCCAGTCAACATTTGCTTCTGTGAAGTATTGGTCCGTTCTGATAACAGATCGAGCATCATACCAGACACTATTCACTTTAGAACTCAAATATGCTTCTACAATGGATGTAGACATAAGCTCACCATGGGGAACCACTTTATCATAAGCAAGCATTGGTTCACACTCACTCAGATCTTTAAGCGCACTCTCCAAAGATTTTTCGAATCCAATATATCGCTCTGGTAATTCGATTCCCAGCTCTTTAATTACACCCCGATGGTACGATTTTACCCATTCAAGTTCTTTTGAATAATCTTTTCCACCATGGGCCTGCTTGACTAGCTCCTCGAGTTTATTGGTAATCTTACCCATTGCAGACACGACCACCACCACCCTTTCAGCAGCGTGAGATGAAACGATTTCAGCCAAATTTTTGACCCCTTGCGCATCCTTTACAGATGCACCACCAAACTTGAAAATCTGCATAATGCAAACGTTATAACTAGTGAATGAATTAATTTCGTGGTTTGAAAAGCAAAATTTAATTCTGAATTAACACCCCACATGAACAAAAGTAAGCTTGGGCTACCGATAGGAACAACCTTAGACCGCTTTATTAAACAAAAAGAGGATGAATTTTCCTCAGCCACTGGTGAACTATCTCAACTTTTGAGGGATATCGCGCTTGCTGGAAAGATCATTAATAAAGAGGTGAACAAGTCTGGTTTACTTGACATCACCGGTGGTTTTGGAGAGAAAAACGTACAGGGTGAAGATCAGCAAAAACTTGACGTAGTAGCAGATATTCGTTTCACTCGGGCACTAAAAAACGGAGGAATGACTTGTGCTGTAGTTTCTGAGGAAGAGCAGGAAATCATCCACCTCAACCCAAATTGCAGATATGTTGTAGCCATTGATCCACTTGACGGCAGTTCTAATATCGACGTAAACGTATCTATTGGAACAATTTTCTCCATTTACAAACGAATTTCACCAGTCGGTGGGCCTGTTCAGGATGAAGATGTGCTGCAAAAAGGCACTGAGCAAGTGGCAGCAGGATACATTCTTTACGGATCATCCACTATGCTGGTTTACACCACTGGTCGTGGAGTCCATGGGTTTACTTTGGAGCCAAGTCTTGGAGAATTTGTTCTATCCCACAATAAAATGAAAAGCCCAAAAGATGGAAAAATCTACTCCATCAATGAGGGTAACTACTTTGCTTTTGATGAATGGGTGAGAGCATATGTAGATGATTGTAAGAAAAAAGGCATGACCGCCCGATATATCGGATCATTGGTAGCTGATTTTCATAGAAATATGATGAAGGGTGGTATCTATCTTTATCCAAATACTGAAAAAGCACCAAATGGTAAGCTGAGACTTCTATATGAATGTAATGCGCTTGCATTCATCGCAGAGCAATCAGGTGGAGTGGCTACAAATGGTAAAGAGCGAATTCTGGACATTCAGCCAACCACCTTTCATCAGAGATCGCCATTGTATATAGGCTCGTCGGAGATGGTGGAGTATGCTACCTCTTTTATCAAGGCTGATACTGTTGCCGGGTAATCACTTTCTGTTTTTCTCGTTCGATAATTGCCTTTGCCATGTTTGGCGCAATTTCGCCCTGCTTTGAGTTTTGCAAAAGGCTTTTTACTTGATTTTCAGGAATATCAATACGATATAGCGCATTAAGAAGGCGGTTGAGGTCGTGATCCAATAGGTGATTAACTTGTTTGGTTAGGAACTCCTCCAGCCGATCAAATTCATTTTCCCCCTCCCCAAATTCCAATTGATCCTCTAATCCTAAATCCTTGTGAATCAGTTGGTAACTCTGTCTTGCTAGTGTAACTTCATCCATGTCCTTTGCGCTGATTAAGGCAATTATCAATGAATTTTTCAGACTTTGAAAAACACAATCATGAAAAAACTATTATTATTTATTCTAATCTGTACGGTTCCCGCTATTTCTTCCGCCCAAAGTGATGAAAAAGAAACCATAATGAAAGTGATAAATCAAGTATTTGAAGCTATGCGTACCCGCGACAGCACCTTGCTCAAGCAATGCTTTACCGAAGCACCCAATACTTTCACAGCTTTTATAAATCAGGAAGGTGAATCAAAACTTTCTATTGGAGATTTTAGTCGATTTGTTAATGCAGTAGGCCAGCCAAAGGAGCAAGTATGGAATGAGCCGATCTGGAATGAGAAAGTAGAAATTGACGGGAACCTGGCTTCAGTATGGGTGGATTATGCTTTTTACGTCGATGATCAGTTTTCCCACTGCGGAGTAGATGCTTTTCACCTTATCAAAAGAGATGATGGTTGGAAAATATTCCATCTGGTGGATACGAGAAGAAAAACAGGTTGTGAAGTGCCAGATGAATTTAAGCCTTAACCTTATCGGGAATCCACTCGAAATCTTCTGATTTTATCCCATCATTTAATAGGCCGCTTAACTCAGCAGGAGGTACAGTTGTTCTACGCTTTTCAATATCTAACCATGCACCATCAACATCGATCTTTGCTGAAAGATCTCCATCTTTTGTATAGATATTATGGCGAAATGACCATTTAGACCCGTCTTTCCGAAGTTTAGATATTGTAAACCCTACCTCGAACTCTTCATTCATTCGGATTTCCTTAAAAAATCTCGTATCCTCTCTGAAAAGTATTGGACCTACATTCATTTCCAGTAGTTTCTGAAAAGGCATACTGATCTCCTCAAAGTACATCAAGCGGGCTTGTGCACAGTAGTCGTTGTAGGCCGTATGACGCATGTGTCCATTTGGATCCAAATCTGCCCAGCGAACTCTAAATTTATACTTTACCTCACTCACCCTTGTCCTCTTCTTTCTTCTTTGCTGGCTTTTTAGTTTCCTTTTTCTTTTCTTCCTTTTTCTCAGCCAGAACATCTGGTGCTTGCTTCACCAATTGATCATACCAGCTAACCACTTTTTTGATGTCAGAAACATAAACCCTGCTCTCATCATAGTCTGGCAGAACAAACTTTAAGAAAGCTTTCAGTTCTTCAGGACTACTGTTTTTATCCAGATCGGTATCACCATCAAATTCCTTGTGAATCTTTTTCATCACATCTTCCAATGGCACTGCTCCCTCCGCATCTGTTGTGTAGATGGAGATCTCAGAAAGTATGCTCACCTTATTGTGCATGGTGGCCACCATTTTCTTTTTATGCTCATCGAGGCTTTCGAGTATCACCCCTGTTCGAGTTGGTTGAACAATATTGAAAAGTGTGCCTTTTCCAGAAACCGATGCTATATCGCTGAATTCCATATGTTATTTTTTGAGGTCGCAAAAATATCCTATCCTACTATCTCTGCATTAATTCGTTCAATAAATTCCAATATTTCTTCTCCTCCAACCCGATCTGCTGAAGAAGTAATAAATGTGGGAGGCAACTCCTCCCAGGTTTTTTTCATGATTTTTTTATACAATGCCACATTTGATTGGATTTGGGTCTTTCCCAGTTTATCTGCTTTAGTAAACACTATGCTAAAAGGAATAGCCTCTGTCCCCAGCCATTCCATAAATTCTAAATCTATCTTTTGTGGCTCATGCCTACTGTCTACTAACACAAATACACATGCTAAACTCTGGCGTTGTTCCAGATAAGAGTGAATCATTTTTTTCCAGGCTGCTTTGTTTGTCTTTGATGTTTGAGCCCAACCATAACCCGGAAGATCCACCAAATACCAGGATTCATTAATCAAGAAATGATTAATCAACTGTGTTTTTCCAGGCGTAGATGAAGTTTTTGCGAGCTTCTTACGATTAGTCATATGGTTAATCAAGCTGGATTTTCCCACGTTGGAGCGGCCAATGAAAGCATATTCCGGCCTATCGGGAGGAGGACACCCTGACACATCAGGACTACTAATTACAAATTCGGCTGATTTTATCTGCATGAGGAAGAAACTGATAACATTTGAACCGTACAAGGGTTTAATCCACTAATATTGCGGCAATTATGACGGTACTTCCTTACAAAGATAAGTCGGATGCGAAGAAGAAGCAGGTGGCAGAAATGTTTGATAGCATTTCGGGCAAGTACGACTTTTTAAATCATTTTTTAAGCCTTGGTATTGATATCAGATGGCGTAAGAAAGCCATTAAAATGCTGCGAGACCTTGAGCCCAAACACATACTTGATATAGCAACAGGTACTGGTGATTTTGCCATTGAATCTTTAAAACTCAACCCTGAAAAGGTCGTGGGAGTAGATATTTCTGAAGGCATGCTGAATGTAGGTCGTGAGAAAATGAAGAAAAAAGGGATTGCAGATATCATCGACATGCAATCCGGGGATTCTGAAAACCTGCAATTCGAAGACAATAGCTTTGATGCGGTGATCGTTGCTTTTGGAGTGAGAAACTTTGAAAATCTGGAAAAAGGACTAGCAGAAATGAATCGGGTGCTTCGACCTGGTGGAAGAGCGGTGATTCTCGAGTTTTCGAAACCGACTGTATTTCCATTCAAACAATTATATAATTTTTATTTTCGTTGGATATTACCGAAGATTGGAAAGGTGGTATCTAAAGATAATGCAGCATACACCTACTTGCCCGAATCTGTAAATGAATTTCCATTTGGGGATAAATTTTTAAGGATTTTGGAGAAAACAGGATATAAAAACACTAAATGCAAACCATTAACCCTAGGCATCAGCTCTATTTACGTGGGAGAAAAGTAGCCATTGCTTGTTTGCTCATTTTGGGAATGGGGCATTCTTCTCAGGCTCAAAACAACCCGACTGATAACCTCATTAACTATGGGGATCAATGGATTCATTATGGTTTTTTAATCGGAGTACATTCATCTAAATACATGATCCGGTATTCGGATCAGTTTACTTCTCCAGCAATGGATACTGTTCACTCCATCATTCCCGGAAATCTGGGAGGGTTTAAGTTGGGGTTTGTGATTAACATGAAAGTAGCGCAATATCTGGATTTTCGGATTTTACCAACGGTGGGATTTTATGAAAATGACCTCAGTTACCGTTTTACAAATGGGGTAACCCAACGTGAGCTAAAAGATGCTACTATGGTGGAGTTACCATTGCTACTGAAATATAAGTCCGCAAGAAGAGGCAATCTGGCCATGTATATGGTTGCTGGAATCAATCCATCGCTGGAAGCTGCCGGCAAGGGAGATGAGCAGGATGTTGGACAGAAATTAGAGCTGAGAAACTGGAATCTAGCCATAGATGTGGGGGTTGGTTTAGATATGTACTTCGCCTACTTCAAATTTTCACCGGAGATCAGGTATTCGTATGGGCTGAGGAATATGCTCACTGACAACCAAAACGACTTCAGCGTGGGGCTAGACAAACTGACAACTCAAAACCTGGGTATTTTCATCACCTTTGAAGGGGGGCCTAGCGGGAAGAGGAAATTAGGAGGGAAAACAAAAGGAGCCGGCCAGATTCAGGCAAGGCAAAAGAAAAGATTGAAAAAAGGAAAAGGAGGAAGATAATGAGCCAACCAATCGCACTTATCACCGGAACTACAAGCGGTATCGGGGAAGCAACCGCACGTCTACTATCTGAAAAGTATCGACTTATCATCTGTGGCCGACGAAAAGATCGACTTGAAAAACTACAAAATGAATTGGTGGGTGAAGTGCAAATTTTATGCTTTGATGTACGAGACAAAGAAGCTGTTTTTGCTTCGATTGAATCATTACCCACTGATTGGAAAAAAATTGATGTATTAATCAACAATGCAGGTAATGCGCATGGCCTGGATTTTATCCATGAAGGCAGTACGGAAGATTGGGATGCGATGATGGATATTAATGTGAAGGGCTTATTATACGTCAGTAAAGCAATTATTCCGCAAATGGTTGAAAGAAAAAAGGGTCATATTGTCAATGTTAGCTCTATAGCTGGCCTTGAGGTCTATCAACGAGGGAATGTCTACTGCGCTTCTAAGCATGCCGTTGACGCTTTGACAAAAGGCATGAGGATGGATTTAAATGAGCACGGAATTAAAGTAACATCCATTGATCCAGGGCTTGTCGAGACCGAATTTAGTGAAGTGAGATTCAAAGGAGACTCAGATCGTGCTAGTCAGGTTTATCAAAACTTCACTCCCCTCACCGCTCATGATGTAGCGGAAACTATTGAATTTACACTTAATAGGCCTCCACATGTGATGATTGGAGACCTATTGATTTTACCTACAGATCAGGCTACCAGCACAATTGTGAATAAAAAAAGCAAATAGTCTTTTTGAAAGATTTGCGATAAACACATATTTGCCGGATGCAAAATATCCTGATCATCGGGGCGGGCAAATCATCAACCGCATTAATAAACTATTTACTGGATCACGCTACAGAAGAGCAATGGAACATTACCATCGCGGAAAAGGATCTGAAGCTTGCTGAATCAAAGATCAAGGACCACCCACAAGCTAAGGCTGTTCCTTTTGATGTATTTGACGAGGAGATTCTCACAAATCTCGTAGGTGAGCATGAGTTGATCATTTCTATGCTACCAGCCTCTTTGCATATCCATGTGGCTCGCAAATGCGCTGAGCTTAAAAAACATTTTCTTACTGCCTCTTATCTAACAGAAGAAATTAAATCGCTTCATGGTCAGTTTGAGAATGCAGGTAAGTTGATGATAATGGAAATGGGACTTGACCCGGGCATTGATCACATGTCAGCAATGAAAGTCCTGGATGAATTAAGGGAAAAGAAGTATGAACTGACTGGCTTTGAGACCTTTACTGGTGGCCTTGTGGCTGAAGAATCAGTTGGCGATAATCCGTGGAAGTATAAGTTTACCTGGAATCCAAGAAACGTTGTGTTAGCTGGTCAAGGAACTTGTAAATTCATTCAGGAGGGTAGATATAAATACATTCCCTATCAAAAGCTCTTTAGAAGAACGGAGGCCATTTACATCCCTGATCATGGATACTTTGAAGGATACGCAAACAGGGACTCGCTTTCCTACCTGGACGTCTACAACCTTCGAGGAATCAAAACATTATACAGAGGGACTCTTAGGAGGCCCGGATACTGTGCGGCCTGGGATGTGTTTGTACAACTTGGTGCCACAGACGATACCTATGAGATGGAAAATGTGTCCAACATGACACACAGGCAATTTATCAATTCCTTCCTTTCGTATAATCCCAAGGACTCAATTGAACTGAAACTAGCACATTATCTTAGTCTGGACCTGGATAACGGAATCATGTTTAAGCTTAAATGGCTCGGAATGTTTGACGATGAGCTTGTAGGCTTAAATCAGGGAACACCAGCACAGATACTGGAACATATCTTAAAGAAGAAGTGGACGCTGGAGCCGCATGATAAGGACATGATCGTGATGTGGCACAAGTTTAATTTTGTGGCGGATGGAAAACCACGACAAATTGAATCCAGCATGGTTACAATGGGGGATGATGAAGTGAATACCGCAATGTCAAAAACTGTTGGATTACCGTTAGCTATAGCAGCGAAACTAATTCTTCAAGGTAAGATAAAGCTGAGTGGAGTACACGTTCCAATTAAAAAAGAAATCTATGAGCCTGTATTGGATGAGTTAACCAATACTGGGCTTGTGTTTAGTGAACGTGAGGTAGAGCCTACCTTCTACTCATAGCATCTATTTGATCACATGCGCTTTCACTACTGAGTCAATTTCAGCCATCACCAAATCAATTTCAGTGATATCATTCTCCAGATGATCATCGATAAGACGCTGTAGGTGAGCTGCAATTTTAATCTCGTCCTCTTTCTGCTGCCCTCTGGCAAACCGAATGGAGTTTTGCAGGTGATCCATGGCGTGATGAATGGTAATTCTTGCTTCTTCTTTTTTGCCCTCTCTAATGAATTGCTCAGAAATTCTGAGTGATGCAAAAGCAAGTGAGTTCATGGCATCTGCAAATGCCTCGTACATCAAATCATTATTGATATCCTCTGCCTTGATATGCTCTTCTACAACCTGAAGATCGTAAATGGCAATCTCGATAGCCCCAGTACTGATACTATCTCCGTCCTCCTCCAGAAGCTTCATCATTTTGATAGCATCTTCCAAAAAGCCAATAGCTGCCAGTGACTTATGATCCTGCATGGTTCGATCTGCAGTATTCATTAATAAGTCAGGCTCGGTTGCTAAATCCGTAAGGTTCGGATTTTCCATTTTCAAATCCCGCTGCACTTTAAAATAAATCACCATTGAGCCAATCACAATCGCTGCGAATAAGAAGTAGAAAATGCCTTTATTGAAATTCATGATTCAAGTATTATATCTGATAGACTAAAATAAGAGATTATGCCCTATCTTTTTCAAATGCGGCATCTACTTTCAGGTTTTTTCGTTCAGCAGCCTCTACAGCCAGTTGATCGCATCGTTCATTCTCCGGATGACCCGCATGCCCTTTCACCCATTGAAAGCGTACGTTATGTGGAGCCGATGCTTTAAGGTATCTCTCCCATAGGTCTCGATTCTTTTTCCCCTTAAAATCCTTAACCACCCAACCCTTTAGCCAGCCTTTGGTTACTGCATCTACCACATACTTGCTGTCAGATACCACCATCACATTCCACCCGGGCTTCTTTATAGCTTCCAGGCCTGCAATCACAGCTAAAAGCTCCATACGATTATTTGTAGTCATGCGAAATCCATCTGAGAGTTCTTTCTCCTTGTCACCGTACCGAAGGATTGTACCATAGCCTCCAGGACCCGGATTTCCTTTGGCGGCACCATCTGTAAACATTTTTATCATGCCAAAAGGTGGTTTTTGAAGATTTTGATCGCGATAGCTAAAAGTACAATACCGAACACTTTTCTAAGGATATTAAACCCTGCAGTTCCGATCTTTCGCTCAAGCCAGCCACACGTTTTCAAAACCAGGTAGACGAAAATCAAATTGACTGCAATACCAACAAGAATATTATAAGTTGAAAACTCTGCCTTTAACGAAACCAAAGTGGTCATGGTACCTGCTCCGGCGATTAAAGGGAATGCCAGTGGTACAATAGATGCGCTTTTCATCTCTTCCGGATCAGATCGGAAAAATTGCCTCCCCAGAATCATTTCCATCCCAAGCAAGAACATGACAATCGCTCCTGCAATTGCAAAGGAATTAATATCAATACCAAAGAGGTTGAGGATACTTTCTCCCAGAAAAAGGAAAATCACCATAATCACGCCTGAGACAATAGTGGCCTTTTCAGATTGCACATGCCCAAACTTTTTTCTTAAATCAATGATGATTGGAACGCTTCCTAAAATGTCTATTACAGAGAACAAAATGAGGGAAACACTTATAATTTCTTTAAAATTGAACATCCGATTGGTTTAACATGTGATATTTAACACAAAACTAATGTGATCAGCAACCGTAATAGCATAAAAATTATTCAATTTGCAAACATTTTATTTGCCAACACTTAGTTACCATTTGGCATTGTTTTGGCCCGAATAATTTTAAGACAAAAGGCAAAGACTAAAATTCAATTCAAAAGGACATGATTAAATCAACTTTTTGCACATTTCTGGTGCTCATATCTACATTCTCTTTCGCACAAAATGGCTGGAACTGGCCTGATGATCCGGATATGAAAACCCAGGCCATGGAAAAGCAGGCATATTATAAGCTCCTGATCGCGCAGAGCAAATATGCTGAAGCAATGAAGCCGCTTAACTGGCTTTATAAAAACAACCCAGATTTAAATCCATCTATTTATATACAAGGAGTGGACTGCATTGAGGATATGCTGAAAAAAAACTCTGATAAAGAAAGAAAAGAGCGACTTCAAGACTCACTATTGTGGATGTACGATCAGCGGATGGAGTATTTTGATAATGATGCTGCGACGATGGATCGCAAAGTGTACGAAGCTTTTAAGCTGTATTATAAATCTCCGGCCAAATACCCAATGCTTGCAAATTTGTATGCTCAGGCTTATGAAATGAATGGTCCGGAAATTTCCACCTTCAACCTAAATACCTATATGCTCCTGGCTAAAAATTATCATCAGGTTGATCCAGTGAAAATGCCCGCGGAGAAGGTACTTGATATTCACACGCAAATCTCTGAAATCATTGATCAGAAACGAAAAAACGGTGAAAATGCGGATAAGCTCGATAAGGAGCAGGCAAAAACTGATGCCTGGCTTAGCTCCATTCCAGGAATTCTTACCTGTGAATTCATTGAAGACAAATTGGTCCCTAAGTTCAGGTCTAATCCTGAAGATTTGGAAACAGCGAAGAAGATTTTCAAATACTCCGTTCAGGCTAAGTGCACTGATCAGCCATACTTTCTAGAGGCTAGCGAACCTGTGTTTAAAGAGCTGCCATCTTATAGTTTGGCAAATGCCATTGGTAGTAGATATCTCGCAATTGGTGAAATCAACAAAGGACTCCAATACCATGAAGAAGCAGCTAAATTGGCTTCCACTAATGAAGAAAAATTTGAAGCCTTAATGGGACAGGCTGTAGCGAACAGTAAACTTGGTAATAAATCCAGATCAAGAACGCTCGCCTATGAAGCACTTAGCGCTAAACCAGGTTCTGCTGAGGCTTATAACCTCATTGGCAATTTGTACTTTACCAGTTTTGATGATTGCAAAGGCGATAAAAGCAAAGTGATGGACAGAGGAGTGTTTCTGGCTGCTCACAAAATGTATGAAAAAGCTGGCAATCAGGCACAAATGGCAGCATCTAAAGAGCAGTTCCCTTCAATAGAAGAAATATTCAATGAAGGCATGGAGGAAGGACAAACCATTACAGTCGGTTGCTGGATCAATGAGTCAGTAAAACTTCAGCGACGTTAATTCTAAAAAAAAAGAAATAGTCTATCAAGCCCTGCCTCTGGTAGGGCTTTTTTAATTTTAGCTAATGAAGTACCTCTTTGCTACCACCATCCTCATTTGTTGCATTTTCTCTCATGCTCAGCAAATCATCGTTTTAGGCACTGCTCAAGATGGAGGATTCCCACATATTGGCTGCCAGAATGAATGCCTGAAAGCTCACAAGAATCCAAAAATGGCCCGATATGTTACATCACTTGCCCTGGTGGACCCAGTAACCAGACAGTGGTGGATGTTTGAAGCCTCTCCTGACCTGGACAAACAACTACAATATTTCAGAGACCTGACGGATGGTCAGTATCCATATTTACCCTCAGGAATTTTTGTTACGCACGCACATATTGGGCACTATACTGGTCTCATGTTTCTTGGAAAAGAGGCTTTGGGAGCCAAAGATGTAAAAGTTTATGCGCTACCAAAAATGATTGAATTTCTTAAGTCTGATGGGCCATGGAGTCAATTGGTTAGCTATGAAAACGTTAGTCCAATTGTTATGATTGAAGATCAACCTCTTCCGATTACTAATACGATAACAGTTGAAGCCTTTACGGTTCCTCATCGGGATGAATATTCTGAAACCGCAGGATTCAAAATCTCCACACTCAACAAGGGATATATATTCATTCCAGATATCGACAAATGGTACAAATGGGATAGAAAAATTGTAGACATGGTCAAGGATGTGACTATTGATCATGCATTTATAGATGCTACTTTCTTCAAAGATGGTGAGTTGCCAAACCGTCCCATGAGTGAAATGCCCCATCCTTTTGTAGAGGAGACCATGCTGCTATTTGATAGCGAGCCGGCAAGCGTGAAGAGCAAGATCAAGTTTATTCATCTTAATCATACCAATCCACTTCTGTTTGACAAAAAGGCTCAAAACGAAGTGAAAGGCAAAGGATACGATCTTGCGGAGCAGGGAGAAAAGTACTAATTTAATTCTTCCATTTTAATCATCGCCACCATGTTTGAGCTAGTCTATCATTCAAAAGCCCAACCAAAAGTCGATATAACTGATATTTTGGAAGTCTCACGAGCTAATAACAAAAAATATAATATCACCGGGTGTTTAATTTACTTCAACAATAAGTTCATTCAAGTGCTTGAAGGTGATGAGCCTGCGGTTCAGGAAATCTATTCCAAGATTGAAAAGGATGACAGACACTATGATGTAACACTCTTCTACCTTGGCACAATCGAGAGCCGTGAATTCAAAACCTGGAGTATGGGATTTTTTGAATGTGACAATTCAATAATGCAAACAAAATTCAGCATTAATGAAAAGGTGCTTGCCGAAAGATCTGAAACTTCTATTAAAGAAGTTAAGCTTTTTTGGAAAGACATAAAAAGAATTATGGAATGAGGAGCGTTCAGCCTACCCTACACGCTCAATCTTAGCTCCCAAAGCATTCAATCTATCATCTATGAATTGATAGCCACGATCAATCTGATCAATGTTGTGAATGGTGCTAACTCCCTCTGCAGACATGGCAGCTATCAATAGAGATACTCCTGCTCGTATATCAGGGGATGTCATTGTGATTCCTCTAAGTGGATATGCACGATCCAATCCAATTACTGTGGCCCTGTGTGGATCACAAAGGATAATTTGCGCGCCCATATCAATTAGCTTATCTACAAAGAATAAGCGACTTTCAAACATTTTTTGATGGATAAGAGCTGTACCTCGTGCCTGTGTGGCTGTTACCAGAATCACGCTCAATAAATCAGGCGTTAACCCAGGCCAGATGGCATCAGCGATGGTCAAAATAGAACCATCGATATAGGAATCAATTTCATAATGCTCCTGAGCTGGAATATGAATATCATCATCTTTAAAATTCATTTTAATGCCCAGCCGCATAAAGGTCTCGGGAATTATACCAAGCTCCTCTATACGTGCATCTTTGATGATAAGGCTGGACTTGGTCATTGCAGCCATGCCGATAAAACTACCCACCTCAATCATATCAGGAAGTAAGGTATGCTCTGTGCCGTTGAGGGATTTTACACCTTCGATTCGTAGTAAGTTCGAACCAACTCCTTCAATATTAGCTCCCATTCGGATGAGCATTTTACAAAGCTGTTGGATATATGGCTCACAAGCTGCATTATAAATGGTCGTGAGTCCTTCTGCCATCACTGCCGCCATGATGATATTGGCAGTACCTGTAACTGAAGCTTCGTCAAGAAGCATGTATGCACCTTTTAAATTGGTGCCATCTACCGTATAAAATGAGGTTTTCGAATCGTAGTTAAACTTAGCTCCCAGCTTCTGGAAACCGACGAAATGGGTATCCAGTCTTCTTCGTCCAATTTTATCGCCTCCGGGCTTTGGCATCCTGCCTGTTCCAAAGCGAGAAAGTAATGGCCCAAGGATCATAATTGAACCTCGAAGTGCTGAGGCCTTATCCTTAAAATCTTCTGTGTTTAAAAAGTCGAGGTTGACATTGGCGGCTTTGAAAGTGCATGACTCTCCGCCATTTTTTGATACTTCCACTCCCATGTCCTCCAACAAGTCAATAAGCTTAAGGACATCACGAATCTGAGGAATCTTATGAATAACCACTTCCTGATCTGTCAATAAGACAGCAGATATGATCTGAAGTGCTTCGTTTTTGGCTCCTTGAGGGATGATTTCACCGTTTAGCTGGTGACCGCCTTCTACCCGAAAAGATGACATTATGGATTTTGAGATTTGATGATTTGAAAATTATTCGATTAGGTAACGAAGCTATTAAATAGTATCGAAACCATCTTCAAATCTGTCAATCAAAAAAATCGAATTAGTGTCTTCTGCGGTTGTTTCCTCCGCCTTTGTTGTGTGGTCTGTTTTGGCGACCTCCACCTTTTCCACCCTGATTATTTCTGCGACCCTTGTTGTTGGTGTTGCTTCTTCTGCTTGAGTGTTTCTTCTCGGAATCAAAAAGACCAAGCTCTTTTACCGTTTCAATATCAATGTCTAGCTGGTTATTCGAAAGTCGTTTGATGTTCTTAAGGATTTGCTCATCCTCAATGCTTTCTTTATTCCAGGTTTGGAAAAAACCTTTCATTAACCGTCCAATAGCTACAACCGCTCCTTCTTTCTCCTTAGGATCATCCATCGCTATCGCCTGATCAATAAGAATCTCCACACCTCGACCATAGTGACGGTACTTGATCTCATTGGAGTAATACTGAAGTCTTTCAGGTTTCCGATCTAAAACAGACGCATCAGGTTTAGGGAATGGGCCATCAATATCCAATTCGAAGTTTGAAATGATATGTAGGTCATCCCACACCTTTTGATCGGTCTCGTTGTTTGAGCCCAGATCCGGATTGATGAGCTTCATTAGCTCCACCAATGTTTCCGCTTTTTTATTTCGCTGCTCTTTATCTTCTATCGTTCTCAAGTGCGCTACAAGGTTCTGCACGTTTCTGCCGTACTCTCTTAATTTCAATTGCGAGCGCTGGGTGTTGTATTCCAATGATCTTTCCATAATACTATTAAGCCCCAAAAATAGTGATTTTGATCTTCTCTTTGGTAGGGGTCCTTTATCTTAACTTTTTATTTGTTAACGTGAATATCAAATCAACGATCTTTAATGAAGATTGTTGAAGGATGACTATCCATTATTTTGATTTTGTTTTAAAGCCGCGATGCACTTCAGCTCTATGGCAATCGGAGTTGGTAGCGAACTGATTTCTACGGTCGTTCGGCATGGCTGATTGTCTTTGAAGTACTCAGCGTAAATTTTATTGTACGTCTTAAAGTCATCTTTCATATTGGTAAGAAAGACGGTTACATCCACCAGACTATCCCAGCTTGCTCCGGATGCCTCCAAAATCAGCCGGACATTTTTAAAAACGGAATGACACTGCTCAGCAATGTCATAGCTAATGATTTTGCCATTTTCATCCAGCTCCACTCCGGGAATCTTCTTCGTTCCCCGCTCCCTGGGCCCAACACCCGATAAGAAAAGTAAATCGCCTACTTGCCTGGCGTGTGGATATAACCCCACGGGTTCCGGTGCTTTATCTGAATCAAATTTTTGTGATGACATTATTTCAATTGTTTTCTTAACCAAATTCTGATTCGCTCATCTTTTGATGATCGCTCAGTATCAATTATTTCAAATCCATACTTCAAAGCAAAGATCAACATGGATTTGTGTTCATTCAATGTTTTGAAGGTTAAATACCGATATCCTTTCGATCGACACCACAGCTCCATTTCTTTCAACAGAGCTGCCGCAATCCCCATTCCTCTAAATTCGGGTAAGACTCCTCCCATCCAACTG
Source organism: Ekhidna lutea (assembly GCF_900188325.1). Lineage (GTDB taxonomy): Bacteria > Bacteroidota > Bacteroidia > Cytophagales > Cyclobacteriaceae > Ekhidna > Ekhidna lutea. The sequence continues at coordinate 663,378 of NZ_FZPD01000003.1, read as the reverse complement.
TAAAAGGAAGCATTTGAGTTTCGTTGATATCCACACTTAAAACCAACTGGTTTACCATCATCCTCGGCTATTAAAACCACCGATTTAGTAGCTGATAAACGCTTAGTAAATTCTTCTTTTGAGTATGGGCTTTTAAACTCAGGAATCCCTTCTATAATCGGGAGAATTTCATCTATCTCACCTTTTCGAATCATTTATTCATAATCTCTTCTATCTCCTCCGCCTCAATAGGAATATTCTCCATCAAATTGATGTGTCCGTTTTTAGTTACAACGATATCGTCCTCCAATCGAATGCCGATGTTTTCCTCCGGAATATAAATTCCCGGCTCAACCGTAAACACCATTCCCGATTCAAACTCCTTATAAATAGATGCCACATCATGCACATCTATACCAATATGATGAGAAGTTCCATGCATAAAGTATCTTTTGTAAGCCGGCCAATCCGGATTTTCATTCTTGATATCATCCGTTGTGATCAATCCCAAATCCACCAACTCCTTCTCCATCAGCTTACCCACTTCAGTATGATATTCCGGGATTCTATTCCCTGGCTTTAAAAGTTTGGTTGCTCCATTCTTCACTCGTAATACTGCATCGTAAACCGCTCTTTGTCTTTCGGTGAATTTGCCGTTAACAGGAATTGTTCGGGTCATATCCGAACTGTAATTTGCATACTCTGCGCCTACATCCATCAGCAATACATCTCCATCTTTTAGCTGCATTCGATTTTCGATATAGTGAAGCACGCATGAGTTCCCTCCACCTCCAACGATCGGTGTATATGCAAACCCTTTCGATCGGTTTCTCACGAATTCATGCAGGTATTCCGCCTCTACTTCATATTCCATTACACCCGGACGTACAAACTCCAGCACTCTTCTAAACCCTTTCTCCGTGATCTCACAGGCATGTTTTAGTAAGTCGATTTCAAACTGTGATTTCACACATCTTAGATCTGTCAGGATTGGAGACAGACGCTCATATTGATATAGTGGATATTTGTCTTTGCACTCCTTTATAAATCGGGCATTGCGTGTTTCCACCTCACTTGCATTTCGGATGTGCTCATTGCTATCCAGATAGATGTGATCACATTCAGCGAGGATGGTGTACAATGTCTTCTCAAACTCAGATGTCCACTTGATATTTTTGATGCCGGTGGCTTCCGTACCCTCTTCTTTGGTCAGCTTATGGCCTTCCCATACGGCTATCTCTTCATTCGTTTCTCGTACAAACAGGATTTCCCGCATCTTTTCATCCGGAAAGTCAGGTGCTATCAACACAATTGTTTCTTCCTGGTCCACACCAGTCAGATAGAACAGATTGGCATTTTGGACAAACTGCATTGTTCCATCTGCGTTGGTAGGCATGATATCGTTTGCATGCACAATAGCAACAGACCTGGGTTTCATGCGCTTGGCTAGCTTCTCACGATTCTGAATAAATAGTTGGTTGTCAATGGGATCGTATCGCATGGATTATCTTAGTTCTGGTTTAACAAAATTGCCCGACTATGAGATGGCTAAAATTAGCATTTCTTTTCCTCTATCTGCCCCTTTCCGGGCAGCAATTGGGATTTGCGCTGGAGCAGATCAATGGACAGGCAATCATTGATGCCGGACTTACTGGCAAGGGAGTGAAGGTCGGGATCATCGATGGTGGATTCCTGAAAGCTGATGATAGCGAATCGCTGAAAGCTCTTTTTGAGAATGGTCAGATAGCGGGATATAAAGATTATCTGGATCCGGAAGCCAAACCCTACTCAGGCACTGCTGGATTTGATGATAATCACGGGACCGAGGTTTGGGAATTGATCGCCGGGTATAATGAAGAAAGGGATGTACAGTACGGACTGGCCACCGGAGCGACTTTTTACCTGGCCCGAACAGATCATGGGGGATATGAGCGAAGGCAGGAAGAGGAATTTGCGATTGAGGCGATGGGATGGATGGCTGAAGAAGGTGTGAAAATCATCAACTTGTCTCTGGGGTATAATTACGGGTTTAATGATAAGCGAGAGAACTATCGCCCGGAACAAATGGATGGAAAAAGTACCATCTTAACGCAGGCAGTTGATCGCATCTCTGAAGAATATGGAATACTGATAATAGTTGCGGCCGGAAATGACGGAGATCACAAATGGCAGATTGTAGGTTCGCCGGGAGACGCCAAAAGTGCGCTCACAGTGGGGGCTACAAAGTTTAAGGTCTGGGATGAGATGAAATACAGCTCCAAAGGACCTGGGTGGCTCGATTATGTAAAACCAGAGATTTCATGCTATTCTTCGCTCGGCACTTCTTTTTCTGCGCCTGTTATTACTGGATTGGCTGCTTGTCTGCTGGAGAAATATCCGTCCTTGACAGGAGAAGAATTAAAGAACGTGATCATTCAGTCTGGAAGTCTGATGTATCCCAATAACTATATCGGGCATGGAGTTCCAAATGGAGAGATCGCGATGTTGGCGCTTGAAGGAAATGAGATTCTTTGGGAGGATGCTGAACAAAATGCCAGAAACACCTTTAGACTTGAACTCGACAAGCCCTCTATTTATATTACTGTTTACCACAAAGACAACTGGAAAGTAATCAAAAAAGAAACAATCCGAACCGATAAAACGAAGATCAAAATCAAACGAAGAGAAGATGCGACATCCAGTACGGTGATTTGGGAGGGTGAGAGTTTGGAGGTGGTGTGGGAGAATTAGGTTTATCGCAACAGTTTGAAATGTAAATAACGGATTTGATACAAAATCTTAATATATTGCTAATTAATAGACTAGCTGAATAACATGAAAAAATTAATTTCATCTGAGCTAACCTTAACATTTAAGATTTTCTTTCCAACCGTTTTTGGAGGCCCATTAATTTATCTAACTATCATTTTTGTAGACTTTCAATATTATGAATTAGTCATTGTAACTTCTTCGCTCTTAGGGACAGTAATTATAATATTCTATTCTGCTTTGTTAAGACTTAAGAGTGTCTCCATGGATGACCAAAATTTTTACATTTCTAATCATTTTCGACATATAATAGTACCTATCACAGATTTAGATAAAGTAACGCACTCGTGGCTTTGGAACATTCAGCCAGTTACAATGCATTTTAATAAAAAAACTGAATTTGGAACTTCAATAAAATTCATGCCTGAAATTGACCTAACACCTATTTGGAAAGCTCCTCCAATTGTTAAGAAATTGAAATCTTTAATCTCTCAAAACAGCTTTCAAGACCAACAGAACTAGTAGGTACTTTTTCCAGCCTTTTATTCAGATTCAGCACAACACAGGGCAAAAAGCAATTTTCAATTCCTCATTGTCCATTTTCAATTAGTACGCTCGTCTTAAAGGAAATATTTATCTTAACTAAAACACAACTAAGACGATGAAAAAGTATTTGTATGTATTCCGAGGTGGTGATGAAGGTTATGCAGACCAATCACCTGAGCAGATGCAAGCCCACATGCAGCGATGGGGTGAATGGATGGCTAAAGTGAAAGCGGAAGGCTACCCATTGCAGCAGGAAGGAAAAGTGGTAGGCAAAGCTGGAGATGTAATCACCGATGGGCCGTTTACAGAAGGAAAAGAAGTCGTTGGTGGCTATGTTGTACTTGATGCGAATGATATGGATCATGCGGTAGAGCTATCCAAGGACTGCCCAATCTTCGAGTTTGGTGGTACCACAGAAGTGAGAGAAGTAATTACCGAAATGGGGATGTAATTAAAGCGTCATTTCGAGCCTGCCTGGCTAGCGGGAAGGCAAGGCGAGAAATCTCCTTCACGGGGACTTCTCACTTTGTTCGAAGTGACGTAAGATTAAATATTACAACTAAACAGCCTGTCGAAGGGTATCTTTCGACAGGCTCAAGATGACGCCCATTACATTCTCATCTAAATGCAAACCTCCCAACTCGTGGATCACTTCTTCCGAACGGAATATGGTAAGGCGGTATCGCACCTCACCAGCAAGTTTGGTGCGTCTAATCTGGAACTTGCTGAGGATAGTGTGCAGGAGGCTCTGATCAAAGCGATGCAAACCTGGCCGTACGCCCAGATACCGGACAACCCCACCGGTTGGATCTTGCGGGTGGCGAGAAATAAGATGATTGACCAGCTCAGGAGAGATCAAAAAACCACACAGCAGGAAGTTCCGGAAACCACCGAAGAGATGAACGAAGACTTATCGCTTGAATCGATTAATGATGACATGGTGCGAATGATGTTTGCTTGCTGCCATCCATCACTGAGTCAGGAATATCAGATCATTTTGACTCTTAAGATTCTTGGTGGGCTATCCGTTAGAGAAATTTCCAGCTCCCTACTCAAAAAAGAAGAAACGGTAGCGAAGGCATATACCCGGGCAAAAAAGAAGTTTAAACAAGAGGAAATTAAACTCCTGCTTCCTCCTGCCAATGAAATCGAGAAGCGGCTGGAGATGGTCCTAAAAATCATCTACCTCCTATTCAATGAGGGCTACAAGTCGGCAGAGGGTGAAATGCTCATACGCAAAGAATTGTGTGAGGATGCCATCCGACTTAATCGGGTCTTACTGGAAAGTGAAATCTGTAACACGCCAACAGCCAACTCCTTGATGGCTCTGATGCATTTTCATGCGGCTCGGTTTTCTGCCCGAACAGACGAAAATGGGGACATCATCACACTCGAAAATCAAGACCGATCCAAATGGGATCAAAACCTGATCAATCAGGGACTATTTTACCTTGAACAAGCATCTGATGATGGAGGTATCAACGAATACATCATTCAGGCTGCTATCAGTGCTGTGCACTGTCAGGCACCTTCTTTTGAGGAAACCAACTGGATGGAAATCCTTCGACTCTACGACCTTCAACTACAAATTACCCCATCTCCTATCGTTCGCCTCAATAGAATTGTGCCATTGGAAAAAGTGCATGGCCCTCATGTAGCTTATACAGAAATAGAGGAGCTGGAAGAAACCTCGTTTTTTGATGAATACTACCTCTTTTATGCCATTAAAAGTGATCTCCTAAATACACTGGGTGAATCGTCAGAGGCGCGAGTCTCACTTAAACGGGCCATTGATTTAACAAAGAATGAACGGGAGAAGGCTTATTTAAAGGATAAGTTGAAAAGCATTTAACATCAATCTCCCTGTATCCCTCCTTTGGAAGGGGAGCCGAAGTTAGAGCTAATCGTATCAAGTACTCTTTCAAGAGAATAAAGGAGGGGTTGGGGGTGGTTAGTGTACTTAGTCCTAACTTTGCGCTCCAATGAGCAAGAAGGAATACGAGCTGATCGAATTACCGAACGGGATTCGGGTGATACATAAGGAAGTCAACCACACCAAAATCGCCCATGTCGGCATTATGTTGGACATTGGTAGCCGGGATGAAAGCCTTGAAGAACAGGGGCTGGCACACTTCCTGGAGCATATGGTATTTAAAGGTACCAACAAGCGCAGCTCATACCATATCATCAATCGACTGGAATCATTAGGTGGTGAATTAAACGCTTACACCACGAAAGAGAAAATCTGTTTCTACGCCTCCCTGCTAGACATTCATCTTGATAAAGCAGTAGAACTGCTTTGCGACATCACGTTCAATTCCACCTTTCCGGAAAAGCAGATCGAAAAAGAACGACAAGTTATTCTGGAGGAGATGAGCATGTATCGAGACACTCCGGAAGATTCGATTCAGGACGATTTTGATGAGCAGCTATTTCCTAATCATGCGCTTGGGAGAAATATCCTTGGGACTGAGCAAACTGTGAATTCCTTCAAACAAGGTGATTTTCGCAATTTTTTAGACCGGAATCTGAATACAGAGAAAATCATTCTTTCAAGTGTAGGAAACTATTCTGCCAAGAAAATTCAGCGTTTAGCAACCAAGTACCTGGAACAGATTCCACATAAGAATCATACACCGGAAAGAAACTGGTTTTCAGGATATCAACCTACCCGAAAGGAAGTCAAAAAATCTATTTCACAGGCGCACATCGCCATGGGGATGCCTTCATTGAGTATCAAAGATGAAAACAGAATTCCTTTCTTTTTTGTCGTAAACCTACTAGGTGGTCCAAGCATGAGTTCCAGGCTTAATCTCTCTCTTAGAGAAAAACATGGATTAGTCTATGGGGTAGACGCCAGCTATGCTCCCTATCTGGAAGTTGGCCAGTTCAGTATCTTCTTTGCTACCGACCCGAAAAACCTAAAGAAAAGTCAGCGTATTATCCTCAAGGAAATCGAACTCCTGAAGTCTAAGCCTTTGGGAAACATGCAGCTTCATAAAGCTAAAAATCAGATCAAGGGGCAGATGGCTTTATCCGAAGAAAATAAGAATGCAACAATGCTCATGATGGCTAAAAGTCAACTTGATTTAAACAAAGTACCGGATATTGACAGTGTGTTTAAGAAGATTGATGCCATTACAGCCGAGGATATTCAAGCTCTATCCCAGCGATATTTCCCAATAGATCAGATGAGTTCATTGGCATATCTGCCAGAATAGTAATTATCTTTACGTTCATGGAATTTTTGCCTGACGATCTTCAAAAGTATGTGGAAGATCACTCCGAACCCGAATCTGATTTGCTTCAGCAGATCAACAGGGAAACTCACCTCCATGTTTTAAAACCCCGAATGCTTTCCGGTCATCTCCAAGGGCGAGTATTGTCAATGCTGTCACATATGATTCGTCCGAAAAACATTCTGGAAATAGGCACCTATACCGGGTATGCTGCTTTATGCATGGCCGAAGGAATGCAAGCGGATGGGAGGCTGATTACGATTGATAACAATGACGAATTGGCCCTGCGCACAAAAGAATATTTTGATCAGTCCGCATGGGCAGACCAAATAGACCTGCGTGTTGGAAATGCACTGGAAGTGATTCCTACCCTAAAAGAAAAATGGGATTTAGTCTTTATCGATGCTGATAAAGAGAACTATGCCAATTATTTTGACCTGGTAATAAATAGCGTCAACACCGGAGGTTTTATCATTGCTGACAATGTGCTTTGGAGCGGCAAGGTGTTTGATAAATCGAAGAACGATAAGGATACAGAGGCGATTCGGGCATTTAATCAGAAAACGCATACGGATCGCCGAGTGCAAAACGTTCTATTCCCTATTCGTGACGGGTTGATGATATTGAGAAAATTATGAAGTTAAGAGTTTCGAGTTTACTGTTTCGTGTTTCGAGTTGGCTGCTTTTCATTGTCACCTGCTATTCGGGGGTTTCTCAAACGGTACCAAGCGAAATGATGCTGGGGGATTTGCGTTTATCTATCAATGAATCTACCCGAAGACAGATCCAAAAAGAGGTAGACCGACTCACGCAAAGCCAAACCTACTTCAACATTCTGGTAGATCGGATGAATCTCTACTTCCCGATCATTGAACGAGAACATGGAGATGCAAACATTCCGGATGAGATCAAATTTCTCGCCATTCAGGAAAGTGCCTTGATATCTGATGCTGTTTCGTCAGCTAATGCAGTTGGTTTCTGGCAATTCAAAGATTTTACCGCACGTGAAGTGGGATTACGAGTAGATCGAAATGTGGATGAACGACTGAACATAGTATCTGCATCAAGGGGATCAGCCAAATACCTCAATAGTCACAATTACTTTCTGAAAAACTGGGTGTATTCGGTGATGGCGTACAATACCGGACGAGGTGGAGCTCAGAAATATGTGGACAATTCCAATCTTGGGGCTCGACGAATGACTATCAATAGCAAGACCCATTGGTATGTCAAAAAATTCATTGCTCACGTAGTTGCCTTCACCCCTGCTGTTGGTCGTCCCCACTCAGAAGGAATCTGGTTGGATGAAGTAACCAATGCTAGTGGTAAAAGTCTCTCCCAAATTGCCAAAGAGGAGAAAGTGGATTTGGAAGAACTGGAGAAGTACAATAAATGGCTTAAGCGTGGGGCTGTTCCAAAAGATAAAGCCTATGCTGTGCTAATCCCTCGTCAGGGCACTCCGCCCAAAAGAGCCATCGCAGAGAATAACACTAAAAGGAACAAAATCTCAACGCCTCAAAAAAAGGTGTATCCATCGGAACTTAAACCAGGAATTACCGAAGCAAACAAGTCGACCATTATTCCCCTTAATGGGATCCCATCCATATTAGCGAGGACATCTGATGATGTGCATACCCTGTCTGCAAGGGCCGGCATTTCAGAAAAGCAATTCAGAAAATACAATGACATGGGTGAGTCAGATAAGGTCATCCCAAATGAATTCTACTATATCAAAAAGAAAAAAGGAAAAGCGAAGATTGGATTTCATGTTGCCAAATCTGACGAGTCATTATGGGAAATTTCTCAGCAGTATGGTATTCGCCTCTCCAAGCTGGCCAAGCGAAACCGCATGAATGTCATAGATGAATTAAAGCCCGGACGTGTACTTTGGATGGATAAAAACAGACCTTCCAGTGAGCCAATTGCATATCATGAGGTAAGTAAACCAGTGATCACCAAACCGGTGGCTAAAGCCACAGCTTCAACCGAAAATATTGATGATGCAGTGATAATAAAGGAATCCGCAGATGAGCCTGTTAGCGAGGAAGTAACTGAAGAAGAGGTGCCTGATATAATCGTGCCTGTGGTAGACACCAAGGAAGAACGACTAAAGAAGGTAAAGATTCATACCATTGCTGCTGGCGAAACCCTGTGGAGTATTTCTAAGCTGTATGAAATCGAAATGGATGACATTCTCCGCTGGAATGAATTACCCAACCCAGATGCGATTAGTATCGGTCAAAACATCCAGGTAAAAGCGCCGATTGAAGAATCATCTGAAGGTAAAAACATTATTAATCACACAGTTCAACCAGGCGAGACCGTTTATGCTATTTCCAGAAAATACGGGATGACCGTAGATGAGGTGGTAGACCTGAACAGCCTGAATGGTTTTGAATTAAATGTAGGGCAGGAATTGAGGGTTTATGGGGGCTCTTCGACAGGCTCAGAGTGACAAAAAAATTAATAATCAAAATCTAATCCCAACCGATCCTTCAAATCTTTGAGATCAGGGTTTTGCTTTACCATGTAATCGAAGATATCTGTACTGGTATAGAGCTTTTTCTCGTCTTTAATCTCTGCAATCTCTGTACGAATGACAATGTGATCGTTTTGTAATTCATTGCGCAAATATTGTACAACTTCAGTGTCAAATTTCTCCAGAAAACTTACTTCAAGTTGGCTGCCAAGCATAATGATTATACTGTGATTTTCTCCTTTTTTTACTGACTTGCTTAGTACCAAACGCTCTGTGTCCCCAGCATCGGTTTTCTGCTCGGCAAACCCTTTCCAAACTCTTTCCAGATCTTCCTGTGTGAAATCCGTTTCCTTTTTGTCAATGACCGGAGACGCATCACTTGCTGCTTCCTTTAATTTCTTCTTCCCGAAGATGCTAGGCGTCTCTTTTGCCTTACCGGATTCCGAAGGTTTTATTACCGGACTTGGTTTAGGTTTTGATGCAGCAGGTGTAGATTCAGATTCGCTGAAATGTGGAGTTTGTGGCTCTTCTGTTGGTGGGGGTGGAGAATCGTCTTCTGGCTCTGCAGGCTTTTCGATCTCCTCCTTTTTAGGAATTGATTTTTCAGCTGGCTTTTCTATGTTGTCACTGTGTGACCTTTTTTTTTTGCTCCATTGTCAGAGGAGCTAAGTGTAAGTGCGTTGGTCAAATGAGCCAGTTTCATGAGGCAAAGCTCTACGTGCAGTCGCTGATTTTTGCTCTGTTTGAAACTCAGTTCAAACTGATTAGAAATATTGAGTGCTGATAGCAAAAAGGAAGGACTACAATTAGCAGCTTGCTCCCCATATTTTGCCTTCAGGTTGTCGGTAACTTCCAAAAGTTTGATGGTCTGGTTGTCTTTGGATATCAGTAGGTTTCTAAGGTGTTGCTGAAAGCCATTTAAGAAATTATTTCCATCAAATCCATTTCTTAAAATCTCGTCAAAGAGCATCAGTGCTCCAGACATATTTTGAGCCAACAGGTCATCGACCAGCTTGAAGTAGTAATCGTAATCCAGAATATGGAGATTCTTGATCGTATCCTGATAAGTGATCTTCCCGTCTGATGAAAAAGTCGTGATCAAATCGAAGATGGAAAGTGCATCCCTCAATGCACCATCTGCCTTTTGCGCAATTAAGTGAAGTGCTTCCTTCTCAGCATCTACTTTTTCGCTCCCCGCAATTTTCTCCAGTTGCTTTACGATATCAGAAACCTCAATGCGATTGAAATCATAAATCTGGCACCTGGACAGAATGGTAGGAATCACCTTATGCTTTTCCGTTGTTGCCAAAATGAAAATGGCATACTCAGGAGGCTCCTCTAAGGTTTTCAAAAAGGCATTGAAAGCCTGTGTAGAAAGCATGTGAACCTCATCAATGATGTATACTTTATATTTTCCTTGCTGTGGTGGGTATCGTACCTGATCGATCAGATTTCGAATATCTTCTACCGAGTTATTAGATGCAGCATCCAGCTCAAAAATGTTGAAGTTGTTGGTGCTGTCACCTGATTCACTTTCAAACTCGTTGATGGTTTTAGCAAGAATACGCGCACAGGTGGTTTTACCCACTCCTCTTGGCCCGCAAAACAGTAGTGCTTGCCCTAAGTGATTAGACTTTATTGCATTTTCAAGGGTAGTGGTGATATGCTCTTGCCCCACTACCTCTTCGAAACCGAGAGGCCTGTACTTACGTGCCGATACCACAAAATTCTCCATCTGCTGGCAAGTTAAATGATGCTTCCCATTCTTCGGAAAAATTTCTTCAAAAAAGGATTGAACCTTTTCAGAAAATCAAATGTCTTATTCTCCCACAAAGGAATGTACCTTTGTGATTGGAACCTGTTCGTTGGAATTTGTTCCCTGTTATTTTGTTCTTTGAATATATGGGGTCGACCGGAATCGACAGGAAGTGCAAAGCATATGCTAGCATGCAGGGTGGGGAGTGTACATCCTTGATAAATGCGCTCAAAATTGTAATTGGCGAGTCTAACTACGCTATGGCAGCATAATCTCAAATTAAAGTAGAGTTTATTTAGGGTTGAGCCACATAGGTTCCCCCTGTCACATCCTACCACGCTTTTGTCCTTAGGGCGAGGAACTGGGGTGTCGAACATAAGGAATAGCTCAAGACAGTGTTGCGGGTCGTGAGTGAAATAAAGCAACTGGTTTTTCAGGTGGGTAGTTATTCGCCAGCCTGAGATTCGAGATTAAAAGAATAACTAAGCATGTAGAAGGTCTATGGTTTCCTTAGCTGGACGAGGGTTCGAATCCCTCCGACTCCACACTAAACTAAAGCCCACTTCGGTGGGTTTTTTTATTCTAAAGAATTGTAATATTCTACAATCTCCTTAAGGTCCCTTTCATTGTTGAATTTCAGATTGGATTGATTCACATATCTATTTAATTCTCTCGATTTAAAAACATCAAGATTTTTCCGTTTCCCTCTGGTGACCTCCACTGCTACATTGTTAACTACCAAATAATATTCTTCAAGGGCTTGAATATCTTCATCTGTATCATTTATTATCGTTGGAGAGGTGGCCTCTCTTGGTGCGTACATTCGCTTACACTTCAAAAGCTTTGCGTCCCCATCTTCGAGTAACTGAATAAAACCCCTGATCTCGCTTTGCTCATCAAATTGAAATAACTGAGCTGACACAAATTTCTCTGGCCTGAGTCGTTCAACGCTAAACCATTCAAACCAATCAATAAATCCTCCATTCAATGCTTTAATATCATTTCCAATGATCACTTCAAGCTGATTGCGTACCAAATCATAGCGCATATAATAAGCTATAAGCGAATCGCCATTTTTAAGAAAAATATTTCCCGCATTCCATGTATCGTCAAAGTGATAGCGTCCGATTGATGTTAGATTTATTACATATACCTTACTCTCCACAGCCTCTTCATTGAAAAAAAAGGAATTATAAGTAGGGACTTGCGCTTTAAGACTACCTGATAATGAAATCAATAAAATGAAAAGGCCTAAAGATTTTGACATCAATAACGAAACGGAAAACCTATTTTCAAGTTTGGAGAACTGTAAAAATTCGTATTGAGCATTCAACTATCTTTGCACTTCATGAAAACAAAAGAAGAAATAGTAGACGATTGGTTACCCAGATATACAGGAACCGAATTGGATGAATTTGGTCAATACATCCTTCTCACCAACTTTAAAAACTACGTAGACATTTTTGCTAAAAAGTTCGACGTGCCAATTCTTGGCAAGAAAGGGGCAATGCAAACTGCCACCCATGATGATATTACTATTATCAATTTTGGAATGGGGAGTGCGATGGCTGCTACGGTAATGGATTTGCTCTCCGCAATCATGCCTAAAGCCGTGTTATTCCTTGGAAAATGTGGCGGTTTGAAAAGTCAGAATAAACTTGGGGATTTAATCCTTCCAATTGCTGCAATACGTGGCGAGGGTGCTTCTGACGATTATATGCCTGCAGAAATACCTGCATTGCCTTCATTCCGCCTTCAGCGTGCCGTTTCGCACGTCATTAAGGCCAAAGGTTTTGACTATTGGACAGGCACGGTATTTACTACCAACAGACGAGTTTGGGAGCACGATAATGAATTCAAGGAATACCTGAAAGAAATTCGGGCCTCAGCGATTGACATGGAAACCGCTACGCTCTTTACTGTTGGGTTTGCAAACAAAATCCCACGAGGTGCTTTGCTTTTAGTCTCTGACAATCCAATGGTACCTGAAGGAGTTAAAACGTCAAAAAGTGATAAGAAAGTAACTGCTCAGTTTGTTGAGAATCACCTGGATATTGGAATTGATTCACTTATGGAATTAAGTAGCTCCGGAGAGTCTGTTAAGCATTTGAAATTCGAATAAGTTGAGATTGATCTTATAGCAAAACTTTATCCAAGCCCTCAAATGAGGGCTTTTCTATTTAAAACAAACTTTCCTGATCTTGACCAACAGGAATGCTGATATCTAGCCCAAATTCTTTATTCAACTTGTGAATAAAATGAGCAGACAGTACAGGTGATTCTTTTTCCAAATTCTGATGAACGAAAAAGTAGAGATTTTCCATCCCCTGATCGGCCCACTGCTTTAAACGATCCATCCAGGTATCCAAACGAGAGTAGTCACTTTCATGATTGGCGCCAACGTATCGCACAAATACAGATGGCGAAGTTAAACGCATATGCAGCAGATCTCTCCTGCCCGCTGTGTCAGTTACAATATTGGAAATGTTGTGCTGCTCAAATAATGCATATACTTCATTTGCTACCTCAGCATCATTAAACCATTCAGTGTTTCTAAGCTCAATCGCCAATGGAATATCCTTTGGCCAATACTCCACGGCTGTTACCAGCCTTTCCATGTTTTGAGGCTTGAAATTGTCATGAAGTTGAAGGAAACACATGCCCAACTTGTCTCCGAAGGCTCTGATGTTGGTCGTGTATCGTTCGATCGGTTCTTCCACATTATTCAGTCTTTTGATGTGACTCACCATCTGGTGCACTTTCGGAAAGAATTTGAAATCATCAGGTGTTTTTTCTACCCACTTTTCAATCTGCTCTATACTGAAGTGATTATAGAATGTAGCGTTGAGCTCGATGGAATTGAACTGGGTTGAATAATATGCAAGCTCGTCCTTTGTTCCACGAGGGTAGAATTTCTTTAAATCCTGCTTATTCCATTTTGCACAACCCACAAAAACCTGTTTAAGGCCACTCCCTTGTTTCAATACTTTCTCCGTATCGTGGTGATCATCAGGTAATGAAAAATCTATTCCAGCGGGATTGTCGACACTTCCGAATTTCATAGGGCATGTATTTAGAAGATTAAATCTAGTGTCTTTATAAGACCTATTCCAACAGTCAGTGCAATAGTGTGGGAATTAACAAAATGCTATTGACATCCAACTAAATCTATTCTCATTTGAGAAAAGTGTATTTAATGAGTCCGAGAATGGATTTTTCTTTCAATTTCAAAACCACCCCTACCGAATCGTCGGCCCGGCCAAAAGGGAGTTGCAAAGAAATCCCTTTAGGGAATGAAAAAGGGTGATTTAAGGGCTAATTGCACCGAATCGAAAAATCTCTCTCGGACGCAACTAACAAGATGCTATTTCAACAATCCGATGGCTTTTGCAATGACTTTATCTACCACGCGGGTTGGCATCAATCGAGGGAGCGTCCAGTTCTTGAATTTCTGTGGCACGATGAGGTATCGTACTTTTGGTTTTTTGCTTTCGAAGGCATCAAATATGATTTTGGCTGCTCTCTCTGAAGTCCAGGCTTTTTTCACAGCCTTCGCTACGAACTTGGTTTGGAACTTTTTCAGTGGAGCATTGAAAACAGAATTCTGGAATTTTTCTTCTTCGGCCTGATTGGCTCCTTTATGCCAAATGGGTGTTTTGATGGGTCCTGGCTCTATCAGAATGACGTCTATCCCAAACATCATCAGCTCCTTTCTCAAACTTTCCGTGATTCCCTCCAGCGCATGTTTGGATCCTGAATAGGGCGACATAAACGGCATCCCATGACGTCCGGCAACAGAGGAAATCTGAATAATTCTTCCGGATTCTGAAGGATGATTTTGCTTTGCCCCTAGCAATGGCAAAAATGCCTGGGTTACTTTAATGAGCCCAAAAACATTGACATCAAACTGATGCTTATATTCTGAGACATCAAGATCCATGAGCGGCCCGCCTATGGCAATACCGGCATTATTGATGAGCGCACCAAGTCCTTCATGACCAATTTCTTTTTCCAGCCGCTCTGCGGCTTTATCTATGGCATCATAATCAGTGACATCAAATAACAAAGCATGGAAGTTTTTTCCTAAATCATTGACTAACCGATCCGCATCTTCCTGTTTTCTTACACTTCCATACACGGTATAACCATTTGCAACAAATACCTTTGCCATGTCATAACCAATGCCGGTTGAAGCGCCGGTTATCAGGATGTTTTTAGATTTCGCCATTTATAAATAATTCAAGAGTGAGTAAGATAAACGAAATTATACGCCAGCGGCGATCCGTGTATCCAGCGCAATATATCAATAAGCCTATACCAAGAGAAATTCTGGAAGAGCTCCTCCTCAATGCCAATCATGCGCCTACACACAAACTTACGGAACCCTGGAGGTTCAAAGTTTTCAGCGGTGAAGCAAAAAATAAATTGGGAGAATTTTTAGCAAAAAAGTATCAGAAGATCACTCCTGAAGAAGCATTTTCTCCGGCCAAGTATGAGAAAATAAAATCTAAACCGACAATGGCTGGCGCTATGCTGGCGATTGTGTTGCATCGGGATCCGGCTGAGCGCGTGCCAGAATGGGAAGAAATAGCATCAGTGGCGTGTGCTGTAGAAAACATCTGGATTGCGCTTGATCAATATAACATGGGTGGCTACTGGAGTAGTCCAGCCCTTTGCAAATTTTTAGGAGAGCATGTTTCAATGAAAGAAAACGAAAGGTGCATCGGCCTCTTTTACATAGGCTATTGCGAACCATCTGATCGTGTTATCCAAAAGAAACCGATTGAAGATAAAGTGGAGTGGATTGAGGATTAATTTACCTCGTCATTGCGAATGAGCCTACCTGCCGACAAAAGCAGGGCAAATGAAGCAATCTTGTCTTTAAGATCGCTTCGCAAGCTCGCGATGACGCAAACTTTGACGAAATGAAACTAGAAAAAGAATCAATAAAGCTACTCACCAAAGCAATCGAAAAGTTAGAATTGGGATTTGATTTGCCGGATTTTAATTCATCCCATGATTACCAAAAAATGGAAGAGGTGATCCTGAAAGCTGCCGAGCGAATGCAGGACAACTACCCGTATTTTCATCCGCTGTTTGCAGGCCAGATGCTAAAGCCTCCTCATCCGATTGCCAAAGCAGCATATATGATGGCTATGTGGATCAACCCGAACAATCACGCCATGGATGGAAGCAAAGCCAGCTCCCCGATGGAGAAAGAGGTTGTGGCTGATCTGGCTAAAATGTTTGGATGGAGCGAGCATCTGGGACACTTAACCGGAGGTGGCACCATGGCTAATTTGGAAGCTTTATGGGTTGCCGGCAACATTCATCCTGACAAAGCCATTGTTGCTTCTGATCAGGCGCACTATACCCATGAGCGCATATCCGAGGTTCTAAAGTTAAAGTTTGAAAAAGTAGCTACGGACCATCAGGGACGAATAGACATAGATGCATTAGAAGAAAAGCTAAAAAAAGGCAATGTGGGTACCGTCGTGTGCACGATGGGAACCACAGGACTTGGCGCTGTTGATCCGCTTCCTGAAATAGTTGCCCTGCAGGAGAAGTACGATTTCAGAATCCACGCTGATGCAGCTTATGGTGGTTATTTCAGATTACTGGATAATCTCGAATCTTCAACGAGTGAAAAATATGCTTTGCTGGATCAGGTGGATAGCATCGTCATTGACCCTCACAAGCAAGGATTACAGCCTTACGGGTGTGGCTGTGTGCTTTTCAAAAATCCTAAAGTGGCGCAGTACTACATTCACGATTCACCCTATACCTATTTCACTTCCGATGAATTGCATTTGGGTGAAATCAGCCTGGAGTGTTCACGAGCAGGAGCTTCAGCGGTAGGGCTCTGGGCTACTCATCAATTGATGCCTCCGGTTAAAGGCGGAAAGTTTGCTGCTGATTTATCGCAATCAAGAGAAGCAGCCCTTTCATTGTACGAAAGACTAAACACAAGTGATCATTTCTTCCCAATTGTTAAGCCGGAAACGGATATCGTGTCTTGGGCGATGAAAGGTCAAAAGGTAAGCGAGATGTCAAAGGCGGCACAGGAAGTATTCAAGCGAGCAGAACATAATCATTTGTATCTATCTCTTTATAAATATCCTACAGCAAAATTCAATGATCCTGATTTTGAAATTGATGCGGAGTATCTTATTTGCCTCCGATCATCCCTGATGAAGCCGGAACATAAGGAATGGCTGGATGAGATATGGGCAAGGCTTGAGAAAAGTAGATCTCGTGCTGTTACTTCTATAAATTCTTAAACCTTTGACTTACTACATAAACGTTATGAACTACGTTATAATGATAGGTTTGTAAAGATTTGTTTACGTTACATTATAGTTAGGAGCAATATTATTAAAATGCACTTGCTTTTATCAAACAAAGTATTCTATTTAGCACTGATTAAAAGTTTGCAAACACCTAATCAGGAGAATAATTTGACCTGAATCCTCCTCAAAAAGAAGTAAGGCTATTGAACAAATTTTAAACTATGAAAGATCATTTTTACTCACCATTTTATTTTTACTAACAATTAGTTTTTCCTGTCAAGAGCAGGAAATGAACAAAATTGAAACGGAAATAAACCTTGATGAACTTGCAGGTTTTTTTGCAGATATGTCATCAAATACCTTAAGATTTTCAAATGCGAATTTTTCATTTGATATAAGTCAAAATAAGGAGATTCGCATCAATAATCCAGAGATTGTTTCAGATCATTTAAGAACCAACTACTTTAAAAACCTGCCCTCAGAATTTGAAATAGACCTAGAAGCAAATTTTAATTCTCGTATCGCAGATTCAGGATATTTTTCTCAAAAACAATTAGAATTTATTGAGACTATGGGGATTTTGATGGGGGAAGTTAGAAGCTCCATTGAACTCCAAGAGGCAATCGATGAATTGAGAATTAAATTAGCTAATTCTAAAGGAATGACTGACGAGGAAAAGTATGAAATGATAGCTTTAGTTGAGTATACAAATTCTTTACATCAAAACCTGATAAACGGTGGTCTTGGGCAAATTGCAAATAACATACTCAATACTGAAAATGGAAGAATTCTAGATGCACCAGATTTAGATTTCACCAATCACTGTCCTGATGACGTTAATCAACCATGTGATACGGGTGAAGGAGGAAGTAGCGGTTGCTCTGTGAATTGGAGAGACGTTTGGGCTGGTGCAGTGGTCGGGTTGACTGTTGGAGCTACGCAAGGTGCTTATGTTGGAGCTACAGCTGGAACCGTTACATTCCCAGTAATAGGAACAGTAACTGGTGGAGTCAGTGGAGGAGTCGTCGGGGGAGCAATCGGATTTGTTTCAGGTGCAGCAACAAGCGTTGCGGCAGGTTTAATTACATCATGCGGACGATAGTCATGAAACTGTTTATAAATAATAAACATAGAAGAAGGTATTGGATTTCAACTATTATTATGGTATTCGTATTTATGCATTTTATGCCTTATGGAACTTTCAATCCTTCCAAGTTGGGGTTTTGGATGTCAATTATCTGTGCATTTATTGTGTCAACAATTACTTCATTAGTTTTGGTAAGACACAGTTCTGAAAACAAAGACTCATAACAATAGATAAAATTGAATGCGCTTACTTCCTTCATATAAATCAAGAAGTGAAATATTATTTCTGAGAATTAAGAGAGAGTGGGCGCACTCATTTTATCATGACGTTATAGTGAATTTCAGATAGGCATTATTACTCCAGCCCCTTCCTCTAAGCATGATCTGAAAGCTTATATAAGCTATAAGCGCCTATTGCCATCACTAAATCCCTAACCGCGACATCTACATAGCTCCAGCTTACCAGCAGTGTTATGGATATCAACACCAACCAGGCAGCTACAATCAATGAACCAAGTTTGGTTTTGGTTAATACCAATGCTCCGGCAACAATTTCAATCACTCCCACAATCATCATAAAAGTTTCTGACTCCATTGGGATCATTCCTTCACTCAGGTACTGACTCCAGTCTGTGAGTATATTGGTGAACTTATCCAAACCAGCCACGATGGGAACCAGTCCATAGGTATACTTTAAAAGGTTAAATACATTTTTCACTGTCGTTTCCATGTTCTTTAGATTTTGTTTGGCGGTTGGATCAAAAACCTAAGGAAAGGTTACATCCGTTGTAACTTTATCAAGAATCTCTGCTCTAAGTGGAAAGACCAATTATGCGAGTCATTCAAATTTCATCTACCCCACCCTTTAGTCCTTTGCAGGATATAGAGGTCATACAAAAAGTACTATCCGGTGAGAAAGGGCTTTTTGAAATCCTTTTGAGAAGAAACAATCAAAAACTGTATCGGGTGCTGAGAGGGTACCTCACTGATCATGATGAGGTGGTAGACACCATGCAAGACACGTACGTCACCGCTTATGAAAAGCTGGATCAATTCAGACAGTCAGCACAGTTTTCAACCTGGCTTATTCGCATTGGCATCAATAAAGCACTGAGAAGAATCAACCAATCCAGGAAGGTCGTTTCCCTCGACGAGGTGAAGGAATCTCAGTTTCAGTCAAATCAACAACCTGAACTAAAGTATATGCAGGCAGAAGCAAAACAGACACTGGAGATGGCTATTGGTTCACTAGCTGAGAAATATCGATCGGCCTATATTATGAAAGAAGTAGAGGGCATGTCCATTGCAGAAATTAGCGACTGTCTGGAGATCACCGAATCGAACGTGAAAGTGCGCATACATCGGGCTAAATCCCTTATCAAAGACAAGCTCTATCAACTATCTGCTTCCACTGATGTTTATGAGTTTGGGAACAAAAAATGTGACGCTTTAACCACTAGGGTGATGAATTTAATTTGATTGGTTCTTGTTGACCTTCTAATTTTATTCACTAAAATCGCCAAATGAAATTACGTTTACTGATCCTGGCTTTTGTGGCCATTTTTCTATTTCCAAAAGAAACCCTATCACAAGAAACTCACGGTGATCCTGAGTTTTGGTTCTTGATGCTCAATCACTACAAAATTGATGACCAGTGGACAGTAGGAAATGAACTGCACATTCGTCGCACAGAATTCATGA
Source organism: Ekhidna lutea (assembly GCF_900188325.1). Lineage (GTDB taxonomy): Bacteria > Bacteroidota > Bacteroidia > Cytophagales > Cyclobacteriaceae > Ekhidna > Ekhidna lutea. The sequence continues at coordinate 643,554 of NZ_FZPD01000003.1, read as the reverse complement.
GTCAGAATAAGCAATTTATTCTTCGTCCTTTTGTGAATTTCAAACCGGGGGAAAGTGTCGTTTACTCAGTCGGATACTCATACATCGAAACACATCCATACGGCAAATATCCTCGCCCTATTACTCAGCCAGAACATAATTTCTGGGAGCAAGTCACCATAAATCAAACTCTGGGAAAAACAACCCTATCCCATCGATATCGAATGGAACATAGGTATCAGGGAAATTTAGTGGAGACTTCTCCTGAATTATTTGAGGTAGACGGATATGATTTCAGCAATCGATTCAGGTATCGTTTGACCTTGCGAAAGCCGATCTCAGAAGATTACTTCATTCACATATTTGATGAGTTGTGGGTATCTGCTGACAGTAAGTTTAAACAGGCATCTTATAACCAAAACTGGATATACCTGGGACTTGGACGCAATGTCGGTAATGGAAATGTTCAGTTGGCATACCTGCATCAACATGCCAGTAGTGGTGGGATTGTGGAACGACACCCATCCTTACAAGTTACTTTCCAATACGATTTTTAGATAAAAAAAGTCGTCCCATCACCACCATGTGATAGGACGACTTTGAATACTCGTAATAATTTAAGTTTATTGCTTTTCCAGTGGTAAACTCCATTGCTGCTTACCCCAATTGAATTTTAACTCGAATCCCGAAGCTGCGCTTTCCACTGAAATGGTAAACTGCTCCGTGTGTTCACCGGGACTCATTCTTACTACAGCGGTAGCCAAATCTTCAGCATAATCAGGCTCAGTGAAGCCCCAAAACCTTAAATCAGCATTAAGTCTAAGCTCCATCTCCCCTTTTCTTGGGATGGCATAAATCACATACTTCCCCGCATCGATTTCTGAATCTCCAAACCGGAAATCGTAATTAACATTTAGGAATGTTGGCTCATTGGCGCCTAATCTCCAGTATACTCCGTATGGCTGTAACGCCCCCTCCTCTTCCTCTCCAAAAATCAGTCGGTCTCTCACAGAAGGTCTGGAATATTCTACTGATACGGTATCGCCGCTCAATGCTCCAATGGCCTGCCCAGGAGGACTCAGCGTTCTATTTCTGTTATTGAGATAAAACATGGCCACCACGATCAATACGATCAGGATGCCAACTCCAATAAATATTTTCTTTTTCATAATACGGTCGGTTAGATGTTTAATTCCTCTTTGTTTTTCTTGAGGACCTCTATGATAAAGGTAATGTGTTCTGTCATATCCACACCTAACATCTCAACTCCGGCTGCTATCTCATCTCGTTCTACCTTTGCTGCGAAGCTGGCCTGTTTTAGTTTTTTCTTTACAGATTTGGCGGTCAGGGTCTCAATTCCTTCCGGCCTTACCTGGGAGCAAGCCACAATAAACCCCGTAAGCTCATCACATGCCAGCAATGCCTTATCCAGAGTAGTCTCGTAAGGCACATTCCATTTTGTATAGTGGGCAGAGATGGCGTGAGCAATCTTCTCATCTCCTTTTTCCCTGAGCATTGCTACAATTCTATTGGGGTGCTCATCCGGGTATTTTTCATAGTCAGCATCATGCAGCATTCCGGTGATTGCCCATTCATCCGCATCTTCATTAAACTTTTCAGCATAGGCCTCCATCACCAGTTCTACTGTTCGTGCGTGACGAAGGAGGCTATCACCTTCGGTCATTGATTCCAGAATGAATCTTGCTTCTTTTCTGTCCATTCCATGAAAATACAAAATTTAGACTACTCGTCCCGCAGCATATCTGCGGGATTGGTTTTTGCCGCTTTTATCGTTTGCCAGCTGATGGTTAAAAAGCCAATCAGGAAAATTAGAAGCACCCCTGGAAGCAGCTCCATCAGACCTATATCAATTCGCTTTTTAAACTCTCCCAGAATATATTCTGTGAAAAAGAAATAGGTAAATGGAATCGCAATGATTGCCGATATGAAGAGCATGATCATGAAACTTCGTGATAATATCATAATCAGGTTTTGCTCTGATGCTCCCAGTACTTTGCGAATGCTTACCTCTTTTATTCTTGTTTCGGTAGTAAAAACGGCCATCCCCAATAATCCCATAGTAGATATAGCTATAGCGAGTATCGCCAAAAAGGTGAATATCCTGAACATCACTTTATAATGGGCATATGAAGACTGGATTTGATCATCCATGAAACTTGCCGTGAATGGATGTACTTTTTCTACATCAGTCCATATTTCCTCTATTTTATCCATCAGGCCAATGATATCATTAGAGCTAATGACCATATTGATGGTATAGAGGTCATCTTTGCCACCCTGAATTAATGCGGTCGGTTCAGGATCTTCTGCAAGGTTTTGATACTGATAATTTTCAATTACACCAGTAACCTGCACTGGCACATCATCCTCCACTCTTCTTTGTAAATACACAATCTCCCCGAGCGCATCTTCCGGTTTTTCAAAACCAAATCGCTCACACAACGCTCTGTCTATAATGATGAACTTGGGATTCTCATCATCTTCTTTCATGTCATAAGGGAATGTGCCACCTGCCAGGAACGTCAATTCATGCACACCTGGGTAGTTTTTATCCACCCTGTTGAAGTAGATTGATACTGAATCCATCGGATCCTTATATTTCAAATCCTCTCCCCAAATTTCTCCTGTACTCGGTATCATGCCTGAGCGTGACATTTCTTTTACCTCCGGGAGTTTCGAGAGTTCAGTGATCAATACTTCAGAATCATTTCCAAACAACTCCATGTTCAAAATATTCTCTGAAGTAAACCCAAGGTCATAGTTGATGGAAAAATTGTACTGGCGGTAGGTTATAGTAGCACCAATTATAAGCGCCATGGAGATTGCAAACTGAAACACGATCAGCACCTTTCTTAGGTTAACTCCTTTAAAAAGCTTGAGTTTAGTGGCATCTGTCAGAATAGAAATGGCCTTCAGTTTTGATAATACTAGAGATGGCAGAATTCCGGAAACAAATCCTATTGCAATAGCAAAAAGCAAGAAGTAGAAAAGATGAATCCATCTAAACTGCATACCTATGTTTTCATCATCCACAACAGATGAAACAAACTCCGGTTTGATGAGCAGGTAAAATCCTCCGGCAATAACAAGGGAGAAAATCGCTATAAGAATCGCCTCAAAAACAAACTGCATAAGCACCTGGGTTTGAGATGCGCCTACTACTTTTCTTATGCCTACTTCTTTAGCCCTTCTTAATGCTCGAGCTATTGACAGATTCGTGTAATTGAAGCAAGCGGATAAAATGATTATCAATGTCAAGCCAAGCAGCTGGTAGATATTCTCCCAATTGATGCTGGGGCCAATTTGGTTGGATAAATCCCTGCCGGGAACGATATCCAACAGACTCTCTAACTTATGATTGATCGTATATCTGTCTGTCTTCGCATTCTCTTCTGCAGCTATTTCAGCTAAATTCTGATTGATTTGCTCCGGTCTTACTCCTTCCTCAAGTAGCAAGTAGACATAGTTCATCCAGATGCTTCTCCAGGTAAAAAAGGTTGAGTTCTCATTGTCTCGGTGTTCCTTTTCTAAAGTTGAGAAAGAAGCTAACGCTTCAAATTGGATGTGGGAGTTTTCTGGAACTTCACTCATCAATCCTGTGACTGTGTATGATTTCTCGCCTGCTGTTACTATCTGGCCGACCGGATCTTCATCTGTGAAAAGCTTTTTAGCCGCTTTCTCTGTTAGGATAATTGAGTTTGGTTCCTTCAGTGCAGTAGCAGGATCTCCGGATTTCAAATCGAAAGAAAAGACATCAAAAAATTCGGTAGTTGAATAATGTCCCCTCACATTGATGATATTCTCCCCTTTGGCAATATCAGCATTGAAGTTACGTCGCATGATCAGCACCTTTTCAAACCCGGTATACTGCTCTCGTAGTTTTTCACCTATGAAAACAGATGTTGATGCCAGATCAAACGGATCGTCGCTGGATATGCTTTGATAGTTGGATGTTACCCGGTAAATCCGATTCTTCTTTTCATGAAACTCATCAAAGGTGAGTGTCTCCCCTATGTAGGTAATCATGAGCAGCCCGACAGACATAGATACTGCCAGCCCGACAATATTGATAGATGAGAAAAGCTTGTTTCTTGCAATACTCCGCACGCTTGTTTTGAAGTAGTTGCCCATTAGATTTAGAAATGTCATTTGTCCTAGTATTTTGGGTTTTTGAATGGTATAAAGTCTGCAGAATTTGAACACATCCAATAAAAAGATCAGGTTGGCTCTTCTTCTACTTTTTTCGAGGTTTCTGAAATAGTATTCATGCAGGTCACCTTGCAGATCTTCTAATAGATCTTTGCGACAGTAGAATTCAATGATCCTATCCATCCATCTTGGTGGCCCTTTTAATTCCTCCATCAGATACCTTGAAAAACAAGTTCAGGAATTTTGCCCCACAGTTTGTCTCGCTGCTCTTTCGCTTTCATCAGTGCCACCTTGCCAGTATGGGAAATGGTAAAAAATCGTTTCCTTCTCCCTCCCCGTTCTTTGGTCGGTTCACCTAGTTCGGAGGTAATTAGTCCTTTATCCTCCATTCTTTTGAGCACAGCGTGAACAACACCAAGCTTTGTCTTCCGGCCGGTAACATCCTCAATTTCATCCACGATGTTGACACTGTATGCTTCGGACATCAATGATGCGATTGTGAGTAGCACTATCTCTTCAAATTCACCAAGATTGGTTCCTTTCATTTCTACAAAAATTGATTAATTCATTAAATGTATGAAAAATAAATACGCAATCGAAAGTTGCAAGGTTTTATTTTTTCACATTTTGTATGAAAAATTATTACGACTCAGCTATTCAAAATCTCAATTCAACAGAAAACATGTCAATTCAGCCAAAACGATAGTACTCTGCCAGCTAATAAGCGTGTCATTTGTACAATCAAACTGATTACTACTATGAAAAAGCATATTACATTTCTTACCCTTCTTCTATTAGGCACACTAGCTATGGCCCAAAATTTTGACGCCCCAAGAAAGGGTGCTAAAATCTTTGCACAAGAGTATTCGATAACACTTGATGCAGAGGATGAAACAACTTTTGACCTTTGGATTGTAAGATCACGAATGGCAAAAAAAGCAAACTTTTTAGCTCCAACTCTTAGAAGCAGTTCTGGTTTAACGTTTGAGGTAAAGCAGGATACTGAGAATGTGGATCATTATGTGGTTACTGTTTCGGCCAAAGATGTTGTTCCGGGTCAATACACCACGATTGTCTCTTCCAAAACCAATGGAACTCATCAGGTCACAGGGACTACTCTGTCTTTTAATATTACTCCGGCAAAAACGGTTGCATCGAAAGATGGAGAGTAATTTTACTGAATGAAGTACCGATTTAGGTTTACAATTGCTGTCTTTGTCTTCTTCTTTTTTAAGCTGACAAGGGATGATTTCAGAAATGAGTTATTTCACTGGGACAAGGGAACATGGATTTCACTTGCCTACACTGTAATTGTCATTCTTGCGCTGTGGGAAATAGTGGCTCGCTATATTTATGCTACCAGCAATAAAACAAGTATAAATTCTAATAAAGGATTATACATCCTTTCCACAAAGGCAACACTTCTGATGTTGCCTTTGGTGTTTTTGTTCGCATACATTTATGACAATATCCTTCAATATATTAGTTGTTGCCCCGAACACTATTATGGGAGTTTCCTGATCAATGCTGCTCAGGGTTTTGTCATTTCACTTTTGATCATTGCGTATGAAATCATCATCCTGTATGTAAGAAATGCCATTAAAAGCGCCAGAGAGAAAGAGCAGATTCAGAAAGAACTGGCTGCCGCCAAGTTAGAAAGTCTGAAAAATCAGGTCAATCCACACTTTCTGTTCAACAGCTTTAGTGTTCTCTCCTCACTAGTAGAAGATGATTCAAAACAAGCGATTGAGTTCATTTCAAAGCTTTCCGATATGTATCGATACATTCTGGAAAACGATGAAAAAAGTGTTGTAGACCTCAAGGAGGAGCTGGATTTTCTTGACAGCTATGTCTTTTTATTAAAGATGAGACATCAATCTGGAATTTTGATAAAAAATGAACTGACAATCAAAAACTCAAATCTTCAACTCCCTCCTATGTCCATCCAGGTGTTAGTTGAGAATGCAGTAAAGCACAATCATTTCTCGATGGATGATCCGCTGGAAATTCGCATTTCAAATGATGAGGAAAGAGCGATTATCGTTTCTAATCCTAAAAGGAAAAAAGAGAATCTTGCACCAGGGACGAAAATTGGATTGAAAAATTTATCCAACAGACTTCAACTTGCTTCCGGTAGAACGCTGGAGATCACTGACAATGATGAAATATTTCAAGTAAGACTACCTTTGACCAGCTCATGAATGCCCTCATCATCGAAGACGAAAAGTTAACCGCTGACCGGCTCAACAAACTGATTCAGGAACACACCTCTATTTCGGTTGTTGAAACCTTCTATTCGGTCAAATCTGCCATTCAATGGCTTCATAAAAATGAATGCCCTGAACTACTTTTTCTCGACATTCAGCTAGGTGACGGTACGGGGTTTGATGTGCTCGATTCGTTGAAGTCATACCCGCAAGTGATTTTCACTACGGCATTTGATAAGTATGTTTTGGATGCATTTAAATACAACAGCGTTGATTATTTATTAAAACCAGTAAAAGGCGAAGAACTGATATCTGCCATTGAAAAACTGAGAAAAGTTAGGAGTCAGGGTGATATTGACACTATAATGAGCAACTTAAAATCGCAGTTACAAGGCGAGTATAAAAAGAAGTTTCTTATAAAAACGGGGCAAAAGTTTAAGTCTGTCCCCGTAGAAGAAATTGCGTATTTCTATAGTGAATCAAGCACTTCTTATCTGAGAACATTGACAGGAGAATCTCTGATCATAGATCATTCATTAGATGACTTGCAGAAAGCATTAAATCCCGATCGTTATTTCCGAATCAACAGACACATGTTGGTCTGTGATGACCACATCATCTCCATTGATTCGTACTTCAACAACCGTCTTTTGATCTCATTAAAACCGGAATTCTCTGAGCAAGTTATTGTCAGCCGAGAAAAGGTTCGGGCGTTTAAGGATTGGTTGGATCGCTAGTTTACATACATGATAGCTCCCAGAATTGTAGTCATTACAAAAGAGTAAATGCTGTACGCTATTAAATATCCGAAAAGGTTCTTGATTAAGAATACGATGCTCTTTCGCTGATAAAAAGAAGAAACCATATAAAAATACAGGATGGTGTTTGCTATAAAAATTACCACCAACACCGAAAAAATATCTATAAATAGATTCATTGACATCAATAAAGTCGTCAGTAAATTCATCGCACTTATATAATACGTCTGTAGGACAATATTCTCTGCATAATTATAATCATGTTTTCTATTCAAAATCAACGTGCAAAACGCAAAAATGGGGATCGATATCCATAAAAACAGATTGTACCAATCGAGCATAATCTCATTAATATTGCCGGTCTTATTAAAGTCAACCCCTTCATTTAACGCACCTTCCATTTCATTGAAAACAGACTGAAAATCGCTTATATACATTACCAACAGGCTGACTGCAGTGGTTAGGATTAGTAAACGAAATGGATTTACTACTTTGTGGCGGCCTTCACCCAGATAATTTCGAATCAATTCGCCCGGGTTTGTAAAGAGATTCCTGAGGGTGTATATCAATCCTCGTTCTACATTAAACGCATTTAGAAAGTCGTTGAAAGACTGACGAAATGTGATCCGATTAATGGTTCTTTTTTCTTCTGATTCGATGGGGTATTTCACATCCTCAATTTATAAGCTATTAAACAAATAAAACTAATTGTAGCTTTATCTGTCAATGGATGCAAAATACGATTATGCGATCATAGGTGCTGGAGCTGCCGGCCTACAGCTTTTACTTAAGATGATTCGCGATCCGTTTTTCAAAGAGAAATCCATTTTGGTTTTGGACAAAGATGAAAAGTCCACGAACGATCGGACGTGGTGTTTTTGGGAAAAAGGAGAAACCACGTGGGATCAGCTGGCTACAAAAACTTGGGGTCAGGGTCTGTTCATTAACCTGGAGCAGACCATCGATTTTAAGTTGGACCCGTATCGCTACAAAATGGTGCGATCAGCGGATTTCTACTCGTATGCCAAAGGTGAGCTTGCAAAAGCCGAAAATGTAAAGTGGGTGAAGGATGAGGTCGTTGAAGTAAACGATCAAGACATAAAGGGGTCATTAGATAATTATCAAACAAATCACATATTCGATAGTCGCATTCCACAGGCATTTCATGACAAGCAAGATGACTATCACTCACTCATTCAGCATTTCAAGGGTTGGTTTGTGAAAACCAAAAAACCAACGTTTGATCCTGAGACTTTCACCATGATGGATTATCGGCTGAAATGGAAGGACAGCACCAGTTTCACTTACGTACTTCCTATCTCAGAAACGGAAGCATTGGTAGAGTTCACCTTGTTCAACGACCAACTTTTGATGGACGATGAATATGACAAATTCCTGAGAAGGTACCTTGCCACCTATTTAAACTTGTTTGAATACAAAGTAGAAGAAGTGGAGCAGGGACTGATCCCCATGTCAGATTTTCCATTTCATAAATATCATGAAAAGCACCTAACCAAAATAGGAACAGCCGGAGGCTGGGTCCGCCCCTCTTCAGGATACTCCTTTAAGAATGCAGACCGGTACTCGACGATGATGGTAGAAAACATAAAGAAAGGAAAGCGACCGGAGAAAGGGATTGCAACTTCTCGCTTCCGGATGTATGATTCCATTTTTCTGAATGTTCTTTCGTCTAACAATGATCTTGGCGAGGAAATTTTCACAAGACTTTACACCAAGCCGGATATACAATCAGTCTTCCGATTCCTGGACGAAGAAAGTAGCCTATCTGAAGATATGAAAGTGATGTTTTCACTTAACAAACCTCAGTTCTGGAGAGCGTTTATGAATACTTTTTTCAAATAAAGTCGGAATCTAAAATATTTGATATCGAATGCCTGTGCCTAATTCCCCTTTGAAGGCGGTCCGACGTTTCGGGGGCGCGCAGGATTGTGAGATGGAAGGGGGATGTTAACATTCAAAACTCCGAACCCCTCAAGAGGATATTTAAATCTTACACCTCACCCCAATTCGATAAAGCATTGCATCATCGATGGCCGGGATAAAAACATTTTCCTTTCCATCCCTCAACTGAACATCAGAAAATACGGTTCGAGTGATGTTTATATACGATTCTACATGCTTAGCAATATTGTACTCGTATCGCACACCGGTCAAAATCAAAAACATCCTTAAGCGATTTGCTAAAAGATTATCATTGATGATCACACCATTTTGTAAACTGGTATTAAACCCATCTCCTTCAGCATAAATTTTTAATCGATGCTTTTCTGTTAAATGATACTGAAGATTCGAATATGGTGCACCTATCGTGTATGACCACTTTGGTCGAAACTTTCGATAATAGCTGATAAATGGAAGCGGGAATGGCAAACGTGTGTTGGTGTTATAATATAGTCCCGTAATGATCCGAAAAGGTTTCCTCACACTCGCTGAACCTTTCTTATCCTTCACGAAAACGATTAACCCAGAAGCTAACAAATCTTCTCTTTTCAGATCCCCCTCAAGGTTGCTATTGAAGGAAGGTGAGATTTGAGCACCAAAAATCCAGTCATCATTAAGTTGAAAAGTATATGATACGGTCAGGCCGAGTGATTTGAAACTTTCTGCGTTTGTCTTATCATACGAATCTTGCTCTTCCTTATGCTTAAATTGGATGTTGCTATAATCCAACCCTGCAAAAACATATGAGTTCTTGTTAAGCTTGAAGGGAATGTTGAACAATACACGTTGACGCTGATACTCAAAGTTGGCATTGTCTCCGGGTAAATAGGCATATTCGATCTTTGCCAAATCAAGGTACTGACACTGACCAAAATGGAAAGTAATTAAAGCGAGTATTACCAGCAGTTTTCGCATAGAATCCGCCAAGATCGGGAATTTTATTGCAGTACCGACATCAATTTTTCTTATTTCGACAAACCAGTGACATAGGGCTGTCACTCTAGCCAATTTCTTTGAGTCATGTTTAACTCTAACAAATAAAAAAATGACAACACAAGAGGTAGCCAACGAATTTGTAGCCATGTGCAAAGTGGGGAAGTGGGAAGAATGCATCAAAAAGTTTTATTCACCTGATATCAAAAGCATAGAACCGGAAGGTGGTGCCTGGGGCACTGTTCAGGGACTGGATGCCATTGCCAAAAAAGCAGAAGAATGGCATGGTATGGTAACTGAATTTCATGAGAGTGAAATTTCAGATCCTATCGTAGCTGAAAATTTCTTCTCCATGACCATGAAATCCAAAGTGACTTTAAAAGGCATGGATCAACCAATCAATATGGATGAGATTTGCGTGTATGAGGTGAACGATGGAAAGGTGGTGAAGGAGCAATTCTTCTACACACCTATGCCTGAGTTTGCATAATCTCGCAGCGAAAGAATCATAAGACATAAACCGTCAGGGATGGCGGTTTTTGTTCGCTCTTTATATTTGATGAAATGACCAACAAATCCACTGTCCAATCCACCTTCTCCTCCTATCCTCCCCAAGCCAGGGAAAAAGTTGCTTATCTCCGTAAACTCATCCTGGAAACAGCAAATGAAATAGGCATCACTGACTTAGAAGAAACTTTGAAATGGGGAGAGCCCAGCTACCTCACCAAACATGGCAGCACCATCCGCATCGACTGGAAGGAAAAGAAGCCTGATCAATACGCCATGTACTTTAAGTGCACCAGTAAGTTGGTTCCGTCCTTTCAACTGGCGTATGGTGACCTATTCAATTATGAAACTACCCGTGCCATCGTTTTTAAGTTAGATGATGAAGTGCCAGAAAAGGAACTGAAACAGTGCATTAAAGTGGCTCTTACTTACCATAAGGTAAAGAATTTGCCGCTGTTGGGGTTGGGAGTGTGACATCCCCCTGCCTTCCACATTTCCCCTGCACCCCCCTTCAAAGGGGGATTTACTTCCATTAAAGATATCAGCTACCCTATACTCTGTATTCCCTTGGGAGGATAGCGCAGCTATCCGAGTCATGGGAATCTCTTAATTAAATGCAATAACTCAAAAGAGATTACAAGTCTCACTCCTGAGGTCGTTCGCAAGGGAATATGGTCTCTATCTTAGGGAATGACTCCATAGCTTCGGTTCGTGTTTAAACACCCCCCTCCCTCGCTCATTTCCATCGCACCCCCGAAACGTCGGACCGCCTTCAAAGGGGATTTACTTTGAATCTATATCAAATTTTTCAACAAGAATGAGTCCCCTCCTCGGAGGGGTTAGGGGTGGGTTTAACTAAACCACCTCCACTAACAAGCCCTCATCGGTCTTGTTTACACTGGCAAAACCTCCCTGAGTCAGTTTTTTCATGGCTTTATCCCACTTCTTGTTGGATAGACCTGATTGTTCTTTGAGTGCGTTTAACTCTATTTTTCCTTCTTTTTCGAGCATTTCGAATACAGCCTTTTCATCACCTTCAAGCTCTACAGCTTTCGATTTTACTTCCGGTCGCATTTGTGGAAAGAACAATACATCCTGTATTGAATTCGAGTTGGTCATGATCATCGATAATCGATCAATTCCAAGTCCAACACCTGCCGTTGGTGGCATTCCGAACTCCAGCGCACGAAGGAAATCCTCATCCAGGGTCATCGCCTCATCATCACCACGCTTACCAAGCTCCAGTTGCTCCTCAAAGCGCTCACGCTGATCTACCGGATCGTTGAGCTCGGAGTATGAATTCATAATCTCTTTGCCGTTACAAATCGCTTCAAAGCGTTCTACCAAACCTTCTTTAGATCGGTGCTTCTTGGTAAGCGGAGACATCTCCACCGGATAGTCCGTGATGAATGTTGGTTGAATCAATAATGGCTCACACTTCTCACCGAAGATCTCATCGATGATTTTTCCTTTGGCCATGGTTTCATCCAAAGGCACCTCCAGTTTCTTGGCAGTTTCCCTGAGCTCCTTCTCATCCATCTCTGAAATATCAATTCCAGTAAAGTGCTCAATCGCTTCAAACATCGTGAAGCGTTTCCACGGTCGCTGGAAGTCAATGACATTCTTTCCTACCTGCACTTTGGTATCGCCATGGAGATCCATCGCCACCTTCTCGATCATTTCCTCCATGGTGTCCATCATCCAATTGTAGTCTTTGTATGCTACATACAATTCCACTTGGGTAAACTCAGGGTTGTGGAATCGGCTCATTCCTTCATTTCGGAAGTCCTTGGCAAACTCAAATACACCATCATATCCACCGACGATCAAACGCTTCAGGTATAGCTCATTGGCAATTCGCAGATAAAGCGTCATGTCCAGTGTGTTGTGGTGTGTTTTAAACGGACGAGCCGCAGCTCCACCATACAATGGTTGAAGGATAGGAGTTTCCACCTCCAGGTAGCCTTTTTCAGCTAGATACTCACGAATAGAGTTGATAAGCTTAGTTCGCTGAACGAACGTGTCCCGGATCTCCGGATTTACTATCAAATCCAGGTAGCGCTGACGATAGCGCTGCTCCGGGTCTTTGAACGCATCGTATGTTTTCTTATTTCCTTCTTCATCAGTCGTTTCCTTCACGATAGGAAGTGGGCGTAAAGACTTGGTTAGCATTTTCAGATCAGTCACATGGATGGAGATTTCCCCCACCTCTGTTTTAAATGCATAGCCTTTGATACCGATGATATCTCCAATGTCCATCTTCTTTTTGAAGACATCATTGTAAAGTGATTTATCCTCGCCCGAACAGATATCATCTCTTCGGATATATATCTGAATTCGACCGCTGGAATCCTGAATTTCCGCAAACGATGCTGAGCCCATAATCCGACGACTCATCAATCTTCCGGCTATGGAAATATTGGTGTAGTCGTCCGGTCTGCTTTCGAAGTTCTTCTTGATGTGTTTGGCAGTTACATTCACATCAAAAGATTCGGCAGGGTATGGATTCACCCCCATCGCCATTAACTCTTCGCGAGATTTTCTTCGTTGAATTTCCTGTTCGCTTAACTGCATCGTAATTGCTTATTCTTCTTATTAATTATTATTAGGCTGATTTTCTTCTTCTCAGCTCTTTTTTTACCAATGTGTATTCTCTTCCACTTTGTCCGGCAATAGAGGTATTCTCTTCTGCCCTTCTGAATAAATACGGAAGTACTTTTTCTACCGGACCATAAGGAACATATTTGGCTACATTGTAGCCCATGTCTGCCAACTTAAATGAGATATTGTCACTCATCCCCAGCAGTTGACCAAAAAACACCCTGTTATCCTTATTTGAAATCCCATGCTCAGCCATCAATTGGGCCAATAGTTTGCTGGAGTTCTCGTTATGCGTGCCGGCACAAATTCCCATTTTGTCTATATGCTGCATGCAGTATCGCAATGCTTCATCATAGTCTTTATCCACTCTCTCTTTGTTTTTATGAATTGGTGACTCATAACCCATCTCCTCTGCCCTGTCTCGCTCCTTCTCCATATATGCGCCGCGCACAAGCTTTGCTCCAAGATAATACCCATTGACCTCTGCCTCAATCTGAGCTCTCTTTAACCTGTCCAACATATCGTGCCTGTACAATTGGTAGGTATTGTAAACGACAGGCCTGTCTTTGTTGTATTTTTCCATCATCCGATAGGCAACCCCATCAATGAAGCTCTGAAACCATGACTCTTCACCGTCAATCATCACCATCAGTCCTTTGCTGCTTGCTTTCTTTACGATTTCGTCAACTCGAAGCTCAGCGTTATAGAGCTTCGTCTTCTCAACTTCCGTCAATTTCTCTTTCGCCTGTGCCTTAGTCATCAGGTCAGTGGAACCAAGGCCTGAAAGCTTCAGCACACAAAAAGGAATGTGATCATTGGTAGAAGCAAAATCGATCACTCTAAGTGCCTCTTCTTTGGTATCGTTATACCCATCCTCGTTTTTCAGTCCTTCCACCGAGTAATCTAAGATTGTCTCTACATTATGATCCCCCAGCCGGTTGATCATTTTACTGCAGTCTTTGATCGATTCACCTCCACAAAACTGGTTGAAGATGGTCTTTTTAATGATGCCTTTCACTGGTAATTTCAGTTTTAAGGCCAGGTTTGTCATTACAGTTCCCATCTTTACCATCCATGGTTTGCTCATGGATGTGAACACAAAATGGGAGTTCTTCAATTCTCCGTTTGTACGATAAGCAAACGCTGTTGCAGTATCATCAAAATTGATTGGCTCTGATTGCATATTTTTGAAAATCGGTGTGCAAAGATAGCTAACAGATTCACACCATTATCTGTTTATTGAAATGTCTAATAATCTCCCTACTTACCTAACCATTTCCACCGATATTGATCGGGATTTAAGTGATGCTATTGAAAGTATTGCTCCGGACAAAATAGCCGTACTGGTTGATGAAAACACACGAAAACACTGCCTCCCACTAATCAGCATAAAGTCTAATCTGATCATTGAAATCAAAAGCGGTGAAAAGGAAAAAACATTAAGCACCTGCCAACATATTTGGAGCCAATTAACCTCCAATGGATTCACCCGCAACAGTCTTTTGGTCAATCTTGGAGGTGGAGTGATCGGAGATATGGGTGGGTTTGCTGCAGTAACCTTCAAGAGAGGGATGGCTTTTATCAATGTGCCTACCACACTTCTTTCGCAGGTGGATGCCAGCATTGGCGGAAAATTAGGGGTTGACTTTGATGGACTGAAGAATCACATTGGTGTATTTCAGGAACCAAACAAGGTCATCGTTTATCCGAAATTTTTAGATACACTTCCTGAAAGAGAATTGAAATCCGGTTTTGCTGAGGTCATTAAGCATTCACTCATTCGAAGCGAATCGCAGTGGGGTTATTTGAAAACGAAAGTTTTTCAAGAACTGAATTGGGAAGAAATTATTCCCAGATCAATCGCAATTAAGAACGAGGTTGTAAATGAAGATCCCCGAGAAAAAGGAGTAAGGAAAATATTAAACTATGGGCATACGATCGGTCATGCCATCGAATCTCATTTTCTTGATTCTACATACCCTCTACTTCATGGAGAGGCTATCGCCTGGGGAATGATGCTGGAAAACAAATTAGCAGTTGAGGAAGGAATGCTAGATAAAGATGTTAGTAAGGAAATTGAAAACTATATTTCGAGCATCTATGAGTTACCTTCGATAGTGCCTGATTATGAGACCTTGAAAAACCACCTTTTACAGGACAAAAAAAAAGATGCGCAAGGCATCAGGTTCTCATTATTGACGCAGATCAATTCCTGCACATATGATGTGCTCATTGAAGAACGGGTTCTAAAGCAGGTGCTTAAATGAACAAGTCTTCCTTATCGCTTTTAGCATCGTCTTGAGAGGTCTGCTGTTCTTTCTTTTTCACCGTTTTCTTCGGTGTGCTCAAAAAGAAGGTAAGAGCTCCTAAGGCGATAGAGGCGAAGATGGTTCCTATGGTACGCGATCTTGACATATTATAATTTATTGACAACTTAGTAACGTAAAAAGTTGTAATTCTGTTAACCAAAAAACCTGCCAAACATTGAAATATCGATTAAAAAGATATAATTCCCGATTAAAAGGGACGGTAACCCTTGAATCTTCTAAAAGTGAAAGTAATCGGGCACTAATAATCAATGCACTTGCCGGTGGTGAGGCGACCAGAATTGCAAACCTTTCCAATGCTCGGGATACACAAACCATGTTGTCCCTTCTCCAATCAAGACCTGAAGTCTACGATGTAAAGGATGCCGGAACTACCATGCGGTTTTTAACTGCATATCTGGCAATCCATGGTGAAGGTGAAACGATCACTGGATCTGAACGAATGAAAAACAGACCAATTGGCCCGTTGGTAGATTCGTTACGTTCAATTGGGGCTCAAATCGAGTATCTTGAGAAAGATGGATATCCTCCATTAAGAATATCAAAAATCGAACACCAGCAAACCAATGAGATTTCCATCAAGGGTAACATCAGCAGCCAATATATCTCTGCTTTGCTCATGATTGCCCCACAATTAGAAAATGGACTGACCATTAATCTGACAACAGACATTTACAGCCTTCCATACATTCAGATGACCCTGGATCTTATGAGGGCTTTTGATGTAGAATCTGATTTTGAGGGAAATACGGTTTCTGTCAAACCCCAAGCTTATGAACCAACCAAATACGCCATTGAGGGTGACTGGTCGGGAGCCAGTTATTGGTATGGATTTATGGCGCTTTCACCAGAGAAAGGATATTTGAATTTACCTGACATAAGAAATTATTCCACCCAGGGAGACAAAGAGATCGCGAATATCATGTATCAACTGGGCATCACCACATATTTCGAACCGGGTAAAGTAAAGTTGATGAAGAGAAATGAACGAGTGCACTGCTTAAAAATCGACTTTCGTGATTGCCCTGACCTGGCACAAACGGTGATGGTAGCCGCAGCTGCCTCTGATGTGAAACTCGAGATGGTTGGACTTGAAAGTTTAAAAATCAAAGAGACCGATCGAATAGCCGCGATGCAAGCAGAGTTGAACAAAATCGGTGCTCAGCTTTTGGAAAACAAAAGTGAGTGGACACTCATTCCGTCCGTAAACCTACCTGATGAAGTAGAGATAGACACCTATGAAGATCACCGCATGGCCATGGCTTTTGCACCACTTTGCTTTCTCATGGATGTAACTATTTGTGACCCTATGGTCGTTGAAAAATCATATCCGGGGTTTTGGGATGAGGTAGAGAAAATTGGAGTGAAGATTGAAAAAATCAATAACTAACCTCCAAATCTGTGATCTCCAGATCAATTACCTGACTTGGGTGAAAAAGTGAGAACCATACTCCCTTCTTTTCTGTCCAGCCTCCCCATCCGAATTTTAGTCCGCCTATTGGTACGTTACTGGTCCAAAGTTTCCAGGCTTTAGGAAATCCTTTTTCATCAATAATCCACAAGTAACTATCACCGGGTGTTACTCCGCCGGTAGTATAAGTAACCAAAAGTCCTCTTCCCTCATCCAGTTTTACCGAAGATCTTATTACTCCATGGTCACGGACTTTGAATGGGGCAATCAACCAAAAAGAATCATTGATAAAATATTCATACCCTTGATATTCGGTACTGCTGTATTCCTCAGGTGATACATTCAAATTGAGCAGCACATCGTTGCTTTCCCATTGGACCCGCACTTCGTTTTCATCTCTATTCCATTCATAGGTATGCCCTCCCGGATAGGTAAAATTGATGATAGACAAAGTGTCAAAACCTGGTTTATTTAATGCGGTTAACATTTCATCAGCCAGCTCCTCTGCTTCCTGGCCCTTCGTGCCATCTGGTACAGACTCGTCGATAAAGAGATATGTTAATATCCCAATTATCAATAAAGTGACTAATCCGGTTCCAAGAAATTTCAATACGGCTTTTATCATGTGAGATCAAGTGTTGGTACTAGTTTGGGAGCTTTTCTCACTTTTGTCGCCTGTTCAAACGCATAAGCGATGCTAATAAGTTTAGGCTCCTCATATTTGCCGGCAAAGATGGACATGCCAACCGGAAGTCCATGCACAAATCCGGCAGGAACCGTAATATTCGGATATCCGGATCGCGCAGCTGGTGTAGAACTACCCGTTCCAAAATGATCTCCATTGATCACATCAATTGGCCAGGCAGGACCACCCGTTACGCCAATGATTGCATCGAGGTTATGCTCTTTCATCACATTGTCAATCCCATTTCTTGAAACCTCGGTTACCACCTTGAGGTGCTCTTTGTATTCTTCGTCCGTAAGTGGACCCTTATTCTCTGCTCGTTCCAAAATGCCTTGCGGAAAGTATGGCATCTCCAAATCTGCATTGTCCTTATTAAACTGAATGACATCTGCTAATGACTTCACTTTTGCATCAGGTCTCGAATCAAGGTATTTGTTCAGTCCATCCTTAAATTCATAAAGTAAAAGCTCTAGTCCTGAATTTCCATAAGCATCGTTTTCATAGAGTTTTACGTCTTTAACTAATGTAGCACCTTGTGCTTCCATAGCAACAAAAGCACGTTCCATGATTTCATCTACTCGTTCGTGATAGCCAATGGTACCTTCAAGCACTCCTAAACGCCGGCCTTGCAATCCATTTTTATCTAAAAACTGGGAGTAGTCAGGGTAGTAGTTTCCCTCACTTTCTAATGTTCGCTTATCAGCTTCATCTACTCCAACGCATGCTCCAAGTAAGCTAACTGCATCAGCTACCGTCCTCCCCATCGGACCCGCTGTGTCCTGAGTCTCAGATATTGGAATAATACCATCTCTACTCCAAAGACCAACGGTTGGCTTTATTCCTACCACTCCATTAGCAGATGAAGGACAAACAATTGAGCCATTCGTCTCAGTTCCTATAGTCAACGCACACATATTTCCAGACACTGCTGATCCGGATCCTGCACTTGATCCACACGGATTTCGATCTAAGGCAAATGGATTACGAGTTTGCCTTCCTCTCCCACTCCATCCGCTGGATGATCTGAAAGATCTAAAGTTTGCCCATTCACTCAAATTAGTTTTCCCTAAAAGAACTGCTCCTGACTCTCTTAATTTCTTAATAATAAACGCATCGTCAGGCGCTGCAGATCCTGCTAAAGCCATTGACCCGGCAGTAGTCATCATTTTATCTCCGGTATCAATGTTGTCCTTGATCATAACAGGAATGCCATGAAGAGGACCTCTTACTTTTCCTTCAGATCGTTCTAAATCCAGTTGATCAGCAATAGACAATGCATCCGGATTGGTTTCAATCACACTGTTAAGCCCACCTTTACTTTGATCTTTTTCCTCAATTCGTTTGAGGTACAACTCACAGATTTGACGTGAGGTATAGGTGCCTGACTCCATTGCTTCTTGTAGTTGGGCTACTGTCCATTCTTCAAGTTCAAAAGGCTGTTCTTCAGTGTTATTAGATTCGGTTGAACTCTCAGTCGGAGCACAGGCTTTAATACCAAGAAAGGGAATAGCTCCAGTAATGGCGCTAAGCTGGATGAAATTTCTTCTTTTCATATTAGAAGGTTAGTTAAGTTGAACCACTAAATTTAACCTCTGAACTTCCAGAATCAAACCAGCTAAACGATTATCCACAATGAAGTACTTGCTTTTATCTGTTTCTACCCTTTTTATACAGCTTGTAGTCATCGCACAATCAGATACGGAAATTTATCTAATGGATTTGAGGCGATCGACAGATGGATTACTTATTGAAAAACCTGTAAATATTTCTCAGAATCCCGGATACGATAACCAGCCAGCATTTTGGGTAGATAGTGAGGCATTACTTTACGCACGAACAGTAGACGGGCAGACCGAGATCGCTCGTTACTACTTTGACTCAGGGAACACGCTTTTAGTCACAGATACCAAACAAGGAAGCGAATATTCACCGACTCCTATGCCGGATGGTAGAATTTCAAGTATCCGACTGGACGCTACAGGGCTTCAATTACTTTATGCATACGATTTCAAGGGAGTCAATGAAGTATTGGTACCAGAATTGAAAATCGGTTACCACTGCTGGGTTAATAAGGATCGCATTGCGGCATTTGTATTGGGTGATCCGGCCACCTTGCAACTAATCAATATCAAAACGAACAAGGCTGAAATTGTGTCGGAAAATATTGGGCGTTCGCTACATCGAATTCCCGGTAAAACTGCTTTTAGCTATCTAGATAAAAATGAATCCCCATGGGCCATAAAAGCAATGAACCCAGATACGCAAGAAACCAGCACACTCATATCTGTAAAAGGAGATGGTGAAGATTACTGCTGGACACCTAAAGGTGAAATCCTGATGGCTGATAGAGCTAAACTCTTTGTTTGGGCTCCTGAATCGGAATGGAAACAATTTGCCGACTTGAGCAAGCATGGCATCACATCGATCACCAGACTATCCGTATCTCCGGATGGGAAGAAGCTGGCTATAGCAGCAGAATAGGTTTTTTAACGGTTTTTAGGAGTAAATTTTAGAAAATGTTTACTCCTCTTATATAAGAATTCCAACTCGATTAAAGTGAGGTCGTTATCTTCTTCAAAATCAAATAACCGATGCGAAGAAACCTAACCTTAGCTTTAGTTGTGGCTACATTAATTTCATGTAGCTCACAAACAGAAAATACCCAAGAGCCTGAATCTGTCTTATTTCAGTTGGTTGACAATCGTCCGTATATCGAAATAGAAGTCAATGGTGTCAAAGGCAAGTTCATTGTTGATACTGGGGGTGTGCACGGAATGAACACCGATTTCGCTGAAAAAGCAGGGGTAAAAAAGGGTCGATCATTTATGATCCAGGGTGGCGGAGATGGGGAGCAGGAAGCATGGTATGGAGAGAAAGCTGAATTTCATATCGTTGGCACTTCCATTAAAACACTTTCTGACAGTCCAATCATATTAAACCTAAACCCAATAAGAGACTCTCTCTCCATACCTTTTGCAGATGGTGTGCTTGGTCTGAATCTGTTTCAGGAATATGATTTATCTATCAATTACCCGAATAGGCAAATCACCTTTTACGAAAAAGGTCATCATCCCACTGACGGTTACGAGGTGGTACCTTTTGAATTTTATCGTAATCAAATACCAATGATCAAAATGGAGATCGATGGCGTAGAAGGTGATTTTACAGTCGACACAGGAGATCGGTCAATGCTCACTACTTTCTCAGCATTTTACAATTCGCTAGATACATCCGATAAAGAGTTGAGCGAGCTACGACGAACTGGTTACGGAGTTGGAGGGCCAGTAATGGCCAGGGAGTATGTTTTACCCTCTGTCAAGATCAGTGACGAATTACAGTTTCGTTCCGTTAAGACACGTGTGCCTGATCATTCGGCTGGTGCCTGGGCAAGAAGTACGCATGCAGGTAACCTGGGGAGTGGCATCCTGAAAAATTATGAAGTCATCTTTGACTATGATAAGCAGGAAATGCTACTTAAGAAGCCTCCCACTCTCAGTATTAAAGAATTCACCTATAGAGCTGCAAATTTTGACTCTACTACGCAATGGTACCTTGATCGCCTGCCTTTTGAAGTAGTAGCACAAACAGATTCTTCATTGACACTTCAATATCAGAATGCGCAGATAAAATTCATTCATGATTCAAGCCGACCAATACTCAGCTCTTACAAATCGGAGCGAAATAATAAGAACCCAAATGGAGTTTTCAAATTTGGTTTTGATGTCCCTAATACGCAGGATGTAATAGAAAAACACTTCCCTAGACCTGATGATTTAATGTTTGGAAGGCCAATCGTTTTCTGGGGTCGATCCATGTTTCTCGTCCGGGATCCGGAAGGCAATGTGCTCCAGTTTTTCGAAGGAGGATCTCACTGGAAGAATAGTTTCTATGCATTCATCACAGATAATGACAATCGGTATAAGACATTCACTGAGTTTGTTAAGGAGAATGGAATGGTCCTGCACTCTGACTTCAGCAATGACAGCACAGGAGTGAATCAGCAAAATTTTGTTCATGGAGACATTAAAGTAGAGCTGCTTAAGCTAGATATGCGAGCTGAAGAACCATATAACGGTGTTGGCGCATCAGGTGTGCAGATTGAGAGCGCTTTAAAAAGTTTCTCAAAGAATTCAACTTCCCAAACTTATTAAAATATGAAAAACAACCTAACATTATTACTATTTGCCCTGGTTATTGGCCTAAATGCCCAAACCCCTCAAGAGACTGTGGATGCGCTTTACACGTCGATTAATTACGATGGGAAAACCATACCCGATTTTAAGGAAGGGCTGAAGCTTTTCACAGAGAATGCACAGTTTAAGTGGGTAAGCGATTCAACTGTGGCTTCCTTTACACCGGTCGAATTTTTGAAAGTCTATGAGGATCAAATCAGGGAAGGGATCATTTTGGAAGCCACAGAATTCGAGATTTCAAACAAATCAGAGATCTATGGAAATATCGCACACTTTCTCAGTTCCTATAAAGCAGAAGTAAAAACACCTCAGGGCGTTCATAAAAAACGAGGCATTAATAGCATTCAACTTATCAAAAATGAACAGAATGAGTGGAAAATAGCGGCAATGGTCTGGTACGATGAAGATGATGAGAATCCCCTTCCCTTGATGTTGGACGATTGGTATTCCGATGACCGGAAAAAGATTACCAAGGCTGCCATGAACTATCTTGAGAGCATTTATAAAGTAGACACTACATTGCTTGTAAGCATTTCTCCTAGCCTTGTAAAACAAGGCTACTACTACTCCAGAAAAGACAGCTCATGGTCCATAAGCCCCATGACCTATGAAGAATTAAAGAATATAGCAGCAACCTATAATAAGAAAGGATGGATCCCTCCTACTGCACCTAAACAAGTAGAAATACTGGATATGGATGAACGTGTCGCTAACGTGAAGGTCTACGCCATCTGGGGTTTCGACTATTTGTTAATGACAAAAAATGAAAATGATGATTGGATTGTTCAGCAGATTTTATGGCAGAGTTACAACGCAAAAGACCATACGAAAATGATGAGAAGAATCAAGGATGAGAATAAATAGAATCTGAAGTGTGAGGAGGGTTCAAATCAAAAATTCTAATTAGATGAAAGTATTAATTATTTATTCACTGATATGCCTACTCACTTTTCAGTCTTTCGCTCAAGATCTAAATTATGGTTCGCACAATGTTGGATTCCGTATTCTGACTTTTATCGATTCAACTCGTGTGATGACTAACGAACCTCTGGCACAGCCTGAGAACAGATATCGCACTATCAAAGTCCACATTTGGTATCCGACTTCATCTTCATCTAACTATAAGATGACAACAGAAAAATACATGGCCAGTCAAAAGTGGGAAGATGAAAATGGGGCGCTGGAAACACTGCCAAGCAGAAGTCTTATTCATGGAAACAAAAACGCTATGCGCTCATGGTTTGGTGCTTTTGAGGAATCAGACTGGGAACAACTGAGAAGCCTTGAATGGGAAGCATCCATTGGTGCAGATTATCACTCACAAAAATTCCCACTGCTAATCGGCGAATTGAGACCTACTTCCACCTTCATTACAAATGAATACCTAGCCAGCCATGGATTCATAGTAGCCTATGTCCGTCAACACGATTACGAATCCCAATCGCATCAATATTATCCTGTCATGTCGAAGACCTATATCAACATGGCCCGTGATATGGAGTTTGTAACAATGAAACTTCGAAAAATGGAAATTGCAGATCAACAAAAACTGGGAACTATTGGCTTCAGCGGATCCGGTTTTGCGCAAGTACACTTTGCTATGCTTAATGTGGATGTAGACGCTATAGCTGATATTGAAAGTGGCTATTTCATGGAAGGACTTTATGAAGGATTGACTGCCCTATCATCCTATGACCCTCAACAGATCAGGGTTCCATTTCTCCACATTTTCAGTCGCAAGCTGACCGAAGAGGAAATTTTTCTTGATAGTCTGTTCCTGATGAAATATGCAGATATCTATCGCCTCATTCTCGGGAAGCCTCAACATCATTGGGATTTTGCTTCAGAAGGATATCTGGCAGCCAAACACCTCAACAACAGAAAGGATGTAGCACAAGACGTAATCGAGTCCTTCCATATTTTCAATGATTATCTAAAGCATTTTTTTGATGCATCACTCAAAGGAAACCTTGAGTCTCAGCTGCGCATTCAATCTGCACAAGTGCCCGTTGAATTTGATCCTGAGCTGGTAACGATGGAGTATACGCCTCGACAATCCAATATGCCGAATCTGGCGGAGCTCAAAGCTTTGTTTGACAAGCATTCCCCTAAGGAAGTGGTATCGATGATGGAAAGAGAAGCTGAGAAAGACACCTTTAATTTGCTTCAACAGGATATTTTTTCCCTTCGAGAAGTAGGTATGTTTTATCAACGCAGAGGGGATATTGACAAAGCCCTAGCTATAGCAAAAATTCTCCTCATTGTAGATCCCGAAAATCAGGATGCGAGAGGGATACTGGATAATCTCGGCTATATGCTTCTCAGCTTTGAAATGAAAGATGAAGCACTACTGGTCTTTCTGGCCAACGTTGAAAACTACCCTGAACATCACATTCCCAGGTACAGCCTGGGTGACTACTATCAGCAAATAGGAAAAAAGGGGGAAGCTCTTGAGCAATTTGAGAAAGGCATTAAGCTTACTGAAACGGCAACAGGTTACCCAGAGAACTTACTGAACGCACATAAAAATGCTTTTAAGAATAAAATTGATCAATTGAAAAACCGATGAAACCTACCTTTCACCTTTTGTGCTGTATAGTGCTGATAGTGTTGCAGGTATCTTGCAGCCAGCAAAATCAGTCATCCCAAATTTCTGAAAGAGAAAAGGTATTGGCCAAAATGGGAGACCTGGACAAATGGCGTTCACTGCAGGCACTTTATATAAAAGCCCTGCATGAGGAACAAAGACTTGACTTTCCATATTACTCCGAAATAAAACGCAATCTGTACCCTACGGAAGTGTGGATTCATCAGTGGACTGATGAGTTTGACAATGTCAGATATTTCAATGATTCCCTGGGCTGGAGCCTGCGAAATGGTAATAAAACAGAGATGGATTCCTCCATGCTTGTTTATTTGAAAAATTGGGACCGGCATTTATTCTACCGAACCATTAAAAATCTGGCTACTGAAAACTATGTAGCAAAGGCCAAAAATGATTCAACATTCAACATCTGGGATGGGAGCTATTTTATAGCCACCATTATCCTCAATAAGAATGGACTCCCTTACAAATATTTTACGCCAACTGTTTCCGGTGATACTTCATTGACGGTCTATGCAAAATGGTCAGAAACTGATGGATTAGTGCATCCGGATGTATCCATGGCGCCTGACAGTAGCTTTGTTTTTGCAGCTGAGATATGGACTCATTACTTCAAAAGTTTAAAGTTGATACAATAAAGTAGTTCCCCAATGAAAAAAGCATTCAAACTATATATCGTAATTGTTACTTTCACCCATTTATTAATCGGACAACCAACCTATTCGTTATGGAAGAACTTAGAGCCCGGACCCTACCAGGTTGGATTCAAAACCATCAACTATATCGACAAAAGTCGTAGTATCCCCGGTGGTCTTAGCGATAATCGGTTTTTCCCAATTCAAATATCGATCTGGTACCCTACTACGGTTCAATGGAGCATAGACAAGGCCCTGCCATTTGAGCATTACTTTTTTAAAACAGCTGAGAAGAATGATTTCAATGAATTGAATGAGCAGCAAAAAGCGCAAGCCATGGATATCTTCTTTAACTATGCCAAATACGGTTTATCCATTGAGTTTACTGCCGATGAAAAACAAGAAATAGGTAGTAAACCTACTGCAGCAATGGCGAATGTAAGAGAAGCCCCTGGTCCTTTTCCAGCACTCCTTGCCGGACACGACGGTGGGGTATGGAAAATGAGCACACTTTGTGAATACCTTGCAAGTCATGGCTATGTCGTAATTTCTACCGGGCCGCTATCGGGTAGCAACCGACTATTCAGACAAAATACCCAGCAAGTGATTAATCGGCGCATCCGAACTTTTGAAATTGTAAGAGGAATGCTCGATGATTTCCCTAATATTAATCAGTCGCAAATTGGTTTGCTCGGACTCAATTCAGATGGCATATCTACCCTTCTGTATCAAATGAAAAACCTAACTGCTGATGCAATGGTAAGTATTGATGGTTGGGAGGGCAAGAACAATGGATACAGCTATTCCAGTAGCTCTGTTTATTATGAACCTGCCAATTTGAAAATACCACGTATGGAGTTTCAGCAGCATGAAAGTCCGGAGAATGAATCCTTGTATGTAAACACCACCATATTTGACTCCTTGACAAACATTGATCGATACTCCTACATCCTGAATGAGTTTGGGCATGATTATCTCACAGGAAATTTATTCGTCCTACCACAGCTTGATGAAACAATCGATCAGAAGCATTACTTCTGGTACGAAAGTGTAAAAAGCTTTTTTGATGCTTATCTAAAAGAAGATAAGAATGCATTGATAGATCTATGGAACCGTAGAAATAAAAATGACGACTTTTTTATTCGAAATGAGCGTATAAAAGGAAAATAACAGTCAACCTAACCGTGAAAAAAATATTAAACACCTCAGATGACATCCTACCTCTCATACTTCGAGTGGGGTTAGGAATGGTAATTCTTCCTCATGGTCTGCAAAAAATCCTTGGAGTTTTTGGTGGGCATGGGCCACAATGGACCGTGGATATGTGGCAACAATGGTGGGGGATTCCTGGTATTATTACATGGCTGGTGATACTGGGTGAATCCATAGGTATGATTTGTTTAATTCTCGGGCTTGGCACTCGGATCGTGAGTGCTGCCCTGGGAATAATTATGATAGGTGCCATCTACCTGGTACATGGTCAGTTTGGCTTTTTCATGAACTGGTACAGTGAGCCGGGAAGAGGTGAAGGCTTTGAGTTTCACCTGTTGGTGTTTACGCTAATAATCGCGCTGCTGATAAAAGGTGGGGGGAGGTGGTCATTAGACTTGAAATTTCAGGAAAAATTATAAATGGAAAGTAGTGAAATCAATCACTACTTTGTTCTAAGGTCATATTATCTATATTATGATTAAAAAGAATATCAAGCTAGCATTCAGAACACTTCTCAGAAGTAAGTCATTTTCTATCATTAATATTATAGGATTGGGGTTAGGGATTGGTGTCAGTTTGTTGATATTGAAGTTTGTCAGCTTCGAGTTAAGTTTCGACAAACATTACACCGATTATGATCAAATCTATCGAGTTCCATTAAAGAGGGACACCCCAGATGGAACAGTGATTAAAGCAAGTAATGTTCCCGCTCTGGCTCCTGCCATTACAGAGCAAATTCCAGAAGTAAAGTTTGCTGCTCGGTTATTCAGACAAAATATCACCGAACCTTTATGTATTGCATCGCACAAAAGTGAAAATGGGATTGTGTCATTCAACCTTGAAGAAGCCTATTATGCAGATCCATCACTGCTTGACATTTTTTCCTATGATCTAATAGCCGGAAGTAACCTATCTGGCTTGAAAGAACCAAATACGATTATCTTAACTCAAACACTTGCAGATAAACTATTTAAGCATGATAGCCCAATAGGAAAAACAATTAGTATACAAACCGGGGGTATGGAACACCTTCTCACAGAATTACAATTATTGGTAACGGGTGTAATTGCAGACCCCAAAAAGCATAGTCACTTACAATTTGAAGCACTGATCTCATACTCAACTTTTGAAGAAAACTTCCTGACAAATCTAACTGGTCATTGGGGATGGACGCAGTTTCATACATACATTAAAACCACCGAATCTGCTGATCTCCAATCTTTGCAGCAAAAAATAAACGATCTTGTTCCTACAACCTACAAGGAGTCTTTGGCGGAGATAGGGTATGTTCACGAATCATTATTGCAGCCAGTAGACAAAATCCACCTTAATTCTGGATTCCTTGAAGAACCCACCTCTACATATAGCAAAACAATGATCATCATATTTATGATCATGGCCTTTTTCATTTTGGCCGTGGCATGGATCAATTACATAAACCTTACTACAGCACAATCTCTAAAAAGATCAAAAGAAATAGGTATCAGGAAGGTAATTGGAGCCCAAAGAACCCACCTAATCCATCAGTTTTTAACCGAGGCATTACTATTTAACGTTTTGGGCTTGCTTGTAGGTCTTGGAATAGTAAAATTCATAGAGCCATTTCTTGAAAGCATTATTGGTCGGTCAATGGAATGGCCACCTGGATTTAATGTACTATCGGTTGGTGTAATACTACTGCTAATCACTATAATCGGAGTAATTGTGGCGGGAGGTTATCCTTCTTTAGTTATCTCCTCTTATCAACCATTGAAGGTTTTGAAAGGAAAACTAACAGTCTCAAGAAGTGGGATACTGATGAGAAAGGGTCTGGTTGTTTTCCAATTTATGATTTCGATCATTCTCATCACAACTACGCTTTTTGTATATCGACAGCTTACTTTTATGCAAAATCAGGATCTGGGAATAGACCTTGATCAAACATTGGTAATCAAGGCAAATGTTGGAGGTGATTCTAATTATCGGAAATTCAACTTATTGAAAGAACGATTACGTGATATACCATTTATTAACTCAGTTACTGCCACTTCAACTATCCCTGCAAAAGATGTTGCTAGTCAGGTTTTCTCTCCTTTAGATAATAAAGGCGATGAATTCATCTCCGGGATATTCGCTGTAGACTATGATTTTATTCAGTCTTTTGGACTGAATCTAGTTGCCGGAAGAAGCTTTGAAAGAACATATGGTTCCGATACTTCTGCTATACTGGTTAGTGAATCAACTGCGAAAAGATTGGGTTACACTAATGTAGAAGATGCGATAAATAAAGATGTCTTTTATTCACGTTTTGATAAGCGATTGAAAATTATTGGTGTTATTTCTGATTACTACCATTCTTCGGTTAAAAACGATAAGCCGCGTTTAGTGTATCAACTCAAGCACTCTATCAATCCTTATGCTCCATATGCCTATTATCTGGTAAGATTTAAAACAAACAATTTAAATGAAGCACTACAATCAATTGAAACAGCATGGCAAACTGTATTACCAGAATATCAATATGATGCATTCTTTCTTGATGAATACTTCAATCAACAATATCTGAATGAACTAAGGTTTAGTAAGTTGACAGGATTTTTCGCGGCATTCGCAATGCTAATCGGAGCAATGGGGCTTTTCGGTTTAGTGTCTTTTACCTTCTCCTTGAAAATAAAAGAAGTTGGCATTAGAAGAGCCCTGGGTGCCTCGATGATAAGTTTACAGAAACACTTCTGGAAAGACTATTTGCAACTGATCTTTATAGCTGCAGCAATTGCTACTCCAATATGTTACTTCAGTATATCAGAGTGGTTGAGTTCATACCCGATTCGTATTCAGATTGAGTGGTGGATGTTGATGTTGCCAATTCTCGCTCTGTCCATACTTATTCTGTTAATCGTAGGAAGAGAAACGCTTCGAGTTGGAAGCATCAACCCTTCCAAAACATTGAAGCAAGAGTAAAAACATCATTAATGTCAAACAAAATGAAACGACGCGATTTTCTATTTATGGCTCCTGCAATTCTAGGCTCACTCGCTTTAACAAATGAAGTAAGAAAGCCGCCGGTAACGATGTTTTTTGAGGATGATGGAATAGTTCCAAACAGTAAATATCCATTATTGGTCTACAAAAAAGCATTTAATAAACGGAATGAAGCTGGCGCTCTTTGGCTGGAAAATAGGTTTCTCACCAATGACTGGAGTAACTCCTGGAGAAATGGAATATTCGACTTCCAGCACTACCACAGCATCGCTCACGAGGTATTGGGTATTTATAGTGGGGGAGCAGAGGTTTTATTAGGAGGAGAACAGGGCGAAAAAGTAATCGTCGAGGCTGGCGATATCATAATAATCCCTGCAGGCGTGGGGCATAAAAATTTAGGAAGTCACAATTTAGGTGTAGTTGGTGCTTACCCAGAAGGTATGCCGGTAGATATTGTGAGGTGCAAACCAAATGATCGACCGGGAACAGATAAAAATATTGCCGAAGTTCCAAATCCGAAGACAGACCCATTGGATGGTACTTCTGGTTCATTACTTAAGCTTTGGAACTACTAATAATCTATAATTTTCAAATCATGAAAATATTACTAAAAACTACATTACTACTATTTTTTGTTTATTCAATTCAGGCGCAGACAGACCTAAAAAGCCTTGATGGCAACATTTCCTCCGAAGAAGCTAAAGGACTTGAAGTACTTGATAAGAATGAAAGCAATCAATTACTGATTGATCCTTCTTCAGATAGTTATCTGAAAATAACCGTCAAATCAGAGGAGTTATATGTTGCCAGCCTGTGTATATGCAATGAGCAAGATGAGGTAACTGTTTTGCATGCCTCAGCAGCTCTGGGTCAAATCCTCTACAAAAAAGAAGGCGACCAGTGGTCCACCAATCAAAAGTTTGATTGGCAACTTCGTGAAGTCGATATGAAAGATGCTACAATAGCTAAACGCAACCAATATCTGCGGGATAATGGATGGGTAGCCAATACCATGAACATGGGCAATGCTGGCGAGACAGAGTTTATCATTGATCGTCAAGCATACGGTGAAAATTTAAAAATTGCCATCGGATTAATGACAGCTAAAAATCCCAATAATATTGTAGGGATACCATCAGGTGGAACTGGAGATTGTGCAAATCAAAAACTGGTGGCCGGAGATCCAAAAAATAGCTATCAATTTGAGGTAGCTAATTGGATAGAAATTGAAAATTAAACAGACAAAAGCTTGTCCCAAATCAGGAACAAGCTTTTTTATTACCAACTCATGTTTAATTTTTAATTCTAATAATTCACTAATCGAATAACGACTCCATTAGGCTGTATTAATGACCCGAAACCACCGGAAAACAACGTACCCTCGGGAGTACCTTCAGAACTGAAAATATTAACGGTTGATGCCTTTCCATTTCCAACTAAGAATTTGCCATTTGGAAGTCTGTCGATACCCTCCGGCTGAGAAAGTCCGGTAGCAAATGTTCCAACGAAACTGCCATCCATGTCGAATTTTTGAATGGTACCTGCTTTCCAATCTAACACTAGCATTCCACTGTTCTGGGGGATCCAGATGTTGGTTGGGCCTTGAATATTTGAGCTAATAAAAACTCCCAGATCATTACCCTCAGAATCGAATTTCCGAACCGTGCCCTGAAAAGAAGAGACATAAAAATTTCCTGAAGCATCCCAATCCATTCCAATGGCTTGATTTACGCCAATACTTGTAAAGGAATCAACAAATGTTCCGTCCAGATTAAACCTTAATACACCCGCAGAATTATTCCATTGAAGAACATATAATAAATTATCCGGCCCAATTTTCATTCGCGTAGGCCCATTGGATACCGCCGCAAAAGCTCCTTTATGTGCACCAGAGCTAATATCAAATTTGTCAATACTGTTTGTAGATAGGTTTGAAACGAGCATCGTTCCTTTATCTTCAAGAAAAACAATATCCTGTGGCCAACCAAGGTTTGAATCAATCAATGTTTCAGCAAATCCACCATCTTCATCATACCTAATGACCTTATATGGTCCTCCGTTGTTAAACCTGGCTGCATCAGTTACATAAATTTCAATTCGTGGAGCTGCGCTATCCCAGACCCTTATATCAATACTAGTAGAAATATCATCAACTGATGCAGTAATTGTAACATCACCTTCAGCCTGACCTGTAACTGATCCGCTCTGATCAATCGATGCATTTGATTCGCTGGAAGACCACAAAACCTCATCGGTGATGTCGATCTCACTCCCATTTTGATCCATCCCCTTTATCGTAAGTTTCACTGTTTCATTTAGATCCAACTTAAAAGGACTTTCAACAATTGTCAATGAAGTAAGAACAGGTGTTTCCTTTTCTTCTTCTCCACCACAAGCAAAACAGCATACCAATACTAGCCAACATGTATTCATTAATAATTTCATACAAGTACTATTCAGCTCGTTTATAATTGATTCTCCAGCTCAGATTCCAGGTTTCCCCTCCGTCGGTTGAAGCTTCCCAATCCCAGGTAAAGGAATCATCAGTGATGTTATAAAATCGCATTCTGGAAACGATCTCATTCCCATCAGGGAGTTTTCTCGGACTGGTCATTTGGAAAATACGAGTATCTCCGTCCATCGTGCCTATCAAGTCAATGTACCCTCCATTACTATCCGCCCAAGCCTGATGCCACTTACCATCTCTCGGACTGAATGTGCTAATACTTGTTCCGAGGTAGCCTTTAAAGTTACCCTCTGTCGCTTCAAAATTTTCTTGAATGACTCGGCCATTCAGCTTCTTCTCAATGAGATTCGTTCCTTTTCCGCCTTCCCAGGTCAAATCCCATTTTCCTACCCAAAAATCGAGTTTGGAAAGATCTTCTTCAGAGGGTTTTGGAGGCTGCTGAGCTGATGCCATGATACATAGGATCATGCCTGCCATAAGTAGTGTCGCTTTCATATTTTTTGTTTTTTGTTAGGATAATGATAACGCTTCCATGTATCCATACACTTAGCATATCAACTGCAAGAGGTTAACATTAACGAATATTTATGCCCTAATTCCATTTACTGATTAGATTTAACCGTTGAGGAATAAACTATTTGTGATATTTAATAGATGAAAAGATTTTCTAAATGAATCTTAAAACCCCTTCAAAGGGTGATATTGAAAAAGTGCCTTTGGGGAATAAAAGGGTAGTTATCTAACTCCATGTATTCATATCAAAAAATCTTTTCAAAAATTTTACTGGAATGACATGACCTGGGAACTCATACTTTTTTTAGCAGCTGCCATCAATGGCCTGATCCTCTCGCTATTGTTTATTATCAGTGCAAGCAAACGAAAACGATTCCTGGGACTGTACTTGCTGATGTTTTCTATCACCATCCTGCATTATGTCAACTATTGGGCGCAAATGATCAATCCTCCTACTGCGATCAGATGGTTATTTGTAACCGCTAACTGGTTCATGCCTTTTGCTTTTTACTACTACATGAAGAAAGGGGCGAAACTTAAACACCTCCCTTATCACCTCATTCCAGCATTGGCATTTACTATCTACTGGGCAGCAATGTCATTTTTCATTCAAGCTTCGCTCGATTTTCTTTCTATTATGAGAAATGTATTGCCCTGGATTAAAATAGCCTTGTTCGTTGGTTATGGATATGTGATTGTGAAAACGGTAAAATTTAATGCCATCAACCAGTTATTTTTAGCTGCATATACTTCATTTATCATCGGACAAATTGCCTACTTCTTATCACTGTACTTTGGATTTTACACACTCCGGCTCGATTACATCATCTGTGGAGGATTTGTCCTTCTCACCTATGGCATTACTTATTTTGGTGAGTACAGTTTTATTAAAGAAAGAGTAAAACCCAAATATTCCTCGAGCAGCCTGACCAAAGAAGATGGGGACTACCTGGTACAAAAAATCAATTCCGTACTGGAGCAAAACAAATATTACAAAGACCCGGACTTCAACCTCTCATCTTTTGCGGAGAAACTAGGTGTGCCTAAATATCGGATTTCTCAAGCCCTTAATGCTTTTTCAGAAAAGTCCTTTTCCGAACTAATTAATGAGTTTAGGGTTGAGGAAGCTAAAAGCAGGCTATTGCTTGAATCTTCCAGCCATCTAAAACTGGAAGCAATCGGTGAAGAAGCCGGATTTCGAAATAAGGTTTCGTTTTACAACAATTTCAAAAAGCTTGTCGGAAAATCACCGGGCGAGTTTAGGGAAGAACACACGCAGTAAAGTGCCTAGTCCTACTGCCAAGTTTCTTTTCAAGACATACTGAAACAAGGTCAGCAGACAGTATAATTTATGTGCTCAATAAACTCTTCAAGAGTCATACTGAATTTAGTTCAGTATCTAAAACTTGGAAAAGTAGGACTGAAGCTAACATCTTATTACAAATGTGGTTAATTAATCATGAGACTATTTAGCAAAACAACTCCAAAAGAAAAGCTTCAGAAAAAATACGAGAAGCTGATGAAAGAATCGTACACGCTTTCTAAAACAAATAGAAAGGCCAGCGACGAAAAAGCTGCAGAGGCCGATAAAATAGCTAAGGAAATTGAAGCCCTCTGATCAGCAGGTGCCTATTACCTAAATAAGTTGTAACCAAACATTCCTCGAGAACAGGAATTGAAGCTGGTCATGGACGTGGCTATGATCCAAAGAAGCTTGAAAAGCTTATTCAAGAGCTAACCTTTACCTCAGTAATGCTTAAATTTTAATCTGAACTGATTTTATTATTTTAGGAGGTATATAACCATTTAAGTGGATACGCCTATGATGCGTTGAAGCATCTATCAAACTTAAGAGCAATAATGAAGAAATTCGCAAATGCCCTTGCCTGGATATTCACGTTTACTATACTTCACCTCTTCTCCTCTTGCGGAAATGATGACTCAGTAAAGGATCCAAATAAAGAAATAGAAGAAAACAACCGATTGCCTCGAGCTGTCTATGAACATGGGAACTTTACTGCTTCCTATATGCTGGACACTGACCAGGATGGAGATAATGATATTATTCTTGGTCCGCACATTGGGCTTAGTTCGGATGCACTATTAATCAATGATGGGACAGGGAATTTTCAGATCAAGGAAAATGCCTTTCCGACCCGATACAAAGGCTCAACAGCAAACACAGTCACTATTTCATCAGAAGACTTCAATGGTGATGGACGACCTGATATAATATCTAGTACCATCGATGCAGCGGAAGGATCCTTCTCCGAGTCTGCTCAAATTCATTTGTACCTCAATAACGGAGATAATACATTTAGCGATGGTACTAGTAAAATAACCGACAATTTGATTGAAGTGGGTTGGGTTGAATGGGTTAGAACCGGTGATTTCAACAATGATGGGAACGTGGATTTTGTCACAACCTCCTCTGGTGGGTTTGGTATGGATGCAGCAAATGGAGTCTTCCAAGGTGGATATATCTACCTAAATGATGGCAATGCAAATTTTTCAAGATCCTTAATTTATATGAATGACAATGGAGATCTTGGTGAATATTCATTTGAAGTTTTAACATGGGACGAGGCAGAAAACGGTGAAGCTAGAATGGGTCGTTTCCCGCTTGACATTTTCGTTGGAGATGTAGATAATGATGGCGACACAGATTTAGTAGCTCCAAATGGGTATGCAGAGGGGCAATGGGCCACTTTTATTAACATCAGTTCAGGAACAGAGCCTACATTTGAAGTCATTCTCAATGGGAATCATAATTCTGATCCTTATGATGAAGTACGTTTCAAAAATGGAGCTTTACTTGATATCAATGGAGATGGTTTTCTGGATGTCATAGGCTCCTCATCCATTTCAGGATTACCTGACGAGACAGTAGAAATTGTAACAGCCATCAATGATGGTACGGGCAGATTCACCGAAACGACAGGCTTGATAACAGGAGCTACTCCAGGAGTAAATCATGCCAGACAGTGGCTGGTTGCCGATTTTGATAGTAATGGAAAAGATGATCTTTTCATTGCGGATCATGGCTATGATTTCTGGCCATTTCCTGGTTACCCTAATACATTTCTCATGGGATCAGGTAGTGAACTTGTTAACAGCTCTTCAAATATTGGAACTGCAAGCGCCTTCACACATGGGGCTGCTGTGGGGGATATAGATGGAGATGGAACACTCGATATCTTCATGAATAATATTCAAGGATTAGAGAACATTGGTGGTGCTTCATCCGATTTCTTTATCTATCTGAATGATGGTTCAGGAAATTTCTCAGGCTCAAAGTAAAAATTCCGTTAATGGAAGTATTCTTCTATGGCTTATTCATGGATCGTTCTATCTTAAAAAAGAATGGCATCCATCCGACCAATTCAAGAAAGGGATATCTGAAAGACTATACATTGAAAATTGGTGATCGAGCTTCTCTAATCCCTTGTAAGAATGAAAGGGCTTATGGTATCATAATGACTGTTGAAAAAGATGCTCTCCAAAAGCTATATGCCGAGCCGAGTGTGGCAGACTATATCCCCGAAGAGGTAACTATACTTACAGTTTCGGATGAGTCTATTAAAGCAACGTGTTATAATCTACCTCTCACAGCACTCACAGGAACGAATAAAGCATATGCTAATTCGCTTTTTGAATTGGCTGAGCGTGAAGGTTTCCCAAGCAGCTATCTGAATAAAATCAGGAAGATGGCATCTAGTGATATACAGTAACCACAATTTTGCGGCTTCCGCCATGATCACGATGCTCACCCAGATATATCCCCTGCCAGGTACCTAGATTCAAATGACTATTTGTGATCGGGATAGTCACAGAGCTTCCCAAAGTGCTGGCCTTCAAATGTGCCGGCATATCATCCGATCCTTCATACGTATGTTGATAATAAAGTGCATTCTCAGGAATAGATTGATTGAAATGACTTTCGAAATCTGCGCGAACTGTAGGATCAGCATTCTCATTAATGGTGAGGCTGGCCGAAGTGTGTTTGATGAAGACGTTTAGCAAACCAGCTTCGATACCGGTTAAATCCACTTGACTTAAGACTTCATCCGTGATGAGGTGGAAACCTCTGGGAAAAGGAGGTAGGGTAATATTGTGTTGTCTAACCATTACAGTAAAGCTACAATTTGAATCAAAAAAGGCCGCTTGAAACAAGCAGCCTTTTCATTTTGAGTCTAGTCCATGACCTCAGAGTTCATCTACTGATTTTTTGTACATCGTGAAAAATAAGAAGGGCAAAAAACCGATTCCAAAAATCAGAAAACTGAGTCCTAACATTAGTCCTGCTCCCATAAGATGTAGTAATTTCATGGTAATGGAAGTCACCAGTAACAGAAATGATATTCCCCCAAATATCCATTTCAATCGTTCGGACAGTACTTCCCTGGCAAAATTCTTATACCGATTTATTAAAAACATTGGGATAAAAATAAATGCCAGACCTAGTGCCCCAATACTAAGTAAAACACCTGCACCAGCCAGATGCAGTAATTTAAATGCGATTCCAGCCATCCAAGTCACTGTGAATAGATAGCCTACAACATACATTAGTCGTTTCATAAACATGATTTTTGAGTAATTGAGTAAAAAAATTGTTTCCCTTTGTATTTCTTCCAGTCCGTTTGGAGCAGTTTGCAGATAGGCTTTTTCCAGCGCCTTCTCGAAGGATAATCCGCGATCCATTTCGATCTCCACAAGACAACAGAAATGATCAATAAGATCATCTTTCAGCGTTTGATTTTTAATCGCGCTGTTTTCGACCTCTTCAATGATCCGATCTTCATATTCTTCAGCAATCATATCGCCGGTGATGTTTTTAAGTCACTAAAAATTACTTTCTCGATCGTTTTGATAAAGTCTCGCATCTCATCCAGCAGTGTCTCCTTCTGTTCCTCTCCCTTCGCTGTGAGTTTATAATACTTGCGCACACGCTTCCCGATATTGACCTCCTCAAATGTGAGTATGCCGTCTTTTGTAAGCTTATGCAAGGCAGGATAAAGCGACCCGTCCTTCAAATGAATCTTTCCTTCTGTCTCCTCTTTCACCTTTTGCGAAAGCTCATAACCATACATTTTACCATGCTCCGATAGCAGCTTCAATACGATTACTTCCAATGTCCCTTTTAATAGTTCTTTCGAATACATAATACAACAATACATCAATTATTGATATATTGCAAGTGAATACCTCATTATTTGATGTATTATTTAAAAAATCATTGATTAACGGGCATAAAAGGAGATTTTCATGATCGAAAATGATCAAATCACCAAAAGACTTGTTCGTAATTGGACAAACTCATCATATGGATAACTGCTGATTAAAAGAATTTGACTGCTTTCTATATCTGGCATTCCGTTTGTAAGGCCCGATATCAGTTTATCATTGATGAGCAATGAAAGTAAATATTTTGTTAATAATGACTTTGTTGTTGGTTCTTGGATGTTCCGACGACAATCTAGAGACTGTAGTACAGACTACAGTAAAGTTTGAAAGCAGCACATTGAATCTAAATGAGGCTGATGACGCATTGATCGTGACTGTGGTTCTGGATGAACCAGCCAAAAAAGAAGGCAATCTTGAAGTAGCTTTTAGTGGATCCGCAAGTAATCCGGATCATTACATTGTTTTACCTGAACTTGAAAATGGAGTATTAAAATTATCCTTTGAGAAAGGTGATAATGAAGTGAAATTTTTGATTTTACCTGTCAATGATGATGTAAATACTGGTTCAAAATCCATCACCCTTACCTTACAAAATCCAACAGATGGATTTGTATTGGCTGATAAGACTGCAAACATTTCAATCACTGATAATGATGAAGGTGAGAGCCCTGTTGAAACAGAATCAATTGCTGTCAATTTTAAAGTTCGTAATGCCACCATCTCAGAATCTGAGGTAGATGGTTATGAAATTGAGGTGATCCTTGAAAGGACTTCTGCAATTCAACAGGTGGTTGAAATAGCTGTTGGCCTTCCGAATGATTATGAATACGGAATAGATTTTCATACAGATCCGGAAATGTTCGACTTCCTTATTCCACTTGTATTTGAAGCTGGAGAGACCAGTGAAATGATAAAATTTTACCCTGCAAACAATAATGTTGTAGAAGCCAACGCGGAATTGATTTTTACCATTAGCAACTGGAGTGAAGGTTTGAAGCAAGGTAGTGAATTTGATCTTCTATTGACCGTGGAAGAAGATGATGTAATCAATTCTGAAATTCATACCATCGCAGAGCTTAAAGCTTACTTTTCGACACATGAAGGTGTTTGGTATTTTTCAACTGATTACTTCATTGAAGGCGTTGTTACCAGCATAGATAATGTGCCTACAAATAAGTTCATATACATTCAGGATCAGACTGGAGGTATATTAATAAGCTTTATCCTTGATAATCTATTGTCCGTTGGTCAAAAAGTGAGACTTAACCTTAAGAATGCTACAGGACATGAAGTGAATGGTCAAAAAGCTATGCTTGAGGTAGAAGACAGACTAGGCACCATCCTTGCAGAAAACATAGCTGTGCAACCGATTGAAATAACCATAGACGATTTAATTAAAGGAACGTATGCAGGACAAATGGTTAGACTAAAGAATGTTTCTTTCCCACATGCTGATGGCGTAAAAAAATGGGAGGGCTCCCATCCCCTATCAGATGGGACGAATAAGCAGGGCATTGTCACTACCTTCAACAGAGCCGGATTTAGTCAGGAAACACTACCTAAAGGCAATTTTGAAATAACAGGAATTGCTGGAAGCTGGAATCACCTCCATATCACAGGATTATATGATTTGAAGTTCTAACAAACTTAAGCCACGGTTCTCGTGGCTTTTTTTATTCATACGTATTTTTGTAGAATGCGTATCAAAGATCACTGGCAGTATACCGACGATGAATATGAGGAGATATTCGAATCTTACCATCTAAAGCCAGGCATGTTCAGCCATGAAGCTCACCTAAGACTGGCTTACATCCATATTGAAAAGTATGGATTAGAACAGGCTGAACTTAACATGTGCAAACAGATCAAAGGTTTTGCTGAGTCGCTTGGTGTTTATGATAAATTCAACAAGACAGTGACCATAGCCTCCGTGAAAGCCATGAATCATTTTATGCAAAAAGCTAAGTCGGACAATTTCAAAGACTTTATTCAGGAATTTCCGCGATTGCTGACCAACTTCAAAGACCTCTTAGGTAAGCATTATGGGTTTAATGTCTTTGCTGATAAACGTGCCAAAAAAGAATACGTAGCACCTGACCTTCTTCCTTTCTAGAATCATGGCAATTTTCTTCCCTACTCCTCAGGATTTTAGAAAGTGGTTGGAAGAAAATCATAAATCTGAAACAGAACTTTGGGTTGGGTATTACAAGAAAGCCACCGGTAAGCCCAGCATAACCTGGCCTGAGTCAGTGGATCAGGCATTGTGCTATGGATGGATCGATGGCATCCGTAAACGAATAGATGATGAAGCTTATCAGGTTCGTTTTACTCCCAGAAAACCCAACAGTCATTGGAGTAATGTAAACATTAAACGTATTGAGGAGCTGACGAAGGAAAAGCAGGTAACCAAAGCAGGGCTTGAAGCCTATAAGAAAAGAAAGCTGGAAAATTCAGGGCGTGCTTCCTTTGAGCAAAAGGAAGTAAAACTGAGTAAAGACTTTGAAACTCGGATGAAAGCAAACAAAAAAGCCTGGACATTTTTTACCTCCAAACTAGCTCCCTCCTATCGTAAACAGTCTATCTGGTGGGTGATGAGTGCCAAACGGGAAGAGACGAGAGAAAAAAGACTGATCACATTAATTGAATGTTCCGGCAGGGAAGAAAAAATACCTCCACTGAAATGGAGTAAATAGGCTTTTCCCTATCTTTATGATAAATACATCTTTTATGAAAACTCACCACCATTTAGCAATCTTTTTCATGTGCGTCACGCTTTTTGCCACAGCACAAGAGGAAGGGTATGGCACACCATACATCATACAGAACCCAACTCCATGTTTGAGTGAAAGTGACCGTGAACTAATTAAAGAAATAATAGCCGAGCGTACTTCTAACAAATCTGCTAGAAGCGTAAACCAGGTCAAACTAGAATGGCCGATCAGGCAAGCAAAAAATTACGATGAATATGGAGCCATTGGTATTTCCAATTATGTGGATTTAAATGATCAATATCCAAATCAACTTTTGGATTACAATTGCGGCACGCGTACTTACGATACAGATAATGGCTATAATCACAAGGGCACGGATATTTATTCCTGGCCGTTTAATTGGCATAAAATGGACCATGATCACATGGAAATAGTAGCTGCTGCTGCAGGTGAAATTATTTACAAGGAAAATAACCAATCAGATAAAAGCTGCTCTTTTAATAGCAACAGATGGAATGCAGTATATATCCAGCATGACGATGGCTCGATTGCATGGTATGGTCATTTAAAGACAGGCTCTGCAACTAAAAAGGCTGAAGGCGAAAGAGTAGAGATTGGAGAATATTTAGGTGTGATGGGTAGCTCGGGAAACTCCACTGGCCCACACCTTCATTTCGAACTTTATGACTCTCAGGGAAACCTGATTGACCCTTTTGTCGGAGATTGTAACTCCACAACGAATGAATCTTGGTGGAAGGAGCAGCAGGAATATACTGTTTCGGGTCTTAACAGGGTAGCAACCCATCATTCTCCTCCTGAGTTTGGCTGTCACGGAAGTGAAAGCCCTAATCTCGAAGTTGACTTTAGTAATGGTGTGACCGTCTACTTTGCCACCTATTTTAGGGACCAAATGGAGTCTGCTGTGAGCACTCATGCAGTTTATAAACCAGATGGAACAATTTTTCAGGAATGGACAACTACTTCACCACGGTTTTACAGCGGATCCTATTGGTACAGGTCGTTTACACTTCCAGCATCAGGCGATCAGGGGCAGTGGAGATTTACTTCATCATATGCGGGTGATCGATTGTCGACCTACTTCTATGTGACAAACGACAACACAGATCAAGTTTCACTTTCAACGGACTACATTCAATTCGCAGATTATACCGAAGGTGACATAATTACAAGCTCCTTTGATATAACTAACACAGGTGAAAATGGTGTGATTGTAACTAACATCAACTACCCTGAAAACTTCAAAGGAAACTGGGACGGAATCATTCATCCACAGGAAACTAAGACCATCCACTTTACATTTGAGCCAGCATTAAATCTTCCGTTGGAAAGTTTCATTGAAATAGAAACGACATTTTCTACCTATTCAATTGCCGTTTCCAGTGAACCTCGTGTTTTGGGCAGCAACTCGATATTAGAAGAGTTGTTTTATCCAAATCCAGTTAAATCTGGCGTTGTAACTCTAAACGGAATATATGAAAACATTCAAATTCTTTCTTTGAGTGGTCAGATCATAAAACGTGTTCCTAAATCTCAAAGTGTAATTGAGGTATCTCATCTCAAAAATGGTATCTATTTACTTCAGCTAGAAAAAGACGATGTTAAATATACCAGACGATTGATTATTGCTGATTAAGTAGGAACTCTGTTATGGTCTAGAAAGATAACAGTGAGATAGTCATATTTCAAAATGAAAAACACCAAACCTCTTCAGCCAGAAACATACTATCATGTTTACAATAGAGGAATCAATGGAGAGGACATTTTTAAAAAGGAAGAAAACTATCAATACTTTCTTTTAAAGTATGAAAAATATATTAGTCCAGTTGCTGACACTTATGCTTATTGCCTTTTGAAGAATCATTTTCACTTAATGATTAGAACAAAGGGTGGTGAAGAAATTCAAGCCACTAATAACAACTCTAACAGGGTTTTGAACCCTGTTAGAGTTAATAAAACTTCTTCACAAATAATCAGTCTACAATTTTCTCATTTCTTTAATGGATATACCCAAGCTATCAATAAAGCTTATAAAAGAACCGGAAAGCTTTTTGAACTACCATTCAGAAGGATCCCGATTGAAAATGAGTATTATTTTTCCAAATTGGTCTATTACATTCATTTCAATCCTCAAAAGCACGGGTTAATTGATGATTTTAGAGAATACCCACACTCCTCATACCATGCTCATTTGAGTGATAAATCAACAAAATTGCATCGCAATGAAGTCATTAATTGGTTTGGTGATAAAAAGTCATACAAGGAATTTCACCAATCATTTCAGGATTTGAGAAATATGAATCCTGTTACTTTTGAGTGAAAAACCCTAACAGGGTTTGAAACCCTGTTGGGTTCGTAAACTATACTCTTTAATACACACGCTTCGGATGCAACTCATGAAAGAAGATGTCCCCATTCGGCACATCAAATTCGATTCCTTCAACTTTCAGATTGTTATCCATTTCAAATGAAACAGTGCCAAAATCGAACCAGGCGTGCTCTTCATCCCAATTGATTTGATACGTATCGTAATGCCAATGCGTCAAGCTTGCTCCCAGTTCCGGCGCATCCTGAAATTCAATGCGCAGGTTTCCATCCTTTTCAGAAATAGTGATATCACCATACATCGGATCATTGTACGTTCCAATCATTTCCTCCTGAGTTAGTGCTGGTTTGGTATCCATTACTCTGGCTGTCCTACGCTCTTCCACCTCCTCTTTATGCCCATTACGCGAACGTGCTCTCTCCAGATATTCAGCAGACCAGTCACGCATATCTTTTTGAATAAATTGGTTCACAATGTACATAGCTAGTGGAGATGAAATGCCTTCCATGGAGTTGGTCAACACGACAATCCCTAACTCCTGATCTGGCACCATCACAACTCTGGAATACATACCATCATATCCTCCTCCATGACTCACTACCAGATTGCCATGATAGTCCATCAGACTCCAGCCAAGCCCATACCCTCTGAAATGAACACCCGGTAAAGATTCTTTTGATTGTTCGCTTATCTTAAAATTGGCATGTGGGGTCCACAGTAAGTTTTGTTGCTCCTTATCTATGTAGGTTATTCCATTCCACTCACCCCCATTGAGGTTCATCATCATCCACTTGGCCATGTCGGTAGAAGAAGAAATGATCCCACCAGCAGCACTTGGTGCATCCCAGCTGGCCCATTCGGATACTTCAGTACCTCTATCAATGGTTGGTTTATGCGGAGTAGCTACGTTATCGTTCAGATCATTTACACTGATTACGGTATTGCTCATTCCAAGAGGCTCCATAAAGTTCGTTTTCACATAGTTTTCCCACGGTTCACCTGTTATCGTTCGTATGACTTCACCGGCAGTAATAAACATTAGATTGGAATACCCGTAACCATCTCTAAATTCAAAAGCTTTGGGAACATGTGCAGCCCTCTTGATGATCTCTTCAGGACTTTTTTCAGACTTGTACCAGATCACATCTCCGCTGAATGTACCCAAACCAACCCGATGGCAGAGTAAATCTTCGACGGTGACCATTGATGAAATGTATTCATCACCATACAAAGTGAAGTAGGGCAAGTAGTCCCTTACTTTGTCTTTCCATGAAAGCTTTCCTTCTTCCACAAGTTTCGCAATACACGAAGCAACAAACGCTTTGGAATTGGAAGCAATGGCAAATAAAGTATTATCGTCAACCTTATCGCTTTTACCCAGCTCTTTTACACCATATCCTTTGCTCAAGACCACCTTTCCATCTTTCACAACACCTACGGACAT
Source organism: Ekhidna lutea (assembly GCF_900188325.1). GTDB lineage: Bacteria > Bacteroidota > Bacteroidia > Cytophagales > Cyclobacteriaceae > Ekhidna > Ekhidna lutea. The sequence goes on along the minus strand of NZ_FZPD01000003.1, from coordinate 599,745 downwards.
TCCAGGCACGTCCCAGTCTTTTCTGGCCTGCTCGATGTATTTATCAATTGCTTTTACATCTACCTGGGCGTAAGTAGATAAAAAGAAAAATAAGAGGGTTATGGATAATAGCTTCTTCATTCTTCTGGGTTTGTTGAAGAACGAAAATACAAAAGAATGTAATCAGGTGCTACCAGGTAGAGCTCTTCGCTTTTAATACCGCTTTCATTACATCCTTTTGACTGATTTGGCCCACCAGCTTCCCATCTCTAATAACAGGAAAACGTCTGAGTCTTTTCTCAAGAAACATTTTAGCTGCTTCGAAAATGTTGAGATTAGGATCTACGGTAATTACATTTTTTGCCATATGCTCTTCCACCAAACCAGTGAAGATCGGCATATTATCATATTTACCTTTGACCACTTCCTTGAGACAGTCTCCTTCAGAAATCACACCTACCAATTCACCCTGATCATTAACCACCGGCCCACCTGAAATCTTGTGTTTCATCAAGGCGTCAACCACTTCATGCATGGGTTGGTCAGGCTTAAACGTGATAAGCTTACGAGCCATATAATCTTCGACCTTAAGTGCTTGAGTTTCCTGTGTTTTAGGAGCTTCTGCTCCTCGATAGCTCATTACCATATTTAGCTGAATTTAATGTTTTAAGTAGCATAGAATCTACTCATAAAACACCAATTACCCAAATTTAGTATGTTGATTGATTAACTGGAATGATCTGAAACAATCACCCATTCGTCTCCTAAACGCCTGAAAATAAGCGAGAAATGGCCATTTGGATTATCTGATTTCCTTTTCAGACTCCACTTACCGATGACCGTCCAAAAATCTTCACTAAGCGGTTCCAGACTAATCAAATCGAATGTTAAAATTCCCATTTTTTCTTTATCGGGATAGCTTTTTTTGTAATTGTCCAGGGTAGCCTGCCATCCATACGTCACTCCTTTGCTTCCGATAAAAACCAACTGATCTGACTTCCAGTAGCCCTCCATAAAGCATTCTAAATCTCCATCGTTCCAACATTCCTGTTGCATAGCCAATACTTCACGAATTGCTCGTTCATCTGGGTTTTGGGCGGATAACGAAATACTAATTAGCGTAAGGAATAGAGAAAAGCTGTTTCTCATTTTTTAAGATACGTTTGGATTTTTGCCTTTAACGTTTCTTTATCAGTTGAAATATGTGGATCGCTGTAAATTTTAAGCATCATTTCTCTCAGCACATCCTCATCATACCCAAGTTTACTGGCAATACGCGCACAGAACTTAATTTCTTCCTTATAGATACGACCGTCGATTTTCATCAACTGAACTACGTTGTACAGATAGTCGTATCGCTGGTCATCATTCAACGTTTCCAATCCTTCAATCACTGAAGGGTCTTCGAATGATTCACTGATCTCCTCATTCGACAGACCATTAGCTTTACCAATCTGCTTGATCAGATCAATTTCTTCTTGTACCACAACTCCGTCTACTCGTGCTAGTTGCACAAGCATGTTTAGATGTGATCGGATGATATTTGGAAAATTGCTCTCGATGGCTGTTTTAAATAAGTTATTATATTGCTTTAAGGCGTGAGCCGTGCACAAAAGTAAACCTAGCACGGTTAATCTCAAACTTAAATGGTCGATGCTTAAAACAAACGTAAACCAATGAATTTTCTTGCACATCTCTATTTAAGTGGTGCCGATAAGGAGTTATTGGTTGGAAACTTCATTGGTGATTTTGTGAAGGGATCACAAATGGATGAATATACCGATGGCATTCAAAAAGGCATCCGATTACACCGTGCCATTGATTTCTATACCGACAATCACGATACGGTACTTCAGAGCAAGATTCGATTAAGGGAAAAATTCAGGCATTACGCGCCTGTTATCGTCGATGTTTTTTATGATCATTTTTTAGCGCGGGATTGGGGTCAATTTTCAGATACACCATTAAAGGAGTATACCGAATCTTTTTATGAAACCATGAGCGACTACCATGAAACAGTTCCAAAAGGGGTTGTTCACATGTTAAGTTTCATGGCCCAGGACAACTGGCTGTACAATTATCAATTTATTGAGGGTATAGATCGGGCATTGACAGGAATGAGCAGGCGAACCAAATATGAAAATAAGATGGATGAAGCCTCAAAAGCACTCAAGAACCATTATGAAGATTTTGAAAAGGAGTTTCATCAGTTCTTTCCTGAATTGGAGGAATTTGTAGCCAATTTTGAGAAATGAAGGATATCCTCATCGTCGGTTTTGGTGGATTTATTGGTAGTGCAGCCAGATATAGTGTGTATTTACTCACAGCTAAACATTATGCAGACAAGCCATATACCGGCACTTTAATAGTTAATCTGGTTGGCTGTTTGATCATTGGGGTTTTGAGTGGCGGACTTATTAAACTACAAAATCAAACCGGTTTATTCCTTGTTGCCGGCCTTTGCGGTGGATTCACCACTTTTTCCACGTTTGCGTTGGACGGATTAAAACTAATCAGAGATGGCCTCATTGTACAATTCATTCTTTACGCTTCAATCAGTATGGTTGGTGGGCTTATTGTTTGCCTAATAGGTTTTTACCTTATGAATAAGGGATAATCTTTCTGAGATTTTCTTCGTTATATAGACTCTAACCATTTCAGATGACCAACTACTATCACGTACTAGGGCTCTCTGAGGATGCCACACCTACTGAAATCAAGGCCGCATTCAAACGACTGGCCGTCAAATATCATCCTGATAAACATCCGGGCAGACCTGAAATGGAGGAGAAATTCAAGGAAATCAATATGGCTCATCAAATTCTGTCTGATGAGTACGAGAAAGCCCGATTTGATCTAAAACTAAAGTATCAACAATTTTCACACTCTCAATCCCGTCCTTATACATATAGACCGCCATCAGCAGACCGTTGGAAAAATCAGGCCAGAGCAAGATACAGTAGTGGGCGAGTGGATTACAGACAAAATGCGATTGCAACTGCATATGCATTTGGTATCACATTCCTCATAGCATTATTCGTCATGACAGGTGTCTGGATCAAACAAAGCTATGATGATCGGCAGCTTGAAAAGCTACTTGCAGAGCGTAGATCTACCTATTTAGATGCGAAACAATACTTTGAGGCCGGGGAGTACAAAACAGCCTTTGAACTTATGACTTCTCTCAGCTTTTTCAGAACCGAAGAAAAAGACATGAAGGTTTTTAAGACCACCATGCTGGATCAGATTATAGAAAAAGGAGATCAACAGTTTCGCAGATCAAATTACAACGAGGCAATCAAGTTGTATGAGCTTGTTCAGGAATTTGCGCCTAACCTGCCATTTTATGAATTGAGGCAGAAGCTCGCTGAGTCTTACAAGCGAACGAACCAACCCGAAAAGGCCATTGACATTTTGAAAGACTTTCTTGTTGGTGAATACGAAATCATAGCGTCATTGGTGAAAATTGCTGAGATTCAAATGGATGAGCTTAATAATCCTGAAGAAGCGCTTGACCACCTATTGATAGCCCACAGACTAGCCGTAAAGCGGTACAAAACATACTACGGTGAAGGTTATGCATTGGTAATCAATGAACAATACCTCCCAAAATCACACTACTATCTCTACACATCATTAGCAGATACATACTTAGCATTAGATGATCCTGAAATGGCGATTAAAGCTGCTGATTGGAACAAATACGTATGGCCTGACAGTGCGATTTCATACGTAACCACCGGAAATGCCTATCTCGCAATGGGTCAACGAACTAAGGCCTGTCATGAGTTTGCTGAAGCAAAAGATCGTGATTGGAGAGATGTGTTACCAAATGTTTGCAATTAAATGGCTGGCTACTCAAAAAACCCGCTTTGGAAGAAGCTCAACATCAAAGAAGGATACACCTGCTACCTTTTCAACTCCCCTGAAAACTATTTTGACCTACTTGAGGAAACACCAGTAAACACGCAATGGGATGATGAGTTGCACTCCGTCCCATACGATTTTCAGCATGTTTTTGTAAAAGAGCTGGAGGTAATGGAAGCTCACTGGAACAAATGGAAACAAGCACTAAAAAAGGGTGGCACCATGTGGGTTTCCTGGCCTAAAGGGACGTCCAGCATCACCACTAATCTAAATGGAAATATTGTAAGAGAATTTGGCTTAAAAGGAGGTCTGGTGGATGTGAAAGTATGCGCCGTAGATGAAGACTGGTCAGGGTTGAAGTTTATGTATCGGAAAAAAGATCGTTGAAATCATCATCAACTTTAAACTCAACTTTGCAGCGTTGATTATTGAGTAATTCCATATCATCAACCATAATAAATTCATCCTGCTCTTTCTGCATTTTGGCGTTTGCTTCCTTTTTCACTTTTATCCTTTTTATTGCATCCACAAATCGCCTCATTTCTGTCATATCCTCCAGGATCAACTCCGGCACTTTGGTCGGTTTCCCATCTTCTCCCTTTGCTACCATGGTAAAGTAGCTGTTGTTCGTATGCTTTACTTCGTTGGTTTTTATATTCTCTGAGGTCACTTTTATACCAACCACCAGTGAACTATTCCCTACATAATGAACCGCGGCATCTAATGTGAGTAACTCACCTACCTCCACCGGCTGAAGAAACTCTACACCATCTACTGTCACGGTGACACAATACGTACCTGCATGCTTACTACCAACCGCATAAGCCACTTTATCCATCAACGATAAGATCAATCCTCCATGCACCTTTCCACCAAAGTTGGCAAATGAAGGGATCATCAATTCTGTCAACTTGGTACGGGAAAATTGAACACTGCGTGGCTCCATAATTAAAATTCTACTTTAACGTCTGTGGATTGTTCTCCACTCAATATTTTGATCAGTTCAAATTCATAAGTGACATCCTTTCCTACCTTCCCCACAAGCTGATTCTTACTAACCTTCTTTGCCTTACTCGGCAGATGAATAATTAGCCTTGACTTTGCTCCTTCTAGAAGTGATCCCAACATCATCATGGTAGAATCATTCATTTCAATGTTTTCATTCATTTTAGCCGTTCTGGAAAAAGAGCTGCCATCAAATGAGTATTGCACATCCATTTGAGGAAGATCCATGTTCATTTGACCTCCGGTAGCTTCCTGATTTTCACTCATAAAGTCATTAAACCCCTGAAGTTCATCGATACTCGAGAATGTATATCGTATTCCCGAATTGAGGTATCCTTTCTCTCGACTTCCCTTCATAAACATCTCGATGTTATCAAGGTATTTCTTTTTTGCGGGATCATTTTTGATGCTATCCGGTACTCTTGAGGAGAAATCGATGATGGAGTCTACCTCAGCGGGAAACTGCTCCCAAAGTTGAGCATCTACTACCTGCATGATACTATCCTTGGAAGCATCCGGATATATGCTGGTCATCATACCCATCATCATGGCTCTGGTGGAGCTGACCGCATCAGTGTAAACCACGTACCGGCCGCTTCCATCCTTGTTGAGATAAATTTCTTCGGTGATATTGGCACAGGAGAAAAGGAAAACAAAAAGGACAACTGTTGTCTTTTTTGCAAATCGGGACAGGTTGTTCATGATGTGCGTTTAGGTGATTAGCCCACCAAATCTCCACTCATCTTGCGGCATTTTTTTATTTTACCGCGCAGAATCTGTTTCCAAAAAGGTGAACGAGTCACTACTAATTTAGTCTTTACCCAGAGGTTATTCAAAAATTTACCTTTCCAATTCTTGCTCCCGGCTATGTTTCGTGGCTCTACAACGTATTCAAATCCCCATTTATGAGTTATCTCCAGCACGCATTGATTGCCATAGAGAATCTTATCAGCATTCGGCACATAGATGAAGTCGTAATTAGTACTTTTCGGCTTGTTTGATCGTTTGTTTGCGTCTTTTCGCATCTCCAGATTCTCTGTCGGCAGGTGTTCCTCAACTGTTTTCACTCTTTGGCCCAGACATAGTAATCCGGTGCATAAAAGAAGTGCAGAAATCAGGTGCTGTTTCATAAAGAAACCAAAATAGAGAAAAATTCAGCAATGATTGCTGGTAGTGAGGTGAATAAATAACTTGCGGGGCAAAATTGACGAATCGTGAAGTTTATTATCTCATTTTTTCTGCGAAATGTACCGAGAAAGTACATCCAGCTTTTTAGTCATGTGGTGCTGAGAGTAGTAGCAGTATTTTATCGTGGAAATAAGGTAGAATGTCCGGTTTGTGAATCCAGATTTCGAAAGTTCCTGCCTTATGGACGTAAATCACGGAGCAATGCGCTTTGCCCTAAATGCCTCGCATTAGAACGTCATAGACTCATTTGGCTTTATTTGAAAAGAAAGACTGACTTCTTCACTAAAGAAGCGAAAATGCTTCATGTTGCACCGGAATTATGCTTTATGAGTCGTTTTGATGCACTTGAAAACCTCGAGTATATCACTGCAGATATAGAATCACCATTGGCAAAAGTGAAAATGGACATTCATCAAATTCCTTTTGAAGACAATTCAGTAGACATTATTTTTTGCAATCACGTCTTAGAGCATGTGGATGATGATAGAAAAGCACTCAGTGAAATGCTTCGCGTACTCAAACCGGGAGGATGGGCCATTTTACAGGTTCCATTTTTCTATCCCCTTCCTAAAACCACCTACGAGGACAAGGCAATAGTTGAGCCAAAAGAACGTGAGAAGGCTTTTGGCCAGGATGACCATGTGAGAATGTACGGAGAGGATTATGGTCAACGATTAGGAGAGGCCGGCTTTAAGGTAGTCGAGGAGCGTATCATCGATGAGTTGAGTTCTGAAGAAAAAACACGTTTTGCACTACCAGAGAAAGAGGTGATCTACAAAGTGGTAAAGTGATTATTTAAAACTATACTCCACGCCAAAATACACTTCATAGATAAATTCATTTAGCGGAATGATCGGCCTGTCATCCAGAAGAAAATTAGAGGTCATTTTTATCTTAAATTGATCTGTAAGAGCGTTTTTAAATTCCAGCTGTCCACTAAGTCGATTTCTAAAAGCATCAATTTCAGGATCTCTCCCAGATTGAAAGTATGCGATAGCATTGACATTTATTGATTCAGTAAGTTTTACATCGGCACTCAGGTAGGAATTTAGTTTCCAAAGATTTTTATTTACTTCACCTTCCGGGCCATTCCATCGCTCATTTTCTCTAAAAATTCCAATCCCGGCAAATAGTGAATTCTCTTTTTGAAGGATGTTCCAACGGAGACCACCCCCATACAGCATCCTGAACTCCATATTCCTGGATTCATCAAATTGGCCTTGCACAAAAAACTCAGGTGTTAGAGGAGCGGATCGTCGCAATACTTGTCTTAGATGTGCTGTTCCATTATAGATCAATGGTCCATCACCTATTTTGAAATAGTTTAAACCACTAATCAGCACAGTCGCAGATTTTTCTGCTATGTAAACCAGATCCACGTTATTGTTAATCCCTACATAGATGTTTTGCTGATCAACCGTGGAGCTTCGATTATTTATGGCAAAAGTGGCATCAATAACACCGGTAAAGTAATTCGCAGAATCTGTGGCCAGAAACCCTTTGTCTACTTTGAGGATTTGCGAAAATGTAGTGCTAAAAGCAACTACTAAAAATACGAAAGTAGCTAACCTCATGAAAGGCAAAACTAATAGCTGAAAACCTCTTATCTTTATTAACTAACCAATCGTTGTGATTAATTTTTTCAAACGTGAATTTGGCCCTTATTTCAGGGATTTTAGCGAATACGACTTTAAGTTTTTTCGAACATTCAGGGATGCATTTGTCCGGCCTACTAAGATCATTGAAGCAAATGATGGTACCTATACAGGGGAACTAAAATTCACCTTTAATGTATTCACCATACTTTTTGTTATCTACTATTTGTACAATTCAGCAGGCATTCATGTTGGTGATTTTCAAATGTGGAAATATCCTCTTCCTCACCAACGATACGTAGAATTAAATAAGAGTATTGAGGAAGATTATTTTGGCTACATAACAGCTATAGCATTTATACCTTTCTATTTTCTTTCGCTAAAACTCCTTTTTTTCAGAAAAAAGCCATGGGGATTTTTTCTTTCTGCATCATTCTACCTGACATCTGTAATGTTCACGCTCTTCATTGTTTTGGCTTTCGTATTGAATAGCCTGGATATCGAATCAGAACTAATAATCATTCCTACTTTCTTTTTCATCTCTGTTTACCCTGTAATTGCACTTCGAATTCAGCATTGGTTCTGGTCAACTCTTAAAGGAGTTATCGCTGTTATTTTTCCATTTGTTATTAGTTCTGCTTTGATGCTGGACATGCTGGATAACCTCATAATAAATCTCATACAGAATGAAGAGGTGTTGGAGATGAAGCCGTCTAATGAACTTGTGGTAAAAGCAGATGCTTTAGAATTTGAACCTGGGGGAATACAACAAGTTGAAATGATCGACCATAATAGCTTCATTGTTATGGGAGGAGATAATATTTCGTGGTTCGAAAAAGAAATAATATCTGCCAGCATACCGCTTACTGACTATCACTCTAAAAAAATGCTTCTCCTGAATGAAAGTGGGCCATTGTTAGTTGTCTGCTACCATGAATATGATGGGGTCTTAGAAGAGAGTGTAATGACTCTCTATTCCATGAAAGGAGATACGCTATGGAATAAAAGGATGAATGCAAGTAATCCATGGAAAACATTGTCATTTACTCGTTCTGATAGAGATACATATTTAATTTATTCATTAGGCAATAGAGTTAGCCTATCCAAAACAAATAATAAATGGGTGGGAGATGTAGAAGTTTTACCAACTTCAGATGTATTAACAGAATTCCAATCAACAGATAGGGGGGATTTCCGCATTATCACTAAAAAAGGAAATCATCATATTATCAGCTATTCACTTGAATTTGTTGGTTTTTCTGATACTATCCATTGGACAAGAGACATTTATGTTAAAAGTGGACCCTTTGATCCACTTGATGAACTTACCATTTCCTACGATTCTTCAAATCAAACCATTTACACCCATTATACTTTGGCAAATGATTCGACCTATGAAGCTCACCTGAATGCAATTGATATTAAAACTGGTCAATTTGATTGGAGCAATTCGATTACAATCCCGGCTCATGTTACTGAATATGAAGGATTAACGTTTGATGATGATTATCTCTATCTCTACGGGGAAGGACATAAATTTTATTCCGAATGGTTTTGGCAGCCAACATATCATATCGGACTGCTGGTTAAGGCGGACAAAAAAACTGGAGTCAAATTGAATCACGTCTTTCTTGGGCCAAATGAGAACTGGGATGCTCACTCACACATTTATGGGGTTTCGTCAGTAAAAGACTCTATAATTCTTCTTACTTACGACCAACCAAAGGAATCTATTATGGGGGAGGATACAGATGACCTTATCCTCAAAAGCATGTCCAAAGACTTCTAATACCCCGAAGAGAGTTAATGTTTTCAGTAAAAACTTACCGTCTGAAATTGTTTCATAAATACGCTCGGTTTTTTACATATTCCTCCTATACTGCCCACCTACCTCAAACATTGAGTGTGTAATCTGACCTAATGAACAGTACTTGGAAGCTTCCATTAATGCTTCAAATGTATTTTCATTATGTAAAGCTGCCTCCTGAAGTTTTTTTAATAGCTCAGCAGATTTGCTTGCATTGCCTTTCTGCATCTCCCGCAAATTGTGAATTTGTTGCTCCTTCTCTTCCTTCGTAGCACGTATTACTTCATCAGGAATAACAGTTGGTGATCCTTTAGAAGAAAGGAATGTATTCACACCGATTATTGGTAACTCACCCGTGTGTTTTAATGTCTCGTAATACATCGACTCTTCCTGAATCTTGCCTCGCTGATACATACTCTCCATCGCACCAAGCACACCTCCTCTTTCCGTAATTCGGTCGAATTCCATCATCACAGCCTCCTCAACCAAATCGGTCAATTCTTCTGTTATGAACGATCCCTGCATTGGATTCTCATTCTTAGCCAATCCAAGTTCTTTGTTAATGATCAATTGGATAGCCATCGCGCGACGTACAGAACCCTCAGTTGGAGTTGTAATCGCCTCGTCGTAAGCGTTCGTATGCAGCGAATTACAATTGTCATAGATAGCATAAAGTGCCTGCAACGTGGTTCGGATATCGTTAAAGTCAATCTCCTGAGCGTGAAGGGAACGACCGGAGGTTTGAATGTGATATTTCAGCTTTTGAGCACGCTCATTAGCTCCGTACTTGAGCTTCATTGCTTTAGACCAGATTCTTCTGGCTACTCGTCCGATCACTGCATATTCTGCATCTACGCCATTGGAGAAGAAGAATGAAAGGTTTGGTGCAAAAGCATTGATGTCCATTCCTCTTGATAGATAGTATTCAACGAAAGTGAAGCCATTGGCTAATGTGAACGCCAGCTGTGTAATGGGATTTGCACCTGCTTCAGCGATATGATAACCAGAAATGGAAACAGAATAAAAGTTTCTGACATTATTGTCAATAAAATATTGTTGCACATCTCCCATCAATCGAAGTGAATACTCCGTTGAAAATATACACGTGTTTTGTGCCTGATCCTCTTTCAGAATGTCTGCTTGCACCGTGCCACGCACCGACGAAAGTGCTTTCGCCTTCATTTCCTGGTACACATCTGCTGGCAGCACCTGATCGCCAGATACTCCTAGTAGCATCAAACCCAATCCATTGTGTCCTTCTGGTAGATCACCGCTGTATGTAGGACGCTCCACACCGGCATCTTTGTACATCTTCGCAATTTTCGCTTCGATCTCTTTTTCCAGCCCATTTTCTTTGATGTACTTTTCACACTGCTGATCAATCGCAGCATTCATAAAGAATGCACAGATCGTTGCTGCAGGACCATTAATGGTCATAGAAACAGAGGTAGTCGGATCACATAGATCAAAACCAGAGTATAATTTTTTTGCATCATCCAGGCAGCAGATACTCACACCGGAGTTACCAATCTTTCCATAGATGTCCGGACGATGATCCGGATCTTCTCCATAAAGCGTTACCGAATCAAATGCTGTTGAAAGTCGTGCTGCCGGTAGTCCGGTAGACACATAGTGAAATCTTTTATTTGTTCGCTCAGGGCCTCCTTCCCCAGCGAACATTCGTGTGGGATCTTCTCCTTTTCGTTTGAAAGGAAACACACCAGCAGTATAAGGAAACTCCCCCGGTACATTTTCCTGAAGGCTCCAATGGAGGATATCTCCCCACCCTTCATATCGCGGCAATGATACTTTTTGCAATTTGGTATGTGAAAGCGTCTCGGTAGTCGTTTCCACCTTTATTTCTTTGCCTCGTACTTCGTACGTGTACTCTTCACCTTCATAGTTGGCTTTCTTGGCGTCCCACTCTTCTAAAAGCTTCAAGTTGTGCGGATCGAGATCCAACTTTAATTCCTCTTTCGCTTTATCAATGGCTGCCAAAGCATCTTTCTGGTCTTTTAAGATCTCTCCTGATTTCTCAAGACTGTAGAGCTTCTGTGCAACTTCTTTTTGCTGAAGTGCTTTTTCATTGTACCCACGAATGGTTTCAGTAATCTCAGATAGATATCTGGTTCTTTTTGGAGGTATGATGAATACTTTTTCACTCATCTCCTCCGAGCTTTCAAAAGATGATTTTAACTCCGCACCTGTTTTCTCAGCTATCAAATTCATCAATGATAGATACAGCTGATTCATGCCCGGGTCATTGAATTGTGAAGCAATGGTCCCGAAAACAGGCAGGTCTTCCGGCTTGGCATCCCACAATTGATGATTTCGTTGGAATTGCTTTTTCACATCCCGCAATGCATCCAAAGCGCCTCGCTTATCAAACTTATTGAGCGCGATCATATCAGCAAAGTCGAGCATGTCAATTTTCTCAAGCTGGGTAGCCGCACCATACTCGGGCGTCATCACGTAAAGAGATGCATCAGAGTGATCGGTGATTTCAGTATCTGACTGACCAATCCCTGACGTTTCCAGAATGATCAGATCAAATCCGGCGGCTTTCACCACGTCAATAGCGTCCTGCACATATTTAGAAAGTGCCAGGTTAGATTGACGAGTAGCCAGTGAACGCATATACACACGCTCATTGAAGATTGCATTCATTCGGATTCTGTCTCCGAGTAATGCACCACCAGTCTTCCGCTTAGATGGGTCGACAGAAATCACCGCAATGTTTTTGTCTTTGAAGTCCACGAGGAATCTTCTAACCAGCTCATCTACTAAGGAAGATTTACCTGCTCCTCCCGTTCCGGTGATTCCCAATACAGGAGTATTGGACGCCTGCTTTCGCAGCGCTTCCATTTCTTCTTTGTTTTGATCAGGGTAGTTCTCAGCTGAAGAGATTATCCGGGCAATCGTCTTATGATCTTTGGTATTGATCTTTTTAACCTGTCCATTCAGGTTCTCACCAATCGCAAAATCACTTTGTTTCACCAGGTCATTGATCATACCTTGCAGTCCCATGGAGCGCCCATCATCCGGAGAGTAAATACGCGTGATTCCATGCTTGTGTAGTTCCTCAATTTCTTCCGGAAGGATAGTACCTCCCCCCCCACCAAAAATCTTGATTTGCTCTGCACCTCTTTCTTTCAGCAGATCATACATGTATTTGAAATACTCCACATGCCCACCCTGATAAGAAGTAATGGCGATGGCTTGTGCATCTTCCTGGATGGCACAGTCTACAATCTCTTGCACGGCACGATTATGTCCCAAATGGATCACTTCACAGCCGGTAGACTGAATGATTCGTCGCATGATATTGATCGCTGCATCGTGTCCATCAAAAAGCGATGCGGCTGTAACGATACGAATGTGATTTTTGGGTTTATATATCTCTGCTACTTGGGTCATGTCGCTTCAAAATTTTGGGACTGCAAAATTACTGAAAATGGAGGGGAAATAGAGGGATTTGGTTTGATGACGATTGAATACCAGTATCCTTTGGATGGATAAAGGATTAAAAAGATTTTATTTGGAGTGAAATATCAAGGCCTTAAAATCATTCGGTTCAAATGCGAATTTGTTAATGATATGTATTTTGGCATAATGAGAGAATATCCAGGAATCTTAGATAGGGTTAAGGCTGCTTTTATGGATGGTATAATAATGATCATTCTAATGATCCTAGCTAAGCAATTATTCCAAATGTTCGATGAAGTTCCCGATTTGATGCGAGCCCTTGCTTTTATTCTGATATGGGCAGTTTACGAGCCTTTGAGTGTTAGTCTAACAGGAAAGACCCTCGGGCATGCTGCTAATGGAATTTGTGTGAAAAAGGATCAAAATCATGACAAAAACTTGAATTTCGTCAGCGCATTGTTCAGATTCATCATAAAATTTTTCTTAGGATGGATATCATTACTAGTTGTCTCTACAAATGATAAAAGAAGGGCTATTCATGATTATGCTATTGGATCAGTAGTATTGTATAAAAATTGAATTATATCATAATACTCTCACAAGCATCCGCTTGTGCTTTTGTGCACCTATCAATCCCCCTAGCCCCCTTATTCAAGGGGGAATACATCCATTTTTGATTTGAATAAAATAAGGAAGGAATCCCCCTTTTCCAAAGGGGGTGACTTGATTCGAAGAATCAAGTCGGGGGATTCGACGAAACACAGACAAGGAGTTCGACGCATTCAAATTCAAGATATTCAACGCAACGTTTCTATTTTTACTTCATGTACTACCTGCCGTACAACAAGAACCTGAAACAGTTTTCGCGAGACCTACGGAACAACAGCACACTGGGTGAGGTGCTGCTATGGCAGGAGCTGAGAGCATGATCAATCAAAGGCTATAAATTCAACCGACAGAAACCGCTCGATCAATACATCGTGGATTTCTATTGCAAGAAGCTCAACCTGGTAATCGAAGTGGATGGAAGCAGTCACTATCATGAAGAGGCTCGTATGCAGGATCAGGCCAGACAGGAAATTCTTGAAGCGATGGAGCTATCATTCCTCCGGTTTGACGATCTGGATGTAAAGCAAAACATGGCTTTTTTGTTGGGGGAGATTTATCGTTTTGTGGAGGAGTGGGAGAAGAAGAAATCCCCCTAGCCCCCTTTAGGAAAGGGGGAATCCCTCTGATATTAGTTTACCTTTCCAAGATGCAAAAATCCCTCTGCTTCCTTTCCGACCTTGCTGAAAACAACAATCGAGAATGGTTCCAAACCAATAAGCCAGCCTATGAATCCGCGCTGGATGAGATGATTGCATTTGCAGATCAATTGCTGAGTGAAATGAACAAACATGATGTGATTGAAACGCCAACGGGTAAAAAGAGCTTGTTTAGAATTTATCGGGACGTCCGGTTTTCGAAAGATAAAACACCGTACAAAACACACTGGGCAGGAAGGTTTAGGCGTGCAGGAGCTGACAGACGTGGCGGATATTTTTACAAAATAGGCCTTGATGAAGCGTATGTCATGGGGGGATTCTTTGGGCCAAACGCCCAGGACATGCTGCATTTCAGAAATCAAATTGCATCAGATGCTGATCCATTGAGAGCGGTTCTTCAGTCTAAAGCATTTAAAAATGCATTTGGTGAATTGCTAGGTGAACAATTAAAGACAGCTCCAAAGGGATTTGAAAAAGATCATCCGGAGATTGACCTACTCAGATATAAGCAATACATCATCCGACATGACTTTACCCAAAGACAGGTGAAAGATTCAAATTTTCCTGAGATAATGTCTGATGCTTTTAAAGAAATGCGACCTTTTTTGGACTGTATGACAGAAATGATTACGACTGATCTGAATGGTATTTCTTTAATATAGGTTAGGCATTCAAGCCGAAATTCTAAGGATTACAGACTAGCAACTCCTATCTATTTTCTGTATCTTGGTTGTTCACCAATCACTCTAAATCTTATGGATCGACGAAGATTCTTAGCGCGCTCCGGAACAGCTTTCGGAACGGCACTATTCACTCCCGCCCTTGTAGCCTGTACAGAAGAGCAATCCCAGACACTTGACACGAACTCATGGCAAAGCATTCGAGAGCAATTCCTGCTCGATCATAGCCACATCCAAATGGCGCAAATGCTGCTTGCCTCCCACCCGACACCTGTTAGAGAAGCAATTCAAAAGCATAGAGATGCTTTTGATCGAAATCCTGCTCTCTATTGGGAAGAAAACTGGCGGCCACAAGAAGATATCGTGAGCAAGGCTGCTGCTAAATACATGAATGTAGATCCCGGTGAAGTGGTACTTACCGATAGCACTACCCAAAGTCTTGCCATGCTATATAATGGCTTCAAACTCAAACCTGGAGATGAAATCCTGACGACCACACACGACCATTATGCTACAGAAATGTCTTTAAAATTTGCCTGTGATAAGAACGGTGCAACAATCAATCGAATTGCAGAGTATGCTGATCCTGTAACTGCAACTGTGGATGAGATCACTTCTAATATTTCAAATGCTATTACAGACAAAACGCGTATCGTAGCTGTTACATGGGTTCACTCATGCACAGGTATCAAACTCCCGATAAAAGCTATCTCTGAAGTCATAGCCGATGTGAATACCAACCGATCAATAGCTGATCGCATTTATTTCTGTGTGGACGGGGTTCATGGTTTTGGAAATCAGGATGAAGACATTTCAGGTCTTGGATGTGATTTCTTTGCGGCAGGTACGCATAAATGGATATTCGGCCCTCGTGGTACAGGTATACTTTGGGGGAAAAAGGACGCATGGGATGCTGTGGCGCCCACTATACCTGCTTTTAGATGGAATCCATACGGCATGTGGCTCGGATTCCCACCCGAAGGAGAAGTCACCTTTGGAGAGATGTGCTCGCCGGGTGGTTTTCATGCGTTTGATCATCGTTGGGCACTGGATGCTGCCTTTGAGTTTCAAATGGAAATTGGCCGAAATAAAGTACACCAACGTACTACAGAATTAAATACACGACTCAAGGATGGTATCAAAGAGATGAAGCACATAAAACTGCTCACACCTTTGTCTCCGGAACTTTCGGCTGGAATCAACTGCTTTGAAATTGATGGGTTGGATGCGGAGACCACTGTTAAGAAATTTCATGAACAAGGCGTGATTGCAAGTTCTTCACCTTACAGAATAAGTTATGCTCGTTTGACTCCATGTATTATTAATACGGAAGAAGAGGTAGATAAAAGTCTGGAAGCTTTGGAGATGATTAAAGCGTAGCGCTAAACCACAAAAGACGTCTGAGTTTGACTTTCTCATTAAATCTGTTGATACGGCTTTACATTTTCTATTTTTAGCCCATGGCCAGCATAATAGGTATAGGAGGAATCAGTAGGTCCGGAAAGTCTACCCTAGCTAAGAATCTAAAAAAGAGACTGAAACCACAAAAGGTGCTACTCATCGATATGGATGAGTATGTATTTCCCGAAAGAGAACTTCCGCAGATCAAAGACCTACCAAATTACGAAGTACCGGAATCCATCGATTATGATCGAGTCATTGCGCTGATAAAAAAGTGTGAGTCCGACTATGATTTCATCATTGTGGAAGGAATTCTGGCATTCGCTTGCAATGAATTGAACAGTCATTACAATTTGACTGTATTTATTGAAATCTCAAAACCAAAATTCCTGAAGCACAGAATGGAAGAAACCAGATGGGGTAAAGAACCGGATTGGTACGTAGAATATGTTTGGGAAGCCCATTTGAAATATGGTCGGTATCCCTATGCTGATTTGACTTTATCTGGTGAAAACGATCTGACTGAAAAAGATTTAAATGAAATGGCTGTTCGTGCCACGGTTTAAAATAAAAAATCCCGACCTCTCGGCCGGGATTCAATTTACAATAACCTATAAACCAAAAATATTTACTGAATAAAGTCTAACGTTAAGTTCTTTACATCATTTGGCACGAATGGGTTCATGCCTGAGAGATCAACAAAAGCTGCATCAAAACTTGCAGGTTTGTTGTCTTCTCCAGAAGTGATGAAGCCATTATTATTGAAATAAGCGGGCGAGTGAGCCTCAGCAAGAATCGCATCTATGATACTCTGATCTAAATCTGCAACTGCATTTATTTCTGCTTCCAATACAGCAAAAACTGAGTAATCCACTAACACATCATTTGTAGTAGTTGAAGAAGGTGGAAGTGCCAGCTTGGCTACACCTAAATCAGTTGATTCATCCCCACGTGCAACAAACGCATAGTTTCTTCCACCTGAAAAATTCGGATCGATGATTTCAATATTTGGGTGGTTGGAGTTACCCATAACATCTACAATGTCACCTTTCTTACCCACAAACATTTTCATATTATCAATGTCTCCATTGTCAACTGTTTCTAATCCAGAGATAGACACAGTCATGGTGGCATCATAATTTGCATCATCCTCGCTGTAATCTATTCTGATAAAAGCATCTACAGCGTCGCTATCTCTACGGTCAATGTTATAAGGCTTTAAAATCGCAACACCTACCACAGGATTCGAATTCCATAATATCTGCAGTGCCATCTCACTGTTTTCGGTATCAACCATCGTCATTTCATAATCATAGGCAGTTCCACCTCGATTTACTGCTTCTGTTAGATCTATGCGCTTTTCACGTCCATCATCGTCACTTTCAAATGTGTATGACCGAACTTTTTGTGTTTCCAGCGCAACAGCTACTTGTAGTGTGAACTTTACAATTTCAGCAGAACCCTCTCCGATCTTAATAAAATGTCTGAGGCTTTCATAGATCTCGTTTCCTTCAATAACTCCATCTCCATCTCCGGCAGTACGGGCATTAAGCCCGCCCGCATTATCGCTAATTGACTGAGGTATATCCACAGAAAATTCTGATGGAATGTCGATACTACTTGGGATTTCATCATCATTCGAGCATGCTATCAAGAATGTGAAGCTTAGAAATAAGGCAATTAATTTTAGTGATTTCATAATGATTCAATTTTAGTAGTACTACAGGCAAGTGGAAAATCACCCTACCAATAAATCTAACTATCGTAAGATAAAACCTTTAAAATACATCTTAGCTCCAATTATCTACTCAAATGATCGCTTGGTCTAAAAAGTGATCATTTGTTATATCACAAAAAAAGCGACCCAATAGAGTCGCTCTTTTCGTAAGCATGAAGAAGATTTATTGACAATTGTAGGCTAGGCTGAAAGTTTCCTCAGAAGTTTCATTAGGCGGCTCAGCATCTTCATAGAGTATATTGACACTCGTTGGGTAATTATCAGCGTTGTATGAATAGGTGAATGTCTCAGAATAGCCATGCCCGGCAACATAGGTTTGAGTGATACTGGTAACATTATTAACAGATACATACCAAAACAGATTCTCAAAATATATCAGGCTTGCAAGATCATTGTAAAATGGATTTTGCTTGGTATCGTAGCTGAATGTTTCCGTTCCGCTAGCAGTCCCCTGATCTAGTTCTTCAATGGAAGACACATTGTCACCGGAATAACTGACCAATTCAGAATTATCCAAAGTCATCGCGCTACCATCTTCAGAAGTCCAATTCTCCACTTTACTCAACCGGTCCTGATCATAGAAAAAACGATATTCATCTACATAATCAGTGCCTGAATCAACAATTTTTGAGATACGATCTCCATCATAGGTGAAGATTAGTTGCGAATCAGCTGAGCCATTATCAAGCCACTCGCCAGATACCGCCTTCCCACCTGAATAGGTCAATTTTAGCTCTTCCGTTTCTGTAGCTCCTGTTTCTTCATCAGTATACGAATCTAAAATAGAGGTGATATGACCGTCATCATTGGTAGTGAAGGTTAAGGCTCCATCCCCATAATTCAGGCTTGTGATCTCACATGCTCCTGTAGTTCCATTGCCCTCTTCTACATCATTAAGACTTATGGTAACAATGGCTTGTTCAGTGAGTTCACCGTCGGTAACGGCAACAGAAATTTCAAAACTCGAAGTGCTTTCAAAGTCAAGTGCGTTGGAGTTTTGCACAGTAAGTTCCCCTGAGCTTGACAAACTAAAGTTGTCATTATCTCCGATAATACTAAATGTCACATCATCACCATCAGGATCTGAGGCGCTTACTGTTCCTATGACAGTTCCATTTGGACTGTTCTCATCAACGGAAAAGGATTGATCAGCAATAGACGGTGCTTGATTCTCATCAGGACCGGGATCTTCCTCCCCGGTTTCGCAGGATATTAAACTCAATATCAGTGTAATAACAATAAATTTTACTAGGTACTTTTTCATGGCAGTAGTGTTTTTTTGTTGGTGTTGAAACATCAAATGACGACACATATTAACTGGCAATCAATACCTACACAGGGGTAAAAATTATATTACTACAAAAATTACATCCTAATCTATCTTGCATACATGAACCAAATTGTACAACTAACACTGGTCATAAAAGACTATGATGCAGCCATTGAGTTTTACACTGAAAAACTGCGATTTCAGCTTCTGGAAGACACAAAACTTGATGAAACTAAGCGATGGGTTCGTGTGGCTCCCCCCTACTCTCAGGTAGCTCTTCTACTTGCCAAGGCTAAAAATGAAGAGCAACTTGCATCCGTTGGAAATCAAACCGGAGGAAGAGTATTTCTTTTCATGCACACGGATGATTTTGATGGCTATTATGAGTTTCTGGTGAAAAAAGGAGTGAAAATAATACGCGAACCATCAACAGAACCTTACGGAAAGGTCTGTGTATTTGCCGATCTTTACGGCAACCTGTGGGATTTGATAGAACCCACGAGAATCTAATGATATCACTTTTCATATTCAGAAGCACAAATGATTGAATACAAAGGAGCGTCCATTCAAGAACTATTTTTCAAGAAAATCAAAGAAGAGACAGATGAACATCATTTGAATCAAACCGAATTTTCTCCTTCTGAGGAAGAAATCCTAAAAAACATCTTTCTCAAACCATTTTCTGAAACCATTAATACGTATCAGTTTAAGCATGATGTAGATCTGGAGCTTAATGTACTTTTTCAACTTTCCCGCAAAGTGCATGAGGGCAATCAATTAAGTGATACACAAGAGGGAATTGTCACACATTTACGAAACAGTTCACGTCACCCCAACATCAAAGAAGGCGATCTTTTTATTGTGCGATTTAGCGATATCATGTTTGGAGGTGAACCCGTAGACGGTTTAGGCATCTTCAAAGTAGAAAAGAAAGATGCTTTCATAGAAACACCTGACTGGACCAAAGAACCTACGCTGCTTTTCAAGGAAGGGATTGGGGAGAAAAAACTGGATAAGGCTTGCTTAATCCTGTTTACACCTGAACCTTTCACGATTCTGGCATATGATAACAACAGCAGCGAGGCGGTTTATTGGAAGAATGATTTTATCAGTTTGGATTTTAAGAAAGATCATGTGAATGACACCAATCATTTCCTGCAGATGACTAAGAGCTATATCACTGATCAGATGCCTGAAGAATTTGAGGTATCGAAGACCGATCAGATTGACCTACTCAACAAATCCATTAAATACTTTAAAGGGGCTGAAGACTTTGACAAAGGTGAGTTCGAGCTTTCGGTTTTTGGACAAGAGGAACAAGCAATCAATTCCTTCCGGTTTTTTGACAAGCAGTATCAGGACGACATGGATTTGGAACTTTCTGAAAACTTCAAAATCGCCGCAAACTCAGTGAAAAAGCAGGCACGCATCTTTAAGAGTGTGCTGAAACTTGACAAGAATTTCCATATCTACATACATGGAAACAGAAAGCTGATTGAGCGAGGTGAAGATTCCGACGGTCGGAAATACTATAAGATTTACTACGATAACGAGTCTTAGGGCTTCCCTATCAAATTATTTTCATGAGATTCGAGGATTAAACTCCCATAAAGCTGACGACCCCAAACTATTCAGATAACTTAGCTAAATGAATTTGAATAATGTACGAAGGGAAGTGATGAAAACCCTCGAGAAATCGATGGATGAGTTAATGGAAAAATATTTGAAGCCAATTGAAACCATATGGCAACCATCAGATATTCTTCCAGACTCTAGCAGCCCTGATTTCATTGAAGAAATTCGCGATATCCAGGGACATTCTGCCGAAATGGATTATGATCTTTTTGCTGTACTTATCGGAGATACAATAACTGAAGAAGCCTTACCTACCTATGAATCCTGGTTGATGGACGTAGAAGGGGTCAATCAAGATGAGCAAAAAGGATGGACCCGGTGGGTCAGAGGCTGGACTGCTGAAGAAAATCGCCATGGAGACTTGCTAAGCAAATACCTCTATCTATCCGGAAGGGTAAACATGCGGGAAATGGAGCTTTCTACACATCATTTGCTGAATGACGGATTTGATATTCAAACAGCTAAAGACCCATACCGAAGCTTTATTTATACCAGCTTTCAGGAGCTGGCTACAAACATCTCCCATCGCAGAGTGGCAAGTCTGGCGAAAAAGGCAGGTAATGCCCTGCTGGCAAAAATGTGTGGTATGATTGCTTCAGACGAGTCTCGTCATGCTAGTGCATATAAGAATTTTGTCAAAAGCATCTTTGAAATTGATCCGAGCGAAGCGATGATTGCTTTTGAGGATATGATGAGAAAAAAGATTGTGATGCCAGCTCATTTTTTAAGAGAATCCGGAGGAAAGATCGGAGAGTTGTTCAAACACTTTTCGGATGCAGCTCAGCGAACGATGGTTTATACCACACAGGATTACATTGACATTCTTAATTCGCTTTTAAAAGAATGGGACATTGACAGTATCAAAGATTTGAATGCAAAAGCCGAAGAGGCAAGAGATTTCCTCATGGCTCTTCCTGACAGACTGCAACGACTATCAGAGCGTGTTCAAATACCCGAAAAGCAATATCAGTTTAAATGGATAGCTTCTTAAGAAATTAAGATCATCTAGATTTTCAATTTTCAGAAAGATGCTTTCCTACTGACTTAGTAAAGATGCTTTTTCGAAACTCTCCAGGCTTCTTCTCATTTAAAAGCCTCAGGTCTCCTCTTTCGCTTATCAGGATTCCAAAATTCTCCTCCGCCTTTTCATAAGCATCCATATTTGGATAGGTGGTCATCAGCATTAAATCAAACGGGGCTTCTGAAGTAGACTCTACTTCTACCAATTCATATGAAGTGATGTAGCCCCTTGCTGTTGCCTCTTCGCGTAACTTCAACCAGTTATTTTGATAGTAATACAAGGCTTCATCACGATTATCATTTAGAATCTGGACAAAATCTATGGTTGAAACTCTGGTTGATTGTCCAAAGGAAGTCATTACCAAGAACAGTAATACGGTAATTGAAAATACATATTTCATAATTTGACTTAATTAAGATGAGTTAAGCTTTACGAGACTTATTGTCATAAAGATGCAATTCTGTAAATGCTAAATAGGCAACATATGATAAAGCAATAGTTTAATTTAGGATAGGCAAACTGAAATCGTAAGTCATGAAAGTAATTAAAGTCATTTCCATTATTCTCGTAGCACTCCTGATCATCGGTTTTATAGCCGGTAAGGCTGCAGGAATTTCTCTACTGGCACTCAATGCTCATGACAGCATATACACGGAGGATGGACTAGCGCTAAAAGGGTATGATGTGGTTGCGCTATTCAATGATCAGGGAGCCGTGGAAGGAAGCGAAAACTTTCAAACAGAATGGATGGATGCCACCTGGCAATTCGCCAACGAAGAAAATCTGAATGCTTTCCAAGTAAATCGAGAAAAGTATATTCCAGCTGCTGGAGGTCACTGTGCCTTCGCCGTAGGCAAAGGATTTGCAGCACCAGGTGATCCTCAGTATGCGTATAAAGCAGAAAATGGCAATGTCTACTTATTCTCAAACCAAGAGGTGATGGATGACGCTATGTCAACCATCGATCAGGTGATTCGTGACACTGACATTAATTGGGAAAAGTAATTTCCTATTGCACGCCCTTTTTCCTGCTAAGCAATTTTTTCTGGTAGCGACCTTGCAGGATATCTATCACTACTAAAATGGCAATAATGAAGTAGAAAGTAGTCTTGCTCATCGGTGTGATGGGATTGCGGTAAATCTTCAAATGTGCCAGATGACCTCCTTCAGAAAGCAACATCACTCCTACCAAAAAGAGGATAAACAATCCGAGCACCTCGTAAAGTCTGTTTTTCGCTAAAAAGGTTGAGACACCATCTGATAGCCAGATCATCAATCCTCCACTAACAACAATGGCTGCAGCCATCACCCAAAACACATCACTCAGTGCCATAGCACTCAAGATCGAATCGAAGGAAAATATCAGGTTCATCAAAACTATCATCATGATCGTTTTTGTGGTACTCTGCTTTCTTTGCTCCATCCCTTCATGTTCTTCCAGATATACCAGGTGGAATATCTCTTTTACTGCTGTATAGAGAATAAATGCCCCACCAAACAGCACAATCAGACTATGCACATTGATTGCACCAGAAAGAAACTCAGAATCAAGTTCAAGGAATGGTTCCTGAAAGTATTGGATCACATTGACCAAAACGTAGAGTAGTATGATTCGTAATGCGATCGCAATACCAATTCCTACCGAGCGAACCATTTTTTGTTTCTCAGCAGGCGCCCGCTTGGATTCCAACGAAATGTAAAGCAGGTTATCAAAACCAAGAACAGCCTGCAATATGATGAGCATGATTAGGGTGAATATATTCTCTGCCATAGCGTAAAATTTAGCGAGGCAAACCTAAGCAAGTATGGATGGAGTCAAAAATTATGGATGACTCATTTGTTCAAGGAAGCCGCTAGCAGCTGATGGAAATAATGAACTCCCTGTTCACGTGAAGGAGAAAATCGACCCCCAGGATAATATTTTGATTTCAGTCCTTTATGGACGGATTCCACTACAGCCTCATCTTCTCTTTCCACTTTATCCAGCAATGCACCGGCCCCACTATGCAGCTTCGATTCATCCAGAATGTATGTGCGAAATGAAACTTTGGTCTGATTCATCGAGAGCGGTCGAACAATATTGACTGAAAGTCCCCAGGGATAGAAATTCAACATGAGGTTGGGGTAAATCCAGTAATAGTACGCCGCGATCATTTTACCTTCATCAGGGTGACCTTCAGGTAAATCAAAGCAATCAGAGGCTTCATCGCCATAGCCAACCTGCAATACATAATGATCTTCTACCTGCACTTCATAGGTGGAGTAATCCAAAACCTGATTGAGATCTTCATGAACAAATGGGATGTGAAACCCTTCCAGGTAATTATCGCAGTAAAGCGCCCAATGCGCGTTTACCAGGTATTCTTTTGAGAGGGCATCTGAATAAACCAATTCATCTGATGGAATAAATCCAACCTTTTGGTTCATCTCATCAAGCATTCGGGAGAAATCAATCTCCCCGCCCAGTTTAGCAAACAAGAGCGGGCCCCACTCAGCGGTGAGAAATTTATGCAAATCGTCACATGGGCGTGGGAAGTCCTTGGCCTGCTTAAACTCTGGCATGGATTGAAATTTACCATTTAAAGCAAACTTCCGTCCGTGATATCTACATTGCAGTCGCTTTGTTTTGGCCGGGTTTTCAGCTACCAGATTGGCTCTGTGAGTGCATACATTACTCAGGCAATGAATCTCTCCTTGCTCATCTCGAGTCAGCAACAAAGGTTCTGTGAGATATCCATCCATTAAAATGAATGGGTATACTTCTTCATTCAGCTTAACCAGCGTCTTATCACCCACATATTGCCATGAGGCGTAAAACACTTTTTCTTTTAATAAATCAAATGTCTGCTGATCATTATAAAAAGATGCCGGCAGTGTCTCAGCGCTATCAATTGCGGAATTCACCCTATATTGTGAAGGAGTACTCATGCATTCAAATCTACGCTATTTCCAATTGTACAAAACCAACCTCAATTGAGTAAGCAAAAACTTGGATTATGGACCAGCACCTCGCTTGTTGTAGGAAATTCCATCGGTGCAGGTATTTTTTTAGCTCCAGCTGTTCTTGCAACATATGGAAGCATCAGCTTGATTGGTTGGCTAATATCTGGTTTTGGGGCCTATTTCTTGGCGCAGGTCTTTATCAAATTCTCGAAA
Source organism: Ekhidna lutea (assembly GCF_900188325.1). GTDB lineage: Bacteria > Bacteroidota > Bacteroidia > Cytophagales > Cyclobacteriaceae > Ekhidna > Ekhidna lutea. Next base: position 574,712 of record NZ_FZPD01000003.1, on the reverse strand, counting down.
GTAGTTCCCGGTAAGAGTGGCGGACCATATACCTATTCCCGTGCCGGACTAGGTGATTTTGCCGGTTTTCAGGTAGCATGGGGCTATTGGATATCGATCTGGGCAACAAATGCTACAATAGCCATAGCACTTGTAGGTTATCTGGGTGTATTCTTTCCCATTTTGAAAGAAAGCCCAATTGCATCTGTGGTACTTGGACTTGCTATTGTATGGAGCTTAGTATGGTTGAATGCGCGAGGCATTCGTGAGGCGGGTATTTTTCAATTGATCACGACCGTATTGAAGATTTTGCCGCTGATTGCCATCAGTTTAATCGGGCTGTTTTTTATCGAGTGGAGCAACTTCAAACCCTTTAACACAGGCATAGCAACCAACTTTGAAGCTATAGCTGCCTGTACAGCTTTTACCATTTTCTCCTACATGGGCCTGGAGAGTGCGGCGGTACCTGCCGAAGATATCATTGAGCCAGATAAAACAGTAAGAAAGGCGACAATCATTGGGCTTATCACAGTGATCGTTATCTACCTCATAAGCACCTCTGTATTGATCGGGCTCTTAAGCGTTGAAACGCTAGCGAACTCTACTGCACCTTTTGCAGATGCCGCTAAAATGCTTTGGGGTCAAACGGGAGAATGGCTGGTGGCAGCCGGAGCAGTTTTTTCAACACTGGGTGCACTAAATGGATGGATTCTCATCCAGGGACAAGTGCCTGCAGTTGCTGCAAAAGACCATCTATTTCCAGCTGCCTTTAAGCGAACAAACAAGAACAATGCACCGGTAGGGAGTCTGGTGCTATCTACCGTGTTGATCTCCCTGCTAATGATCATGAACTATACGAAGGGGCTGGTAGAAGCTTTCAAATTTGCTTTACTCCTGGCTAGTATCACAGCTTTATTGGCTTATCTGTATACCTCTGTAGCCTTGATCGTTAAGCTTCATCGTGATGGTGTGAGGGGGAAGCCACTTCTCCGGCAGACCATTCTTTCAGGGATTGCCTTTGTATTTGCAGTTGGAGCAGTGATCGGGTCCGGGCAAGAAGTGGTGTTTTGGGGATTCATCCTCATCCTACTTGGCCTGCCGGTTTATGCCTTCATAAAAACATCTAAAAACAGGGTCGAGGATTAATCATAGTTGACTACCACATCAACAGGCTCAAGAGTGCTAGGTGCTAACTCCTGCACATACTCATTAATTGACTCAACACCTTTGGCCATTCTTTTCATGTATTTATTCAGATCGGTTTCAATCAACAAAATTTGGCCATCATATGAATACATGCCAACTTCATGTTTTAATGCATCCTTGTCTTTTTCAAGGTTATTTCGCTCAACACAAAATTTTCGCATAAAAGAGATAAACTCTGCTTTCGAGTGCTCATCGCTAAAGGCAAAAAGTTCATCCATCATTTTCCCATACTTTCGGGAGCTGATTTGAATCTCAGTAGTAGGATCTTTTAAAACATCCAGAACGATTGAATCGTAGTAGTGAACCATGTCTAAAATATCTAGAACTTGAGTTCTGTATTCCTCATTTGTACAAAATGCAGACAACCCATAATAAGTGGAAAGTCCTTCTGAAATTTCATCCCACTCCTCCACAAGAAAGAGGTATTCCTCCTCAAGATTTACAGTCACATATGACTGAGTCCTGGCCTCTAGTAAGGTGAAAATGCCAAAAGCGAGCAGTGTATATTTCAAATAGCTCATAGAAGTGAATTTTATACTTCAAAGCTACCGAGCCGCCCTCCTGAGCGCTATCGCAATATTTGGGTAAAAAATCTTCCACAATACTACCCAGACGGCTTTCAGTATTTATTCGGAATGATGATGCTGCTGATTTCTCCTCTTATTAGCTTAAATTCACTATACAGTGAGTGCCAGCTATTGAGTTTTCATATCAAACATATTTTACCTACTACCGACCGTTCTCTTAAGATTGAGCTTCGGTTATTCGAAATTATTCTTATACTGACAGTGTCAGTATTCTTGTTTTGGAGTGTCTACGGCTTCATTATTGGCTATGAGTATTTTGTACAAACAGTATATACCACGGGTATTTTCATTTATCTGGTACTGTACATACTTCAGAAAAAAGGAATCGGATTTAGAAAACTTTCCCTTACCTATTACTATTTGGCGCTTCTACTGATTGGCATATCCTGGTTCCCTTCCGGTGGTCTTAAAGCAGCAATCCCTACTTTTCTAGGATTGGTCTATCTATCCGGTCTTTTGGTTTTACCACTAAAGGATTACCTCGTTTTCATTATTGTCACCTTTGGGATGGTCCTGGGGTTGATTTTGTATGAAATTAAGTACCCGGACGCACCGGCACCCTATTTAAGCGAAGAGCTGCTTATTCAGGATATAGCAATTTCTACTTTAACATCATTGGTGATTATGGGGATTTGCTTGTTTATTTTCAAACGAACCTACATTGATGACCGAAGGCTTTTAAGAAAAAATAACAAAGAGCTCGAAAAGGAAAAACTTAAGGCAGAATCTGCTGATCAGGCTAAAACAACTTTTTTAGCAACCATCTCACACGAAATGCGCACCCCGCTAAACGGGATTGTGGGTATGACGGAATTGCTCACCAAAACTGATCTCAACAAAGAGCAGCAAGAGCTGGTGGAGAGCCTGGGATACAGTAGTAATATTCTACATGGACTAATCAGCAACGTTTTAGATATTACCATTATTGAAGCTGGTAAATTGGAATTACACATGAGCTCCTTTTCATCTCAAAAGGAATTCAATGCGCTTTGGAGGGTTTTTGAGAAAAAAATTAATGTCAATCCTGATGTTAAACTGCATCTGGAAGTTGATGACCTACTGCCTGAATATCTGAGCGGAGATCTGCCGAGAATCAGACAGGTGCTCGTTAACCTGCTTAACAATGCAATCAAGTTTACCATAAAGGGTAGTATCACTATTTCTATTTCGGTGGTTGGTCAGGCCGGAGACGTTGTTTCAGTGAAATTTTCCATTAAAGACACTGGAACCGGTATCTCCTTAGACAAACAGGCTCACTTGTTTGAAACTTTCTACAAGTCATCTGAAGAGGCTGACTATGAAGGTACGGGGCTAGGACTGCCTATTGTAGATAAGCTCGTTCGATTGATGGGGGGTACTATAGATTTTAAATCAGAACCGCAAAAAGGTTCTGAATTTTCATTCATTCTTCCTTTAGGAGTAGCTAAAAAGGAAGACCTGGAAGGTTTTGAAAAGATTGTAGTGCCAGGTTTGAGCGATCTCAAAATTCTGATTGTAGAAGATGTAGAAATCAACCGACTTGTCGCTCAGAAAATGCTAAAAACACTTGGTATAACTCATATTGAAATGGCAATAAATGGTACCGAAGGAGTTCAAAAAGCAAGCAAGCAATTTTATGACATTATACTAATGGACTTACAAATGCCTGACATTAGTGGGTTTGAAGCATCAAGACAGATATCAAGTGTATATGAAACTGAAAATCAAAAACCTATCATAATTGCACTTACGGCAAATGCTATGAAGAATAGCATGGAGGAATGTAGTGAAGCAGGAATGAGCGATTACATTTTGAAGCCCATAAAATCAGAAACACTCAAGCAAGTGTTGATGAAGTACATGAATTACTAGCGATGATCCCAGGTATAATAATGTTTTTAATTCTTCTAATTCTTTCAGGAATCCACATAAGCTGGGCTCTCGGTAGTGAATGGAGCTTCCGCTCTGTCATTCCAACCAATGAAAATGATGAACCTGTACTAAACCCCACCAGAAAAGACAGTGCATTAGTAGGAATAGGACTATTGTTTTTTGCTGTTTTCTACCTTATCAAAATTGATCTTTTGATCCTTGAAATCCCAAGCTGGGCTATAAATATCGCTTCCTGGATGATCCCATCGATTTTCCTATTTCGCGCAATTGGAGATTTCAGATATGTGGGATTTTTTAAAAAAATAACCAAAACACCATTTGCTAAAAAGGACGCTTTAGTGTACTCACCACTCTGTCTCGGTTTAGCCATTATTGGTTTCATCATTGAATTAACGTAATTTTTCAAACACCCGCAGGAAATCTGACTACTCACAAATCTCCGTATGTACCTACATCTATTAACCAAAGAGCAAATTTTATGTCAACTGAAAATACCCGATCTCTTAAATGGAAAGAGGTCTATAGTCTTGCTGCACTAAACGCAGCAGTAGTCATTAGCTGGATTGCCTATCATGAATACCAACCAATATTAATGCAAAATCTGGGGATCACCCATCTGGTTGATTTCCTGATCATCGCAAAAGCTATTATACTTATAACTATTCCTCCACTTGCTGGCTGGCTAGCTGACAGGATCATGAAAAAGAATGGCAAATACATGGTCATTTTTACTGTTGGAATTGGAGCTACGGCCATGGTTTTCATGGTGGTGGCTACACTAATCGGCACTTCAAATATCATGGATGTAAGCGGAATCATTCCGTTCATGATCGTGATCTGGCTCATTAGCATGAATTTATTTATTAGCCCTGCTAACTCTATGATCGAAGCATTCGCTCCGGCAAAACAACTTCCAATAGTCGTTGGAGTTTTATTCCTTGTTACCGAGCTTTTATATGCCCTGGAACCTGTAGTCGTAGGGCTAGTCACCTTCTTTGGGGACACACTAACGTTTGTTGTCGGCGGAATTCTAATTGGGGGGACCGGATTCATCTTTCATCGGGTATCCAGAGATGAGGTGCTGCAGCGCAAATCTGAGCTTATGCAAAATGATCGGGTTCAAAATCAATCAGTAGCTTCCTATTTAGCAATTCTTGTTGTCGGACTGCTACTAGGTGTTGGGAAAGCATTCATTGTAGAGTTTTTACCTGAGTTCTTTGATCAGAACTTCGCCGGTTTTGAGATAAGTGGAAGCGTAATTTCATTTAGCATTTTGGGAATCTGTGCTGTAGGAGGATTTTTGATTAGTAAGAAAATAGCGGATATGAACCTTCAGCGGGTACTAATTACCAGCTTCGTTGTATTAGCTTTTGGTGTTCTAATTCTGATTTTTTCAGGTAATGTCTATGTGACCATCATTTCCGCGCTCATTATCGGAGCTGCATTCACAACAATGAATATTGGCGGGCTGCCTTATGCTATCCAAAATCTGTCGGTCAGACACGTAACCTATGGTGTGGGTATTTATATTGGCGCATCTGAAGTGATTACCGGGTTGTTTGAGTATTTGTATAGATAAAAAGAAAATCCCGATAGAGATTCTATCGGGATTTCAATGAATATTACTTATATCAATCCAATTAGATTGCCGCAAGTTTAATTGCATCAACCACCTGCTGTGCTACTTCAAGTTGTCCATCCTCTGAGCTTAAATGTTCATCCTCCGAAGGATCCGAGAAAAAGCCATAATGAAGAAGCACTGCTGGACATTTTGCATTTTTCAATACATAATGCTCATATGAATACGCGACTTTGGCTTCTTTGCCACAACTTTCAAATTCACTCGCTAAGAAGTTTGCTATTTCATTGGATCGCTCTGTGAATTCGTTTCCCTCAAAAAATGTGGACATGATGAAACTCCCTTCTCCAGCATAGTTATCTGTATGAAGGGAAATGTATAAATCCGCATTTTCAGTTCTTTCCACTCTGCTCTCCAAGCTTAAAAACTCGTCGCTCTCTCGCGTTAGAATAACTTCAACCTGTCTGTTATTGTTAAGCAAATCTCTCACCCTTTTACCAATCGCTAATGAAAGAGCTGCCTCACTTACTCCCGATGGAGAGGTAGCACCAGCATCCTTGCCTCCATGTCCCGGATCAATGATCACCCTAAAAGCCTGACTTCCATTCTTGCGTTTAATTTTACTCTTCTTTTCTTGCTTGTTCTTTTCCTTCGCAGCTTTCTCTTTCTCTGCTTTAAATTTTTCCTTTTCCTTTTTCAACTTCTCCTTTTCAGCCAACAGATTGGCCTTGTGCATTGCCGCCAGCTCCTTCTCTTTCAGCATCTCTGCTTTCTCCTGCAACATTTCCGTTTTGTAAGCTTCTTTTTCAGCTCGTTGCATTTCCATCTCAGCTAATCTAAGCTCGCGTTCAGCCTGCATCATTTCCCTTTCCGCAAGTAGCTCTTCACTTTCTGAAGCTTCATAAACGCTTGCACCGGTTGATGAAGCTTTGAAATTGAAGTCCTTGATATAAAACATTGGATTCACATGCTCTCCGTCCTTGAGTACCTCATAGTGCAGATGCGGAGCAGTAGAAGTTCCACTATTTCCTGAAAGCGCGATTACATCTCCTTTCTTTACACGATCACCTTCCTTCAGCTTGAATTCCGAGAGCTGTCCATACCTTGTCTGATAAGCACCACCATGATCCAGAATCATCAGATTGCCATACCCATCCGTTTTAGCCTCTTGCTTCTTCACCACCCCATCTGCTGGAGCAATGACTTCCGTACCCATTGGACATGAAAAATCCATCCCCTTGTGCATCTTTTCAACTTTGTGAATCGGATGCATGCGTTTACCAAATCCGGAAGTCATCTTTACCTTGTCTGTTTGCTTCAATGGCAGGATTGAAGGGGTATAAGCGTCCTGATCGACTTCCGGCACATTGAAAATAGGAAGATCTAACAAAGCATCCGGTTTCATCATCTGGCCCAATTCATTCCCTACCTTTTCGATAGGTTTGATGGCCTCCTTCGTGGAAAAGGCAAAAATTACGGTGGCCAGCAATGGCAATCCAAGGGCATACTTCCACGAGCTATATTTTGTTTTTTGTTTGTTCATCATTACAATTCGTTTTTTAATTAATGAAAAATTGAAATGACTCACCAAACCTGAATAAGAGGCATTTTGTAGCTGATCGAATAGAATTTCCTGATACCCGATAGGATCTCTGAACTTCTGAATGACCGCTTCATCAGCCTGATATTCATGGATTTCAATGAGTGCGTTTCGATACCAATAAATGAAGGGATTGAACCAAAACAGCGAAACAAGAAAATCCAACAGCAGCCGGTCAATGGAATGACGCTGCTTTACGTGCACACACTCATGCGCCAGCACCTGATCAAACGCCCGACCTCCGAAGAGTTTTCCCGGGATGAAGACATTTGAAAAGAAACTAAAAGGACGCGGTTGTGTGGTTTTAAAAAGTTTAAACCATTGTTTTTTTACATATTCAGAATGTTTTTTGAGTTTTTGAAGTAGGATTAAATACATGAAAGAACGGCCAATCAAAAACAAAGCAATAGCCCCATAAATCCACGGAGAAATATCCCAAAAAGAAACATTTACTTCCTCCGTAACAGTAGCTGCCGGTATCAATTCAAACGTGTTTACAGACTCCTGCACCCACAAAAACACCTCATCGCTGTGCCAGTCCTCGACAGGCACATTTACCGGAGCTTTCATGAAGGGGATTAGGAAGCTGGAAAGCAATGAAACCAGCAAAAAGACACGATTATACATGTGTCTGGCCGTTTTTCTAAGCACCAGACGATAGAAAGCAAAGAAGATGGCCTGAATGACAATCACCTTCGCCACATATATCAATACCTCGTTCATGCCTCTCGCTGCTTTATTTGTTCATCTATCAGTTTTCTGATTTCCTGTAGCTCCTCCATGGACAAGTCCTTCTGACTGGCAAAAAATGAAGCGAATTGCTTAGCAGAATTATCGAAAAAGCTGCTCATCAGCCCATTCATGGACTGGCGGGTGTACTTCTCCTTTGAGATCAGCGGGGAATATTCCCTTGACTTCCCATGCGTTTCAAATCCGATGAATCCCTTTTTCACCAATACGTTCACTACTGTAGAAATGGTGGTGTACGCAGGTGCCGGGTCCGGATACTGCTCTACAATATCCTTGAGGTAGGCTTTTTCCAGCCCCCATAGGATCTGCATGAGTTGTTCTTCTGCTTTGGTCAATTCCTTCATATAGCAATACTATAACTATAATTATAATTATACAACTATTTTTATAGTTATGTTATTTTAAGTACTTAAAGCCGCTATATTTGAAAGGTAGATAAACGCCGTATGGCGTTTACATTAATGTCGGCGGTAATTTTTGCTGCTCGTTAAAACTCTATGAACAGATCATATTACTCCAATTCAATTTCAGACTTTCTTTCGGACAACAACTCCCGGATAATTGGCGAACTAGCAATTAATCATGGTTTCGACCTAGGCGAACTTCAAAAGAATGCTTGGAGGCAACAAATTGAAATTCTGAAAGATCAACTGAACTCAATTAATGGGCATATTTTCTTCGAGTTTGCAATCCCTAGAATGGGGAAAAGAGTTGATAATGTTGTGATCGCAGGGAATTCAATTTTAATCCTTGAATTTAAAATTGGTGAGAAGTCCTATCCTAACCATGCCATTGATCAAGTTTTGGATTATGCTCTCGATCTGAAAAACTTTCATGAGGGCAGTCACGACAAGGATTTGATTCCAATATTAATTTCTTCTAAAGCCAATTCAGTTGACATTGAAATTCAAAAATTTGAAGACTCACTTTTTCAACCGATTCTCTGTAACTCAACTAATATAAGAGCAGCTATTGAACAAATTCGAGAGAACTCTACCGTAATTGATCCTAATATTTGGTCTAACTCAAGATACCAGCCAACACCTACAATTGTAGAAGCAGCTCAGGCTTTATACAAAGGACATAATGTTCAAGAAATTTCTCGCTCTGACTCTGGCGCAATCAACCTTTCCAGAACAAGCGACAGTATTTCTCAAATAATTGAGGATTCTAAAGCCAATAATAAGAAATCCATATGCTTCATAACTGGCGTTCCCGGCGCTGGTAAAACGCTCGCAGGTTTGAATATTGCTAATGAAAGAATGAAAGCAGACGAAAATGAAAATGCTGTCTTTCTTTCAGGGAATGGGCCTCTTGTACAAGTTCTTAGGGAAGCATTGGCTAGAGATGAATCAAGCAATTCTGACATTACAAAAAGAGAAGCATGCCAAAAGGCCAATGCTTTCATTCAAAATATTCATCATTTTAGAGATGAAGCTCTTCTGTCGGATCGTGCTCCAGTTGAGAAAGTAGTTGTATTTGATGAAGCGCAAAGAGCCTGGACTAAAGAGAAATCGTCTTCATTTATGCGACGTAGAGGTAATACTGATTTTGAAATGTCTGAGCCAGATTTTCTAATAAGTATTTTAGACAGACATGATGACTGGTGCACTATCGTTTGCTTAATTGGAGGTGGACAAGAAATTAACACCGGTGAAGCTGGTCTGGAAGAATGGATTTCAGCACTGAAAGCACACTATTCAGAGTGGAACATATATCATTCAGAACTAATAGCAAACAATAATGACTACCTGAAGTCTGATGAGCTAAAAGAATGGATGCATCGAAATTCCAACTCAATGACAGATTTGCATCTAGCAGTTTCTGTAAGATCATTCCGATCAGAAAAAGTATCAGATCTTGTTCACTCAGTTTTAGATGGTAATCTAAAAATTGCTCAAATTCTTCATAATCAGCTAATTCAGGACTACCCAATCAAATTGACACGTGACCTTGACAAAGCCAAAGCATGGATAAGAAGGATTGCTCGTGGAAATGAACGTATTGGATTGATATGCTCGTCAGGAGCCAAGCGGTTAATACCGCTTGGCATTCATGCTAAAAACGAAATTGAACCACCAAACTGGTTCTTAAATCCAAAGGAAGATGTCAGATCTTCTAACTTCCTTGAAGAAGTGGCCACTGAATTCGATATCCAAGGGTTAGAAATAGACTGGGCAATTGTCGCTTGGGATGGAGATCTCTATCATAACTCCGAATGGAATTTCCAGAATTTCAAGGGAACAAAATGGATGAACATAAACAAAGAAATTGATCGAGCCTATAAACTGAACGCTTATAGAGTACTACTTACAAGGGCAAGGCAAGGAATGGTGATTTATATACCAGAAGGCTCTTCAACCGACCCAACACGACCAGCCAACTTCTATGACGGAACATTTAACTTCTTAAAGAAGATTGGAATTAAAGAAATTTAACTAACACCATTGCCTCAATTCTATACCGCACGAACGAAATAGTGGTTTATGAAGACACAAACAATAGCTCCATGCCACGGTTCATGTCCCCACGAACCGAAATAGTGAGTAGGGCCCAATACAATACATTATCCCTTCTACAAATGCTTTATCTTTCCATATGACTCGTTGGATTATAAGCGTATTGTTATTTCACTTATTATCTTCCTGCCAGGCTAAACAAGAAATGAAACCGACCATTGTCATCGGAGGCGGACTGATGGGCAGTGCCACAGCATGGCAGCTCGCTCTGCAAGGGGAATCGGTGATTTTGCTTGAGCAGCAAGACTCCATTTATACCTCAGGATCCAGCTTTGGTGAGTCTCGTATTTCCAGAAGCCTGGGACCTCAAGATGACATCTTTGCATACCTGCAAATCCAGGGGATAAGCGAAACCCAACAGCTTATTGACTTCCTGAATGAGAAGGAGCCGAACGCTCATTCCATGGAAGATATTTACAGAACAAGTCCGGTTACTTATCTTTTTTACCCTAAGACATCTGAGGGTATCGCGGTATTCAACCTTGATAAAGCGGACACCCTGGCTCAGCCATCAGGCGATAGTATTGCATTCGCACCGGATTCCAAGACTGCCAAAAGAAAATTCGGCTTAAACCTGTCTGATTCATTGCAAACAATCCGCGAGTATCGAAAATACTCGGGAACGATAAATCCACGTGCTTTGATTGAAAAGCTGCATAGAGCCATTTCCCTTACCGGAAATGAAGTACGATATAATCGAAAAGTAAAGCAGCTTAAACGAACAGATCAGGGATACCAGCTCGCAATCTTTGATGCTAAGAACCAAACTGAAGTGGTCATAGAAGCTTCAAGGATTGTTGCAGCGGCAGGACCATACAATGGAAGATTGTTAAATGATATCGCTCCAGTCATTGATCAGTTAATCACACCCAAGCGATTGTTTCTGGCTTTCCTCAAGATCAAACCGACTGTTTATAATAGATGGAGTGATGAACAAAAGAGCAAGCTCCTCGCTGGCTACCCGATCATCAAGCTTCACGATGAATTATTCTATTCAATGATTGAGCAATTCGATACAGATGAGGTGCCGATCCTTAAAGTTGGTGGACATTTTAAAAGAGCGCCGATCTCCGATCTGGACAATGTGTGGAAACTGTCATTGTCAAATGAGGAAATGGAATGGAGCATCCATGAAACAATTGAGTACCTTCAAATGAACGATTTCAATCTTCAGAAAGAGGATATTGAATTTCACAGCGGCTATTCGTGTGTGTATTCCCTTACAAAAACCGAAGTTCCTTATGCGGTGAATTTACCTTTCCCTGATGGCTCATTTGACCAGAATGCCGTGCTCGTAGGTGGAATGTCAGGGGTTGGAGCGAAAGGAACCATGACTTATGGACTCCTGGCAGCTAATCTTCTATTAGGGGAAGATGGCCCAAATGACCGAATGTATCAACTGACTAGTAGGGCACTGGGGAATGAACGGCTTCAGGCTGATCTGGATGAACTAAACTCAAAATAGAATTTCTTGATCATCTCATGAATGTTTCGGCCAGCAAACATTCATGATCTCTAATCCGTAGAAAAATGGTATTATGAGAATCATGACCTTACCTTTCGCAACATTATTGTTGACACTTATATCCTGCTCTTCCAACCAAAATCCCACCGAATATGCTAGTGATTACAAAGAAATTGTAACCGATCTTTTTATCCAGGGAAATTGGAATGAGTCTATCAGGATAGCAAGCATCGAGCTTCGAAATCCGAATATTTCCGCTCATGATCAGCTCTTTTACCTTTTAAAGAAGGGAGAAAATTTTCGCTTTAGCGAAAAGTATGATTCAGCGGATGTCTACTTCAATCGTATCTTATCCCACCCTGAGATACATAAATATCCAAATTTCAAAGGTTGGGCGCTATATGGGATTGGTGATCTGAAATATTTAAGCTGGAGCTACTTTAAAGTGGAAGAAGCATTGGATCAAGCTATCCCTTTACTTGACTCGGCAATGTTTTATGCAGAAAAAAGCAAAGATCAGTCGCTAATTTCACAGGTACTTTACCGATCAGGATCAATCTTACAAATTCAGGGAGAAGTAGAAAAGAGTCTGGCTAATTTTAATAGAGGCCTTGAAATATCAATCAATGCAGCTGACACGGCCGGAATTATCAGAAATGATATTCACACAGCTTCAGACCTTGAAGAACTCGGACAGCTAGATTCTGCATTGTTCCATTATAAGCGTGCCTACGAACTAGCTAAAAAGTTAAATAAGAATTACACGGAAGCTCATGCTTTATGTAATCTTGGCCTTTTTTATTTCGATCGCAATGATTTTGAAACAGCAGAAGAATTCTTCAAGCGAGCACAATACATCTCTGAAGAGCTTAATCATGGCATAATCCTTTGCAGAAGCTATTACTACCTGGCGAGGTTGTACACAGCTTTAAATGAAGATGAGCTATCCGAAAAATTCCTTACTAAAGGACTCGAGATAGCCAAGAAGAAAGGATACAAAAACTACGAAAATGCTTTCGCTTCTTTTAGTAGTAATAATTAAATCAAAATGACTCAATCACTCTCCCCTTTACAGATCATTCCTGTTCTTTCTACTGATAATATCAAACGTGACCTGGAATGGTATGAAAAATACACCGGTTTTAAGTATGCGTTTGGCGATGATGGGTACGTAGGACTACAACGGGATAACCTGGAATTTCATTTGCAGTTTCATCATGCAAACGAAGATGATCCGGTCTTCCCTTCAGTGATGAAAATCTTTGTTTCGGACATTCACACGTATGTGGATGAGTTCGTGAAACGTGGCACCATCCAAAAAGAAAAGCTAAGAATGAACACTCCCTGGGGCACACATGAGTTTGGGTTTTACGACCTTAACCGCAACGCTATTTTTATTGTTCAGGATGTGTAGGTCGTCCAACCACTTTGAGTGGTGGAACAACTCATGTATAAAAACAAAAAAAGGCCTCCTTTCGGAAGCCTTAAATATTTTATGCTAGATTCTTGAGTCTATTTATTGCTTGGATAGATAGCCACATCACCCAGCTCTTCCTCAATACGGAGTAGTTGATTGTACTTGGCCATTCGATCGGAACGGGACATTGAGCCCGTCTTGATCTGTCCGGCGTTTGTAGCTACAGCTATATCAGCGATAGTAGCATCCTCCGTCTCACCAGACCTATGAGATACTACGGCTGTCCAGCCAGCCTTGTGTGCCATTTCAATGGCGTCTAAAGTCTCGGAAAGCGTACCGATCTGATTTACTTTAATGAGGATTGAGTTAGCTGCATTTTCTTTGATTGCTTTCTCCAAAAACTTCACGTTGGTCACCAATAGGTCGTCACCTACCAGCTGACATTTGTCTCCGATCTTAGCGGTCACCATTTTCCATCCTTCCCAGTCATTTTCATCACAGCCATCCTCTATGCTATCAATTGGGTATTTACTTACTAATTCCGCCAGGTATTCTGCTTGCTCTGCACTCGATCGCTTAGCTCCATTTGGTCCTTCAAATTTGCTGTAATCGTAAACGCCATTTTCAAAGAACTCAGAAGATGCACAATCCAGTGCGATAGTAACGTCAGAACCTGGCTTATAACCTGCTTTTTTAATAGCAGCCAAAACACTCTCCAAAGCTTCTTCGGTACCTCCTTCAAAGTTTGGTGCAAACCCACCTTCATCTCCTACTGCAGTGCTGAGCCCTTTATCATGAATGATTGCTTTCAGGTTATGAAAAATTTCCCCGCCCATTCTCAGTGCTTCTGTGAATGTAGGTGCTCCAACTGGACGAATCATAAATTCCTGAAAGGCAATTGGAGCATCAGAGTGAGATCCACCATTTATGATATTCATCATTGGTACAGGAAGTGTCTTCGCGTTAGCCCCACCAATATATCGGTACAGCGGAAGCTGGCAAGCATCAGCTCCTGCATGAGCAACAGCAAGGGAAACACCTAGAATTGCATTTGCCCCCAGCTTAGATTTGTTTGGAGTTCCATCAAGCTCAATCATCAACTGATCAATATAAGCTTGCTCTACAACTAACAATCCCTCAATCTCAGGTGCGATAATCTCGTTCACATTATCTACAGCTTTTTGCACCCCTTTGCCCATGTAGCGAGACTTATCACCATCTCGTAGCTCCACAGCCTCATGCTCGCCTGTTGACGCTCCTGAAGGGACGGCAGCTCTTCCTATGTAGCCATCCTCAGTGATTACCTCTACCTCAACGGTAGGGTTACCTCTGGAATCCATGATTTGGCGGGCAAAAACGCTTTCGATAACACTCATTACTTATTGTCTTTTATTAGTTGTATAAAATCGTCAAACAAATATTTTGAATCGTTGGGGCCAGGAGATGATTCCGGATGGTATTGTACAGCAAATGCGGGCTTGTTCTTCAACCGCAGACCTTCTACCGTATTGTGATTCAAGTCAATATGCGTCAACTCAGCAACTTCCGAATTTTTCAAGGCTTCCATCTCCACTGCAAATCCATGATTTTGCGATGTAACTTCACTAAAACCAGAATTTAAATTCTTAACCGGATGGTTAAGGCCTCTATGTCCATGGTGCATCTTGTATGTTGGGATACCAACTGCAAGTGCGAGTATTTGGCTACCCATACAGATTCCAAAAAGTGGCTTATCCTTATCCAAAATTTCTTTAACTGTGTTGGCTGCATAATCCATCACAGCCGGGTCGCCTGGGCCATTGGAAATGAAATACCCATCCGGGTTCCATTTTTCCATTTCTGCGAATGATGTTTTAGCAGGAAACACTCTGCATTGACAATTTCTTTCAATCAGGTTTTTTAGAATCGATTTTTTAATTCCCAGATCCAATACCGCCACTTTGTAGCCATCATTATCTTCACCAAGGTCATAAATTTCTTTCGTTGTGACCTTAGTTGAGAGTTCCAGCGACTCCATACTCGGAATCTTATCGAGTTCCGCCTGAAGCTCTTTATCCTCCAATTCAGAAGATATGATCGCATTCATGGCACCCTTGGTACGTATGTGGCGTACGATTTTTCGTGTATCTACACCTGCGATACCTACCGTATTATGCTTTTCCAGGAATTCCTGAAGTCCTTCAGTGGCACTTGTACGGCTATAAATTCCGGAAAATTCGTTTACGACCAAACCATTAATAGTAGGTGCATCACTTTCTACTTCCGTATCTAACGCGCCGTAATTTCCAATGTGAGAAGTGGTGTTTACAATGATCTGACCAAAATAAGATGGATCCGTGTAGATTTCCTGATAACCAGTCATCCCGGTATTGAAGCAAATCTCTCCTCCAGAGGTTCCTTCTTTACCTATGGAAAATCCTTCGAAAATGGTGCCGTCCTGTAATAATAGGGTTGCTTTCTTACGTGTGGGGTATTTCATACTGGGATGCAAAAATAATATGGATTAGACAATAAAAAAGCCATCAGTCAAATCGACCGATGGCTTTATATTTTTTGAGAGTCTTCAATCTTAATCCTCTTTCTTCTTTTCCTCTTTAGACTCCTCTTTCTTTTCTGTTTCTTCCGCTTTTGCTTCAGTCTCCTCTGCCTTTACTTCTACTTCCTCAGCTTTCTTTTCTTCCTTCACTTCTTCTACTACCTCCGCGGTTGCTTCTTCTTTAACTTCAGCTACATCAGCTTTAGGAGCTTCAGTCTTTGCTTTGCTTTTTCCACCTCTTCTGGATCTTCTTGTCTTCGCTTTCGCTTCACCGCTTTCGCTTAGCATCAACTCATTAAAGTCTACTAACTCCATCATGCACATCTCTGCATTATCACCCAGTCTTGCACCTGTTTTGATGATTCTGGTATACCCGCCTGGTCGGCTAGCTATCTTCTCAGCTACAGTAGAGAAAAGCTCAGTTACAGATTCTTTGTCCTGAAGGTAAGAGAATGCCACTCTTCTTGAGTGCGTATCATCTGTCTTAGACTTGGTAAGAATTGGCTCAATATACTTTCTCAACGCTTTCGCTTTCGCTACAGTCGTATTGATTCTCTTATGCATGATAAGAGAAGAAGCCATATTAGAAAGCATCGCACTTCTGTGAGCGGTCTTTCTACCAAGGTGATTAAATTTCTTTCCGTGTCTCATTATTCTTCCTCCAATTTGTATTTGCCAAGGTCCATACCGAAGGTAAGGCCTTTGTCAGAAACCAATTGCTCTAACTCAGCAAGTGACTTCTTACCGAAGTTTCTAAATTTCATCATGTCAGAAATCTCTAGTGAAACTAAATCACCAAGGGTTCTAACATCAGCTGCTTTCAGGCAGTTGTAAGCTCTAACTGAAAGATCAAGATCATTCAGATTAGTCTTAAGTAGCTTTCTCATGTGAAGCAACTCTTCATCTACCTGCTCTGGCTCACCAGCTTCCTGAGTCTCAAGGATCATATTCTGATCTGAGAACAACATGAAGTGCTGAATCAAAATGTTAGCTGCACCTTTTAGTGCATTTTCAGGGTGAATCGAACCATCCGTTTCGATATCAAGCGTTAACTGCTCATAGTCAGTTTTCTGCTCTACCCTTGTGTTTTCAACGCTGTATTTTACGTTTTTGATTGGCGTGTAAACCGAATCAATAGCGATGAATCCGAAATTTTGTTCTGCAGGCTTATTTTCGTCCGCACCAACATATCCTCTTCCTTTTTCAACAGTAAGTTCGATTTCGAACTTCGCTGATTCGTCAAGATGACAAATCACATGATCAGGATTAAGGATTTCGAATGAAGTAGTTGCTTTTGCTAAATCACCAGCAGTAAGTTTCTTCATGTTAGAAACACTCACAGTGATAGAGTTATCTGCTACATCCTCAATCTTCTTGAATCGAACCATTTTCAGGTTCAGGATCATTTCACTCACATCTTCCACTACTCCTTCGATGGTAGAGAATTCATGCAAAACACCCGGAATTTTCACTCCTGTGATTGCATACCCTTCCAGTGAAGAAAGAAGAATTCTTCTTAACGCATTACCTATTGTAACACCGTATCCCTTTTCCAGAGGTTTGAATGTAAAGAGGCCATGGAAATCATCTGCTTTTTCCATTACCACTTTTTCTGGCATTTGAAATGCTAGGATAGACATATATCTTATTCTTTTGAGTGTTTACTTAGAGTACAATTCGACGATTAGCTGCTCCTTGATATTTTCAGGAATTTCTTCCCTGCTAGGAGAGTTTAGAAACTTACCAGTCATGCTGGCAGAATCCCACTCCAACCAAGAGTAGCTACGAGCATTGGATGCAAGGCTATCGGTAATAGCTTCCAGAGATTTTGACTTCTCTCTCACACCAATGATGTCGTTATTTTTTAATGTATAAGAAGGCACATTTACCAGCTCTCCATTCACAGTTATGTGTTTGTGAGATACCAATTGTCTTGCAGCCCTTCTCGTTGGCGCAATACCCAGTCGGAACACGGTATTATCTAATCTTGCCTCCAACAATTGAAGAAGGACTTCACCGGTAATTCCGCTTTTTCTGGAAGCTTTATCAAAAGCGTTCGCGAATTGACGCTCCAGTACTCCATACGTGTACTTTGCTTTCTGCTTCTCAGCTAGCTGGATCGCGTATTCAGACTGCTTCTTTCTTCTTCCTCTTCCATGCTGACCAGGAGGGTATGCTTTCTTCTGAAGCGCTTTGCTCGCTCCGAAGATTGGCTCTCCAAATCTTCTGGAAATTTTAGTCTTAGGCCCAGTATATCTTGCCATTATCTATAACAATTTTAATATCTTAAACTCTTCTTCTTTTCGGTGGTCTGCATCCATTGTGAGGCAGTGGGGTCACGTCTTTAATCATCGTAACTTCTATACCTGTATTTTGGATGGTTCTGATGGCAGACTCTCTTCCTGATCCAGGACCCTTTACAAATACTTCTACTTTACGAAGGCCTAGGTCATGAGCTTTTTGAGCACATTCCTGAGCGGCTACTTGAGCAGCATATGGAGTGTTCTTTTTAGATCCACGAAAACCCATTTTACCTGCTGAAGCCCAGCTGATAACCTGACCGGTTTCATTGGTCATGGAAATAATGATGTTGTTGAATGATGCTTTGATGTGAGCCTGACCCACAGCACTAACAGCAACAACTCTCTTTTTAGCTTTATCTTTTCTCTTTTGTGCCATCTATCTATTACTTAACAGCTTTCTTCTTATTCGCAACCGTCTTTCTTCTACCTTTTCGAGTTCGAGCATTGTTTTTAGTATGCTGTCCTCTAACAGGAAGTCCTTTTCTATGACGGAGGCCTCTGTAACAACCAATATCCAAAAGTCGCTTAATACTCATCTGAACCTCTCCTTTGAGAACACCTTCTACTTTGTGATTCTCACGAATAATAGTTCTTACACTACCACCCTCATCGTCAGTCCAGTCTTGTACCTTCTTGTTTGGGTCTACTCCGGCTTCAGACAAAATCTTTTGTGCTGATGCTTTACCGATACCAAAAATGTACGTCAAGGCAATCTCGCCTCGTTTGTTATCGGGAATATCTACTCCTGCAACTCTTGCCATAATTATCCTTGTCTTTGTTTAAACTTTGGATTCTTTTTATTGATTACATAAAGCTTCCCTTTCCTCCTAATCACCTTGCAATCAACGCTTCGTTTTTTAACGGATGCTCTTACTTTCATTTCTATTTACTTTTTCAGTCTTAGACTGTTATTTATAGCGATAAACTATTCTTCCTTTTGTTAAATCATATGGCGACATTTCCAACTTTACCTTATCTCCAGGTAAAATCTTGATGTAATGCATTCTCATCTTTCCAGAGATATGCGCGATCACCTCATGACCATTTTCAAGTTCTACTCTAAACATTGCGTTTGACAATGCTTCCACGATCGTTCCGTCTTGTTCTATGGATGCTTGTTTTGCCATTATGCTGCCTGAGTTCTTCCTTTAACTCTACCTGATTTCATCATACCTTCATAGTGCCTCATGAGCAGGTAGCTCTCAATCTGCTGAAGGGTATCAAGAATTACACCCACCATAATCAATAGTGACGTTCCTCCGTAAAACTGAGCAAAGCCCTGATTTACACCTGCAATCATTGCGAATGCAGGAAGGATAGCGATGATCGCAAGGAAAATCGCTCCTGGTAAAGTGATTCTTGAAAGAATATTATCTAGAAAATCACCGGTTTGTTTACCTGGCTTAACGCCTGGCACAAAACCGCCATTTCTTTTCATATCATCTGCAATCTGGTTAGGATTGATTGTGATGGCAGTGTAGAAGAATGTGAATACGATAATCATTATCGCAAAGGTCAAATTG
The DNA here is from genome assembly GCF_900188325.1 of Ekhidna lutea. Lineage (GTDB taxonomy): Bacteria > Bacteroidota > Bacteroidia > Cytophagales > Cyclobacteriaceae > Ekhidna > Ekhidna lutea. Next base: position 555,376 of record NZ_FZPD01000003.1, on the reverse strand, counting down.
TACTGCCATGAAGTAAAATCTGAAAAGGTAGTACCAATGTAGTTTGCGAAATCGCTCTCTTCTCTCCATAGGCCTGCCAACATAGCTGGAAGGAACATAATGGATTGTGCAAAGATGATCGGCATTACACCAGAAGCATTCACCTTTAATGGAATGTACTGTCTCTGTCCACCGTATACTTTGTTACCGACTACCTGTTTCGCATACTGCACAGGTACTCTTCGTACTGCCTGCACTAATGCTACTGTCACAAGTACAACAAAGAATAATGCTACTAACTCAAGGATGAAAAGCAACATTTCGCTCATCCCTCTGGTGATAGCCTCAGCAGCAATACTTCCAGGGAACCTTGAAATGATCCCAATCATGATGAGCATAGAGATACCATTTCCGATACCTTTATCAGTGATTTTCTCACCAAGCCACATACAAAAGATCGTACCTGAAGTAAGGATGATCACTGAAGTAAACTTGAAAAAGAATGAGTTATCCAGAATGGCTGTTGGCTCGATAGCAGCTGAAACGTAGCTAAAGCCCTGCGCCATACAAATGGCGATTGTTAAAACTCTTGTAAGCTGATTAATTTTCTTCCTTCCGCTATCTCCTTCTTTCTGAAGCTTTTGGAAGTAAGGAACAGCCACTGTCATCAGCTGTAATACAATTGATGCAGAGATATATGGCATGATACCAAGTGCAAACACTGATGCATTACTAAATGCTCCACCTAAGAACGTATCTAGCAATCCAAAAATACCTGACGCTTGTCCGGTAAGCTTGGATGGATCCACTCCTGGAAGTACCACGAAAGAACCAATTCTGAAAATTACCAAAAATCCTATCGTATTTAGGATTCTGGTTCTTAGTTCCTCAATGGAAAATATGTTTCGTATGGTATCTATGAATTTCTTCATTATTCAACTACAGTAATTGATCCACCAGCTTTCTCAATAGCTTCCTGAGCTGTCTTTGAGAATTTGTGTGCTGTAACTTTAAGTCCTGCTTTCAATTCGCCTCTACCCAAAACTTTGATGATATCATTTTTTTGAGCAAGACCGTTTTCAATTAGGATCTCAAGCGTAACTTCTTTTAGTTTTTTCGCTTCACTTAGCTTTTGCAGGTCATCCAGGTTGATTGGTTTAGAAACAACTTTGTTGTTGTTTTTGAAACCAAACTTAGGAACCCTTCTTTGAAGAGGCATCTGTCCTCCTTCAAATCCTGTTTTTCGAGAGTATCCTGATCTAGACTGAGCGCCTTTGTGTCCTCGCGTAGATGTACCACCTCTTCCAGAGCCTTGACCTCTACCGATTCGCTTTCTATTCTTTGTTGAGCCCTCTGCAGGCTTTAATGATTCAAGTCTCATGTTTACAGCTCTTTAACTTCTACTAAGTGATTCACCGTTTTGATCATTCCTTCAATCGAAGGATTTAATTCCTTTTCAACGGACTTATTGATTTTACCAAGACCTAAAGCAACAATTGTTTTTTGTTGGTTTTTAGGACGCTTGATCGTACTTCTCTTCTGTGTGATTAATACTTTTCCCATTGTCTTAGCCATTGAAAACTTTATCTAAAGACACACCTCTTTGCTGAGCTACAGCAAATGGATCTCTCATTTTATTAAGCGCATCAAAAGTTGCTTTCACCACATTATGTGGGTTAGATGATCCTTTTGATTTAGCAAGTACATCATGCACGCCCGCACTCTCCAATACCGCACGCATCGCACCACCGGCAATTACTCCAGTACCAGGAGCAGCTGGCTTAAGAAGCACCAATCCACCCCCGAACTTACCTAATGCATCGTGAGGAACAGTACCTTTAAATACAGGCACTTTCACGAGATTTTTCTTTGCGTCATCGATTCCTTTTGTGATTGCGTCAGTTACCTCGTTTGCTTTACCCAAACCATAACCTACCACACCGTTTCCATCCCCTACAACTACGATAGCTGAGAAACTGAATCGACGACCACCTTTTACTACTTTCGCTACTCTTTTGATCGCAACTACTCGCTCCTGAAGGTCGATTTCACTTGCTTTTATAGATCTTATATTGCTCTGTGACATAATTTCTGTTTCCTTAGAATTTTAAACCTCCCTCTCGAGCACCATCAGCCAAGGACTTAACCCGACCGTGGTATGGATATCCGCCTCTATCAAAAACTACTGATTCGATACCCGCACTTTTTGCATTCTCAGCTAGCTTCTTGCCCACTTCCTTAGCAACCTCTACGTTTAAGTTTTGCTTTCCAAGCTCTTTAGTAGATGCTGATGCTAATGTTTTACCATTTACATCATCAATCAACTGAGCGTATATACCCTTGTTACTTTTGAATACAGAAACTCTAGGTCTCTCTGCTGTACCAGAAATTTTTCTTCTGATACCCAGTCTAAGTCTTTTTCTTCTTGCCGTTTTAGTAATTGCCATGTCTTATTATTTAGCAGCAGTTTTACCAGCTTTTCTTCTAACATGCTCTCCAATAAAGCGGATACCTTTTCCTTTGTATGGCTCCACTTTTCTAAGTGATTTGATTTTTGCTGAAATCTGACCAACTAACTGCTTGTCGATTCCTTCTACAATCACTTTTGGATTTTGTCCTTTAGCTGTTTCAGCAGAAACTTTAATTTCTTCTGGTACAGCGAAATAAATACTGTGAGAATATCCAAGGTTCAGCTCCAATACATTATTCTGCACGGCTGCCTTATAACCTACCCCTACGAGTTCCATCTCCTTCTTGAATCCCGTGTTCACACCTTCAACCATGTTGTTTACCAATGAACGGTAAAGGCCATGTAGGGCTTTATGTCTTTTCTGCTCAGTTGGACGCTCTACGGTCACAACTCCGTCTTCCACCTTAAAGGTGATATCCGGATCAATTTGCTGAGTCAGTTCACCTTTAGGACCTTTTACATTCACTGTATTTTTATCTACAGTAACTGCTACTCCCTCTGGTAAATTTATTGGTGCTTTTCCTATCCTTGACATCTCAATTCTATTAATACACGTAACATAAAACTTCTCCACCTACATTCTCACGACGTGCTTCTTTATCAGAAATCACACCCTTCGATGTAGATAAAATTGCGATACCAAGACCGTTTAATACTCTTGGCAGAGCTTCAGCACCAGCATACTTTCTAAGACCTGGTGTACTTGCGCGCTCCAGGCTAGTTATCGCTGACTGTTTTGTTTGTGGATTGTACTTTAAAGCGATCTTGATGATCCCTTGCTTGTTATCATCCTCAAACTTGTAGTTTCTGATGAAGCCCTTACTGTGTAATACCTTAGTGATCTCCTTCTTTAAATTAGAAGCAGGCACCTCTACTACACGATGGTTCGCTCCTATTGCGTTGCGAATCCTGGTTAAATAATCTGCTATCGGGTCTGTTACCATTTCTTAAACACACTTATCCCCCTCTGAAAAAGGGGGTGCAAAAATAATAATTTATATTTTGAAACGAAAGGAAGATTTAAACTACCAGCTAGCTTTTGTTACTCCTGGTATTTTTCCTTGTGATGCCATCTCTCTGAATGTCACCCTTGAGATACCAAATCTCCTCATGTAGCCCTTTGGTCTACCCGTAAGCTTACATCTATTGTGTAATCTTACTTTTGAAGAGTTTCTTGGTAGCTTGTCTAATGCTTCGTAATCACCTGCTTCTTTTAAAGCGGCTCTTTTCTCAGCATATCTTGCAACAAGCTTCTCTCTTTTTCTTTCTCTCGCTTTTACTGCTTCTCTAGCCATAATTTCTTAGTTCTTCTTAGAAGTAAACGGCATACCAAGAGATCTCAATAACTCAAGACTCTCTTCATCAGTTTGTGCAGTTGTCACAAACGTGATGTCCATACCTGTGATTTTGTTTACTTTATCGATACTGATTTCAGGGAAAATAATTTGTTCTTCCACACCTAGTGTGTAATTACCCCTTCCGTCAAATCCTTTTTCTCTAATTCCTTTGAAATCTCTTACTCGTGGTAGCGCTACAGTTACCAAACGATCAAGAAATTCATACATTTTATCACCACGAAGCGTCACTTTTGCTCCAATTGGCATTCCTTCTCTCAACTTAAAGTTGGAAACGGACTTCTTAGCGATTGTAGGAATAGCTTGCTGACCAGTGATCATCGTAAGTTCTTCTACTCCTACATCTACCAATTTTTTGTCAGATACAGCAGCGCCAATTCCTTTATTGATGGCGATCTTAGTCAGTTTCGGCACCTGCATAACAGAGCTGTACTGAAACTTATCCTTCAATTGAGGAACGATTTCCTCCCTGTATTTTTCTTTTAATCTAGGACTAGCCATTCGTGATAAATTCTCCTGATTTTTTTGAATATCTCTGCAGCTTGTCATCTGCATTTTTCTTTCTTCCAGTTCTGGTAGCATCACCAGATGATGGATCTACTACCATAAGGTTGCTAAGATGAATAGCAGCTTCAGTTTCCTGAATTCCGCCTTCCGGGTTAGCAGCAGATGGCTTCACATGTTTTGTTACCATGTTAGCTCCCTCTACGATTGCTCTATACTTAGCAGTGTTCACTTCCAGTACTTTACCGGTTTTTCCTTTATCGTTACCGGCAATAATCTTTACCGTGTCACCTTTTCTTATGTGAAATTTTACCTTGTCCATTATTAAAGTACTTCTGGTGCTAATGATACAATTTTCATGAACTGCTTTTCTCTAAGCTCTCTCGCAACCGGACCGAAAATCCTGGTTCCTCTAGGCTCATCGTTGGCAGTAAGAAGTACAGCTGCATTATCCTCAAATCGGATATAGCTTCCATCTTTTCTTCGAACTTCTTTTTTCGTTCTTACTACAACGGCTCGTGAGACAGTTCCTTTTTTCAAACTACTTGATGAAAGTGCATGCTTAACAGTCACAATCACTTTGTCACCAACAGAAGCATATCGCTTCTTAGTGCCACCAAGCACACGGATCACAAGCACTTCTTTAGCGCCGCTATTGTCCGCAACCGATAATCTTGACTCCTGCTGTACCATTATTTTGCTCTTTCAATAATTTCAACCAATCTCCATCTTTTGCTTTTGCTCATAGGTCGAGTTTCCATCACTTTTACAGTATCTCCAATATTGCAATCGTTTTTCTCGTCATGAGCTGTGAGCTTAGTGGTTTTTCTCACAAATTTTCCGTAGATCGGGTGCTTTACTTTTCGCTCAACAGCCACAGTGATGCTTTTCTGCATTTTATTGCTCACCACTTGTCCGATTCTTTCTTTTCTTAGATTTCTTTCCATTACTGAAAATTATTTGCTTGCTTCAGCAACTTGATTTAATTCCTTGGCCTTTATTTCTGTCTGAATTCTTGCCACCAATTTTCTATTCTCTCGAATTTTCATTGGGTTTTCGATAGGTGTAATACTATGTGCAAACTTAAGTTTACCATAGTTTTCCTTTTCTACTGCAAGCTTGTTTTTCAGCTCGTCCAGACTCAATCCTCTTAATTCAGAATTTTTCATTACTCTGGCTTATAATCTTTTGCTAATGTGAATTTTGTAGAGATTGGCAGTTTTTGTGCAGCCAATCGTAAAGCTTCTTTAGCCAATTCGATATCTACACCTGCTGCTTCGAATAGTACGGTACCAGGCTTAACAGTAGCTACCCAATATTCTGGCGCTCCCTTACCCTTACCCATTCTTACCTCTGCAGGCTTCTTAGTCACAGGCTTGTCAGGAAAAATCCGGATCCATACCTGACCCTCCCTTTTCATCGCTCTGGTCATGGCAATCCTTGCAGCTTCTATCTGCCGGCTAGTGATCCATCCTGGCTCCATTGCCTTGATTCCAAAAGTTCCGAATGCAAGTCTATGCCCACGATTGGCAAGACCCTTCACTCGGCCTTTTTGCATTTTTCTAAATTTCGTTCGTTTTGGCTGTAACATGATGCTTTTACAAAACTTTTACTTTCTTCTTCTATTTTCTCTTCGCCTTCTGTTCGGCGCTCCACCACCAGGTGCATTGTTTCCACCACCTGCTTGACCTACGTTTGGTGAAAGATCTCTCTTACCAAACACCTCTCCTTTGAATATCCACACCTTAATACCAATCTTTCCGTAAATGGTGTGAGCTTCAGTAATAGCGTAATCAATATCTGCTCTAAGCGTATGCAAAGGAATTCTCCCTTCTTTATACTGCTCACTTCGTGCCATCTCTGCACCACCCAATCTACCAGAACATTTGATTTTGATTCCCTGAGCTCCTACTCGCATAGAAGAAGCAATTGACTGCTTCATAGCTCTTCTGAAAGAGATTCTTGCTTGTAGCTGCTGTGCGATAGACTCCCCTACCAGCTTCGCATCTAACTCAGGTCTTTTGATTTCAAAAATATTGATCTGAAGATCTTTACCAGTCAAGTTTTTCAACTCTTCTTTGATCTTATCGACTTCAGATCCCCCCTTACCAATCACCACACCCGGACGAGCAGTATGAACTGTAAGAGTTATTCTTTTAAGCGTTCGTTCAATCACTATTTTAGATATGCCTCCTTTTGGCATACGAGCAGCGATGTACTTACGAATTTTGTTGTCTTCAACAAGTTTGTCAGCGTAAGACTTACTATCGAACCAGGCAGAATCCCACCCTTTGATAACGCCTAATCTAAATCCAACTGGGTGTACTTTTTGTCCCATTATTTGTTGCTTTCTTTAGTTTCTTTAGTATCCTGATTGTGATTATCAACGACGATAGTCACATGATTTGATCTCTTTCTGATCCTGTGAGCCCTACCCTGTGGAGCCGGTCTTAGTCTCTTTAACATTCGAGCGCTATCCACATAGATTTCTTTCACATATAAATCCGCTTCTTCAATGCTGATGTCCTCATTTTGCATTTGCCAATCAGCAATAGCTGTTAGTAAAAGCTTTTCCAAGGTAATTGAGGCCTGATGTGAATCAAAGCGAAGAATATTAAGAGCTATATTAGCTCGCTCACCTCTAATCATGTCAGCAACGAGTCTCATCTTACGTGGAGAAGTTGGAACATTCCTAAGTGAAGACTTAACTGCACCTAACTTTCCTTTATTCTCTTCACGGAACTTCTTATCAGCTTCTTTTTGAAGCCTGATTCGTACTGATTTCTTAAGTTTCTTTTCAGCTTCCATAGGTGCTCTTATCTTTTACCTTTATCCTTCTTGGCAATATGTCCTCTAAAGTTTCTCGTAGGAGCAAACTCACCAAGTTTATGACCTACCATGTTTTCTGTTACAAAAACAGGGATGAATTTATTTCCATTGTGTACAGCGAAAGTGTGACCTACAAAATCAGGAGATATCATAGAACGTCGTGACCAGGTTTTGATCACTGACTTCTTACCTGATTCGCTCATCGCGTCAACTTTCTTCTCAAGACGGAAGTCTATATAAGGCCCTTTCTTTAATGATCTTGACATTATTTCCTACGTTTAACTATCTGCTTATCAGAATATTTATTTGGCTTACGGGTCTTCATACCTTTCGTGTACAGACCGTTTCTAGATCTAGGGTGTCCTCCTGATGACCTTCCTTCACCACCACCCATTGGGTGATCTACTGGGTTCATTGCCACACCTCTAACCCTAGGTCTCTTACCTAACCATCTATTTCGACCAGCTTTTCCAAGACGAACACTCATGTGATCTGAATTAGAAACCGTACCAATAGTAGCAAGGCAAGTATTGAGAACCAATCTCATTTCACCTGAAGGAAGTTTAACAGTTGAGTACTTTCCTTCTCTTGCGACTAGTTGTACATATGTACCGGCACTTCTTGCCATTACACCACCTTTACCAGGCTTCAGCTCGATATTATGGATAATTGTACCTAGAGGGATGTCAGACAGAAAAAGTGTATTTCCAACTTCAGGAGCAACTCCTTTGCCCGAATTAATCACCGTTCCAACCTCCAAACCAGCTGGTGCCAGAATGTATCGTTTTTCACCGTCAGCATAGTACAGCAATGCAATTCTTGCAGATCTGTTCGGATCGTATTCAATTGCTTTTACTGTAGCAGGGATGCCATGCTTGTCTCTTTTGAAGTCAATGATTCTTAGCTTACGCTTGTGACCACCTCCCACATTTCGCACGGTCATTCGACCCTGATTATTTCTACCACCATTTCTTTTAGATGTAGTTACCAAAGACCTCTCTGGAGTGGACTTAGTAACATCATCAAAGACAGGAGCCATTCTGTATCTCTGTCCTGGGGTAGTCGGTTTAAGTTTTTTTACAGCCATTTCTGTTTGTTATATTCCGCTATAAAAATCGATTATATCGCCCTCAGCTACCTGCACAATTGCCTTCTTATAAGCTGGGGTTCTTCCTTCAATAACCCTTGATTTGGTATATCTTCTTTTCGATTTACCCGGTTGGATCATTGTATTAACAGATTCAACAGTAACACCGTAAGTTTTTTCAACTTCAGTCTTTATCTGAACCTTGTTAGCATCTTTGGCAACTACAAATCCGTACTGACCATGCTCATTGAGCGAAGACACTTTCTCAGTAACTAATGGTTTAATTAAAACTCCCATCTTAGTTAAATCTTTCTTTTAGTTGCTCAAGTGTACCCTCACAAATGATCACACGCTCAGCGTTGATCAAATCGTAAGTATTCACTTCATCAACAGTTGATACATGTGCTTTCTTAAGATTTCGAGAAGACAAGAATACATTTTTGTTTTTGTCACTTACCAGCAACAATGATTTCTTATCTGATACCGAAAGACTATTAAGAATGCTGATAAATTCTTTTGTCTTAGGTGCTTCAAATGTGAAGTCTTCTAAGATTTGAATTGCTTTTTCTTTTGCTCTTGAAGAAAGAACTGACTTGCGAGCAAGTTTTTTCACTTTCTTATTCAGCTTAAAGCCATAGTCTCTTTGCTTGGGACCAAAGATGGTACCCCCGCCTCTGAAAATAGGAGACTTGATACTACCCGCTCTTGCTGTACCTGTTCCTTTCTGCTTCTTGATCTTTCTGGTAGATCCTACGATCTCTCCACGCTCCTTGGTCTTAGCATTACCTTGTCGTTGGTTGGCCAAGTAGTTTTTTACATCAAGGTAGACAGCATGCTCGTTAGGCTCAATGCCAAAGATGCTTTTGTCCAGGTTGATTTCTCGTCCTGTCTCCTCTCCTTTAATATTTAATACAGCTACCTTCATGATTACTTTTCAAGTATTACGAATGAATTTTTTGCTCCCGGGATGGCACCTGAAATCAGAACCAAATTTTTCTCAGGATATACTTTTAATACTCTTAGGTTTAGAGTTTTTACTCTATCTCCACCAGTTCTTCCCGCCATTTTCATCCCTTTGAATACTCTTGATGGGAAAGATGCAGCACCAATTGAACCCGGAGCTCTCATTCTGTTGTGCTGACCGTGAGTTGCCTGACCTACTCCTCCAAAACCGTGTCTCTTTACAACCCCCTGAAAACCTTTTCCCTTAGAAGTACCAATGGCATCAACATAGTCCTGCTCATTGAAGATGTCTTCTATCTTGATTTCATTACCTAACTTCACTTTATCATCAAACTCAGATCTGAAATCTCTGAATTCCACAACCTTAAGCTTAGGAGTAGTCTTTGCTTTAGCAAAATGACCCTGTAGAGCTTTTGGTGTATTTTTTTCTTTTCTTTCACCGTATGCCAACTGCACAGCTTTATAACCGTCTGTCTCTTCGTTCTTAACTTGAGTTACGACGCAAGGACCAGCTTCAACGAGGGTGCAAGCAATGCTCTTACCATTTTCGTCGAAGACATTTGTCATTCCTACTTTCCTTCCTATTAAACCAGGCATTTTCTAGTCGTTTATATCTTTTAATTACCCTCTCAGGCAAACTTTTCGTGAAAAGGACTGCAAAGATAGCAAATCCGCTTGCCGAACAAAAACTTTGTTCGCTTATTTTTTTAGACAAAAAAAGAACCAATCGATATGGACCAATTGGTTCTCCCTGACGATTTAAAATCGTATTATACTTTGATCTCTACGTCTACCCCGCTAGGTAACTCCAACTTCATCAATGCATCAACTGTTTTTGCACTGTTACTGTAGATGTCTACCAACCTCTTATAGGTACAAAGCTGAAATTGCTCTCTTGCTTTTTTGTTTACGTGAGGCGACTTAAGAACAGTGAACTTCTCCTTTACAGTAGGAAGTGGGATTGGACCGCTAACGACTGCTCCAGTAGTCTTTACTGCTCGAACAATTTTCTCAGAAGACTTGTCAACCAAATTATGGTCGTAAGACTTAAGTTTTATTCTAATTTTTTGATTCATCTTAAATGTCTTTATACGTTGGCTGTGCCTTTAACTTCAGCGATTACACCTTCAGCAATATTCTTAGGAACCTGATCATAGTGAGCGAACGTCAATGATGCTGTAGCTCGTCCTGAACTATTGGTTCTAAGGTCTGTTACATATCCGAAAAGTTCAGACAATGGAACATCTGCTTTAATCACAGATGAAGTTCCTCTTGTATCCATTCCTTTCATGATACCACGTCTTTTATTCAAGTCACCAGTAATTGTTCCTGTGTACTCATCAGGTGTTACTACCTCTACAGCCATTATCGGCTCAAGAATCACTGGGCTACATTTTGCAGCTGCTGCTTTGAAACCAGCTCTAGCAGCTAGTTCGAATGATAGTGAATCTGAATCTACATCGTGGAATGATCCATGATATAGTCTTACTTTCATGTTGTCGATTGGATATCCTGCAAGTGGACCATTTACCATTGCGGATTCAAATCCTTTTTGGATTGCAGGGATGAATTCCTTTGGAATAACACCACCAACAATTTCATTTACGAATTGAAGGCCTCCTTGCTCGTAATCTTCGTCTTTTGGACCGATCTCGAATACAATATCTGCGAATTTACCTCGCCCACCAGACTGCTTCTTGTAAACTTCTTTGTGTTCAACAGATGTAGTAATTGCTTCTTTGTATGCTACCTGAGGAGCTCCCTGATTGATTTCAACCTTGAACTCTCTTTTCAGACGGTCAATAATAATATCTAAGTGAAGCTCACCCATTCCTTTCAGGATAGTCTGACCTGTTTCATGGTTAGTTTCTACCTGAAGTGTAGGATCTTCTTCAATCAATTTACCAATTGCGATACCAAGCTTATCTACGTCAGCTTGAGTTTTAGGCTCAATAGCGTAACCGATAACCGGATCAGGGAATACCATTGATTCAAGAACGATCTTGGCCTTCTCGTTGCAAAGTGTATCTCCTGTTTTGATGTCTTTAAATCCAACTACCGCACCAATATCTCCACAGTGAAGTTTGTCAATTTGGTTTTGCTTGTTGGCGTGCATTTGAAAGATTCGAGAAATTCGCTCTTTCTTGCTTGTTCTTGTGTTGTATATGTAAGAACCGGACTCTAGTGTGCCAGAGTATGATCTCACAAAGCAAAGACGACCTACGAATGGGTCTGTCGCAATTTTAAATGCAAGTGCTGAAAATGGCTCATCACTTGACGGCTTTCTTGTAGTTGGTTCTTCAGTGTCTGGGTTTGTACCAGTGATGCTATCTCTATCCAATGGTGAAGGAAGTAATTCCATCACGTAATTCAATAGTGTCTGAACTCCTTTATTCTTAAAAGCAGAACCACAAAGCATCGGCACAAAAGCCAAGTCAATAGTTGCAGCTCTTAGAGCAGCTACGATTTCATCTCTTGTAATACTAGCAGGATCTTCGAAGTATTTCTCCATCAAGTTCTCATCGTATTCTGCTACTGATTCAACAAGATGTTCTCTATACTCATCTACTTCACCCTGCATGTCAGCAGGAATTTCAATTTCTTCAAAAGTCATTCCCATATCCTCTTCATTCCAGATATAGGCTTTATTCTCAACTAAATCTACAACACCTTTGAAGTTGTCTTCAGCACCGATTGGCAATTGAAGAGGAACAGCTTTCGTTCCAAGCATCTCTTTTACTTGCTTACAAACTTTCAAGAAGTCAGCACCAGAACGGTCCATTTTATTAACGAATCCAATTCTAGCTACTTTATAGTTATCAGCAAGTCTCCAGTTTGTTTCAGACTGAGGCTCAACACCATCAACCGCACTAAAAAGGAATACAAGACCATCCAATACACGAAGTGATCTATTTACTTCTACAGTAAAATCAACGTGTCCCGGAGTATCAATAATATTGATATGGTAATCCTCATCCTTATACTTCCAGAATACAGTAGTAGCAGCAGAAGTAATTGTAATACCTCTTTCCTGCTCCTGCTCCATCCAGTCCATAGTAGCACCACCATCGTGAACTTCACCAATTTTGTGGTTGATACCTGCGTAATAAAGGATACGCTCAGTGGTTGTAGTTTTTCCGGCATCAATGTGTGCTGCGATACCGATATTTCTTGTAAGTCTTAAGTCTCTAGCCATTTTGGTTCTTAGAATCTGAAGTGTGAGAATGCTTTATTCGCTTCTGCCATTCTGTGCATATCATCTTTTTTCTTCACAGCGGCTCCTTCACCTTTTGATGCGGCGATTATTTCTTGTGCCAATCGATCCTGCATGGTTTTTTCACCTCTTAGTCTCGCGTATTTGATCATCCATTTTATACCAAGAGCGATTTTTCTGTCTGGTCGAACTTCGATAGGTACCTGGAAATTGGCACCACCAACTCTTCTTGCCTTTACTTCTACAGATGGCATAATGTTACTAAGTGCCGTCTTCCATGTTTCAAGGCCACTTTCACCTGTCTTCTCTTCTACTTGATTGATTGCATTGTAGAAAATACTGTAAGAAATACTCTTCTTGCCATCCAACATCAGATTGTTAACAAACTTGGTTACAAGTGTGTCCTGATAAATCGGATCAGGCAGGATGTATCTCTTTTTTGGTTTTGCTTTTCTCATTTCTCCTGAAAATTATTTTTTAGGTCGCTTAGCGCCGTATTTAGATCTTCTTTGTAGACGTCCATTCACTCCAGCAGTATCTAACGCACCTCTAATGATGTGGTATCTTACTCCCGGTAAATCCTTTACTCTACCACCTCTGATAAGAACAATTGAGTGTTCCTGCAAGTTGTGACCTTCTCCCGGAATGTAAGCATTCACTTCTTTCCCATTGGTAAGTCGTACCCTTGCTACTTTTCTCATTGCAGAGTTAGGCTTCTTAGGAGTGGTAGTATATACACGCGTACATACTCCTCTTCGCTGTGGACAAGAGTCCAGTGCTGGGGATTTAGACTTTGAAGTCAATTTCTTTCTACCCTTCCTTACTAATTGTTGTATAGTTGGCATACGCTATAATTTCTAATCGTCCCAAAATTTGGGAACGCAAAGATAGATATATTGTGATTATATCAAAAAGTTAAAAGATGATTTAACGGGGATATTTTTAGAATCTGTAAATGAGTGGCTCATGCCTCCCCCATTGTTCCGCCAAAATTCATCGGGAATTTTGGTGTTTCTTCTGTTTGCTTAACCTCCCCAAAGTTGGCTTCATACTTCTGGATATTGTCCTGAAGGGCATTCAAAAGCCTTTTAGCATGCTCAGGAGTTACTACAATTCTTGATTTTACTTTGGCTTTAGGAACACCAGGCATCAGTCGAATAAAGTCGATAACAAATTCACTACTCGAATGAGCAATCATGGCCAGATTAGCATAGATGCCCTCGGCAGTTTCCTCCGAGAGCTCTATGTTGATCTGATTATCCTTTTGAATCTTTGAATCGTCTTTCTTTTTCTGATCGTCGCTCATAACCTTAAGCTTCTTCTACTTCCTTCGATTCAAACTCCTCTTTAGAGGATACCAGTTTTTCGTATTCTTCCTGAGAATTTACGATGTATTTCTGGTGTTCTCTAATTCCAGTTCCTGCTGGGATCAAGTGCCCAACAATCACATTTTCCTTCAATCCAATAAGCGTATCTGCTTTTCCTTTAATGGATGCTTCGCTTAGTACCTTGGTAGTCTCCTGGAACGATGCTGCAGAAATGAAGCTCTCAGTACCAAGTGACGCCTGTGTAATACCTTGAAGTGTTGGTTTACCCGTTGCAGGCTCTGCATCTCTTACCACTATTGGTTTCAAATCACGTCGCTTCAAGTTAGAAATTTCATCTCTCAAACTTCTGGCGTCAATAATCTGACCTGCTTTGTAGTTTGCAGAATCTCCCGGATCAACAACCACCTTCTTATCAAGGATGCTGTCATTTTCCTCCATGAAAGCAAAACGATCAGCCAACTGATTTGTCAGGAAGCTTGTATCTCCCGGATTCTCAATAACAACCTTCTGCATCATCTGACGAACGATCGCCTCGATGTGCTTATCATTAATCTTCACACCTTGTAGTCGGTACACTTCCTGAATTTCATTCACCAAGTATTCCTGAACTGCTGTTGGCCCTTTAATCTTTAGAATATCTGCCGGAGTAATTGCTCCATCAGAAAGTGCATCACCAGCTCGCACATAATCATTATCCTGAACCAAAATGTGCTTAGAAAGTGGCACCATGTAACGTTTTTTCACACCGTCTTTCGACTCAATGTAAATTTCTCGGTTACCTCGCTTGATTCCACCGTACTCTACCACGCCATCAATTTCACTCACCACAGCAGGGTTCGAAGGATTTCTTGCCTCAAATAGCTCAGTAACTCTTGGAAGACCCCCTGTAATATCTCTCGACTTACCGGTTTTTCTTGGAATCTTAGCTAAAACCTGACCTGGCTTGATCTTGTCACCAGCCTCAACTGCTAAGTGTGCTCCTACTGGAATGTTATATGCTTTCTCAGTAGAACCATCTTTTCCAACAACCTCAATTGCAGGGTTCTTCGTCTTATCTTTTGTATCGATGATCACTTTCTCTCTGTGCCCAGTCTGCTCATCAGACTCTTCCTTGAAAGTAACACCTTCTATGATTGAGTCGAATGAGGTCGTTCCTTCAAACTCAGACATGATCACTGCATTATATGGATCCCAGTAGCAGAGTTCATCACCCTTTGCCACTTTACCACCATCTTTCACCTTTAGGATTGCGCCGTAAGGAACGTGGTTGGAGATCAATACTTTTTCTTTCTTAGCGTCCAAGATCTTAATTTCACCTGAACGTCCCATCACTACCTCGATCTTATTGCCATCGTCATCGGTCGATTTCACTGTTCTCAACTCATCAAATTCAATCACACCATCAAACTTCGCTTTGATGTTTGCATCAACGGCAATATTGGATGCAGTACCCCCTACGTGGAATGTTCTCAGTGTAAGCTGAGTACCGGGCTCACCAATAGACTGGGCTGCTATAACTCCAACAGACTCACCTACATGTGACATCTTACCAGTAGAAAGGTTACGTCCATAACATTTAGCACAAACTCCCTGACGAGTCTCACAAGTTAATACCGATCTGATTTCAACTTCTTCAATGCTGGACTGATCAACATAATCAGCTATCTCCTCTGTAAACTCAGCACCAGATTCAATCACCAACTCTTCTGTAATTGGATCATAAATATCATGTACTGAAACTCGCCCAAGAATTCTTTCAGATAATGCTTCTACCACTTCTTCATTATCCTTCAATGCAGAAACGGAAAGTCCTCTTAATGTTCCACAGTCGTCTTCATTAATTACAACATCCTGTGCCACATCTACGAGACGTCTTGTTAGGTATCCCGCATCTGCAGTCTTCAAAGCTGTATCCGCTAGTCCTTTTCTCGCACCGTGCGTCGAAATGAAGTACTCAATCACATCAAGTCCTTCTTTAAAGTTTGAAAGAATTGGGTTTTCAATGATCTCACCAACTGAACCTTGAAGGTTTTTCTGCGGCTTGGCCATCAATCCTCTCATTCCTCCAAGCTGACGAATCTGCTCTCTCGATCCCCTTGCACCAGAGTGCATCATCATGTAAATCGAGTTAAAGCCTTGATCATCTTCTTCCATCTGCGTCATCAACGAGTTGGTCAGCATAGTGTTCGTTCTTGTCCAGATGTCAATTACCTGGTTGTAACGCTCATTATCTGTGATCAGACCCATCAGATAGTTTTGCCATACAGCATCTACTTCTTCTTTAGCCTGAGCTACTAACTTCTCTTTTTCTTCCGGGATGTTGATGTTATCAAGTCCCATTGAAAGACCACCTTTATAAGCCATCTTAAACCCAAGGTCTTTGATATCATCAAGGAAATGAGCCGTTCTGGCCATTCCTACAATCTTGAAGACATTGGAAATAATTTTTTGAAGCTTTTTCTTAGTCAAAAGCTCATCTACGAAACCAACTTCTTCTGGTACTGACTCATTGAAAAGTACACGCCCTGCAACAGTTTCGATAATTTTTGACTCGAGTTCGCCTTTCTCATTTCTCACATTGGTTCTCACCTTTATGTAAGCGTGCTGAGAAACCTGCTTTTCATTCAGAGCAATGATTACTTCTTCATGAGAATAGAAAATTCTACCCTCTCCAGCCACTTTCTCCTTATCCGTGCTTCTTCGACCTTTAGTAATGTAGTAAAGACCCAATACCATATCCTGAGAAGGTACCGCAATTGGAGCTCCGTTTGCAGGATTCAGGATATTGTGAGAAGAAAGCATCAATAAAGAAGCCTCAAGAATTGCCTCATGACCAAGAGGAACGTGTACCGCCATCTGGTCACCGTCAAAGTCAGCGTTGAATGCTGTACAAGCTAACGGGTGAAGCTGAATTGCTTTTCCTTCAATCAATTTTGGCTGGAAAGCCTGAATACCTAATCTGTGAAGTGTAGGTGCCCTGTTAAGTAATACCGGATGTCCTTTCAATACATTTTCAAGGATATCCCAAACGACAGGATCTTTTCTATCTACAATTTTCTTCGCAGATTTTACGGTCTTAACGATTCCACGCTCGATCAACTTCCTGATGATGAATGGCTTGAATAACTCAGCCGCCATATTCTTTGGCAAACCGCACTCATGCATTTTCAACTCAGGCCCTACTACGATTACAGATCGACCGGAATAGTCAACCCTTTTACCTAATAAGTTTTGACGGAAACGACCTTGCTTACCTTTAAGCATATCACTTAAAGACTTCAATGCTCTGTTTCCATCAGATCGAACAGCGTTTACTTTTCTTGAATTATCGAAAAGTGAATCCACTGCTTCCTGAAGCATTCTCTTCTCATTTCGAAGGATTACTTCAGGAGCTTTAATATCTATCAGTCTTTTCAGACGATTGTTTCGAATAATTACTCTTCTGTATAAGTCGTTCAGGTCAGAAGTAGCAAATCGACCACCATCCAATGGCACCAATGGTCTCAATTCTGGTGGGATTACCGGAACCATCTTCACGATCATCCACTCAGGTCTGTTATCGATTCGAGTTTTCGCATCTCTGAATGCCTCAACTACCCTCAATCGTTTCAATGCTTCCGCTTTTCTCTGCTGAGAAGTATCGGTTGCTGCCTGGTGACGTAATTCGTAAGAAAGTTCGTCCAATTTAGTTCTTGCCAAAAGCATTTCGAGTGCATCAGCACCCATCATAGCGATGAACTTGTTTGGATCATCATCATCCAACATTTGGTTTTCGCGAGGAAGCTTGTCAAGAATGTCAAGGTACTCTTCCTCAGTCAGAAAATCGAGTCTTGCGATTCCGTCTTCTTCTTTAACTCCCGGCTGGATCACGATGTATCGTTCATAATAAATGATCTGATCCAACTTCTTAGTTGGTACGCCAAGTAGGTAACCAATTTTATTTGGTAAAGACTTGAAATACCAGATATGAGCAACAGGTACCACCAATTCGATGTGTCCCATTCGCTCTCTACGTACTTTTTTCTCTGTTACTTCAACACCACATCTATCACAGATGATGCCTTTGTAACGGATTCTTTTATATTTTCCACAGTGACACTCCCAGTCTTTTACCGGACCGAAAATTCGCTCACAGAAAAGGCCGCCCATCTCAGGCTTATAAGTCCTGTAGTTAATGGTTTCCGGCTGAGTTACTTCACCATGCGAGCTTTCCAGGATTGATTCCGGAGAAGCAAGGCTGATAGTAACCTTTGAGAAGTCGTTGTGGATTTTTTTGTTTTTTCTGAACGCCATGTTGTATATCAATAAAGCCCCTGACGCTTACGGTCAGGGAATGATTGTCAATAATTAATTAGTCCAAAGTAATTTCAAGAGCCAATCCTCTCAATTCATGTATCAATACATTGAATGATTCCGGAATGTTCGGCTTATTCATGTTCTCGCCTTTCACGATCGCTTCATAAGCTTTTGCTCTACCAATTACATCATCGGATTTGATAGTAAGGATTTCCTGAAGCACGTTGGCTGCACCGAATGCTTCCAGTGCCCATACCTCCATCTCTCCGAAACGCTGACCTCCAAACTGCGCTTTACCACCAAGCGGCTGCTGAGTAATAAGTGAGTATGGACCAATGCTCCTTGCGTGCATCTTGTCATCTACCAAGTGACCAAGTTTCAGCATGTAAATCACACCTACAGTCACCGGCTGATCAAAACGCTCACCAGTTAAACCATCATATAGATAGGTTCTACCAAAATCAGGAAGACCTGCATCTTTCAATTCTTTCTGTACCTCTTCTTCAGAAGCACCATCAAAAATTGGCGTTGCATATTTTCTTCCCATCTTCAATCCAGCCCATCCAAGGACTGTTTCATAAATCTGACCGATATTCATCCTTGATGGTACACCAAGTGGGTTAAGTACAATATCAACAGGTGTACCATCTTCCATGAATGGCATATCTTCTTCCCGAACAATCTTAGCTACTACCCCTTTGTTACCGTGACGACCTGCCATCTTATCTCCAACTTGCAGTTTACGCTTCTTAGCTACATAAACTTTAGCAAGCTGAACGATTCCTGCAGGAAGTTCATCTCCAACTTCAAGAGTGAATCTTTCTCTCTTGAAGTGTCCTGAAATATCGTTTCTATAACCGATGTAGTTTTTAATCAACTTGAATACAAGCTCATTGGTCTTATCATCAGCTACCCACTTCTCAATGACCAAGTCAGAGATCAAATTCGCCTCTTCCGGCACATTGTAATTACTCTCGTCTCTGTACTTATTCTTAGGAGGGAATAGGTTCGCTTCGATATTCTTCTTAGAGAACTTCACCCCTTTGCTCATTACCTCTTCACCAAACTTGTGCTTGATTCCCTGGCAAGTTTTGCCTTCAAGAAGTTTAGCGATTTTGTCGATCATCGTCGCTCTTGCCTCAGAAAGCTGCTGACTGTACTTGTTCTTAAGTAGTTCAACTTCTTTCTTAGCGCGTGCTCTTACATCTTTATCTTTCTTAGGTCGAGAGAAAAGCTTGGTGTCAATGACTACTCCTTTCAATGAAGGAGAAGCTTTCAATGAAGCATCTTTAACATCACCAGCTTTATCACCGAAGATCGCTCTTAGCAGTTTTTCTTCCGGCGTTGGATCAGACTCTCCTTTTGGCGTGATCTTACCGATAAGAATGTCTCCCTCTTTAATCTCTGCTCCTGTTCGAATGATTCCGTTTTCGTCAAGGTTTTTAACTGCCTCTTCGGAAACGTTTGGAATTTCACTTGTAAGCTCTTCTTCACCTCGCTTCGTATCTCTTACTTCAAGTTCAAATTCATCAATGTGAATAGATGTGAAGATGTCTTCACGTACTACTCGTTCCGAGATTACAATTGCATCCTCAAAGTTGTATCCCTGCCATGGCATGAAGGCCACCTGCATATTGATACCCAATGCAAGCTCACCTTTCTCCGTTGCGAATCCATCACATAGAGCCTGACCTTGCTTTACTTTATCTCCTTTTTGAACGATCGGCTTCAGGTTGATACATGTGTCCTGGTTTGTTCTTCTGAACTTCACCAAATCATAAGTTACAACTGCGTCATTAAACGAAATGACCTGCTGATCTTCAGATAGATCATATTTTACTGTAATCTTCGTTGCATCAACATATTCGATCACACCATCGCCTTCTGCTCTGATCAATGCCCTGGAGTCAAGCGCTACTCGCTCTTCAAGACCTGTTCCTACAATAGGAGCCTGAGGTCTCATCAAAGGAACCGCTTGACGCTGCATGTTTGATCCCATCAATGCCCTGTTCGCATCATCGTGCTCAAGGAATGGAATCATGGAAGCTGCTACTGACACAATCTGGTTAGGAGCTACATCCATGTAGGTTACTTCTTCTTCGCTACAAAGCGGGAAGTCACCTTCAAATCGTGCCTTAATTTTATCATTCAGGAATTTACCCTTATCAGACAATGGCGCATTTGCCTGCGCAATGTTGTGGGTATCTTCTTCTTCTGCTGTCAGGTATTTTACATTACCAGACATATCTACTGTACCTTTTCCTACCTCTCTATATGGAGTTTCGATGAATCCCATTTGGTTCACTTTTGCGTGAACACAAAGAGAGGAAATCAGCCCAATGTTTGGACCCTCTGGCGTTTCAATGGTACAAAGTCTACCGTAGTGTGTGTAGTGAACATCTCGAACCTCGAAACCTGCTCTTTCTCTTGAGAGACCACCTGGCCCTAGTGCAGACATTCTTCTTTTGTGTGTTACCTCAGCAAGTGGATTCGTTTGATCCATGAACTGAGATAGCTGGTTTGTACCAAAGAATGAGTTGATTACTGAAGACAATGTTCTCGCGTTGATCAAGTCAACCGGTTTAAAGTCTTCATTGTCTCGAACGTTCATTCGCTCTCGGATTGTTCTTGCCATTCTCGCAAGTCCAACACCAAACTGAGAGTAAAGCTGCTCCCCTACTGTTCGTACCCTTCTGTTACTCAAGTGGTCAATATCATCAACCACTGCTTTACTGTTGATCAGACCGATCAAGTATTTTACAATCAGAATAATGTCTTCTGTTGATAATACTCTTCGATCCCAATCGGTATCAATACCTAATTTCTTATTGATTCTGTATCGTCCTACTTCTCCAAGATCATATCGCTTATCTGAGAAGAATAAACTGGTGATAATATCACGCGCAGTTTGTTCGTCAGGAGCCTCCGTATTTCTCAACTGACGATAAATCTGCTCAACTGCTTCTTTTTCAGAGTTTGAGTTATCTTTTTGTAGTGTGTTATAAACGATTGAATATTCAGCAATATTCACATCTTTTCTGTGGATGATGATCGATTTTGAGCCAGACTCAATAATCGTCTCAATATCATCCTCAGTGATCATGCTATCACGCTCAAGTACTACTTCGTTTCTATCAATAGAAACAACCTCACCGGTATCTTCATCTACGAAATCCTCCGTCCAGGTTCTAAGTACTCTGGCCGCTAGTCTTCGATCAATTACTTTCTTAAGTTCCTTTTCAGTCGCATCGATTTCTTCTGAAAGACCGAAAAGATCAAGAATTTCTTTATCAGATCCGTACCCAATAGATCTTAAAAGTGTCGTAATAGGAAACTTTTTCTTACGATCAATGTATGCATACATCACGTTGTTAACGTCTGTAGCAAATTCAATCCAAGACCCCTTGAATGGAATAATTCTGGCACTATATAAAAGCGTACCATTTGTGTGCTTGCTTTGAGCAAAGAACACACCTGGTGATCTGTGTAGCTGTGAAACAATTACACGCTCAGCACCATTGATTACGAATGAGCCTTTTTCCGTCATATACGGGATATTCCCAAGGAATACCTCTTGCTCGATCGTTTCAAATTCTTCATTTTCTTCGTCGTTACAAAGCAGACGAAGTTTTGCTTTTAGTGGAACTGAGTACGTCAATCCTCTTTCAATACACTCTTGAATGCTGTATTTTGGAGGATCTACTGTATAGTCCACAAACTCCAATACGAAGTTCTCTCTGGAATCCGTGATTGGAAAGTTTTCCATAAACACCTTGTAAAGGCCTTCACCTTCTTTATGCTCAGCGGGTGTGTCAAGCTGGAAAAAATCAACAAATGACTTTAATTGTACATCCAGGAAATCCGGATAATCAATAACTGATTTTATTGAGGAGAAGTTAATTCTCGCGTTATTGTTGTTAGCCAAAGCTTACGGAGTTTTAGTTTATAAAAATTGAAAAAGAACGTTTAGCATCATATACAAACAGGAAAAGACCTGATCCCTGATCCCGAAAATTTCGGGAGGGAGCCAGGCCTAAACCTTTGGTATTATGTGCTAATTACTTTAATTCTACTTCAGCACCAGCTTCTTCAAGCTGCTTTTTCAATGCTTCAGCTTCGTCCTTAGCGATTCCTTCTTTCACTGGCTTAGGAGCACCGTCAACAAGCTCTTTTGCTTCTTTAAGGCCTAGTCCAGTAAGTTCTTTCACTAACTTAACGATCGCAAGTTTTGCACCACCTGGAGCTTTAAGGATCACGTCGAATGAAGATTTCTCTTCAGCTCCACCTTCACCATCGCCACCAGCAGCACCAGCAACCATAACAGGTCCAGCAGCTGCAGCAGGCTCAATGCCATACTCGTCTTTAAGGATATTAGCTAGTTCGTTTACCTCTTTAACTGAAAGGTTAACTAATTGCTCTGCAAATTCTTTTAAATCCGCCATTTTATTAAGTGTTAATTCTGTTTAAAAATTTTTAATTCTCTCTTTCTGAAAGTGTTTTAACAATACCAGCAAGCTTGTGCTCTCCACTCTGAAGTAGAGTAAGTACATTCTTAGCAGGTGATTGCAATAGGGTGACGATATCGCCAATAAGCTCTTGCTTAGATTTCAAGCTAGCAAGTGCGCCTAGTTGATCTTCACCAATAAATAAATCCGAGTCTATGGAAGCAGCCTTGAATTTCGGTCTATCGTTAGAATCCGCTTTTTTGAATTCTTTGATAATCTTCGCAGGAGCATTGGCAGTTTCGTTTACGAACATAATGCCAGATGTACCCTTCAACACTTCGTCTAAAGACGAATAATCTCCATCTACATTCTCAAGGGCCTTCTTGATAAGCGTGTTTTTCACAAGCTTATATTCAACTCCTTTATTGAAGCACATTTCTCTAAACTTATTGATCTGAGCTACTGTGAGTCCAGAAGTGTCAGCTATATAGAAATGATCTGTTTCCTTTAACTTTTCAGTAAGGTCACTTATTAGTTGTGCTTTGTCTTGTCGTGTCATAACTATTAAATATTCGCTATGCTACTTTTATCAATTGCTATGCCGCTACTCATCGTTGATGATAGCGTGATCGACCTGAAATATGTTCCCTTCGCAGATGCAGGCTTCAGTTTAGAAACAGTCTGAACCATCTC
Organism: Ekhidna lutea; assembly: GCF_900188325.1. Classification (GTDB taxonomy): domain Bacteria; phylum Bacteroidota; class Bacteroidia; order Cytophagales; family Cyclobacteriaceae; genus Ekhidna; species Ekhidna lutea. The sequence continues at coordinate 532,213 of NZ_FZPD01000003.1, read as the reverse complement.
TAAGACATTGTCCTTGATCTTATCTGCATCGAAGGAAACTTTTCCTACACTCGTATGGATAATTCCAAACTTGTCTACTTTAAAGTCAATCTTACCAGCTTTCACTTCTTTTACTGCCTGTCCGATATCCATTGTCACTGTTCCAGACTTTGGATTAGGCATCAAACCTCTAGGTCCTAGAACCCGTCCGAGTTTACCTACTTGTGCCATCACAGTAGGCATTGTGATAATTACATCAATATCTGTCCATCCTCCTTCGATCTTCTTCACGTAATCATCCAATCCAACATGATCAGCACCAGCATCTTTTGCTTCTTGCTCTTTATCAGGTGTGCATAGCACCAAAACCTTCACGTCTTTTCCTACGCCATGAGGAAGTGACACTACTCCACGGACCATCTGGTCAGCTTTCTTTGGATCTACACCCAAACGGATGTCGATATCTACAGAAGAATCAAATTTTGCAAAAGTGATATCCTTTACAAGCTTTGACGCTTCCTCCAAAGAATACTCTTTCCCAACCTCTAACAGTTCCTGAGCTTTCTTTTGATTTTTTGTAAGCTTTCCCATTACCAAATATTAATTTGCCCAAGGGGCTTTACCTGAAATTTTCACACCCATGCTTCTTGCAGTACCAGCTACCACTCTCATAGCAGCCTCAATATTGAATGCATTCAAATCCGGCATCTTGGTTTCGGCAATTGTTTTTACCTGATCCCATGATACAGAACCTACTTTCACACGGTTTGGCTCGGAAGATCCTTTCTTCAACTTAGCTGCCTCCATTAATAGAGCTGCAGCCGGAGGTGTTTTAATTACAAAGTCAAAAGACTTGTCAGCATATATAGTAACAACAACCGGAAGAAGCTGTCCTGGCTTATCCTGAGTTCTTGCGTTAAATTGCTTACAGAAGTCCATGATATTCAGACCCTTAGCACCAAGCGCAGGTCCTACCGGTGGTGACGGATTAGCCGCACCTCCACGAATCTGTAATTTCAAATAGCCTGTTATTTCTTTAGCCATTTTTTTACCTTATTAATCTTCTTTTTCTACCTGTATATAATTCAATTCGACAGGTGTATTTCTGCCAAAAATCTTAACCGTAACATTAAGCTTCTTACGATCCTCAAATACCTCCTCTACTGTACCCGTGAAGCCACTAAAGGGACCGTCCATCACTTTCACACTTTCACCCACTATGAATGGGGTATCAAGCTTCTCTTCATACTCCTCAACCTCATCTACTTTACCAAGGATTCTATTGACCTCAGCTTGTCTCAAAGGAATTGGATCTTTTGTTGTGCTACTTCCGGTGGATCCTAGAAAGCCGATCACATTCGGAATTAGCTCTTTATTCGTAACCAGGTGCTGTACCTCACCATTGGAGAAGTCTGCTTGGATCAATACATACCCTGGAAAGAAGTTTCTTTCTCTTACTCTTTTTTTGCCGTTACGCATCTCATATACTTTCTCCGAAGGGATAAGTACCTGAGGGATATAGTCTGAAAGCTCCTGACGAACTACCTCGTTCTCAATAGCTTCTTTGACTTTCTTTTCCTTGCCACTAACGGCTCTTACTACGTACCACTTATGCTCCATCCTGTCCCGTACGTATTATAGTTCCTGGTAAATAAATTCCATTAAATTTTCGAAGGCATAGTCTATTGCTCCTATCATCAGTGCAAAGATCAATGACGCTACTAGCACCAAAACGGCGCTGTTTTGCAAATCGCCATATTTTGGCCAAGACACTTTATGTGCCAGCTCATCATATGACTCTTTGAAAAAAGTGATAACTTTAGACATAATTTTCCTTCATTTTAGCACGGGAGGAGGGACTCGAACCCCCAACCAATGGTTTTGGAGACCACTACTCTACCAATTGAGCTACACCCGTAAAAAACAAGCAGTCCCAAAAGGACTGCAAATTTAGAGTAATCAGTTTGTATAAACAAATCCCGACATACTAGTGTATATCGGGATAACTATTTATTAATCAAGAATTTCAGTTACCTGACCAGAACCTACAGTTCGTCCACCTTCTCTAATTGCAAATCGCAATCCTTGCTCTAGCGCAACAGGGCTAATCAAGTTTACTTCTATTGTAACGTTATCACCTGGCATTACCATTTCAACGTTTTCAGGAAGCATGATTTCTCCAGTTACATCTGTAGTTCTCAAGTAGAACTGAGGTCTATACTTGTTGAAGAATGGAGTGTGACGTCCACCTTCTTCTTTTGACAGAACGTAAACCTCTGCTTTGAAGTGAGCGTGAGGAGTTACTGATCCTGGCTTACAGATAATCATTCCTCTCTTAATTTGGTCTTTTTCAATACCTCTTAAAAGAAGACCAACGTTATCACCGGCTTCACCTCTGTCTAGAATCTTACGGAACATCTCTACACCAGTGATTGTAGACTTTAGTCCTTCAGCACCCATTCCGATGATATCAACACCATCGCCCGAGTTGATAACTCCTCTTTCGATTCTACCAGTCGCAACAGTTCCTCGACCTGTAATTGAGAATACGTCCTCAACTGGCATCAAGAAATCTTTGTCTACAGCTCTTTCTGGAAGAGGAATGTGCTCATCTACAGCATCCATCAACTCTTCAATTTTTCCAACCCACTTAGCGTCCCCGTTAAGTCCACCAAGTGCAGAGCCCTGGATTACAGGAATGTCATCACCTGGGAAGTCGTAATCAGAAAGTAGCTCTCTGATTTCCATTTCTACTAGCTCAAGTAGTTCAGGATCATCTACTAAGTCAACTTTGTTCATGAACACAACCAATGCGGGTACACCTACCTGTCTTGAAAGAAGGATGTGCTCTCTTGTTTGTGGCATAGGTCCATCAGTAGCAGCTACCACGATGATAGCTCCGTCCATCTGAGCAGCTCCTGTAACCATGTTCTTTACATAATCCGCGTGACCAGGACAGTCAACATGAGCATAGTGACGTTTTTCAGTCTGATACTCAATGTGTGAACTGTTAATGGTAATTCCTCTTTCTTTTTCCTCAGGGGCATTGTCAATTGCTGAGAAATCGCTAGCTGTAGCGAGTCCTTTACCTGCAAGTACTGCAGAAATTGCTGCCGTTAAAGTTGTTTTACCATGGTCAACGTGTCCGATTGTACCAATATTTACGTGTGGTTTCGAACGATCAAAGGTTTCTTTAGCCATGCTTGATAATCCTCGTTTGTTTAATTTATTGTTATTACTCTATTTTCTAATTCTAATCCTTGAATAAGAGCCAATGAGGGGATTTGAACCCCTGACCTCTTCCTTACCAAGGAAACGCTCTACCCCTGAGCTACATCGGCTAATCACTAAACTCTCTAAGTCCAGCTTTTTGAACCAAAGAGCTCAAAGACTCCCGATTACTCGGAAGATTTGAGCGGGTGACGAGGCTCGAATCGTAGCGACGAACCGCCGCGACCTACAGCTTGGAAGCCGTAATGGAACGAACTGTATGTCTACTAATTGAGCTACACCCACTTTCAATTTTACAATAACGTTCAAATGAAATCTAATGATCTCATCTGATTGCTCAATGTCGAACTTTTTCGACATTTGAGCGGGTGACGAGGCTCGAACCCGCGACCTACAGCTTGGAAGGCTGTCGCTCTACCAACTGAGCTACACCCGCTTAAAAAATGGTGGGGAGAGCAGGATTCGAACCTGCGAAGGAATACACCAACAGATTTACAGTCTGTCCTCGTTGGCCGCTTGAGTATCTCCCCTTTTTAAAACACTTTTAAGAACTACTTTTTCCAGATGCTTTCCAGAAAAAGGATTGCAAAAGTATATGGTTTTTTGGACTAATCAAATTTCATTTTTAGATAAAAAGTCTATTGCAATTCATAATTTTGACAAGCCAAAAAATAAATACCATTTCTATGATTGAAATCAAGGCAGGAGATACTGACAAAATCAAGGTTCAAAATAAAAAAGACGGGGTTTATCTCAACGATAAGCTGTTTGATGGGGAGGTCATAAAAATTGATGATAGCTCTTTCAAAGTTTTTAAATCCAATAAAATTTTTCGAGTAGATGTGGTAGAAAGAGTGGGAAAAGAAATGAAACTTAAAGTAAATGACCACTTAATCGAAGTTTCAATCACTGACCACATTGATCAAATACTAGATAAACTGGGAATGAATATAGCTGCAAGTGCCGCAGTAAAAGACGTGAAAGCACCTATGCCCGGATCCATCTTAAATATAATTGTAGCCCAAGGTGATGAAGTAAAGGAGGGGGATCAACTTTTAGTCTTAGAGGCTATGAAAATGGAGAATGTAATTAAGTCACCCGGGGAAGGTAAAGTCGCGAAAGTTCATATCGCAGAAAAGGAAAACGTGGAAAAAAATCAAGTCCTTATTTCTTTCGAGTAATTCCGAATACAATAAATATATATTTGCACGATTTCATCAAACATCTAAAACCCTCATTATAGTAAAGGCATGACCTACAAAAGAATACTACTCAAGCTAAGCGGAGAAGCCCTGATGGGAGAGAAGCAACACGGGATTGATTCAAAGCGATTGACCCAATATGCGGAAGACATAAAGAAGGTAGTAAATGAAGGGATTGAAGTAGCGGTGGTTATTGGGGGAGGAAATATATTTAGAGGTGTAGAAGCTGAAGCTTCCGGGATCGATCGTGTGCAGGGTGACTATATGGGTATGCTTGCTACGGTCATCAATGCCATGGCCCTACAAAGCATGTTTGAAAAACAGGGGATGTACACACGGCTGATGTCCGGATTGAAAATGGAGCAGGTATGCGAGCCATTTATAAGAAGACGAGCGATCAGACACCTGGAAAAAGGGAGGGTAGTCATTTTTGGAGCTGGAATTGGCAATCCATATTTCACAACAGATTCGACAGCCAGTCTTAGAGCCATTGAAATAGAAGCTGATGTAGTCTTGAAAGGAACTCGTGTGGATGGTGTGTATTCGGAAGACCCTGAGAAAAACCCTGATGCCGAACGATTTTCTAACATTTCCTTTCAGGAAGCCTATGAGAAAAATCTGAACATTATGGACATGACAGCTTTTACCCTCTGCCAGGAAAACAATCTCCCAATTATAGTATTTGACATGAATACCCCAGGCAACCTGCAGAAAATTGTGGCCGGAGAAGAAGTAGGAACACTTATTCAATAGAAAAATTATAATTTTCACTCATGGAAGAAATAGAAATATATCTTGACACTGCGAAAGAGATGATGGAAGGGGCGGTTTCTCATACGATTACTGAGTTTTCTAAAATTCGAGCTGGGAAAGCAATGCCAAGCATGCTGGACGGAGTAGAGGTAGAATACTATGGCACAATGACTCCATTGAATCAGGTGGCTGGAGTAACTACCCCTGACGCAAGAACTCTGAGCGTAAAACCATGGGAGAAAACGATGCTTCAGGAAATAGAGCGTGCAATCATTAACAGTAATCTCGGATTCAACCCGCAGAATGATGGTGAACAAATTCGCATAAACATACCTCCTCTTACTGAAGAAAGAAGACTTCAACTTATGAAGCAAGTGAAGGCTGAAGCTGAAAAAGGAAAAATCAGTATTCGAAATGCACGAAAGGATACTAATGACTCTCTGAAAAAGTTGGATGGTGTTTCTGAAGATTTGATTAAAGGTGCCGAAGATGATGTACAAAAGCTAACGGACACCTACACAAATAAGATTGACACCTTGGTTGAGAGCAAGGAGAAAGATATTATGACTGTTTAGTCCTGAAAAAAACCTTTACTCCTAATTAATCCTGCTACTGGTTCCGGCACCAGATAATTTATTGACTTTCCTTCCTTGATCAACTTTCGGATGAGTGTGGCTGAGATGTCTACCTCAGGTGCATCAATCATCTGTATACTTTTATGATTGATTAAATCAGTAGGTTTCGCATTTGGTCTTGGATAAACTATTAGACCAAAGTGCTCTAGTATTTTATCGTGATTTTTCCACTTTGGAAATGAGGCCAGGTTGTCCCCTCCTATGATCAAACGGAATGTTTTATCAGGATGCTTTTCCTGAAGGACCGTCAGTGTGTCTATCGTATAGCTTGGGCGCGGCATATTAAACTCTACATCGCTGGAGCGAAACTTATAATCATCGGCAATAGCCGCGTTAACCAAATCTAATCGATCGAATTCGTGGAGTAAATTTTTATTCTTCTTAAATGGATTTTGTGGACTTACAATAAACCACACCTCTTCCACGCTGGTTGTTTCTTTCACCAGATTTGCAATGATCATATGACCTGTATGTATGGGATTGAAAGATCCAAAAAAGAGACCTACCTCCATGTCGCTTATTTTATAAATGCTTTCACAATGCTTTCTGCAGAATCAATGGCGATATCTAAATTATCATTAAGGATTACCTCATCAAAATAAACCTCTTCCTTCATTTCTTCTGCCGCTTTGTTAATGCGCTTTGAAAGCGTTTCTTCACTTTCTGTATTTCGCATTTTCAACCGATCACGTAATACCTCTTCACCTTTAACTTTTACGAATATTGAAAGAGCCTTGCTGCCCAAAATTTTCTTGAGCTTTTTACCTCCTTTTACATCCACATCAAAAATCACATGGTTGCCCTCTTCCCAAAGTCGCTCTACCTCAGAGCGAAGCGTACCATAAAATGTATCGGTATACACTTCCTCCCATTCCAATAATTCTCCATTGGATTGTTTTTGCTTAAACTCTTCGATTGCTAGGAAGTAATAATCTCGACCATCGATTTCTGTTGTGCGCTTTGCGCGTGTCGTGGCTGAAATGGAAAAGCGCAGGTTTGGAATTCTGTCGAGCAGGCTGTGTACGATGGTGGTCTTACCGGCACCTGATGGTGCCGAAAATATGATGGCCTTTCCTTCCATCACGCGAAATTAAACCCGAAAGATTCGGGGGGCAATTATTCTTTGTGGAACATTCTGAAATCAAGGTTTTTTCTTTCAGGAAACAATCTTCCGCCTGATTTCTTCTGCCAAAGCATTTGGCACTTCCTTATTATTAAGCTTACTTTTTAAAAGTTGCCTGATCTGCTTTTCTACATTGTAATGAGCAAAGCAAACCATACATTTCTCGATGTGTCCGTAAAAAAACTCTTCCTGATTGGGGGTGGCTTCATTATCCAACATCAGGTTTAATATCCTCAGGCACTTATCAAAATCACTGCAACCACAATCGGGACAATCTGACATTTCTTAGCATGTTGTTTTTGGTGTTCGAGTATGAAATGGAAAGATCAGGAAAAAAGTTCCTAAATCAATTGTACCCCATAGACATTGCATAAGAACCTAACTTTTCTCTAAGCAAGTTTCTTGCTCTGTGTAATCTTGACCGAACGGTACCAATGGGAATGTCCAAGATTTTCGCCATTTCTTCATAGGTGAACCCTTCAAGATCACACAAGATTACTACCGTTCTGAAATCGACTGCCAAGGAGTTCAGCGCATTGCTGATTTCATCTCCAATCATGTCCTTGGTTGTTTCAAGGCGCAAATCAACAGTTGCTGTACTAGGTGTATCTTCAGAGTTGTAGAATTGCTCTACTTCCTGATAATCTACCTTAGCAGGTTGCTTACTCTTTTTCCTGTAATCATTGATGAAGCTATTCTTTAGGATTCTGTACAACCATGCTTTAGCATTGGTTCCTTCCTGAAAAGAATTGATAAAGCGAAACGCTTTCATGTATGTGTCCTGAACTAGATCTTTTGCATCATCCTCATCGAAGGTGAGACGGTAAGCAAAATTGTACATTGAATCTACGTGAGGCATAAATTCCCCATCGAAGACTCGCACTTTTTTAGCTTCAGAATATGTTCTTTTAACTGGAGTATCTACTTGATTGGTCATTTCTCTTCACATTTTATGTGTATGTACATCAATATACGTGCCTGATTTAGATTAGTTCTAAATAAGTTCAAACTTTTTTGAATCTCTATTTAAGCAACTCTTAAACCAACGAATTGTTATATATCTGACAATCTTATGGTTTAAAACGAGCTTGTTTAGGTTAAAAACCACCAAAACCCTGCCATTCAAAGAAACCTGCCATAACGGCGTGTATTAGGGGTGGAAACAAAAAAAGGATTCTCCTTTTAGGAAGAATCCTTTCAATAATATGATTTAAAAATCATTAGTATCTGTAATACTCAGGTTTGAAAGGTCCTTCAGCCTCCACACCTATGTAATCAGCCTGATCTTTTGAAAGCGTATCCAATTCAACGCCAATCTTGGCCAAATGCAAAGCCGCTACTTTTTCATCCAAGTGTTTTGGAAGCATGTAAACTGCGTTATCATACTTCTCGTGGTTTTGCCACAACTCTAGTTGAGCTAAAGTCTGGTTTGTGAAAGAGTTGGACATTACAAATGATGGGTGACCAGTTGCACAGCCAAGGTTTACCAATCGACCTTCGGCCAGGACAATTATGTCATTTCCGTTCACATTGTATAGATCAACCTGAGGTTTGATTTCCACATGCGTGTTTCCGTGGTTTTTCTTCAGCCACGCCATGTCAATTTCGTTATCGAAGTGACCAATATTACAAACGATTGCTTTGTCCTTCATTTTTTCGAAGTGCTCACCTCTGATAATGTCTTTATTACCGGTAGCAGTAACTACAATGTCTGCTCTTGAAACTGAATCAGACATTTTCTTTACTTCGTATCCATCCATAGCAGCCTGAAGTGCGCAGATTGGATCAATTTCAGTAACGATCACACGTACACCCGCACCTCTGAGTGAGGCAGCAGAACCTTTTCCAACATCGCCATATCCAGCAACAACAGCTACTTTTCCAGCAAGCATCACGTCAGTTGCTCTCCTAATCGCATCTACTAGCGACTCTTTACAGCCGTATTTGTTGTCAAATTTTGACTTGGTTACCGAGTCATTCACGTTGATAGCAGGCATTGGAAGTGTGCCATTCTTCATTCGCTCGTATAATCTATGAACTCCTGTAGTAGTCTCTTCCGAAAGTCCTCTAATATCTTTTACAAGTTCTGGATATCTATCCAAAACCATATTTGTCAGGTCTCCCCCATCATCAAGAATCATGTTTAATGGTTTGCCATCTTCAAAAGCGAATAGCGTTTGCTCGATGCACCAATCAAACTCCTCATCATTCATGCCTTTCCATGCATATACCGGAACACCAGATTTAGCTATAGCTGCTGCAGCGTGATCCTGTGTTGAGAAAATATTACATGAGGACCATGTCACATCCGCTCCAAGCTCGACAAGTGTTTCAATCAAAACAGCAGTCTGGATGGTCATGTGAAGACATCCAGCAATTCTTGCACCGGCCAAAGGCTTGTCTTTTCCATATTCTTCTCGCAATGCCATCAATCCGGGCATCTCCGCTTCTGCAAGTTCAATTTCCTTTCTCCCCCAGTCTGCAAGGGCAATGTCTTTTACTTTAAATTTTTCTGTCGTAACGCTCATTATTTATCTAGTTTCAGAATTGATTCTTTTTTTGAAGTGCAAAGATATAACCATCATTGATCATAAAGGTTCATGAACCTGAACAAGGGTGTATTAATTGATAAATTCGACTTCCTTAAGACCAAAGTATTGCAATTTTCCATCAACATTTATAGCGAGGTTTCCATGCTGATTGATACCCACTATTTCTCCTTTAAATGTACCCGCAACTCCTTTAAATGCATGAAGCTCTCCCCTCCACATTAACAGGTCATGGTAGCTTTCAAGAATAACTTCATAATTACTTCCCTTTAATTTTAAATACCATTTTTCTAATTGCGCAACTACCAACTCCATTAACTTAAACCGATCATGGTGTTTTCCACTTTCTAGCGAAAGAGATGTTGCACCGTGCATATTGAACCCACTCTGATTAACATTTAATCCAATCCCTATTACTGCCGATTCCAATGAAGTCCCTCGCAAATTACTTTCTATTAGTATCCCTGCAATCTTTCTATCATTAACGTAAACATCATTTGGCCATTTCAATTCTACTTTTCCCTCTAGAACTTCCCCTAGTACATCCACAATCGCTAAACCTGTTATCAGGTTAAGATAAAATTGTTTCGTTGGGCTTAGAAATTTGGGGCGCAGCAGGATCGACATCAACACATTTTTACCAAGCTCATCAAACCAAACATTACCACGCTGGCCTCTACCTTTTAGCTGATGATCCGTATAAATCACAGAACCTTCCTGCACCACGGAATTTTTTACCAATAAGAGTAGTTCATCATTAGTAGAGTGACATTGTGGCAGGAAATCCACTTTTTTACCTAAGAATAAGGGTTTGGCAAAGATTTTATGCAATAGAATTAATGTAAATTTGCGGCAAAATTAATTCGAATCTATTAGTGAATCAGCAGGTAAGTAAAGACGTCAGTTCTGAAATATTGAGTGAATGGGTTGTAGACGGGATGTTAGACAAAAAAGGCATAGACGTTGTTGTGATGGATCTGCGAGACGTAAAGCACGCAATTGCAGACTATTTTGTAATATGCAGCGGAAATTCTGACACACAAATTGATGCAATCTCAGACTCCATTGAAGAACAGATACATAAACAATCGAAGCAAAACCCATGGAAACGTGAAGGACAGCAAAACAAAGAGTGGATATTGCTGGATTATGTAGACGTGGTGGCACATATTTTTAATAAAGAAAAAAGAAGATTTTACGGATTGGAGGAACTGTGGGGAGATGCGAAAATTACTCGCATTGAAGAGAACTAATACTCAGTCACCTCGTTAGCTAAACAAAAAATTTTACAGAAGGAACAAAAGCATGCCCGATAAGAAAAGAAAAGACGCACCAAAACCACGCCCAGGATTTCAAGGTTGGCTAATTGGTGGACTACTCGCATTAGTAATTGGTATCACCTTATTTTCAAATGATAGTGGAGCGGTGACTACCACTTTCAGGTCGTTTGAGAAAATGGTGAAATCTAACGATGTGCAAAAAGTTGTACTTATAAAAAATCAAGATTTTATTGAGGTAACCTTAAAGCCAGAGGCATTAAGTAATACCAAATACAAAATTGAGCTGGAGCAAAACCGCAGCATTCTTGATGCTGGTGGTGGACCTCACTATAAAGTTGAGATTGTCAGCATAGAGAAATTTGTGCGTGACTATGAGGAGTTAATGGCTAATATTCCTGAAGATCAGCGATTTGATTATCAAATCACCGAAAGAAGTGACTACCAAAACATCTTCTTTAACTGGGGATTCCTGATTCTATTGATTTTTGGTTTTTGGTTCCTTATGCGTCGTATGACCGGAGGTGGTGGTCCTGGTGGACAAATATTCAACATTGGAAAATCCAGAGCTTCTTTATTTGACGCGCAGAATAAAGTAAAGATCACTTTTTCAGATGCTGCTGGTCTTGAAGAAGCTAAAGAGGAAATTCGGGAAATTGTTGAGTTTCTTAAAAGTCCCGAAAAATTTACAAAGCTAGGTGGCAAAATACCAAAAGGCGCCTTACTTGTAGGCCCTCCAGGAACAGGCAAGACATTATTAGCGAAAGCTGTAGCTGGTGAGGCTGCAGTGCCATTCTTCACATTGTCAGGCTCTGATTTCGTGGAAATGTTCGTAGGAGTGGGTGCGGCTCGAGTTCGTGACCTATTTAAGCAAGCCAAGGAGAAAGCACCATGTATTGTTTTCATTGATGAGATTGATGCAATTGGCCGATCCAGAGGAAGAGGTCAAATGCCCGGATCTAATGATGAACGAGAGAATACACTAAACTCGCTTCTTGTTGAGATGGATGGATTCTCTACAGATGTGGGTGTAATCATTTTGGCCGCTACTAACCGTCCGGATGTTTTGGACTCTGCACTATTGAGGCCAGGACGTTTTGACAGACAAATCAGTATTGATAAGCCGGATATCATTGGAAGGGAAGCTATTTTCAAAGTACACATCAAACCCATCCAGATATCAAAGGATGTAGATACCAAAAAATTAGCTGCTCAAACTCCCGGATTTGCAGGAGCGGAAATTGCTAACGTTTGTAATGAAGCAGCATTGATTGCGGCAAGAAAGAATAAAGATAAGGTCGATATGACTGACTTCCAGGACGCCATCGATAGAGTTATTGGTGGACTGGAGAAAAAGAACAAACTAATATCCCCTGAAGAGAAGAAAATTGTTGCCTACCATGAAGCCGGCCATGCCGTTGCGGGTTGGTTTCTGGAACATGCTGATCCATTGGTTAAGGTAAGTATTGTGCCAAGAGGAGTCGCAGCTCTAGGATATGCCCAGTACCTTCCAAAAGAACAGTTTTTGTACCAAACAGAGCAATTGTTTGATGAGATGTGTATGGCGCTTGGAGGTAGAGCTGCTGAGGATATCATCTTTGGTAAGATTTCGACGGGTGCATTAAGCGATCTTGAACGAATTACTAAACTGGCTTATAGCATCGTTAGTATTTATGGCATGAATGATAAGATTGGTAACGTTTCATTTTATGACTCAAAACAATCTGATTACAATTTCACTAAACCATATTCAGACGCAACAGCTGAGTTGATTGATAAAGAAGTAAAAGCCTTGATTGATAAGGCATATGTAAGAACGAAGGAGCTTCTATTATCTAAGAAGAAAGAACTTGAAATACTTGCTCAGGAGCTACTTGAGCGTGAGATAATCTTCCAGGCTGATTTAGAAGGGCTAATAGGCAAGCGTCCTTTCAAGACTCCAACAACTTATGACGCTTTCACAAATGGAGTTGATGAGAAGGAGAAGAAAGAAAAAAAGAAGAAGAAAGAAGACGATTCAAAAGATATAGACAAGGTTAAAAGTGACGTGAAAGAAGCGGTAGAAAAAGAAGAATCTACGGCTGACAAAGGTGAATAGGTATGAAGGTGAATCCTGAGCAGATCAGCTCTTTTCAGGAGCTACCTTCTGACAAAAGAATCTATTTTGCCAGTGACTTTCATTTAGGAGCTCCTAATGAAAAAGAAAGTCTGGATCGAGAGTTGAAAATTATTAGATGGCTGCAGCATGTTTCTAAAGATGCTGCAGCTATTTTTTTGGTTGGTGACATTTTCGACTTTTGGTTTGAATACAAATCAACGATACCTAAAGGTTTCATACGCTTTCAAGGAAAACTCGCAGAGCTCAGAGACAATGGCATTCCAATTATTTTTTTTGCTGGTAACCATGATATGTGGATGCGGAATTATTTCCCGAATCAGCTAAACATACCTGTTTATAAGAATCCAGCAACGCTAACGGTAAATAACACTAAGATTTTTGTAGGACATGGTGACGGCCTGGGGCCGGGAGATAAAACATATAAGTTTTTAAAAAAACTTTTTTCAAATCGCTTACTACAAGGCTTGTTTCAATGGATTCATCCAAACATTGGAGTATGGGTTGCAAAATCATGGGCTGATAGCTCGCGAGATTTTAGTGATCAAAGAAGTGATACAATCGATTTATCAAAGGAGCGACTATTTCAATTTTGTGAAGACATAGAAAATAATTCGCACCACGATTTATACATTTTCGGTCATCGGCACCACCCTCTCGAACTAAAGGTTTCGGAAAATTCCACTTACTTTAATTTAGGTGAATGGATCAATCATTGTACGTATTTGGAATTTGATGGGAAAAAAGCTGCTCTTAAAGTATTTGAGGATTAGTCTTGTTATCCTAGTTCCACAGCTCGCACATACACAAGCGTGGGAGAAAACATCTGCTATTGCGATCAAGCAAATACCTACTGCTTTTGCAATGGATTCACGTTCCAATATTTTTCTTGGGTTTGCCGACGGAAGTTTAAGTAGACACAATTCTACAGGAAAATTACTTGAGAATTTCTCTATGCCGAACTCCTCCGCGATTACGCTAATTGATGTTCAAAATTCATTAAAGCCATTTCTATTCTATTATGATAATCAGCAGGTTGCCATTCTAGACCGATTTTCGGCAATTCCTAAAATCTATTCCATATCTGATTTTGAAGTGTCTTTTGCCATGATGGCATGTCCTGCGCCAGATGGAGACATATGGATAATAGAGAATAACCCGCAACGCTTAAAAAAAATTAACCCCAGGAGGAAAAACACTGTTCTGGAAGTCCAGATTAGCATTGGTGACTCCACCAGACAAATGCTCGCATATCAAAATTTTCTGATCATCGGTGATGAAAAGGGTGTGCACTTTTTTGATCAGTTCGGAGGACATATTCAAAGTATATCATTGATAGGTCTTCGCAATTTTTATGTCGAAAAAGGGGATCTCAATGTGTATGCCCAGAATACTCTTTTTAGCGTTAATATAGGTGGTTTAACATTGGGTGAACAAAAGAAGGTACCAAATGCTGAGGCATTGGGTATTTTGATGATAAATGATACCTTGATATCTATAGAAAACAAGAAGTTAACCTTCTATCAACTTGACGACTAACTAGCTCATGAAAGTTCGTGCCACTTATTACTCTCCTCTAAACAGTTCCAGTATTTGCTTTCTGAATACAATTGAATACTTAGCGTTAACCAATTGCAGTTCAGCTCGGTTTTTATTCGTTAGACTTTCCTGATACGTATTGAAGTCTGTATTTCCCGTTTCAAATCTCTTTTTAATAAAGTCAAAGATGGATTGCTGAGCTTCAAGATTTTCCTTGGCGGATTGATAAGTTGTCTGTGCATTCAACATGTCCAGATAAACCCTCTGAACAAGGTTAGTTACTGAATTCTGTGCTTGTTGAAAATCAAGCTCTGCGTTTAGAACCCCTACTCTTGCTACCTGAATATCTCTTCTTGTCTGAAACCTATTGAAGATAGGAATATTCAGTTGGAAATTGACGTACTCAAATTTGTTGAAGTCTAATTGATCGGAAAATGTTGCGTTTGGCTCAAAATCGCCGGTCTCTGGATTTCTTGCACCATTTGAGGAATAATTAGATCCAATTCTTCCAAATGCCGAAAGGGTTGGAAACTGTCCTGCTGAAGTTCTTTTATATGAATAATTTGCGGCATCCTTATTTGCACCCGCTTGATCTATAGCTGGGTTTATTTTTAATGCATCTGACAACACCAAATCGAATGGATCAATTTCTGTTAAAAGTTCCTCTTCCTGAATGGAAGTTGGCTTAATTATATAATTATCGGAAGGGTCCAGCTGCATTGCCTGAATCAGGGTGAGCTCGTTTGTAGCTAAAGTGTTTTTTGCTGAAATCAAATTTTGCTTTTCATTGGAAAGCTGAGATCTTAGGTTGTATACAGCATCCAGGTTGCCCACACCAACAGAAACTCTTTTCTCTTCTCTTTCTAATTGTGATTCTAATAAGCGTACCCGATCTTCTGCGATCCTGAGATTTTCCTGACTTAGTACAGCATTTAAGTAGAAAGTCATGATGTTTGACTTCACGGACAATTGTGCATTGTCAACCGCTGCTTCAGCCGCTCTTTGTTCGCTTTCTCTTTGCTTAAGGTTATACTGATTTGAAAACCCATTAAAAATTATGACGCTAGATGAAAGGTTTGGATTTGAGCTATTGGTCGTGGCGGACACTTGCCGTGCTGCATTTTGATCAAAAAAGTTTCCAAAAAAGTAATCGTAGTTAATTCCTGCGGTCAATGAGGGAAAGAAATTCATTATTGCCTGAAAACGGTTCGCCCGCGCGCTAATTTCATTGTTTCTAGCTCGCTTAAGATCAATGTTCTTTTCCATGGCAATGGAAATACAATCATCCAATGAAAGCTCTTGGGCTTCCTGAGCGGCTATTGTCAAACTGGCAAATAATATGATTCCGAAAATAAATTTTCGCATAATAAAATACTTTCTAGGTTTTCTTAGGTACAGTTTCTCACCCACCCTAAATCGGGCAGGATGAGAACTGTATGTGTAAGTATGAAGAGGATTACACTAAAGCTTCTTTTGCATTGATGTTTTCAGATACAATCTGACCATCAAACAAGTGCACAACTCTATGAGAATACTCGGCATCAACAGGCGAGTGAGTCACCATGATTACGGTAGTCCCAGCTTCATTAAGCTCCGTAAGCAGGTTCATTACTTCTTGTCCGTTTGCTGAGTCAAGGTTACCAGTAGGCTCATCTGCAAGGATAAGTTTAGGTTTAGCAACTACAGCTCTTGAGATTGCAACTCTTTGCTGCTGACCTCCGGAAAGTTGCTGAGGGAAGTGATTTCTTCTGTGCATGATTTTCATATGCTCCATCACTTCTTCAACCCTTTTCTTTCTTTCAGCTGCTGAGTACTTCAAATAAATTAATGGCAATTCGATATTTTCGAATACTGTCAATTCATCGATCAGGTTAAAGCTCTGGAATACGAACCCAATATTCGCTTTTCTAAGATCCGCTCTCTGACGTTCTTTGTAGTTAGAAATTTCCAGGTCTGTAAAATGAAATTCTCCTTCAGAAGGATTGTCCAATAGTCCAATTATGTTGAGTAATGTTGACTTACCACAACCAGACGGGCCCATGATTGCAACAAATTCACCCTCTTTAATAGTCAGGTTCACTCCAGCTAGTGCTGTTGTTTCAATCTCGTCTGTGTAGTAAAACTTTTTTAAATCTTTAGTTTGAATAAGTGCTTTAGCGTTTTCCATGATTTTATTGAGTTTAGTCTTTGGGTCTATTTTAAATACTTTTTGTTTTCAATTAGGTTACTTTATTACCAGAATATCTTTGTCTTCATATCCTCTATATGAAGAGACAACTACTTTCTCTCCAGGTTGCAATCCTTCAACAACTTCGTAATATCGCTGGTTTTGTCTGCCAAGTCTGATATCCCTTCTCACTGCTTCCGTTTCATCTTCATTTACAACGAATATCCAGTTTCCTCCAGTCGTTTGATAAAAGCTACCCCTTGGAATTTGAACAGCTGTGATATTCTCGCTCAGCTGCAATCTTATTTGAAGTGTCTGCCCTCTTCTGATTCCATTAGGTATAGTGTCAAAAGCCATATCTACTTCAAATAAGCCATTATTCACCTCAGGATACACTTTTGTAATCGCTAAACCGAAATCATTTCCGGCAAAAGTGAACGTTCCGTTCAAGCCCGCATATATTCTAGATATATAATGTTCGTCAATAGTTGCACGAACCTTAAATCCATTTAAATCATCTATCTGTCCAATGTTCTGTCCAGGAGCAATTGACTCCCCTACTTCCACGTCCACTGTTGATAGTCTACCTTCTATTGGGGCCTTGATATAGAGGTTATCAAGATTACGTTTAATCATCTCAAGATTCTCTCTTGTTCTCTCGAGTGTTGCTTCTGTTTGCCTGATTTGAAGTTTCGCATTCAAAGAATCGAATTTATTCGTCTCTATCTGAATCTTGCGATTATCCTTTAATCGGTTGTACTCTCGCTTAAGGTTCAAAAATTCCTGCTCTGAAATAATACTATCATCATATAGTTTTTTTCCACGTTCGAACGCATCCTTAGCCGCATCGATTTGATAATCTAACTCGAGAAGGTTTCTTCGTAGATCGAATTGATTCCTTTGGAGACCAAGTTTGGTGTTTTCCAGATTGTTTACAAGAATGAAAGCCTGCGTCTCTTCCCGCACAAAGCTTTGAAGAAGGTCATTATTTGCCAGCTCCAAAATGGTGTCCCCTTTTTCTACCAGAATACCTCCATCATAATGCTTTCTGGAAACTACCCCCCCTTCAATTGCATCCAGCCGAATGGTTTTAATAGGAAGCACATTCCCGTCTACGGGGATAAATTCTTGAAAATCTCCTTCATGTACAGTAGAAATATTGATTTTATTCCTTTCTACGTTGAGTCTGGTTCCACCACCAGAGAGGAAAAAGTTGTAACCAATGAAAATTACGAGCAATGCAGCTCCTGCATAAATGGCTATTTTCTTAGCGGTCCACTTTTTCTTTTTAATCTTTCTGTCCATTGACAATTTGGTCGTTTAGGTTTCGATCGTCCACTATGCCAAGAAGGATGCCATTAATTGCAACTCACTATATAACAGATACTTACAAGATATTTTAATTCATGTGCGTTTCATCCATGTACAGAATGGTACAGAAAAGTGTTCGCTTACGACCACTTGATAAGTGTCCGCTAAACAAAACAATATGAAGGTAGGCGTTTGAATTTGTAGCCCAGACTCCAGGGCATAAAAAAAGGTTCAGGAGGACTAACACCTGAACCCAAAGGTCAAAAACTCAAAATAAAAAGGACTAATGACTTCAATATTAGTAAAAGTTCCACTGAAAAAAAAATGTGAACCTATAAGAAAATTATTGGTTGTGATAGTAATACTATTATCTTTGATAGTCATATAGCATTCAATGATAGCAAGACTTCAAATTCAATTAAATTCTGCTTTATACTTAAGAGATCCGCAATCAAGTGATTTAGGTCAAAAAATAGTACGTGAGAGTATTTTTTTGATTAATGATATTGGGTTTGAATCTTTTACATTTAAAAAATTATCATCCGTAATCAATTCCACCGAAGCATCTATTTACCGCTATTTTGAAAACAAACATCGTTTATTGATTTACCTTATCTCCTGGTACTGGAGCTACCTGGAATACCGAATCACATTTGAAACCAATAACATTTTAACTCCAGAAGAAAAGCTTCGAATTGTTGTTCGCATAATTACAGCTAAGATGGATGATGATGATCATTTCCCAGGAATAAGTGAATCAGTGCTGCAACAAATTGTCATCAACGAATCGGACAAGACTTATCTGACCAAAAATGTTGATCAGATCAATAAGGAAGGTGTGTTTAAAGGTTATAAATCGCTTTGTGAAACAATTGCCTCCTATATGAAGGAAATCAATCCAGAATTTGAATTCCCGGTTTCATTATCAAGTACATGTCTGGAAGCCGCCCATCAACAATTATTTTTCGCTATACATCTTCCGCGCCTATCTGATCTAGATAAAAATGGCAATATCTATGATCAAAGCCGCCAGTACCTATTAACTCTCATTTTCAATTCTTTGAAAAAATGAACAATCAACAAATCATAAGGTGTCTTCAGGAATGCGCTACTAAGCTGGATATCTCTTTAAATATTTCAAAACTCGAAAGAGTAGATATTATTTCAAGATTCTATGAAGATACTGAGCTATCTGAATTTCAAAGGGATTTGATAGAAGCTGGAAATGAAAGTGGTATTGTGCTTCTTGAAAAACACATGGAACATGATGTTCTAATGAAGTTCATCTCTGATAGTAGCTCTCCTACAATTGTATTTTTAGAACAAGATGGGTTTCTTCCTGCCTTTATTAGCAAGAAGAAAAAAGAGATCGTTTTGGAGTTCATCACTCAAACAGGTCAATTGAGAGAAGTCCGAACACCAGATTTCAACAAGCTTAAATTCTCAACTAATGCTGAAGGTGAGGTATTCACTTTGACTTCATTTGCCTATCAGAGTTTCAATGCTGACGGTGATTCTTCTTTAATGACTCCAGTAAAAAGGCTGTTCAATCTTCTGTCGGCTGATAAGAAGGACATTTTCTATGTGTATGTATATGCAGCTTTGATAGGGTTGGTTAGCTTAACCCTGCCACTAGGTATTCAAGCGGCTGTAGAACTTATCTCGGGGGGAGTAGTCTTTAGCTCTGTCTACTTATTGATAACACTGATCATCTTGGGGGTATTAGGAACAGGAGTACTTCAGGTTTTGCAAATCACCATTGTGGAGTATTTGCAAAGAAGGGTCTTTACGAAAGCTGCTTTTGAATTTGCATTTAGAGTCCCCAGAATCAAGATGGAATCTGTTCTCAATATGCACATGCCGGAGCTCATGAATCGGTTCTTTGATGTTTTAACCTTGCAGAAAGGATTACCTAAGCTCCTAATTGATTTATCTACTGGTCTGATCCAAATTTTATTCGGGTTGCTATTACTATCTTTTTATCACCCGTTTTTCATCATTTTCGGTCTTGGTCTTATTGGCCTTTTATTCCTCATTTTTTATCTAACAGGCCCAAAGGGGTTAAAGAGCTCTATTCAAGAATCGAAATACAAGTACAAGGTTGTCTACTGGCTGGAAGAAATGGCGCGCACGCTATATTCTTTCAAGCTAGCCGGTAACACTATCCTACCCTTGAAGAAGACGGACTATTTTGTCAATAATTACCTAAAACATAGAAGTGCTCATTTCAAAGTTTTGATTTCGCAGTACTCATTTATACTGCTATTCAAAGCGATCGTAACCGGAGGTCTCCTAATCCTGGGTACTATTTTGGTTGTTCAGCGAGAAATTACCCTCGGGCAGTTCGTAGCTTCTGAAGTGATCATTATTCTGGTTTTAAACTCCGTAGAAAAGATTATCATGTATATGGATATCGTTTATGATATGCTTACTGCGGTTGATAAAATATCTCATGTCACAGATTTGCCGCTTGAAGAGTCTGGAGGTATTGATATACCTCATTCGCAAATGGCTGAAGGTCTGGATGTAAAACTTGAAAATGTTTCATACACATATCCAGGATCGAAACGACCGTCACTTAGCCATCTAAACATTGAAATCCCAAAAGGTGGCACATTATGCATCAGCGGTGGTAGTGGTGCAGGAAAAACTACACTTACCAACATCATTGCTGGAATTCACCAAAACTATGAGGGTATCCTCACTTACAATGACCTGTCACTCCGCGATCTGGATTCGACCTACATCAGGGACAGGATAGGTAAAAACGTTTCTCAGGAGGATATTTTTGAAGGCTCTGTTTTGGAAAATATCCTGGTAGGTAAGCCAACTTCTGACATTGACCATGCCATTGCTGCAATCAAAGAGGTAGGCCTATCCAGGGAAATCAATGCACTAGAAAATGGATTGAATACACAGATTCTCAGTGCCGGAAAGGGATTTTCGTCCTCTTTTGTTAACAAACTTGTTCTTGCAAGGTGTTTGGCGAAAAGACCGGCTATGCTCATTCTCAATGACTTTTTCAACAATTTCACTAAAGCCGAGCGACTAAAGCTTATCGAAATGTTAACAAGAGTAGATAAAAAATGGACCTTAATAGTTGTTTCCAATGACCCGCTGGTGATGGCAGCCTGTGACCGAGTGCTGTATTTAGAAAATGGCGAAGCAAAAGCATTGGAACCATTTGATGAGCTTATTAAAAGAGACGAAATAATTAAAGAGATCTACTAATGGACCATTTAGATAAACTTTCTGAAACACATCTCTATTCTCTTAGGACCCTAAAAACACCGGGAATAGGAAGAATGGTTGCCAAGGTACTCATGGTTATCACTTTCCTTTTTATTCTCTTCCTGTTTCTCCCCTGGCAACAAAACATTAGAGGCAAAGGAAAGCTTACGGCTCTGAGTCCAAAAAACAGACCACAAATGATTCAGTCAGCCATAGCAGGTAGAATAACTCAATGGCATATTGTCGAAGGTGATTATGTAAATAAGGGAGACGTGCTACTCAGCATTACTGAGATCAAGGACAAGTACTTTGATCCTAATCTGATTTCCAGGATGGAGGAGCAACTTGAGGCTAAAAAGAATTCGCAAGAAGCAAAAACAAATAAAATTATTGCACTTCGAAACCAAATTGTGGCTTTGAGAAAAGCATTGGTTGCAAAAAACAGTCAGGCTAAAAATAAACTAAAACAAGCATCCTTAAAACTTGAAGCTGACAGTCTGGAATTTGTTGCCGAGCAGGTAAATTATCAAAACGCAACGAGCATTTTTGAACGAAACAAAAATCGATATGAGGCCGGAAACATTACATTGACAAAATTTCAGGAAATAGAATCGAAATTTCAGATGAGTGCCGCCAAGGTGCTAAAAGCTGAAAATGAATGGCTTCAACGAAAAGCGGATCTTGCAAACGCAGAATTGGAGCTTACCTCAATAGATGCTGATTATGCAGATAAAATCAGCAAGGCTCAATCAAATTTAAATGAAACAATTTCCAGCCTGAATGAAACCAAGGCTCAGATAGCTAAAATGGAAAACGAACTATCTAATGTGCGCATTAGAAGAGAGCAATATCAAATTATCGCACCACAAAGCGGACATGTGGTGAAAGCAATAAAAGTTGGGATTGGTGAGACCATTAAAGAGGGAGATGCCGTCGCTACTATCCTTCCTGAATCCGATGACAAAGCAGTGGAAATGTACGTCAAGGCAATGGACATTCCACTTATTGAAAGTGGCAAAAAAGTGCGGGTTCAATTTGATGGCTGGCCAGCTTTACAGTTTTCAGGATGGCCTAATGTATCTGTTGGGACTTTCGGAGGAATTGTAGCCAATGTGGATCGCGTTCAAAGTAATAACGGTATGTTCAGAATTTTAGTAAAGCCTGATCCTGAGGATGAGAAATGGCCCGAACAATTAAGATTGGGGTCTGGAATTAAAGGATGGGTAATGTTAAACAATGTATCTGTGTGGTACGAAATCTGGCGTCAGATGAATGGGTTCCCTCCAATGATCTATGAAGATGGTGAAGTTGTTGAAAATGAGAAGAAGAAATGAGAAAATTTTTGATACTTCTTTTTTTCACTACAAATACACTTTATAGTCAGGATTCGGTTACCGTATCGGACTCCACCTACCTTTCTCTGGAAGATGTGATAAAAATGACATTATCGTATCATCCAATTGTTAAACAAGCCAAATTATTGAATCAAAATGCTGATGCAGTAATTCGAGAGGCTCGCGGGAACCTCGACCCAAAATTAGAAGCGGATTTCAATCTGAAAGAATTCAAAGAAAAGGAGTATTACAATCTACTAAGTACCTCTTTCAAAATACCAACCTGGATAGGGATTGACCCAAAAGTAGAGTTTTACAAAAACAGCGGTGAGTATTTAAATCCCGAAAACTTTATTATGCCTGAAACAGACAATGAACAAATTGCTGTTGGGCTTTCCATACCTATCGGTAAGGGTTTGTTTTATGATGAAAGAAGAAACGCTATCCGAAAAGCAGAGGCCTTTTCACAAATAGCAGAGGCTGAGCAAACCAAGGAGATAAACAAGGTACTATTTACTATTATCAAGGATTACTGGAATTGGTATTTCGCCAGCCAAAAGCAAGCTTTAATGCAGCAGGCCATCGTCTTAGCGCAGAACCTTTTTGATCGAACGTTGATTGATTATGAATTCGGTGAGGCAGCTGTGGTAGATACTTTGCAAGCCAAAATTAACTTTCAGAAGCGAACAGTTGATTTCAGAAAGGCAACTCTGGAATATGAGCTCGCCAGGTTAAGTCTTGGAAAACACCTATGGTCAGAAAATCTTATACCACTTGAAATATTACCCAATGTATTTCCGGATTCACTCTCCCTTTTTGAAACACCACAAGACAGTAGTGTGAGGAGCGCCATAGAGTTTGCGATGACAAATCACCCGGAGATTAGCAAGCTGGAAGGAAAAAGAGACCAGCTCAACGCCGACATGAAGTGGGCGCGAGAAAGTATTAAACCTCAGATTGATCTTTCCTATTCATTTATTGACGCCCCATTCAACCCCAACCTGGATGCACAATCTCCTGAGTTTGGAGATAATTATAAAATGGGGATCGATTTTTCAATTCCCATTCTGCTGAGAAAAGAGCGTGGAAAGCTGGAACAAACCAGGCTGAAACTACAAAGTAACGAATATCAGTTGGCACAGAACCAAGTCGAATTAAGAAACGAAATTTTAGCCGCCTACGCTCAAAGTATTGCGTTTCAAGACTTGCTGATACAATATCAAGGAGTTTCTAACAACTATCAAAGACTTTTGCAGGCAGAGATAATCAATTTGCAAAATGGCGAAACAGACCTATTCAAGCTTAATATTCAGCAGGATAAGTACATAGAGGCACAAACTGATTTTTATGAAGCCTATATAAAGCTGGAAAAAAGCAAAAGCGAATTTTATCATGTTGTAGGCTCTCCAATGCTTGGACTTGGAAACATGTTCGATTTTGCAACAAATAGTCAGTAGCATTGTTCATTATCGAACAGGTGATAATTAATTTTATCCTCTTATAATGTCCAATAGCCTATTTTAGGGGTTGGCACAGTTGTCGTGTTAATAAGGAGAAAATAATAACTCAGGTGGAAGAAGAAATAAATAAAATACTCATAATAGATGATGATGAAGATGTGCTACTGGCAGCTAAAATGTTGCTTAAAAAACATATCAAAGAGGTCGTAATTGAAAAAGATCCAAGAAAGATTCCATTCCTGGTCAATAATGACAGTTTTGATGTGATACTTCTTGACATGAACTTCAGTCAGGATACCACCAGTGGCAAAGAAGGCTTCTATTGGCTGGAGCAAATCTTAGAAAAAGAACCGGAAGCCGTTGTTATCTTAATAACTGCATTTGGCGATGTGGAAATGGCGGTTAAAGCTTTAAAGGCTGGAGCCACAGATTTTGTGCTAAAGCCGTGGCAAAATGAAAAACTTCTCGCAACACTTTCGAGTGCATCAAAACTAAAAAAGAGCCGTAAGGAAGTCTCCAAATTGAAGCAAACGAGCAAGACACTTCAAGCCGATAGTAGCAAAGCTTTTAAAGATATCATCGGTGAGAGTGATGCCATTAAGAAAGTATTTAAGCTAATAGATAAGGTAGCCTCAACAGATGCGAATGTTTTGATTCTCGGTGAAAATGGAACTGGAAAAGAGCTGATTGCGCGTGCTATTCATCAAAAGTCGCTGAGAAAAGACATGCCTTTTATTGGTGTGGACATGGGAGCAATTACCGAGTCCTTATTTGAAAGTGAGCTTTTTGGACACAAGAAGGGTTCATTTACGGATGCAAAAGAAGATAGAGCAGGAAGATTTGAAGTTGCTTCAGGTGGCACCCTTTTTCTAGACGAAATTGGAAACTTAAGTCAGCCACTACAATCGAAACTTTTAACAGCTATTCAAAATAGAAAGGTCACCCGAATCGGGAGTAACCAGGAAATACCAATTGACATACGCTTAGTAAGCGCTACCAATATGCCGGTATATGAAATGGTGAATGAAAATACCTTCAGGCAAGATTTACTGTATAGAATAAATACGGTTGAAATACACCTACCTCCTCTTCGCGAACGAATGGAGGATATCGAGCAACTAGCAAATCATTTCGTGAAAATGTATGCTGGAAAATATAGGAAGAGTATTGATGGAGTAGCTCCTTCTACTGTTGGTAAGCTACAGAAGTACCCCTGGCCGGGAAACATTCGAGAGTTACAGCATGCCATAGAGCGGGCTATTATCATGAGCGACAACTCCCAACTCATGCCGGAAGATTTTTTCTTTCTGGCTCAAAAGCCGGAAAGCAACCTTTCGTTAGAACCAGACTCTTATAATCTGGATGATATGGAAAAAATAACCATTCAAAAGGTGGTGAATAAATATGAGGGGAATATTTCCAAGGCTGCAAAAGAGCTTGGACTTACTCGTGCGTCATTATACCGTAGACTAGAAAAACATGGTTTATAAATCATTTAGATTTCAATTAATCGGCAGGCTGGTTTTGCTCCTGCTCACCATGTTTTTATTTACACACCTGAATTATTCAGAGTCATATTTCTTTACCAAATTCCTGGTTTTCCTACTTGTGTTTTTTCAAGGTTGGTCTATTTATAATTTTCTTGAAAAGTCTAACAGGGAGATTGTTCACTTTCTTGAAAGCATTCATTACGATGATTTTACAAATACCTATCCCGAGCGAAAAACCGGCTCCAGCAGAGACTTACTTTATCATGAGTTCAATGAAATACTAAAGAAATTTCGTGAAATCAGAGCAGATAAGGAAGCACAACATCAGTACCTAAGAACTATTGTTCAGCATATTGGTATTGGTATTATCACCTTCGATCGTGAAGGTGAAGTTCAAATAATGAATAATGCGGCAAAGAAGCTACTTGGAATCAAGCTTATCAAAAATATAAGCCAGGTTGCTCGTGACCATCCCGCACTTAAAGAATCATTCACAGAGTTGAAAACAGGGGGTCGCGACCTGGTAAAAATCTCGAAAAATGAAGAAGAAGTGCAGCTGGCTGTTTATGCAATCGAACTATCTCTTAGAGAGAAACAGTTTAAACTTATCTCCATCCAAAACATTCAGTCGGAGCTCGAAGAAAAAGAGATGGAGGCATGGCAAAACCTGATAAGGGTTCTGACCCATGAAATCATGAATTCAGTAACACCAATCTCTTCACTTGCAGCCACAGTAGAAACAGAGTTACATGAATTCTTACAAACTGGTTCTGATGTAAATCGAATAAATGATGATACCATTCAAGATTTTCATTTGTCCTTAAAAACCATCCACAACCGTAGTGAAAGCTTGATTAAGTTCGTTTCTGACTTTAGAAACATGACACGTATCAAACACCCAACACTGGCGAATCATGAAATAGAAGACATGATCAAGCAAATTTTGATATTGTTAAAGCCTGATATCGAAGAAGCTTCCATTAAGGTGAATTGCTCCGTCAAACCGGGCCTCACTGCGAATATTGATCGTGAACAAATTGAACAGGTCGTAATCAATGTGATCAAAAATGCTGTTCAGGCACTGGCAGCTACAGATAAAGAAGATAAGCTGCTTACGATAACAGCCATGCCAAGTGAAGGAGGTGGTGCATTCATTTCAGTTGCTGACAATGGAACTGGAATCGAAGAAGAGGCACTGAAAAAAATCTTTATCCCATTCTTCACCACAAAGAAAAATGGCTCGGGGATAGGACTTAGTCTTTCTAAGCAAATAATGAGGAAGCATGGGGGTAACATAACCGCAAAGTCACAAATCGGCGAAGGCACTGAGTTTCTACTTAAGTTTGCGAGCTAAAGAATAGCTCGCGTTGAAATACATTTTTATCGTTCAGGGTGAAGGTCGAGGGCACATGACCCAGGCTATTACACTTTTCAATATTTTGACTAATAATGGGCATGATGTGTCTCACATTATTGTTGGGAAAAGTAATCGACGAGCTCTGCCATCTTTTTTTCTGGAACAGATAAATAGCCCTGTTACACAGCTTGAAAGTCCTAACTTCATCACGGATAAAAACAATCGATCTGTCAACGTTTTACGAACTTTTACATCTAATGTCAGCAAGTATCGTACTTTTCTAAATAGCGTAAATCATATTGACAAAATTGTCAAGAATGAGCAACCTGATGCAATCATCAACTTTTACGACTTTCTGGGGGGACTATATTTTTTTATTAAACGTCCTGACGTTAAACACTTTGCTTTGGCGCATCAATTTTTGCTCAACCATAATGATTTTGTTTTTCCCAAGGGTAGGTTTTATGATAAAGCTTCACTCCTGGCCGGAAACAGATTGGCTGCATATGGTGCTAATAAGATTTTAGCGTTATCATTTCAACCCATGAAAGATGAGCCCAATAAAAAGCTCCACGTTGTTCCACCATTATTGAGAGATAAAATCAAAGTTCAGCAGCCTCAGTCAAAAAATCATTTCCTTGTTTACATAGTAAATCATGGCTATTCAAAGGAAGTTCTTGATTTTCATGAGCGACATCCCAACATACCCATTCATTGTTTTTGGGATAAAAAAGATGAGCCAGCAGAGTTAAAAGTGGATGAAACCCTGACTTTTCATCAGCTAGATGATATAAAATTTATCAAGCTAATGTCCTCCTGCAAAGGATATTTGACTACCGCCGGGTTTGAATCTGTCTGTGAAGCCAT
This sequence comes from Ekhidna lutea, assembly GCF_900188325.1. GTDB lineage: Bacteria > Bacteroidota > Bacteroidia > Cytophagales > Cyclobacteriaceae > Ekhidna > Ekhidna lutea. Next base: position 504,592 of record NZ_FZPD01000003.1, on the reverse strand, counting down.
GTATATGGGGAAACCTGTTTTGATGGTTCCAGTAGAAGGTCATTATGAGCAAGCGTGTAATGCGATGGATGCAAAACAGGCAGGCGCTGGCGTATCAAGTGAATTTTTTGACTTAGAAATTTTGTTAGACTATCTTCCAAATCACAAAGAGGTGGGAAGCGAGTTCCGAAAGTGGTGCGACACCTCTTCTGATCGTTTTTTAGAAATACTTATTTAAAGATGCTAATAAAATATTCTGACAACCCATTCAAGCAGGTTCTGGGAATCGCTTTTTACAACAAAAGAAATATTTTTCTATTCACGACCTTCTCTTTAATTGCAACTCTGCAGTATCAATTTGCCGAGATATTTATTTTCAACCCTATCACCCTTCCAGTTGTTCCGGTAACCATCTTGGGAGGAGCTCTTGCTATCTTTCTTGGGTTCAGAAATAACAGCGCTTATGACAGATGGTGGGAAGCGAGAAAGATATGGGGAGGGATTGTTAATGCCAGCAGAACCTTTGGAGTAATGATTTGCACATTTTCATCAAGTTATTTTTCAAAAGGCAAAGTGTCCGACGAAAGGGTACTTACATGGAGAAAGGAGTTAATTAATCGGCACATTGGATGGTTGTATTCTTTGATTAAGCATCTGCGTAAGCATAATCACTGGAATGATCTTGAAAAATATCTTTCTGAAGAGGAGATTGAACAAATAAAGAGCGTTCACAACAAACCCACTCAGCTGTTACACAAACAGAGCGAACGACTTCAGGAAGCATATGAAGCAAACATAATTGAGGATTTTCGACACATGGAGCTAGCCAACGTAATCAAAGAGTTCTATAGTCTCCAAGGCATGGCTGAGCGTATAAAAGGAACAATTTTTCCCTATTATTATAATTATTTCACTGGTGTATTCCTTTGGCTTTTTGTTATCTGTTTGCCATTCTCACTTGCCCCGGAAATGGGCTGGGGTTCGATCCCCATGTCTATTGCTATTTCTTTTGTTTTTACCATTCTCGAAAAGTCAGGGGCGGTAACTGAAGATCCGTTTGAAGGTAGAGCTGCGGATACTCCTATAAGTACTATTACAAGAAACATCGAAATAGATCTATTGGAAATGATAAAAAGCGAAACAGTTCCGGCACCTATCGAGCCAAAAATTGGAAAGTTTGGTGTTAAATATCTTGACTAATGCGCAATGGCTATAATTAGTAAAAAAAAAGAGATCTTCCCCATCAGCAAAACACTTCGATCTTATATAAAGAAGTACGACAGGGAAATCAATCTACCCATCTATTATGGAGATTTACTTCGATATGACAACTCCATTCCACTTTATGATAAGGCAGGTAATGACACCTTGTGGGAAACAGTCTTCTTCCCTCAGGGAGACATGGTGCATATCAATGCTTCGCTAAAGAAAGTGTATGCTATCATGAAGTCGGACGGAGATCTTTCTGTAATGGATCACTTGATCATTGACCGGGTAGACCTATGTGCATATGGAAATACTCAACCATTTCGAATTCGGGTGGTCAATCAAATCAATGACAATTTCGACTATTTCTACATCAAGAATGCTGACGCCTCACGTATTTACGGACTAGAGTTGGAGCACCTGCTATCGCCTAATAAGATCAGCTATGTGGTGAATAGAGAAACCTTAATTGAGGAGCATATTATTGGGATTCCTGCCGAACTATTTATTAAAAAATATCTTGGAAGTGCCAATTTAAATGAGATCAGGCTTGCCAAAGAGTTTGTGAAATTTAATGAGAGATGTTTTGTTCGGTTACTCGGAGATATGCACAGCAGCAATTTTGTGATTGACATTACTCCGGATTTTGAAGATGTAGAATACAGATTGCGGGCTATCGATTTTGATCAGCAATCGTATGAAGGAAGAAGAGCTATTTATCTTCCACAGTATTACACACAAAACAATCCGATCATTAAGATAGGCCTCAAGCATATGACACCAGAGACCGTCCGTCAGTATCAGCGTGAAGAACGATCCAACATTGCTAATCGGTTGAAAGTAGAGCGAAAACGTGTGGATGATTTGCTGTCTGCCATGAAAAAAGACACGATTTCTAACCTAAACAATATCAGAAAGCTGCGAAAGGAACTTTCTTTATTTTACGAGGAGAAAGACTTTATTTCGTGTGAAAATATGGGTGAGTTGGTCGAAATGAGTCTGGAAATGCTGACACGTAAGCCGAATCTTTATAAAGACTATTAATTCAAGAACACCCCATCACCGGGACGAACCTCCACGTGCTCTTTGATGGTCGTCGAAAGTTCATAGCCTTTATAGTTGGCGTAAATAGGAAACCTACCGTGTGTACGAAGTACCAACACTGCCGTTTCTACTTTTTTCACCCGAAGGGTCAAAAGTTTGGTGAGACTATATGCCAATGTCCTACCGCTATTGAGTACATCATCACAAAGGATTACTGTTTTGTTTTTTAGATCAGAAACGTCTCCATCTAAAAGGATATCCTTATTTAGCGGATTCTCCTTATCTAGCGAAATTGTATGAACAACGGCTTTTTCCCCGGCAATTTCCGCCAAGGTGATATTGATCTGATCGGCTAGCTTTCTTCCACCAGAATCTACACCCACAAGAACCACCTCATCATTCATGTTATTTTCATAAATCTGGTAGGCGATCCTTCGGATGATCTGATCAACCTTGGGTTGCGTTAAGATTTGATTATCACTCATTTTCAGGCACAGGCATTACTTTGCTGTCCTTGAAAGTAGAGAGTATTATCATGGATTGCAAGCCGTCAACCACATCTATCTCAGAGACTTTTTCAAGCATCAGCTTTTGATAAGATTGGATATCGCTTGCAATGATTTTCAATATGAAATCACCAGATCCTGTGATATGATGACATTCAATAACTTCTGAAATAGAGTTGATTTCATTAATAAAGGCATCAATATTTTTTTTATTATGCCCTTTCAAAGAAACCTGAACAAAGGTGTGCACTCCCAGGCCAATCTTATCAGTATCTAGTTTGGCATGATAGCTTTTAATAATCCCTGAAGTTTCTAGCTTCTTTACACGCTCTAGGGTTGGAGCAGGTGATAGCCCTATGTCTTTTGAAAGCTGGGCATTGGTGATTTTGGCGTTTGATTGCAAAATATCCAGAATTTTGCGATCAATTTTGTCAAGTTTAATTCGTGATGATTGAATTTTCATTTGTTTTAGTCTGTTTTTGATCGGTCTCAAGTGCGAATGACTTTATTTGTTAAATAGTTCCGATTTGCAACAAAATTTTCTTCGTCACAAAGTTAATAGGATTAACAAAAATTTTGGCAACCGTTTAAATAAACTACAAACCTTTAACAATTAATTGACAAATGACCCTAATCAGTGAGGATTAAAGTTTTATGACTTTTCTTTTATGAGTCTCACCTGCAACTTCTACCATAACGAAATAGATTCCTGGGTTTAGTGTACTCATATCAAAGAAGAAGTTGTTTAGACCCTGGGCAGAGTCAAATGATTGCTCCTGCTCAACCTTTCCTGCAGAATTAACAAGCGATAGTTTAGCAGTTCCGGCTTCAGGTACTATTACTTTCAATCGAAACCGATCCGTGACAGGATTTGGGAATGGATTTTCAACTTTAATATCAGGCTTTATTGTCAGGCATCTTTCATTGTCTATTGGATTCATATCCTCAAACTCTGTGTATTGAGACGAAACAGCAACACAGAAATAAGCCGGCTCAGAAACCTCAACCGGAATACCAATATTGAGCCCTAACAAAGAAGTCTCACCAACACCTATAAATTGAGCAATTTGCTCAGTGACCCTAAATTGATTCTCTAAAACAATCGCTACATCCACTACTTCTATTGGAAGGTTGCTTTGGTTCTGAACATTCATGAAAATCTTACCAAGACCATCTTCCTTAACCAAATCCAGGTTTTCAATCACAAGATCAACTTCCGGAATAGCTATCAATATCTCCTGATTCATTGTATCTCTACACCCAACACTGTTTTCAGCAACCAAACTTACGAGGTGAGTACCCGCCTCAGAAAATGCAATGATCTCACGATCAGGATTTGTACTTATTGCCTCACTATTTAATAACCACTCATATGAAACAGCTCCTGATGAGCTGTTGATGAATGTGATATTATCTGAAGGCAATCCATACGTTGATGATGATGAGAAGGCTGCAGTAGGTGAAGGATTTACCTCCAGTGTTTCACTGGATTGTATCACACAGCCCGATGATGTTTCGACTTCTAGCGCTAATTCATATGCCCCATCAATTAGTTCATTTAAAAACAACTGTGATCCATTGCCAACACGCTCACCATTTAGCATCCAGGTTCTGGATATTATTGGATCATTTCCTTCAATTGATTGGTCATCAACCTGAATCAATTGATTATCGCATTGCCCCTGAATTGAAAAGTCTACAGAAGGAAGTTCCAGTATCTCCACTGTTTTTGTAATGGATTCACTGCAGAAATTTTGGCTTGTAACCTCAAGTGACACCTCAAATACACCAGAGTCATCAAAAGTATGTGTTACATCCTCAGTAGTGTAATTCACTCCATTTACCGTCCACAGCCATGAAACAGTTGAGCTTCCGGCTGAATTGGTATTGTCAAAGAAAGTCGTTTCTGCACCCTGGCAACCAACTGATACGGTAAAATCTGGTTGTGGAGAATCTAATATCTCAATATCTTCTGTATAGTACGTCTCGCATCCATTAGAGCTGGTAACTGTCAATCCAATCGTTTTAGTCCCCGAGCTTTCAAAGCTGATAACCGGATTTTGTTCAGTTGATTCGTCTACGCCATCCACTTCCCATACCCACGAGACAATATCTGCGCCGGCAACAGTAGACATATCAAAAAACTGGGTTCCTTCTTCAGAAGTACAAGGCACTTCAAAGTCGAAAGATGGTTGGGGTGATGCGGAAACAGATACTTCTTTGACGATCGTATTGTCACATCCATTGTTATCAGTTGAGGTTAAGGTAACAGAATAATTGCCTGCCCCAGGGAAAATATGACCAGGATTTTCAGCTGTAGATGTAAACCCATCTCCAAAATCCCATAGATAGGAGTTTGCACTTTCGCTTGTATTTGTGAACTGCATTGATTCATCCTCACAGATTGAATTTGATGTGAAATCAGCCGTTGGTAGGTCGTTAATCGTGATTGTTTGACTTATGACAGCAGATTCACATGATCTATAAATGCTTTGTAGCTCAATAATCTTTTCTCCAGGTGTAGAAAAATTAAGGTTTATATCCTTATCAGTAAAAGTACCCAAGTCTGTCACCGTCCACACATAGGATACTTCAGAATTAAATGAATCATCATCAGTACTATTTGAAAGAGTGATTTGGGAATCAACACATAGTGGAACCGATGCAACATCATATGACGGTGTTGGTGGATTCCTATTTACTCGCACTTCTTTTATAAGCACGTCGCTGCAGTTTCCTGAACTATCGAATGCCTCCAAACTAACCTGATAAGTTCCAGTATCAGCATAAATTTTGCTCGGCTCAAAAGCTGTAGAAGTTTCTCCATCATCGAAATCCCAACTATAAGAAGATGCATCTAGGCTATTATTTGAAAAGAATAATGTTTCTGAAATACAGATAGTATCTGCAACGAAATCTGCTGTTGGTGTTGTAATAATATTAAAAGTGTCTTGTACAACTTCAGATTCACATCCGGGGATATGCGCTTGCAAGCCAATTATTTTTTCTCCAGGTGAATCAAATGAGTATTCCAGGTGGTAATCTGTTGCAATTTCTGACCCATTCAAAAACCATCGATATGCTAGTAAGCTATCATATGCACTGCTATCAATAGTGTTAGTAAAGCTAAATGCGACATTTTCACATAATGAAGGGAAAGAAGTATCAAAAGTAGGTGTAGGTGGTTCGGGATAAATTGTGATGTCTTCTTCATAGAAGTTGTCACAAGCACCATCATTTACATCTATACGAACAGTATATGTGCCTGGCCCTCCAAGGGTGTCAAAAAGTACCTGTGGATTCTCTTCATTGCTGTCTTCTATTTCATCATTATTGAAGTCCCAGGAATACGTCAGTCCAGCCGTTGAGCTTGTAAAAATGTTTGCAGTTGATACGCATCTGGACTCGTTGATTGAAAAATTAGCTATCGGAGCACTATTTATACTTACCTGAATCGTATCTAAATAGAAATCACTGTTTCCTAAGTCGTTAGTCGCAACTAGCTCGATCACATGGTCACCAGAAGAAGTGTAAGTAACAATAGGGTTTATCTCATTCGACATTTGTGAATCGGTGCACGATTTAGAAAAAGTAGTGGATATCATGCTATTATTAAATCCTCCTTGCACGATAAATTCTCCATCATACTTTATTACATCTATTCCATACAAAGATGGAAAGCTCATGTTAGTTAGTTCAACTGGAACACTGCTAAAATCTGAAAAATCAATGATTGAAAATGGTAAGCCGTCATTTCCTAAAACGCCAAAATAATTAGCCCCGCTTTTTATGAATGATAACCTAAATGGCCTATTAACTGTGCTGAATGAGTAGGTACCTGCTATTGTAGGAGTACTATTGAAGATAGTCTCTCCAAAATCCAATTTCTGAACAACACTATTGGACAGTGAGCTCACAAAAACCAACCAACTGCTATTATGCTTTAACACCGAGACTCCATTAATATTTTGTGACCCAGAAATAGGATTTGTTGTGATTATATCCTCACTGGCAACTTCATCTGTAACAGAAATTCCCAAATTCACGATCGTAAGTGAATTGAAAGAGTATGAAGGAAGAACTAAATAACTGCTATCCGAATGTTGAACTATAGCCAAGTCCCTAATCCTTCCAGAAATCCCGAACGATCCTATTCCAATTGCTGTAGGGTCATTGGTGAGGCTACTTCCAAAATCAAGCCTGATTATTTCGTGGTTATTGTCAAAATATCCTAAAAAGCAATGCCAATTCCCATTATCATAAACGCAATCAAATCCGACTGGACCATCTAGTAAACCCGATAGATTTCCAAGGTTTGTAATGTCTGGCTGATTAAGGGGAGAGTTTCCAAATTCAAGTCTATAAATTGCATTCGCGTCCCTTTCCGTCAACAGTCCAATCCAGTTTCCATTTTCCTGAAATAGTTTGTACCCATATAAAGCACTCAATCCGTTGAAGGTCGTAGTGTCAACTGTCGGCGTTTCAGTAAAGTCCTCCAGACAAAAATCCCACTCAAACGATGAGGCATTTACTGATGTGTTAAGTAATTCAATTGATTGATCAAGACAAACATCTTTCTTAAATGTAAAAGAGGGTGATGGTGAAATAGCCTCATCAATAGTTAGAGTTTTTGTCAATGAATCGGTACATCCTTGAGCGGACTGCCCTATTAATAACACAGAATATTCACCGGGCTCACTAACAGTTAATACGGTATTCTGATCATTAGAAAATATGGTATCATTCAACACCCATGACCAGTTAGTTACAGAATCATTTACTATCGTTTCATCTAATGCATTTAAATCAACAGGCAAATTTTCAGTTCCCGTATTCAGATTAAAGTCAATAAAATCAATACCTGGAACCTCTAAATCTAAAGTTACTTCAGTCTGACATCCAATACCATTAGAAACAATTAACGTAATTGTATAATCTCCACTTACTAAATATTCAAATGACGGATTTGGGATTGTACTATCTTCAACCAAATCACCATCCAAATCCCAGCTATATCCTCCACTATCATCACCAGCTACAGTACTATAAAAATTTACTTCGGATCCAAAGCAATTATTATCATATGAAATTGTTACTCCGGGACCCTCCTGAATTTCAATTATTTCTTCCGCTGACTTAATGCAACCACTTAAACCTTCCACGTCTAGGCGAACTGAGTAGAAACCAGAACCAGAAAAATTAAAAATCGGATGTTGCTCCGTAGAGGCAAGGCTATCGTCTATATACCATTCCCATAATTGGGGTTCATCCGAGATGAAATTCGAAGTGTCATTAAATTGAATATTACTATTTGAGCAGAGTAATGAGGTAGTCTGATCAAACCCGGGCTTTAAGTCATTTTCATCGAAAACGGTTAATACTATCGTTGTGTCCATAGTGATACCGCAATCATCAGAAACTGATAGAATAACATCATAATCTCCCGGTGAGCTGTAAACATGAGTTGGGTTTGCATCTGAACTTGTATTGGATGCTCCACTTGAAGGATCATCAAAATTCCAACTAAATGATACGGCAGTAGTTTCAAGTATTTCTAAAGATGAAGAAAAGACACTCGCACTGTTTGTGCACGCTAAATCCACATCAAAATAGACTGAAGATAATCCTTTAATGAAGATTGAATCTTTATAATGATATCTGTAACCATCAGAAAAACCATGAACAGTGTAGAAATTCCAACTTAATGAGTCGTAGGCAACATCCATTGGGTCATCGAGTGTGGAGGAATTTTTAGTGCTGCCACATTCATTTGGATATTGAATAACTACCAATTCTTTGTTTGTGCTCCTGTTTATAGAAAATCCAGTCCATTGAGAGTTTTGTTTATTAAAATCAATTGATCTGGTGTCGCTTATTTCAGTTACTTGGCCGTAATCAGTATATGCCAGAAAATTCCATTGCTCATCAAATCTGTATGAATAATGATTGCCTGAAATGCTCATGACATTAACCTGAATTTCCCCATTATCATATAATACATCTAAGTCTCGCGGGTTTGTGAGCGCTCCCAATGATCCAAGATCATGAATTTGAGTAGCAGAATTGCTCAAATTAGAACTGAGAGCGTATACGTACCCATTTGATTGTCCAGAAATCACTATATGCAATTCATCATCCAGAGCCAATGTCTTAATTGAGGTCATATTACCTAAACCTGACGGTGCTACGATTGTATTAATTAAGGTTGGAGCATTCGAATATGAAGCACCATAGTTGAAAATTTTTACGGTTTTTGCGCTATGATTTCCTACCAGGAGATAGTAATTACCATTGACCTCTAAAGCTTCTATTGCAAAAGGTTGGGTTAGTTCAGATTCAAGATTGCCTAAATTTGTTGAAGCGGAGATATTGGCTCCAAGATCGTCTCCAAAATCAATTCTAGATACTGTATTACTAGTCAAATTGGATATAAAAATATACCAATTGCCTCCCTGTTTGATAAGGCTCAAACGTCTCGGACTTGAAATGGATCCAACAGTACCAAAATTAGTAAACGCTGATGGGTTATCTGTCAGGGAGTCTCCAATAGTTATGCGACCAAGGGTATTATTAAGTCCAAGAACAAATGCATAATAATTGGAGCCGTCAAATACCACTTCAATTTCATCTAAACTTGTTGTGCTCGCAGGAATGTCATAAGTTGAAGAATTTGATGGAGTGAATGCCAAATCTCCAGGACAAAAATCCCATTGGACACTGTCAATTCCACTACTTAAGTTTTCGAAGTTAACAATCTCTTGACTACACAATGTATCAGGCGCACTCACAGAGAGGTTCTGTGCATGCAGTTGATTAATTGCAATGAATAGAAAAAAGTAAATTAATAATCTCATCCACTAAACCTTCAAATCCTCCATTAACCCAAAAATTTCAATGGAAGATTCAATTTCGGGTAAATTTAAAGGATCAGTCTTTCCCTTCATCAGTTGCTTTTCATAGACCGTCGAAAAAGGCACAAAATTCAAGTTTTGGCTTAAAAATGATTCAATTTCAATCCGAATTTTCTCTTCACCAGTCAACAAGTCTTCAATATTGATCAAAATTGAATCTTTGGGATGCTCTTTGTGAAAATCGATGATTTTTTTATTGTAATGTGTATAAACCGCTGAAAATTTGTGGTGCCATTTCCTTGGATTATGATCGATATCAACCCACCACTTTAATCGTGTGATTGGATTTCTGGTATAATACCATTTGTTTCGTTTAAGCCTTCGATAAAGGGAGTCTATGACTAAGGTTGGCTCCCTGTATACACTAATTACCTTCAGATGAGGTATCAGCTTTTTCCATTGCTCCAAATAGAGAGCGGTACGCGGTTCTTTCCACCCCCAAAATTCGAACGAACTTCTTTTATCAATTATTGAAGATGCAATGGAACGATTTTCATCGTTGAAAAACCAATCTTTTTCTTTCTCAATTAGTAGGCCTGTCTCATGATACCCTTTGTCTCGTAAATCTTTTTTATGTAGCTCCAAAAATTCCACATCTTCAAAATGACCCTTTTTATTTGAAGAGGCAGCATCCAATAAATCAAACCCCAAAAATGCATTGGAGTTATGAAACCAATTGGCCATTAGACTGGTTCCGGAGCGATGCATTCCTGCTATAGTAAAAGTTTTATGCATTTTTTCTTTTCAAAATAAGAATATCTTGAAAATACAGCCCAGGATAATTTTTCCAGGTTCCGGGATAATTTCCATCAATTTCAAGACCCGATTCCTGAAGCAAACTATTCAAACCATCCTCATTTATTGCAATTGCATCTTCTGGTGAAAGAGCCCATTTGGTAGTCTTCCAATTACAAGAATCATATGCATCAGCATTGAAAGTCCAATCAAATGATAAGGCATTATGCTGTGGGATCGCTGACTTGTTCTTTAAAAATGTATCATAGTATTTATCAAGTATAAAGAAGCTGATAATTGCCCTCCCTTCTCCTTTCAGAACCCTTGATGCTTCGTTCAGATAATATCTCGCATCATTTTCGTTGAAATGTGTCCAGACAGAAAGAGCAGTTATTACATCATAGCTCTGATTACTTAGATTCCACGGAATTGGCTGCTTTTGTTGATTATTTGCGTATGTCGCATTATACGTATCCAAATGGATGAAATCATATTCCCCATTTTTGAAATTAGACCGACAAAACTCAACATCTTTTTCATTTACATTTATTCCAGTATAGCTCCCCCCACTCATCACCCGATTGTATGCTGCAATTCCCAAAAGTCCTGTTCCGCACCCGACATCAAGAATCTGACATTTAGGACTTGAGTTTTGGTCGATTAATGTGTGGAATATGCCAATGACATAAGCCCATTCCGCGTAACTAACCTTACCTCCTCTTCTCATTTGAAAAGCTGGAATGAGTTTTAGGCTGGAAGTACGCCTTAAATGCCCCTTATCTATCCTAATAAAAAGCCTATCAATCTTTTCAAAAATGGATTCTTTAAATTTGATTATTCGATTCATTTATGAAATTTTAATGGACTTTCCCTGCCTCCCCATTTCCGAGAGTATTTTGGAATGTACAAAAGAAGGTATGGCAAAATCAAAAAATATCCCTTTAACTCATAAATCCTAGATTTTTTTTTCGTCAGTATCAAAATAGGTAGAAAAATCAACAAAGTGAGAACGTTTAAAAGGGTTGCAATAAGGTAGAGAAAATAATCACCAGTCCCCAGTTTATACCTGTAAAGTGCATATGAGAGCATATTTTGAAACCTTGCCTTTGATGTTGGTGAACTTTGACCTCCCAAGTGGATGATAGATGCGTTACTGAAATAGCATATTCGAAATTTTTTTGAGACTCTGTTTCTGCAAAGTTCAGATTCTTCGGCATACATAAAAAAATCCGGATCAAAAGGTTTTATGTGCTTAAAAACACTTGAATCAAACATCATAAAACAGCCAGAGACACCAGAAACTATTTGTGTTTTCTCAAAATCGAAAGCATTTCTGCTAATCGATAGATGGGATAATACTAAGTTTGACGTAAGGAAATAGGTTAAAGGATCATGGTCTCTAAAAATTGATGGTTGGTGTGTCCGATCCTCATTTAATACCTTACACCCAATCAATCCAATATTATTGGATTTGGCATGTTCACTTTTCATAAATTCCAGACAGTTGCTTAGGCAATCATCCAATATGATAGTATCTGAATTCAGAAGCAGAATGTACTTACCCTTGGATATCTTGATGCCAATGTTGTTTGCCCTTCCAAAACCAAGGTTTTCGTCCGACGTAATTAAATTAATCTCCGGATAGGCTGCCTTTATATCCTCCGGGTCTTCCTTTTGCGAAGAATTATCAATAACAATAATTTCATAATTTAAGGAATGATTATTTTCTTTAATGGAGGCTATACAGTCACGCGTTAATTCATTCGTGTTGTAGTTGATTATGACAATCGATAAATCCAATTCAATTTGCATATAAAGCCAATAATTCTCATAAAATAATCAGTTTGAACAGTATTATAAGGATGCAAGTTTATCGAAAATCTCCTCTCCCTTCTTTTTTAATCGGCTAAACCCCCGATAGGTAAGCCCCACATCTCTGCAGCGTTTTCTCAATGAAATGCGTTCCTCATCAAAAAAGGATTCTACTTTAGAATAGTTTTTTTCTAATTCTTCCATACTATAACTATTGAGTACAATCCCAACGTCGCTTTTTAATGCTACATCATCATCATTTGAAATCTCTCTACCAACCACATACGGTAAGCCACAGCATAGATACTCCCCTACTTTTATTGGGGATCTGAATTTCTGCGATGGGAATGAAGGAACTGCTACAATACCCATATCTGCGGCAGATAAATAAGCTGGTACTTCTCTGTGCGGTACGTGACCAATAAAGAAAGACTCTGGTAAAAGCCCAGAATTTTTAAGTTGGTTTTCAACAGCTTCAGAATCTTCTGGAGTTAAAACAATGAAAAACGTTTTTTTATCTAAACATTTCCACTGATAAAAAAAATCTGACACTTCATCAAGTGAAAAATAGATACCCCCAAATTTACCTAAATAGATTACCACTCTTTTGGAACCAATTTTTAACAAATCCCTTATTCTATCTCTACTTTCAGCAGAAAATTGAAAGTGGAAATCATTGACACAGCTGGGTAAAAGATAAAGATCACCCTTTACACCTTCCTGTTCGAGCCTTTTAATCATGTGGGTTGTTCCAGTAGCGAGTAGCTCAGAGTTTCTGCCCGATAGTCGTTCGAAATAGTTAAGAATTTGGAATGAAATAGATCTTCTACTCCAAATGCCAAAATCAGCTAAAAACTCACTATGTCGCTCATATTGATAGATATAGTTTTTTAGACGAAATAATCTGGAAACTATGTAAGCAAAACTCCCTGCGACTGTCCCTAGTGAAATGATTGATGATGGCTTCTTTCTGACATAAAGTTTAGCTATCAAAAATATGGATGAAATGAAATCAAATAATTTTTTTATTAGCTTGAATCGCCCTGAATGCCATTTAAGAGGATACCAGGTAATGTTGAATTCTTTTAATTCCTCTTTAATCTGATTCTTCTCCTCCCTTGAAATCTCAAATTCCTTTTGCTCGTAGGTAATCAATAAAAAATTGAATCTTCTGTTTTTTACTTCCTCTTTCAGGTATAACCACAATGTTGCTTGAAACAATGGATCTTTGAAACTATTGTACACATATACAATTGAAGTCTTCATTCCTGACTCAGAATTTTGGCAATTCTTTCAGATGACTTTCCATCACCATAAGGATTAGGAGAAGAAGCCATTTGCTTCCATTTTGTGATGTCATTATAAATAACCTTGAAAGCACTTGTTATACCTATGTGACTCGTTCCACTTAAAATCGCACATCCCTCATCAATCCCTTCGGGACGTTCAGTTGTCTCCCTCATAACAATCACCGGTATATTTAGTGAGGGAGCTTCTTCTTGTATTCCACCCGAGTCTGTTAATATAATATGTGCATTCATCATTAAAAATACCATTTGATCGTAGGGAACAGGATCAATTAGATATACATTTTTAACACTTCGCAAAATATTACCTACCGGCTTTTTTACCTGCGGATTCATATGAACTGGGTAAACAAAAATGAGATCTGGATTCTCATTTGCTAGTTGAAGAATCGCATTACAAATATCCTCAAACGCCTTTCCAAAACTTTCTCTTCTATGACCAGTAATAAGGATCATTTTTTTTGAATCCTCAATGAATTGAAATGTATTGTGATATGATTCTTTATTCTTCTCAACCTTGGCTTTAGCTAGGAGAACACTATCAATGACTGTATTCCCCACGTTATAGATATTCGTGAGCTTTTCATCATTCAAGGTCTTTTCAGCACGACTTGTTGGAGCAAAATGGATGTCTGCATTCAGACCAATTATCCTTCTATTCACTTCCTCCGGATAAGGTGAAAACCTATTATACGTTCGTAATCCTGCTTCGACATGACCTACCTTTATTTTCTTATAAAACCCAACAAGTGATCCAATCATTGCTGTTGTAGTATCACCTTGCACAAGGATATGAGATGGCTTCAAGTCCTCTACTACTTTACTCAACCCTGAAAGGAGTACTGAAGATAGGTCCACTAAATCCTGATTTTCCGTCATAAGATCCAAATCAATATCCGGTTTGACCTCAAAAAAATTGAATATTTGATTAAGCATCTCCCGGTGCTGACCTGTGGAGATCAAATGAACTTCTACATTAGCTTCTTTTAAAGCGAAATAAACAGGAATTAACTTGATAGCTTCAGGTCTGGTTCCAAAAATAACTGCAACTTTCTTCATACATTATTTAATAGTTCAGCTAGCCTGTTCGCATTATAAGAAGCACTAAATTCTTCTGGAACATTTTCTATTTGAAAATATGAATAGGATTTTGAGACCAATTTATCTGCAAGAAAGCCCAAATGATTCGCAATTTCATCCACATCCTCCAAATCTATAGAATGAAAGCCCAATTGGCTCATTATATGCGCTGTGGAACTATTTTTTGTTGTCAATGATACAATTCGTCTTTGAGCGATTAGATACTCTAAAATCTTGGAAGGAAAATACATTGACAGCTCCTCAGAATGAATATGACTATCAATAATCAAAAGTATGTCCGCTGTTCGCTGAAGTTTAATCGACTCTTCGAGTGACAATGATCCTACATATTTAAAGTTTGAAAGATTGAATTTCTTGATTACGGCCTGCATCTTCCGATCACAGGGCCCAGCAAAAATGACTTCTAATAAATTGCTCATCCCACTCACCTTATTGAATTGTTGTAATCCCTCTAAAAACGTATTAGGGGACCGTGTTCCAGCAAGCCCTCCTGTGTAAACAATCCTTAATTTATCACGAATTTGATATCGATTTCTTTTAATCTCACTAGGATCAAAAACATTAGGGAAAAGCTGAAATTTATTAGCCAATTTAGGATACTTTTTAGAGTAAAATTCAATCGATTTTTGGCTTGTAAGACATATGGCATTCGCTTGGTTAAAACATAAGTTTTCCCATATTTTATGATATGATTTTCCCTTTGGGGAATATTGGTGTAAGGGTGAGTCTTCCCAAGGGTCACTTAAATGTAACACCCATGGAACCTTGAAGTACTTAACTAATTTATAAGCTGCAACAGAAGAACTTAGCGGATAACTTCTTGAGTAAATGATATCAGGTGGATTATTAATCATACTCACAGCTTTCTTCCACTGCCTATGAAAATGTGCCTTGGTATCCGGAAGTATTAACGGGGATTCCCATAGATTTCTCTGAATGAAAGACAGGTATTTATTTTCTAAAATCTTCAGCTCGTACTTATGGTCCCATCCGCAATTATATTTGTTCAATGTAGGATCTTCAGGCATGAACAATGTTGGAGACTTTGATGTCAAAACATCAAGATAAAACTTATCTGTTTTAGATAGATAATGAAAGTACCTGGCAGTTTGGATGCATTCAGGATCTTTTTTAGGAGGAAAAGCAATACTTACAAATAAGACCCTTTTCATTGCGATTTTTCTGTCAGAATGTTATTGATTCTGGCTATTTGCTTATCATAAGAATTACTTCTAGCAAAATCAATTCTTTCTTGTTGCTTTGAAGCTGCATTGAAAAGTTCCAGGTTGTTAATTATATCATCAAACTTCTTCAAATATTCACTTTCTGAAAAAGCCATTTCAATATAAGGACTATCCAAATAATCCGTTGTTTTCGATGCAATAACCGTCTTACCTGAACCGAGGTATTCCATTATTTTATGTGAATTAGAAACCTGATCTTGATAAATATCAGCCAAATAAGCTAGAAGTAGAACATCGGCCTTACGATAGTATGCATTTAAAGAATCTGCTGGTTTCTTTCCTGTTAAGAATAAATTTTTCTTCCTTATTTGACGCAGTGGGTTATTTTCTGAAAATCCTCCAATAAAAATAAAATCTACATTTGTGAATGTTTCGATCAAATTCGCAATAAGTTGATGATCGAGATATGCTATATCTAAGTTACCTGCATAAACGGCTTTTATATGATTATCACCAGGTAAAGAGACATCTAAAGTTACTTTTGATTCTCTATAACCATGATTTATTAAATGAGTATTCGCATTGTACTGACATAACCTTTTAAAAATAGGCTTTGCTACACAAAAACAGTAGTCTGCGGTTTTAACAAGTGTAGTCCATTCAAAATTTTGATTCAAATCAACTAAATGACAGATTTTCAGAACCTGGTGTGGGATATCACTCAACTCATAAAATCTTGAACTGTCAAAGTTCCAAATAATATCTATTTTACGCCCTATGTTATCCTGGATTCTCAAAAAATCCTTAACGATTATTTTAGCCCTGAGTTTTCGTGGTAAAAAACGCATACCTGACAAATGCTTTTTATATCTCAGTAAGGTTAGACCACTGGAAATGTGCTCTTTATAAATTTCATATTTTGGTTCTAAGAAATAAACTTGATTGCCCATAAAAGCAAGTTCCTCGGCATAATGATGCTTTGAAACATGATGATCATCCCATGACTCTGGTGAAATAAGAAGTATTGTCTTGCCATTCATATTGTAGCTACTTCATGACTTGCTCAATAAATTTTGGATAGTTGACTTCAGCACTAAAGTGATTAGCAAAATGATCTCTTATTTTCCCTCGGTCAAAAATTATCTCTCTATTCAATACTCTATTTATGATAGATGCAACATAATTGGCCGAAACATTCAGTGGAGCTAAAATACCTGTTGATTCATTAACAATTTCTGGAACCCCATTGATGGCCGTGCCTAAGATTGGAATGCCATATGATTGAGCTTCCATCATTGATACGGGTAGCCCCTCATTTTCACTCAACGAAACAAATAACTCAACATGATTATTTGAATAGAAGTCATGAATTTTTTGATTCGAAACTTCACCAGCTAACCTGACCTCAATAAAATCCGGAAGTTCTTTTAATAATTTTTTTATTGTATCTAGCTCCGGACCTCCACCAAAATGAATCCATTTAGCAGAGTGGTTAACATTTTTGAGTGCTTTAACAATCAAATCCACCCTCTTTAATGCAATCAAATTAGAACAGGAAACTATTAAGTTCCCTTTTGAAGCAAGTGGAATCTTGAGCGGCGACTCAACGCCTAGGTAATGAGTCTCAATTTTTTCACAAAGCGAAGGGTTCAACTGGGATTTAAGATACCGAGAGCCATGTAGAGATATGGTTACTAGCTGATCCAGCTGAGCTATTTTAAATTCCTTAAAGGGTACAATTCCTTCAATGTGTCGATTGTCATAAAGATCAAATCCATGGGCCCTAGCTATAATTTTGCCCTTAATCACCCCTTGTTCCTTAATGCTAATCAGAGATAAACTGGAATTGAGAAGCCAGTAATCATAAAAAAAGGCATCGCTAATTTTATGCTGATCCAAGCATTCTTTTATTCCCTCTGCTTTAGAAATATCTATCACAAAATAATGAGCAACACTTTTAATGTGTCTTAGGTATTGAATTCTATTTTTTGAACAAAAAATAGAATAGCATATTATTCTTAAAAAGAATGAAAAATTTTTGAAAAGTATTTTGAAAGAAAACTCTTTCATCTTTCCAGGTATATCTAACACATGAACATTAGATGGAATTTGTCGTGAATAGCCTTCAGAAACAGACGGAAAAACATATACCTTCTTAAAAAATCTTGATAGATACTTAATCTCATTCTCCAAAAAACTTTCCGCCTTGCCAAACGGATAACTAAGCGTAAAAAGCACTAACGTGTCTCTATTTGAAGGTCTCAAAATAGACAGATTAATTTCCTCCGCAAGTATCTGAATTTCCTCTTAATCCTTCTAAGTAAAGAATCATTCGTAGGCATAATCGAATTATACATCTCAAGGCCCTCTTTTTTCTTAAGAACTACTACCTGATAATCAGGATTATTAACATATAAAGAGTATGACTTCAGGTATGCAATATATAATTGCGATTTGACAATATTGGTAGCAAGTAAGTGAGTATAAATGGGTTGATCTATGATTTGCAAGCCTTCCTTTTTATGATCAATATTCCATTGCAAATAATTTGGATCTGGTATGTGTATAAGAACAAACCCTTCTTTTTTTAACATCTTTGAAAGATTTAAGAAAAGACTCTCATGAAGTTTAAGTGGTATATGTTCGATTACATCCGGAAGAACAATAACGTCAAACAATGCGTCCTTTATATCTTTTGTGAAGTCGAAAACTTCAAGGTTAACATTGTCATACACTTCTAGTCTTTTTTTCGCTATCGAAATGCTTTTCTCACTAACATCCACTGCTGTTATTTTACCATTCTTTCCAACGTAACTTAGCATCAATTCTGTGAGTGTTCCTATACCACACCCTATTTCCAGAATATTATTGTCTTTTTGAAGGCCAAATTCTTCAAGATGCCTTTGAATGCTCAGGTGTCTATGATTAATGCCCATAGCTTCCTGAGAAATGGTGAACTCATCGTAAAACGTTTTAACCTGTTGATTCGAAATTGTCATCTTGTTATCAAAAAAGTAATTGAGCAAAGAGATATAAAACTAATAAATGGCCAAATCAGCTGATTACTTTTTAAAGCATCAATTGACTTGAGAATATTAAGTATCAATACAAATGACAGCAGTGAAAAACCAACTGAATACACCATTATTGTTTGATAAAAATCAAGATTTAATAAGTTTGAAGTCACAAAAAGGACAGACAAAGTAAGTAGCCTTATTACTTGAAGACGAAATAGTCTTTCTTTCTTCTCTAATGCAATCAAAACACCTGCCAGAGAAATAAAGAGTATTTGAAATAGCAATGTTGGGCTTAATACCTCAATTATTTGAGGTGTATTTTGCCATTTGTCTCCAAGAAATACAGAAATTAAAGGTTCGCTAAGTAGGATAATCAACGGACAGCAAATAGCAGCACCATAGATGATTGTTGAAACATACTTAACTAAAGGTATTGCGATACTTTTATCATCATTATTCAATTCTACCATACGCTGCATTAGAATTGGTTGTGATGAGTTGGCTATAAGATTTACAGGGATTAGTATTAAACTTGAGCTCATGCTAAATTCTCCCAAAATGGAAATATCGAATTGATAGGTGATATAAAAAATCACTAGATTATTACTAATGACTGCTATCCATGATGTAGGTAGCAAAATGACTGGATACTTCCAATGTTTGGAGAGGGTTTCTCGCTGTAATTTGAACGAAAAGCAAGGAATAAGGTAAGCACTTCTATTTCTGATAAAAAATACAAATTGGAAAATAAGATTTACAATTTTTCCAATTAAATCTCCAATAATGAGACCAAAGGAGTTTCCCGCTGTTTTTATTCCGATGAGTAAATTGGATGCTTTTATTGTCGTAGCTTCTGATAAAGCGACAGTAGTTGACACCTTAAAAGCTTTCTCTCGAACATTCCAACTACCTAACATAGATGTTATTGCATGCAGAAGTGTACCTATGATTATTACATACCAGACTGAGTTTAATTTTTTTGCATTAAACAGATCGAAAATCTCAACTCTCCACAACAAAAACATCAACAATATTAGTACTGTTAAATAAAGCACAAAGCTCATCGTTACTTTTAAAATTGTCTTGAATTCTTGTTCGTCAGTAGCGAGAATAAATGCCATAGGCAGCCTTAGCGAGATCACCAAGCTAAAATTCGCAACAAGAGCAAAGTAAATGGCATATAATCCGTAAGCTTCAGGTGAGTAAATTCGGGCAAGGATTGGTGTTATAAAAATGCCTAGAATGACAGCAAGTGATTTCCCCCCAAAAACAATTGAAAAATTCTGAACAAATGACCCACGAGTCTTTAGCAGTTTAGCGATCCCGACTAGATAATCATTGAAAGACTTCACGCTCCAAATTTCCTTTTAAGATTGAGAAACGGCTTTTCTAATAAATAAAAACTGAAATAGCTCAAAATGACAGCAAGCAAAAGTGATATTACGGGCTCTATAACCAAAACTGAAACCAAGCTTGTTTTCATTAAATATTGGATAAGTTTCGCCACAATATAAATTGCTATAAAATGGAGCATGTATAACCCATAAGTGACTTGCCCTAATCTACTTATAAGCTTCAATTTCCCTATTTTAAATATCGATCGTGAATAAGTCTGCTCCAGAATTACAAATGCAAAAAATAATGAAAATAATAGTCGCTCATTTAAATACAAAAGAGGTATTTCAGACCATAAATCTCGAATAAAAAATAATCCCAGCCCGACGAGGTAAATAATCAAAATTTGCCACGACCTCATACTTTGAAAAAGAGTTCTAAAGCGTATTGAAAAGAAAGAATAATAAGCGAATAAGCTACCTATGGCTAAATCTGACATGCATGATAGCGTATGTTTATATCCATACCCAATCAAAAAAATTCTAAAAAGTACTGAAACAATTATGATGAATGAAAATAGGAAAGGTAATCTTTTGAAGCTCATAAATCCGATTATAACCGGCCAAACCAAATAGAATTGCTCTTCCACAGCAATTGACCAAAGAATACCTAGAACCGCGGTAGATGGGGTTTCATTTGAAAAATTATTTACAAATAAAAGGTAGTGTCCAAGGTTGGCAGACTCTTCATAATTTACTTGCCCCATTATTTCACGCTGAATGAATGGAATTAAGACAAACCCTATTACAATGACTGTGTAGTATAATGGCCAGATTCTTAAAACCCTTCGTGCGTAAAAATGCTTCAAGTTAATCTTGCCATTTTCATTCTTTTCCTGAATCAACAAATAAGTGATCAAAAAGCCACTAAGAACAAAGAAGAAGTTGACACCAAAAATACCTATATGACCAAGCTCTCTTATGCTTAGATATATCTCATTAGAAGTAACACGAGTATCCTCTGAATAAAAGCTATGCGCCAGAAACACCGCAAAAAAAGCAAAGAACCTAAGACCATCAAGATTGGTGAAGTATACTTTTTTCATTTGAATTTGTGGCTGACGTATTGACCAAAAGGAATGTTAAAAGCAATGGAATCATCGGGATTTTATAGCGCATTAATGTTCCGAAATTATAAGAACTTATTCCGATAGCAAACGAGAATAAAATCGTGAAAGCTAAACAGAAAATCAAAAATGGGTCTTTCATGATTTTTGTAATTCCCATTGGTCTTGTAAAAAGCCTGATGACAAGGATTAAAATAACAATACTCTCTAAAGAAGCTAATAACATCAGGGGGTTTCTTACTTCCCATGGGAAGGGTCTGAATAGTGAAACAACAACTGCTTTAGGAGCTAATTGAACCATGTTACTCCAAGTTCCATCCAGCTCACCTAAATCATATCCTCCATCACCTTCCAGCCGAGCTCCCCAACCATACCTAATGTCATAGGCCGTTATCTTGGCTCTTTCAGCCAAATTAGTTAATTCGTACTGTCTATTACCTTCTGTAATTTGTTGTAAAATCAGATATGCCCCCACTCCACAAACAATTATCAAAAAAGGAATGATGAGAATCCTAAGAACAAGACTTTTTACTACTCTTAAATATTTCAGAAACAACCATATAATGATAGTTGGTATAAGACAAAGTACAACATACAACTTGATCACAGATACAGCCATAAAAGCAATTATGAATATTACTAACCCGAAATAGTTGCGTGATCTGAATTCAATCCATTCTATTAATGCCCATAGCATCCATCCAAGTGCCCCAATAGTAATAGTGTCTTTTAAAATCCCAGAGCCCCAAAAAATTAAAGAAGGAAAAAACAATATCCCCAAAACCAGTTTATTTGAACGAGGATATTTTTTCTGCAATGAGGTAAAAAGCGCCCATAACCCTGAAAAACTAAAAACAGAAAAAAATAAGGCAGTTGCTGAATACGTATGCAATGTAAATAAGTCAAATACTGTAGTGATTTTTACAATTGCATAAGATGAAGGACTCTTATAATACCAGATATTGTTTGTATATGAAAAAGTTTCTGGATTCCATTTACTCCCTCCTTCCAATAACATCTTAATTCCTACCACAGGTTGTTCATTAAGTGCTTGCCATATCCATTTACTACCGTGTTCCCAATAGTTTAATGTATCCCCTCCACCGTAATAAAACTGATAAATAACGCCTAATGCAATGGCCCCAATGAACCTCACCCACAATGCTGGTAAAAAATATTTTCTAGTTCTGCTTGTAGTAACATATGGACGTATTACGATAGCCAGAATAGTAAATAATCCTAAGTAAATTGGGGTTATGATAAAGTCTTTTATTCCCAAAAAATTAAAGTTTTAATTCTTGAATTGCCTTAGAGCTATTTCCATCAATCTCTTCATACAACCTACCTCCAGGTCTCAACCCTGATATCTCAATGCTGCACCCAGGAGCAAGATCACGAGCCAATTCAATCACTTTGAATGCCTTCATTTTCAGGGTTTCAATAAATTCGGTCTGAGACTTTAATGCCTTTAAAATGAAATTGGCTGCTTTACTTTGACTAATACAAAATCTGGTAGCTTCAGGGTGTGTTAATTTTAGTATTCCTGATTTTCCTTGTTTCTTAAAGGGTTCAAATACAGACCCTCTTGCTCCTATAGTATTTCCAAGCTTTACAACTCCAAGGTTTCTAGATGGATTCTTATTTTCCTTTTTGAAAATTTCCTCAGCCTCCATTTTTATTTTTCCATTGATTTACCCAATGTACCTGTACCCCCAATTATCGCAATGTTATCCATTACTTGCTGATGGCTTTAATTAGTAAGTCACTACTAAAAAACCGTTTTAATGTTTTCATTCGCAATTTAGAGATAGCTGTAGCAATTTTTATAGAAACACCGGGTACTATTCTGCTAAGCGGAAAAAAAGTATGATTTAGGCCAATTATTTCCCTGGTATTAAATTGATCCTCAATTAGATTGATACATTCTTTTTTTGAATAATATGATGATGTGAAATCCTGAGAAAGTACTCGGTTTTTACCGGCAAATAATCTTACAAATGGCCTTACAAGCCTCCTAATTAATATATCGAGCGAGTTTTTGTTAGTAAACGATACAATGAATAACCCCTCTTCATTTAATAAACTGCTTATTTTTGATAGATATTGTTGCATTTGATCCTTTCTTAAATAAGTGGTGACTCCAAGCATATAGATCAGATCATACTTCTCCTCAAATTTTAACTTCAAAAAGTCACCAGCGAGTTGCTGTTCTTCAGGAATATGGCTCTTTTTAAGCATCTCTGAAGAAATATCTGTAGCAGTGTATTTTGTGAAATCATTCCACTTTTTCGTCTGAAGGTAGTCATATAGAGGTCCGGTCCCTGCTCCAACATCTAGAATGGATTTACCTGTGAACTCAACTCCATCAGTCGCTTTAGCTAATCTCTCATAAAAAAAGTACTCATAGAAAATATTCTTCTTTTCATATTTCTTTTTATATTCTGATGCATGTCCATCGAAAAAATCACGAACCGATTCCAATTGTTCGCTTTCTTTGCCATCCTTAATTAATTCTGTACTCATCTCGAAAAAGTAAAGTTAATGCCCTATTCATTAGTAACCGGAGGAGCCGGATTTATTGGAGCACATGTCGCAAGAAGTCTATTATCAAGCGGCAAGCAAGTTATAGTTCTTGACGATTTGAGCGGTGGATTTAAAGAGAACGTTCCTGAAAAGGCCATATTTATTGAGGGGACAATTCTAGACCATGAATTGCTTCAGAAATTATTTAATGAATATGAAATAGAATATGTCTATCATCTAGCTGCATATGCTGCCGAGGGATTGAGTCATTTTATCAAACGATTCAACTACTCTAATAATTTGACGGGCAGTGTAAACCTAATCAATGAGTCAGTCAAGCATAAAGTTAAATGCTTTGTCTTTACATCTTCCATTGCCACATACGGCGCATTACCTCCTCCCATGAGGGAGGACATGACTCCAGAGCCTGAGGATCCATATGGAATTGCAAAACTTGCGGTAGAAATGGACCTCAAGGTGTCGCATGAAATGTTTGGGCTTGACTATGTTATTTTCAGACCACACAATGTCTATGGTGAATATCAAAATCTAGGTGATAGATATAGAAACGTAGTAGGAATTTTCATGAATCAGCTAATGCAGGGAAACCCGCTTACAGTTTTTGGTGATGGCAGCCAGACGAGAGCATTTACGTATGTTGGAGATATCGCTCCAATTATTGCTAATTGCGTTGATCACAAGGAATGCTACGGAGAGGTTTTCAATATAGGGGCCGATAAAGAATACACAGTAAAAGAGCTGGCGAATGCAGTCATAGATGCGATGGGAATGAAAAGTGAGCTTCGTTTTCTTGATGCCAGAAATGAAGTAGTACATGCTCATTCAGACCATTCTAAAATCAAGAAAATATTTGGTGAGTACAGTAAAACCAGCCTTGAAGAGGGTTTGAAAGGTATGGTAGGCTGGGCTAAAGCTACCGGAGCAAAAAAGAGCTCTAAATTCGAAAACATTGAAATCACTGAAAAATTACCGCCTGTTTGGCTGGAAGACTGATGCCCAGAATACTTTTTCTTACACTTCATAGAAAAGAACGATCACCGGGCCAGCGCTTCAGGCATGAACAATACCTCGCTTTTCTGGAACAGAATGGTTTTGATGTCACCTACTCACCCATGCTCAACCAAAAGCAGGACAAGGTGTTTTATGGCGCTGGCAATGTATTTGGAAAAGTATTTGTTGGTCTCTCAGCCCTTCTGACACGAATCAAAGACCTTCTTAGAGCGCACAAATTCGATTACATCTTCATCTACCGAGATGCTTTTTTCTTTGGGACGTTCTTTGAATGGTTACTGAAAAAATCTAACGCAAAACTCATTTTTGATTTTGATGACTCAATTTGGTTGCAGGATGAAAATCCTAATCAGACATTTTTTCAGAAGTTGAAAAACCCTTCAAAAACAGGAAAAATCATATCCTATTGTGACCTCACAATAGCCGGCAATCAGTATTTAGCAGACTATGCCAAGCAACATACCTCTAACGTCACCATTATTCCTACTACGATTGATCTCAAGGAATATCAGCGTATGGAGGTAAGTAAGGATTCAAATAAGGTATGTATTGGATGGAGTGGGAGCTTTTCTACAATCAAACATTTTGAAAGTGCATTAGAAGCTCTTAAAGTCATAAATGAAAAGTACAAAGACAAAATATATTTTAAAGTAATCGGGGACGGAAACTATACCAATAAGGAACTTAACATTAATGGTCTTCCATGGAAAGCAAAAACAGAGGTTTCTGACTTATGTGAAATAGATATTGGTATAATGCCATTGCCTGATGATGAGTGGAGTAAGGGAAAATGCGGACTAAAAGGCCTCCAATATATGGCGCTGGAAATACCAGCCATAATGTCGCCAGTTGGCGTCAATTCGGATATCATCGTTGATGGAGAAAATGGTTTTTTGGCAGGCTCAACAGAAGAATGGATAGAAAAATTATCCCTGCTTATTGAAGATGAACAACTGCGAAAAAAAATGGGAAAAGCCGGAAGAAAAACGGTAGAAGAAAACTACAGTGTAGATGCCAACAAGGAAAAATGGCTGAAAGCCTTTCAATTTTAAAGCTCCTTTAACCTTCTTCTTGCACCTTCATGAGCAGAGTGACTTCTCTTAGCTGCCTTCTTTACTTGTTTGTAATAGTCTTTCGCTAAATCTTCATCACCCTCTTTTTCTGCTATTTCGCCCAAATGCAAGAGCGAATAAAAGTAATAGCCTCGATCCGTAGCATCTACTTCTTCAGCGTATTTTAATCCTCTGTGATAATATTTCTTTGCCTCAGCATAATTTCTCCTGATTTCATTTATATGACCGAGGAAGAAACAGGCATACCTGCCACTATTGGGCTCATAACCAGCCCAACCATCATCCAGCCGGGTTAACATCTCTTTGGAAAGTGTTTCTGACTTTGAATACTGACCAGTCTGATACAACAAACGCGCATAATATCTGTGGAAGTAGGCATTATTCGGAAATTGCTCATACAGATAGCTACTAACCTGAAGTGCCCCTGCGAAATCATTTTCTTCCATCGCCAGGATACGCATGAGATAATACTGAGCTTCGGTACGAGAGTAAAATGCATTTCGAGCTACCTCTTTGAGTTGTTTTACTCCTTCTTCCTTATCCCCTTTGGGAAAGAATACCATCAATGGCCGGAGTAATGGGTATTCTTCCCGTATCCATTCGGCATAGTAGTTAAAGAGCGCATCTCCAAACAGCAGCTCCGGACTGTAATCTTCATGACCTCTACATTCGCTTAGGTATTTTAAAGATCTGCTCCCGGCAAAAGCTGCCTTCCGATAATCTCTGCGTTCGGAGTATAATCTACCCTCAAAGGCATATGCAGCCGCTAAAAAAAATGACCCTTCAATCTCATTGAAGTTATCTCTCACGTTTTCCGCCAATATCTTGGTGGTATCCATATACGCCAGAAACTCTTCATCCCATTCCTTATTTTGATAATTGGGAACGATTCTCCACCAATAGTTAAGCCCTTTTAATAAATATGGCAGTGGATGCCATGGATACTTTTTCTGTAGGTAATTGAAGTGACTATGTGCCTTTTTAAACTCAAAGTTGTACATGGAATTGATCGCCTCAGTACTTTCAATTTCAATGAAAGGATTTATTAGCAAGCTATACTTTGTGCTATCACCGCCCGATAGCCCGTTTTGCCGCTGAGCATACACTCCCACCGTAAGTAGGATTAAGCATGAAGCAATGATATTTTTGACGTGCAATTTCATTTTACGCAAATCTATATGACCGACCGGTTTAAAAAATACAGAAAGCAATTCCTTGAAGATTGGTTCAACTTCAACGTAGCAGGTATGTTTTTCATTATCTGCATGACATACATCGCATTACTTTTTGTTAAGCGTATTTTCATCATAGATTCTATTGCGGCTTTTGAAGTGCTAAACGAAAGAGGAGATATATGGGTATTTGACATTTTATATGGCATTCAGTATTTAAGTGTACCTATTTTCCTCGCCTGGAAGTGGACATGGACCACACTCACACTTTGGATTGGCTGCTTCATGTTTGGATATCGTCTTCATTTCAATCAATTATGGAAAATGGTGATGTTTGCCGAAATCATTTTCTTTTTGCCGGAGGTAGTAAAGGTGCTTTGGTTTACACTGATGTATACCGACCCGGACTACAATGACTACATGGCTTTCTATCCATTTTCACTCATTAACCTTGTTGATTACACACAAATCGCACCAAAGTGGCATTACCCACTCAAGTCAATAAATATTTTTGAAGCTTTATACTGGCCAGCGCTTGTATTTGGTATCTATTTCCTTAGCGGGAAAAGCTTAAAAATTTCAACGTACATTATCCTTAGCACCTATGTGCTATTCTTTTTTGTCTGGCTGGCATTCTACCTGGCCGTTTATTGATCAAATATGCAGGACCAGCGGCCCACCCGCCAGCGCCGGTGTGGCCGCAAGGAAGGTGCGTAAGGGCGTCCCCGTTACTTTCTTTGCTTAAAAGATGTTAAAAAATTCATCCGTTTTGCTGGGCTAGCGTAAAACCTCCTCAATACGTACAATTTTTCAATACCTTGCATGTCAATTTGTAATGACAGTTCAAATCACCTGAAATCTTCAGGTTAATTGCTATTTTCGCCCTTTCACATGAATTCGACTATGGGATACCAAAAAATCAATATCATCACCGGCTGGATTGCCTTTTTGATCGCATTTATTACCTATTGCCTTACTGTAGAGCCCACAGCTTCTTTTTGGGACGCAGGTGAGTTTATCGCTTGCTCGTACAAGCTGGAAGTGCCTCACCCTCCGGGCGCACCTTTCTTTTTACTTACCGGGCGCATGTTTTCCATGCTTGCAGGAGGAGACGTAACCCAAGTTGCATTTTGGGTAAATATGCTCAGTGTAGTAAGTAGTGCATTTTTCGTGCTCTTTATATTCTGGTCGATCACACACCTGGCTAAGCGGGTGATGAAAATCAAAAAAGGGGAAGAAACAACTGCTGACACGATAGCGATTATGGGGACCGGTCTTGTTGGAGCGATGGCATGTACATTCTCAGACTCTTTCTGGTTTTCAGCCGTTGAAGCTGAAGTGTATGGAATGTCGGCGTTCTTCACCTCTTTCGTTTTTTGGGCTATTCTCAAATGGGAAAATATGAGCAAAGAGCAAGACAGAGCGCGATGGTTAATCCTGATCGCATATATGATGGGGCTTTCCATCGGCGTGCACTTACTCAACTTAGTTGCCATTCCTGTGCTAGGATTAATCGTCTATTTCAAATACTATGAGAACGTCACTAAGAAAGGCATCTTTTATACCATGGCGATATCTGCTGCTATCGTTCTGATTGTACTGGAAGGAGTTATTCCAGGCCTTCCTTCTATGGCAGGAAAAATTGAGATCTTCTTTGTGAATAGCCTCGGCCTTCCATTTGGATCTGGAGTGATCTTCTTTGGCCTTTTAGTCTTAGGGGGTCTTGTTTACGGCATTCATTATTCCATTAAGCATAACAAGTACGTTTTAAATACATCTTTATTAGCGCTGGCATTTATTCTTATTGGTTACTCTTCATATGCAATTGCTGTGATTAGGAGCAATTACAATCCACCTATCGATGAGAACAATCCTGAGGAAATCATCTCGTTCGTTTCCTACCTAAAAAGGGAACAGTACGGTAGCCGTCCGCTATTTAAAGGTCCCTATTATACAGCAGACCTAATAGAAAATAAAAAAGGCTCTCCTGTTTACATGAGAGGTGATGATGAGTATGTAATAAAGGATTATAAGGTCACGCAGGTTTATGATCCAAAGCATACCACTATCCTACCGAGGATGTATAGTTCAGCCCCGAACCATATCAGAAAATACAGGCAGGTAACAGGATTAAAGGAAGGAGAAAAACCGAGTTGGGGGGATAATTTCTACTACCTGATTGTGCATCAGCTAGGGCATCAGTATTTCAGATACTTTATGTGGAATTTTTCTGGTAGAGAAAGTGACATTCAGGGTGCAGGTTGGGTTGGAATATCTGGAGCATTTGAGAAGCTACCTGATATTTTAGCGAGCAATAAGGGACGAAATATTTATTTCGGGCTTCCATTATTGCTAGGATTATTTGGGATGTTCATTCAGTACAAAAAAGATGTAAAACTCTTTTCGGCAACCGCATTACTATTTTTCATGACCGGTATTGCCATTGTTCTTTACCTAAACACACCACCGGTGGAGCCACGTGAACGAGACTACATCTATGCCGGCTCATTTTACATTTTCACAATATGGATAGGGTTTGGAGTACTTGCCCTTTACGATATACTCAAAAACATTTCGAAGCAGAAAAAAATAGCTGCTGTGCTTGCAACAGTCATAGGTTTATCAATTCCAGCTCTAATGGCAAGCGAAAACTGGGACGATCACGACCGTTCAGATCGTTATTTTTCTGTGGATGCGGCTAAAAATTACTTATCGTCAGTGGCTCCAAATGGCATCATTTTTACGGGTGGAGATAATGACACATTCCCGCTATGGTATGCACAGGAGGTTGAAGGATTCAGGACGGATGTAAGAGTGCTTGTCCTTAGCTATTACAATACGGACTGGTACATTCAGCAATCAGCCAGACAAGCTTATGAATCTGATCCACTTCCTTACGGATTACCAATTGGCCATTATCAGCAAGGAGGACTAAATGATTACTTGCCTGTTTACGAACGCGATGAGCTTCAGGGAAATGCGATCAATGCTAAACTTTTGTTGAAATTTATTGAGGATGAAAATCCCGGATTGCAAATCCCTACGTCTATAAGTGCTTACAATTCTGTTCCTGCACGTACGCTTTTTATTGACGTAGATACTGAAAAAGCAAAGCAGATCGTGCCGGAAGACATGCATGATCAAATTGTAGATCGTATGGTGTTGAAAGTAAAAGGAAGAGCACTTGAGAAGAAAGACCTGGCGTTTCTGGATTTACTAATAAACTCCAATTGGGAACGTCCAATCTATTTGAATAATACTTCTATTGCTCAACTCAATTTTGACTTAAGACAAAATGTGGTTCAAGAAGGAATGGCATACAGAGTTCTTCCAATTCGAAATGCTAATTCCCGTTCAGGATATCCGGTCAATACCGAAGTGATGTATGACAATGTGATGAACAAATTCACCTGGACAAACCTGGATGACCCAAGCGTTTACTACACACAAGATTACACGGGTTTTGTTTTGAACTCAAGATCAACTTTCAATACACTGGCTGAAAATCTGATTAATGAAGGTGACTATGCACGAGCTGCTGAGGTCCTGAAAAAATGTCTGGAAGTGATGCCTAATGAAGCTGTGCCACTAGACTTCTTTAGCGTGCAGCAAGTAGGCATGCTATTAAAAGTAGGTGAGCCTGAGCTTGCAGATTATGTTGCTGAAATCACTTCGGAGAACGCTTCTCAATGGCTGGACTTTTACTTCGCAACCGATAGTCCTGAAACGAATGAGCTTCAAAAACATCTACTTTCTTTGAATGAGCTAGCGAGGGCTTACCGAGCAAACGGCGAAAGAGAAAAGGCTGCAGCGTATGAAGAGCTATTCAACTCATACTACTCACAACTGCAGGCTGGTGGATAATAGTTTGAACAGCATTTAAAAAGAAAAACCTCTTGTTTAGCAAGAGGTTTTTTTAATGTCTTTAAAAAATTAGTGCTTTAAGAATTTGAAAGCTTTTCGAAATCGTTTTTCTTCATCTTTAACAATCAGAAAATAATACCCAGTAGCCAGCTCCTTCACTGGGATTTTGTATTTACCAATACCAACCTCTTCAGGTCTTATGGTAAGCTTATTACCTATCATAGAATTAAGCTCAAACTCGGGGTTATCAAGGTTTCGATCAAACTCAACAACGATTGATTCTACCGCTGGGTTTGGGTAAATGCTAACCTTAATTTCTTGCAAATCTGATCCTCCCTGTGCCAGGGTCGTCCCGCTAAGGGCGAGAGCGAACGTTAATATGATCAGTTTATTGCGCATTGTATAGTATACAAATTACGCATTTTTTTTCATATTGTTCCTTATGGCTTAAAAATAATAATCGTTAATTAACGTTAACCAGCCTATTTCTCGTAGGATTTTTTACAGAAGGAATTGATTTTAACCTATTAGGAGTGGATTTTATCTTTGATCGATTTTTTTTACAGATTGGTCTAAATCGCTCTATTCAGAAGTGAGCTTATCCCTTTTGGTAAAAAGTTGACAATATCGGAGGCTTGAATCCAAGGTGATTCTAATGACCTACCCGCTTCATCTCCGGCTGCACCATGCAAGTAGACCCCTAACCTTAATGCATCAAATGGTTTCAAACTTTGAGACAGCAAAGCCCCAATAATTCCTGCCAAAACATCGCCACTTCCCGCAGTAGCCAAACCGGAGTTGCCAGTAGGATTAAAGTGAACATCACCTGTCGAGTTGCAAACAGCAGAGTAGGCCCCTTTTAAAACAACATTGAACTCATGCTTTACACAAAAGTTCTGGAGTTTATAAAGTCTGTCAAAGTCATTTTTCCATTCACCAACTAAGCGTTTAAACTCTCCGGGGTGTGGTGTCAAAATAGACTCTTTGGGAACCAGTTTTAACAATGATTTTTTCTTCGACAATATGTTCAATCCATCTGCATCTATAACCATTGGCTTATCTGTTGTCTTCAAAAGCTTTTCGAATGCATCAATGGTCTTTGGTTTTGTTCCCAGCCCCGGGCCAATCAAAATTGTATCTTCTGTTTTAGGAAAACTATGAATTTCATTGGCTCCTTTTCCATCTACTACCATAGCTTCAGGAATTGTCACCTGTAAAATATCAACTCCACATTTTGGGGAGCAAATGTTTACAAGTCCAACTCCCGACTTAAATGCAGCTCTTGCACATAATATTGCTGCCCCCATTTTTCCTTTGCTACCTGCGGCAATCATCAGGCGTCCAGCTTTATTCTTATGAATA
Organism: Ekhidna lutea; assembly: GCF_900188325.1. GTDB lineage: Bacteria > Bacteroidota > Bacteroidia > Cytophagales > Cyclobacteriaceae > Ekhidna > Ekhidna lutea. The sequence continues at coordinate 472,303 of NZ_FZPD01000003.1, read as the reverse complement.
AATTTTTCTCTAACGGGAAAAAGTGGAGAAATATCCTTCAGCTCAGATTGGAATATGTTCGATTCCTGCTTTTGAATGAATGACTGGTTTAGTCCAATATCCAGCAAACACCACTCACCAACGTATGGGTGGCAGTCAGGAAGAAAAAACGCAAGTTTTGGTACCTGAAAAGAAAGTGTGAAATCCGGTTTAAATGCAACAGCATCACCTGGCATTGCTTGATTCGCGTAGAGTCCGGAAGCTATATCTATCGAGACCTTGGTGCATTGATGACCATTTAAAAATTCCACAACCTCACGATAAAAACCATCTAGCGGACGAGAAAGTCCTGAGCCAAATAAACCATCAATGACAATATCAGAATCGTTTATTTTCGGAAGATCGATTTCTTTATTTAGAACAGCATAAAGCCCTGAGCGCTCGAGATTAGCTTTAAAATCTTCAGACCCTTTCCGTGTATTTCCTACGATGTATAAATACACATCCCATCCTTTATCCTTTAAAAGTCTCCCAATTGCGAGACCATCTCCACCATTATTACCAACTCCGCAAAAAATCCGAACAGGCCTATTCTCCCGATTGATCTGCATGAATTTCAGTACAAACTTCTCGCTTGCACGCTCCATCAGATCAAGTGATGAAATCGGCTCATGCTTGATCGTGTACTGATCGGCTGCCCGTATTTGTTCAGAAGTAAGGACTTTCATAGTGATTAGCGATCTACTTCACCCATATTTAAATCCATTGATCCCAGAATTGCAAATAAATCTCCCAGCATACATCCTTTGCTGATTTCAGCAATTACTGACAAATTACTAAAGCTGGGTGCCCGTGCTTTACATCTAAGCGGTTGGTCAGATCGACCATCTGCTCGGAAGAAATAACCCAATTCGCCTTTGGGGTTTTCTGCCCGAACATAAAAATCCTGTGCTTTCGGTCTGATTTTTTTAGGTACCATCGCTCGGGGATCAAATTCTTTGGTGCGCTTGTGTTCACCCGAGAGTTTTTCCACACATTGTTCAATAATCTTTATCGATTGCCAGCACTCCTCATACCTCACCCAGTTTCGATCCCAGCAATCTCCAACTGTTCCCATTTTTCCAGTCCCAACCGGGACTTCAAAATCCAATTCAGGATATACACTGTAACCATCTACTTTTCTTAGGTCAAATCGCAAACCAGAGCCTCTCAACATTGGACCAGTCACCCCATAGTTGATGGCTAAATCTCGTGGCAACACTCCTACATTGACTGTACGCTCAATAAATATTTTGTTGTTGATTAGGAGTGTTTCGGAATCTTTGAGTTTTGGCTTTAGGTAGTCTACAAATTCTTTTGCTCGCTCTTCAAAACCAACCGGAAGATCATAAAATAGTCCACCGACCCAGATGTAATTGTAAAGCATTCGAGCTCCACTGGCCCATTCCAGCATCCGGAGAATATGCTCCCGATCACGCATCATCCATAGGAATGGTGTAAATGCGCCGATATCCATCCCGTAGGTGCCAATGGCGATGAAGTGAGCTGCAATTCTGTTGAGCTCAGAAACCAACACCCGGATATATTCTACCCGTTTTGGTATCTCTTTATCGATTCCAAGCATTCGCTCAGCTCCCATCACAAACGCCCATTCATTATTCATGGCGGCTACATAGTCCATCCTATCTGTGTATGGAATTGTCTGATTATATGGCAAAGACTCTGCATGTTTCTCAAAGCAGCGGTGCAGGTATCCCAGATGCGGAATCACATCCACTACAATCTCACCATCTGTCACCACCTCTAACCTTAGTACTCCGTGAGTTGACGGATGCTGCGGACCAAGGTTGATGATCATCTCTTCTGTTTTGAGATTCTCCTCCTTGTACTTTAATGGCTCAGATTTGGTAAGAAATGATTCAACCATGATTCAATATTTCACTTTTACTTCATGGTACTTCTCCTGCTCTACATAATCTTTTCTCAGCGGATATCCCTCCCAATCATCGGGCAATAAAATTCTCCTTAAATCCGGGTGACCTTTAAATTGAATGCCCAATAGATCATACGCTTCGCGCTCATGCCAGTCTGCTGTTTTCCAAATGTCAGTAACTGAATCAACTGTTGGTTTTGATCTGTCAAGTGCCACTCGAAGTGTTAAATGAAGATCGAATGGAATGCTGTACATATGATAAATCACCTCCATCGTATTTGCCTCTTCTCCATTGTCCAGGCCTGTCAAACAGGAAAGCGAATCGAAGTAGGTTTTTTCATGAGTATGAAGAAATTCACAAACGCTTTTAATCTGACTTGAGTCAATCAGCAAAGCTTTCGGAGTTGATATTAAATCCTCTCCTAGAACGGAACCGGAAAGCTCTTTTTCGATCAGGGATTTAATTTCTTCAAACTGCATCTTTCTTCATTAATTTCTCCAGTGCTTTTGGTCTCATTATGGATTCCGTTCTGATTTTTTCCTGAAGTTTTAAGAACCCTCCAATAAGCGCTTCCGGCCTTGGTGGGCACCCCGGAACATACACATCAACAGGAATTACCCGATCCACACCTTTCAGTACATGGTAGCCATGCTCCCAATAAGGGCCTCCGCAATTAGCACATGATCCCATCGAGATGACATATTTTGGATCAGCCATTTGCTCATATAAGCGCTTCACCCTATCAGCCATTTTGAAGGTGACCGTACCGGATACAATCATCACATCTGCCTGCCTTGGAGAATTTCTGGGAATCACTCCAAACCGATCCAGATCGTAAGCAGAAGAAGCAGTGGACATAAACTCAATGGCACAGCAAGCCAAGCCAAACCCAACCGGCCAAAGGCTACTCAGTCTGGACCAGTTTAACAGATCATCCAATTTTGAGATAATGATTCCACCTTCACCGGTTTTCAGGCCACCTAATGATATATTTTCTTCCTGCTTCATTTAAAATCTTTATAAGCACTTTCAGGAATCCTGGATTTGAAATCAGATGCTTTGGGTTTTGGTCGGACCCACTCCAGCATTCCCTTTGACCATACATACGCCAATCCCACCAAAAGAATTCCAATGAAAATGAAGGTCTCGATCATTGAGAATTGGGCCCAAAGCCCATCGGACTCTGCAATCAATTGTTCGTCTCCAAAAACAGTGGCCCATGGAAAAAGAAAGATGAGTTCCGCCTCGAATAGAAGGAAAATTAATGCGACTATGTAGAAACGCACATTGAACTGGCCCCAGGCAGTCCCAGACGGCTCCTCTCCTGACTCATAAGTGGTTTGCTTTTCAGTAGTGGGATTATTCGGACGTAAAAGTTTACCTACCAAAAGGGTTATCATCAGAAACCCAATCCCTCCTACGATAAAAAGCAGAACCGTACCAAAACCGCTGATTTGGATCATGATGGGAAATTAATACGGAATCGGTGAGATAGCTAAAAAACTAGTACCTAGTTGATTTTAAGTCAAAATTTCAGTGGGTCCAGGTGCTTGTAATGACCATTTTGCTTAATTCGATCCTGTGCATGCTGGGCACGTTCCAGTGCAGGGATTAATTGCTCGAGGTGAGAGATTCCAAATTTCAGCCGCTCATTTTCACTGGTCATTTCCAGTAGTTGGTACTCCTCCCCCGGCTTTAGCCCGATTTTATGTCCAATATCAAAAACTGATTGAACGTCCGAAACATCGGGTAAATCAGTCTCTCCAAGCCAGGTAAATAGTTCGGCTACTTTTTCCTTAAACTGGACTAAAAGCGAAATGTCCCGGACATCTTTGGAAATAACATATTCTACCTCACCACCAGCATATTCTTTGTCTTTCCATGGGTTCTGAAAATCCAGCACCTTGATGGTCTCCAATCCTATCGTTTTGATATCCATCCTTCCATCCTTATACTTTTTGGTCACATCCATGATTTTCACTTCTGTGCCCAATTCAATTTTATTCAACACATAGGATGGTATTCCAAAAGTGGACCCGTCTCGCAGACAATCAGCCACCAACTGCTTATATCGGGGCTCGAAAATATGCAGGTTAAGAGGTTCTCCCGGGAAAGGGACAATATTCAATGGAAAAAGTGCAAGTTCACTCATAATGAAAAAACTCAATAGTGCGAAAATAGTTTAGTAGATTCGATCATTCATGAGGATCATTCGAATAAACAAAGGTAAAGCTGTCAATCTTCCAATCAGATTTGTAAGTGTCATAATCATGGTTGTCATCACCATTAAATTAATGGACATGCTGCCGGAACCCTGGTCTATTCTTATTGCCATCGCCATCTCGTCATTTCTGCCGGCATTATGGTTTGCCACAAATGTTATCATAGTAGACGAAGAGCATAAAACCATTTTTGATGGCGTGTGGACAATGGGGAAAAAGTTAGGGAAACCGGTAAAATATCATTCGATTGAAAAAATCTTCCTCAATAAAGTGAAAACAAAGCAAACCATGTATTCACTTTCAAATCAATCCAATGTAGTCGCCAATCACGAATATCGTGCCTATCTAAAATTGGATAATGGAGATAAATATTTTTTATTTAGTCATCCTCTGGAAGAGCGTGCCGAAGAGAAGGTGACAAAAATCAGAGAGAAGCTTGCCCTTAAGTGACCTCAAAATTCCTTTCGATGGTTAGCTTTGCCTCACCCAAAAAATAGACATGGCAAAATTTCATTCACTTAGAGTAACAGAAATATTAAGACCAACAGAGGAATCTGTCGAAGTGACATTTGACGTTCCTGATGATTTGAGGGAGGCGTTCACATTTATTCAAGGGCAGCACCTAACACTCAAGAAAGACATAAACGGGGAAGATATTCGTCGTTCATACTCTATCTGCTCTTGCCCGATCGATGAACAATTAACCGTAGCGATTAAAAAATTAGATGGTGGAGCCTTTTCAACGTATGCCAATGAAGAACTCAAAGTCGGCGATGAAGTTGAAGTAAACCCTCCACACGGCCATTTCTATGTTCCACTTGATCCGGAGAATGCTAATTCTTATGTTGCATTCGCTAGTGGCAGTGGGATTACACCGATCATCTCAATCATAGAAACAACGTTACGAACTGAGCCAGAAAGTGAATTCACGCTCTTTTATGGGAACAGGCGAACCAGCACAATCATTTTTCAGGAAAGGCTCGAAGCATTGAAAAATCGCTACATGGGAAGATTCAGCCTGTATCATGTACTGAGTAAGGAACGACAAGAATCCGATCTGTTTAATGGGCGAATTAATGAAGAAAAAATTCAGGGGTACGCCGGTCGATTCTTCGATCCTGAATCTGTGGATCATTACTTTACTTGTGGCCCGGAAGAAATGATGCTCGCCGTACAAAGCGAATTAAAGAACCTTGGCGTTCCTGAGGAGAGAATTCATTTGGAACTATTTACTTCTCCTGTCGGAAAATTGGGTGGAAGGGACAAAGAAATCACACATGAAAAAGCACACGCTGAAATCACAGTAGTTCTTGATGGAAACAGCATGACCTTCCCTTATGATTCAGACAAATCAATTCTGGATGTGGCTTTTGATAATGGTGCTGATCTACCTTATGCATGCAAAGGCGGGGTATGTTCGACATGTGTTTGTAAACTCGAGGAAGGTGAGGTAGAAATGGATGTGAACTACGCATTGGAACCAGACGAGCTAGAAAGAGGGTTAGTGTTAAGTTGCCAGTCATATCCAAAGACGGACAAGGTGAAGTTGAATTTTGATGTTTGACGCCACCGAACAATGCGCATTTGAAAGGTGTTAAGTAACTTTGAAACAAAGGATTAGAAGATGGATATAAAGAGTTTAGAAGATCGGTTCAACGAGAAGATTGACAAGGACATTCGGATCGAACCAAAAGATTGGATGCCGGAGAATTATCGCAAGACATTAATCCGTCAAATCTCTCAGCATGCTCATTCTGAAATCGTGGGGATGCTACCGGAAGCCAACTGGATCACCAGAGCGCCTTCATTGAGAAGAAAAGCAGCCGCATTAGCAAAGGTGCAGGACGAAGCAGGTCATGGACTATATCTCTATAGTGCATGCGAAACGCTCGGGATAGAAAGAGATCAGCTCCTTCAGGATTTACATTCCGGCAAAGCAAAATATTCATCCATTTTCAACTATCCTACACTTACCTGGGCGGATATGGGTGCCATCGGCTGGTTAGTTGATGGTGCTGCAATCATGAATCAGGTTCCATTATGTCGTGCTTCTTATGGCCCTTATGCAAGAGCAATGGTAAGAGTATGTAAAGAAGAATCTTTCCACCAGCGCCAGGGATTTGAGATCATGCTTACGCTTTGTCGTGGTTCAGAGGAGCAAAAGAAAATGGCCCAGGATGCACTGAATAGATGGTGGTGGCCTTCACTCATGATGTTTGGCCCGCAAGACAAGGATTCTACTCACACAGAGCAATCCATGCGATGGGGAATCAAACGATTTACCAATGATGAACTTCGCCAAAAATTTGTGGATGTATCTAAACCACAGGCAGATTTGTTGGGCATTACCATTCCGGATAAAGATTTGAAGTGGAATGAAGAGCGTGGACACTACGATTTTGGTGAGATCAATTGGGAAGAGTTTTTCAATGTGATTAAAGGGAATGGTCCATGCAATAAGCAAAGAGTGGATGCCCGAAGAAATGCTTACGACAATGGTGCCTGGGTGAGAGAGGCTGCAGCAGCTCATGCAGAGAAGAAAGCGAAAAAGCAGCAAGCTGCTTAGTTAGTTAATTAGTAGAGTAGTTAATTAGTGAGTCTTGGAATAACAGATTTAGAAGTTTGGAAAAAGGCTAGAGTTTTCAGAAATGAAATTTCAAAGCTGAGTAAATCATTTCCAACAGAAGAAAAATATAAACTCGTTGATCAAATCATAAGATCGTCCCGGTCAATCTCAGCAAATATTGCTGAAGGTCATGGATGATTTCATTTTCAGGAGAATATTCAATTTTGCAGAACCGCAAGGGGTAGTTTAATTGAAACTTTTGATCACTTGACTGTTGCATTAGATGAAGGGTATTTGAATGAAGAAACTTTCAGCATTTACAATGCCCAATATGAAGAATTGATTAGGATGTTGAATGGTTATATTACTTATTTAAAGAATAGAAAAGAGGAAGACAGGAAACCAATTAACCAATCAACTATTTAACGAATTAACCAAAAACTATGAAAAACTGGCCCCTTTGGGAAATATTTATCAGAAGTAAAGCAGGACTAAACCACAAGCATGTGGGTAGCCTTCACGCTGCAGATGAGGAGATGGCAATTCAGAATGCCAGAGATGTATACACACGAAGAAATGAAGGTGTAAGTATCTGGGTAGTGAAATCAGAATTTATCACCGCTTCAGATCCGGACGATTCCGATCCATTGTATGAGCCGGCAAAAGATAAGGTGTATAGGCATCCAACATTTTATGACTTGCCTGACGAAGTAAAGCATATGTGACATGAAGTCAACAGCCTTTCAGACAACAGTCCTCAGTTTGGCCTGAAGTCTGTAGACTGTCGACTAATCAACTGTTGACTTATAAATGAAAGATCAAAACTTATATAACTACGTACTACAACACGCAGACTCTAGTCTGATCCTGGGCCAGCGCCTCGCAGAATGGTGTGGCCATGGGCCCATCCTAGAGCAGGATATCGCCATGTCAAACATCAGCCTTGATTTGATTGGGCAATGCAGGATGTGGTATCAGTATGCTGCTGAGATACAAGACGAAGGTAAAAGTGAGGATGAAATCGTGGCATTCCGGGATGCATGGGATTATCGAAATGTCCAATTGGTGGAGCAACCCAACGGCGATTTCGCCCAAACGATATTCAGGCAATTTTTATTCGATACCTACAGCGTGCATTTCTATGAAATGTTAATCAATAGTAAGGATGAGCGATTAGCTGCCATTGCAGGAAAATCACATAAAGAAGCACTTTATCATGTAAAGTGGAGTGGTGACTGGGTCATCCGTTTGGGAGATGGAACTGAAGAAAGTCACGATCGGATGAAAGCTGCGATAGATGAGCTTTGGTCGTATTCCGGAGAACTAACGAAACCGAATGAAACGGAGACCAAGGCTTTTGAAGAAGGTTATGGTGTTAATTTGGCTGCTTTGAAAGAAAAGCGTGATGCGAAAATCCGTGAGATTCTAACGGAAGCAACTTTAGAAGTTCCGGAAAGCACCTACACACATGAAGGTGGAAAAGACGGTCGTCATACCGAGCACCTCGGCTACATACTTTCAGATTTACAGTTTCTGCAAAGAGCCTATCCGGGTCAGGAGTGGTGATTGGAAACTAGTCGACTAGTTAAATAGTTAATTAGGCAGATGAGCGAAGAAAGGACAAATACGAATCAACTAATTAACCAATCAACGATTTACCAAATCCTTGAAAACGTAACCGATCCGGAAATACCGGTTATCTCAGTTACTGATCTGGGCATTGTGCGCGATGTACTCATCACCGATGATTTTGTGGAAGTGATCATCACCCCTACCTATTCCGGCTGTCCGGCCATGCTGGAAATTGAAAAAGACATCCACAATGCCTTGAAAAAAGAAGGCATTGATCATTTCAAAATCACAACTGTCCTTTCCCCTGCCTGGACCACCGAATGGATGACGGAAGAAGGCAAGCAAAAACTCAAAGCATACGGTATTGCTCCTCCGAATCCCACTAATCCGGAAGATATCGAATGCCCGCAATGTGGTTCAAAAAACACCCAGCTTTTAAGTGAATTTGGCTCTACCGCTTGCAAGTCTCTCTTCAAGTGCAACGACTGCCTGGAGCCGTTTGATTATTTTAAGTGTCATTAAGCATCAAGAAACAAGAAGCAAGCTAGAAGTCCCAATTGGGAGAAATGATCCTAAATCTTTTTTGCTATGAAATGCGTGCTAATCCATGCTCGCTACAGGCGAGCTCCGTCAAAATCACGTGTTGGGCTAGCGCGTAAGCTGGATTGATTTTGTCTAGATTTAATGTGCATTTTTTTATAAATGAAAAAAGTGTAGCCCACCACGGACGGAGTGGACTTTAGGCAAAAAAAAGAAGAGCCTTCCCTATATTGAAGGATAGGAAAAGAAAAACTCAAATAATTAATATTATCTACTCCCAACCTTCTCCCAAATAGCCTGTTTAGCCACACCTGCATCACCTGGGCTCTTGCCACCCTCACCTACGGCATATAGAGTATTCTGAAATGAAACTATTTTCCATTGTTCATCAATCCTCTGAAATACCGCTAGTGGAACACAATCAGGCTCTGTTTTTTCTGTCGCTCCCATCTTAAAAATCGCTCCCGAACAATAAGCAAGTGCAAAATCGTCAGTCAAAAACCGAATCTTATCAACTTTCAGATTCCAAACAGTATTCGCATAGAAATACTTAAAGATGAAATTATGACCTTCAGCGATAGCTTCCTTACCATTAATCTCCAGTCCAAACCATGTTTTGAAGGTAGCATCATCTGTAAATGGGCTTGCAAATAATTCTCCGTTCCCCGCTTTCCAGCCTTCTACCATGGTGTTGATAGCATTCGAAATTTGCTCCCTATTCCCATCTTGAGAATACGTTGAAAGCGCGATCAAAATAAGTGTGAATGTGAGTACTTTTTTCATAGCAGTGTAATTAGTCTACTTTAAAGATAACGAAGCATTCTCACTGCCAAGGAAGACAAGAATTCTTAACTTCGCATTCCAAACATTAACCACATGTCAGACACCCTTCAAATAACCAAAAAAGATAACCTTGGCATCCTGACCTTCAACCGGCCGGATGTCTTCAATAGCTTCAATAAAGAGCTGGCACTCGCTGTACAAAAAGCACTGGATGAGTTCGCTAAAGACAATTCCGTGCGAGCTATCATGCTCACCGGAAATGGCAAAGCCTTTTGTGCCGGGCAGGACCTGCAGGAAGCCATTGCCGACAATGGACTGGAGATTGAGCAGATCGTGGACGAACACTACAATCCGATTATCCGGCAGATCAGAAGCATTGAAAAGCCAATCATCGCTGCAGTGAATGGAGTGGCAGCTGGAGCAGGAGCCAACATCGCTTTGGCTTGTGATGTGTGTGTAGCCACCGAATCATCTGCCTTCATCCAGGCATTCAGCAAAATAGGATTGGTACCGGATAGTGGCGGGACATTCATGCTTCCAAGAATCATTGGATTCGGAAAAGCATCCGCTTTGATGATGTTAGGCGATAAAGTGTCTGCAATCGAAGCAGAGCAGATGGGCATGATTTACAAAGTTTTTAGCGACGATTTGTTTGCAGAGGAAGCTAAGAAGATTGCGCAGAAGCTGGCTAATATGCCAACTAAAGGGCTGGCATACACGAAGCATTTGCTGAACCAATCATTTACTAATGATCTAAACCAGCAGCTTGAAATGGAAAAAGAGTGGCAGTTCAAAGCCACCGAAACCCACGACTACAAAGAAGGCGTGCAGGCCTTCATCGAGAAACGAAAACCGAATTTTAAAGGAGAGTAATGCCAAAATTAAGTGTGATAGGAGCCGGAACCATGGGAACCGGAATAGCGCAGGTAGCCGCCACGGCCGGATGGGATGTGGTGATCAACGATACCAACAATGACATCCTGGAAAAATCATCCGCCAGCCTGGTGAAGGTGATGAACCGACTGGTGGAAAAAGAAAAAATCGATCAGGCCACAGCTGATAAGATTCTTGGACGAATCGACTTCACCGAAGACCAGCAATATTTCGAAAACTCGGATTTGGTCATCGAGGCGATCGTAGAGAATCTGGAGATCAAGCAAAAGGTGTTTAAAGCAGTCGAGGAAATTGTACGCGAAGACACCATCATTGCTTCCAACACCTCTTCGCTTTCATTGGCATCCATTGGAGCATCATTGAAAGATCCTTCCCGATTTGTGGGCATTCATTTCTTCAACCCTGCTCCGTTGATGCCATTGGTGGAGATCATTCCTGCCGTACAAACAGCAGAAGAAACCACCCAACAAGCCAAAGACTGGGTAGATAGCTGGAAAAAATTAACCGTATTGGCCAAAGACACACCGGGTTTTATTGTAAACCGGGTGGCACGACCATTCTATGGCGAATCGCTACGCATGTACGAAGAAGGAATAGCCGACTTTGCTACAATTGATTGGGCGATGAAAGAACTGGGTGGCTTTCGCATGGGGCCATTCGAGTTGATGGATTTCATTGGAAACGACATCAACTACACGGTGACGGAAACGGTTTTTGCATCGTTTTTCTACGATCCACGATACAAGCCATCCTTCACGCAAAAGCGCATGTCAGAAGCTGGCTTTCTTGGACGAAAATCCGGCAGAGGCTATTATGATTATGCCGAAGGAGCCGTGAAACCGGAACCGAAGAAAGACGAGAAACTAGGCCAGCAGATACTTGACCGCACGCTTGCTATGCTCATCAATGAAGCTGCAGACGCGCTGTTCCTGAACATCGCCAGCAGGGAAGACATTGATACCGCCATGACCAAAGGCGTGAACTACCCAAAAGGATTACTGAAGTGGGCCGATGAAAAAGGCATTGACTGGTGTGTAGAGAAAATGGATGCGCTGTACGACGAGTATCGTGAAGACCGGTATCGATGCAGTCCGTTATTGAGAAGAATGAAAAAGGAAGGAAAAACGTTTTATTGACCCTTCGATAAACTCAGGGTGACAACTACAAAACGTTTGTCATACTGAGCCTGTCGAAGTATAGACAAACAATGACAACCGCAGAAAAAATAGTCGCCGAAATGATGGCCAACGACTCCTTCAGTCAGTGGCTGGGAGTAGAGGTGCTTGAGGTACAGGAAGGCTATGCGCGGATCAAGATGACCGTGCGGGAAGAAATGCTCAACGGTCACCGGGTGGCGCATGGAGGCATCTCCTTTTCGCTAGCCGATTCAGCTTTTGCGTTCGCCTCGAACTCCCACGGACAAAAAGCCGTTTCCATTGAAACATCGATCAATCACATCAAACCCATTTTTGCTGGAGATGAGCTAGTCGCCACCGCTGAAAAAGAAAGCATCTCTAAAAGCCTGGGGCAGTATATTGTACGTGTTACCCGAGGGGATGAATTGGTCGGCTTGTTTAAAGGAGTTGTCTTTAGGAAGCAAGAAGAATGGGAGGTTTAGTTAATAAGTGCAATGAGGATACCAAGCTCCAATTACCAACTTACCAACGACTAAAAGAAAAATGAACATCCAAATACCTGATCACATTGCCGCCATCAAAAGCTACCAGCCTGGAAAGACCATCCCACAGCTCAGGGAAGAGTACGGCTGGGACAGAGTTGCTATCCTGTGGAACAATGAAAACACGCTCGGTTATTCACCAAAATCCAAGCAGGCAGTCATCGATGCGTACGACACCATCAACTACTATCCCGACCCGGCCAGTGTAGACTTGAAAAAAGCACTTTCCAAAAGACTGGGCAAACCCGAAAACCAGATCGTACTGGGAAATGGATCCGAGTCGGTGCTGATGCTTGCCATCCGTGCACTGTGCTCAGGAGAAGATGAATTCCTGACCTCCGAAGGAGGATTTGTCATCATCTACAACTGGGCACGCATCAACAATGTGCGCTGTGTCGCCATGCCCATGACGCAAGGCTATGGATTTGACCTGGAGGCCATCAAAAGCCGCATCAACCGAAACACCAAGGTCATCTACCTGGCCAACTGCAACAACCCTACGGGCACGGGTATCAGCAAAGCAGAGCTCGACAACTTCATGCAGCACGTCCCCGACCACATCCTGGTGATCGTGGATGAAGCCTACTTCGAATACTCCACCGCACTCGATCCGGAGTTTCCAAACTCGCTCGAGATGGATTACCCCAATATTCTGACGCTTCGAACCTTTAGCAAAGCCTATGGCATTGCCGGCATCCGACTCGGTTTTGGTGTGGGCCATGAAAAGATCATCGAGGCGATGGGAAAAGCCAAGCTCACCTTTGAGCCTACGGCGCTGGCACAGGCGGCAGGCATGGGCGCACTCAACGACGATGACTTCCTGAAAGAAACCATCGACAACAACACCAGCGGACTGAAGTACTTCTACAAGGAATTTGACCGGCTGGGCGTAAAATATGTGCCCTCCTATGGCAACTTCGTCATGACGGTTTGGAAAGACAGAGACCAGGTAATGCACGTCTTTGATGCACTGATGAAGCGTGGCGTACTCGTACGTCCACTCTACGACCCCATCGCTCACTGCATCCGCATCTCCGTCGGCCGCCCCGAAGAAAACGAGCATTGCATCGAGGCGTTGGGAGAGGTTTTATAATCCCCTCCTCCACACTATCTCTCGCTCCCCCCGAAACGTCGGACCGCCTTTAAGAAAGGGGGAATTCCACCGAAACCAAACACATCCACAATATCCGGGTGCATCTCCCCCTCTGGAGGGGGTAGGGGGAGGAAAATGTGTTGGCAGGGGGATGTTTCGAAGAGACCACTCTCCATTCCACCTCCACCGATATCCGCGCTGTACGCCTTACTGCGTGTCGGCTCCCATCCCGTCTAAATCGCAAAGTGATTCGCCTTGAGTTGAAACTTGAAATCAAGAGTCTAACATACGGGGTTGGACTACCCGACGAAGAAGAGCAAGTGCGAAAATGATAAGCATGATTATATAGTCACTTTTTATCAATCCGTCTGTCACAGCCAACCGGTAGATTAGATATATAGCAAGCAGACTTGGGATAATAAAAAAGAAAGTATAAAAAATGATTTTTTTCATAAGACAAACTTAATAGTAAAGCACAAGCGGACGCTTGCCTTTAGATTAGCTTCAATAGAAATAGTTATACTTTCTAGGTAAACAAAAAACAGTAGAGGTGAACTATCACGCGCGCTAAGCTGACGACTTATCTGGCGCATAAGTCCTCTACTGTCTTTTTGATTTGCATTAAATAGAATATTAGGCTTTGAGGCCTATTAAAGGCATTAATGAAATCATTTAAAGTTATGAAAAAGTATGAAACTGTAATTGGTATTGACGTTTCCAAGAGAACGCTGGATTTATGTATAAGCACATCTTCTGGTTCAGAGTCCCTAAGGATCAGGAATGAGAAATCCGACTTTGAAAAATTAAGTCAATTGGTCAACGAACACACGCTGGTATGTATTGAGCACACTGGAGTTTACGCATTCCCTATTTGTGAATTCTTGGCATCCAGGAAAATAGTATACACACTCATTCCAGCTGCCCAGATAAAGAAATCTCTTGGTATACAGCGAGGGAAGAATGACAAAGCTGATGCTAAAGCCATAGCCAGATACGGGCTTCTCTTCCAAGAGTACTTGACTATAACTACCATCCCGGAAAAGCTCCTTCTGAAACTGAAACTCATGTATGGTCAGCGTGAACGGTTGGTAAAGGCTAAGAACAGCATTGCCATGCCCGCTAAAGAATGCAATGAATTTATTGACACTCGATTGATGGTCGAAATAAACAAGTCAGCAGATAAAGCGATTTCAGTCTTAAAGGATCAGATCAGAAAGTTAGACAGTAAGATGATCGAACTGATCCAATCAGATAGTGGATTGAATGAAGCATTTGAGTTATGTCAGTCTGTTCCAGGAATAGGGCCTCAAATAGCAATCTATCTAATCATGACGACTAGGTCATTCACCTGTTTCAAAAACGCAAGGCAATATGCTTGCTATTCAGGTGTCGCACCTTTCGAATACTCCTCCGGATCTAGCATAAAGGGACGGACCCGAATAAGTCATTTAGCCAACAAAAAAGCCAAATCACTTCTGAGTATGGGAGCCATAAATGCAGTCAGACATGACAGAGAACTAAAAGCTTATTTTGATAGGAAAGTCAGTGAAGGAAAAAACAAAATGGCTGTAATCAATGCTGTAAGAAACAAGTTGATATCAAGAGTATTTGCTACTGTAGAACGAGGTACGCCATTCGTTCAACATGCAAACTACTGATCACAATAAAATACAATTAAAATTCCTTGATATTATCATAGAATGCGCTAGTTGGGTGGTTTTAAAAACATTGTAGCAAAACGATAATTTTCTATTTTAAGAATTTAATATCGAATGATTTAGAAATAATTTGAAAAGCATCCTCATCCAATTTACCTAGTCCCATAAGCAGTAACTTACCATGCAAAGTTTCCCACCAATTCTTCTTATTTAACTTTTTTAATAAGTCCTTTAACTCTTTAAATTCCTTATCAAAATCATCATATGTGAGCTGTTGACCAAGTTTTAACTCTGTTATTTGATTTAAAATATCGTCGAGTCGATTATTGATATCTTTAACTTCCGTATTTGTAAAACTTTGATCAATGTCCTTTGCATCTATAAGGCTTTCCTCCACATACTCTATTCCATATCCAGTAATCTTCATGGCAGAACTAAAGCCATATTTAATTGGAGAAGCATAGTTCATATCCTTTAAAGAATCCTTTATCTCTTTTGCTTCAATATGATCAATCTTTATCCCAATGTTTTTGAGAAGTGTAATTGGATCATGATATCTACCATCCTTTCTAACTTTATATAATTCGATTAAAACGTTACTCTTTTTCTCTGAAAATTTCATTTTATTAGGATAATAAGTCAATACAGTTAACTAATATAAAAAACAAAAGTGCTCAAACATTAAATTGGGCTTTACATAATCTCATTTAAAAAATTAATTTTACTCGTAACTCTGTTAAGCTATGAGCTATGGCGATCTAATTCTAAAAAAAATAAATGGTTATGCTGGCATTAGATTACTAAATGGACAACCATTAAAAATAAGTCCTGGAATAAACTTACTGGTTGGGCGGAATGGTAGTGGGAAAACTAACCTACTTAGACTAATACATTTCATTACATCTGAAGATGGTGATATATCAAAGGGAATTGAGTCATCTTTTTTTAATGAAAATGCAAAACGATCCTTGAAATCGAACAATACAAATTTGATAAATGAGTTTGGTGAAATACCAATAATCAAATACACATTTAGAGATAAGCAAGAAACCATAAACCTATCTCTATCTAAAAAACAAGAAATTATTCCAGCCCATTTTCTTAACAATATCAAAAATTCTAACTCAGATTTTAATAATTATATTGACATATCAAAACCGACATTTAAATCAAATTGGCTCTGGATACACAATGACAACCATTCAAGAAAATTTGAATTAACTGGACGCTTGTTTAATAGTGTACTTTACAGAAATAACGAAAAAAACGAAGTTTCTTCACTTTTTGACAAGGAGGTGGATTTCGTAAATCAGTTTGCTATTAGCAAAATGAGGCAATTTTTTGAAAGTGATGATTTTAAAAATGAAATCAACAAACTAGAGCAAGAAATCAACGATAAACTTCACAAGTTTCTTGGAGCGACCAAAAAGACTATTAAGATTCAATATGACTTAAATGCAAATGATCAAATAAGACTTTTTTTAATAGATGGAGAAAATGCAATTAGCGCCGATCATCTGAGTGATGGAGAAAATGTTCTTCTGAACCTAATTTTCAACTTGATAAAAGCTAATGACTCATCAAATGATTTTATCATTTTTGATGAACCTGAACTTCACATGCATGATGATATGATCAAAGTCCTTGTCAAGGAAATTCAACTCATTTCAAATAATCTTTCACGATCTAAAATCATTATTGCTACACACTCAACTGCACTTATTGAACAACTTGCAACAAGTCAGATACCTCCAAGCCTTGTTTTGCTTGATAATAAAAGGAGAATTTCAAATTCAACCGGCGATGTTGACTTTGTGAAAGCACTAAAAAGAAATGGTGTTTGGTTTACACCACTCATGCTGTCAAAGAAGAGAAACCTCTTTATTGAAAACCTTGGGTCACCTGCTCAGAAGCATAGGGATTTTTATGAAATGTTCTTTAATCCGGAAAACTTACCTAATATCATCCCTATTGGGAATAGCGGTAATGTTGCTCAAAGCGAATCATTCTCCAATTTATTAGGTGATTTAGTTGATGCAAAATCAATAAGTTCTAAAGGAATTCAAGATGGAGATATTTGGTTGCGACAAACTTTGTGTGACTATTTCAATTCAAACATTAACATAGACGAATTGATAAACTGTATTCCACCTATTGAAGAAATGTATATTTCTAAAGAAAATAATAACAATATCTATTATTTCAACTTTTGGGAGATAGAAAACTTATATCTGTTCGATGAAACAATCCCCTTCTGGGAAAAGAATTTTACTAAAGAAAAGTTTCGGAAGGTTATTATTCAGAAGAAACAAAGATTGTCAAATGAATATTTAAAGACATTTTTCAAATTAGTCACATACAACAAATTCAATAGTCACAACACAATCAAGGAAGATTTAAAAAAAGCAATAGATTCTACTAGTACTTTAAAAGAGAAATACAATGATTTTTCTGAGCTCGAGAAAAAGGCTGAATTGCTTGTTGAAGAATTTGTAAATAAAGATTTACTTCACTGGTTGCCAGGAAAAGAGCTTTGTAAACTTCTTAGGGAAGAGAACTATACATTTAATTATGAGATTAAAAATCTCAATAATTCTAAACTTGGAAAGAAACTACAACGAATTCTAGATTGAGTTCCTCCTCCAGCGCAAGCGTCCGCTTGTGCCTATTCAATCTTGTGCTGTCATATCTCATTGAGGAGAAAACATCCCCCTCTCTGGCGCAAGCGTCCGCTTGTGCTTTTATGCTTACTTTAAAACATCCCTCTCCTCTCCGCATTTCCATCCCCCCCCGAAACGTCGGACCGCCTTCAAAGAGGGAATTACCTCGTGCATTCACTCTTTCAACCATTCACAACCGATAACCGACCCATGCACCAACCTCCCGGCCCGCCTGCTAAAATTGACCATTAAACCAATTCCATTACAGTTACTTTTAACATTGGAAAATTTTTTAAAATGAAATTAAGCGAAGCGCAAGCATTCTTCAGCAACCTCATTGAAGACACAAATAAAAAATCTGAATTGAAAGTCTATCAGGGGTTTACCCAAATACTTTCCAGCTTAGAA
This sequence comes from Ekhidna lutea, assembly GCF_900188325.1. Taxonomy (GTDB): domain Bacteria; phylum Bacteroidota; class Bacteroidia; order Cytophagales; family Cyclobacteriaceae; genus Ekhidna; species Ekhidna lutea. The sequence goes on along the minus strand of NZ_FZPD01000003.1, from coordinate 454,316 downwards.
AAGAGAGGATTAACTGACGAACAAGTCCATGCGATAGAAAGCCACCTGGACGGGTTAGATTTAACGGCCAACACGGATAATCGAAAGAAATACCTGAAAGGTAAGCTCAACGAATTTTCCACCTACTTAAGAAATGAATTTTCATTAATTACTGAAGGGTATTACACCAGTATTGGGTTAGCCTACGGGTTGGTTTTTGGCCCTGGTATTGGCCTGACATTCGGAACAGCCTTTGGTGCTATTGGAATTAGCATTGGTTTATCGATTGGTGCTGGTCTTGGAATGACTTTAGGAATGATGTATGGCGCCATGAAAGATGCTGAAGTTAAAAGGCAAGGCAGGGTGTTAGCATAAGCGAGAAGCTATTTTGAAGACCCTGACTGTTCCACGACGGAACAAATTCAGGGTGAGCTAAATATTTTGTTTACGGCTTCTTTCTGGTGCAAGCGTCCGCTTAGCATCTCAGCAATGATGAAAGTTCCGATAAATTATCTCTCTTCCGTCATCCCCTTGCGAACGACGAAGGAGTGAGACTTGGGGATCTATTATCTCAGGTAGTATTGAGATTCCCATGACTCGGGCTCCTGCGGTTGCCCTCCCAAGGGAATACGGTCTGGTTTTAATTAGGTCTGAGAGAAATTACATCCCCCTTCAAAGGGGGAATTGCTTTGTTCAGAACAAACCGTAATTCTAATAGCAGTATTTTATTTCCGTGCTTCATCCCGGCTTTATGCCGGGATCTTCCGCTCCTATCTTCCGTCATCCCCTTGCGAACGACGAAGGAGTGAGACTTGAGGATCTATTATCTCAGGTAGTATTTAGATTCCCATGACTCGGGCTCCTGCGGTTGCCCTCCCAAAGGAATAGCGGTCTGGTTTGAACAAAAATGAGCCATAAATAATTTTTTATAGCTCATTATTTAACTTATATTGAGCTATAAATGATCAGGATATAGCTCATGCGCTGGAACTGGGAAGAAGAAAACTGGCCAAACTTTACTTACGATAAGGCTAAACTGGCCGAATATGAAAAAGAATTTCTACAGAAATCAGGGGTGATTTCCGGAAGTCTGAAGCATGTGAGTGATGACGATCATGACGCATTAAAAGTCAACCTGATCAGCGATGAAGCTTACAAAACGTCTGAAATAGAGGGTGAATTATTAAATCGAGACTCCCTTCAATCCTCAATTCGAAAGCATTTTGGATTAAAAACGGATCAAAAGAGAATTCCTCCGGCAGAGCAGGGTATTGCCGAGATGATGATCGACCTGTACAAAACCTATGAGCATCCACTGACACATGAACAGCTATGCAGCTGGAACGAAATGATCACCTACGGTCGTCGTGACCTAACCGACATGGGCCGATATCGTACCCATGAAGATCCCATGCAAATCGTATCTGGTGTGTATGACAAACCAAAAGTGCATTTTGAAGCACCGCCTTCTGCACGAGTGCCAAAAGAAATGGAGTTGTTTGTGCAGTGGTTTAACGACAGTGGGTCTATCGAGCCGCTCACCCGGGCTGGGATCGCTCACCTCTATTTCGAAAGCATCCACCCGTTTGAGGACGGGAACGGACGGATTGGTCGGGCTATCTCTGAAAAGGCTTTGTCCCAACATTTGAAACGTCCGACGCTTATCGCCATTTCCACAACGATTGAGCGTGAGAAAAAGGCCTATTATCAGGCTTTGCAGGAGAATAGTGTGGGGCTGGAAATCACCAAATGGCTGGTGTATTTCTGTGAGATGGTGCTCAAAGCTCAGGATCACACCCAAAGCATGATCGACTTTCTGATCGAAAAAGGGAAATACTACAGTCGATTTCAAGCGAAACTTAATGAACGCCAGAAGAAAGTGGTGGGGCGAATTTTTGATGAAGGCATAAATGGATTTAAGGGCGGGCTCAGCGCTGACAACTACATAAAAATCACAGGCACCACTGCTTCCACCGCCACACGGGACTTACAGAAAATGGTAGAGATGGGAGCGTTCAAACGAACCGGTGAGCGAAAAGGCACCCGGTATTATTTGAGTGTTGATCATCCGAGTGCTGGTCCAAGGTAAATTGATCTGGCAGGCTCAGACTCCTTAGGATTTTTGAAGGATTTTATTTCCTTGTGTCATCCCGGACCTGCCTGACCGGTAGGCAGGCTTGTTCCGGGATTTTCGGAGGAGAACCCATGGAAGATCCCGGCACAAGGCCGGGAATCATCGGACCGTCTTCAAAGAGGGAATTATCTCTATCAAATTATTTTAGGACGGGTCAGTCTTGCGAACATCGCTGACTGCTTTGCAAAGAACCCTGACTGCTTTGCAAGAACCTCGTGATGCGTTGCAAAGGTCACGGACTGAATACAGTCGGGAATAAAATGCTTCCATCATCGTGATCCGACGACAGAAGTAGAAACGATTTTATTCCTGAGCATCAAATGATAAGACTTCTTCGCTCGTACCTCCCTCGAGGTGACGTAAATGTTTTGGTTTCCCTATCCCGGATTTATTCCGGGATCTTAAGAAGAGAAGGACAAGCATCTCCTCAAAGTAAGGTCGGCCGAATTATGCACAAAATTCGGTAGCTTTATAGAGTAACACTAACCTAAATAATTATGACAGCTAAAAATCGAGTATTGGCAACCCTGGTTGGGTTTGTCGTCTTTTTCCTATTGGGGTGGCTCTTTTACGGGTTTTTATTGATGGATTTCTATGCAGACAATGCCGGCTCTGCGACTAATGTGATGCGCGCAGAAGAGGATATGGTCTGGTGGGCGCTGATTGTGGGAAATCTTCTCCAGGCCTATTTCCTAGTCTATATTTTCGGCAAATGGGCGAACATCACAACGTTTAGTGGTGGGTTAAAAGCCGGCGCAATTCTAGGTCTTATCCTGGGACTGGGTATGAACCTTACCATGTTTGGCACTTCCAACATGATGAACCTTACCGGTGCACTTGTAGACCCTTTCGTTTCTATGATCATGATGGGTATCACCGGTGGTGTGATAGGAGCAATGCTGGGTAGAAAATAGTAGAGCTAGCTAACAATACCTTTAAGCCTGAATGTCTTTCATTCAGGCTTTTTTTGTGCCTCTGCTAATGCAAGCATCCGCATGTGTTTTTATTTGTGTAAAGCAGAACATCCCCTACCATCACACCCTTTTGAAGACGATCCGATTATTAGACCCTGAAATAAATTCAGGGTGACGTTCTATCTAAAAGCGTCGTTTATATTCAGAGCGTCATACTGAACTTGCCGAGTGGAACATTCAGCATCTTTGTCTTTCACATCCCTCTTTGCTAAGCGGGGAATTACTTTGTTCAGAACAAACCGTAATTCTAATAGCAGTATTTTATTTCCGTGCGTTATTCTGGGATCTTCTACGCCTTATCTTCCGTCATCCCCTTGCGAACGACGAAGGAGTGAGGCTTGGGGATCTCATTATCAAGTAGCATTGAGATTCCCATGAATCGGGCACCTGCGGTTGCCCTCCCAAGGGAATAGCGATCTGGTTTTGCACGTAAGCATTTTTGTGTGGTATCCCGGATTTATTCCGGGATCTTCGGAGGAGAACCCATGGAAGATTCCGGCACAAGACCGGGAATTTCCTCGGATTATTTGCTGCCCTTCCGCTTCACTCCCCTCACTGCCTCAGCGGTCCATGGATCGTCGGGCCAGTGGTGTTTGGGGTAGCGGCCTTTCAAATCTTTGCGCACCTCGTAGTAGGTTTCGTTCCAGAAGTTTTTCAGGTCGGAGGTCACCTGCACAGGTTTGAATCCGGGAGAAAGCAGATGAATCAATAGTGGCTGCTTACCATCATTCACAGTCGGTGTTTCGGCCATTCCAAACAACTCCTGAATGCGAGCTGCCAAAACTGGTGCCTCTCCATTGTCACGGTACATGATCTTGATCTCAGAGCCGCTGGGTACTTCCATTTTAGCTGGAGCCAGTTTTTCTAATTGCTGCTGGTTGTCATAGTCCAGCGAGTGATACAACACTTCGTATAAGTTGATCTTTTTCAGCTCGCTCGGTTTGCGCACACCCTCCAAATAAGGGGTTAGCCATTCGTTATTGGTGAGTATCAGATTGTCCGTACTAAAATCTGGCCAAACGTCAGCAGGTCTCCATTTGCCAAGGCACCTAACTCTATTCTGAAGCTGCTCTACTTGTTCACTCCAATCCAGCAAGGTGCGGCCTTCCTTTTTGATTGCTTCGGAAATGGCCTCCACGAGATGCGATGGATCAGGATCGGGTAGTGGCACGGATTTCAGTACAATGCTCCCAATTCGCAAGTCTTTACTGGCATTCAGTCCACCATCTTCCGTGTCCCACTCAATCACTTCCACTTCTTTCACCCGGGGTGCCAGGTCTTTCGGATTGAGCGGAGAAGCCAGAAATATTTTTCCCATTCCATCACGGGCATCCAGATTGGCCACTGCCAGCCACGATTCATGTGCCAGATCATCTTTATGTCCGGCCATGGCGATGCGTCCATTGGCAAGCTTAAACTGCGCATTGTTCCCCGGGCGGTTGTGGGCAATACGTTCAGGAAACGCATAGGTCAGCAACAGACCTGTTTCATACGGATCAAAGTGATCATTGTCCTCTTCTACATCAAACAATTGCCGATACGATGACGCAACCTTTTCAATACGATCCAGCCGGCCTCCTTTTCGTTGCTCTCTTCGATGCGTTCGCAGGGCTTCAATGCGAATATTGACATCAATCCCCGCTTCTTTTCCAAGCGGATCGCGCTCCTCCAGCAGTGCTGCAATATCAGCAGCCAATGGAACCAAATCATCCTCTTCCGCCATCAGCATCATGTGAGCAATGCGAGGATGGCATGGCAATCGATGCATATTTTTCCCATGTTCGGTAATCCGACCATTCTCCAGTGCTTCCAGCTCATGCAAGGTGTTTATCGCAGAAAGCCAGGCTCCTCTTGGTGGTGGCGTCAGCCAGGTGAGGCTGTTGGGATCGGTGATGCCCCAGCTCGCCAGGTCCAATGCCAGGGAGGCCAGGTCTACTTCCAGAATTTCAGGTGTGCGATGCTCTTGTAGTCGCCCATCTGTTACTTTGGACCACATGCGGTAGCACACTCCGGCACTTAATCGACCAGCTCGTCCGGCTCGCTGATCTGCAGAGTCTTTAGAAATCTGAACGGTCTCCAGTCGCGATAATCCCGATTTCGGATCCCATTTCATGGTACGTCCAAAGCCTGTATCCACTACCACTTTGATCCCTTCAATGGTTAAACTTGTCTCCGCAATATTGGTAGCCAACACTACTTTCCTTCGTCCTTCTCTATCCGGAAGAATAGCAGCCTTTTGTTTGTTGTAGGCAAGCTGTCCATACAATGGGTGGATTGACCAACCTCTTAATTTTGAACGAATGATACCTTCACATTTCTTGATTTCTCCCTGACCTGGTAGAAAGACTAAAATATCTCCCTCATGTTTTTTAGATGCTTTGACAATGGTGTTGGCTGTCATTTCCGGGATCATAAACTGATCCTGATCGCCTTCATGGAAAACCTCCACAGGATATTGCCGTCCCTGACTTTCCACCACTTTCGCACCTAAAAGACTTGACAGTTGTGGAGTGTTCAGTGTTGCTGACATCACCAATATCTTCAGGTCTTGTCTCAACACCTGTTGAGATTCTCTGCACAGTGCCAATGCCACATCCGCATGGATGCTTCGCTCATGGAATTCATCAAAGATGACCAGCCCTACCCCTTCCAGGGAGTTATCGCCATGGAGCATACGTGTAAGGATGCCTTCGGTGACTACCTCTATTTGTGTCTTATCACTCACCTTCGTTTCAAAGCGAATACGGTAGCCGACCGTCTCTCCTACTTTCTCACCCAGCAGCTCTGCCATTCGCATGGCTACTGATCTTGCCGCCAACCTTCTCGGCTCAAGCATAATAATCTTTTGTCCTTTGAGCCAGGCGTCATTGTATATAGCCAAAGGCAGCAAAGTACTCTTCCCTGCGCCCGGTGGTGCGTGAACGATTAGCGTGGAGTCATTAGCCAGTTTATCCTTGACTTCTTCGAGGATTTCAACGATTGGCAGGTCTATGGTTTTGGGGTCGAATGGCATGGAGGTGCGAAGTTAGTGTGGTATCTCATTCTGTCATTTCGACAATGAAGAATAATTAACATAATTACATCCCCCTGCAACAGCGCCTTCCAGCACACCCCCGAAACGTCAGACCGCCTTCAAAGGGGGAATTAATTCCTATTAAGTGACGGAATGTCCCCTTGAGGTGGTCCGACATTTCGGGACTTCAGGGGTGTCCAATAATTAGATCGAAGCGAATCTCTTAGCAAACTAGACGGGGTGGAAGCGGACACGAAGTAAAGCGGACGACCCGGATATCAGTAGATGTGAAAAGCTGGATGTTCTCTCCTAATAAACCTATAAAGTCAAATAAGTAAAGCAGAAGCGGTATAGCAGCGATGTGAATAGTAATTTTGCGGCAATGAAGAAAGGAGCTGTAATAGAATCGTTGGAAATAACTGGGATTTCCTCTGAAGGAAAGGGTGTAGGGCGTGTCAATGGACAGGTGGTTTTTGTAAAAGAAACGGCACCCGGGGATGTGGCTCGTGTGAAAGTGGTAGGCAAAAAGAAGAAATTTCTTGAGGGATATGTGGAAGCGTTTCATCAGAAATCCAGTGAGCGAGCTGAGCCTTTTTGTGAGCATTTTGGGTTGTGTGGCGGATGTAAATGGCAACACATGCAGTATGACGCTCAGCTGAAATATAAGCAGGGGCATGTTGAAGAAAACCTTAGAAAACTTAGTGGTCTTGAATTGCCTGACATCAAACCAATACTTGGCTCTGACAAAACTTCTTTCTACAGAAACAAGCTAGAGTTTACCTTTTCTAATTTCCGGTGGCTGACAAAAGAGGAAATTGAAAGTGGGGAAGAGCATGTGCGCACTGGACTTGGCTTTCACATCCCGAAGCAATTCAATAAAATCGTGAACATCAATAAGTGCCACCTGCAAGGCGACCCCTCAAATGAGATTCGGTTGGCAGTAAAAAAGTTCGCCGATGAGCATAGTGTTCCTTATTACGATGTAAAGAAGCAGGAAGGATTCCTTCGGAATCTGGTAATACGAACAGCTACCACAAGAGACCTGATGGTTATACTTCAGGTACACTATCGTGATCAGGAGCTTATTGATTTGATGATGAATTTCATCAATAAAGAATTCCCTGAAATCACATCGTTGATGTACGTGGTGAATGAAAAAGGGAACGATTCTTTTGGGGACCTGGAGGTAGAGCTCTTTGCAGGAAAGGACCACATCATGGAACAAATGGGTGATTTGAAGTTTAAGATTGGCCCAAAGTCCTTTTATCAAACCAATTCGGAGCAGGCCCATGAACTATACAAAGTAGCTGCTGATTTTGCCGGCCTAAAAGGTGATGAACTGGTCTATGATCTTTATACAGGAACAGGAACTATCGCGAACTTTGTGGCTCGATCAGCTAAGAAAGTAGTGGGCATTGAATATGTGGAAGCTGCTATTGAGGATGCCAAAATCAACAGTGAAATCAACGGCATAAACAACACGGATTTCTATGCGGGTGATATGAAAGATCTGCTGGGCAATGAGTTCATCAATGAGCATGGCAAGCCGGATGTGATCATCACGGATCCACCAAGAGCGGGAATGCACCCACGGGTAACGCAGCTTTTGGCTGATTTGAAGGCAGACAAGATTGTGTATGTGAGCTGTAATCCTGCTACCCAGGCGAGAGATTTAGAAGTGTTGGGACAAGTATATGATGTAGTGAAAATTCAACCAGTGGATATGTTCCCGCAAACGCAGCATGTAGAGAATGTGGTGTTACTTAAATTAAGAGATTGATTCGATTTCCCAATTTGATCGGCTTTGGGAGGTTAGAAACACCCCTATAGTCCCGAAATGTCGGACCACCTCAAGGGGACAATTACTAAAAAGAAAAATTGTACAAATGCAAAACGATCCAGAATTAAGTCCAAAGCAATTAGGCAGAATATCTTCAGATTTTGTGAAGGTGGCAGAGCCATTAAAGGAGGCAGCCTACGCTATTAAAAAGCAAGGATTTTCCGAATATCCAATCTTCCCTATGTGCCAGGTTTCTCAGCCCATTGGGCAGGTATTGGTCGAAGCTTTTCAGGCGGAAAATGACTGGCATTACTACGCATCCTTTCTGGAGGAATTTACGCAGCGAGGCTTGATTGCCGATGAGAAGATTTTCAAGGAAAACTTCAAAGACCCTGATGAGTTCTGCTGCTTATTTGTGATCGATCAGGAGTTTACAAACTTCGTTTTTGTACCTTATCCAATTGATTAATGGAACTGAAAAAGGAGACGTATTATCTCATTGGCTTAGGAATACTATTCGCGATCGTCTCTGGGATCTCCTTTCACATCAACAGCGTAAAAGTTTTCGGTGATGCGTTTCGCTATTTGGAGTATAGTGAGAACCTGAAAGACGGCTTCTATATTGAAAAACACAATATGCGTTATTTCGGGTTTGTGCTTTTTATACACCTGATAGATAAACTCCCCGGCAATCATCATCTCAACATCATTGTCGCGCAGTATATTCTCAGTGGAGTCGCGCTACTATTCCTCTATCGAGGTGTGAAAATCATTTTTGAAAAACCGGAAATAGCTGCAATAACGACTGCACTATTTCTTCTATTCATAGAAATACCTTTCTGGAATTCTTATGTTCTGTGTGAGTCGCTATATATCAGTTCCACTTGTATTGCCATCTATTTTTTAGCTCGAGTCTATAAAACAGGTGATACCATTAGCTATATAGGACTGATTGGAATGATAGTTTTCCTCGCTTTTGTAAAGCCTACAGGAATTGCTTTTGGCTTAGCAATAATGATTACTGTTTTGTTTAGCATGCGAAATAAGGTGTCTCGCCCTGTCAATCTAATGATGGGATTAGGGCTGACCTTCGGAGCTATTGTGTTGGTGAACAGATACCTGATGACTTATGATGTGATTGAGAACTATCAGCTAGGTGAAATTATATCTGGTGTTACTACGCTTCCTCACATCAAAGGGATTCAATACTATATGGTGGATGTGCCAGGTGATCTTAATATTCTTGGTGATTCCTACCCGCCAATTATTCGCATCACCCATTTTGCTTTATTTAATTTTTCGTATTGGCTTAAGCTTACTCTGGCGAAAGTGATGTTCTTGATTACCCATGTGCGACCGCTCTGGTCTATCGGTCACAATATGTTCAATGGGCTGTTTCTGTTATTCTCCTATTTTCTTTTCGTAAAAAGTCTATGGAATAAGGCTATTCGTCCAGAGATAAAAGCATTTGCATTGTCCTATTTCATTATTCACATTGCGGGTGTGGGGTTGACAGCTGCAGACTGGGATGGTCGGTTTTTGATGCCGGTACTACCCGTATTGTTCATTCTTTCAGCTTTTCAGCTTAGTCAGCTTTGCGAGGAAACTAATTGGATGAAATCCATTAAAAAGCGATAAGATCAGATCTACATTTGGAATAGGGTAGCATTTTGCTAAATTGATTCTTCGCTCATTACCAAATGACTCCAATAATTCACTTCATATTTGATCAGCATACTGAAGAACTCAAAAAAGAGGTGATAGATTTTTGGTTGAAGGAAAAAGCACTGAACGAAGAACAGGCTAACCAACGAGCGAGTCAGATTGCATTCATCGCACGGGAAAGAGAAGGACAGCTAATCGGAGTAAGCACGATCATGAAAAGAAAATATGAACCAATAGGTAAAGTATTTTGGCTTTTTCGTGCTTTTGTCGCTCAGAAATACCGACAACAAGGGGTCGTATTGCAATTAATTAGTGAGGCTAAAACAAAACTAAATAATCGCTTCAATGCAGGGAAAGACCCTGATGTAATTGGGATTCTACTCAAGGTCCAAAGTCCCATTTTAATGAAACATTTCCCGCAAGCCACCTGGCCAAGAACTCAATTTCATTATGTCGGGATAGAAGATGGCTGTCACATGCGGATCAGTTATTTTGATGGAGCGATGATTGAATAGAATAGCTAAATAATCTTGTGCTTCATGGCAAGCTGAATAGCTTCAACTTTATTATGAACATGAAGTTTAGCGTAAATATTTTCAATGTGTTTTCTTACGGTTTTTGGAGAAATAAATAGCTTTTCTGCTATCTGATTGTAATGAGCTCCAGAGGCTATTTCCTGTAAAATTTCAATCTCTCTTTCTGTCAATCCAAACTTGTCCGCACGTTGCTTTTGCAACTCCCCTGAAGTTTTACCTCGCAATAAACCCAGAATTCGAGTGGCTATTTCCGGACTCATAGGCGCCCCACCTTCCAGTACATCTTCAATGGCTTCTATGATCTGAATTGTTTTTACATCTTTCAATAAATAGCCGGATGCGCCAGCTAAAATTGAATCAAAAATTTTATCGTTTTCATCAAAAACAGTGAGCATGATCACTTTGATGTCTGGAAATTTATCTTTCAGTTTTTGGGTAGCCTCAATGCCATTCATAACCGGCATATTGATGTCCATGAGCATCACATCAATATTTTTCTTTTCCAGGTTATCTAAAACTTCCTGTCCATTAATAGCTAAGAATTCCAGATGTATATGTTCATACTTCTTGAGCCCCTTTGTAAGAGACTGAAGGAGCTTAGGATTATCATCTGCCAGGCCAATTTTGACATTCATTAGTTAAAAATAGACCATCTGATAAACATGCTTCTACGTCATTTGACCTATTTGAAATCCACTTATCTTAATAGTGGTCCCGGCCTTTGGTTTGGTGATCAATTGAAAATCCGCTCCCAACTCTGCTGCCCGACCCTTCATATTTATCAAACCAAAATGCCCGTCCTTTGAATTGCCAATAAACCCTACTCCATTATCCGCAATAATTAGCTGATTACCTTCATTAAGATTTAATTGTATTTCAATTTTAGAAGCTTTTGCGTGTTTAATGATATTGTTAACCGCTTCCTGGATTATGCGAAATAAGTTAATTGCATCTGAAGGTTTAAGCTTGAGATCAGATGATTCAAAATTGACTTCATGCACGATTTGAGAGTGAAATTGTAAAACATCAGCCAAATATTCTATCACCTTTGATTTTAACTCATCCAACGTCACCTCATCATGATTAATAACCCAAATCGTCTCACGAAGCTGTCGCATCGTATCACGGGCATATTCTCCCAGTTCTTTCAAATCGTCCGAAGAACCATTTCCTGAAAGATGATCAATGGAACTTGCGATATAAGTAATCTGTGATCCAACATTGTCATGTAGATCACGACTAATTCTTTCCCGTTCTGACTGTATTTTCTGTTGAATTTCGAGTTTTCTCAATCGCTCCTTTAGTGATTGATGCGAGTAATATCTTACCACAAAAATGATTAGCAGAATAACAACGATTAGAGATAAAGTAATGAACCACCAGGTCTGATAGAACGCCGGATGCACTACGATTGACAGCCTGGTAATTTCGCTCCGGCTATTGCCATCTACTGTTCTGACCTGAAATTCATAGCTATTGGGAGGTAGAGAATAAGTGGCTATACGTTGAGAAGCAGGAACTAAGACCCATTGATTATCAAATCCGGACATCTTATATTCATACTCGAGCTGGTTCCTTTTGCGAAAAGTGAGAGGTGAAAATTCGAAACTGAAAATTTTATCCTCTGGAAATAAATCTAATTCAGCAGCTGATAATCTAGCCAAAGGCTGATCCTTATAGTTGACAGCTAAATTGGTAATGACAGGCTTTGGGATCGTATTATTCTTTTCGAGATCCTTTGAATTAAATATTGAAAGACCTGACACGCCTCCAAAATAGAATTCATCCTGATCTGAAAAGGATGAACATATTGCAAATTCATCATCAATTAAACCATCAGCCCGACAATATCCAGTTATTTCTCCCGACTCAATGTCAATTCTATTGATTCCATTATTTGTGCTTACAAAAACATATTTGTCATTCCCTTCAATTGCTGAACAGACATTATTGCTCAAGCCATCCTTCTTCTGAAAATGTTTAAAAGTATCTGTATTTCTGTCAAGTCTGCTGACACCCCCTCCAAATGTGGAAATCCATATTCTTCCATTTACATCTTCAAAAAAACCGGTGATAAAATTGAAGGCCGGGCTTTTTTCGAGATTGCTTTCATTGTATGGATACTTTCTGCCCCCTTTTTCTTCTGAAAAAGAAAAAAAACCGGTATTCCCAGCAAACCACAGGGTCTCATCATCACTTTGGAAAACAGATAGGAAGTAATTAGTTGGAAGATCGAATTCTTTCATTGCATCGAAACCTGTTTGATTTAACTCCCTATCTAATTTGATTATCCCTTGATAGGTTGTAACCCAAACTGCATTTTTTGTGATTTCAATATCAGTAATGACGCTTCCTTCTTTAAGAGTTAATGGAATCATTTTGACTCTATCTCCGTCTAAAACCCCAAGCTTACCATTGAAAGTACCGATCAAAAATTTATCCGCTTCCAGCTTCGTGACAGCAGTAATTCGAGTATCTAAATATGAGTGTGATATCTTTTTGGCTTTTGAAAGAATGGGGAGTTTTACTGCGTTTTCATCTCCTGTCAATTCAATTCGATATAGTCCATTATCCACTCCCAGAAGCAGCTCTTCATCAGTTTTAAAAATTGACCATATAGGAGGGGTAATAGGAATATGCCTCTTTGTCAAGCATCTAAATCTGTCTTTTTGGCTATCATAAATATTTAGACCCCCATTTGCAGTACCAATCCATGTCAATCCATCTTTCGATTCGAATACCTCAGAAATATTATTGGTGCTTAAATCGTCATTTTCTGATCCTGCAAGAATATGACCTATGATTTTCCTGGATTTTGGGTCTAGAATCAGGATTCCCTTATCTGTACCAACCCACAGATTTACCTTGTCAGGGCCAAGCGAAAGGGAAGTGATAGCATACCCAACAGTTGACTCGACTAAATTAAATCCTTCAAAAGAAGATCCTGAAGTAAGAATCCCATTGTTTGTAGCTATCCAATATAAATCATCAAATAAAAGAAAGTCCTTGTATTGAAGTGACTTGAAATGTCCCTCCGGAAAAGCCAATCTTTGATTTTTTTGAATTACTTCAGTTGGCGTTATTAATATTTCCTCGCCTTCAACCTGTGCAAACCCTAAAATTGATTGATCCTCATAATACAAATATTCATCTGTTAAAATGACCTGCACAGAATCCGGAAATAGAGACTGTGGAATTCTATACGTGCCATCCATAAAGGACAAAATCATTTGTTCCCTCGTTGAGAATAAACCGCTTGATTGATTTTGAGATCTGGAGATATTACTAGAGCGTGAAACTTTAAAGTGAGTGACCTTATTCTCCTTCCAATTGAGTCGTGTGACTCCATCACGAGATGCGCTCCAAATGTTGCCATTTTTATCTTCTACTATATCCCATAAAAAATTATCAGCAACAGGAAGTAGCCCATCAGGCGTATAATTCACAAAGGTGTATCCATCGTACCTGCTTAGCCCATCTTGAGTAGCAAACCACATGAACCCTTCTGAGTCCTGGTATATATCGTTTATTGAGTTTTGCGCCAACCCATCATTGACTGTCAAATGGTCAAACCGATATTGCGCTATGGAAGCACTCGTCAGCAAAATAAATGCAATGAGAAGGCATGATCTCATACTTAAAAGTACAAAACCAGATAAAATACGGCATATGCCCTATAAAGTTTATAGAGTATAAACTGAACTTAGTCTATAAAATTCCTCAAGTGAATTCGATGGTTTCATTAACAAATCAATTACACATGGAGCCCAATCAGTCATTTAGCGGAAAGAAAACCCAATATCATTTACCACTAAATCATTAATCATGAAAACGCCAGATAATTTAAAAAGCCTGTTGCTCCTTTGCGCTGCTTTATTACTCATGCATTTTTCAAGTGCTCAAGAATTGGAACTTAAATCCAATGGATACGGAGAAAAGAATCTGAAAAAATTCCCAAGGAAGGTTTACATCAAGGAGTTTAATGTCAATTTTCAAATGACTGCAGATGCTAAAGCAGTATCTAAAACCACCACTAATTCACGTAAAGGATCTTCCAGTGCAAGTATGAATGTTGCTGTAACTGGTATTGATGCGCCAGATCTTCAACAAATCACAAATACAGTTTATAATGACTTTGTCAATGCATTTAAAAGTCAAGGTTTTGAAGTGCTAACTGTCAATGACATTGGAGACTTAAAATATTTTGAAGAATATGAATTAATGGGAGCAAATATCAACGAGGATCAGAACCCAGGTTATTTAAAAGTTACCCCAGAGGGATTTCAATACTATGTAAAAGGAATATCCAATTCGGGAAAAGAGAAACAGGTGGTTGGTGCCCCAATGAGGTTGCTAAAAGAAATGGACGATGTAATGGTATTAACAGCAGATTATACGTTTTCTGCCATTGATCTGAATGCCAGTCAAAGTTCTGTTTTGGGCACTTCCAGTGTGAAGGGAAATATTGGGTTGAAAATGCCATCATGTGTATTGAATGCCTGGGCGGGCAAAATGATAGCAATTAATTACACCCCAAAGAAAATGCCTGAATTTGAAGGTGTTTTCGAAAACGAGGGAGAAAAACTAAAAGCATTTTCAATGGCTACTAAGCCTACCTATAGCGGTTTCCTGACACACTCATCCAACGACTTTACTCATGAGGCGAAATGTGATAAAGACAAATATGTTGCAACCACAACCGGAACAATGAAGGAGTTCAACAATCAGGCGCTAAGCGAGATGTTTGGGTATTTCAATAAATAGGAGAATGCTACATTGGTAAAATAACAAAATGTGAATCGTGGTGATTCATATTTCCATAGCTGGTTGGCCGTCCTGAGGAGGACGGCTTTTTATTTGGGTGCAACCTGAAATATTTATTTACAAAGTTATTCTTCAATCTTACATTTAAGTTTTTTAGAAGTAGCTATGGCAAATCCAAACGAAGTTTTTAGGTCAAATACATTGATGATCTTCATCCCTGTGCTATTCTTTGGAACCGCCTTGATCCTGAGAAGCCGGGAAGATCTTTCAGTTCTAATCTGGATATTAATAGCCATCGGGGCTTTTTTGACCCTGGCATTGGTGTTAAGTTTTACCACCATTATCATCAAAGATCAAGAAATAGGCATCAAGAACCTAAAAAAGAGTCATTGGATCAATAAAAGGGATATAGTTAAACATCAACGAAAAACATCTTTCACCAAAGGAATCGAAACTGTTGTTTGGAAGATACATCTTAAGTCAGGTGAAGTTGTCTCGATTTCCAGCGATTTGATCAAAGAACAAGAAGAATTAAAACAATCACTAGATCAATTTTTGAAGAATTCTCCTAAGAAGTAAACCTCACTTCTTCAAATGCCGCTCCATCAATTTAGCCTCCACATCCTCCAGCTTTAATCCCTGATCCGCTAGCAATACAAGAAAGTGATATAGTAAATCCGAAGACTCCTCGATCAGCAAATCTTTCTTTCCATCCATTGCTTCCAGGATTACTTCTGTTGCTTCTTCGCCCACTTTTTGGGCAATCTTCTTGGTTCCCTTTTGGAAAAGCTCTGTGGTGTATGACTTTTCAGATGGGTTGTCTTTTCTTGACTGGATTACCCCTTGCAACTCATGTAAGAAACCGGTTGGCTCTTTTTCTCTAAAGCAGGTATAAGTTCCCTTGTGACAGGTGTCTCCTTCAGGAATCACTTTGATCAGATAGGTATCGTTATCACAGTCTTCCTGGATGCTCGTAACATTCAGAAAATTACCTGAAGTCTCGCCCTTCGTCCAGAGTCGCTTCTTTGATCGACTGTAAAAAGTGACTTTACCTTCTTCTTTGGTTTTCGCAAGCGATTCATCGTTCATGTAGCCAAGCATAAGTACCTGGTTGGTTTCAGCATGTTGAATGATTGCTGGTATCAATTCTTGTTGTTTCATTCGATTTCTGTTTCTAAATCAGGTCATATTCTAACTTCTAACTTCTTATTTCTTAAAAAGGTCTTCAATTCTGGTATCGGTATCTCCCCAAAATGAAACACACTGGCTGCCAGAGCACCTGTTGCTTTTGTTTTTTCAAACACCTCTGCGAAATGTGCTTTACTTCCTGCTCCACCTGATGCAATGACAGGGATATTTAAATCAGCTGCTAACTTTCCGGTCAGCTCCAAAGCAAACCCATTCTTAGTGCCATCATTGGCCATGGAAGTCAATAATATTTCTCCCGCTCCTAAGGCTTCCACCTGTTTGGCCCAATCATAAACATCCAGCTCTGTGGCCTCACGCCCTCCTTTTACAAATACTTTCCACTCACCATCTACCAGACCTGCATCTATGGCCACTACCACAAACTGACTCCCAAATTCATCAGCGATTTCTTTGACTAATTGAGGTCTTCTGACAGCCGCAGAGTTAATGCTTACCTTGTCGGCACCCGCTTTCACCAATACATCGGCATCTTCTACAGATGAGATGCCACCACCTACGGTGAATGGAATATTGATTTCATGCGCAATTTCTTCCACCAAAGCTGCAAAGGTCTTCCGTTCATCGACCGTCGCTGTGATGTCCAGAAACACCAACTCATCAGCACCCTCTTTCACATAGCGTTTCGCCAGCTCGATTGGATCTCCGGCACCACGGATGTCCACAAAGTTGACACCCTTTACGGTTTGTCCGTCTTTGATGTCTAAGCACGGTATGATTCGTTTTTTTAACATTTTTTTCCTAATAAAACACCCCTATAATCCCCTGAAGCCTGCCTGCAGCAGGCAGGGGGATATTTCTGAACTAAATAAGATGTGAATCCCCCTTTGAAGGGGGTTAGGGGGATGTTAGTTCCCCCAATTCCTTCAAACTAATTCTATTCTCATAAATCGCTTTCCCCACAATCGCTCCTTCCAAACCTTGCTCTTTTAACTTGACTAAATCGTCAATAGAACTAACTCCTCCACTGGCAATCAGCTTCAACTCTGGTAGTTTTTTTAGAATTGATTCATAAAGGTCAAACGAAGAACCCTCCAGCATACCATCTTTCGAGATATCCGTAGAAATCACATATTCAATTCCTTTGGTCACATAGTCTTCAATGAAACTTTCAATTTCAAGGTCGGATTCTTCCTGCCAGCCAGATACCGCAATTTTGCTGTCCATAGCATCTGCTCCAAGAATAATTTTTTCTGCACCATAGGCCATAATCCAGGAGGTGAATTTCACCGGTTCTTTTACTGCGATGCTACCTCCGGTAATCTGTTTCGCTCCACTTTCAAAAGCAACCTTTAGATCTTCATCTGACTTGATCCCTCCACCAAAATCAATTTTCAGATGTGTTTTTGTTGCCAGTTTCTCCAACACCTTCCAGTTTACAATGTGCTTGGCTTTCGCACCATCCAGATCAACTAAATGAAGGTACTGCAAACCTGCATCTTCAAATTGCTTAGCAACCTCAAGCGGGTCTTCATTGTAAATTTTCTTCGTTGCGTAATCTCCCTTAGAAAGACGAACGCACTTTCCTTCGATGATGTCTATGGCTGGTATTATTCGCATATCAATATTTTAGAATGTAAGGTTGAGGCTCTCGAAACCTGCAATGTCCATTTCGACAGGCTCAATGTGACAATCATATTTTTATAATTTCAAAAAATTCTCCAACAGTTTTTGCCCCACATCCGCTGACTTCTCCGGGTGGAACTGCACTCCATAAAAGTTATCCTTTTGCAGTGCAGAGGTGAATGGCACCAGATAGTCAGTCTCACCAACTGTATCTTCTCCCACTTCAGCGTAATAGCTATGGACAAAATACATGTTATCAGTCGTTGTAATTCCTTCAAAAAGAGGACCTTCTGTTTTAGTGAAGTCATTCCAACCCATATGTGGCACAATCCCTTTTGACGGAAACTTCCTCACTTTTTCTTTGAAAATGCCCAGGCAAGTAGTGTCCTTCTCTTCCGAGTGAGAACACATGAGTTGCATCCCTAAGCAAATTCCCAGAAAGGGTTGCTTAAGAGAAATGATGACTTCATCCAGACCTCTTTCCTTCAGATAACTCATAGCAGTTCCTGCTTCACCTACACCAGGGAAGATCACTTTCTCAGCACTATTCAATGTCTCAGGATCATCCGTAATCACGGATTCCACTCCAATCCGATCCAGCGCATTTTTCACTGATCGGATATTACCTGCGTTGTATTTAACTATAGCAATCATTTTCTAAATAGATGCTGAAACGAGTTCAGCATGACAGTTTTAAATAAAGTAAATTTTAATTTCTGGAGTCATTCTGAACTTGTTTCAGAATCCTTTTCAATCATAACACTCCTTTTGTTGATGGCAACACTCCACTATCATCCTTTCTCACCGCCATCTTAATGGCACGCGCGAATGCTTTGAATATCGACTCGATCTTATGGTGATCGTTCTCACCCTCTGCTTTCACATTCAAATTACATCTGGCAGTATCTGAGAATGACTTAAAGAAGTGAGAAGCCATCTCAGTTGGCATTTCGCCTACGTGCGTTGCATCAAAAGAAGCATCCCATTCCAGCCATGGTCGCCCACCAAAATCGATGGCCACTTGAGCCAGGCAATCATCCATTGGTAGTAGGAATCCATATCGTTCGATTCCTTTTCGATCCTTCAATGCATCGTTGAATGCTGTGCCCAATGCCAACGCTGTATCCTCAATGGTGTGGTGCGTATCGATGTGAATGTCACCTTCAACCTCCACATGGAGACCAATTGCTCCATGTCTTGCTATTTGATCGAGCATGTGATCAAAGAATGCCACACCAGTAGATATGGATGTTTTGGTAGGATCGTCCAAATTGACTTCAATCTTGATTTTCGTTTCTGAGGTGGCCCGAACACACCTTCCAATTCTACCCTTTTCTTCGTACTTCTCTTCTTTGAGAGCAGCAATCAGGCGTTGATTTTCTGTTGGTATACCTATCGTGATTCTTAAAGTATTTGGCACCTGACCGGAACGATCACGAACTACAATACCTTTTGCCATCAGATCTGCATAGGTTTTTTGAGCATCTACAAAAGCAACCAGTAAGAAATTGGCATCCGAAGGATAAATCTTTTTCACTGAGGGAATGCCCTTTAGCTCTTGCTCCATCTTTTCTCGCTCTTCAATCAGTATCGTAACCTGTTTCTTGATTAACTCAGGTCTATTCAAAACATCAATTGCTTTTTCCTGCGTCAATGTATTGACGTTGTATGGCGGTTTGATTTTGTTCAACACATTGATCACCTCAGATGATCCAAAACCAATACCCAGTCTAGCCCCGGCCAGTCCCAATGCTTTTGAAAATGTCTGTAGGATAAACAGGTTAGAAATATCTTCCTGCACCAAGCTTTCCTCTCCAAAATCAATATAAGCTTCATCAATCACGACCAACCCGGAAAAAGCAGCGGTGATTGATAGAATTGTATCCTTGTTAATACAATTGCCCGTTGGGTTATTTGGTGAACAGATGAAAATGATCTTCAGATTTTCATCTAATAACTTGGGTTGCAGGCTCTCGAAATCTATTTGAAAATTATCAGTCAATGGTTCGCTAATCACCTCTACGTCGTTTACATCAGCGGCCACTTTATACATACCAAAAGTTGGCGGAAAGATCATGACTTTGTCCTGACCCGGCTCACAAAAGGCACGAATAAGCAAGTCAATTAATTCATCGCTTCCATTTCCGAAGATTAATCGAGGGATCTCTACATTCCTATACTTAGCGATGGCAGCTTTCAAACCACTCATTGCTCCGTCAGGGTAGCGGTTTAGTCCAAACCCAAAAGGATTTTCATTTGCATCTAATGATACCTCTGCAACTCCATCAAATTCGTCTCGTGCACTCGAATATGGTTTGAGTGCTTTGACATTTTCGCGTGTGATTTTATTTATATCAAACATCTTGTTTAATTATTTATAGATGCTGAAATAAATTCAGCATGACTTTCAATTTTATGGTCACCCTGAACTTGTTTCAGGGTCTTTTTTTATTTTCTTCAATCTCAAACTCACCGCATTCTTGTGTGCCTGCAACTGCTCCGCTTCTGCCATTTTTTCAATTGCAGGGCCGAGGTTTTGAATGCCCTTCTTAGAGAGCTTCTGGAACGTAATTTTCTTAACAAAACTATCCAGAGACACGCCACTATAATTTCGTGCGTATCCATTGGTTGGTAACGTGTGATTCGTCCCACTGGCATAGTCACCTGCACTCTCACAGCTCCAGTTGCCAAGAAATACGCTTCCCGCAATCGTAATCTGTTCGCCTAACTCCTCTGCATTTTCGGTTGCTATGATCAAGTGCTCAGGTGCATATTCATTACTAAATGAAACGGCTTCATCCAGATTTTTGACCAAAACAGATTGACTGTTTTCAAATGCTTTCACAGCAATGTCTTTTCGAGGTAGTTCATTGACCTGTTTTGATATTTCTTCATTTACTTCTGAAATAATTTTTTCTGAATTACTCACCAAAACCACCTGACTGTCCGGGCCGTGCTCAGCTTGAGATAACAGGTCAGCTGCGACAAATTCAGGATATGCAGTGTCATCCGCTATCACCAAAACTTCACTTGGTCCAGCCGGCATATCGATTGCCACACCAAAGTTCTGTGCCAGTTGCTTTGCAGCAGTCACATACTGATTACCGGGCCCGAAAATCTTATCCACCTTTGGAATCGACTCTGTTCCGAAGGTCATAGCAGCAACTGCTTGTGCACCTCCTGTCAAATAAATCTTTTCTATCCCAAGTAGCTGGCACGTCCAGCCTATGACAGGATTCAGATATTCAACAGGTTTTGATGGTTTTCTATTGAAATCCCCCTCCGCCCCCCTGCCTTGCCGGCAGGCAGGCTTTTCTAAAGGGGGAGTATTGGCATCAAAACCTGATGAAGGTGGAGTACACACCACAATATTTTTACATCCAGCAATTTTTGCGGGTATCGCCAACATGAGTAAAGTTGAAAATAAGGGAGCGGATCCGCCTGGGATATATAATCCTACGTTTTGAATCGCTACACTTTTTCGCCAGCAATTCACTCCAGGCATGGTTTCAATAACCTTTATTTCTTCCTTTTGCGAAAAGTGAAACTTCTCAATGTTGGATTTAGCCATTTTTATGGCATCTGCTAATTCAGGATCAATCTTGAATTCCTGATTAGCAATATCAACTGTTACACTATCCAATTCCACAGCATCAAACTGTTTGCTGTATCGGAGGAGAGCCTTGTCACCATTAGACCGAACATCTGTCATGATTGCACCAACACGTTCCTCCAATTCCGAGAAATTGAAAGTTGGTCTTTCGCAGAGTGCAGGCCAATCGGAGGGTTCTGGGTATTTTATTGTCTTCATTTCAAATAAATCAACCGTTCACAGCAATTAGTCACAGTTGACTGTCGACTAATAGTCTGCTGACTAATTCACACAATCATTTTTTCAATTGGACACACCAAAATTCCTTCAGCTCCTTTTTCTTTCAACTGGTCAATTACCTCCCAAAAGTCATCCTCATTAATAACACTGTGTACACTGCTCCAACCTTCGTCTGCGAGCGGGAGCACGGTAGGACTTCTCATTCCGGGCAGCAATGCTATAATGGAATCTAATTTTTCATTAGGTGCATTGAGTAGAATGTATTTGTTCTGTTTCGCTGACTTAGCCGCTTCGATTCTGAATAGAAGTTTGTCCAGTATTTCTTTCTTTTCCCTGTTGAGCATTGTATTGGCAATGAGCAATGCTTCGCTGCGAAGAGCGACTTCCACTTCTTTAAGACCATTGGCTAAAAGTGTGCTGCCTGTGCTCACGATATCAAAGACGGCATCCGCAAGGCCTATTCCCGGCGCTATCTCCACGCTTCCGCTAATCACCTCTACAGTAGCGTCTATATTATTTTTCTGGAGGAAACTCTTTAAAATTACCGGGTAGCTTGTCGCTATTCTTTTTCCTGAAAACCACTCAAGCCCCGGGTAAGCTTCTTCTCTTTTGATGGCCAGAGACAACCGGCATTTTGAAAAGCCTGTTCGATTGATTATTTCCACAGGCTGTTGCTTTTCCAGGTATTCATTTTCACCCACGATCCCAATGTCAGCTACACCCTCGGCAACATACTGAGGAATGTCGTCATCGCGGAGGTAGAAGATTTCCAGAGGAAAGTTGGAAGCAGTGGACATCAGCTTACCTCCATTATTTATTTTGATTCCACACTCTTTGAGCAAGCCCATGCTTTTCTCATTGAGTCGACCGCTTTTCTGAACAGCTATTTTTAAAATGTCTTTCATGTCGTTGAAACTGATATTTCGAATAAGTGTTAAAGTTTAGGCATAAAAAAAGCCCTGACGGTTCGTCAGGGCTTTGAGTTATTTTTAGTTAACTACAATACACCTACTACACCGTCTCTTCCGAGTGGAGCATATGATGTACATGATGATGTAGTTGTTGTGTTCTCATTTCAGGTCGCAAATATAGACGACTTTTTTAAATGGAATTTATCCAGCAAATTTTTTGCTCACGGCATCCCAGTTTACCACATTGAAAAATGCGCTGATGTAATCTGGTCTTCTATTTTGGTAATTCAGGTAATACGCATGCTCCCAAACATCTAATCCAAGAATCGGAGTACCTGAACATCCTGCTTCGGGCATCAGTGGATTGTCCTGATTCGGAGTAGAGCAAACAGCAACTGAGCCATCGCTATTCTTGCAAAGCCATGCCCACCCACTACCAAATCGTGTAGCTGCCGCATTACTGAATTCTTCTTTGAATTTATCGAAAGACCCAAATGCCTTATTGATAGCATCCGCTAAAGCACCGGAAGGTTCACCACCACCATTTGGAGACATTACTTCCCAGAATAACGAGTGATTCCAGTGACCCCCACCATTGTTTCTTACTGCTCCGTTATCAGAATGATTTTTCACCAAATCTTCCAAAGATTTTCCAGCCATGTCTGTTCCTTCGATAGCAGCATTCAATTTTGAAACATATCCTGCATGGTGCTTGCCATGATGAATTTCCATGGTTTTCGCATCTATATGTGGTTCTAGTGCATCGTGTGCATAAGGTAGGTTTGGTAATTCAAAAGCCATAATTATGTGATTTTATAGGTTCAAAAAAATGATTTGTGAAGATAACAAGGTTGAGGGATGTTTAGTTGCCTTGTTGGGTTAATTAGTGATTAGTGAATTAGTATTTAGTTTATCGGTACTCCAAAATGAAAATATTATTTGGATGATAAACGCATCTATTTCTTTCTAATATTCTTAAAGAAGTCTTTTATCAAAACTTCACATTCATTTGCCATCACTCCCATCTTCAAATCTGTCTTCGGATGAACAATATCTTTACTGTATTTGGAGAATCCACGCTCTTTGTCCAGTGCCCCAATTACTACCCTACCAATCTGAGTCCAGAATAGCCCGCCGGCACACATGCTACATGGTTCAAGTGTTACAAACAGTGTACACTCATTCAAATACTTGGAGCTGAGGTTGTTTTGAGCAGCAGTAATCGCCAACATTTCCGCATGTGCAGTTGCATCATTGAGTCGCTCGACCCTGTTGTGATCTTTAGCAATGATTTTGTTTTCGCAGACGACAACTGCTCCTATGGGAATTTCGCCCTCATCGTAGGCATTTTGCGCTTCATTGAGCGCCTGTTTCATAAAATGTTCGTCGCTATAAATACTTAAGCTCATTATTTCTTCTTCACTTTCACACTATTCATAATCTCTCTCGCAGCAGATTGCCACTGACCCATAAGCCTCGCCTTACATCCGAAATTGAAAAGCAGTACTTGTCCATTATAAGCTGTGTATTGGATATAAGAATATGTTCTGGACGATTTTGTCCCTGAAAATGCATTTTCACTAGTCAGAGACCCAATAAATTCGAATACAATAAACTTCCTCCCGTTTACTTCCTTCACTTCATCTTGTAGAAATTCAACCTGATCAAACATGGACTGGATGCTGGCTTTGTAAAAACCATAAATAATTTCCTCATCGCCATCGATCCACTGCATTGGGTTCCAGTTTACGCCAAAATTAACCTCCCTGTCTTGGGAGGAATGCATTGCCAACGGTTCGCGAGCAGAAACAAATTTCTGCAACCGATCTCCCTCACTCATTACCACAAAAGACTCTGGCACTTGATAAGAGATCTCCTCATTTACCTGATATTTGACCATTTCCTGCGAGAAAAGTATAGTCGCATTGAAAAGCAGGCCGATGGATATTAGTTTTTTCATATGGCGAATTTAAAGAAATACACCCCTGTAGTCCCCTCAAGGGGACATTTCTTTCTCAGACAATTTTACAGTCTAGTTAATCCCCTTTTGAAGTTGGTTAGAGGTTTGTTTTTAGTGTTTAATAATGAGCTAATTCCTACTTTTGCAGCCAATTTGTATTAAAAAGACAATTAAAAGAGGATATGCTACGCACACATACTTGTGGAGAATTACGATCAGAACATATTGGAAGCACTGTGACCCTCACTGGCTGGGTACAAAAGCAGCGTGATAAAGGAGGCGTAGTATGGATAGATTTGAGAGATAGATATGGGATTACACAGCTGATTTTTGAAGAAGGTGTAACGGAGCAATCTATCATAGATCAAGCAAAGAAAGTTGGTCGTGAGTTTGTGATAAAAGCGACAGGAGAGGTAGTTGAACGCTACGCAAAAAATGATAAAATGGCTACCGGTGATCTGGAGATTCGGGTCAACTCTCTGGAAGTTTTGAATGGATCAAAGGTTCCTCCTTTTACAATAGAAGATGAAACAGATGGTGGTGAAGACCTTCGAATGAAGTATCGATACCTGGATATTCGAAGAAATCCTGTAAGAGAGAAACTACAGTTGCGTCACACGATGATGCAGAAGGTGCGAGAGTATTTGAACAAAGAAAAGTTTGTAGAAGTAGAGACTCCATATTTAATCAAATCTACACCTGAAGGCGCACGGGATTTTGTGGTGCCTTCCCGGATGAATGAAAATGAGTTTTACGCGCTTCCACAGTCCCCTCAAACTTTCAAACAACTTTTGATGGTGGCAGGAATGGATCGCTACTTCCAAATTGTAAAATGTTTTCGTGATGAGGATTTGAGGGCTGATCGACAGCCTGAATTTACCCAGATTGACTGTGAAATGGCATTTGTGGAGCAGGAAGATGTGCTTCAGACTTTCGAGGGTATGACAAAGTTTCTTTATAAAGAAATGAAAGGTATTGAGCTGGATGATTTTCAGCGGATCAGTTATGATGAAGCGATGGCGAAATACGGTTCTGACAAACCCGACCTACGATTCGGAATGGAATTTTGTGAGCTGAATGACAAGGCACAAGGCAAAGGTTTTGTGGTATTTGATAGCGCTGAATTAGTGGTTGGTATTAATGCAGAAGGATGCGCGAATTATACAAGGAAGCAATTAGATGGCTTGACGGATTTCGTCAAAAAGCCACAAATTGGGGCTAAAGGGCTGGTTTATGTGAAGTACAATGAAGATGGTTCATTCAAATCTTCCGTAGATAAATTCTTCGATCAGGATGAGCTGAAAGGTTGGGCTGAGAAATTTCGAGCCAAGCCTGGTGACTTGCTATTGATCCTAGCTGGAGAGAAAAATCAGACAAGAAAAGCACTTAATGAACTTCGTCTGGAAATGGGAGAAACCTTAGGTTTAAGAGATAAAAACAAAGTTGCAGCAGCATGGGTGCTTGATTTTCCACTATTGGAATGGGATGAAGAAACCAAGCGATATCATGCGATGCATCACCCATTTACTGCACCAAAACCCGAGGATGTGGAAAAACTAAATTCCGACCCGGGAGCGGTTCGGGCAAATGCGTACGATATGGTCATAAATGGTGTTGAAGCCGGAGGAGGCTCTATACGTATCCATGATCGAGCGATGCAAGCCAGAATGTTTGAAGTGTTGGGGTTCAGCAAAGAAGAGGCTGAAGAACAATTCGGGTTTCTGATGGGTGCTTTCGAATATGGAGCACCTCCACATGGTGGTGTAGCCTTTGGTTTCGATAGATTATGTGCAATAATGGCCGGAGAGCAGAGTATTAGAGATTTTATTGCCTTCCCAAAAAACAATGCTGGCAGGGATGTAATGATCGATTCTCCCTCTGCCATATCAATGGAACAGCTAAATGAGTTGGGAATTAAACTTGTAGAACCAACAAAATCGTAGCGTTTGGTAGTTTTTTACTAACTTTTCCAGTTAAATAATCACACCTGATGACTAAGAAATTTCTTCTTTACTCCGCCCCGTTCTTCATATTATTTGGAGCGTTCTCATTGTTTGAGCCGTGGTTTTATAGAAACCTTTTTGCCAGTACTTCTATTGATCGACTGGAAGGAAAGGAATTTCAAATCATTGCTCATAAGGGGGCTTCCGGTTTAGCTCCTGAAAATACAATGGCTGCTTTCCAGAAAGCATTGGATCTTGGTGTTGATCAGATCGAGCTTGATGTAAGACATACCAAGGACGAAGAGATCATTGTATTTCATGACCAACGACTGGATCGAGTTGCTAGGGATACACTAGGGAATCCTGTAACAGGTGATGTGCATGATTATACCCTTGAAGAAATCAAGCAGTTTGATGTAGGGTCGTGGTACGACTCGCACTACAGCGACCAGCGTATTCCAACCTTAAAAGAAGTATTGGATTTCATTAACGGCCAGGTCACTGTTTTGATTGAAATCAAACATATGGATCATCCGCATTACGATGATTTTGCTGAGAAGCTGGTCGAAGTAGTGATGAGTGAGGATGATGGAGAATCTTGGATTATTCTACAATCTTATGAGCCAGAATATCTCGACATTGTACATGAACTTGATTCATTGATTCAAACTAAAGCTTTAATCATTGGTGAAGATTCTGCCCCTCTGATTGCTTTTTATGTTGAGACCAGAATTCATATGGGGCGAGCAAAAGAGAGTAATCGCATGAAAGCAATTAACCCACAGTGGGAAACGCTTTCACCTCGAAGGGTATTCCAAATGCATGCGAAAGGATATCAGGTACATGCTTATCCGGTCAATACAAGAGAGGATATGATAAAAATGTTAAATGCCGGGGTTGATGGAATCATTACAGATTATCCGAATGTGGCCATTCAGCTTAGAAACGAAATCAGGAGATTGGGACAGGAAACGCAGTAGTAAGCTCTGCCTCTGCTGCTATATATCCGAATGACGCCCAGCTTGGGCTATCAAGAATTTTAAGGAAAATTTCGTTGGCTTTCTCAGTATTTCCTCGTTGCTGATACCAATTCCCTATGCCATAGCCTAGTGTTGGGTCTATGTTTCCATTCTCAGGAAATGCCTTTTGGATTAAATTTTCAGCCGACTTTTCTCCTTTAAAAAGGAGCAGTAAATCAAGGTATGCATCATTTTCAATGATTTTCATATCATTGCTTATAGGCTTCAACAGCTCATCTGCCAGCTCCGCATTCCCAATTTTTTTATAAGTCATAAACAGCCAATATGAAGTAGCGGTAAGCAGGTCATTGTTGTCACTAAACTCCATACACTTTCGATAGGCTGAAATGGCTTTATCGAAGCGTCCATTGAGATAATGAGCCAGACCATAATGATACCAGATATTGAATTTATCGTTGCTCAATGGCTGATTAATTCTATTGGGTAACCCATCCGGTTCTATGGCATTTTCAGCATTTACACTATAAAATGCTGCCATTTCAAAATCATCCACAGCTTTATCCAACTGTCTGGTTGTTATATATCTATGCCCTCTATGTCTTCTAAGCTTGTGAGAAGTTGGAAATTTTTGCAGCCCTTGCGTATACGCTTCAATTGCTTCCAAATATTTACCTAAATAGGCAAGCCTTCTTCCATACCATATGATTAGTTCCAGACTGTCCGGATTTGCTTCAAAGTTTCTTTTGGCGATGCGCAAATTACTATCATAGACCACTCTCGCTTCTTCTGATACCTGAATTGGAGAAAGCTCCTCCCCCATTAGGTTGTAAATTTTGAAAGGATCTCGGATCTGAGAAAGAGACGAATCAGAGCTACCAGTATCTTCCTGGTTCCCACCTATCTGGCAACTACATAAAACTATAGTCAATAATAAAAATTGTTTGCAATTCATACTTTACTCTTTCCAGTTTGGATACCCCGGTTGCTTTAACTCCTCACCATTTTTTGCTTCTTTCACCATTTGTCGTACATCTTCCAACAGTTCCTTTGCGTCATATACTACTCCATCCTTAATCGTATACTTCACTCCTCCTACTCTGGTGACTTCATTGTCTTCTGTTAGCTTGATTGCCCCTGTACCATAAAGTACTTTAAGATTTGCGAGCGGATTTTCCTCCACGATCACCAAATCTGCCAGCTTTCCTTTTTCTATGGTGCCAATCTCCTTTTCCATACCCAAAGCCTCTGCTCCTAGCAACGTAGCTGATCGAATGACCTCAAGAGGATGAAAACCTGCCTCCCTCAGCAATTCAAGCTCCCTGATATAGGCAAATCCATAAAGTTGGAAAATAAAGCCTGAATCTGATCCTGTGGTCACCCTCCCACCTCTGTTCTTATATTCATTGACAAATGTCATCCACAGCTTATAATTTTCCTTCCATGCTACCTCCTCTTCGGTACCCCAGAAGTGCCAATAAGACCCATGTGACACCTTGCTTGGTTGGTAAAACTTCCAAAGTGACGGCAAGGTGTAGTCCTTATGCCAGTCGGCATTTCTTGAACGCATTAAATCGCGGCTTGCTTCATAAATATTGAAAGTAGGATCTAGTGTAAAGTCTAATTCAAGCAATCGATTCATCACGGCATTCCATTTTTCAGAATAAGGTTCCGCTGCTTGTTTCCACAACCTACCGGCTTCACCAAATCGGTGCTGCTCGTTTTGATAATTATAATCCACCGGGTAATCCTGAACAATCCTATCATTAAACAACGCTTCAGGCAATCCATACCAATGCTCCATAGTGGTCAATCCCGCTTCCGCTGAATTCAGCACATTCCACCACCCTACATTTAACTGGGCATGGTGGCAGGCAGATCTTAACCCCAATCGTTTATTTTCTTTCAATGCAGCCTCCATCACTTCCGGCGATGCGCCAAAAAATTTAATTCCATCCGCTCCTCTTCTATAATTGGCACGCACCCAGGAAATAGCTTCTTCAGCATTAGTAATTGGTCCCTTTAGCACCTCAGCACCTACGGTTCGCTCACCGGGTAGACTTCTCACACGATCTATGCCCTCCAGATTTTGACCAAAAGATGTGTAAGCCAAAATGCGTGGAGCAACTATTTCATTGTTAATACTTCGTTCCTTATGCCGAAGCACCCAATCCAGTCCGTTTCCAGCTGATGGGTCCCTGATTGTTGTAATACCATGTGCAAGCCAAAGTTTAAAAACATATTCGGAAGGTGTGCCCTGGCTTGTACCACCTATGTGCCCGTGCATGTCTACAAACCCGGGCAAAACATACATGCCTTCAGCGTCAATTTCCATCCCATTCCCTTCCATTTTCGGCCGCCTTTCAGGGTCTAGTGCTACGCCGGGGTATCCAACTACCTGTACTTTGGTGATTTTATTCTTTTCTATGACAATATCAACCGGTCCGATGGGTGGTGCTCCATTGCCATTAATCACGGTGGCTCCCCTGATTATGGTCATATCATACGGTCCATCACCTTGTGTTCTTGATGGTGCAGAGGCAATTTGTGCTATGGCCCCTTGAAGAATCGAAAGAGAGAAAATAAATAGAAGGAATTTTTTCATGTAATGTGATGTATTAACTTTTAGCTCAGATTTAAAAATAATCAATTCAAAAGTATGGCAGCAGTTGAATCGAATATGATGCCTCTAGGTACGGTAGCCCCTGACTTTAGTTTGCCGGATGTTGTTTCCGGTCAAATAAAAACACTGGAGGATGTAAGAAAAGAATATGGCGTTGTTGTGATGTTTATTTGTGCACACTGCCCCTATGTTAAAAACATTGAAGAAGAAATTGCTGTTATCGCGCGTCAATACGGGGAATTGAAAATAGGTTTTGTTGCCATTAGCTCTAATGACGCAATTGCCTATCCAGATGACGCTCCTGATAAATTACGGGATCAGGCTGAGGAGTTTGAGTTTGATTTCCCATACCTCTATGATGAAACGCAAGAAGTAGCCAAAGCATATCAGGCCGCATGCACTCCTGAGTTTTATTTATTCGATGAGGATTTAAAATGTATTTATCGGGGAAGGTTTGATGCCAGCACACCCGGCAATCCGGAACCGGTAACAGGTGATGATCTTGTCAATGCCATTGAGGCACATCTAGAAGATGAACCAATCTTCGAAGATCAAAAACCAAGTATTGGATGCAGTATTAAGTGGAAATAACGGAGTTTGGTACTATTCACATTCACCTAATTCTGCATAAAGCACTCTCAACTCTTCAATTATTGATTTTACCGCTTCAGGTTCCTTTCCGAACTCATAAGTCACCTTTTTTGAACCCTCAGGAGTTGTGATCTCAATCCATTCAGCTCCCCCATCAGCACAATCCGGACATCCGATCGTTTCATCCAATGCCAAAAATTCTTGGGTATCAATCCCAGACATAAGTGAATTAAATTCCTGATACGACTGCTGGCATGTTTTCTCTTCCAAATTTTGATTTACTCTGGGAGTGACAGTTTTTGATACATGGCCTTCAGTTACAGTTAGCGTTTGAACACAGTACCCCGCACACATCCCAAAACTGGTTCCAAATTCAATTTTTTGCACGTCTGAACTTTGCACTTGCTCCTGGCAGTTAGATAAAAGGGCGCCAAAAAATACAATCGTGAGAGAAAATAGCTTCATTGTTCCTAATTGATTATAGTTCTGACAAATTACATCAAATAAAATGCCACATCCCTAAAAACCATCATTTTATAGTCCATTTCTGTTTTAGTAAATTGCGCATCCATTTTATAGCATGAGTATACAAGGAAAAATCAAGATCGTAACTACACACCAACTTCAGGAAATGAAGTCGAAAGGTGAAAAAATATCCATGTTGACTGCCTACGACTATTCCATGGCAAAGATCATCGATCAGTCCGGAGTTGATGTGATTCTTGTGGGAGACAGTGCCTCCAACGTGATGGCGGGAAACGAAACCACCCTTCCAATCACATTGGATCATATGATCTGGCATGCTACATCTGTGGTAAAAGCAGTAAAAAGGGCTTTGGTGGTTGTTGATGTGCCGTTTGGTAGCTATCAAGGTAGCTCATCAGAGGCGCTGAGATCTTGCATCAGAATCATGAAAGAATCCGGCGGTCATGCCGTAAAAATGGAAGGCGGTGTAGAAATCAAAGAAAGCATTTCTCGTGTACTGTCAGCCGGGATACCTGTAATGGGCCACCTTGGATTAACCCCACAATCTATTTACAAATTTGGCACGTATACCGTACGAGCTAAGGAAGAAGCAGAAGCAAATAAACTTATTGAAGATGCTAAGGCATTGCAAGAGCTTGGCTGCTTTGCGATTGTGCTGGAAAAAATCCCTTCCAAATTGGCCAAAAAAGTATCTGAATCAATTTCTATCCCCACAATAGGTATCGGCGCAGGACCAAACACTGATGGCCAGGTGCTAGTTGTTCATGATATGCTCGGCATTACACAAGATTTTAAACCTCGTTTCCTTCGTCAGTATGCAGACTTGAATAAAATCATGCATGAGGCGTTTGAAAACTATGTTTCCGACATTAAATCCCAAAAATTCCCCAACGAAAAAGAATCTTATTAGACCTTAAAGAAAAACCAATCAATGGCAAAGATCATTTACACACACACGGATGAAGCTCCGGCGTTAGCAACTAAATCATTATTACCAATCGTACAGGCATTTGCAGGGAAAGCAGGTGTGGAATTTGAAACAAGGGATATTTCACTTGCAGGAAGAATAATTGCACTGTTTCCGGAATTCCTTTCTGAAGATCAGCGAATTGGGGATGCGCTCTCAGAATTGGGTAAGATTGCAAAGACACCAGAAGCCAACATTATAAAGCTACCTAATATCAGCGCTTCCATCCCTCAGTTGATGGCTGCAATCAAAGAGCTTCAGTCACAAGGATATGCACTTCCTGACTATCCCGTTGATCCACAAAATGATCAGGAAAAAGACATCAAGGCACGATATGACAAAGTGAAAGGCAGTGCAGTAAACCCTGTACTTAGAGAGGGGAATTCAGACAGAAGGGCTCCAAAAGCGGTGAAAAATTTTGCGAAGAAATTCCCTCATTCGATGGGTCAATGGGATGCTAATTCAAAATCTCATGTTTCCAGCATGAGTGAAGGTGATTTTTACGGGAGTGAAAAATCCACTACAGTTTCTAATGAGACCCACGTGAAAATTAAATTTCATGGACAGGATGGTGAAACAAAGGATTTGAAGGATAGCTTTCCATTACAAGCTGGAGAAGTGATCGACACATCTGTCATGAATATGTTTAAGCTGAAATCTTTCATTGAGAAGGAGATAGAGGATGCCAAAACCAAAAATGTTTTGTTTTCCCTTCACATGAAAGCAACCATGATGAAGGTCTCGGACCCGATCATTTTTGGAGCGGCCGTTGAAGTGTATTACAAAGATGTATTTCAAAAACATGCAGACCTTTTCAATGAGCTGGGAGTAGATGCTACAAGTGGAATTGGAGATGTATATAATAAAATCCAATCACTGGATGATGCCAAGCGAAAAGAAGTTGAAGCCGACATTGATAAGGTATATGAATCGCGACCAGCACTGGCCATGGTCAATTCCGATAAAGGGATTACTAACCTGCATGTACCTAGTGACGTGATAATTGATGCTTCAATGCCTGCCATGATCCGAACCTCGGGTCAGATGTGGAACAAAGACAACAAAACGCAGGATACAAAAGCAGTAATCCCTGACCGTTCTTATTCTGGGGTTTACCAGGCTGTTATTGAAGACTGCAAAGCCAATGGTGCTTATGACCCTACTACTATGGGTAGCGTACCAAACGTTGGCTTGATGGCTCAAAAAGCTGAAGAATATGGTTCCCATGATAAAACCTTCCAGTTTGACAAGCCTGGAAAGGTACATGTAATTGATGCAGATGGAAATGTACTCTTAGAGCAGGAAGTGCACACAGGAGACATCTTCCGAATGTGTCAGGTGAAAGATGCCCCTATTCAGGATTGGGTGAAGCTCGCCGTTAACAGAGCAAAAGCAACAGGCTCACCAGCCGTATTCTGGCTGGACAAAAACAGGGCGCACGATGCTGAATTAATCAAAAAAGTAGAGCAATACCTTAAAGATAACGATACTTCAGGGCTGGAAATTCATATTATGTCTCCTGTTGAGGCGACTAAGTTCTCTGTAGAGAGAATCAGAAAAGGACAGGATACGATCTCTGTGACAGGTAATGTACTTCGAGATTATCTGACGGATCTATTTCCGATTTTAGAAGTTGGCACCAGTGCAAAGATGCTCTCAATCGTACCTCTAATGAATGGTGGTGGTCTATTTGAAACAGGGGCAGGAGGTTCTGCACCTAAGCACGTTCAGCAGTTTGTAGAGGAAGGTCACCTTCGGTGGGATTCACTTGGAGAGTTCCTGGCATTGGCTGTTTCACTTGAACATCTAGGTGAAAAGTACAACAATAAAGGCGCAAAGCTTCTAGGTGAAACATTGGATAATGCTACATCCAAATTGCTGGAAGAGAATAAGTCTCCATCCAGAAAAGTAAATGAGATAGACAACCGTGGAAGCCACTTTTACCTGGCTATGTACTGGGCAGAAATGTTGGCTAATCAGGATGAGGATGTGGAACTAAAGGCTACTTTCGAAAAAGTAGCAAGGGAACTTGCTGCCAATGAGTCCAAAATAAACGAGGAGCTAATAGCTGCTCAGGGAGCTGCAGTTGATATCGGAGGTTACTATCAGCCAAATGAAAAGATGGCTACTGACGCCATGCGGCCAAGTGCAAGCTTGAATCAAATTATTGATTCAATTTAAGATAAAATTTCAATTGATTTCAAAACCTCAGAGTCATCTGAGGTTTTTTTATTGGTATTCATCGATAATTTATTACCGATTTCATTCAGATCATTTAATAATTGGTGGATTTAATTATCTTAATTGCTCGCCGCTTAGCTTGATCGAATGAAGAAATCGGTCCAACATCAGTTCGAGTACAATGTGCTACTACTTGCCTGTTTTCTAGGACTGGTACGATCTGCATTGGCTGTTATTGAAGACCTGGAGGATATTAGCCTGCATCCTGATTTTATTACGGATATATTATTTACCATTCTTTTCATTATCACGCTTATCGGATTAAGACTAAATAAATCACTTACCTGGCTAATATTTGTATTTTACTTACCACTACTCAGCCTCTTCATTTATACTTTCTACAGTGCACGAGGTATCCAGGGCAGCATTGAGCACAACATTTTCGTTGGCTTGATTTTCATCAATTTCACCCTAAGGAAAAAACTACCAATTTATTTTTCACTCGCATATGTTTTTGCAGTTGTCCTTTCTCTGATATTGCTTGAAATTGAATACAATCTGTCCACTAATTATAGTAATGCTCATTCCGGTTATCTCAATTTTGTTTTTGCTATGGTCGGAATCATGGGACTTACTTATTATGCCAAATATGTTTTTGTTTCAAGAAGACAAAGACTCCATCAAAACAGCGAAGAACTAAAAGCAAAGCGAGATGAATTAAAGATTAAGCAAGATCAGTTAATCACTCAAAAAAGTGAGCTAGAGCAGTTAGCCATTCAATTAGACCAAAAAGCTACACAGCAAACCCAGGCCGTCAATGATCAAAAGAAAAGAAGAAAGGAATACATGGCGTTGACCACAACTGAACTCACTAAAAAATATCAAGTAGCAGTTCAGCTAATAGAAGAAATAGAATCCAGCAGTGAGAATGATAAATTGATGGATATGCTTCATCAATCAGGCATCCGGCTTAAAAATGAAATCAGGGAATTAAAACACAAGGTGAATGCAGACAATTAAGCAATATAAAGCCTGGATTCTGCGTGAGGAAATAGAGGATCGCCTATTCTATATTGCCTTAACATTTGCTCCGTTCTATTTCGGTTTAAATATTTTCAATGACCTGATACAAGATCTTCCACTTTTACATCTCGCGCTTGATATTTTATTCCTCGTTATCAGCATCGCATTTTATTTTCTGAGAAGGGTATTAAACAAGGGATCTGTTCTCATTTTTATATTTTGTATCCTCATCCTGTCAGGGTTTATATATTTCTGGTATTCCTCTTCAGGTATTCATGGAAGTGGTAGCTATATTTTTCCTGTTTTGGCAGCCTTGGTGCTCTTAATCAACAGAGGTTTTTATTTGCATTTTTTCAGTGCCGTATTACTTATTCTTACTTTTATTTTGGTTGCAATCCCAGCTACAGGCATCCAAAATACCTATTCCGAATTGGTTTTCGAACTTATTCTTAACCTAACAATACTAGCAATCCTTCTTGTCCTCTTTAAGTTGGCACTTGACAAAGAGCAGGCCGATTTAGAATCTCAAAATCTACAATTAGATGACCTAAACAAAGATCTTGCAAAAAAATCTGCTGAATTAACAGAGTATAACGCTGAAATTGAATTGATACACGAAAACCTCGAACAACTGGTAAATCAAAAGACAAAAGTTCTTAATGAAGAAAATAAACGAGATTCGGAGTATTCTTTCATCAATGCCCATCTGGTAAGAGCACCCATTGCGAATATTTTAGCAATCATTGAACAATCAGATTCTCAAAACCCAAAACTCATTGAGTTAAAATCAAATGTCCAGGAATTAGATACTATCGTAAGGAAAATAGGAAAAGTTCTGGCAGGCGACTTAGAGAGTTGAATTATCATCTCATGCGGATCTTGTTTTCTTGTTATCTTGGACTACATGAATAACAGAAAACAGTATTGGAAGAAAAACCTTAGATACCTTCTAATCCTCCTCAGTATCTGGTTTATCGCATCATTTGGTGCCGGAATCATTCTGGCAGAAGAGTTAAACTCCATAAGGGTTGGGGGTTTTAAGTTGGGGTTTTGGTTTGCTCAGCAAGGATCTATTTACGTTTTCATTATTCTCATATTTGCCTACGTCTACCTCATGAATCGCCTCGATAAAGAATTTGATGTGGATGAAAAATAATTTTGATCTCTCCTAACCTATGGATTTAGCTACCTGGACCTACCTCATTGTTGGTATCACTTTTGTCATTTATATCGTGGTAGCGTGGCTGTCGAAGGCAGGCTCTACCAATGAGTTTTATGTTGCCGGTGGCGGCATTCACCCTGCAGTCAACGGAATGGCTACCGCCGCAGACTGGATGTCTGCTGCGTCCTTCCTATCAATGGCGGGACTCATATCCTTTATGGGATATGGTGGTGCTCAATACTTAATGGGCTGGACCGGAGGGTATGTTTTGCTTGCACTTTTACTTGCACCCTATTTACGTAAGTTCGGCAAGTTCACGGTTCCTGATTTTATTGGGGAGCGATATTATTCATCCAATGCTCGCCTGATCGCTTTGATCTGTGCCATTTTTATTTCTTTCACTTACGTAGTTGGCCAAATGAAGGGTGTGGGAGTGGCGTTCGCTAGATTTCTAAATGTCCCATTTGAAACAGGGGTTCTCATTGGAATCGGGATCGTCTTCTTTTATGCGGTACTGGGTGGCATGAAAGGAATCACTTATACCCAGGTAGCTCAATTTTGCGTGCTGATTTTTGCATTTACTGTTCCGGCGGTTTTCATTTCCATCCAGATGACCAACAATCCAATTCCACAATTAGGATTTGGTGGCACCTTATCAGATGGTACGTATTTACTAGAAAAACTTGATCAACTTTCAGTGGATTTAGGTTTTGCGGAATACACAGCTGCCAATCCAGACAACACGGTGAATCTCTTTTTCATCACTGCTGCACTGATGCTGGGAACAGCCGGATTACCACATGTGATCGTTCGGTTTTTTACTGTTCCAAAAGTGAAGGATGCCAGGTTATCGGCTGGC
Organism: Ekhidna lutea; assembly: GCF_900188325.1. Classification (GTDB taxonomy): domain Bacteria; phylum Bacteroidota; class Bacteroidia; order Cytophagales; family Cyclobacteriaceae; genus Ekhidna; species Ekhidna lutea. The sequence continues at coordinate 417,184 of NZ_FZPD01000003.1, read as the reverse complement.
TATGCGTTAGTTTTTATTGCCATTTTATACACAACAGCTCCTGCTATAGCCGCATTTGCACGGACAAACCTGATTCAAACAGTAAAAGACGCTCCATATGATGATGTCCCACAATGGTTTTCCAATTGGGAGAATACAGGGTTGATTTCCTATGAGGATAAAAATGGAGATGGGAAGATTCAATATCTAGCAGATGAAACAAAGAATGAATTAACAATCGACAGAGACATCATTGTATTGGCAAACCCAGAGATTGCAAACCTCCCTGACTGGGTTATTGCATTGGTTGTGGCCGGGGGCTTGGCGGCTGCCTTATCTACAGCCGCAGGGTTGCTGCTTGTCATTTCCACTTCCATATCTCATGACCTGCTCAAAAAGAATATCAAACCCGACATTTCCGAGAAAGGAGAATTGTTAGCAGCCAGGATTTCAATCGCAGTGGCAGTTACTGCTGCGGGTTTGGCTGGTCTCCATCCACCCGGCTTTGTTGCTCAGGTAGTGGCATTGGCTTTCGGCCTTGCTGCCTCATCATTCTTTCCGGCTATCATACTTGGAATATTTGACATGCGTATGAACAAACAAGGTGCAATCAGTGGCATGGTTATAGGCTTGCTATTTACTACCGTTTATATCATATACTTCAAACCACAATTGGGTGGTCCAGGCACACCAGATGGCTATTGGTTTGGAATAGCACCCGAAGGCATAGGAACCGTGGGAGCTCTGATCAATTTCATCGTTTCGGTTGTTGTCTCAAGAATTACTCCTAAGCCTCCGCAAGAGATCCGGGAGCTTACCGAGAGTATCAGATATCCAAGAACATAGGTCAATTAACAACGCACTCAAGATATTTTATTCTCTTATTATTGGGAGTGACGCCAACTTAGTTTTGAACTCTCCTTCACTCGCATTACCGAATGGTGTGAAATAAGGCTTTGTACGTTTTTTTCCCTGATAGCTATTAAAATGAGTGATCACTCATTTTGGATTTAACACACATATTTTACAATCTGTATTTATTAAAAAGACTTTGTTTGATATAACTCGGATTTGGTAAATCTCTCAACAGAATAGCTGTCACTAGTCCGTCAATGATTACGAGAATGGTTTCCGCTTCAACCGTAGGATTTGAATAGCCCAAATCCGCAAATGCAGGGATAAGCATTTCCTTAATCGGCTTGGACATACTGTCATCATAAACACTCGCCTGCCATTTAAGCGAATAAATTAATTTCCAATAAGCATACTGGTCTTCTGAAATATTAAATGGAAGTCCGATGATTCTTCTGAGTACCTCTTTAGGATCTTCCATTCCTTCAGCTACCTGAAAGAGCGCCTGTGCTTTTTTCTCTCCCAACTCAAGAATGGACCGCAACAAGCCTTCCTTACTAACAAAATGACGAAATATCAATCCCTCTGAAACACCTGCCTCCTTTGCTACCTTGCTGGTAGAAGTTGCCGCGTAACCATCTTTCGCGAAAAGGTCTAAAGCAACTTCAAGTATTTTTTCCTGCTTCTCTGTCATATAGTGAGTAATCACTTATAAATATACGTTTAAACTCTAACTCAATCATTTTCGACGAATAAAATTTTAATTGTTTGAGTCACAGCGGCTTTCTTCCAAATAAAAGCTAACTTCGCGCCTCATTTAATAATAATACGTTCTTGAATAATTTTGAAAATCTTGGGCTCTCGCCCAAAACATTAAAGGCCCTGGATCAATTGGGGTTTACCACTCCCACCCCTGTACAAACACAGGCTATTCCCCTACTTCTTGAAAATGATCCATGCGATTTTATCGGCCTGGCCCAAACCGGAACAGGTAAAACTGCCGCTTTTGGTTTACCTCTTGTTGAATTAATCGATTCCGATAACCCAACAACACAAGCACTGATCATGGCACCTACACGTGAGCTTGGTCAGCAAACAGCTAAACAGCTTGTTGACTTTTCAAAGGGATACAAAGACCTCAATGTAGAGGTTGTGTATGGAGGTGCCGCCATCACTAACCAAATTAAGGCGCTAAGAAGACCCACTCAGATTGTTGTAGCCACACCCGGAAGGTTACTTGATCTCATCAAACGAAAATCGATTAAGCTGAATAACATCAGCCATGTTGTATTGGATGAGGCTGATGAGATGCTCAACATGGGTTTCAAAGAGGCCATTGACGAAATTCTGTCTCACACTCCGGATACTAAATCCACCTGGCTTTTCTCAGCCACCATGCCGCCTGAAATCCGTAAGATTATCAATAAGTACATGGTAGAGCCTAAGGAGGTAACCATCAATCGTGAAGAGAAAAGCAATAAAGACATCACACACCAGTATGTCATTACTAAATCTGCGAACAAAGTTGCCGCGCTAAGAAGGTTTCTTGATATCCAGCCGGAAATGCGTGGAGTCATGTTTTGCCGTACCAGAAGAGAAACACAACAAATCGCTGATGAATTAAATGACCTAGGGTATAGTACTGAGCCTTTGCATGGTGAGCTTTCGCAGCAGCAAAGAGACGCAGCTATGAAGCGTTTTAAATCCCGATCCATGCAGTTGCTGATCGCAACCGATGTGGCTGCACGTGGAATTGATGTGAATGACTTGACACATGTGATTCATCACACGCTACCAGATCAACTTGAGAGCTACACGCATAGAAGTGGGCGTACAGGTCGAGCTGGCAAAAAGGGCGTTTCACTTGCTTTCATCAATCCGCGAGAAGGCAGGAAAATCCAGGCTCTTGAGCGCAAGATCAATGTTAAGTTTGAACAAATGGAAGTCCCGGATCTTAATTCAATTCAGGAGGGACGATTGAAAAACTGGTCTGACTCAATCATAAATGTTCAGGTAGATTCAAAAAGTGAGAAACTTTTTGAAGAGGTGAAGCATGCGTTTGAAGGGCTTTCGAAAGAGGACATCTTAAAACGAATCATTTCTTCTCAGCTCGAAAATCTGATTTCAAGCGATGGACAGTCTGATTTAAACGAATCTATTGGTGGCTCGCCAGACCGAAGAGATCGATCACAATTCAATCGGTATTTTATCAACCTCGGAAGTATCGATGGCATGTCTAAAGGTGAAATAGTTTCGTTTGTTTCTGAAATAGGACAAATAGAAACAAAGTTTTTCGGCTCTGTGGAGATCAAGCAAAACCACACCTATTTCGAGATGGATAAGCGCTACGATAAAGGTGTTTCTACACGCTTTAAGAACGTAACTCACAGTGGCCGTGAAATCAGAATGAATCGAGATAATGACAACTCTTCATCTGACAAAAAAGGTAAGAAAAAATATCGTTCGGATAGAAATTCTTCTCGAAAGGACTTTAGAAGAGGTAAGAGAAGGCGCAAATAGTTTATTAACTTTAAGTTTTTAGCATGTCAAAGCGATCTTGTGTCAGATGGGAAATGGTATGAGCACTCGATAGGACATCAAACCATTTAAAAATACTATATGGGAAGATCACAAAACAGTTTTATCAAAAATCAGAAAGTGAAAAAGCGCATGCAAAAGCGCAAAGAGAAAGAGGAGAAGAAAAAGGAGAGACAGGAAAACAACAACAAAGGCGGAGATTTAGATGACATGATCGCCTATGTTGACGAGTTTGGAAACATCGTTGACACCCCACCTGAAGAAGATAAGAAAGATCCTAAAAAGGATTCTAAGAAAGAAGACTAGGATCTAGTTGAATATCTTCAATCGATTCAGCCAATTCTGTTAATGAAGGTATTCAAACAAATCATGCTCACATTCATCATAATCATCCTCCTCATCGTAGGAGGTGTGATCATTTTTTTTCAGACAGCACCACAAATTGGAGGTAAGCCGAAAGGCGAGCGTTTAGATCGGATGCAATCCGCATCAAATTTTAAAGACGGTGTTTTTGTAAACACTCTTGAAACCAAGATGGATATGTCGTTTGCTGATGTTCGCAAAACATTGGCACACTATCTATTTGCGGATAAGACCAATAAGTCTCCCAGAAAGACAATTGAAACCAGACCTTTTAATTCAGTAGCATTTAACAATGCCGCTGACACTGGCATATTCATGACCTGGTTTGGTCATTCATCCATTTTACTTAAAGTGGATGGTGTCACCATTCTCTTCGATCCTGTTTTGAAAGGCGAGCGAGCGTCTATGTTCAGCTTTATGGGGCCAAAAAGGTTTTCTTACACTGAATACCCAGCTATTGAAGACCTCCCTGAAGTTGACGCTGTTATTATTTCTCATGATCACTACGATCACTTGGATTACCCAACTATTAAGCTTCTGAAGGATAAAGTAGATCGCTTTTACATGCCTTTGGGTGTGGGAGCACATTTTGAAAGCTGGGGAGTGCCAAAAGAAAATATAACTGAATTGGAATGGTGGCAGGAAGCCAAATTCGGAGAATTGACACTTGCACTCACTCCTACTCGTCATTTTTCAGGTCGTAGTTTTGGTGATCGCTTTCATACGCTTTGGGGTTCATGGGTGATCCTTGGAAAAAAAGAGCGGGTTTATTTCAGTGGCGATAGCGGATATTTTTCCGGATTTAAAGAAATAGGTGAAAGGTATGGGCCGTTTGATCTAACGTTTATGGAATGTGGAGCATACAACGAATCCTGGAGTGAAATACACATGTTTCCGGAACAAACTGCTCAAGCTCATCTGGACTTGAAAGGTGAACTATTAATGCCAATCCACTGGGGCAAATTTGATTTGGCTTTACATCCATGGAAAGAATCTGTACAGCGACTCCACAAGAAAGCAGCTGAAGAAAACATTAAGCTCTTCACACCTGAAATAGGGCAATTGATTTCTATTCAAAATGGAATAGAAACTGAAAGATGGTGGGAAGGCTATGAATAAAGGTTTCTTAGGTTAACTTTAAAATAAACCTACGCGCCCGACCATGAGCAATCGCCGAGATTTCATAAGGAAAAGTGCCTTTAGCGCCCTTTCTCTGCCTCTGTTTTCATTTTCTGATACTTCATTCACGCTAGAAAACCTCAAGTCTGCCACACTAGACAACCAGGATTATTGGAAGCTTCTCCGAAAACAGTTTGCACTCAAAGAAGGCCAAACCTATTTCAACAATGGAACCATCGGACCTACATCCAACTTTGCATTGCAAAAGATGATGGATCACATGACTCATAATGCAAGGCACGCAGCTGAGATCGATTACAAAGACGGATCCGGGCCTGAATTACTGAGCGGATATTTCCCCTACGAGAAACTCAGAAAAAAATTGGGGGAAATCATTAATGCAGATTTCAAAGAAATTTCTCTCACTCAGAATGCTACATTCGGGATGAACTATGTGGCGAACGGCCTTAACCTAAAAGAGGGAGACGAGCTGCTAAACACCAACCAAGAGCACGGGGGAGGGTTTGCTGCCTGGCAGCTACTTGCCAAGCGAAGAGGATGTATCTACAAGCAGGCAACTATGCCTGTGCCGGCGAATGATCCCCAGGATGTCATTGATGCAATCTTTTCTGAGGTAACTGACAAAACAAAAGTCATAGCCATTCCACATATCATTTCGGCGTATGGTGTAGTGATGCCAGTAAAAGAATTATGTGCGGAAGCTCGTAAACGAGGAATTTTTACGATTCTTGATGGTGCTCAATGTGTAGGTCAGGTAAAAGTTGACGTGAAAGAAATTGGTTGTGATGCGTATTATTCCAGCCTACATAAATGGCTCCTAGCGCCTCCGGGAAGCGGACTGCTTTATATCCGAGAAGAAGTTGTAAGTGGCATCTGGAGCACCATTGCAAGCTACAATTGGGAGAATGAAGAGGATCATGGATTTCGATTGATGCAAAATGGAACAGGGAACCCGGGACTTATCGTCGGGTATGATGCCGCAGTTGATTTTTTCAACACGGTTGGCGAAGATAGATGGATTGGCCGAATAAAAGAGTTAGGGGACTATCTGAGAGATGGACTTAAGGACATGGATCATGTTACCATTCATTCCTCGATTCATCCGGAAATGTGTGCTGGTATTACCACTTATTCAGTGAAAGGACTAACCGGCCCTCAACTTCAAAAAACGATGTGGGAAAAAGAAAAACTCCAGCCCAGGTCTGTCGGAAAAGAAATACTCAGGCATTCTGTCCATATTTATAATTCCAAAGAAGAAATTGATAAAGCTCTTAAAGTAGTCTCAGATTTAGCATGATTAAGATGAATAAAATAAGCCAATTGGCACTTTTACTATTTGCGCTTACAGCATGTACCACCGCAGTTGATGATTCCCAAGATACAGTTTCACAAAAAGAAGAGGCGTCCTATGATGATTTGGTCAGCCTTTTTGTCGAATGGCGGGATTTTGAAAATCCTCCTTTATATGATGGAGCACCTGATTATCGACAAGAAACCTTTGAGTCACGTCACTCAACATTTAAATCACTGCAAAAACGGCTACTCTCAATGGATACCGCCGGGTGGGCTACTCCCGAAAAAATAGACTGGACCATCGTGTGGGCCGAGATGAATGGGTATGATTTCAATTATCGAATCCTAAAACCCTGGGAAAGAGATCCGGCATTTTACAAGTCTCTTTGGATGTATCGCAGTGATGTACCTGCGCATGAAGGGCCAACGCACCATGGTACAACTGAGATTTGGCAGTATGATTTTCCACTAAGCGATGTAGACCAAGAGAAATTAATCAATAAATTGAAAATCATACCATCGCTGAATGAGCAGGCTAAAGTAAACCTAACCGGGAATGCAAGAGACCTATGGGTGGCCGGCATTCGGACCATCGAATTTCAAAGTGAAAACCTCAGGAGTATAAAAGAATGGCCAGAAATCAAGGGTGATGATGGCTTGACCTCTGCGATAGATGAAGCGATCGACTCAACAAATGATTTTGTAGAATGGCTCAAGAATGAGGCAACTAAAAAAGATGGCCCCTCCGGTATTGGGAAAGAAAACTATACCTGGTATTTACAAAATGTACATCTGGTTCCGTTGACTTGGGAAGATGAAGTGATGCTTTTAAAAAGGGAGCTGGCGCGATCTTGGTCAGCATTAAAACTGGAAGAGCATAGAAATCGCAATCTTCCGGAACTAGAACCTGTTGACTCACCGGAAGCGTACGATGAGCTAGCGGACAGATCAGCAAAGAGCTTGATCAATTTCCTGGATCAGGATTCGGTTGTTACAGTCAAAGATTATTTTGATCCCGCTTTAAGGGAACATCTCGGGTCTTTTGTACCAAAGGAAACGCGCAATTTCTTCTGGATTACAGCTCATCATGATCCCAGACCGCTATACTCACATTTCTATCACTGGTTTGAATTAGCCCGAATGGATACAGAACCCCACGAAAGTCCGATCAGAAAAGGGCCATTGCTATACAACATCTTTGATAGTAGAAATGAAGGAACAGCTACCGCAGTGGAAGAAATGTTTATGGATGCCGGATTGTATGATGATGATCCGCGGGTTCGGGAGATCGTCTATATCATGATTGCTCAGAGAGCCGCACGAGGGCTGGGCTCTCTATATGCACACGCCAATGAAATGACAATGGAAGAGGCCGGGTCGATTCATTCTGAAAACACCCCGAGAGGCTGGATGAAAACAGAAAAAGAACTGCTCATATTCGAGCAGCACCTTTACCTGAGACAGCCGGGGTACGGTACCAGCTACATCACAGGTAAGTATCTGTTAGAAGATGCTATGATGGCTTACGCTTTGAAAAAGGAACGACAGGGCGAATCTTTCAAGTTGAAAGACTTTTTTGATACGCTCAATCGTATTGGAAATATTCCAATAGCGCTAACCAAAGAACAAATGATAAATGAGTAAAGAGGCTTAAGCCTCTTCTTTTTCCTTTACTTCACTTTGAGCTTCAACCGCTTCATCAGCAGTTTCTTCTGTCTCAAGTTCGTGTCGCGTAACAACGAATTTGAATTGTTTGTCCATTTTAAACTCAAAAGTAGCTTCTTCAAGCAGATTGAGTGCAGTATTGGATTTAAGTAGAATTTCTAATAAGTCCTGAGCTACAACAGACATTTTAATGTTGTTGACTGCTCGTCTTTTGTGAGCTTCAAGGGTAAACGAATGCCCACTTTTTTCTTTTGGATTTAAATCACGGAATTCATGTGGAATAAACTGGTATTCCTGTGGCTCTTCAGCTGCATCCTTCATTAATTTAAGGATTACAGGCTTGTATTTATTCCAAAGAAGAACGTAGAGACTGTGATTTACTGGATAAGAAGGCATCTTTTTAATGTTTTAATTTTCAAAAATCGACCTCCGAAAAGAGATCGTACGAAGATGAAGAAACTCGTGAATGAGTGATAAATATCCGTACGATCAGCTCTCACCGCTTGCACCTCCGTCACCACAAAGGTAGGCAGAATATATTGTCTGAGCCTTATTGTCCAAATTTTCCCTTGAGCATCGCCAATTTTGCTTGGAGGTCGCCTTCCGGATTTCGCTCTTCTTTTGCCTTTTTTGGTGTTGGTTTATTACTTCGGGTGCGTTTCTCCGATCGCTTTACCTGAGGTGCATCCCCTTTCATTGAAAGTGAGATTCGTTTTCTTGACACATCCACTTCTAATACCGTAACATGCACTTTTTGACCCAGTTTTACCACCTGAGTCGGGTCTGAAACAAACGAGTTGGAAAGATGACTGATATGTACCAATCCATCCTGGTGAACACCTACATCAACAAAGGCACCAAACTTGGTAATATTCGTCACTACACCCGGAAGCTTCATTCCTTCTTTTAGGTCTTTCATCTCATTTACGCCTTCCTGAAACTGCACAGCTTCAAATTGATCTCTTGGATCACGACCCGGTTTGTCCAACTCCTGCATGATGTCTTTAAGTGTAGGCAAACCCACATCATCACTCACATATTTCTTCAGATCTACCCTCTTGCGAATTTCCGCACTGGTCATCAGGTCTTTGACAGTTGCCTGGGCATCTTTTGCCATTTGCTCTACTGTGCTGTAGCGTTCAGGGTGAACAGCGCTCTTATCCAATGGATTCTCAGCGCCTTCTATCCTAAGAAATCCTGCGGCCTGCTCAAATGCTTTACCTCCCAGTCGGGGTACCTTTTTCAACGCTTCCCGAGATTTAAACGGGCCATTTTCATTTCGGTATTTTACGATGTTTTCAGCAATACTGGCTCCAAGGCCAGATACATACGTGAGCAATTGCTTGCTTGAAGTATTCAACTCCACACCCACATTGTTTACACACGCCATCACTACATCATCCAGCGATTTTTTCAAAGCTGTTTGATCCACATCATGCTGATATTGTCCCACACCAATGGATTTAGCGTCAATTTTTACCAGCTCCGCCAATGGGTCCATCATACGCCTTCCAATAGAAACAGAGCCTCTCACCGTCACGTCCTCATTTGGAAATTCATCTCGTGCAGCTTCAGATGCTGAGTAGATAGATGCCCCACTTTCATTCACCATTGCTACGATTACACTAGATGGCAGTCCCAATTTCTTGACAAAAGATTCAGTTTCTCGGCTGGCAGTTCCATTACCAATAGCTATGGCTTCAATTTTGTGTTTCTCAACGAGGTGCTTCACTGTTTCTCCGGCACGGGTGGTGTCACGTTGTGGTTCATTCGGATAGATTGCTGTGAATTCCAACAATTTACCCTGCTTATCCAGACATACCACTTTACATCCGGTTCGGAATCCAGGGTCAATTGCCATTACAGCTTTCTGCCCCAACGGTGCTGCCATTAGCAACTGCTTCAGGTTTTCTGCAAAGACGGTGATTGCTTCCTCATCTGCCTTTTTCTTGCTCTCCATTCGAACCTCGGTTTCGATACTCACGCTCATCAAACGCTTGTAAGAATCCTTAACAGCAACAGCTACCTGTTCACTCGCTTCGGAAGTTCCTTTTACAAATTGTCTTTCAATGATCTCCAGTGCCTCCTCTTCTTCAGGAGCGATATTCATGGAAAGGAAGCCTTCCTTCTCTCCTCTTCTTATGGCTAGCAAACGGTGAGACGGGATCTTGGCTATCGGCTCGTCCCACTCAAAATAATCTTTGTACTTCTGCGCATCTGCGTTCTTCTCTTTGCTCTTCAATACTTTGGAAGCAATGATTCCTTTTTTCATGAAAAGTTCACGGATCTTCTGTCGAGTCTCTGCATGTTCATTTATGGTTTCTGCGATAATATCGCGTGCGCCCTGCAATGCCTCCTCTTCAGATTCTACTCCTTTTTCAGAATCAACAAACTTTCCAGCCTCTAATTGCACGTCGAAATTTCCTTGGTCCATAACCTTCAGTGCCAAAGGTTCAAGACCTTTCTCTTTCGCCATACTTGCCCGGGTTTTTCGTTTTGGCTTGTATGGAAGGTAAAGATCCTCAAGTGCAGTCATGGTCTGCGCTTCGTTGATTTTCTTTTCGAGCTCAGGAGTGAGTTTTTCTTGCTCCCTGATTGACTTAAGAATAGCCTCCCGTCTCGCATCGAGATCCCGAAGCTGTTGAATACGATCACGAACACCTGCCACTTGCAGGTCATCTAAACTACCTGTCACTTCTTTCCGATATCGTGAAATAAACGGCACAGTTGCTCCTTCATCCAAAAGCCCAATGGTTGCTATAACCTGTTTTGGGTTTATGCTTAGCTCGCTCGCAATTCGTTCTTCGTGTTTCATTCTACGTCTGCTCTTTTAAAAATAGTCGTCAAAAATAGAAGAGTTAATGGACGGAAAAAGACAATGTGGAAAACTCTTTTAAAAATTAATGCAACTATTTGGTTGCTTTTAATAAATACACATATATTTGCAACTATATAGTTGCATATTTAAATTTGAAAATCATGAAAGACGTATTAAGAAAAGAGAAAACATTTACTCACTCCATCGACAAAGTTTGGAATGCCATTTCAGTGGGTGAAGAGATTTCAAAATGGTTTATTCAGGCAGATTTTAAACCTGAGATTGGCTATGAGTATACATTTACTGCTGCGGAAGAGCATGGTGGCACGCAGATCAAAGGAAAAGTTTTAGAAGCTTCACCTTATACACTAAAGTACACCTGGCGTGTAGGTGACACAGAAGTAGACACTACAGTTCTTTGGACGTTGGAAGAAGCAGATGGCGGTACTAAATTGACCCTTGAGCACTCAGATATTTCTAACTATCCTGCCGAAGCAGCTACTGAGATGCTTGGCCACTTTGATAAAGGCTGGGATGCATGTATTACCGGACTCATTCAATATTTAAAAGATGAAATCAGCGAACCAGCGCATTAATCAAGTATTTAAAGCTATTGCTGACCCTACAAGGCGTGAGATCTTTCATGCCCTAGTGGTGGCCAGTGTTGCTATGCCCATCACACAGATATCGGAGCAATTTGATATCAGCAGACAAGGGGTAACCAAACACATAAAAACCCTGGAGGAAGCAGGGCTGATCAACATCGACACCAAAGGCCGTGAGCGTTTTTGTACTGCAGATCCTAAACCACTAAAGATGGTATTCGATTGGGTTGGCTTCTATGATAAGTTTTGGGACGATGCGCTTAATCGCCTGGATGATCATTTGGGATGATTAAAAACCTACTCCAATTCTAAATCCACTACCAAAGAAGTCATTGTTTCGGAAAGCCCAATAGTAATCCACTCGCATGAACTTGAAAATGTGCTCGATCCCGGCTCCCAACTCAACGTAATTACCGATAGTCTCATTCGTGAGATAATTAGCTGATGCTACGGCTTGCAGGTTGAGCTTTTTCACCAAAGGGATTTTATTGAAAATAAACTCATTGAAATGGTGCTCGTAATGAGCCTCGAAAAAAGGTTTGGTCGTGCTGAATTGATAAAAGGGTAAGAGCTCAAACTTTAATGGCTCATCCACCTGACTAAGTGAGGTCTGGTTTCCGGAAAAATGCCTGAAATCAACAAACGTGAGTGATTTGTCATTTAAAAAGGCACCTCCTGCAATCGCATAATTGCTTGTACCTGTTAAACCTAAGCTCATCTCATCTGTTATCCTTATCTCTACAAAATCGAAGTTCACGTCACTACCAAGCGTGTTTATTCCTTTTTTGTAAGTAAAGAATACCTCCGGGTATTTTGAACTATAGATAAACTTTCGATCTGGCCTGGTAGCATAGGTTTGCTTAAACCTAAATCTAACGGTCGCCTCAAAAATTAACGCCTGGTGATTGGAAAACCCGGTTTGTGGCAGTTCCATATTTGGAGGTTGATTGCTTGTAAAGTCTCTTTTCTCATCCGAAACCCAGGTATAATCTGAAGTATTTGTGAGCGTATCTCGAGAAGCGTACTCCAGTTTGGTATTGAGCAAAACACCATTCTTCACTTCCTGTTGAAATCTCACATACCCAAATGACTTCTGAAAAATTTTCATGAAATTTTCGCCATTTACCAGCGTCACATAGCTGTTAATGAATGGGGTGATGGATTCAGACTCATCAAACTGAGAAATGTATCTACCACCGCCTGCATAGTAGCGGGTAAACTTGTTGTCCAGATTTCGGTAGCCCCCCTCAACTTTTGCATTGAATGTTTCATTGGAAAACCCATACCTAATAGCCGGACGAATCCAATACTTCGTTCTTCCATCAATCTGCTTCCAAATGGTTGGTTGAATTTCTGGCACAAACCCTTCCACCGTATTGAATTGAAAAATGCTTATGACTGCCGGCAGTGACCAGTACTTTTCATCAACGCTATTAAAATGGGTAAAGCCTGATAAGAAAATCTTCCCAATGGTAAGCTTGTTTCGTTCTGCATCTACAGAATCTTTATACGGTACACTTTCTTTTACCAAGCGAATGCTGTCCTTAACCTCATAGTCTTCCACCTCGATGGCGGTAAGAGGTACGGGTCTGATATTTTTCCAGTAAGTTGAATCTCGCTCATTCGATCCTTCTTCTACAACCAGCACTTCCGAACTAAAATCTTTCTCTTCAAAGAGATCCTTATCCTCCTTCGTTCCAAATTTTTCCTCATAGCGATTGGCTTTTTTGTACATTTCGTAGTTGGGCTCTACTTCATAATTGGAATATACTCCGATGTAGTAACCACTCCCTTTGAATCCGAATGCACCAAATCTAAACGAGTACTTCTGAGAAAGTGGCATCCAGATATCGTGCTCCGTAGGGGCAAAAACCTGGTTGACTTTCAAGGAATCTATAAACTCTAATCCCCTGGCCTTGGTCACAAACAGATCAATGGAGTGAAACCTCCATTCATCCTCCACGATATAAACCACCCCTTCAAAAACCGGATCAGTTGAGCGTTTCGGGATTACACGTATTTTATTGATCAGCTTCCCATTCTCCTCAAAAAAGCCCAGTAACTCATAGTCGTAAAAAAGAAACGCTTGTGGGGCAATGGGTGAAACAAATTCACGCTCCATATCCAAATCAATGAATTTGCTATAAGCGTTGATGTTAAAGTCAGAGGCCTTATTAAAACTAAAACCCTGCTCATCTCCGCTTACTTTGGAGCTGATCATTCGTTCAGAAACTTTATCCGGAAGCTCAAAAGAAAACTCTGATACGGATTCTGATAAATAAAGAATTCCGGTATCAACTGTGACTTGTTGGCCAAGAATTTTATCCGGTCTATCATCCAAGCGAAACAATCCCTTCAAGTACGCATCTGTTTTAAATGCGCTCACTTCGCTTTCATAAAATTTTCGCATCTTGATGGCTTCCCTGATTACACGGTTAGCTGGATCATCGTCTCCGGCTGTCACAACAACCTCCTGCAATTGGAGTGCCTGTTCTTTTAAGATGAAATCATAGCGAATAGATTGTCCACTGTTCAAATTGATTTGCTTCTCTAACACCTTATACCCAACATGCTGAGCGACTATCGTATGAGACCCTGCAGGTGTTTTCAGAAAAAATTCGCCTTCACTATTAGAAGTAGTGCCGTTAGTAGTTCCCTTAACATAAACGGTAGAAAAAGGAAGCACTTCACCTGACTCACTTTTGGTAAATCCTTTAATGCCTGTCTGGCTAAATACGACTGAACCTAAAAGAGATAGAAGGCAAAAAAAGGTGATTTTCATAGGTGCGTAAATGATTTTAAGCATAATGCGAGAAGCACTGATTAGGTTGCATCTCACATATTTTTATTTAAAGTTTTTCAATGTGAGTTATCTTGGCAAAAGTTATACCAGAGGCAGATAGAAAGCATGCAAAAAGTAGCAATAATAACAGGTGGTTCGTCGGGAATTGGTAAGTCATTAACACTAAAATACGCCAATGAGGGATATGCTGTTGTTTTTACAGGACGGAATAGCGAACGTATGTCCCAAGTGGCAAATGAATTGGGCGAGCGGCCCCATTTAGCATTGGAGTTGGATGCTGCCGACAAGTCTGACAATCAAAAAATGGTAGAGGAGACCATCAAACATTTTGGAAGGATAGATGTGTTGATTTGCAATGCCGGCATATCCATGCGTGCTTTATTTGAGGAAGTAGAGCTTGAGGTATTCAAACAGCTAATGGATATAAATTTCTACGGTGCTATTTATGCCACCAAGTTTGCTCTCCCTCATTTACTGGAATCACAAGGGACGATTATAGCCATATCTTCTATCAATGGATGGCGGTCAACACCTGCAAGAACCGCTTACTCATCTTCAAAATTTGCAATGCAAGGATTTTTCGAAGCACTACGTACAGAGGTCATGACACGGGGTGTGAATGTTTTGGTGGTATGTCCCGGATTTACCAGTTCTAACATTAGAAATGCTGCCTTGACAGCAGATGGCAAAGCTCAAGGTGAGTCTCCAAGAAACGAAAAAAAGATGATGACATCTGATGAAGTAGCGGAGCGAACATTTAGGGCGGCAAAAAAGAAAAAGAGAGATTTGATTTTAACTTTCGAAGGGAAAATGGCTGTCTTCTTAAATAAAGTCATCCCTTCGCGTCTGGATCGTATGATCTACAATATGATGAAGAAGGAGCCTGACAATCCGCTTAAATAATTTTAAGCCTTCCATTTCTCACGAAAACCTCATTGCCATCCCATACGACCTTCGTCCATACTTCACCTTTTTCCAAAATTTTCACCTTATGTCCTTTCGCTAATATCTCAATAGGCTCTGCCCCTGCAGAAGGGCCTGATCGGAGCAAGGTATAGTCCTCAGTAATAATCCCCTTCTCAGCCGAGGCTAGATTCACAACAGCAAAAAGGCCGGCAATTAATATTACTTGAATAATTCCAGCAGCCACCGGCCGCTCCCCTGCTCTGGTCTTTTTAATGATATATACAAGCAACACAATTACCAGCGCTAAAAGAACAAGGGTAAAATGGGCGCGGTATTTTGACAATAACGCCAGGAAATAATTGATGTCATTATACTGATATCCCCTAAGTTCATTTTCTTCTGCGATTGTTTCGATTTTACCAACAACCGCTCTATCTGCCGATTCTTTATAATACAAATCCAAATAGTATAGCGCATCGGAATGATTCCCCAAACCATCTTGAATAAATGCCATCTTCAATAGCATTGCCTGAGAAGCATGTCCTTCTGAGTGGAGCTGTTCATATCTTTGAAACGCTTGGGTATATTTCTGCTGACTAAATAAAGAATCTGCCTCGTGCAAAATCTCATTTTGTGCCGATATCGAACTTATTAAGCCGAAGAATAAAATTCCTATAAATAATCTCACCTTTATTCTGTCAATCATGTGGTATTATTGATTAAGATTTCTATTTTTGCATCCGCAATTTAAGGCAAGGGTCTTGAATTGCACTTCTTTTTATACGAAAGGAGATTAATAATGACTGGCTAGCTCAGCTGGTAGAGCAACGCCCTTTTAAGGCGTGGGTCCTGGGTTCGAGCCCCAGGCCAGTCACTTTAGAAAATCCTGATCAGAAATGATCAGGATTTTTTGTTTATAATTCTTCTGATTATATGAATAAGTAAAAAACAAAAAGAAAAGGCTCAACAATGTTGAGCCATTTTCTTTTAACCCTTAGCTGATTTGGGAATCTTTATTTCTACCTGCGTACCTTTATTGGGTTCACTCTTTACAGATACATTGCAGTTGTTTTTCTCTAGCAATCCTAAACTAAGGCTCAAACCTAGCCCCGCGCCCATTTCCTGATCAGTCCCCACCTTAGATTTCTGAATTTCTTTTTTAATAATCGAATTAACGGTCTCATTTGTCATACCAACACCGGAATCGACAATTCTAACAATTGTTTCCTGATCGTTCTGGTTACTGGTTACTTCCACTTTACCTCCTCCATTTGTGTATTTAATAGCATTGTGGATCAGATTCCTTATCGCGACTTTGAAATGATTTTCATCAATCCATGCCTCCATTTCACTCGGCGTATCAATTTTAAAACTAATTTGCTTTCGTTCAATCAGGGTGTGGAAAAGATCCGCATTTTCATGCACAATTGAGCTTATGTTTACTTTGGCCGGGTAGGCACTGATGCCCCCCAATTGCATACGTGCCCATTCCAGCAACTCATCTACTGTGCTTGTCAGACTTGAAAGTCGTTGTTTTAGACTTTCCTGATACTCCATAAACTGCTCTTTCGAGATTACATCGTCATGGTTTAGATTAAGAATACTATGAAAGAGATTTAACGGGCTTTTTATGTCATGTGCGATAATGGAGAACAGTTTATCCTTTGTTTCATTGGCCACTTTCAATGCCTTGTGAGCTTTTACCAGTTCAGTCACATCATCTACACAAATTGCTACGGATTCTACTTCTCCATCAGCGTTTAGAATAGGTTCGTACTTGCCATTTGCTGAAATAACTGACCCGTCCGGAAGGTTAGTTTCTTCCAAAAACGTTATCTGCTTACCATTTTTTAGTACGTCCTGAAACATGGGCTCATGTTTGTTAAAAATATTCTCAGGTAGAACTTCAGACCTACTTCTGCCAATCAAATCTCTCCGCTTATACCCAAATCGATCAGCATAATTTTGATTGACCAGGATAAAGTGTCCACTTCTATCAACCAATGCCATAAGTATCGGAGCATTATCCAATAGTGAACGTAGTGTTTGTTCATGCTGATCTGACCGATCAAATGCCTTTATTAAAATGGTGCGGAAAACATACAAGAAAAGGTATAAAATAGCTGATACGACCAGGTTGTTAATCAACGTCATTCCAAATACAACTCCCGGCTCTATTCCCTGTAGATTTAGAATATTGATTTTTAAGGCTACATAAACTGCAAAAATCAACCAATAAATCGTGTGTTTTCGAAACCCATCCACAAGGAACATGGTGATGGCCATCGCGACAAATAACATGTTCTCTGTGTCTACAAAAAGGCCTTGCTCAGCATAAACAATTGTAGTAACTGATATGATTAGGACTCCTGTAAGAATAAAGTATCCTTTGGATATCTTGATTTTACCCTTTCGATTAAGAAAAAAAGAAACAGCCAACAATGCCGCAGCAACTATACATAAAACCGGCTGTGTGATAAGGCCAAAAATAGCAGTAACAAGCCCTAATAATAGACTTACTGCCACACAAAAGAATATAAGGTAATTGAATAGGGTTATTCTTCTCTTATCCAGAGGACTTGCGGCATAGTGCATGCCTGTTCTTAAAATGTTTTTAAGAGAAAAGGAGCTCATGGTGAATTAGGTGAACAATATTATCCAGTAAGTAAATATTACTTTCAACCAAAAAGTAACCTTAGAAACAAATAAAACAAGGATAATTTAAGTAATTCCGTTAATTGTCATGTGATTTGAGCGGGATTTTGATGTTTATTTCTGTACCAGAATTGGGCTCACTCTGAATACTCACCTCACAATTATTTTTTTCAAGCAACCCTAAACTAAGACTCAATCCCAGCCCTGTACCCATTTCACCATCTGTTCCGCCTTTTGAATCCTGAAGCTCTTTATTCATTATGGAGTTAATTTTCTCTGGATCCATACCTATGCCCGTATCTTTAATTGTCATTGAAATTGCGTCTTCACATTTTTCTGCTGAGGTAGAAATCTCTCCACCATTTGGCGTGAATTTAAGTGCGTTATGTATTAAATTTCTAATAGAAATCTTAAAATGATTTTCATCAATCCATGCCTCCATCTCTTCAGGTACATCTACTTTTAAGTTTATTTTTTTTCTACTAATAAGCTCGCCGTACAGGTCTGTATTGGTTTTAATGACATTGCAAACATTAACAGCAGATGGATTAGCATTGATACCATCCAGCTGTGTACGAGCCCAATCCAGCAAGGTGTTGACAGTATCCCTAAGTGAGCTTACCTTATCACCAACTTTTTTCTGGTGAATAAGGAAATCCTCCCTTGAAATCGTACCATCTGAAGAAACATTCAGGAGTCCTTCAAATAAATCAAGAGGTCCTCTGATGTCATGAGCAATGATGGAGAAGAGTCTATCCTTAGTTGCATTCGCGTTTTTAAGCTTGTTCCTGGCGGTTTCCAGTTTTGTTACATCATTCACAAAAACCGTGGTTCCCACGATCTCGCCATTATCGGATCTCACCGGAACATACTTACCTCCTGCAAAAAAAGAACTTCCATCTGGAAGCACTGTATGTTCTAAGAATTCAGGACTCTCACCATTAATAGCTGATTTAATCATTGGGAGATGTGTTTTGAGGATATTTTCAGGCAAAACATCTTCAACCCGTGATCCTATTATTTCTTCCCTTTTCATGTAGAAGGTTTTTTCATAGTTGAAATTCACCATACGATACCGGAGTTCGTTATCCACAAGAGCGATGTAAAGAGGCACATTGTCAATCATGGAATACAACAACTCATCTTTATCCTTGAGCCGAACAAACGCTTTCATTAAGCTCACGCGGAAAGCATCGGCAAATAAGAAGAGGAGTAAACAAAGAATACTGATGTTTTGAATGGTAAGATAGAAATCAAGATCGTATGGAGCCTCCAGATAATATTGTTTAACAAATTTTAAGAAGATCAGAACCAGGTAGATAAGTATATATCCTAAATGTCGGAGGTGACCATCGTACAGTAAGTAACATACGGCCATAAAGCCTATCAGTATATTTTCAGTCTCATTAAAGCGACCTTGACTGAATGCTACAAAAGACGCAAATACCAGAATATTGACAGATAACAGGAGGAAGAATGTCCTGGCCGCAAGGTAATTTTTAGTATGATTTAAATAGAGAACAATAGTGAAAAGTACACAACCCAGGCTGGTGACTAAAAATTGGGGATATAACCCTTCAAAAATCACAAGTATGGTAACCGCAAAAGAAACCAAAATGCTTGCTAACGTTACATTATTAACAAATAGCACACGACGGTATTCCAGTGGGTCAAGAAGATCGGTAAGGCCTAAATGATTAATTTTTCTAACTAAAGCTCTCCTCATCTGCCGGGGTTTTGGATTCCCGCCAGCTCTTAATGTTAGATTAAGTTAATGCATTTATGAATAGCATTAACCAGTTGCTCTGCATTTTTCAATGGTTTTTGGATAAACGCCACGTATTCCACATCATAATTATCCATGACTTCTTCAGGGTGACTTGAAATCACTATAGTGAGTGGCTTGTGCTCACTTATTTCCAATACCTCGGGTCCTTCCAATCCTGAAATATTGATATCCAGTAACAACACCTCCGGCTTATCCATGTCAATCCGTTTTGCAGCGTCCACAGTATTATCTGAAATGCCTATCAATTTCATCTCTGGAACCTTCGCCATAATTACCTTCAGGATTTCAACGAATGCAGGGTCATCCTCTATGATTAGGTATTGGTACTCTTTGCTCAATGCTTTTTCGTTTTCTAGTAGGTTACGTTTTTAAGTGAAGATAAAAATAGAACTTTTTAATTGATACCAAAACCAACATCACCAGAAAACAAGTTATAGTCAAATCTTTTATCTTAATAGATATTTTAACGACTATGAAGCAATCGCTTGCCCTACGATTTGATAGAATCATAAAAGAAAACCTTCCCAAAAGAAAAGAAATGATTTCTGTTTTAAGCGATTCAGCCTTGGGAGCTGATTTGTTTGCCAGAAAAGGGATGGGTGTCAAATCAATTTTACAACAAACCGGTCGACTAACTGATTTTAAGGGTATTTATGGCTTTATTGAGAATGATAAAATCGTCTTTATAGATGAATCTTCATACGTAATCAGGAGGGTCTTGCGTCAATACAAAGGAAACAGCAAGTATCAACAAAAGCTTGCTCATACCATGGTGAATCTACATCAGGATAAACAGCCTTTCTATACTGTTTCAGATTCATTAAAAGCAATGAGAAAGATGAAGATAATTTTTATGGATGTGCCAGACGATCTGGAAAGGCAGTTAACAACGCTTTATCTGCAATGTCAATATGAGTGCATTTATAACAGGTTTGAATAATTAATTTGAAAATTTTTCTATGATTTTTTTTAGAGGGCCTTTTTCCGGCTCTCGTTGGACTTCTGTTATTCTTTCACCTATCAAAGCCGCCACAGGCTCCAATTCTTCGTAATGGCTGCACACAACCTTCAACATTGCCACCATTGGCAAGAAGAGGATCATTCCAGCTACACCCCAAATAACACTCCCGGCTATCAATGAAAATATGGAGAACAAAGCATTGATTTGCATGTTTCCTCCGACAATTCGTGGATTCAGGAAGTTTCCTTCTATAAATTGAATAAACCAAAAAATAGCTATCACTCCAACAGGGTACCAATAACTATCATAGGTAACGAATGCATACAGTGTTGGAATAAGCCCTCCGAGAGTGGTTCCTACATAAGGGATTATCGCCATGACAGCAGCTAAAAAACCAAAGAAAAAAGCATAATCTAGTCCGAGAAGCAGTAATCCTGTTGTATTAAGGACACCCAAAATTAGAATTAGCAACATCATTCCGGTAAAATATTGCTGCCCCACTTTTTGGACCTGTCGAAGCATGTTCAAAAAGTACTTCTTATTTTTTCTGGGGCTAAATCTTGAAATAGCCTCTGTGAGGTGCTCACTATAAAAAAGAATAAGAAAGGAGTAAATAACTGATAAAACCACAAATGACAAGAAGGAACTTGTAACGTTGACTGTATCGGAAATGATCAGGAAACTACTGTCTGAAAATACGCTCGTCAGTTTTTCTAAGATGGTCTGCGATTCGATATCAGGAATGATTTGGACCTTGTCATTAAGGAAGGCAACTGATTTTTCAAGCGTTGAATTTAGTTTATCTAAAAAGTTTGAATACTGGCTGGCCATATCTATGATTTGCGCTGAAAAAAGCACCAATATTCCTATTAAGACTATAAAAACACTACCCAATGCAAGAATTATCCCTACCACTTTCTTAACACCCCTAGTCGTAAGCCATTTCACGACAGGATATAAGATGAAGGCAAACAACATGGCGAAGCATAATGGGACTAAAAGAACTTTTCCAAAATAAAGAATTGCTGTAATGCCAATGATGGATGCAACACCATAAAAAAACTTGCTGAAAGAAATGTTCATATAGGGTGATTTTGAAAGCTAAAGTTAATGATGTATGAACTATTTGCTATTCAGAGATTGAAACAAAAAATCCTCCTCTTTTTGGGGAAGGTTTCAGTACCTAAGGTCCGACGATTCAGTCGAACAGAGACTCTTTTGAGGAACATAAAAAAATCCTCCCCAGAAAACTGAGAAGGATTCGTACCTGAGGCCGGAATCGAACCGGCACTCCTTGCGGAACACGAGTTTGAGTCGTGCGCGTCTACCAGTTCCGCCACTCAGGCATTTCTTTAGGCCTTATGAGGCTAGAGGAATTAGAAGACCATAAGCAGTAGCGCACGTCGTGCGCGCCTGCCTGCCGGCAAAGGCAGGTCTACCAGTTCCGCCACTCAGGCATTTTTTCTTTTTTGCCAAACTGAGTTTAAAACCCAGCCGTGTGATTTGGTAAACGGTGGGCAAAAGTATTTAAACAATGATAAGATTGCAATAAGTGACCGCTCTTTAATATTACCCTCCGAGCATCACAAAAGCTCCCCAGTAAATCGGATTTTTATACTTCTTTTTGATCTTTTTCTGTGCATTCAAAAATGCTTCTCGCTTATTGCCATTTTTAAGGTAATCTTTATAAAAAATCGTCATCAAATCCTTGGTTGCTTCATCATCGACTTTCCAAAGAGACATTACTACCGACTGAGCCCCTCCAACAAAAAATGCACGCTGGAGTCCATAGATTCCTTCACCAGAAGAAATCTCACCAAGTCCTGTTTCACATGCTGACAAAACAACCATTTGCAGATCGTTCAGTCCCAGGTTCATGATTTCATAGGCTGTCAAAATACCGTCCTCTCCCGATTCATTTTCATTAAAATCACTCACTCCGGCCAGAAGCAAACCTGAACTCAACATTGGGTCTGATCCGGCTCCCGCATCATCTTCCATAAAAAAGCCATGAGTTGCGATATGTACAAGCCCTCTGTTTAGCTGTGATTTCACAACTGACTCCTTCGCATCATCTTTGAGCAAAACCTGACATTCAACATCAGACTTGTCGATCAATGATTGGATTTCTTTTATCTCCTCTTCCGTGCCGGGCAGATCTGAAACATCACTTAGCATAGCAAAGCTTCTGGTGGTGCCAATGGATGCCACGTCATTACCTGCTAACTTATATGATGGCCTTCCCACCAATAGTGCTTTATCTACCCCTTCAAACTGCTCACCACCCACGTTTAGATTTAGGAAATCTTTGGTTGAACTAAGTTGAAAAACCTCCAACTCGTCAATTAAGTAGTTTTTAGAAGCTGGATCATACAGGGTATTAAGGCTGATTTTATGATAAATGCCGTCGGGCGCATAGAAAATTTTAGTTATGCCATTACCCAATAGGTATTCATGAATATCTCGCCAATACAAGTCGAAGGACTTGGGATCATCCACTTTAAACTTAATTGCATTCTTGTATACTGTAAACCCATTGCTTTCAAAATCTTTTCCTTTTCCGAGCACAATTAACTTGGGGTGAGATTGGTTTGCTGTTCCTATTAGCGCGGTGTAGATCCCCTCCTCATTTATTTCAGTTCGTATGATTTCTACGGTTGCCTCGCCAGATTTCAGCTTAGCAGTGATTTGATCATAAGTAGGTGATTTATCCCCAAAGGACCCATCGAACTCGGCGGATCTGCGAGACAGCTCTTTTTCCAGGTCATTGGTTTTTTGAAGAAGGCTATCCAGCCTCGTCTTACTTTTCTGTTTCAGATCGCTCTTCAATGACTGTAAATCAGCAATCTGCTTCCGCGCTACTGTCCATTCCGAAAAAAGATCGATCAACTCTTTATCCCCGCTATTAAAAATCTGCTCCCTGACCTTTTTAGTTGAATTGAGCAGCATTCCTTTGGTACTCAGTTCAAGGTTGTACCAATCCTCAATCACATTTGGCTTGATGCTGCCCTCCTCAATGGTAGATCGTGCCACCACATACCCTTTGAAGTTGTTGAGTAGTTTTTGCTTTTCTTCCACAAATGTCTTTTTCTCTGACTCGGACAGGTAGGTAAAAGATTCATTGATTTCTTTAACCTGTGACTGTGCTAATGAAAGCAGCAAAGGCTCTGCTAAATCGTATTGTTCAGTTTTAGTATAGAGGTTGGCAAGATTATTTACGGTCCTGATATAACCGGGATGTGCTTCTGAATAATATTTTAGGTAAAGCGATTTTGCAATAAGCATCGATTCCAGCGCTTCATCCATACGATCCATCAGGTTATATAAAAGACCAATACTGGACATTGCAGAAAGATATTGCGGGTGATCTTCCGGCACTGTGTATTTGAAAATTTTTATGGCTTGCTCAAAATCGGCTAGAGCCAACTTATACGATTCATTTTTTTGATAATAAACCGCTCTGTTGCTTAAAAGATTAGCATACCCCGGATGATCCTTACCAGAAGAGGTCTCCTGCCAATTGATGGCCTGGTTGAGCAGCACTAAAATTGAATCATTTTTGGGTTGTGTCCTCGTTAGAATATTGGCCAAATTCGTTGCTAACGCCACTCTTAATCCTGATTCTTCTTCATATGAAATATGAAGTGCCTTACGGTAATTTTTTTCGGCCTTTCGATAGTTTGCCAAGGCCTCATAAAGTGCGCCTAAACTATTTAGAACCGAAGCATATTCGGAAGAAGAGGTAAGCCCTTCTTTAACAAGGATATTCTGTGCTTTAGACAGGTACTTATCTGCATCTTTAAAATTTTGTAAAAGGTATCGCTGGTTGCCTAATGACTGATAGGCTACCGCTAACTTTTCAGCATTTGTTCCCGGGTTCGCTTCAAGATCATCTATGTATTCACTAAAAACCTCATCTGCCCGTTCAAACCTCCCCATCTCTGTGTGAATCTTCCCAAGCTCCAGGACGGTTTTTGTATAGCTGGCACTATCTGTCATGCTTCTTGAACGATGTGTGATGAGTGATTTGCTAAGCGTATTTAGCTGCTTATACTTTTCACCGGTCGCATTATAGAGATCAGACTGCTCTAATAAGACAGAAATATACTTTGGTGAATCGCTGTATAAATCCTCTGCCCTGGTATAATATTTGGAAGCATCTTCGTAGCGAAATAGTAACACAGAAAGTCGAGCACTGTTAAGTACAAACTCCTTCAGATCAAAGCCGGTTTCCGAACAAGCCGACTTATTCGAATCACACCAGGTCAATAACTCCGTGGCTGTTTCCAGGGCTTTCACATAATTTTTTTGATGCACAAACACATTATAAAAATCCTTTAAAAAGAAAGGGTATTCTGACTTGGGTGTCATATATCCCTTTAGGTCTTCATAAAACGCGGCTGCTTCTTCATACCTCTCTGATGACATGAGGAGTGCGCTGTAGTTTTCTGCTACGTGCAGATAGAATGAACTCTTGCTATCTCCTAAAAGACCTAATAACTCATTGTAGTTTTTAATTGCACCATCGATATCACCAAGTTTGCCACGTACATAAGCCAGATCGTCCAGGGACCGGGCATATAACTCATCTGGTTGTCCAATCGAATCCCGATGGATATCCACAGTGATTTGCAGTTGTTGCTTTGCCATTTCAGCAGAATCGCAATTGAGGTAATATATGCCAAGGTTTCTACTGGATGACAATGTGAGTGGGTCTGCCGCACCGTATATTTCCGTCCGAAGGTTAAGATCCTCTTTGCTTTTGCTTATGGTGTTTTCACAATCACCTAATTGATTGGCTATAAAAGCGAACTTGGAAGAAAAATATAACCTTACCGTATCCTGAGCTATCAGGGAGGTGTTTTCCAGGGACAACTGAAGGTCAATTAAGACTGAATTTGCCTCCTCGAATGCTCCTTGCTGAATTAAGCTTTCGATGCGATCAACTTCCCGATCAAAATCTACCTGTTGCTGTGCGTTTGCATAAGTAATACATAGATTTAGAAACAGCGTACTAAAAAATAGTTTCACTTTCGATTTCCCCTTCATAGTTCATTAAAGCATATACAATTTCGTCACCTGCAAAAGCATTTGCAGATAGTAATGTAAGGTACTCATTATCATTTTTGATGATTTTTGGTCTGGCGAGCTGAGATTCAAATTGATAGACAAACTCACCCGACACTTGACCTGATGCATCCAGGATTGATGCAGTAATCTTAGAGCCCTCAGCAGTTGTTTCGTGAGAAAAGAACCACATTGACTGCTCCTGACGAATCATTCCAATATATGATCCGGGTAATGTAAAGGTATTTGCAGACTCTATTTTACCACTAAAATTGACTCTCGAAAGTGTAAACCCGGCACTTCCCTCTTGTAGGATGGTGGCATTTCCTTGCAAAGAATTGACCATCACATTTCTCACGGTATCAGCCGACCGAAGTGTGACCGTAAAGTATTCTTTTCCGTTGGTCGAGTATTGTGAAACCCACGCCTTACCTGAAACACCGCTAAGCATAAAAGTGCTGTCTCCCACTATTTTAAAGTATGAAACCTTAGAGTTTTTGTATGGGGCTATTTCCCAGTTTTTTTGATAATCCTCTTCTAAAGGTGCTGCGCCAATTAACATATTCTGATCTACCTTTTGACCAAGTAGTAGCTCGAGACTATCATTAAGCACTAATTTCTTCGTAGCACAAAAGTTTTCATCAGGTAATGCTCCTGGAATTAAAAAGATACTATCAGATTCAAAACATTCGGTAAGTGAATCAACATTAAACTGTTGCATATCTATCTTCTGCATCAATCCAGAAAGCTCTTCCTTGAAAGATTGATTGTTTTCCTTTGTCTGATCTGTGGCAAATGTTTGGCTACCATTATCTCCCGGCATCATCTCATCAAAAAACCACTGAAAACTTTCCTGGCTGTGCCCGGACGATACAATGACGTCACTCAGACTATCTGCTTTTTCATATGAACTATAAAGGTTTTGATAAATTCTGGCTTTCCTTGACAAAAAATCATCGGTTGGAGGACTTTCCAGCTCATTACAGTTTCGCTCATAAGTAAGTTTATTACCGTACTCCAATTTTGAAATAAGGTATTGAAACACATCTATTAAAACCGATTCATTGTCATATTTGGTAATGAGATTAATGATCCGCTGAAATTTCATATCATCCAGCTCTGCCTGGATGCATTCATCTCCAGATATCATTCGCTCATTGGTGGCTATGAAAAAGCGATAAGCTGACTTTATTTCTTCCTGTAAGCCATCCACTTCTTCTTTCAATAGTTTTAAAAACCGCTCAGACCATTGCTTATAATCCCAGACATCAATGTTGTCAGCAAGGAAATTGGCTGGAGTAATTCCATTCATGCGGAAGTGATCAATTTTTCTTTTATTGATGTTTACCTTCCGTTTCTTTTTGTGTGGGAGTTGCTGATAAATATCTCTATAAATGTCAATGTGATACATTGAGGAATCGAAACTGGTTCCGACTGCTCTCACGGCGATTTTTAATGAATCGTCAGCTTTAAGGAACAATTGACGAAGATTGTCGGCGCTGGTATTTATCTCAATAAATCCTTCTCTCGCTTTGAGGTAGTGATAGACCGCACGATCGTAATTACTGATTAATTCCTCGTATAGTTCTGAGTATGATATTGCATCCTCATAATTCTTTTCAACCTTATTTACACCCAGAGAAGTTACTGAGTCTTTATCTTTCAAATCAGGCACGTCATACCAGTCTGGAAAGCGGGATACCTCTTTTTCATCCAGGTAGTTTTTCGCGAGACCAAAGTTTGTTTTCGTGTTGTAGATTCTTTGCCTAGATGCTACCCGATCAACAATTGGATCAAGCGTTGAGAAAGTCTCAAGCTCCAATTTACCGAGCTGGAAATACACATTCGCGAATTCAGTATTCTCTTTTTGAAACGCAATTAGCTGATCATAAAAAACACTTCTGTCAACCTCATTTTTTTCGCTCAATATTTTTTTAAATGCACCCGTTTGAGCGGAGACAGATACGATCAGACAAATAGAAAATATGATAATAAGCGACTTTTTCATTTTATTCTGATGCTAAAATTTTAAACTCTACACGCCTGTTTTTGGCCTTGTTTTCTTCTGTGTCATTGGGATACCTGGGCTGTGATTCTCCATAACCAACAGCCACCAACCGATCCTTATTGATGGCATTATCCTGTAAATATTGTAACACCGAGTTGGCGCGAAGATTGGATAGCTGCAAGTTGTATGCATCTGCTCCGACATTGTCTGTGTGGGCTGAAATCTCCACCTTGTACTGCTCATTTTCCTGCAAATAATTAACCAGCTTGCCAAGCTCATCATATGAACCAGCATTTAATTCATAGGAGTTGTATTCAAAAGTGATATTGTCAAGAACCAGCGAAATATTCTCCACAGATTGGAGCGTCGCGTTCATTTCCTTCAATTCCTGCTCTTCCGAAAGGTCTACTTCAGCAGAATAATAGCTATAACCTTCGGCAGATGTGCTGATTTCATATACCTCACCATCACGCAGTTGGAGGGTGATTTTCCCATCTTTTACTTGTCTCTTTGTTTTCTCATTGCGGGTTACATTGTAAACCGTGATCTCAAGTCCGAGGTTGTTGCCTGATTCATCAGCAAACGAAAGTGCTACATCTTTCAACTTTCTCGTCAGCTCAATATCAAAATCAAAAAAATCAAAAATCACCTCCTCATCGAAAGGCAGATTGAGTGTGTCCGGGAAGTAGTTTTCTGAATTAAATATGATATTCAATTCTTTACCTAATGATAGAACCGTCTGTTCGCCGCGTGTTATTTCTATGGTTTCAATAAAGTTAAATTCTGAATCATACAGAGAAATACCAGACTCTATAGGGAAGAAAAACTCATCATCAAAAACATTGAAAGTCACATCGACACTTGGGAATAACTCAAAATTATTTGTGATGTATTGCTCCGTTGGCTCAATCAGTTTAGACTGTGCTGAGTATTGATCTTTATATGCAAGCAGAGAAAATTGTTCGCCGACAGGTACAAACACTTGATAATTGCCTTGCTCATCACTTACTGCTTCCTGGAAAACCTTTGTTGTATACGGGTTGATAACCTGAATAGCAGCCTCTAACGGGCCTCCATTTTCATCAGTAACCCGTCCTGAAACCAGTGACATTTTGGCTGGTTGGTATAGTGAACTTAGATCACGGGATAAAACACGTGATGAAATGCGGTCTTGACCTTTCGCGTATTCACCATAGTTATAGTAAAGCGTACTGTCTCTATCCAAGGATGGTGAGACAATATCTTCATCGGCAATTATTGATAGTATCGGCTTAGGGTTATATCTGAATAACCCATCAATTCTGGCCCAGAAAACCGAGAATTGCTTTCTGGCTACCCGTTTGCCTTCGCCATCTTCAACATCTTCAAAAGACGAGTAGAAGAAGGTTTTATTATCACGTGCGTAGTATGGCGAACAGATACACCCGGTGTTGTAAGCTGGAGGCAATAATTCTGGCTCAGACCATGATCCTGCCTCAGTTAGTTCACTGTAAAAAAGCTGGCCACAAAATTCGTCTGCTTTAGCTTCCGGTGGCAATGGTCGAGTGAACAGCACTTTCTTCTCATCAGCGGATAAAGCCGGGCCAAGTTCATCTTCAGGAGAATTGATTCCAATATCAAGTGATGTTGGTTTGGACCAAATTCCATTTTGGAGCTCAGAATAGAAAATGTCAAAGTCAGGTTTTTCGCTGGTACGAGCAGCAAAATACAATTTGGTGTTATCAAAACTTAGATGTGGATCTCTGATTTCAAAGCCAGCGATCACATCATTTTCAAATATTTTTTCCGGCTCTCCCCACATAGCTGAATCAGCATTGTAGGTTGACATATACGGCCAGAAGCTCCCGTAATAATTTGCCAGAAACACCATCTTGGTGCCATCAAAGCTGACCTTTGCATTCTTCACTACAGCTCCTGTATTGACATTATTTAGATCCTGGCTTAATGTGGTGTTAAAACCAAACAATATCAAAAGGAAGACAATAGGTAACCTTATTGTTTTATAAAAGGTAGGCATGGATTAGCGTTAGGTTTATTGCAGAAAGGTAAAAAAACAACCTGCCTTTTGCACTACCTAATAAGGGGTATTTTTGGCTACTCTACAAGTGATTAAATAAAAAAGCCCCGCAACCGGGGCTTTCAAAAATTTCAATCTTTGCTATTTGACAGGGTAGTAAACATTTGTCATCCACTTCGATGTGTCTGGTTCGCTCATGGGATCGGTTATATATTCTTCCCATGGCTGACCATTTCGATCATAACCGTAATATGAAATATATGCATTCAGATCCTCGTGTGCATCTCCGATATTATCATAATTACCTAAATATACCGTCTTTAATGCAGCACCCTCATAGGTCATTCCGCCAACAAGATCATCCCCAGGACTAGCCCCTTCTCCAACAGGAACAGCGCAGATCATTTCTGCTGACTGCTCATCATAATTTATGTTGATTGAGATGGGTGCCCCTTGCATTTCAATGTTGTTCGCATTCAAATATTCAAATACTTTTTCATAGGTCTCACCCATTACCTCACCAATCATTTGCGGGTCACTTGAAGAGGTTACCTGAGAGCCGATATATGGCATTGCCTCAGTTTCAACCTGATCTATTTGATAGGTAAACTCAGGACGACTTTCTATCCTGCTTTTTAATTTCTCTAATGTTCTTTCATACATTGGTCCAAGCATACCATCGATTCCGTAGGCAAATAATTTACCAATGCCGGAGATATTAGTTTCATCATACGTGTAGGTAACAACCGTCTTGCCATCTTCTTCATTTAAAATCCATGAAGCGGTCGGTTCTCCCGGGTAACCTTCGAATTTCATTTTGGATTTAACCATCATATTCTCGTCTGATTCAATGATTTCAATACTCCCTTTTCCCAGATCAGAATTATCACTATCCCAACGATAGCTCGCTCCAACACCCGTTGCAGGTCCTTCAATGATTACTTTTGCTGTGGTGTCCACTTCTGACCAGGCAGAAAACTGATCAAAAGTCCGAAATCCATTCACTTCTTTAAAAACGGTTTCGACAGGAGCATCAATGGTAACAGAACGCTCCACATGTGATTCTGTTGGACCAAAAACTGTAGCCACAATACCAATAATTACAATCACCAAAATGATGATTCCTATAATTTTGAGAACTTTCATAATTAGAGTTGATTTTTGTGAATCTTAAAGTTAAGTGGATTGGAAGAAATAAATAAATACGCAGGGTTTTGGAAAAGATTGATGGCTCACAATATAGATCTACTCCCAATCTTATTTCTTTTTTACTTAATGTCATTTATCATTCCTCGATCTGATTATGACCTGATGATACTAGGCAGTATTTATCTCATCTATCACATTGCCTTTGAAGCCTCCTCATGGCATGCTACTCCCGGTAAAAAATGGACTAAAATCAAGGTTAGTAGTGATTCGGATCGAAAAGTAACGACTTATCAGGCCATCGTTAGAAATCTCACCAAGATACTATCCTTGCTACTGTTTTTTGCTGGATTTATTCTTATTGCGTTCAACACAAAAAGAAAAGCGCTACATGACTATATTGGTGGTACGTTGGTATTATTTGATGAAGATTGACTTAATTTCGCTAAGTGAAAGGTCTACCTTCCAATTATCATTTATATTTCAGGTTAAATTTTAACTGGTCTAAGCATTATGAGTAACGAGAATACCCCAATAAAACGGTTTGAAAGCTTTTTCGAGGGTTTTATTTTCTGGAGTCGCTGGGTACAAGCTCCACTTTATACAGGGCTAATCATCGCATCATTTTTCTATCTCTATAAGTTTTTTCAAGAGCTTATGTATATGGTGAAATACACCACTATTTGGAATGAAACCAAGATGATGCTTAGCATTTTAGGTCTTGTGGATATCTCCATGGTGATGAACCTTGTAGTAATGGTTACAATAGGTGGTTATTCAATCTTCACCAGCCGAATTGATGTAGACATGCATGATGATAAACCGCTTTGGCTTGAAGGTCTGGATGCTGGTCAGTTAAAAATTAAACTTGCAACCTCACTCGCCTCTATTTCAGGGGTATACTTACTGAAAACTTTCATTGACTACAGAAACGAGGTGCAAAAGACAAGTCCGGAGGGTATTGTCATTGAGATTGTAATACACATGGTATTCATCGTTTCTGCATTATTGCTGTCACAAACTGAGAAAATTACCCATAGCTATCATGCTTCACATGCGCCAAATGCAAGTGAACACAATGATGACGAATCAGGTCATTAGTATTTAAGAAATTGAAAAGATTCTAAAAGCCGGATTGAATCCGGCTTTTTTGTTTTGATTTGAGTAGGTGGGTTATACTCAAAAAGTTATTTTTGCCGTCCTCAGATTAATTTTTTCATTGCTTTAAAGAAGCAGTGTAACGATTCAAAATTGCCCAGGTGCTGAAACTGGTAGACAGGCATGGTTGAGGGCCATGTGTTCGTATGGACGTGCGGGTTCGACTCCCGCTCTGGGCACTACCGTGCTTTATTCTATAAGATACCTGATATCCTCCATCATTCTTCTCATCTCGAGCTTTAAAGTGCCATTGTAAATACCCCTGATTCTTCTTTTTTGATCGATCAATACGATATTTTCTGTGTGTAGAAAGTCATCCAAATCTGTGACCCCTTTACCAAACCCTTCATCTGCAAAGTATGCAAGGCGACCCATTTTGTAAATCTCTTCTTGCTCACCGGTGACTAAATGCCATTGCTGCGAGTTGATTTCATTTTGCTGAGCATACTCCTTCAGCCTTGCTACACTATCTGCCCAAGGCATTACCGTATGAGAGAGTATTTTCACTTGACTATTATCTTTAAACTCATCCTGAACCATTGACAAGTTTGCCTCCATTTTTGGACAAACTGTCGGGCACATGGTGAAGAAAAAATTAGCAACATAGACTTTCCCATCAAAAGTCTTATTTGTAATAATCTCACCTTCCTGGTTTACAAACTCAAAATCCGAGATTGTATGAATCTTGTCATATCTTGAGTCATTTTCTTCGATCCATTCAGCAGTGAAGGTTTCTTCATTATAAAAAGGAAGGTCGATCTCCTTTCCATTTTTCGATTTGCAACTGAGTAAAAGAACCGCAATCAGCATATATAACATATTTCTCATTGCTCTTCTCCTTTATATGGGTCAACAGATTGAGTGACCCCATCAAGTTTTGTACATCTTTTGATCCCCATCAAGCCATATCTCCTTCCATTCTCTCGTACGATATAATTGGACCGTACCTTGCCGTCAGGTCTCCAGGCCTGTTGCCTTCCAAATTCTTTTCCATTTACATAATTCATATCGGTAGCGGGTTGTCGATTATCGTACCACTCTTTATGGTTTCCCTCGCTAAAACCATCAACAAAATGATACTCAAAAGCCTTAGTCCCATTTTTATGAAATCCAACATGCTTGCCATGCTTTTCACCATTCAGGTATGGTCGTATGTATCGTATGCTTCCATTTTCATAATAAGAAGTCATCACCCCATTTTGCTTCCCATCATAAAATCCAATCTTTAATGAGAGAGAGTCATTGGGATATCTTTCAACCAAATAACCTGAAAAAGGTAGGTCATGATAGAATACATCACCATTTTGTTTTTTGGTAATATCCGGGTTAGTAGCAAGAATGTTAATTTTCGGAATATCATATGCTATCTCTTCAACGAGAGGATTGATCTCTTCTTTTGAATGGATGCAACCAACCATCATCCAAACTAAAAGTCCTATAGTTCCTACTTGCTTCATAGAAAAATGGGGTCGACCTAATGGATCAACCCCACAATTGTTTTGTTACTGTGTGATCGTTCCTGCTACACCGAAAAATCCATCACCATTAATCCATGGCAGGTCTTCAGTAATGTGATAGTGGTATATTCCGTCAGGAAAATCTGCTGTTGCTGATGTATGACCGTGATAATCATCTAAATCATCATTGGTGATGGTTTTTCCATTTTCCATCGGCCCATAAACAGGAAATCCGTCTAATAGAAATCCTAAAAAGGCATCTGATCCTTTATTTTCTGTGAGCCAGATAGGTTCAATATGATAGTGGTAGGCATCACCAGCTGGATGACCTTCAAATTGATCAAATGTATTTAGCTCTTCTAAAATATCATCACCCGGTGCGGCTTCTTGATTAAAGAAAACCACACTGTTGATGGAGACACCCATTGGTCCCATTGGAGTTGACTCTTTATTCGTTGCTTCTGATGGATATCTAGGGATTTTGAACACATAGTTTTGAGCACCTATTTCTCCTGGGTTTTTCTTGAAATCGGGATTATTCGGCTCATCATATGCTTCGTACAATGGATCATTCATTGGATAATACATGCTTTTATGATCCGGCAAGTTTGATGAAGTGATCGTAACCCAAGTGTCATCAAAAGCGACGCTTACAGCCTCAGTATTATAAAATTTTGCAGCTAAAGTGCTGATGTCGATCTGATCTACTTCTGACTCATCGTCATCTATCTCATCACCTTCTACATCATCCATTGCAGGTACGGAATCATCATCTCCGCAGGCCATTAACATTAAGATGCTGAAAGCATAGACAACCAGCTTGAAATTCAATTTTTTCATTTTAAAAATCTTTGGTTCTCTTTATTGACGGCAAGATGTGAGAAAACCCGCCATAGAAAAGTCATTATTTTTCCTTTTGCCAAAGCACATCTGCAAACCAATTGTCGGAATCAAGGAAAGATTGTACAGGACAGAAACCGGATGCTTTTGCCAGCTGTTCCAATTGTTTTCGATCATATTTTTTTGAGATCTCCATGAAGATGGCCTCCCATGCCCTTAAAACAACTGACTCCTCTTCAAATGTGATTTCCTGTTCTGATTTACTTATGAGGTAACTTCTGCACTCTCCTGTATGTGGGTTGTAATATGGGTAATGAAGAAACTGATCCCGATCAAAGTTAGCACCCATTTCTGTGTTGATTCTGTCCAATAGGTTTAAGTTGAACTCACGGGTCACACCTTGAGAATCATTGTAAGCGTTCAGAATAATTGCCGGATCTTTTTTTAGATCCACACCCATAAAGAGTAGGTCCCCTGCTTTTAGAAACTTCTGCAGGTCAGAAAGAAACTTCTCCGCTTCTTCACGGCTAAAGTTTCCAACATTAGAGCCTAGGAAAAAAACGATATCCTTTTCTGGCCGCTCTGATATTCCTTTCAAAGCATCGAAGTAATCACCTTCATAGGTTTCTATCTTTAGGCCTGGTATTTCAGCTGTCAGGTTTTGCTCTAAAATCTCTAGCACATTGCCAGAAATATCCACCGGGGTGTAAATAAAATCAACTCCCTGAGAAAGAAAATATTTAAGTAAAACCTTAGTCTTCAAACCATCGCCAGCCCCCAATTCGATAATTCGTAATGGCTCATTGTCACCATTTATAGCTTCTAAAATTGCTGCTTTATGTGTTTCGAAAATCTCAAGTTCTTTCCTGGTGAGGTAGTATTCATCCAGGTGCATAATTTGCTGAAAAAGACTATCGCCCTTTGCATCATAAAAATACTTGGATGGAAGGTGCTTGTTTTCAGACATTAGTCCTTCCATTACATCCTCTGCGAAGGGAGTGAGCGTTGATATTTCCTTGGTCATTTGTTTTTATATGTACTTAGCCAGCCGGATGCCAGAAAACATCCAACGCAGATGCGGGTGAAAAAAATTACGATATGTTGCACGAATATGATTTCTTGGCGTGCCAAAAGAACCGCCTCTAAGCACCATCTGGTTCACCATGAATTTACCATTGTACTCTCCTAGAGCTCCTTCAGGTGGATTATAGTACGGGTAGGATACGTATGGGCTGGATGTCCACTCCCACAGATTACCAAAAAAATCAAAGTCTGAAGTCTGAATTGCTTTAAAATGTTTGTTTTCAACAAAGTTGGCGTCTGCAAGAACATTTGGTGAATACATCTTGCATGCTACTTCCCATTCTTGCTCGGTAGGGAGTCTACATCCTCTCCAGCGAGCAAATGCATCTGCCTCATAAAACGAAATGTGGCAAACAGGGTCTTCTTCTTTTATTTGCTCATACCCGTGAAGGGTGTAGTGTCCCCACTCACCACCATCTTCCTGATTCCAATACCTTGGTGCTTTTACTTCATTCTCATTGACCCAATCCCACGCTTCTGACAACCAAAGCATATGATTACGATACCCACCATCTTCAATGAATTTCAAATATTCCCCATTGGTTATAAGACTGGAGCATATCTGAAATTCGTGCAAAAAGACTTTATGTCGTCCTTCCTCATTATCGAAATGGAAACCATTGCCCTCATGTCCAATTTCATAAATGCCCTCATCAATGTTCAGCCATTCCATTTCTGAATTTACCTGTTTGACTGGTTTTTCTTCTTTTCTGTAAACTGGAAAAAGTGGGTTGTCGCCCAGAATTCGC
This sequence comes from Ekhidna lutea, assembly GCF_900188325.1. Lineage (GTDB taxonomy): Bacteria > Bacteroidota > Bacteroidia > Cytophagales > Cyclobacteriaceae > Ekhidna > Ekhidna lutea. The sequence goes on along the minus strand of NZ_FZPD01000003.1, from coordinate 381,292 downwards.
TTGATATCGTACAAAAACAACTCCTGATGCTGCTGCTCATGATTCATTCCTAAAATGAGCACTTCAGCCAATGTCTCCGCTATTTCCTGGTTTTCAAGAAATTGCTTCATGTGCTCATCCACATAGCTTCTGTATTCAAAGACTTCCTTGACCGTCGGTCGTGTCAATTGGCCTCTATTTTCCCTGGACCACCGATCTCCGGCAGAGATATAGTAGCTATTGAATAAGTAGGCATATTTTGGGTGAAAAGCCTTATAATCAAGCATATTCGGAACCAAAATAAAGTTTTCGAAAAACCAGGTTGTGTGTCCTAAATGCCACTTGAGTGGACTAACATCCATGACAGGCTGAACAACAAAATCTTCAATTTCCAGTGGATCACATAGAAATTGTGTTTGGCTTCTCACTTCGTTGTATCCCTTCAACAGGTCTGTATGTTGTATTTCAATGGATTGCAAAACGATTTTTGGATTTTTTCCAATTTATAAATCTTGACGTGAGAATCCACGAAAATTGGACGTTTAATTATAAAAAAGAACCCCATCCGCAAACTGGCAGACAGGGCTTTCAACTAACCAAAAAAGACCAGAACAAGTCATTCCTGGTTTTTTTAATGAATCAAAATCCCTGCCAGTTAGTTACACGTATAGTTATTGGAAATAAATCTTAGATCGAATATGCAAACGCTTTTACCCACAGATGGTGGGCCCATTTATGCAGAAACTGACCTTACTTCATTTATCTCTGAGCCCTGGAATGCGCTTTCATCGTTAGCAATTGTGCTTCCCGCAGTATACTGGGCATTTAAACTCAGTTGGAAAATAAAAGAGTACCCGTTCTTATACTTCCTTATGCCCTTACTCTTTCTTGGAGCCACAGGTAGTGTGCTCTTCCACGCATTTCGATCTTCCAGCTTTCTATTATGGATGGATGTATTGCCCACTGCTATTGTCACCCTCTCGGTTAGTATCTACTTCTGGGATAAAATATTGAAAAACCGATGGCAGGTAGCGACAGTAGTAATCCCGTTTACATTTATTCGATTTGCTGTTTTCGATTACTATGACGGGCAGCTGGCACTCAACCTCAATTATGTTATCACCGGCTTCCTGATCTTTTTCCCTATTGTTTTCTTCCTTTCAAGGAATGAATACAAGCATTACAAAACCATCCTCGTATCAGTAATATTCCTATCGCTGAGTTTGATGTTTCGGAGGATTGATTACAGCGTTGCAATGCTAATACCAATGGGCTCTCACTTCCTCTGGCATATCTTTAGTGGGATTGGTGCGTTTTATATGGCAAAGTATATCTATTTCATCCGTAGGGATGAGCTTGAAACGCAACCCGCATGAAAACGATCATCGTAATACTAAGCCTATTTTGGCTTGTTCCTAACTCTGCTAAATATCAAACAGCACTGAGTGCTGAAGAAAAACAAATGATTCTGGACAGGCACAATTACTGGCGAGCGGATGTGGGTGTAATGGAAAAGCTGGAGTGGTCTGATGAAATGGCTGAGCTAGCGGCTGATTGGGCCAAGAAATTAAAGCGCAAAAATTGCGGATGGGAGCACCGACCTGATAATAAGTACGGTGAAAATTTATTCAAAGGAACCGCTGGAGCTTTTGATGCGGCCTATGTAGTTGATGCCTGGGCAAGCGAAAAAGCAGACTACAACTATAATCGAAACAAGTGCAAGCCGGGCAAGATGTGCGGACATTATACCCAAATGGTATGGCAAACAACCCGTAAAGTAGGATGCGCTAAAATCGAGTGTGATGGAATGGATATCTGGGTTTGCAACTATGATCCGCCGGGGAATTGGGTGGGAGAAAAGCCTTACTAACACTTTCTATATACCTAATCCAGTTGAATATTAGGTATTTTGAAGGTCAATCTCATGCATTTCAATTACCTGTAGGTACATTCGTATCAGCTTTTCAGCGCAGCTAAGTATTAATTCTTCTCATAATAATATTATCTACCGCTGAAAACATTGAAGCCCGATTAGTCGGGCTTTTTTTATTCACTATTATTTGTAAAGGAAAATGCAACCTCTAACGAATCAGCATGTCTTTAAGAGAAAACTCAAAATGAAGTCATTACTAACCGTTGTTTTAGCAGCTACACTTGTTCTCCCCTCCTTTGGTCAAAAAAGATCAGTAGATGTCGGGAGCTTCACTGAATTATCTCTCGGAATTCCGGCTAAACTTTACATCAAACAAGGATCAAACGATCAGATACAGATTGAATGTGATGATGACTTGTTTGATGAAATCGAGTTTGAAATGAAAGGTGATCGGCTTGTAATCCAAAAAGAAGGAAAATGGAACTGGAAAGATGGTTGGAGCCGATCCGACATCACCATTTATGTGACAATGAGGGAAATCGAAGGACTTGGCGTGAGCGGAAGTGGATACATTGAAAGTGATGGCACATTGAGTACAGAAGATATGCGACTTTCCGTGAGTGGCTCAGGAGATATGGAGCTGGATGTGGAAAGTGAAGAAATGGATTTACGTATATCTGGTTCCGGAAGTATTCGATTGAATGGAAAGGCCAACGAAGCAGAAGCTAAAATCAGTGGTTCAGGAAAAATAAAAGCTGAGGATTTAGAGGTAAAAGTATTTCAAGCTTCTATCAGTGGGTCGGGTAGCTGTTACATCACGGCAACAGAGGAAATAGAAGCAAAAATTTCAGGAAGTGGAAGTATATACTACAATGGTGATCCAAAACGAGTAATCAGCGATTCTTCAGGTAGTGGGAAAGTAAGAAAGATGTGATTTTTGAGATATTAGACTTTAGAAGTTAGATATTAGATTGAAAGCCTGGGAAACCGGGCTTTTTTTATTCCTATTAAACACAAAAAAGCCGGATCACCCGGCTCATTCTTTAATTATTCATTTTCAAATCTTAATTCTTATAGATCTTGCCCTCCTTCATCACAAACTTCACATCTTTCATCACCTCAATATTTTCCAATGGATTTCCTGGTACGGCGACAATATCAGCGAGATATCCTTCCTTAAGCGAACCAATTTGATCACCCATCCCAAGTAATCCTGCTGGTACGGACGTAGCGCTGATAATCGCCTCAATAGCCGGCATGCCACCTTCCACCATGTAGGTAAACTCTCGAGCATTTTCACCATGCTTAAACACTCCGGCATCCGTCCCAAAGGCAATCGGTACTCCTTTTTTGTATGCTCTGGTAAATGTGCCTTGAATCTTCGGTCCAATGACTCTGGCCTTGTCAGCTACGACTTTTGGGTAATAGCCCGGCTTCTTCGCGTTTTCCGCCACTTCCATTCCGGCAGTGATGGTTGGGACTAAAAATGCATTTTTCTCAATCATCAAATCCATGGTCTCGTCACTCATGTACGTACCATGTTCAATGGTTTTTACGCCATTTGCAACCGCTCTTTGCATGCCTTCATCTCCATGGGCGTGTGCAGCAACATGAAAACCCAAATCTGTAGCTGCCTCGACGATAGCTTTGATTTCGGCTTCCTGAAAATGTGCGCCTTTGCCATCTTTAGCCACACTAAGCACACCTCCGGTTGCCGTGATTTTGATCAGATCTGCACCGTTCTTATAGCGCTGGCGCACTGCCTTTCTAGCATCATCCACCCCATTCACCACTCCCTCTTTTGGGCCGGGATTCCCCATCAAATCATCACGATATCCATTGGTTGGATCTCCATGACCACCCGTAATGGACAAGCCTTTTTCCGATGTGAAAATTCGTGGGCCATCAATGATTCCCTTAGCGATTGCTTCTCTCAGGGAAACATTCACTCCGCTACCACCAACATCACGAACAGTAGTGAATCCTGCCATGAGCGTACGCCTAGAAATGTCTACTGACATAAACGCCTTATCAGCAGGATTATCTGTAAATGTTCGAATGTACCGATCAGGACTTGACTCTCCCTCCATATGTACATGCATATCGATCCATCCGGGCATCACCGTATAATTTTTAAGGTCAATGACTTGATCACCATTTTGAGCTGAGACATATCCATTTTCAATTGACGTAATACTCTTCCCCTCCACAATGATGGATTTTTCAGAGACTGCTTTCTTCGAAACTCCGTCGATCAATGTTCCGGCATGAATGATTGTGCGCTGTGCTGAAAGCGACGCAGCGATAAGAATAATGGATAAGGTTAGGCTTAGTTTTTTCATATCGGTTACTCAATTAATTTTTTGTACTTGATTCGCTTAGGCTCTTCATCACCAAGGCGTTTCTTCCTGTTTTCTTCATAATCTGTGAAGTTGCCCTCAAACCAGTAGGCTTGTGAGTCTCCTTCGAATGCCAGAATATGCGTAGAAATACGATCCAGGAACCATCGGTCGTGACTAATGACTACCGCGCATCCACCAAAACTCTCAAGGGCTTCTTCCAATGCACGAAGGGTGTTGACATCCAAATCATTTGTTGGCTCATCCAATAAAATCAGGTTGGCGCCTCTTTTTAGTGTAAGCGCCAAATGCACACGGTTTCTTTCACCACCGGATAGTGCACTTACTTTTTTTCCCTGATCCTGACCGGAAAAATTAAACTTGCTTACATAAGCCCGAGCGTTCATTTCTTTACCACCCAAATCAATGATTTCATTACCCTCAGAAATTACCTCAAAGACTGATTTATTAGGATCGAGCTGATCATGCTCCTGATCGACGTAACTCATTACCACCGTTTCTCCTACTTCAAAGCTTCCTTTATCAGGCTGCTCCTGGCCCGTGATCATCTTAAAAAGTGTTGATTTACCAGCTCCATTTGGACCAATGACTCCAACTATCCCTCCTTGCGGAAGGCTAAATGACAAATCTTCATAGAGTAATTTATCCCCATATCCTTTAGCTACACCGTTTGCTTCTATCACCTTAGCACCTAGTCTGGGGCCTGGTGGGATATAGAGCTCCAGGTTCTTTTCTTTTTCCCTGGCTTCTTCACCCAAGAGTTTATCGTAGGCACTCAAACGAGCTTTGGCCTTGGCCTGACGACCTTTCGGACTCATTCGCACCCATTCCAATTCGCGCTGAAGGGTTTTTTGTCTTTTGGACTCCTGCTTATCCTCCTGAGCCAGTCGTTTCTCCTTCTGCTCCAGCCAGCTGCTATAGTTGCCTTTCCATGGGATGCCTTCACCACGGTCAAGCTCCAATATCCATCCCGCGACATTATCAAGAAAATACCGATCGTGCGTTACGGCAATGACCGTTCCTTCATACTGCTTGAGGTGCTGCTCTAGCCAAAGTACAGATTCAGCATCGAGGTGGTTGGTAGGCTCATCCAGCAGCAACACATCCGGCTGTTCCAGCAGCAATCGGCAAAGCGCCACTCTTCTTTTCTCCCCACCGGATAAATTTTTGATTACCGCATCTTCTGGAGGCGTACGAAGCGCATCCATTGCACGCTCCAGTTTATGGTCTATTTCCCAAGCTCCTGTGGCATCAAGCTTTTCCTGGATTTGACCTTGCTTTTCAATAAGCTTATTCATTTTATCAGGGTCGTCCAGCACTTCCTGATCAGTGAACTTTGCGTTTACTTCCTCATACTCTTTCAGCAAATCATTAATCTCCTTGGCCCCTTCACGGACAACTTCGATAACTGTTTTATCAGGGTCCAACTCCGGCTCTTGCTCCAACATTCCTACTGAAAAACCTGCCGAAAACGCTACTTCACCTTGAAATTCCTGATCTTTACCAGCAATTATTCGCAACAAAGAAGACTTTCCTGCTCCATTTAGTCCTAAGACGCCTATTTTAGCACCATAGAAAAATGATAAATAGATATTCTTAAGTACTTGCTTCTGCGGAGGATATATCTTGTTGACCCCCGACATTGAGAATATGATCTTTTCGTCTGACATGCTTAAGTTTGATTAGAAATCGAATATACCACAGCAATTTAAGAATTACACTCACCCTTGGACATCTTACAGGTACCATTTGGATTTATTAAAGACGGCAAAGTTTTTCAAAACGGCTGGGGAGAAAATCCCGATCGTGAAATAGGAGAAGTACGTGATAATGATACGGATAAATCCGTCCAGTTCTTTCAAGAACGTTTTGCAGATCTGGAAAAGAAAATCAATGAAGTAACCGAAAAAATAGACTCAACAGAAAATAAGGGCTCCTTCCTTATGAAGCTGGTGCACCTAAGAGAGCACCTTCCTCAGCATGATGGACTGGGGGAATACCAAACGCTTCACGACAAGATTTGCAAATATGAATCGCTGGTGAAAGACATCATCCAGAAAAACAGAGTAAGAAATACAGAAATTAAAAAAGCACTCATTGAAGAAGCCAGCCACATATCCGAAATTCTTAACTGGAGGGAAGGGACTGAGAAAGTCAATGACATCAAAGGGAGATGGATAAAAACAGGTAGTGCTGAAGATGATAAAAATGATGCGCTGGAAGAAGAGTTTTGGGCTATCATCAAAGATTTTTTCGATCGTAAAAAGAAATTTTATGAGGATAAGCAAAAACTGACTGATCATCGTAAAAGGCAATACGAAGAACTTGTAGTACAAGCTAAAAGCCTTGAAAGCCTCCATGGTCAGGAGCGATTTAACAAGGTAAAAGAGCTAAAAGAACAATGGAAACAAGTAGGAGGCATACCTGCAGAGTTTTACAAACCGCTAAACAGTCAGTTCAATCAACATTTGAAAGGGCGAAAATTTAAATCTGAAGTAGACTATTCCGAAGTACTAAAAAAACTTGAGGCCATGAAATCAAATAAGGCTTCTTATGACAAGGAAACACTAGATAAAATTAAGAAATCAGTATTTCTGGATAAAAGTCGTAATACAGATAAACATCAGTGTCTTGAACTCATCCAGCTCTTAAATGAGCGTGCATTTGTTGATAAGCTTACATCAAAAAGATTCCCAGATTTTGCGAAAATGGATGCGGAAAAGAAAAAATCCCTCAGGAAGGGGATTATTAATGATCTGATTAACCGTGATAGAGAAGACCTGAAGACTTATGAAGAGAATTCAGTTAATTTTTCATCTTCGGATGGAAAAATGAACAAATTGGTTGAAAATAAGATTAAGAGTCAAAAGCGAAAGATTGACATCAAGTCCAAACTGCTTGATTGGGTGGATTCTGGAGAATTTTGAATTTTTTAGCAACTTTTTCTTGCGTTTCAGTGTAAGAAAATTACCTTTCGATTATTGAAAAAATAATAAGTGTCGCTATAAGATATAATAATTTATATTTGCGCGCATTATTAAAACAGGACTTAAAAACAGAGGCTAGAATATGTATTGGACACTAGAACTTGCATCGTACTTAGAAGACGCCCCATGGCCCGCCACCAAAGATGAGCTGATCGATTATTCTATCAGATCCGGAGCTCCTTTAGAAGTAGTAGAAAACCTACAGGAACTAGAGGATGATGGACAGCCCTTTGAAAACATTGAGGAGATATGGCCTGATTATCCTACGAAAGAGGACTTCTTTTTTAATGAAGATGAATATTAACGCAAGACATTGATGTTATAGAAGCCCCACTTTGCTGGGGCTTTTTTATATAATACCTTGCCTGATACACATAGCCACCAATTGAGTGGTGTTTTTACAACCTGTCTTAGTCATCACATTTTTACGGTGCGTTTTCACAGTGTGGGCACTAATATTTAGCTTATCCGAAATGTCATCGTTGCTAAAACCAAATGACAACAACCTCAACACATCCCGTTCCCTATGGGAGATATCATCAACTAACAACTTTTGATCTCCATACATTTGGTAAAAAAGCGTTTCATATTCATCGTTGGCATTAAGGATTTTGGCTGTAGCCTGAATTGGTAATATTTCATGTGCTTCTAAAACGGAGTAGTGAGCTAGCCCTATTATGGGTTTACCCTCATCATCAAAAAACATAGGTGTAGTGTGCTGAATGATGTTTTTATAAATCCCCTCCCCGTCTTTTACTCGGTAATTCCAGGTATAAGTCATTCTACGCCTATCCTCCAGCGCAATATTGCTCATGGTAAAAATCATCAGGTCTTTTAGTGACTGGAGCCATGTTTCCATTTCTTCCGGATGCATCCTTCCCCACCAAAATTCCATACCACGAGTACACATCTCGTCGATCGGTAGCTTCATCGTAGGGTGAAAGTTTTTGCTCACATATTCAAAAGATTGATCACTTGTATTGGTAATACAAAAGAATGTAGCACTGTGAGGAATGAGTTGATCAACTTGTTTTAACTTTTCTACGTGTTTCTCCAGCGATTCCCCTTTGAACTCCTGAAAAGTGGAAAAGATGTCACTGTAGTTTTCAACTATTTTTTCTCTCATAAGCCTCTCAGATTTTGCTCAATATAATAATTATCAAATGATAAAAATACCCCGAAAGAGGTATTGAACTACATCTAGTTAAGACCTAAGTTCAGGTTTTAATTTTTGTTTAAAAACTTCAACCACAAATTGACATGAAGAAACTTTTCTCACTTCTGCTGTGCCTGGCTATTGGAGGCACGCTATTAGCTCAAAAATTACCTTTTCAGGGTAGACTAGTTGACAATGGGAAACCATACTCTGGCTTAGCTACCTTTGAGTTTAGTATAGCTTCACCTACCTGGTCTGAAACAATTGCTGATGTAAATGTGCAGGATGGGTATTATTCCGTAGTACTTGGTGAAAGCACGCCTTTACCAGACACTCTTTTCCAAGAAAGTCCTGAAGTTCAAATGAATATTTCTGTGAATGGTGAGGCGCTCAGCCCTGTCACATTATATTCTTCATTTATTCCTTATGCTGATGGACCAGTTCAGATTGATACTGTCAGTAGCAACTCAGTGCAAGTGTTAGGTATTAATGATAATCCTAAAGTCAATGTTTTTGCGGATAACAATGGCTATGATGGTGCGATTGTTTTTAAAGACTCTCTGGATAGAACCGGTGCATTTATCACAACGGATCGTGGAACAGGCACTGGTGGATACATTCAATTGAATGGAAGAGAAAATGCAGATGGTACTTTGAAAAGTGCAGTTGTTGCAGGTACCATCGCCCAAGCCAGACAAAATAGCTTTCTTTCCTTATTTGGTGGTAATGCTAATGATGACGGTCCACAGATAATGGCTGACCTTTATGCCTCAGATATATTCATTGACGGGAGTCAGCTTCCTGATGGGTATCGTCGAGGTGGTTTAGATCTATACAATTATTATGGGAACACTACACATAATATCTTCTCTGAGCATGTAGGAACATCCACAATCAGTAATATAAATTTAAATGCTTCTCAGGATGGGGGCGGACCTCAATTCACGTTAAATCTTAATAGTGGTGATGGGGTTTCAACAGGCGGAAATATCTCATTAAGGGATGTAGGAGAAGTCGAAACCATCTCGCTCGATGGCTCTACGGGTACGATCAATGCACAACAGATACTCATTGATGGAGCTCCAATAGAGGGTTCCGGAGGTGGCATACTTCAACCGGACTCACTTCGATCTAAAAGCGTCATTGTTGTAGGAAATTCAGGTGAAACCAAAGCAGACCTAAACTTTTTCGATCCAAACAATGCAGGAAGCCTCGTTCTGTATGGCGCCAATGATTCAACCAAAGTCATTCTTGGATCAGCATCAGGAGGCTATGCTGGCTTTCTGGGTCTTTACGATTCTTTAAGAAACATAGGAGCTCAGTTACGGGTTTCAAATAATGGTAGAGGTAACTTGTTTACCTATAATGAATCACACGCCAATGTCGGCTGGTTTGGTGGTTACAATAATGATGGGTTTGCCCAATTGGTTTCCTATGACGACACAGAAACATTTTCAGGAGCAGCACTCATAGGCTCCTTCGCTGATGGAAATCTACCAGAATATTACATTGAGGGTTCCGCACAGGAAAATTTCGGCTTAGGTCGATTCAGGGTAACACCACTTGGTAATTCAGCAGAGGAAACTGCACGACTTGAAATAAACCGTAGCAACGGAGGTGGTCAGGCAGTTCTGACAATAGCTCAAGATGATGGAGGTTCAGATCCAACGGGCACCAATGGGATACTGGAACTTTGGGGGGACGAAAGCATAAATGTTCAAATAGGATCAGAAGGATATGAAGACCATGATTTATCTTCTATCAATCTATACGGCAGTGTAGGTGATGGAGGGGGTTGGTGGTATAATTCAGCACAAATTGCGACCAGAAGAACCGGTGATGGAATAAATGAATATGGGGATATAAGTCTTAACAATAACGCTGCTGGATCCAGTAATCTGACTGCTTATGTTTCAGGTAATTACGCCGAAAATGGAGGCGGTGGTCTTGAATTTCTTGATTCATTAGGCACCATTCGGGTAGTTGCAGATGGTGGTAATGGTTATCTCTCAGCAAGCAACACCATTTCTATCAGCAGAACGGATGGATCATCAGCCGCAAATCTTTTCCATGATGGTGGCGATGGAGGCGGAATTTCCATTCAAAATAGTGCAGATTTTGGAACGCTATTCTTTGGTGGAAATGAAGGAGTTTTAAGAATCAATGACGCTTCAGGAACGCAACAAATAAGCCTTGATGGTAACTCAGGAACGATAGATGCCCAGCAAATACTTATTCAAGGTCAGCCCTTAGCACCTTCATCAGGAGGTAATATTGCCCCGGACTCAATCGAGACTACCTTTATTAAAGCGTTTAATGCAGCCGGTAATGAAGGTGTATATCTACAAGGTGGTACTGAGGGGGGAACTATTCAGCTCAGCAGTCCTGATGCTACAAATTCGTATAATCGCGCCACATTTTTTGCAGGGACAACCTCAAATGGCGAAAATGCATTTGCCAATGTTTACGGAATGAATCCAACAGCAGATGGCAACTCGATTTTGATCAATAATTACACAACCACCAATGATGTCTTCGGCAATCCGTTTTCAGCTGGATACCGTAGAGGTGGATCTGACTTCTATGACAATGAAGGAACGTTTTTAGCTGCAATTGGCTCGAATCGTGATGAAGCAGGTGGAGACCCTTCCGGTAAGAGTGGGCTTGTGATGGTGAATGGACCAACCACACGGAATGTCTATGTCTCAGGCCAATGGTGGGACAATAGCGAATTAGGTATTGTTCAGGTATTCGGTCAAAATGATAATGGTTCCGGAGACTTTAGCTCGAACATTGAGATTGTCGCAGATGATCAGGCTGGTGAAACATCAGGTAGGATATCCGTCTACAATACAGCTAATGGAGGTGTGGTGAATGAAACCATATTTATGACCTCATTTAACGGACCAAGTGGCGGATCTCTTGTGGAGCTTAGAGATAGCCTGGCTATTACTTCAATAAGTATGGATGGCCAGAATGGCAATATTTCTGCATCGGGAGATGTTTCCGGAAACACGCTAACCTCATCAGATGGTATGGTGCAGACTTCAGACCGGAGACTTAAAAAGAATATCGCCGATTTAGAAAATCCATTGGAAAAAACGCTTAAAATGCGTGGTGTTTCATACCAATGGAAAGACGAAAATATGTCTCAGAGAAATCAAATTGGAGTGATCGCTCAGGAGGTTGAAGAGATTTATCCGGAGTTCGTGCATACAAATGACGAAGGCATGAAAGCTGTGAATTATGCACAGATGACTGCCGTGTTAATTGAGGCAATCAAGGAATTGAATGCTAAAGTTGCCTCATTAGAAAATGAAAACAACAACTTGAAAGCTTCACTTGAGGAAGTAAAACAATTACGATCCGAAATGGATCAATTGATGAAGATGTTAGGTAACAGCAAAGCTGCAAGCAAATGAAAAATTGGATTAAAATATCTTTGATCCCATTGGCTGTGTTTGTTTTTTGCCATGAAGCGACGAGTCAGCTTTCATTGCAGGGATACACAACCAATGTTGTAGGCGGAGTTTCTGAAGGAAGTAATTATTCCACAGAAGTCTCTTCCGGAGAAATCGGGCAAATACCAAAAGGTGACAACCTGCGTATTTTCATTGGACTACCCGCAGCAAACCTTGAAACAGCGGTACCATCGGTTAACATAACTAATGGAAGTAATACGATAACCGAGCTGGTGGATGGATATCTACTTAGAATAAAGCCCTCTGGAAATTATGACACCCTGGATGTGGTGAATGATAATAATGGTGGCGCGTTCTCATTTGCATCGGTTTTCCATGGCGATTATTTAACTGTAGTAGACTCTGACCCTGAAAAATATGTAGCCACTTACTATGGCGATGCTTTTTTATGGGATGAGGCAGACACTTTGGTACTAACAAGCGATACTACAGCACAAATACGGATCGAAGTGGCTCCTCCTCCTCGAAATGAAAATACCGGTGACGGTCTTGTTAAGGGTACGATTGAGGAAGATTTTGAAGCGGAAAACAGTCGAATTGATGGTAGACGAAGAGCTGCAAAAAGAAAGTGCGGACTTAGGAGAAAGAGGTCGGGAGGAAGAGTGGGTCAGGATAATGATGAATTCGAACTGATCGCATACGGAGAAACCAATAACAATGGTGAGTTCGAATATGGATTTCTGCCACAGGGAACCTATCGGTTCTTTGTAGAATATCCGGGAATTCCACTTGATGAATCTTCCTTTGTGCAGTTTGATATTGGTGAAGCAGGAGTTGCTGATAATGAATTCGTACTTGCTGCATTTGTAACAGAAGAAGGAATTAAAGTAGAGCTAGTATTAGGGATTACCAGCGAGTTTTTCACTGATTTTAGTATCTATCCAAATCCATCCGTTGGCACACTTCATGTCGATTATGACAAAATATTGTCAAATGAAATGAGCATGCAGCTTATCGACCTAAATGGAAAAGTTCTTCAAGCACAAATGCTTAAGAAAGGCAAAAATGGCAAGCTCAAACTTAACCTTGAAGATTATCCTGCAGGCACATACTTGTTGAAGTTTTTTGATATGGAAAATGGCAAGAATGCGCTGACTTTCAGAGTAATTAAAAAGTGATTATTCTAAATCACAAGTAGATATAAAAATCCGTCCCAGAAAGGGCGGATTTTTTTATTTCAAATCTTCTGGTGTCGTAATCTTAATGTTATCGTATGAACCCGCTACAAGACTTACATGATTCCCTGCCGCTTCATATACGCTAGCATCGTCTGTAAATAACCCGGCCCCTGCCTTTTTGTAGGCTGCCTTTATTGCAGATACCCGAAAGGTTTGTGGAGTCTGTACCAAAACATAATTGGACCGGTCTCTTGCTATTGATTTTGCTCCTTCCAGTTCACGAATTGAATCTTTCAAATCTACTGCTGCAACCCCTGATCCACTTTCATCTGCTGCTTTAAAGGAAGCGTTAATTATATCTGGGTGAACAAACGGACGAACAGCATCATGGATAGCCACCAGTCCATCCTCTTGAATCAGTGTTAATCCCGAAAGCACCGAAGCAGATCGGGTGATACCACCGATGGCTGTCTGAATATTCTGGTCAGGAAAAAACTGAAACTGAATGGCCTCCCATCTTTTAATATGTGCTTCAGGAAGAACCACAATGATCTCAATTTCTTTATTGCTAGACTGGAATTTTCGGATTGTATGAACAATAATAGGCACATCATCAACCAGCAGGAACTGTTTTGGCACGGTACTTTTCATACGCGTGCCTGTTCCGCCAGCTACTATGATGGCATATTTCTTCAAGTTCCTAGATAATTAGCATCGCATCTCCATAGCTGAAGAATCGATACTTCTCTTTAATTGCCGTCTGGTAAGCCTCCTGAATAAGATCATATCCTCCAAAAGCTGACGCCATCATCAATAGCGTAGACTCAGGCAAGTGGAAGTTAGTGATTAAGGCATCACAAATTTTAAACTCATATGGAGGGAAAATGAACTTATCGGTCCATCCGGAATTGTCTTTAAGAAGTCCATTCGCTGAAACGGAAGATTCTAACGTTTTCATAGCGGTAGTACCTACTGCGCAGATTTTTGACTTTTCAGCCAATGCTCTATTCACTCTGTCAGCTGTTGGTTTTTCCACCCAGTAATTTTCTGAGTCCATCTTGTGTTTGGTCAGATCCTCCACATCCACTGGACGGAAAGTGCCTAACCCAACGTGAAGGGTGATTGGAGCTATGTCTATACCAATCAGCTCAAGCCTTTTCATAAGCTGAGGTGTGAAGTGCAGTCCAGCTGTAGGGGCAGCTACAGCACCAATATTTTTCGCATATATCGTCTGAAAACGATCACGATCTTCAGGCTCTGCTGAGCGCTTAATTTCTTTTGGCAAAGGGGTTTCTCCCAATGCATCAATCATTTTATAGAATTGCTCCTGATCTCCATCAAACAGGAATCTAATGGTCCTTCCTCTACTTGTGGTGTTGTCAATAACCTCAGCTACCAGCTCACCATCACCAAAGTAAAGTTTATTCCCAACCCGTATTTTTCTAGCCGGATCAACAAGTACATCCCACAGTTTCATTTCGGTATTCAGCTCCCGAAGTAGAAAAACTTCAATTTTAGCACCCGTTTTTTCCTTATTTCCGTACAAGCGTGCAGGAAATACTTTTGTGTCGTTCAATACAAAAACATCGTCTTCACCGAAGTAGTCAACCACATCTTTAAAAACTTTGTGTTCGATCTCTCCAGTATCTTTGTGTACAACCATGAGACGAGAATCGTCACGGTTGTCAGTTGGGTGCAGGGCGATAAGGCTTGATGGCAGGTCGAATTTAAATTCGGATAATTTCATTCCCATAGGAAAAAGGATCTATTTTAATGATCAAAAGAGCGCAAAATTAGCAAATATGTTTCATGTTTGTAACGTATCCAAGCTTAAACTCGTCAACTTATCGTATCGACCGCTCGAAATCATCATTGACCGATCGCTATTTATTTGAAAAACAGCATTCCAATTTCGCTAAATTTGATTTTTTAAGACAATCCAGTGAAAATATTTAAGCTAATAATTGAAAGTTTCCGATTCGCCTGGGGGGCATTGAAACAGAATCTTCTGAGGACCACCCTTTCACTACTTGGTGTGACCATCGGAATATTTGCCATTATTGCTGTGTTTACGCTGGTAGACTCATTAGAACGAAGTATTAAAGACAGTTTGAGTTTCCTGGATGCAAACAACCTGGACATCCGTCGCTTTCCTTATGAGTTTGGCCCGGATATTCCATGGTGGGAATATATAAAGCGTCCATACACCAACTACGAGGAGTACGAGTTTCTAAAAAAGAACCTTAAAAACGCTGAGGGCATTACCATTTTCGCGGTGACTGGTGGGGAGACTGTCAAATATGAGAGTAGCAGCTACACGGATGTTTCGCTTTTCGGCATTGCCCATACACATCAGGATGTCTATGATGTAGCGAGCGATGTGGCTGAGGGCAGATATTTTACTGCTGCAGAGTCTTATACGGCTAAAAATGTCGCCATGATTGGTCATCTGATTGCTGAGAAACTTTTTCCGAGAGGTGATGCGATTGGGAAAGAATTAAAAATCAAAGGGCTTAAATACATTGTCATTGCTGTCATGGAAGAGGAAGGTGAAGGAATTTTTGGCGATACCGGAAATGATGAAAGTATCTTCATCCCCTACCAGTCATTCAAGAAAATATATTATTCAGGCAGAAACCGTGGCGTAGAAACGCTGGTAAGTGTAAAAGGCTCTCCTGAAGATTTTGGATTGGTTGAGCTGGAAGCAGAAATTACGGGCCTCCTTAGGACAAAAAGAGGCTTAAAACCCAAAGAAAAAAATGACTTTTCTGTCAACAGGCAAGATGCAATCATGAATATAATAGGGTCCACCTTCGATGTGATTGGTATTGCGGGTTGGGCGATTGGAGGATTCTCCATTTTAGTTGGTGGGTTCGGCATTGCCAACATCATGTTTGTCTCAGTTCGGGAACGTACCAATATCATTGGCATTCAAAAGTCACTTGGTGCAAAGAACTTTTTTATCCTCTTTCAATTCCTTTTCGAAGCTATATTCCTTAGCCTGATAGGTGGTGGTGTAGGATTACTACTTGTGTGGCTGCTCTCACTTTTAAGTCTGGGCACGCTTGACCTGGTGCTAACCTTCGGCAATGTGGTTCTCGGTTTAGGAGTCGCAGGAATTATTGGAGTAATCTCCGGAATTGTGCCTGCATTGATGGCCGCAAGATTAGATCCAGTGATTGCGATTAGGACTACTGGGTAGTGATTGGTAGTAGTCAATTGGTTGACTAGCAATTAGAATTACCAAAAATTCGGAACTTACCTGACTCAGATTCTAAAGATTTTTCGGTAGAGTGATAGCTAATAGTTTCTTTGAATCGGAATTTGTAGCTCCTCAGCTAAACGGTTCATCTCACTACCAAACCAAGAAAATTCAGATTTAGTGGTTATCTCTAAGGATTCATTTTCATCGTACATTAAAGTGCCCGTATACAATGCGAAATCTGCTGTACGATCCCTGGACCTTTGGTTTGCATTATACGTATGTCGCTCTTTACTTATTTGAATATATTGTAATTGCCTATAGCCAATAGTCCTACCAGTACGAATGAAAAAGACATGAAATTGGTCATGAATCTTATTATTTTTTTTGTCTATCGTCGTGACATATTTTGTAGTTAATAGGCCAAAAACCACTATTGAAAGTATCCCGGCTAGAATATAAAACTGATGCCAAAATGTTACATAAACTATTGGTGGACTTAGTATGATCAGAAATGTGTAGCGAAGACCTGCTGAGAAATAATGATCCTCAAAACGAACGTGCATGATTTTAGTGTTTTGAACGAATTAAATAAAAAACCTGCTTTTCCGTACACCTTCTTTAACAGAATTTAAAGATTTTATCCATCAGATATCTTACAATTTTTAAATGCCTCTTCTGCTTCTTCATGCTCCATTTCGGCTGCCTTCTTAAAATCTTGACAAGCATTGAAGTTGTTATGCTGAAGCTTATAAATTAGACCTCTTCTATAAAAGACCTCTGCATCATCCGGATAGAGTTGAATACTTGTTGTCAAGTCCTCAATAGCTTTAGTGTATGACCCAAGTTGTTCGTATGTATAAGCCCGATTATCATAATATGTAGCATTCTTACTATTTATTGTAATCGCTTTATTAAAATAATAATTTGCTCCATCATAATCTCCCATATTGTAAAAGGTTAATCCCAAATAATTAAGCAGGTCATCATCTTCATTGTTTAATTCAAGTGCATCCTCAAAGTAAAGTTGAGCTTTATCCATTTTGTCCAGTTCATAATATGCCATCGCCAAGTTTTTCACATAATTATATTGAGTATCATTAATATTAATGGCTTCAGTAAAATACATGACAGCTGAGTCATACACTTCTTCTCTATAAAATGAAATTCCAATCCAGTTGTACATCTTAGCTGAATTATCGTAACTCAAATTAATCGCAGATTTCAAACTATTTCTAGCTTCCGAATAGATACCAACTTCAACACCGACTATTCCGTGATTTGCGTAAAAATTAGCATTAGAACTATCAAGTTCTATTGCCTTTGAAAAACTTTCAAAGGCTTTTTCTTTTTCATTTAGGAAATAATAAGAGTTAGCCTTATTCGAATGTGTTACTGCCATATTACTATCTATTGATAGCGCTTTTTCAAAATCAATTAAAGCATTTTTATAATCTCCCAAGTCGTATTTGGAAAGACCCATGTCATTATAGTAAACAGCATCTTCTGGATCAATTGAAATTGCTTTCTGATAAAACCCTATTGCCTCGTAGTAAGAACCTAATCTGTGCGAGCATTTGCCAATTCTATGGTATATCCAGCCTGCTTCTCCTTGGCTCTTTATTGCGAGCTCGTAATACTTCTTTGCTTCCTCATATTCACCTTCATTAAAATACACTCCTGCCTTATCAGTATATGCATTAGGATTATTGGTTGGCTTTATTTTACCCTTTAGGTGTTCAGGGATTTTCAACTTATTGGTGTCTAAGCTGATATTAAATTGGAAATTGTCAAAGGTAAACTCCAACACTTGACCGTTTGATTGAAATTCAGTGGTTGAAGTAGGTATTGGAATTCCCTCGAAAGTCTGATAATTGCCGTAAGAATTAACCTTGCCGGCAACTTCCTGTCTTAACAGGTTTGCAGTTTTAGGATCAATTGAAAAGTATCTTTTTTCATTATCTTTTTCAAGTGTCAATCGATATGCTTCCATTTTGTTTAGGAAGGATTTTTGAACATTTGAAATTTTGAACCCGCCTTCTATTGAACTAGCGAGTGTGCCAATAAAATTATCATAGCTATTATCAGCTTTGTTGTTATCAGTTTCCTCTGACAAAGAATCAATAGTTAACTCATCATTGAAAGGATCATACTCCCAGTTGATTACTTCATTTGATACTTTTAAGAATTTCTGACCTTGGAAATCCAATTCTATATACATCGACTCAGGCATATGGAACTCCATTCGCGCAGGAAATTCTATACCACCCGCTGTAACATTACCTTCAATCAACATTGTAGAGACGTTCAAATTGTTGAAGGATGCGACATTTTCAATGGCCACTTGAGATAATGAATCGATATCCAAACGCAATTCATTTCCAACTAAACTTTGTCCGAATTTTTGATTTGATTCATTAATCAAATTTCTATAAACACTCCGCTGATTTTCATCAATAACTGACTCATTTTCTAAACTGACATCTGCAAAAATTTCACCATTAACAAGATATGTTCCTTTTAAGGTACTTCCATCAAAGGCTAAAAGCATTTGGTCATCATAGTCAACTAAAAAATTACCAACTCCTTGTGTAACTGATGTCGAGCCAATCAAAACACTATCCTGATTAATTACTCCAATAGCTTTGTACTTTGAATTGAAGTATGACGGATAGTACAGCTGAACCTCTACTTGAGATTTTCTTAAGGCTTTGATTTCGACTATTAACTCATAATTGGTGCCGGTTGTCAAGTAATAGTTTCCATACCATAAACCTTCTACATCCTTAGCTTTTAAGCTCTGTGAGAATATACAATGATTAAATCCTAAAGAGGATACAAGAAGTAAAGAAATGATGCTGATTTGTCTCATAGCCAATAAAAAATTAAAAGCTCGAACTTATATAATTCTGTTTTCAACTAGAATTTTTGATGCAAACAAAAAAGGTGAGCCTCCCAGCTCACCTTTCATTTTACGATTAAGGATTAGTTCTTATCCGTTCAGTTTCTCCTTGATCTTTTTCTCAATATCCTCCATCAGCTCCGGGTTGTCTTCAATCAATGCTTTTACAGCATCTCTTCCCTGTCCGAGCTTATTTCCGTCATAGGAGAACCATGAACCGGACTTCTGAACTACATCAAGCTCTACACCAATATCGATGATCTCACCACTCTTGCTGATTCCCTTTCCATACATAATGTCAAATTCCACCATTTTGAATGGAGGGGCCACTTTGTTCTTTACCACCTTCACTCTTGTGCGGTTACCCAGCACATTATCAGCTGACTCCTTGATCTGACCGATCCTTCGAATATCCAGTCGCACCGATGCGTAGAATTTCAATGCATTTCCTCCGGTGGTTGTTTCCGGATTGCCAAACATCACCCCGATCTTCTCTCGAAGCTGGTTAATGAAAATACATGAGCAGCCAGTCTTATTAATAGTACCAGTCAGCTTTCTTAAGGCCTGAGACATCAATCGTGCCTGTAGCCCCATTTTACTATCCCCCATCTCTCCTTCCAGTTCACCACGTGGTACTAGCGCAGCAACCGAATCAATTACGATAATATCCAGTGCCCCTGAACGGATTAAGTGTTCAGCTATTTCCAAGGCCTGCTCTCCGTTATCAGGCTGAGAGATCAATAGATTCTCTGTATCAATGCCCAGATTTTCCGCATAGCTCTTATCAAAAGCATGCTCCGCATCGATGATTGCCGCCATACCTCCTGCTTTTTGAGCCTCCGCAATGCAATGCATGGCAAGTGTGGTTTTACCAGAAGATTCCGGACCATACACCTCAATGATTCTACCCCTGGGAATACCACCTACTCCCAGCGCCATATCCAGACTTAAAGAACCGGTTGAAATGGTAGGCACATCCATCACTTTTTCATCACTGAGTTTCATGACAGTTCCTTTACCATAGGTCTTCTCCAGCTTTTCGATTGTAATCTGGAGAGCTTTCTGTTTTTCTGATGCGTCAGCCATAGAGGTATCGTTCTTTTTGTTTTTTAGAAATCAGACAAAAATAGTCTTTTCGTTCTGAAGAAAAATTAATTTTGCTAAAAATATTAGGAAAAATAAATACTTTTTAAAAAGGCATAAAACTAGTCATTATACCTATCCGTTTGTACGCGCTTACACTGATTATCTAAAAATTCATGCCATCCATCGAACGGTCTAAACTTGCATGCTTTTTTTGAGTTTATTTAAACATATAAACCGCCAGATGTATGACAAACGCTTTACTCATCAAAAATGAAGGGCTGATGTACTCAGTCTCATTTCCGTCCAGAACATCACTGATCGACTTCATTGAAACGGACATTCAACACACCCGATCTTCCTTTGATCATAAAGTTATGATTTATGAAGATCAACTGGATTCCCTTAAGAAATGGGCCACTTCCAAAAGTCTTGAAACCATGGAGTTTAGTCCGGCCCAAATAAGTGCCTAATCGCAAAGATTGAGTTCGAGAAACAGGACTGGTTTATATAAACTCAATTAATCCTTCATTATCTTGTCCTTCCAGCAAACTAACCTATATGGACAATACTGGATACGAACAGGTTTATAATCAATTAAAACATCTTAAAACCATCATCAGCTTTAAGAAGATGATGACTGAAGGTAATGTGAATGTGGTCTACTTGGGCAATGTGACACAAGCCACGATAGAAGGTGTAACTGATATGATTTCTGAAGACCTGAGTGTTCGCAATGAAAACAGAAAGGTGACTAAGCGAGTCTATCACGTCATGATGGAGTCACTCCAGAATATATGCAAACATGCAGACAGTCAGTCAGATGAAGAATCCAACTCGCTGGAACACGGACTGGTAAAAAAAGGCATCTTCCTTATCGGCCATAATGAAACCGAGTATTTCATAACCACCGGAAATAATATAGATCTTAAAAGTGCTGTCTCGCTAAGAGAAATTCTAGACAATATTAATTCCCTCGATGCAGATGGTGTAAAACAGCTTTATCGAGATGCGATGACAAACTCCGAATTTGGTGAAACCGGAGGAGCCGGTCTAGGCTTCATTGACATGGCAAAAAAGACAGGAACACGATTTGAGTATTATTTCGAACCTGACAGTGAAACCTCCTGCTTCTTTATTCTAACGATGCGTGTGGCTAAGGATACGGACAGTTAAGCTGGCTCATTACCATTACTCACCTCCTCTTTCGGTACATAATGAATAGCATAGATCATATAGCCACCAAGAGCTGTGCCTATCGGAAATTTAAAAAGCAATAATACAGCAGGAACTATCGCAAACTTTTTGCCCCAATCTTGCTTAGTCGCTAAACCGTAACCTGAAACAATGAACACAAGAAGTGAAAGTGTTTGCAGGATTGGAAGCATGTAAAGCAGATTCTGCGGCGGATGTATCTCCATAAACATCACTTCGAAGTGTCTGATTTCGTGCCAGAAATCACTATGACTTATCATATCCACAAAAAAGAAAGTAGATATAGATATTGGCACCAGAATGAGCCCAATTACAATGAATATCTTACCAATAATGCGCAGGTTGTTGTCGTGATCTTTTAAATCCATGAGTGAAAAAGGTTATTTCTATTACTGTGTATTGCAAGGTATCTTACGATAAACAATAAATAAAGTTGTGGCATGATAAAAAAAGTGAGTGGGGGCATTTTGATGCTGATGATAGTACTGCTAATAATTTATTGGGAGTTGATTGCTTATGGCTTCAAGCAGGCAAAAGGTCAATTACGCATTACATTAAATACGGTACCTATAGAACAAGTGCTTGCTGACTCTATGGCTGCCGATAGCATCAAGATTAAAATTCAGATAGTGAATGACGTTCGCACTTTTGCATTTGGAGAGCTGGGCTTAAAGAAGTCTGCAAACTACACCACTTATTACAACCAAAAGGGTGAGGTTTTACTTTGGAATTTATCTGCATCCAAAGCATACGCTTTAGAGCCAAAAATGTGGAGTTTCCCTTTACTCGGTTCATTTCCCTATAAAGGCTTTTTTGACCTGGAAAATGCAAAGTCAGAAATGAACGAATTAAAAACGAAAGGATATGATACGCGCATTCGGCCTGTGGGTGGGTGGTCAACATTGGGCTGGACCAAGGATCCGATTCTTTCAAATATGCTGGAACGACCAGAAGGCTCGCTGGTGGAATTGATCATTCATGAGCTAACACATTCCACATTGTTTGTGAAGGATAATGTCGAGTTTAATGAAAACCTCGCATCTTTTATTGGTGAAAAAGGAGCCATTCAATTTCTGAATAAAAAATATGGTAAAAATTCTGAATCATATTTTGAATATGTCATGGCAGAAGATGATAGTCGAACATTCCGCAATCAGATGCTCGACGCAGCGCAAATCCTCGATTCTTTATATCAAACCCTGGAAAATGAATCAGATTCAGTAAAAGCAATTCAAAAACATATACTTATTGATCTTATCGTAAACTCAATAGATACACTCCATTTTCACAATCCCCGCTACTACAAGGCATTCGATGAAGCGCGACCTAATAATGCTTACTTTATGTCTTTTCTCAGGTATTACTCCGCCAAAGATTCACTTGAAGAAATGTTAATCAACAATTATGAGAATGATTTAAAACGCTTCATAAAGGGCATGAAAGCATATCATGAATAAAAAAAATCGCCGAGGCAATGCCCCGACGATTATATATAAGAGAATTAATACTTTCAGTGATTCACTGCAGCTGCAGCATCCAAAGTGCCCCACCCGAATGATGAGCTCTTATTTGGATACAGATCGGCAGTTTGTTTCAATTTGTCAAGCACCTGAGACCTGCTTAGGGCTGGATTCTTTGACCAAACTAAAGCAGCAATACCGGCAGCTGTTGCGGTAGCTACTGACGACCCTCCTACTGTTGACGGTTGATTTCCGCTCATAGCCAGTGAGAGCGGATGATTTTCTGTTCCGCTACGCTCCATTATCACTGTAAAATCAACTTTGCTGCCTGAATGACAGACATCACATCTTGTATAGCCACTTTCCTTTATGCCGGTCACCGCTACCGTTTCACTCATAGATGCAGGGAAAATTACCCCATACCAATTGGTCCAACTGGTAGAAGTTCCTGCAGCAGCAAAAATCAATTTGCCCCTTCCATAAGCATAACGCACTGCATCCGCCACTTTAGAATTAGAGAATACATCTCCGATAGACATACTAATGATTTTCACATCACTTCTATTTCCTAAATAAACAAGTGCATCCGCTACTCCCGTTTTCTCTTTCCCACCATTAATTACAACATCACCGGTACCTCTTACTGCTACAAGGTTCGCATTGTATGCAACACCAACAGATGAGCCATCTGTACTTCTAGGTGCTGCCATCACTCCGGCCATTGCAGTACCATGGCCACAATCATCATCCGGACCGTCAGGGCTAGCCCACCACCACCATGAGCTAACATAAAATCCATATTTATGAACATATCGTCCACTTGAATAGCCACTATTGAAGTTTCCATTAAGGTTGTCCTGGCTTGGCGAAATGCCTGTGTCAATTAGGCCTATTCCAATTCCACTTCCAGTACTGGAATTCCATGCATTTACAACATTGTTTGCGTACAAATGCCATGAGGCTTTGGCTCCCGGGCTAATGTTTGTATAGTCATTCGAGGGAATGCCATAATTCGGATCATTGCTACATCCTTTGCTGCTTTCAATACGTCCATCTTCCACAGTCGGAAAGTCCACTTCATATCCAAGTGGTTCTACATATCTCACGGTTGGTAGGGATCTGAGATATTTTACAACTTCAAGGCTGGTGACCTCAACATCAATGAAGGGAAGTACTTCATGCTTCCTTAGGCTTAAGTCTTCCTCTTTAAACTCCTGATTTTCCCGCTCCAAAATACGAACAACGTCAGTGATAATATCATCTGATGTAGTAACCCATGCTTCTTGCCGGATGTCAATTTCAGAGATTCTGCTATTGATGTTAGTTTCTCCAGCAGGCTGATATCCTATGGTAAGAATGTTATCACCATGAATTAAGGCACTCCAGATCATTTCATCAGAAGCCTCATTCCAGTTAAACTCATCATTATCCTGTAGGGACGAAATGATTGCTTCGTCAATCACTGTTTTAGCAATAGGCTCCTGTTGAATAATGGGTGGAGAGATTGGGGTTTCTTCGTTACATGCAAGCAATAGCAATGCAAGCAACACCACGCTGATTTTTGTGTGTTTCATTACGATTAGGTTAAGGTTAAAATAAACAGTACTCAATAGCATATAATAGTATGCATGCCGAGTACTTTGTATCCCAATTTAATTAAAAAATTCAATTAACACCTAATCTTATATCGCATCCCGATTGAACAACAGAACTAAAAAAGGATGGTAATTATTTTTTACCAAATTGTTACCTTTTTAACATACAGTTGATTTCTGACTAATTTTGAATAACGTTGAATGAAATGAATGAAAAGCTGAATTATTTAATGAAACAGCTTTAAAATTTTAACAAATTGTAAAGAACAATTTAAGGATACGTTATCATACAATATCTCCACAAAAAATGGGAAAAACCAATCAGAAAATTTTAGTAGTTGACGATGAGACTGATATCTTGGAATTGCTCAAGTACAACCTGAGTAAAGAAGGATATGAAGTTAAAACGGCTAATGATGGTATTAAAGGTGTAGAAGTAGCCAAAAGCTTTGTTCCGGACCTGATCCTATTAGACATCATGATGCCAAAGCAGGATGGTGTAGAAACATGCCGCCAAATTCGTGAGCTCCCTGAAATGGCCAATACCTTCGTTATTTTTCTCACTGCACGATCTGAAGAATACTCCGAAGTAGCTGCATTTGATATGGGGGCAGACGATTATATCACCAAGCCCATTAAACCGCGTGCACTCGTCAGTAGAATAAACGCCCTATTCAGAAGAGAATCAAAGAAGAAAAAGGAATCAAGCACCATTACTATTGGGGAGTTGGTGGTGGACAGAACCAGCTATACCGTAAAGAATGGTGACGAAAAAATTTCTCTTCCTAAAAAGGAGTTTGAGCTATTATACTTCCTGGCCCAGAATCCTGGTAAGGTTTATAGCAGAGATGAGTTACTCCAAAATATTTGGGGCACGGATGTATACGTGCTTGCCAGAACAGTCGATGTACACATCAGAAAGGTTCGTGAAAAGATAGGCAATGATCACATCACGACAGTGAAAGGCGTTGGCTATAAGTTTGACGCTAACTAAACAGAGTCACCTCATATGCAATTCAACTCAAGAGCAATAGCACTTTTATTGGCACTATGCGTTGCTGTTATTACCACAGCATTTCTATACCTGTTGCCAAACATCACTACTACTGCCATTGTAATTGCATTTTTGTTATCGTTTTCATCCAGCTACATTCTCGTCCGCCTTGTTCTCGAATTCTTGTTCTTCAGACAAATTGAAACGATTTATGATTCGCTAAAAAAAATACGGGATAGTGAATTGGCTTTGAAAGGGAGAATGTCGTCTGTAAATCCCCTGAAAAGAATCAACAGGGAAATTTCCAGCTTTGCCAAAAGCAAAGAAAAAGAGATCGAGGAGTTGAAAGAAAGAGAAAACTTCCGTCGAGAGTTTATTGCAGATGTCTCACATGAATTGAAGACTCCCATATTCGCTGCACAGGGATTTGTCCATACGCTATTGGATGGCGCTATCAACGATAAGGAGGTTCGTAAGAAATTTTTAAAGAAAGCTGCAAAAAGCCTTGATGCGCTGGATCTTCTTGTTGCCGATATACTTACGATATCTCAAATTGAATCTGGTGAAATCAAAATGCACTTCGAAAATTTTGATATGCGAGGGATGTGCGCTGAAATTATAGACCAGCTTGATGGGAAATCAGAGAAGAAAGGCGTGGAACTCAAAATGTCCAAAAAATATAAGGACCCGATCATAGTTAGGGGAGATTATCGTCGTATCTATCAGGTAATGCTCAATCTGATTTCCAATGCCATTAAGTACACTAAAAATGGCGGACAAGCCAAAATCAGTTTTAAAGAAATCGAAGACAGTAAAATCAGGATTATGGTAACGGACAATGGTCGAGGCATCCCTGAATCAGATATTTCTCGTATTTTCGAGCGATTTTACAGAGTAGACAAAAGCAGGTCCAGAGAAAAAGGAGGAACTGGCCTGGGACTATCTATTGTGAAACACATCCTTGAAAGTCACGATTCTGAAATTTTTGTTGAAAGTGAGTATAAAATAGGATCGACCTTTTATTTCGATCTGAACAAAGCAAATTACATAGATAAAGTGGACGAAGGATGGGAAGAGGAAGAAGACTATGCATAAAAACTTGAAGAACATCACATTTGAGGATTTGATCATCAGCCAAAATGAAAACTACATCCTCGTCAACAAGCCTCCATTTATTGCCAGCCTGGATGATCGTGCTGAAAGCAAGAACCTTCTCAGTCTTGCTAAAGAGGTAAACGAAGATTATCAAATCTGCCACCGACTCGATAAAGAAACTTCCGGCATTGTCGTCTTTGCAAAAAATGCCGAAGCATATAGAAACTTTGCGATACAACTCGAAAACAGGGAGGTGAAGAAAGTTTACCATGCAGTCATTCACGGCCTTCATAAGTTCGAAGATTTTGAAGCGGACGAACCACTTCAAACTACCTCCACAAAATCCAGGGTAGATTTTAGAGCAGGAAAACCTGCATTCACTTTAATAAGCACGCTGGAAATATTAAAGAAGCACACATTGGTAAAGTGTTTCCCGGTAACAGGTCGAATGCACCAGATACGAGCTCATTTAGCACACCACCAAGCGCCTATCATTAATGATCCCGGATATGGCGGTGAGCCGGCATTTCTATCTGAGCTAAAAAGAAACTTCAATTATAAAAAGTGGGAAGATGAAAAACCAATGATTAATCGAGTAGCTTTGCACTCCTTTGAGGTAGCATTTAAAGATTTGGATGGCGAAATCATTGAGGGTGAGGCACCATATCCAAAAGATTTCTCAGTGTTACTCAAGCTCTTAAGAAAATTTAATTAGCCCCTCACTGTTTGTTTTCTCAAATGAAACTTCTATTTTTGTGTCCCTTTTTCAAGGGGATAGATTTTGACATTATAAAATCAATATAAAATTGGATACTAACAGCTTTAAAACTGTATCATTAAACAGTGCAACTGTAGAGAAGAATTGGGTGATCGTAGACGCTGATTCTCAGATACTTGGAAGAATGGCAAGTGAAGTTGCTAAAATGATTCGAGGCAAACACAAGCCATCGTACACGCCACATGTAGATTGTGGTGATAACGTAATTGTCATCAATGCCGACAAAATCAGATTAACAGGAAGTAAGTGGACTGATAAGAAATATATCCGTCACACGGGTCATCCCGGAGGTCAGCGCGTTGAAACGCCTAATAGTATTAAGGCTAAGTCTTCAACAATTTTAGTAGAAAAAGCAGTGAAGGGTATGCTTCCAATCAACAGACTTGGAAGACAGCTTTTCAAAAACTTATACGTATATGAGGGTGTTGAACACCCGCATGCAGCTCAAAAACCAAAAGAAGTAAAACTATAAACCTGAATGGACAGAATTAATACCATAGGTAGGAGAAAGACCTCAGTAGCTCGTATTTATATGACGAGTGGGAAAGGTGTAATAACCGTAAACGATAAGGATCTTAACGTTTACTTCCCTTCCGAAATCCTTCAAACCATCGTGAAACAGCCACTTGCGAAAGTGGAGCAGGATGGCAATTTCGACATTAGTGTGAATGTAACCGGTGGCGGACCCGCCGGTCAGGCTGAAGCAGCAAGACTGGCAATCGCTCGTGCGCTTACTGAAGTAGACGCAGAGTTTAGAAGCCCACTTAAATCTGAAGGTTTCTTAACCAGAGATTCAAGAATGGTGGAACGTAAGAAGCCAGGTCGAAGAAAAGCAAGAAGAAGATTCCAGTTCAGTAAACGATAATTTTGAGATGCAAAAACTAGAACATAAAGATCTATTAGATGCAGGTGTTCACTTCGGACACCTTACCAGAAAGTGGAATCCTGCCATGGCGCCATATATTTTCATGGAGAAAAATGGCATCCACATTATCGACCTTCACAAAACACTTGCATGTCTTGATGACGCAACTGAAGCTATGAAAGCTGTTGTTCGGTCAGGACGTAAAGTGATGTTTGTTGCCACTAAGAAGCAAGCGAAGGAAGTTGTGGAGCAAGAAGCTCAGCGATTAAACATGCCATTTGTAACTGAAAGATGGCAAGGTGGTATGCTTACCAACTTTGCGACAATCAGAAAGTCATTGAAAAAAATGGCTGGCATGGAAAAACTAATGAAGGAAGAGGCGTATCAAAACCTTGCAAAGCGTGAGCGATTGATGATCAGTCGTGCGAAAGATAAGTTGGAAAGAGTTCTCGGTGGAATTTCCGATCTAAATAGACTTCCAGCTGCTTTGTTTGTGGTGGATATCAAGCGAGAGCATATCGCGATTGCAGAAGCACAAAAACTTAATATCCCGGTATTTGGTATTGTTGATACCAACTCTGATCCTTCTAAGATCGATTATCCTATCCCTGGCAATGATGATGCATACAAGTCGATCAAATTGATCACAAACTATGTAGGTCAGGCACTTGAGGAAGGATTATCTGAGCGTAAGAAAGATAAGGAAGAGCAGGCTCAAACTGAGGAGCAAGCTGCAAAAAAAGCAGCTGACGAAAAGACCGAAGTAGCAGAGTAAAAATCTAAAGACCATAAAATCTTAACAAAAAGATTGAACATTGTCCTCGATAGCTATCGGGATTCGGTGTTCAATTTTTGTTTGTAGAAAATTAAACCAAGAAATAAAATGGCTATTACAGCACAAGACGTAAACAAATTAAGGCAAATGACTGGTGCCGGCATGATGGATTGCAAAAAGGCACTAACTGAGGCAGAAGGTGATTTTGATAAAGCAGTAGAGCTTTTAAGAAAGAAAGGTCAGAAAGTATCTGCTTCAAGAGCAGATAGAGAAACTTCTGAAGGTGTTGTTTTTGCTAAGACCAACGATGCTGGCACTGAGGGTGCTTTGATCGCATTTACTTGTGAAACTGATTTTGTGGCTAAAAATGATGAGTTCGTTCAGCTTGGAAATCAAATCGCTGAGTTAGCGTTCGCTCAAAAGCCTGCCAATATCGAAGCATTAAATGCCCTTAGCTTGGGTGATTTGACAGTAGGTGAAAAAATCGTAGAGCTGACAGGTAAAATTGGCGAGAAATTGGAAGTAAAAGCTTTCGAAGTTGTGACCGGTGAAGCTATTGTTCCTTACATCCACTCAAATGGAAAGCTTGGTGTAATGGTTTCTCTTTCTAATACGAATGGTACTTCTGTAGAAGAAGCTGGAAAAGATGTAGCAATGCAAATCGCTGCAATGAATCCGGTAGCTGTTGATAAAGACGGTGTAGATCCATCAGTCGTAGAAAAAGAAATTGAAATTGGAAAAGAACAAGCCAAGGCTGAAGGCAAGCCTGATAATATCATTGAGAAAATCGCAATGGGTAAGCTTAACAAGTTCTATAAAGAGAATACATTGTTGAGTCAGTCTTTTGTAAAGGACAGCTCTCAATCCGTTTCTCAATATCTTGATTCTATTTCAAAAGGATTAACAGTTTCAGAATTTAAAAGAGTGTCTATCGGATAATTCTTTAATTCTTCAAAAAAATAGAGCCGCCTAATCAATTAGGTGGCTTTTTTTATGCCTGAAGTAATAAATTTTCACTGTTTTGGACCCTGATGAATGCTCAATTCATCGAGAATATAAAAAGACAGATACCCAATGGATTGACGTTCATCGATCTAAATAAACTTGTTATTGAAACATTAGTATAAGTAGTTAATAATCAAAACTAGACGTTTTACTAACCCTAAAAGCTATGACAAATCAATCTAATTACATTGAACACAGTATTCTCACTCGTAAGTTTATCAAAACCGGCACATTAGTTCGAATAATATCTTTAGGAATTGCCTATGCTGCTATCCTAGCCATGGCTTTCTAATAATCAGAAGCTAAAAGCTACCTTATATATTTATTTAAACTAAGTATTATGCTTAGCCTCATCTAAGAGTAAGTCCCATATGATATTCGCTCAATGATTAGGACTTTTACAAAAAAAACGATGGACAAACAGGTGAACTATATAGACCCAGCCATCCTTACTCGTAAGTTTGTGAAAACTGGGACTTTGGTAAGACTTGCATCGCTCGGCCTTGCATATCTTGCTATTATAGCTATGTCAATCTAAAAGGGTCTTTTCAACCAGCAAGACCTGACCTAGCCAAGGAGAACTATGCCTTGGCTTTTTTTATTTTACCCCTCTATGGCCTCCTATCGTCTCTTGGCTAACTTCTTTTCTTGTATTATTTCCTCCACTGGTTTTGAATATATCTTACTTTCAAGCCACGAAATCAAATCCAAATACAGCAGTGATCTGCGTTCATATTTATCCTCTAGGATATCCAACAACTCTTCCCTTAATATTTTAAAATCCTGAATTAACATTTTACGATCCATAAAAACTGAGTTCTTAAGAAAGTTGAAAATCGCTGAATGCACGCGGTGATAATCACTCAACTTCAATAAGAATCGGTAGGTTGACTTAATTTGAAAGTCAATCAAATCATCATTTCCGAGCTCATAATGCGAAATCAAATTAAGAATGCGAGCAAAACACTGGATGTCTTCTTTTAATGAGATATTTGGGTGGTTAATGATGATGTTCAGATGTTTTACAGCTCCGGAGAAATCAGCACTTCCAAACTTTAAGCTTGCAATTTTGTAATGAAAGACCATGATTCGGTGGATATCCAGACGCCCTTCAAATTGCTTCATTTTCTCTAAAAATTCATCACTATACCTCGCTCCTTCAGTAAACCTTCCTTCCACAATATATGAATTGAGATTAGCAGTCTCTGTATATATAAATGACTGAATCAGCTGATTCTCATTAAACCTATGCTGGTGTTTTGTTGTAAATGCTTTGAGCTTCTTATGATTCTCAATAAACCGATTCACATCATCACAGTAGAATAGCGCAGATAGTACATTGTGCAATCCTCTAATGTACATTTCAGGCTCACTTTCTATAAGCACTTCATTTTTTTCATAAACCTGACACCACTTTTGGGCATACCCATAGCACCTTGAAAAGTCTTGTGAAATGTAGTAAAACCAAACATAGCATTGGTATTTGTAAATCGTGTCTTCAAATCCAGCATCAGATAAAGTAGGAAGACTTTCTTTAAACATCGCTGAAAGTTTCTTTTGCTGTCCTTCACTTTTACTATGACCAAATTTTAAATAATAGTCATAAAGCTTCAGTGACAAATCAGACCAGGCACCTTCAAAATAAAATTTGCTTCTCAGCAAGGAGGATTCATCCGTCAATTCCTTCGCTCGCTGTGAATGGCTTCTCGTCACATACCTGCTCTCTATCTTTTTTTCAAATTCCACAATCTCCAACCGAAGAATATCCATTTTGAAGGTAGTAGCGATGAGTTTGGCCTTTGAGAGTTGTGCAAGGCTTTGAAGGTAAAACCCCTTTCTTTGAAGCAGCTCTGCATAGCTGATATGATCTTTTATCCGAATCCCGGGATCATCTGATTGAAGAAGCTTCAAACTCACCAGAATCTGTTCATATAACCGCGATTTATGGTTGGAAAGTGTATTGGCTTTTAACAACGGAAAAGCTTGCTGAATTTTTTCGTCATTCCAATGTTTCTGTTTGTCAATCACATCAAAAAGTTTGATAGAAACTAGCTCCTTATCTGTGGTGTTCCGCCGCACATAAAGCTTAAAATTTCGTTTTTCGGCCTTAGTAAGCCGCTTTATTAGCTCAAATAATTGATATGATAACTGCTTGACCAAGTGAATTATAAAGATTTTAAATGCCTGTTATTTAATGTGTTATGAAATATTATAAGGACTTGAAGAGATGAATAATCAAAATAAAAGGTTTCATCAACCCTCTCTTAACGTCCACATTTGTTCACGCACGTAAAATTAGCACTTAGTTGATATGAGCAAACTTCACATTTTTGATACCACATTAAGAGACGGTGAGCAGGTACCTGGCTGCCAGTTGAAAAGTGAAGAAAAGCTTGAAGTCGCCTTCCGTTTGGAGAGCCTCGGAGTAGATATAATCGAAGCTGGTTTTCCGGTTTCCAGTCCCGAAGATTTTAAGTCTGTTGCACTTGTATCCAGGCACATCAAAGAATCAACCATCTGTGGACTCTCTCGAGCGGTTGAAGAAGATATAACTGTAGCTGCTAATGCTCTTAAAGGTGCTGTCAACCCCAGGATTCATACCGGGATTGGCACTTCAGAGTTTCATGTAAAGTATAAGCTAAATACCACGAATGAAGATATAATCAATCGTGGTGCACATGCCGTAAAATTTGCGAGGAACCTGGTATCTGAAGTTGAGTTTTATGCTGAAGATGCCGGCAGGACAGACAATGAGTTTCTTGCCAGGGTGGTTGAATCGGCAATTGATGCTGGAGCTTCGATCATCAATATCCCGGATACTACCGGCTACTGCTTGCCGGAACAGTTCGCTGAAAAAATAGCATTCCTGGTAAACAATGTTCCAAACATTGATAAAGCTATTCTTTCCACACACTGTCACAATGACCTTGGTTTGGCTACAGCCAACAGCATTGCCGGGGTGATGGCAGGTGCCAGGCAAGTGGAGTGTACAATCAATGGAATTGGAGAGCGTGCCGGAAATACCTCCTTAGAAGAGGTGGTGATGATTATCAATCAACATCAACACATCAATTTGACACACAATATCGATACCACACAGATCACATCTGTTAGCAAAACGGTATCATCTATGATGAATATGCCGGTTCAGCCAAATAAGGCAATTGTTGGATCAAATGCGTTCTCTCACTCATCCGGAATCCATCAGGATGGGGTAATTAAGAAACGAGAAACTTATGAAATTATAGATCCTGCTTCTGTCGGGGCGACAGGGTCAGAAATAATACTAACTGCCCGAAGCGGTAAGGCAGCATTGAACTACCACGCAAAAAAATTGGGGTATGAACTAGATCCAGAAGGTCTTAAAATCGCCTATAAAGAATTTTTAGAAGTGGCTGACCAAGTCAAAAAAGTGGGATCAATTCACTTACATAAAATATTTAAAACCATAAAAGCTTACGCATAATGCCAAAGACACTCTTTGACAAAATATGGGATTTACACGTGGTGAAACACGTGGCTGATGGTTTAGATGTCCTTTACATTGACCAGCACTTTTTGCATGAAGTCACAAGTCCTCAGGCTTTTGATGGCCTCAGAAAAAGAGGTGTAGAAGTTTTTCGTCCACAGCAGTGTGTGGCTACCGCTGACCACAATGTGCCAACGAAAAACCAAGACCAACCGATCAAAGATCCACTATCGGCCAATCAAGTAAACTCATTGATTAAAAACTGCGAGGAGTTTGGTATCGAGCTGTACGGGATTGGCCATGAAAATCAAGGTATCGTTCACATCATTGGGCCGGACCTGGGGATCACTCAGCCTGGGATGACAATCGTATGTGGTGATAGTCACACTTCGACACACGGAGCTTTCGGCACGATCGCTTTTGGTATAGGTACCTCACAAGTCGAGCAAGTGCTTGCAGCACAAAGCTTAGTGCTCTCTCGTCCGAAAACCATGAGCATCGAAGTAAATGGACAACTTAATAAAGGGGTAACAGCGAAAGATGTTATACTGTACATAATTGCTCAGCTGGGTGCTGAAGGTGCTACCGGCTATTTTGTAGAGTATAGCGGGAATGTATTTCGAAATTTCACCATGGAAGAACGCATGACCGTTTGCAACATGAGCATCGAAATGGGTGCCAGAGGTGGACTGATAGGAATTGATCAAACAACAATTGATTATGTCACAAGCAGGGTTGAAATCCCAAAAGAAAAAATATTTACCTGGCTTTCGCTTAATACAGATGAAGATGCCGTCTTCGATAAAACCATAAAACTAAATGCCGCAGACATTCACCCGCTTGTCACTTGCGGTACTGCCCCTGATACAGGCATCAGACTATCTGATCGGGTAAGTGCTTCCAAGCACATCACAAAAAAAGCGCTTGGTTATATGCAGTTCAATCAGGACGATCAAATCTCTGATCAGTCAGTGGATTATGTATTCATCGGTAGCTGTACCAATGGAAGAATTGAGGACCTACGGGCAGTTGCGAACCTGGTGAAAGGCCATAAAAAAGCAGAACATGTAAATGTTTGGGTCGTGCCCGGATCTATGAAGGTTCGCTCTCAGGCTATTGAAGAGGATTTAGATAAAATCTTTGAAGCTTCAGGTTTTGAGTTTCGTGAGCCTGGATGTAGCGCATGCCTGGCGATGAACGAAGACAAGATTCCCGCAGGATCGCTCTGTGTATCCACCTCCAACAGAAACTTCGAAGGCAGACAGGGAGAAGGTGCACGTACCGTACTGGCAAGTCCACTCACTGCTGCTGCCTCAGCGATAACAGGGAAAATTACAGATCCAACCATATTTCTAAACTAATGGACATTCGATCTAAAGCCATACCGCTACCTATTGATAATATTGACACAGATCAAATTATACCTGCCAAATTTTTGAAGCAGACAGATCGTTTGGGGTATGGAAAGAACTTATTCTACGCGTGGCGATATCTGCAAGATGGTAGTCCTAACCCGGATTTTGAATTGAATAATCCTGCCAGGAAAGATGCTGAGATACTTATTGCAGGTAACAATTTTGGCTGTGGCTCCAGCAGAGAACATGCCGCGTGGGCAGTTGCTGATTACGGCATCAAGGTGGTTTTATCCACCCAATTCGCGGATATTTTCAAAGGCAATGCATATAACAACGGCATACTGCCTGTTGAATTAGATGAACGTTCTATAGCTGATATCACGCAGCTCGTTTTAGATCAGCCAGCAACAGAAATTGAGGTTTCACTTCAACATCAGTTGGTGAAAGTTTCAACTCTCAACCTGGAAAAAAACTTTCACATTTCACCTTTTAAGAAAGAATGTCTATTAAACGGCGTGGATGAGACGGACTATCTGATAAATCTTAGGGGAGAAGTCACACTATTTGAACAACAGAGATGAAAAAAAATATAACCATATTGCCAGGAGATGGAATCGGCCCGGAGGTTGTTTCGCAAGCCATAAAAGTCCTGCAAGCCATCAATACGTATTTCAATCACGATTTTGATTTGAAGTATGGAATTATCGGAGCATCAGCAATTGATGAGACGGGCTCTCCCCTTCCTGATGAAACGCTTGATTTATGCTTGAATAGTGATGCTATCCTGCTGGGATCCATAGGGGATCCGAAATATGATAACGACCCAAACCTGAAAGTAAGGCCGGAACAAGGCTTACTCAAATTGCGGAAATCACTACAGCTGTTTTCGAATGTCCGGCCGGTTAAAACCTATGATATCCTAAAAGGTGTTTCCCCGCTTAAGGAGCATTTGCTGGAAAATGTGGACATGGTGATCTATCGGGAGCTTACCGGTGGTATCTATTTCGGTGATAAAGTCCTGTCAGAAGATGGCTCGCATGCACATGATTCGTGTGATTATACGACGCACGAAATCAGTCGAATTGCTTATCAGGCATTTGAAGCTGCAACTCTTAGAAGAAAGAAGCTCACCCTGATTGATAAGGCAAATGTGCTGGAAACTTCCAGGTTGTGGAGGCGTGTCATACAGGATATCAGCAAAGAATACCCGGAGATTGACGTTGAATACATGTATGTGGATAATGCAGCCATGCAAATG
Source organism: Ekhidna lutea (assembly GCF_900188325.1). Classification (GTDB taxonomy): domain Bacteria; phylum Bacteroidota; class Bacteroidia; order Cytophagales; family Cyclobacteriaceae; genus Ekhidna; species Ekhidna lutea. Next base: position 345,286 of record NZ_FZPD01000003.1, on the reverse strand, counting down.
ATGCAGGATCCTGAAAACTTTGATGTGGTGTTAACTGAAAACATGTTTGGTGATATCATATCAGACTTGTCGAGTGTCATTACAGGCTCCCTGGGAATGTTACCTTCCTCTTCTGTCGGCACCAAAACCGCCTTATTCGAGCCGATTCATGGCTCATACCCGCAAGCGAGTGGAAAGGACATTGCCAATCCTATGGCCACCATCCTATCCGTGGCTATGATGTATGATCACTTTGAGCTTTACCATGAAGCTTCAACCATTCGTAAGGCTGTTGATTGGGCGCTGGAACACAAGCTTGCCACAGAAGACATTGTGAGAGACAAAAGTGAAGCAAGCCCTTGTTCCAAGGTTGGTGACACCATCGCCTGGTACATTGAAGAAGGAGGAAAAATAGATATGAATAAGGATTCAATAAACCTTTCATTAAATTGCATCATCTAACAACACAATATCGAAGCAGAAAAACCGAACGTGCAAAACATCATAGTCAATATCGTCTCTATTCTTAACGTCATTATCATTTACGATATGCGCTGAGGAGACTATTGATATAAAAATATTCAAAAACCCTTCTCAGCACGCTGAGAAGGGTTTTTTTATGTCTAAAAATGCAAAAAAACATGCCAGAATTAAACAAATACAGCAAAGTAGTAACCCAGGACCCCAGCCAACCTGCAGCACAGGCTATGCTTCATGCGATTGGACTGACAAAGGAAGACCTTAAAAAACCACTAGTGGGAATTGGCAGTACTGGGTTCGAGGGAAATCCGTGCAATATGCATTTGAATGATCTCGCCCTTCATGTTAAGGATGGTGTGAATACCACAGGTGGAAACGGGTTGATCTTCAACACCATTGGTGTTAGTGATGGTATTTCTATGGGCACATCGGGTATGCGCTACTCCCTCCCTTCCAGAGACATCATTGCAGACTCAATGGAAACGGTGGTACAGGGTATGAGCTATGATGGGTTGGTTACAGTAGTTGGTTGTGATAAAAATATGCCCGGTGCACTCATGGCCATGTTAAGGTTAAATCGTCCATCGATTTTGGTTTATGGTGGGACAATTGTCTCAGGCTGTGTCAATAACAAAAAACTGGATGTCGTATCGGCATTTGAAGCCTGGGGTGAGAGAGTCTCAGGGAAGATTGAAGAAAACGAGTATCAACAGGTGATAGAAAATGCCTGCCCGGGAGCTGGAGCATGCGGTGGCATGTACACTGCAAATACAATGGCTTCCGCGATAGAAGCACTGGGGATGTCTCTCCCTTATAATTCCTCCAACCCGGCAGTGGGAAAAGAAAAAACTATTGAAAGCAAAAAGGCAGGTGAATGTGTCATGGCATTACTGGAAAAAGACATCAAACCCTCCGACATAGTAACTAAAACTGCAATTGAAAATGCCGTGACCCTGCTAACCGTACTGGGAGGATCTACCAATGCGGTATTACATTTTCTTGCAATAGCAGATGCCGCTGGCATCAACTTCAGTCTGTCTGACTTTCAAAGAATCAGTGATCGAACACCATTTTTAGCGGACCTAAAACCAAGCGGCAAACACTTAATGGAAGACATTCATAAAATGGGTGGAATGCCAATTGTCTTGAAATACCTCATCAAACTTGGGATGATTGATGGAAGCTGCATGACTGTAACGGGTAAAACATTACAACAAAATGTTTCCACTATTCCAGACCTTTCCTTCGATCAAAAAATAATCTTCCCGATTGATCAACCAATCAAGTCTTCGGGACATATTCAAATTCTACACGGCAACCTTGCAATGGAGGGTTCGGTTGCAAAAATCACCGGGAAGGAGGGCTTAAAATTTACTGGTAAAGCCAAAGTATATGATGGTGAATATGCGGCAAATGATGGAATACAGAATGGGGAAATCGAAAAAGGCGATGTAGTAGTCATTCGTTATGAAGGACCCAGAGGGGGTCCAGGAATGCCGGAAATGCTGAAGCCAACTGCCGCAATCATGGGTGCAGGATTGGGCAAAGATGTGGCGTTGATCACAGATGGTAGATTTTCAGGCGGCACACATGGATTTGTTGTTGGGCACATTGCTCCTGAAGCCCAGCAAGGGGGAGTTATAGCTCTGGTGAAAACCGGAGATACAATCACTATAGACACAGAGCAAAAAAGTATACAGCTAGAGGTCAGTGATGATGAGCTAAAAAAACGAAAAGCTGAATGGAAAACTCCTTCATTGAAAGTTGAACGAGGAGTCCTTTACAAATACGCCAAAATGGTTTCATCCGCATCACAAGGATGCATAACAGACAATTAATTATGGAAGCCCTAATTGAAAATCCAGGAAAAGTAGTTGAAGCTGAAAGAATATCAGGTTCTGAAGCTATTTTAAGATGTCTCATTAACGAAGAAGTCGAAACCATTTTCGGCTATCCAGGTGGTGCTATCATGCCTGTCTATGATGCGCTCTTTGATTATGAAAATCAGTTAAGGCACATTCTCGTGCGTCATGAGCAGGGTGCCATTCATGCGGCTCAGGGCTATGCCAGAAACTCAGGAAAAGTTGGGGTATGCTTCGCAACTTCAGGGCCAGGAGCCACAAACCTTATCACGGGGATTACGGATGCTCAAATCGATTCAACTCCCATTGTTTGTATCACCGGGCAGGTTGCAAGTCATCTGCTTGGCAGTGACGCATTCCAGGAAACAGATATCATTGGGATATCCATGCCTGTCACCAAATGGAATTTTCAGGTAACAAAGCCCGAAGAGATCCCTGAGGCACTTGCAAAAGCGTTTTATATCGCTCAATCAGGACGTCCTGGGCCAGTATTAATCGATATCACAAAAGATGCCCAGCAGCAATCATTCGATTTTATCTATAAACGGTGTGAAAGAATAAGAAGCTATCAACCTTACCCAGAGCTAAGGGAAGAGCCGTTGAAGGCAGCTGCTGCGTTAATAAATCAAGCCAAAAAGCCCTACCTCCTTTTTGGACAAGGGGTGACGCTAAGTGGTGCGGAAGATGAATTAAAAAGGTTCGTTGAAAAAACAGGCATCCCATCTGCCTCTACCCTACTGGGGCTATCTGCTTTTTCCACTAAACATCCATTGTATGTGGGCTATACCGGAATGCATGGAAACTATGGTCCAAATGTGAAAACGAATGAATGCGATGTATTCATTGCAATCGGAATGCGCTTTGACGATCGTGTGACAGGTGATGTAACTACTTATGCCAAACAGGCCAAAGTGATTCATATAGAATTAGATCCTGCTGAAATTGATAAGAATATTCTTACAGATGTTGCAATCATTGGAGATGCAAAGCAAGTACTAAAAGCTTTGCTTCCGCTAGTGAACAAGAATTCACACCAACAGTGGTTAGCAGAATTTCGAGCATGTGATAAAATAGAAATGGATAAAGCAGTCCAAAAATCCCTGGAGCCTAAAAGTAAATTGATGACCATGGCAGAAGTCGTTCACAAGCTCTCGGAAAAAACAAAGGGCAAATCAGTGATCGTAACAGATGTAGGACAACATCAAATGATGGCGGGGAGGTATTATCAATTTGATGAATTGAAAAGCCATATTACCTCTGGTGGATTAGGTACAATGGGCTTTTGCTTGCCCGCTGCAATTGGTGCCAAAATAGGTACTCCTGAGCGGCAGGTCATCGCAATCATTGGGGATGGGGGATTCCAAATGACCATTCAAGAATTGGGCGTAATCATGCAATATCAGATTGGAGTAAAAATTCTAATTCTGAATAACAGCTTTCTCGGGATGGTACGTCAGTGGCAGCAGCTCTTCTTCGATAAGAGGTATGCCTTCACCGAGATGGATAACCCCGACTTTATCAAAATCTCAGAGGGATATCGCATTCCAGCTCAACGAGTTCAAGAAAGAAATCACCTGGATGAAGCTTTCAATAAATGGCTGAATCAAGAAGGCTCGAGCTTACTGGAAGTCGTGGTGGAAAAAGAAGAAAATGTATTTCCAATGGTGCCTTCGGGTAGTTGTGTTTCTAAAATAAGGCTTGAGTGATGGAAAAAAGAGAATATACTATATCGGTCCTAACTGAGGATAAACCAGGTCTTTTGAATAAACTCACTATAATCCTGAGTCGGAGGAAGATCAATATCAACAGTCTTAATGTATCTACCACTGAGGTGAAAGGCGTTAGCAGGTTCACTATTGTAGCTACTGCTACCAAAATTGATTTAGAAAAAGTGGTGAAGCAAATCCGAAAACTCGTAGATGTGTTAGGATCATTCCTCTATGAAGAAGACCAAATATATTATCAGGAAATCGCACTCTATAAACTTTCGCTAGAGGTATTTCAACAGAATGGACTTCTTGAGAAACTTATCAGGCAGCATGGTGCCAAGATCATTGCTATTGAGGACAACCAGATCGTGATTGAAAAAACTGGCACAAAGCAAGAAACCCATGAATTATATGAGGTTTTGGAACCCTATGATATTCTTGAATTTGCTCGCTCAGGAAGAGTGGCGATTTCTAAATCAAAAAGACGAACGGAGGCATTCATTCACGAATTAGAAACTTCACAGTCAAACACATTAAGTATAAAAGAATTTTAACACGAATAAAACAAACAGAAATGGCAAAGATTGATTTTGGCGGTACACTGGAAGAGGTAGTTACCCGAGAAGAATTCCCTTTAGAAAAAGCAAGAGAAGTCCTTAAAGATGAAACCATCGCAGTTATTGGATATGGGGTGCAAGGGCCAGGTCAGGCCTTAAACCTAAGAGATAATGGCTTCAACGTAATAGTTGGTCAAAGGAAAGGTGGTAAGTCATGGGATAAAGCGATTGCAGACGGGTTTATTGAAGGCGAGAACTTGTTTGAAATTGAAGACGCGTGCGAGCGAGGCACCATTATCCAATACCTGCTCTCAGATGCCGGGCAGATACAGCAATGGTCAACGGTAAAAAAACACCTTACTCCGGGAAAGGCACTTTACTTTTCGCATGGTTTTGGTGTTACTTATCATGAGCAAACCGGCATTGTTCCTCCAGCAGATGTAGATGTCATTTTGGTGGCTCCAAAAGGGTCCGGGACGTCTCTTAGACGATTATTTGTTGCCGGTAAAGGATTAAACTCCTCATTTGCAATCCATCAGGATGCAACAGGAAAAGCGCGAGACAGGGCGGTCGCCTTGGGTATTGGTGTTGGATCCGGATACCTGTTCGAGACCGATTTCAAACGAGAGGTATATAGCGACCTGACAGGGGAAAGGGGTAGCTTGATGGGTGCAATACAAGGGCTTTTCGCTGCGCAGTATGACCTGCTCAGAAGTAAAGGGCATTCACCTTCAGAGGCATTCAATGAAACTGTAGAGGAAGCTACGCAATCTCTTTATCCACTTGTGGCTGAAAATGGCATGGATTGGATGTATGCCAACTGCTCTACTACAGCTCAGCGCGGTGCGTTGGACTGGTGGAAGAAGTTCAGAGACGCGGTTGCACCCGTGTTTGAAGACCTATATGAAAGTGTCGCAAGTGCAAACGAAGCTCGAATAACCATTCAATCAAATGAGAAGCCGGACTATCGTGATGGTTTGGAAAAAGAGCTTAATGAGCTTAGAGAATCTGAAATGTGGCGTGCCGGCGCAGCGGTCAGAAATTTAAGACCCGAAAACGCATAAACCATGAAGGTAAAATCGAATTATATGCCTTCAATAGAAGATGTGGAAGAAGCTGCAGTATCCATTAAGTGTGCTGTAAGCTTTACTCCACTATTGCCAAACTTGTATTATTCTTCACGGTTCAAAACAAACATTTTATTGAAGCGCGAGGATCTTCAGCTTGTTAGGTCATATAAAATTCGTGGTGCACTGAATAAAATGAAATCACTATCCAAGCAGCAGCTTGATTCAGGGGTAGTATGCGCCAGCGCTGGAAACCATGCCCAAGGTGTCGCTTTTGCTTGTGCAACATTGCAGAGCAAAGGTGTCATTTTTATGCCCTCCACTACTCCCAATCAAAAGATTCAGCAAGTGAATATGTTTGGGCAGAATTATGTAGATGTGAGGCTGGAGGGTGACACTTTCGATGATGCGAAAAGTCGGGCAGTAGCCTATGCCGAATTAAACAAATCCACATTTATCCACCCTTTTGATGATAAAAAGATCATCGAGGGTCAGGCTACTATTGGGTTGGAGCTGCTTAAGCAAGCTGATGAACGAATAGACTATTTGCTACTGCCCGTTGGTGGTGGAGGGCTGGCGGCCGGAGTTGGGAGTGTTTTCAAATCGCTTTCCCCTCACACAAAAATTATCGGTGTAGAGCCGGCTGGAGCTCCATCTATGACGGTCTCATTCGAAAAGGGTATAAACACCAGGCTGGAACAAATTGAAAAATTTGTTGATGGAGCTGCCGTGCAGCAGGTAGGTGAATTGAATTTTGAGATTTGCAATTCGGTACTGGATCAAATGTTGACTGTCCATGAAGGAAAAATATGTGAAACTATACTCGAACTTTATAATAGAGATGCTATTGTGGTGGAGCCCGCTGGTGCTCTTGCACTATCGGCATTGGATCAACTCTCGGATGAAATTGTGGGGAAAAACGTGGTTTGCGTAGTGAGTGGCAGCAACAATGACATCACCCGAACGGAAGAGATTAAAGAACGAGCCTTGCTCTATAAGGGGTTGAAACATTACTTTATTGTACGATTCCCTCAACGAGCAGGAGCCCTGAAAGAGTTTGTAGCTGAGGTCCTGGGTCCTTCTGATGACATTACACATTTTGAGTATACCAAGAAAAATTCTCGGGAGACCGGATCCGCTGTGGTGGGGATTGAATTAAAGGAAAAAAGTAATTTGGACCTCTTGATGAGCAGAATGAAAGAACGAAAGTTTTTTGGTGAATACCTAAATCACAAGGAAGACCTTCTGAATATCTTGATTTAATCAACCAGCATTTATTCTCCTATCCCCGCCTCATGATTTCGAAGCTTCATGTTGGGATCCACGACAAATATTGAATCCCGTAATTCCACATCTGAAAGTAATTCAGTAAGATCCGGCTGCCCCGCCTTCACCCAGCAGCTAAACCAAAAGTCCCCTACCATTTTGATAGATGCTCGCATCCGTCGCTCTACCATCCCGTTTAATTTACGATGGTAATCAGATGAAAAATCATAGGAATATGTCCGGATAGTTGTGTTGCCTCGCTCTTCATATCCATACTTTTTCGATTCTGGATATTTCCTTGTTAGCATTTTTTCAAACATCAACACAGAATCAAGCGCTTCATGTGCATTTACAACTGCATCCCAGGCATACAGCTGCAAATTTTCTACATATTCAGCCTTACCTGTCAGTAAATCATAATTATCAGCAAACAGCTCAGGCAATCGCGACTCCCAAAATCCATGAATACCATATTGGCCAGATAACTGCCCATTGTAATTCACAGTCGTATGAAGTGGCACATTTGCATCTGCGATGTAGTGTCCCAGGTCTGAAGAAAGGCGCAGTATCTGATCCGCATCTTTATTTTGAAAGGCATTGATCAACCAATAAGACATCCGGTTAATATGATATGGCACAATACCATAAGCCTGAAGGGTGTCTTCAGAGTACCTTTCAACTGCCTCGTTCCAATATCTTGGCATTTTGTAAACAGCAGAGTCTCCATATACATCTACATCTATGTAGTGTCGTGGAGCTTCGTTTTTTACCGCGTACCGCCTCATATCCGGCTTCACTGCATTTTCAGTGATGTGCTGAATATTTTGCTTATAAAATACCATCATTTCCGGAGGCAAAGTGAAAACAGCCAATCGGTTGATTTTCTGGTGTGCAAAGAAGCCCCAACTTTGAGAAAGGATGGGGACAAGTAGCGAAATGAATAATAAGACCACCCTCATTTGAAGGTTAAGGTATAAAAAATGATGTATTATCACTCATTAGCTTGGAGCTATTCTATACCATAAACTCAACCAGAATTGCCAATACAGCACCAAGTAAGCTGATTAAAATTTTATTTAAGCCAAAGTGATGCTCGGGGCTTGCCTCCACAAAAATGGTGGTAGAAATATGCAAAAAGCTACCGCATACTATGGCAAAAACAACCAATACCGCATCTTCAGAAAGTAAAACAAAATCCCCCAGTATCATTCCCAATGGGGAGGCCAGACTAAATAAAATCAATAGATATATTGCTCGTTTTCCTAAACCCTGCATGGTGGCCATGAGTGCAAAGGCAGCTGGCATTTTATGCAGGACAATCCCTAGAAGAAGCGAATATGACTCATGCTTTTCGTGGAATGGTGAATCATGCGTAAGCAGTGTCCCTTCCAATAAACTATGAATCATTAGGGCTATGATAATCGAAAATCTTCCGCTTACCGAAACGGCCTTATTCGTATGCACGTGCCCATGCTCTACTCCTGAAGAGAAGTACTCGAGAAACTGCTGCATGAAAAAACCGATGAGCACATACAATCCGATGGTAGAAGGATTACGACTAATTGAGAATAACTCTGGGATGATATGAATGATCGTGATGGCAAAAAGATACGAACCTGCGAAGATCAGTGGCAATCGCAGATTTTGCTTCATTCCGGGAATCAGATTAATACTGAGCCCTCCCATCAAAGTACAAGCAATAAGAATGATTACAGTTAATGTCATATCAGGATTCGGTCGGCTGTAGATGTGAACCTTAAGATCAAATAATTAATTCCCTTTTGCTTTATTCATTTCCAAAAATGGTCGAATTCCTTCAGATACAAAACTTTCAATGGAGCCATTTGCAGATCGATAAATTAGCAAAGCATCCAGGTTATGAACTGAAATGAGCTGCTTGGATCGTTCCAGCCCCAATACCATGAAAGCCGTAGCATAAGCATCAGCAGACATACAGTCTGAGGCAAAAACCGAAGCACTCAATAAGCTATGATTGGCAGTATATCCAGTTCGAGGATCAATGATATGTGCATAGATTTTACCCTCTTTTTCGTAATAATTTCTGTAATTGCCTGAAGTTGCTAACGCTTTGTTTTTTAACCGAACAATCGCCATCAAACGCTGCTGATCCTGTGAAACAGTTGGATCTTCGATCCCAAGTGACCATGACTTTTCTTCATCATTGACTCCTCTGCATCTGACCTCTCCTCCTATTTCTACCAGGTAGTTGTTTATTCCATTTTCTTCTAACAACTCTGAAACAATGTCTACTGCGTACCCTTTCGCAATGGCGCTGAAATCAATTTGAAAATTTGCGGGTAGTGAAATACTATCTTCATTAAACTTTACTTTATCAAATCCTGTGATTGATTTTAGTGAGTCTACCTGCGCTGAATCCAGCAAAGGGATCTGCTTATCTGGGCCAAATCCCCAGGCCTGAACCAATGGCCCGATACTGGGGTCAAACGTTCCATCTGTATTTTCATGAATTTCCTTGCTGCTCTTAAGAACGGGCAGGAAAAATTCAGACTTGAAATCAAACACGCCTTCCTTGTTTAAAATGGATATTTCTGAATCAGGAATATAAGTGGAGAGTGATTGATTCAAAGCAACCAGTTCATCAGAGATTTTCTGATCCAACCCATCAACTTCCTTAGCCACATATTTCACATTATAAATGATGGTGCCCATGGTTTGTCCCTGGATATGATGAAGCCTTTGGGCATCTTTTCTTAAATAAGAAAAAAGAATGAAAATCAGTGCAAGTCCTATTCCGAAGTAAAGCAGTCTTTGTTTTTGCATTGGAAAACTTTGTGCCGCAAAAGTAAATCAATCAGGCTTCAATCGCTTTGTGAGTTATATTTGAGGCCAATGAGAGAAGACTACCTGCAAGCGGATGGGGAGGGCATGGAATCCTCGGAAAAAGAATTTGAAAAAGCGCTACGACCACTTTCATTTTCTGACTTTACCGGACAACATAAGGTAGTTGAAAACCTGAAAATATTTGTTGAAGCGGCCAAGCAACGGACTGAGCCTTTAGATCATGTTTTACTTCATGGTCCTCCGGGCTTGGGTAAAACAACCCTATCATTCATCATAGCCAATGAGCTTGAGTCAAATATAAAAGTGACTTCCGGCCCTGTGCTGGATAAGGCAAGTGAACTTGCGGGATTGCTCACTAACCTGGAGCCTCATGATGTGCTTTTCATTGATGAGATTCATCGGTTGAACCCAGTCGTAGAAGAATATCTCTACTCGGCAATGGAAGATTATCGGATTGATATCATGCTGGATTCAGGGCCTAATGCCAGGTCTGTCCAGATTGAGCTAAATCCATTTACGCTCATCGGCGCAACTACTCGTTCCGGATTATTGACCTCACCACTCAGAGCCCGATTTGGCATAAACGCCAGACTGGAATATTACGACTCAAAGCTGTTAACAACTATTGTCGGTCGATCTGCTGATATTTTGAATTCAATCATTGATGAGGAAGCTGCCTTTGAAATAGCCAGAAGAAGCAGAGGAACCCCTCGAATTGCAAACAACCTACTGCGAAGAACCAGAGATTTTGCGCAAATCAAAGGAGATGGCGCCATCACGCTGGAGATATCCAAAGTGGCTTTGAAAGCACTGGATGTGGACGATCATGGGTTGGATGAGATGGACAATCGAATCCTATCAACGATTATTAACAAATTCAAGGGTGGCCCGGTCGGTCTCGGGACAATTGCCACGGCTTGCGGCGAAGAATCCGAAACAATCGAAGAAGTGTATGAGCCTTTCCTTATCCAGGAGGGGTACTTAAAACGTACTTCGCGCGGGAGAGAAGCCACTGAGTTGGCTTATAAGCATTTGGGTGCAATACCGCCTTCACAAACCGGATCGTTGTTTTAGTGGTTTGATTTTTGTTGATTGTTAATCAAATAAATCAATGAGAATAATGAGACTACTCAGTGTATTTGCTCTTATCCTTTCAGTCCTTTCCTGCAAAGATGAAAAAGATCCTGGCCCTAAAACCTTTGCTGCAGCAGATATCTATTGGGTAAGTACTGAAGACGGAGAAACATATACAAAAGGTGATTGGATGGGAAATGCTGCGTTTACCTATCAAGATGGAGTGACGATCCTGGAAGTTTCTGTTTCGAATATGGAGCCTAATACAGCTCATGCCATGCACTTGCATCAAGGCACGCTAGAAGAGCCTGGCAGACACTGGAATAAAGGGCGATTTATTGCTTTCTGTGATTCGGTAAGTATGGGACGATTGTGGCTGAAGCCATTTGCCGGAGACATTGGTAATATCCAGGTTGATGAAGAGGGCAGTGGCAATTTCACAATCCAAACCGACCTCTGGAGCTTGGGGACAGGTGATGCCTCAGACATTTCCGGAACAGTTTTATTCATCCACCACAAATCAGAGGATTTTACCAACGAATGCGATCCCGGGCATAGCCATGACCCGAGTGGACATGCTAACGCTAAAATTGCGGGCGGAACTGTGGTTTTAGGTTCTCAGTTGCTTCGATAGCCTAACCCACAGCGAGTAAATTCAGGGCTGCAATTATACCAAGGCCTACTGAGTATATTATAGTTAAAGCAATTCTTGCAAATCTTGACTCTTCCTGATATTCCATAAGTATTGATGTTTTATGTTTTTACAAACAACCAACAATTGGAATTATCATTCTCGTCGAAATACTTATAATATCTGCTTTTTTTGTTGAACCTTTACCTGGGAGGCATAGCTCAACATGAAAGGACTGAGGCTTATACTGATTTTGGCAGCCCAGATATCGATGCACAAGATATCTGCGCAAGAAGATGTAACTCCTCCTGCATTCACTTTTGAATCCTATGTTAAGGCAGATGGCTTAAATCAAAGCAGTACAAACAGCATTTTTCAGGACAGCAATGATATGCTATGGATAGCCAATTTTGGTGGCATCAATCGGTTTGATGGTTACCAATTCGAATCTTTCACACATAAGTTTGGCGATTCAACTTCCATCCCAGACAACTCCGTTTGGACATTTTACGAGGACGATACCTATAACCTTTGGGTGGGGACAAAAGCTAGCCTGAGTCTTTACAAAAAAGAAACGAACAACTTTCAAAATTTTATTCTAAAAAAAGGAGCCTCCACATTGGCCATTAAAGCCATCAATCAATTAAACGACCAAAGTTTATTAGTTGGAACGGAGGGTGAAGGCCTTTTCGAATTTGCGTTTAAGGATAAAACTTTTAACAAGATTGAAAACATCCCCGATTGCAAAATCAACGACATTGAAGTGGATTCTGAAGGTACTATTTGGATCGCTTCCGAAGATAAAGGGGTCTTTAATTGGAGCCCAAATACAAACTCAACGAGCAGAATACTTGCAAATAACAAATCTGCTTGGGATATTCTTATTGACTCCAGGGACAACATCTGGATTGGCACAGGCGAAAATGGCCTGTGGGTCAAAAAAGCAAATACAAATTCATTTAATCGTGCTGTCACGAAAGTCCCGAATAAACTAGGAGGTCGAATAAACGCAATTTCTGAAGATGCAAAAGGAAGAATTTGGATTGGAAGTGCAACAATGGGTATCTCAATTTTTGACCCGCAATTAAATATTTTTCACCATTTCAATCACAATCCTACCGATCCTCTAAGCTTATCAGACGATGATGTAAGTTCCATTCATCATGGATCCAACGGTGTTACCTATGTGGGTTATTACATGAAAGGATTTCAAAAGCTTGTAGAAAGCCCGTTTCATCTTATGAAACATGACCCACAAGATGAAAGATCGCTCTCCCACAACAACGTCTATAGCATGTACAAAGACCGTTCAGGCAACCTTTGGATGGGAACTTTCGGTGGAGGACTAAACCTACTACAATCAAAAAATCCGGTTGTATTTAAAAGGTATACACACGATCCAACCAACCCGGAGAGTATCAGCCACGACTGGATTCGAATCATGTATGAAGACTCAAAAGGACGATTTTGGGTTGGCACCTGGGGAGGTGGATTAAACTTGTTTGATAAAGAAAAAGGAACTTTTAAAAGATACACCGCATCTCCTTTTCTATCAGGTAACGGACTAAGTATGAACATTATCACTGCTATCTATGAGGATAGCAAAGGAAATCTATGGGTAGGCACATACGGAGAGGGAATTAATATTTATCAACCGGAAACTGACGATTTCAGACAAATAAAAAACATTCCTGGCGACTCCACTTCATTATCAGATGATCACATTACATCATTTTTAGAAGACGAAAGTGGTTTATGGGTATGTACTTATGGTGGAGGTTTAAACAGGTACGATTATAGTAACAACTCATTTGAACGATTTATTCCAGATACCGAAAACGACTCAAGTCTAAATAATTATAAAATACTACATCTGTTCCCTGATGGAGACAATTACTGGCTGACAACCCTTGGTGGCGGACTAAATCACTTTAACCCTCACAAAAAAACATTTACACATTTTACAGAAGAAGATGGACTTAGCAATAATTCCACAATGGGCATGCTAAAGACCGATGCTGACACCTATTGGATTTCAACGAATAATGGATTGAGTCATTTTAATCCTATGGATAGTACTTTCAAAAACTATCGGATTAAAGATGGGCTCGGAAGCGACGACTATAACCTCGAAGCTTTCATGAGTGATGAAAGGGGTTGCTTTTATTTTGGTGGTAAAAATGGCATCACCTATTTCAATCCAGATGATGTAACCGTACAATCCTCCTTTCCAAAATTAGCCCTAAGAAACATCCTAATTCAAAATAAAAAATATGACTTACAATCCAATCAAGAAATTATACTCCCCTATAATCAAAGACTAACTTTTCAATTTGCGGCGATTAATCCTGCGCTAAAATCAAATATCTCCTATGCATACCAGCTGGATGATGATATAGAATGGTTTGAATTAAACAATCAAAATAGCCTCGAATTCTTTGCACTAAATCACGGCAATCATACTTTAAAAGTGAAAAGCACAAATAGTGATGGGATCTGGAATTCAGCAGGATTGACCATTAGCTTCTATATCCCGCCACCATGGTATCAAACATGGACTTTTCACTTTACTCTTTCCTCTTTCATCATATTCATTGCCATTTCACTCTATCGTACAAGAATCAATTCCTTAAAAAGAAATCAGGTCATTCTTGAGCAAAAAGTGGAAGACAGAACCAAAACGATTGCACAAAAAAATGAGGACCTTCAAAAAGCATTTGAGAAACAAAAGGAATTAGAGTTTTTTAAAGAAGGACTGGTAAGTATGGTTGCCCATGATCTGAAGAATCCACTTGTCTCAATTATAAGGAGAGTGGAGGGAGAAAAAAATGAGGAGACCAAACAAATTAACAGATCAGGCAAGCATATGCTTAATCTGATTGAAAACATGCTGGGTGTTTTGCGTTTTGAAAAATCGAAAATGAAATTGTATATCTCCGATTTTTCGATATCGGCAACCATTAATGAAGTTATAGATGAGTTAAAACCTGTTGCAGAAGAACGAAATATCCAAATCATGAACAAAATGAATCGGGAATATAGGGTTCAGGCCGATCAACAGCTCATCCATCGTGTCCTAAATAACCTGGTATCGAATGCCATCAAATACTCTCATTTCAATTCACCGGTTGAAATCCATGCAAGTGAGTCCAATGATGTTATCAAGATATCGATCAAGGATCATGGTGAAGGTATCCCCCCCCAGGATCTTAAGAAGATATTTGAGCAATTTGAGCAGTCTGATGCACGATCCTTCGGAGGAGCAACATCAACGGGTCTTGGATTATCATTTTGTAAAATGGCCATTCATGCCCACGGACAAAAAATGGAAGTGGACTCCACCAAGGGTAAAGGCAGTGTTTTTTCGTTCACACTTCCTATTATAAGTAAGGGGGCAAGCATTGCAAGTGATCTATTAACCCATCAAACATTCTTTAATTTTAAAGATGAAGACTATCTTGTTTGGGATGGGCTGGCAGAAAGAATAAATGAATTACAAGTATATGAGGCTGGCAAATGGTCAGAGTTAATAGATTCACTTTTAGAAAAAAGTAGAAGTACTAAACCAATATGTGATCAATTGATGCAACTGGTAGCTGAACATGATCAAAATGGAATCGCTTCGTTTAAAGAAAAGTTGGCGGAATTTCTAACCACTACATCAACGCATGAGTCAAACTAAGCCAAATACAAGCATTCTGGTTATTGATGACAAGCCGGATAATATCAAAATTATCATTGATGAACTTAAAGAGCTGGGCCTGCATAAAAATGCACTAACAGCTCCTAATGGTAAAATTGGATTGCAGCTAGCCAAAAAATATGTCCCGGACTTAATCCTTACTGATTGGGAGATGCCTGAGATGGATGGGTACGCCCTGGTAGAGGCCGTAAAGGCTGATGAAGCGCTCGCGCATATACCCATCATTATGGTCACGGCTGTGATGAAAAAGCCAGAAGATCTATCCGAGTCTTTTCGAGCTGGAGTACATGATTTCTTATCAAAACCTTTTAATAAACTAGAGTTTCAGGCACGCATAAAAAATGTACTTCGCTTGTCAGAGACAGAAAAAAACCTGCGAGATAGCTATGAGAAATTGTCAGAGCTAGACAAAGCAAAATCTACTTTTTTCGCGAATGTTTCCCACGATCTAAAAAATCCCATAGCAATCATTCTAGGGTTGACAGATATGCTATTGGTTGAACATGAAGATGTGCTCCCATTGGACACAATAGATAAGCTCAAAGCCATCCAGCGCTTCAGTAAAACCCTTAATAATTTATCCACAGAAATTCGCGAATTAATTCGATTGGATGAGGGTCTGCTCCAACTGAATCGCTCCAGGTGCATGGTAAATGAGTTTATAGCTGAATTCATTACTATGTATAAACCTGCCGCTGAAGCTAAGGACGTTTCTCTTGAACTGAAGACATCTTTGAATGACTCGGATTGGGCATTGCTAGATACCTGGCACTTTGAGAAGGTTCTTTACAACCTTGTCTCAAACGCTTTGGACTTTGCTGAATCAGGGACAAAAGTTGAAATTGAGTGCAAAAAGGAGAAAGAGAATCTATATATAGTCATTTTAGATGAGGGACCCGGAATAGACCCAGCTAAACTTGAGCAAATGTTTAATCGGTTCTATTCCAGTGACACGCTAAGCAACAAAAGAGAAGGGCTGGGAATAGGCCTTGCCATCGCAAAAGAAATTGTTATACTACATGGAGGATCCCTTACGGCAGAAAATCGCAAAACGCAGGGGGCCGCCTTTACTATCAGTATTCCATTAAACATTGAAGAACTGCCTGAAGAAGGAGAAGCTGTAGAACGATGGCTTAGTAATACAATTATCACCCCGCAAACGACTACTGAAAAAGCTGAAACCATCCCACAAGGTGAAGAAATGAAGTCGATATTAATCGTAGACGATAATCCTGATATCAGGTTATTGATTTCGGAGCTCCTACGGAAAGAATATCGAATTCATGAAGCTAGAAATGGAGAAGAAGCCATGCATAAACTTCAGGAGCGGGAGATAGATCTAATCATTACGGATCTTTCCATGCCTGTAATGGACGGCTTTGAATTTATCGAACAGGTTCAGGATACACGGTACAAGGACATTCCATGTCTCATTGTTTCAAGTCGGGCTGACAAAGACCAGCTTCATAAAGCGCTGGATCGCGGAATCGATTTTGTTCTACCTAAACCTTTTGATGCTAAAGAGCTTCGGGTACGAGTAAAAAATCTGATCGAGAGATCAGATGGAGGTAGTACTATTTCAGCAACCTTCTCACATTTTGATCCTGAGGCTACACGAAAAGAAATGATCAGGCAACTAGAGTCCCTGGTGGTCAAGAATATTGACAATTCAATGCTAGGGGTTCAAAATTTAGCGAATGAGATAGCTGTCAGTCAGAGAAAGTTATTTAAGGTCCTAAAGGATGCATTAGGAATCACCCCTTTGGAATTCATCAAGAAAATCAGGTACCAATTTGCGGAAGATCTTTTAAACAACAGAAGGGTGAATTCAATGACAGATGCTGCAAAGGCTGTGGGTATGACGAACGTAACCATGTTCAAAAAACAGTTTGAGCAATACACAGGCTATAAACCTGTTTTGAAGAAATAAAAAAACCCCGGCTCACCACAAACCGGGGCAACTATCACGCAAGGCTAGCCTTGCCTATCACCATTATGATTAGATCAAACCCCTGGCGGTAATACCCAGAGATATAGATGGAAGTTTTCGCCTTAGTTTACTAACCCATCTAATTTTTTAAGAAACACCCGGAAATTGCCAGTTCCGGGCGCATGAAGAGAAACACTCTTCCTATCAAACTACTACCTAAATTTTAATATGCTGCCTGAATGAAATTGTGCAATCCAAAGGTTAGTATCACATAATAACCTATCACAAATGCACTTGCTATCATCTCATCCGATTCTCTCAATGCTAATTCTGCTTGTTTCAATTTATTGTACATCGTCTTTTGTTTTTATTAATCTATAAGACAAAAGTGCGCATCTCCTTTTTTCGAATTCTGCACATCCACTTTCAATTCTTGCATAAAAGATTAGAGACCCTTTAAACAACCATTTTTTGCATACTACATTTGTCTTGTGTGCGCTTTGAACCGTAAAAATCTAATAAAGAAACTCTCCTCTGATCTTGGGTTTTCCTTTTGCGGTATCTCAAAAGCTGAATTTTTGAAAGAAGAAGCACCCAAACTAGAAGAGTGGTTAAATAGAGGGTATCAGGGAAAAATGGGATACCTCGAAAATCATTTCGACAAAAGACTTGATCCTACCAAGCTCGTCCCAGGGGCTAAATCGGTTGTCTCACTCGTTTACAACTATTACCCTGAAACCAATTACTCAACAAAGACCCCAAAATTTGCCAAATATGCCTACGGACAGGATTATCATTTCATCATAAAGGACAAGCTAAAAACCTTCATGAGTCAAATTCAGGAAGAGATTGGAGAGGTTAACGGACGTGTATTTGTGGATTCTGCACCTGTGCATGAGCGAGCCTGGGCCGCCAAAAGTGGAATTGGGTGGATTGGAAAAAACTCGCTTTTGCTTAATCGAGAAATGGGCAGTTTTTTCTTTTTGGCTGAGCTAATCATAGATCTCGAATTAGAACCTGATGGTCCGATGAAGGACTATTGTGGCACCTGTACAGCATGCCAGGATGCTTGCCCCACAGATGCTATTCCTGAACCATACGTTGTAGATGGCAGCAGATGCATTTCATACTTAACAATCGAATTGAAAGATGAAATCCCCAACGAATTCAAAAGCAAAATGGAAGGCTGGGCTTTTGGCTGTGATATCTGCCAGGATGTGTGTCCATGGAATCGTTTTTCTAAACCGCACTCTGAACC
The DNA here is from genome assembly GCF_900188325.1 of Ekhidna lutea. GTDB lineage: Bacteria > Bacteroidota > Bacteroidia > Cytophagales > Cyclobacteriaceae > Ekhidna > Ekhidna lutea. Next base: position 326,947 of record NZ_FZPD01000003.1, on the reverse strand, counting down.
GGCATTCAAACCTCAAGGATGGGAAGAACTTTCAAAACAGGATTGGCAGGAAATGACCAAAGAGGTCTTTCAAAAAGTGTTTAAGAAGTCGGCTGTAAAGCGAACCAAGTTTGAAGGGTTGAAGCGCAACTTGAAATTCATTCAAATAGGCGATTAGTCGTTACTTTCGCCCCGTGACTATCTTATACTTCATCGATATCGTTGGGACGATGGTATTTGCCATCTCCGGAGCGCTTGCCGGTCGTGATAAAAAACTGGACTTCTTCGGCATTGCCGCTGTAGGACTAATCACGGCAATCGGCGGTGGCACCATGCGTGACATATTGCTTGGAAGCACACCTGTTGGATGGATGAAAGACCTCATCTACCTAGCGATGATCGGGTCAGGTATTTTGATTTCCCTCCTTTTTGGAAAGGCAGTGCTAAAACTGAGAAGAACTTTCTTCATGTTTGACACGGTTGGGATCGCTGTGTTTACCGTTTTAGGTCTACAAAAAGCGCTTACCATAGGAGTACATCCTGTAATTGCCATTATGATGGGGATGGTTTCTGCCGTTTTTGGAGGGGTGATTCGGGATATCGTATGCAATGAAATCCCCTTGATTTTCAGAAAAGAAATTTATGCCCTTACCTGCTTATGCGGTGGTATTTTGTACGTTGTATTGCAACGTATGGGGCTTGAACAGGGGTGGAATATTCTTACGACGGTACTCTTCATCGCCTCGTTTAGGATTCTGGCTGTGAAATTTAAGTGGCAGCTCCCGGATATTTCCTGAGCGCATTTCCTTTAATTAAATTTACCTCCAACCAAGAAACTAAATGATGAAAAAATTGCTTTATGTGATTGCGGCTGTAGCTCTATTCAGTTGCCAAACACAATCAGAAAATACGGAAATGCAAACAGAAAATCCATTCTATCAGGAATGGCAAACACCATACGGTGTTCCTCCATTTGATCAAATCAAGGATGAGCACTACATGCAGGCCTTCGAAGATGGGATGGCGCAACAGCTGGAAGAAGTGAATGCGATAGCCAGCAACGAAGAAGAACCAACATTTGAAAACACGATTACGGCTTTTGAGAAATCAGGAGACTTGCTCAACAAAGTGAGCAATGTGTTTTTCAATCTCACCTCAGCACATACCAACGACTCGCTGCAAGGAATTTCAAGAGTCATAAGTCCCAGACTTTCAGCTCACAGTGATAATATTTTTCTCAATGCAGACTTTTATGCACGAGTTAAGGCATTGTTTGATCAAAGAGAAGAGTTAGATCTTACCATCGAACAGGCCAAACTATTAGATAATTACAATACCCGATTTGTTCGTGCCGGTGCTGCATTAAGTGTAGAAGAGCAGGCAAAAATGCGTGAACTCAACGGTCAGCTTTCCTCGCTCTCAGTGGCTTTTGGAGAAAACGTGCTGGCTGAGACCAACAAGTTTGAGATGGTCCTTGAGGAAGGTGATCTGGAAGGTCTTCCAGAAAGCGTGATCAATGCAGGTGCTGAGGCCGCAAAAGAGCGAGGCTATAAAGGAAAATATGTTTTCACCACCCACAGGCCAAGTCTGTATCCATTCATTACCTATTCGACTAATCGAGAACTGCGTGAGAAGCTAAAGAAAGGGTATATCAATCGTGGCGATAACGATGATGAAAATGATAACAAAGAATTGGCTCGTCAATTGGCAAACGTCCGACTTGAAAAGGCACAGCTACTCGGTTACTCTACCTGGGCCGATTATGTCCTCACCCAACGAATGCTGGATACTCCTGACAAAGTTTATAACCTTCTGGACAAGGTTTGGCCTGCAGCTTTAGAAGCTGCGAAAAAAGAAAGAGATTTAATGAAAGAAATGGCTGCCAAAGAAGGGGTTGACATTGACATCATGCCTTGGGATTGGTGGTATTACGCGGAGAAAATTAAGAAAGAACAGTACGATCTGGATGAAAATGAGATTCGTCCATATCTCAAGGTAGACAATGTCATCAATGGCACATTTATACTAGCAAACAAGCTGTTTGGGATGACGTTTGAGGAGCAAACAAACATCCCAAAATACCATGATGATGTTAGGACCTACACGGTGAAAAACGAAAATGGCGAGCTGATCGGCATCTACCTGTCTGACTGGTTCTATCGTAGTAGCAAAAGAGGTGGAGCATGGATGAATACCTACAGAAGTCAGAGTAATATGGAAGGGAATAAAATTATTCCTATCGTGACGAATGTTGGTAATTTCACGAAACCTACAGGAGATACGCCATCCCTGCTTTCTCAAAGTGAAGCAACCACACTCTTTCATGAGTTTGGGCATGCACTGCACGGCCTGCTTTCAGAATGTACCTACCCTTCGATCTCGGGTACTTCTACCCCTAGAGATTTTGTTGAGTTTCCTTCTCAGGTTATGGAAAACTGGGTGTTTGAACCGGAAATGTTAGCCCTTTATGCATTCCATTATGAAACTGGAGAAGTAATGCCGACTGAATTGGTGGAGAAAATTAAAAACGCCGGACAGTTTAATCAGGGATTTGGAACAGTAGAGTATATGGCAGCTTCCTATTTAGACATGGCGTACCATACCGTAACTGAACCAATAACTATTGGCGCAGGTGAGTTTGAAGAAGCAGCGATGGATGAAATCGGGATGATTGATGCGATCGTGCCTCGGTATCGAACAGGCTACTTCTCACATGCATTCTCAAATCCTGAAGGATACTCAGCAGGCTACTACAGCTACTTAAACTCAGAAGTAATGGATGCAGATGCATTTGGCGCATTTAAAGAAAATGGACTCTTCGATAAGGAAACAGCAAATGCTTATCGGGAGCATATTCTTTCAAAAGGAGGCACGCGGGATGCAATGGAAATGTATGTAAACTTCCGGGGCAGAGAGCCAAAGTTTGAAGGACTTCTTGAAAGAAGAGGATTTAATTAAACTTATTTACCACAGAGTGAACCGAAATAATTCGGAGAACTCTGTGGTTTTCTTTTGTTATTTGTGGTTAAAAATCTACGTATGAAAAAGCACCTGATAACGATACTCCTCTTCACTTTCGCAATTATCACTTTTGCGCAAAATCAAACCACATTCATTCTGGTAAGACATGCAGAAAAGGCAATTGACGGGACTGACAATCCACCTCTGAATGATGCAGGAATGGAACGTGCAAACTATCTGGCGGACTTACTGAAGAATCAAGACATTACTGCGCTATACGCAACACCATTTACACGCACAAAGAAAACGCTTCAGCCTATTGCGGATCAGCAAGAGTTATCGATAACGGAATATGCACCCAGCGATAAGGACGAATGGCTTAAGTCAGTGGTTAAGAAACACGCTGGTGGTACAATTGTCATTTCAGGACATTCCAATACCATTCCAGGACTTGCCAATGCGCTACTTGGTGAGGAAAAATTCGAACAGTTCGACGATAGTGATTATTCAAACTTACTGATCATTGTGATCGATAAAGTTGGTGAGGGAAAGTTGGTGAGGCTGAAGTTTTAAATCTTTAACCACAGAGATATCGGAGAGAAAACGCTGAGAAAACAAAGTAGGGTTTGGAGTTAGAAAAGAAACCTCAGCGTTCTCTGTGAAATCTTAGCGACCTCCGTGGTTAAAATTCAATACAACTCATATTTACAAAAATCGCACTCCAACTTACCGTTGTAAAGCTTGATTCGCTCTGAATCCTTGAGCCCAATTTGCTTCAATGCCTGCTTATTAGAACTAATGAGCCAGGCGTCATATCCTACAAAATTTTGCTTAAACGCATCGCCCATCGTCTTATAAAACTCAAGAATATCATCTCCAATTCGTTCCCCGTAAGGTGGGTTAGTTATGATCGTCCCAGCATCATTGATTGGCTTGAACTCACGAAAGTCCATGGTCTTGATTTTAACCTCTCTTCGCAATCCTATTTTTCCCAGGGCCTTTCTAGCTAATGTGACCGCACTGTCGTCAATATCAATCCCAATTAAATCCATGCTAGGCTTCCGAATCTTGCCAAGCTCTTCATTCTTTATATTGTTGAAAAGGATAGGGCTGTATTCGGGCCAGGTGCGGAAACCGAACTCCTTACGCTTCAGATTTGGCCCCATATTCATGGCAATCATGGCAGCTTCTGTCAATATCGTCCCACTCCCACACATTGGGTCTACTAATGGTGACTTCTTATCCCAGCCAGACAAAATGACCATACCAGCCGCAAGCACTTCATTCATAGGGGCTCTATGACCCTCCTCACGATAACCACGTTGATTCAATGCTGCCCCAGAACTATCCATTGAGATAGTAAAAGAATCATTGGCACAGTGCAAATTGAAAAGCACATCCGGTTTATCGGTATCGATGGAAGGTCGTCTTCTATATTTATTCCGATACTGATCCACCATGGCATCCTTGGCTTTCAGTCCTACAAACTTGGAGTGTGTGAATATTTCTGAAAAGATGACAGGGTCGATGGCAAAGGTCTGATCCACGTCCAAAAAATTGGACCAGTCAAACTCCATCATTTTGTCATAGAGCTGCTTTTCATTCTTCGCTCGAAAGGAATAAATCGGAACCAAAATTTTCATCGCCGTTCGCAAGGAAAGATTCGCTCGATACAAAAAGGCAGGGTTGCCCTCACATTGGACACCTCTCGTAATTTTTTCAATCTTTTCCCCTCCTAATGCTTCTACTTCTTTAGCGAGGATATCTTCAAATCCGAAAAGTGTCTTGATGGTTAATTTCATTGCTATTGTGAGTTTTCGAGCCTTTGTTTCGAATGAACTGCAAAAGTACACTTTCATGCTCAGGCCGCATGGCCTTTCTTTTCCATTGATGAAAAGAATCGCAACGGCGACCCGTCAAAAATCTAGACAGAATGAAAGCTTCCTCGCTAAGCCCAACGCACCCTCGCCATTCTGTCATTGCCCTCCCTCCTAATCGCTTCTTCAGAAGCGAGCGTCAAAATCACGGGGCTGAAAAGTGGGAAGGCGGGATTTGATTTTGACCGCAGCGGCGGACCGTAAGATTTTTTTGCTAGCGTTTTTAGCGGTCCGACGAATCGGTCGAATGGAAAAAATGCGAAAGAAAACCACTGAAAACTAATAAGGATTCTATGATATATAATATGCCTGCTATCAGGCTGAATACTCCGCCAAACAATAGCATTATATCACCCCAATTCTTCAATTTTTTATAGCCTCCATCTCTTATCTCAATAATTAGCAGGATAATGCCGAGTAGAGTAAATGCAATTCCGATTAGGAGTTTAAACCAATCCATAAGCTGTAAAAATAAAAAACCCCTGACGAGAAACCATCAGGGGCATAATCTATATCCAGGGTAGACTTGGAACTTGAAGCTAAACCTTGCGGCTTATCACTTCTTCTCCTCCTCTACCTCTTCAAACTCAACATCTGACACTTCATCGTCAGCTTTAGCATCTCCATCAGCACCTTGAGCACCAGCTTCTGGTCCGCCTTCAGCACCACCCTGCGCAGCGTACATCTCCTGAGATGCATTTTGCCATGCAGTGTTTAGCTCTTCCATTGCCGCATCGATCGCTGCAAGGTCTTGCTTGCCGTGTGCTTCTTTAAGCTTAGTCAGGCCACCTTCGATGGCAGTTTTGTTGCCTTCAGAAAGCTTATCGCCAAACTCTTTCAACTGCTTCTCAGTCTGGAAGATCAATGAGTCAGCCTGGTTGATTTTCTCAACCTTCTCTTTGGCTTGCTTATCCGCCTCGGCATTCGCCTCCGCTTCCTGCTTCATCTTTTCGATTTCCTCATCAGTCAATCCTGATGATGCCTCGATTCGGATGTTCTGCTCTTTGCCAGTGCCTTTGTCTTTCGCACTCACATTCAAGATACCATTTGCATCAATATCGAATGTCACCTCAATCTGAGGAACACCTCTTGGTGCCGGTGGAATCCCATCCAGGTGGAACTTACCAAGTGACTTATTGTCCTTCGCCATTGGTCGCTCACCCTGTGTAATGTGAATTTCCACAGATGGCTGGTTGTCAGCAGCTGTAGAAAAGGTCTCAGATTTCTTCGTCGGGATGGTAGTGTTCGCCTCAATCAACTTCGTAGCTACACCACCCATGGTTTCTATACCAAGAGAAAGTGGAGTTACGTCAAGAAGCAATACATCTTTCACTTCACCAGTCAATACACCACCCTGGATCGCAGCACCAATCGCTACAACCTCATCCGGGTTCACTCCTTTCGAAGGCTTCTTACCAAAGAACTTCTCAACTTCTTCCTGAATCTTAGGGATTCGAGTAGAACCACCTACGAGGATCACTTCGTCAATGTCCGAAGTAGACAAACCAGCATCTTTCAATGCAGCTTTTACCGGATCCATTGATCTTCTAACCAAGTCATCCGCAAGCTGCTCGAACTTAGATCGGGTTAGTTTTCTTACTAAGTGCTTAGGCACACCATCCACTGGCATAATGTATGGAAGGTTGATCTCTGTTTCAGTAGATCCTGAAAGCTCAATTTTAGCTTTCTCAGCCGCTTCTTTCAATCGCTGAAGTGCCATCGGATCTTTTCTTAGATCAATGTTCTCATCGTTCTTAAACTCTTCTGCCAACCAGTTGATGATAACGGCATCAAAGTCGTCACCACCAAGGTGAACATCACCATTCGTTGACTTCACTTCAAATACGCCTTCACCAAGCTCAAGGATTGAAATATCGAATGTACCACCACCAAGGTCATACACTGCGATTTTCATGTCTCTGTCTTTTTTGTCAAGACCGTAAGCCAATGCTGCAGCTGTCGGCTCATTGATGATTCTTTTTACATCAAGTCCTGCAATCTGACCTGCTTCTTTAGTCGCATGTCGCTCAGAGTCGTTGAAGTATGCTGGAACAGTAATTACCGCCTCTTTTACTTCCTGTCCAAGGAAATCTTCAGCAGTTGATTTCATTTTCTGAAGGATCATAGCAGAAATCTCCTGTGGAGTATATTTTCTGTCTCCAATCTTCACTCGCACAGTGTCATTACTACCGGATTCCACTCCGTAAGAGACACTTTTCATTTCTTCTTTTACTTCGGAATATTTCTTACCCATGAATCGCTTCACTGAGCTCACCGTATTCTGAGGATTGGTGATAGCCTGTCTTTTAGCAGAATCACCCACTTTTCTTTCTCCTTTTCCATCGTCAAGAAATGCCACGATTGATGGAGTTGTTCTTCGTCCTTCACTGTTTTGGATTACTACCGGCTCATTACCTTCCATTACGGACACGCAAGAGTTGGTAGTTCCTAAGTCGATACCAATAATTTTTCCCATTACTATGATTTATCTATTTGTTCGTTAATTCAAGTTTCGCCTATGAATTATCAATGGATGTGCCAAAGGAAGAATTGTGACACATTGGCAGAGGTGACATAGTCACCTTTTATAAAAACCTGAAAAAATGGTAGTAGAATCGAATTTTTAGGAGAGAACTGGCAGCTTTTCAAATCAGGTCTAGATGGACAGGTATTCACTTCGAGCTGATTTTATTCGTATTCCCGTATTCTCTTGCGAGTGAGGAACGAACGAGACTTGGGAATCTCTATCCTGGCAATTATTTAGATTCCCATGTTACGGGACCCTGCTGGTCGGCCTCCCAAGGGGATATGGAGCTGTAATGAAGCAACGTTTCAAAGCTCATCCCTCTTCTTCCCAATCACCATACCATATTCTTAATCATCCTGATATTTTAATTAGCTACACTCAAGCCGAATTAGTAAATTGTATGTTGAAACATTTAAATCGGATAAAACCAAAAACCTCAACATCAATGAAATTTTATTCCAAACTACTAATCTGCCTTGGGTTAGCCTGTTTTTCTTTAACGGGTTTTGGCCAGGGCGTTACAACATCAACAATCACTGGTGAAGTAAAAGATTCAGACGGTGAGCCTTTAATTGGTGTCACCGTCCTTGTTAAGCACAGACCTACAGGTACGCAAACCGGCACAATCACAAATGCATCGGGGCGATTTACAGCACCAAACTTAAGAGTAGGCGGACCCTATGAGGTTACACTTTCATATGTTGGATTTGAGTCATTTACGGTTGACAACATCTTCTTAAAACTTGGCTCCAATTATGAAATTGACGCAACTTTAAGCGAGCAAGCAACAGAGCTTTCAGATGTTGTTGTCACGGCAGGCGGCATTTTTAATAGCGACAGAACTGGGGAATCGCAAGCATTTGACAATGAGCAAATCAGAAAAATGCCAACCATTACCCGTTCTGCTGGTGACATCTACAGACTTTCTCCTTCATCAGATGGCAATTCGTTTGCGGGCAGAAACGATCAGTACAACAACTTCTCACTGGATGGATCCATCTTCAACAATCCGTTCGGATTGGATGCAGCAACGCCCGGCGGGCAAACAGATGCTCAGCCTATCTCCTTGGATGCCATTGAACAAATTCAGGTTTCTGTAGCTCCTTTTGATGTAACCCAATCCGGATTTACAGGTGCGTCTGTAAATGCGGTAACCAAAAGTGGAACAAACGATATCAAAGGAACTGTTTTTGGATTCTATAGATCGGATGCTCTGACAGGATCAAAAGTAGAGGGCGAAAAGGTCTTTGTTCCAGAGCTTACACAGCTACAAACGGGATTCAGCCTGGGCGGACCGGTAATCAAGGATAAGTTGTTTTTCTTTATAAATACAGAACTAGAACGTAGAGATGATTTGGGCTCCAGCTTTCTTCCAAACACTGGAACTGGGGCCATAAACGAATCCAGAATACCCGAAAGTGATCTAATCGCCGTTCAGAGTGCACTTAGGTCTATTGGCTATGATCCAGGCGCTTATAGCGGTTTTATTCATGAAACCAACAATCATAAAGGTATTATCAAGCTTGATTGGAATATCAATTCTAACCATACATTGGTAGCCACCTACAACTTTTTGGATGCATCCAAACAAAAGCCAGCACACCCTTCCGCACTTGGTAGAAGAGGACCTGATGCTACAACTCTGCAATTTCAAAACTCCGGTTACCAAATCAACAACATCATCCACTCAGGGTTGATTGAACTTCGGTCGCTTTTCGGAAATAAATTCTCCAATAAATTTCAGGTTGGCTACACAAAATTTGATGATAGCAGAGAGCCATTCAGTTCTCCATTTCCTGTGGTGAATATTAATCAATTTGGAGTAAGAGGCATAGTAGCAGGGCATGAGCCATTCTCCATCAACAACCGCCTTGATCAGGATGTGCTTCAGATCACCAACAACTTTGATATGTACCTGGGGGATCATACCATTACCATTGGTACTTCCCTTGAGAAATTCTCGTTTGATAACTCTTTCAACCTTGGTGTTTATGAACCTTTTGAAATTCCTGGAGTCACGCCACCATACAATGGAAACGTTGACTACTACCCTGGAGGATCATTTGGAGGTGGATTTGCATCTGTCCAAGCATTTCTGGACTTTGTGAATACCAACAATTCGGATGGCATTAGTCAATTGGAAAACATTGCCAATTTCTCACAATCGGTTTTTGATGCCAACAATGCCAATGACACATGGGCATTGGCAGAGACCAATGTGGGGCAATGGGCTTTCTATGTACAGGATCGATTTGCAGTAAACAGCAGACTAAATCTGACAATCGGATTGAGGATGGATCTTCCTCTGTACTTTGACACAAGTGAAAAAATCCAGGAAAATATAGATAGAAGCTGTTGCTACGATCCTTCAATTGTATACACAGATGAAGATGGTAACCCTGTCACTTTTGATCACACAGAACTACCAAAACAAACCCCACTTTGGTCACCAAGAGTAGGGTTTAACTGGGATGTGAAAGGAAACAAAGAAATACAAGTAAGAGGTGGAACGGGCCTTTTCACAGGTCGTTTGCCATTCGTATGGATCGGAAATCAGGTGGCCAACCCGAATAGTTTCTTTTATAATATGACAGCCCGGGATTTCAAATTCCCACAGGTTTGGAGAAGTAGCTTAGGCGTTGACAAAAATTACAATGGTGGCTGGGTCACTTCTCTTGATCTTGCCTACACGAATGATGTGAATGCAATGATGGTGAGAAATTATGGTTTAGGAGGCAGCCCTCAGGGAACGTTAAATGCGCCAGGCGATGATAGACGAATCTACACCAATGGACAAAAGATTAATAACGCATACATTTTCACAAATACAGATAAGGGAAGAAGTTTTAATGCAAGTTTTGAGGTAAAAAGAAACTGGGAAAACGGACTTTACACCAGCATTGCATATAATTATCTGGACGCAAAGGATGTTACTTCGATTGAAGCAGAGATTACCAGTGATGCCTTCGACAGAAATCCGGCTCTTGGTGATGTGAATCAAACAGTTCTGGCACCTTCTATTTATGGAAATAAACATAGAATCGTAGGAAACCTAAACAAGTATTTCAACTACAGCGAGAAGTGGGGAACAACGATTTCCATGTTTTTTGAATATGCCCAGGGTGGAAGATTTAGTTATACATATGCCGGAGACATCAACAATGATGGAGCATTTAGCTTTGGAAATGACTTGATCTACATCCCCACAGACAGCCAGGTTGATGCAATGAACTTTGCAGCGACTGTTAATCCTGTAGATGGCACAACAGTATCAGCTGCACAGCAACAAGCTGCGCTAAAAGCCTATATTGCTCAAGATGATTATTTGAGTGAGAACAGAGGGTCATATGCAGGACGAAATGCTGCATTGAGTCCGTGGTACTCCAGATGGGATTTGCGAATCCTTCAGGATTACAACTTGAATAATGGTGATCAGATTCAATTCAGTGTAGATATTCTAAATGTTGGCAACCTTGTAAGCTCTGATTGGGGTGTGAGACAGTTTCCAACCAATACACAGGTTATCGGAGCTAGTACAGACGCTTCAACTGGAGATGTTACCTACACTTTTGATCCAAACCTGAGAGAAACCTTTACCCCGGATACTGGATTACTTTCCAGGTGGCAAGTTCAATTCGGACTGAGGTACAGTTTTTAAAATCGCTGAAGCGGGCTATATAGCCCGCTTTTTTTATTCTTTCTCATTGTCATCATATCGCTGCTTTATCACGCGAACAATCAAAAGCAACACGAACACAGCGATCATAGCAATAACCAGTGTATTCTTCACCTCTTTGTGCGTGAATCCAGCTTCTCCAGAATCAATGACCTGATAGATCAGAAACCCAACCATGATGTAAAGAACGTATCGAAAAGGTTTTCTCATTATTTCAAGTAGTTAATACTAACAGTAGCTAATTCAGAATTAGGGAATTTGGATCTGTGCTCTTCGTCAATAACTAAACCAGCTTCTTTCACCACTTTATCAAAACTATCCAACTCTAATATGTATTGATCCGAAAATCCATGAGTCGCTTCATAAGCGGTGCTTGCAGTAGACCCAAGATTTGCTGCAGTCAGCTGAGGGTCCAGTCCATGGAGTTCAATGACAATCAATCCAAACTTCCGGATATAAGGCTGCCATTTTTTAAAGTGCGCTTTTAGGTTGGCTTCTACTTCATTGTTACTTAGTAATCTTCCTTTAGTGGCAAATGCGCCAGTAGAAATGCTTGTCTCATTTATTTTCTCATCTACATCCTCCCACATTCGGTTGTGATCCAAGAACGTACGGACATTCAAAAGATCCTCTAATTCCATTTCGTAATTCTCTTTCAGATCGGATGCTAGCCTTTCCGGATTACCAATGTCTCCCCATATTACTTTCGCCCACACATCCGCATTGATCAGGTTTTCTCTTGTAACAGAAAGTGCCGCTTCATTATAATCTGCACCAACAAGAAATAGCGGATACTCTTCCAGCATTTTACCTCTTTTGGTTTTATGAAAAACCACATCAAAAATGTGGATCAGGAACGCTCCGTTTCCACAACCCATATCCAAAATTCCTTTTGGCTGCTCAGCGATTGGCTTATTGAACAGGTCAATGATAATGTCATCTACCTTTTCAAAGTAGGCTAAATGTGCTCCTCCGCTTCCCCATACATTCATCTCACGATCTACTCCTTTTTCCTTCTCTCCCTCTGCGACTTTTAGTATTTCAGGATTACCAAATATTAGTTCATCCAGCTTTCTGAATGTGGGGATGTAAGAGACCGTGACACCATACGCTGCTGATCTTTTCGCGAAGAACAAACCCTTCTCGGTGAATTTGTAGGTGTTCTTTTTCTTTTCAAACCATCCAAGAAAGCTAAAGAAATCAAGGATTTGTTCGAAACTCTCAGGGTCCTTATGATACTCCGCTGGACTAAATGACATTTCCATAAAGTATTTATGAAACATGCCACCCATACCCAACTGTACAGTACTTGGCCCAACCAACACCCCCTCGATGTGCTTCAGTATTTGCCCCTGAATTTCCTTTTCCTGTTCATTTTCTGAAAGCTGAAAATACCCTGCCTTAAATTTCCTGGCAATTCGTTCCCAAACCTCATATGGCTCTTTTTCAAATCTTCGCGGGTGATAACCTTCTGAAAACTTCATGAGGTCTACCACATCTTTATAGTGACTAAAGTTTGCAAAGGCAAACTCACTTTTATCATTAATTCCCACCGTGATTTGGCCCGACTCATTGTCTACATCATATTCCAACCAACCTTGAGTTGCCAATAAGCGCAAGCCAACATTCAAGTACCCTGGGTTTGCTTTAAATAAAGAAACTAAATCGCCTAAATCAGTTTTTCCTGTTTTGAGAATGTGATTAAAGATTCCTTTTGCATATAGTTCATAGGCTACAGGTGCGATAGCTATTCCATCCAGATGTCTGAAAAGCTCACTCCTGTATGCTGCATTTCTTTTCTTAATTGAGTTCATGTTTGAAATTTCTGACTGAAATTTATCGCTAATCTTTCGGCTACCCATCATTCTTTTTACGGAATATTAGATGCTCCCTGCTATTGCCTAATTTTGCGCCTCAATTTGATCATTATGACGCTGGAGCAGGAAATAGGCAGACGTAGAACTTTTGGGATCATTGCCCACCCCGATGCGGGTAAAACAACCCTAACGGAAAAGCTTCTTCTTTTCGGTGGGGCTATCCAAACCGCCGGAGCTGTGAAGTCTAACAAAATTGACATAGGTACCCGTTCTGACTGGATGGATATTGAAAAACAAAGAGGTATTTCGGTAGCAACATCCGTAATGGGATTCGAATACAAGGAGTTGAAGATCAACATCCTGGATACTCCGGGTCACAAAGATTTTGCAGAAGATACCTATCGTACACTCACTGCAGTGGATAGTGTAATTATGGTGATTGACTGTGTGAAAGGCGTGGAAGAGCAAACGGAAAAACTTATGGAGGTTTGCCGGATGCGGAATACACCGGTGATTTGCTTTATCAATAAGCTAGACCGTGAAGGACAAGATGCTTTCACGCTCCTGGATGAAATTGAAGAAAAACTAGGCATAAAAGTACGCCCCATGAGTTGGCCGATCGGTATGGGGAAATCACTGAGGGGTGTTTATAATATCTATGAAAACAACCTCAACCTGTACGAGCCGAACAAGCAGAAGCGAGTGGACGATGTGGTTGAGATTAAAGGAGTCGATGATCCGGAATTGGATAAAAGATTACCTGAAGGTTTGGTGAAAGAACTGCGCGAAGAGATCGAGTTGGTGAATGGCGTTTACGATGAATTCAATGCTGAAACATATCTAAAAGGAGAAGTTGCTCCGGTTTTCTTCGGCAGTGCCGTAAACAATTTTGGTGTACGGGAATTGCTGGATTGCTTCACCCAAATCGCCCCTCCACCTAAATCCAGAGAAACTGAAGAGCGTGAAATCAGTCCTGAAGAAAAGAAATTCTCCGGATTCATCTTCAAGATTCACGCAAACATGGACCCTAAGCACCGTAACCGAATTGCATTCGTGCGTGTGTGTTCAGGAAAATTTGAACGTGGCAGCAATTACTATCACGTGAGAGATGATAAGAAAATTCGATTCTCTAATGCCACCGCCTTTATGGCTCAGCAAAAGGAAACGGTGGAAGAAGCTTTTCCCGGAGATATTGTCGGATTATATGACACGGGAAATCTAAAGATCGGTGATACCTTAAGTGAAGGCGAAAAAGGATTATACAAAGGAATACCATCGTTCTCTCCTGAGATGTTCCGTGAAGTAATCAACATGGACGCAATGAAATCCAAGCAATTAGACAAAGGATTGAATCAGCTGATGGATGAGGGTCTTGCTCAGCTTTTTACTTTCGAGCTTGGCTCAAGAAAAGTGGTAGGTACAGTAGGTGCGCTACAGTTTGAAGTATTGCAGCACAGGCTTCTCAATGAATATGGTGCCAATGCTAAATTCGAGCCTGTCAACATTTATAAAGCGTGCTGGATCAGCTCAAAAGAGCGCGCTAAACTAGACGCCTTTATTAAAGACAAGCAACGACACATTGCCAAAGACAAAGAGGGCAAGTTGGTTTTCATGGCAGAATCAAAAGCCTGGTTGCAGATGGTTCAGGATAATTTTCCTGACATTGAGTTTCATTTTATAAGTGAGTTTTAACCAGCAAGAATGCTGGATTTGATATGAACAAACCAATCGTCAAATACGAAGACAATCACCTCCTAATCGTGGAGAAGCCTGTCGGATGGCTAGTGCAGGGAGATGAGACCGGTGATGGCACACTTACTGGTTGGGCTACCGAATACATTCGAAAAAAATATAATAAGCCGGGGAACGTGTTTTGTCAACCCTGTCACCGACTGGATCGCCCGGTTGGTGGATTGGTGGTGTTTGCTCGTACATCCAAAGGATTGGAGCGCATGAATAAGCTGTTCAGAGAACGCACAATCACGAAAACCTACTTGGCGATTGTAGATGGGGTGCCAAAAAACCCTGAACATACATTAAGACACTGGCTGGACAAGGATTTTGAAAAAAATAAAGCGCACGCGCACGGCAAACCAAAGGGAAATGCCAAAGAAGCGATTCTTTCCTATCGTATGCTGGCCACTCACAGTAAAATTTCCTTGCTAGAGATCACACCTGAAACAGGAAGGCCGCACCAGATTCGTATCCAAATGCGAGAGAATAAGACATCCATTCGGGGCGATGTGAAATATGGGTTTTCAAAAGCAAATCAGGATAAGAGTATTGACCTGTATGCATACAAACTGGAGTTTGAGCATCCGATAAAAAAAGAACCAATAAAAGTTATTTCTAAACCAAAATGGCCGGATTTTCAGGCGTTTATCAATGAGCTGGATTGAAAAATTAAAAAATAAGTGGGGACTGGAAAGCAACTGGCAGTTTGTAATTATCATGCTCGTTTTTGCCTGCACAGGTACAACCGTCGTTTTGATAAAGAAGCCGCTGATCCAATTACTTTTTGAAGATGGTGTTAAACCCCTTTGGTTTCAGATTTCATACTGGGTGCTGATCCTGCCTATTTACAATGTAATCCTTCTTTGCTACGGTTTCCTTTTTCGTCAATTTGACTTCTTCTGGAAGTATGAGCAAAAGATGCTTAAGAGATTTGGTATAAAAGTGAATGCTGACAAAGAATGAGGCGATATCGAGGCTAAATGAGCTTGGAGCGGCTGGCCAGCCGTTTTCTTTTTATTGTGATTTTTTGGGCGACAAGTGGTGTATCGAGCCTTCTGAAAAGCAGAATTTTAAACTGGAGATAGATTCGGATTTTTCTAAAGGTCAACAGTCGACAGTCGACGGAAAGCCGTTGACATTTAAGAAAAAACCAATAAGCCTGGAGGGATTCAAACAATCGTTCAACCAGATCATTCATCAGATCAACATAGGAAATTCTTTCCTCACTAACCTAACTTTTGAAACCCTGATTAAAACCAACCTGAGTCTGGAAGAAATCTTCCAATATTCACAAGCGAAGTACAAGCTTCATGTTCCCAATCAGTTTGTGGTGTTCTCACCGGAGACTTTTGTCAGAATTAATGGAAATCACATCTACTCCTACCCAATGAAAGGAACTATTGATGCGATTATACCAAATGCTGAGGAGGTAATCCTAAATGACATCAAGGAAACAGCAGAGCATGTGACCATCGTGGACCTCATCCGGAATGACCTGAGTCAGGTGTCTGAAAAAGTAGAAGTAACCAAATTCCGATACATTGACGAGTTGGTCACCAACGACAAAAAGCTTTTGCAGGTGAGTTCCGAGGTGAAAGGTACTTTAGCTAACAACTGGAGAGGAAATCTGGGAACCATCCTTTCGAAACTTCTTCCGGCAGGTTCAATCTCGGGAGCACCTAAACCCGAAACCATCAAAATCATTCAGCAAGTGGAATCTTACCAGCGTAATTTCTACACTGGGATCTGCGGTCATTTTGATGGTGAGTCATTAGACACAGGAGTGATGATCCGCTTCATTAAGAAAGAAAAAGATCAACTCATTTTCTGTAGCGGCGGAGGTATAACTTCATTTAGTGAAGCTGAAAAAGAATACCAGGAGATGGTGGATAAGGTGTATTTGGCTATTTAATAAAACGTCACTGCGAGCAAAGCGAAGCAGTCTCATTTTAAAGATTGCTCCGCTCCTTAGTCACTCGCAATGACATTATAAGTACTATCTTCCCTCTACCCATGAACCACCAGCCTCTACCACTTTATCAGCAATACTTTGTGCTTTGATTCGCTGAGTTTCTAACCTGGCCATCATATTCGCCCATTGATCCTTTATAATCCTCATCGTTTCTTTATGTGTTTCTGTCGGACCGTAAGTCGATGTAGTTATCCCTCTGTTCAATGCAAATAATCTTGATCCGATGGTTGGTTTACTCCTTTCACCTATCTGGTTTTTCGCTGGATTGCCATTAAGTTCAGTGTCCAGCTTCCCTAATTCACTTTGGAGAGTAGCAACCTCGGTAAGTATTTCACTACCAACATTTGCATGACCAGCGGCCTTGAAAAGCATATCTGCCATTTTCCTCGTTTTAGACAGCTGTATGCCTAGTTTGCTTACGTCTCTACCTAGATTCTCGTATTCTCTCCAAAAAGCAACCACTTCGTTCATTGGGCTTCCATCCAATGTTCCTTCTGACAATGGCTCGACTTCAACATTCACAGGTCCGGCAATCTGACTAAACGCTCCTCGTTCATACTTATTTAGTGTAGCGGTGTAAGTCCCTGGAGCGCATAACAACCCGTTTACGTTTCCAAAATCCCCCTCTAAATCAACCGCTTTTGTCGTTCCAACCCGAAGATTCCATGCTACACGGTTAAAACCCTTTTTGTTGGATGCCTTCACACGATTTACCACCTTGCCTGATTGGTCTTTAATCTCCAGGTATACAAACGGGCCCATTTCTCTGGTTTCATCATCAAGTGCATCCCATCCCGGAAAAGGTATGTTTCCTGAATTACCCTTTTCATTGGCTTGCCTTTCTTCTTCCAGACTTTTGTAGCCATCTTTTAAGTAATAGGTAAATACCGCCCCGAAATCAGGGTTTGGAGCTACATAAAGCTGAGATCCTTGTGAACCTCTTTTGTCATCAAAATCCAATACAGATCGCTGAATATACCACCACGCTTTGCGGGGCTCGAATAAGGTAGCTTCCTGAGCTATTTGATTTTTACTCACATTTCTTAAGGCAGAATAATCATCCAAAATGTAAAAACCTCTACCAAATGATGCGGCTACCAGATCATTTTCTCTTCGCTGTATCGCCAGATCTCTAAATGAAATGGTCGGAATGCCACCGTTCAGTTCCGTCCAGCTACCTCCTCCATCTACTGTGAAATACACACCAAACTCAGTTGCCGCAAACAGCAAATCTTTATTGACATGATCCTGTACAATTCGCCACACCAGGTTCTTATCACCCAACCCATTTTCGATGCGTGTCCAGGTGGCTCCTTTATCTGTACTCTTCACCAGATAAGGTCGATAATCACCTTCTTTATGATTGTCTAAAGCAACATACAATGTGCTTTCATCAAATAGATCTGCTTTCACATCATTCACATAGCTGCGAGCCGGAACTCCAGTGGCACTCACCTCAATCTTTCTCCAACTCTGACCTTCATTCTCAGTAACCTGAATCAATCCGTCATCTGTACCGATAAATATCACTTGCTCATTTTGCGGAGAAACGGCGATGGATGTAATGGTATTAAAATTGGACATTGCACCTACATCCCAAGGCGAATCCCAGCTTTGGGTGCGACCCATGATCGGAAGCGTCAGTCGTTCCTGATCCCTGGTTAAATCCCCTGAAAGTGAAGTCCAGCTATCTCCGCGGTTAGTTGATTTCCACAGTCTTTGTGAACCATGATATATGGTCGCCGGATCATGAGGGGAAACCAAAATAGGTGCATCCCAATTATACCGTTCAAAATCTTCATCTTCACCAGGTTGTGGCATTACATCGGTCACCTCGCCGGTTTTTAAGTCGATCCTTGATAGCGTTCCTTGCTGTCGCTGACCATACATGATATCAGGATTGCCCGGCTCTGTAGCAGGCTGGTGACCATCCCAGTTCAATACCACTTTCCAATCGGCATTTCGAATGCCATGATGATTGTCAGTTCGTGATGGGCCTCCTTGTGTACTGTTATCCTGCGTGCCTCCATATACATTATAGAAAGGTTCCGCATCATCCACAGCAACTTTGTAAAATTGCGTGAGCGGAAGATTTTCCATGTATCTCCAACTTCCTCCCAAGTCGAAGCTCTCATACACTCCTCCATCAGTCCCGACAAGAAGGTAATTTGGGTCAGACATTTTGAAGGTGATCGAATGATTGTCACCATGCTTGGCTGTCTCATCCATATTTTCAAATGTCTTCCCTCCATCTTCTGATTTCATCAAGGTATTATTCATCATGTACAAACGATCGAACTTGTGCGGTGATGCATAAATTTCCTGGTAGTAGTGTGGTCCGGTTGCACCTGCAACAGCATCGGACATTTTTGTCCAGCTTCCTCCACGATTGTCGGAACGCCAAACTCCACCTTTCGTACGATTGAGCTCAATTGCCGCGTACAATACATCTGGGTTGATTGGTGAAATGGCAAGACCGGTTTTTCCCCATTTTCCTTCCGGTAAACCTGTTTTCAATTGTGTCCAGGTATCTCCAGCGTCATCGCTAACATATAAGCGGGATTTTTCACCACCGCCCATCCAGGCGGCTATGGTTCTGTGGTGCTCCCAGGTAACTGCATATACCCGATCCGGATTTCTTGGATCAAACACCATGTCCGTTACCCCGGTGTATTGATCATCGCCTAATGTTTTTTTCCATGTCTTTCCTCCATCAGTTGATTTAAAGAATCCTCGATCTCCACCAGGACTCCAAAGCGGACCTTGAGAAGCTACCATGATTACATCTGAATTGTCAGGGTGGACAATGATCTTGGAAATGTGTTCTGAATTTTTCAGACCCATGTTGGTCCAGCTCTCACCACCGTCTGTACTACGATAAATACCATCGCCAAAACCGGCATGTCGGCCGCCCACATTCTCGCCTGTTCCTATCCATATTGTGTATGGATTATTTGGATCGATGGTGACACAGCCAGTCGAGTAAACCGATTGATCATCAAATATTGGCTCAAAAGTGGTACCTGCGTTGTTTGTTTTCCAAACACCTCCAGAGCCCACAGCTACATACCATACATTCTCATTAGTTGGATCAATGGCTATGTCAGCTATACGTCCCGACATAAATGCCGGTCCGATATTTCTGAATTTCAGGTTGTTGAAAAGCTCTGAATCGAGTGGTTTACTATCCGAGTTACTTGATCTTCTTTGCGCATCAGTTGAAAAAACAACTCCTAAAAAGAAAGTAAGGAATAAAAGTGATGATAATCGTTTCATTATAGAAAGGTTAAGGTTTCTTCTAAAGTTAGAACAAAATTGAAATAGGGTGCAATTGATATGGATGGGCGGTATTAGAATTTTTAGAATGGTCTACACCCCTTAATGTGTATGAAATTCTCGTTTGACTGCTATAATCTTCCGACGTATCCCATTAAGAATCAGCTATTTCTTGGTAAATTTGCGCTTTAATTGAACACATTCCATTATTAGGGTGTTTGGTTGAAATTGATCTAAGAAAGGATGATTAGGTACAAATTCGAAAATAAATTAGATAGGGAGTTTGCTGCAGCACTACGTACGCGAGTAAATGCCTATTTTCAGGATAATAAGATTCAGCGGGATGCAAACAGCAAGATGATCATTAAGACCATCACCGTTTTATCAATGTATTTGGTTCCTTATTTCTTCTTGATTTTGGGAGGATTTGTTAATTACTACCTCCTGGCTGGTTTATGGCTACTAATGGGAATCGGAAAAGCATTTATAGGCACTACCATCATGCATGACTCTATTCATGGGTCGTATTTTAAGAATAAAACGTTGAATAAGCTGATGACCCATTCTGCAACAATTGTGGGGGCAGACAAGCTAATTTGGCATATTCAACACAATGTGCTTCATCACACCTATACCAACATTGAGGAAACAGATGAAGACATCCTACCAAGATTTGTTTTCAGATACTCTACCAATCAGCCACATAAGTGGTTCCATAGATTCCAGCATATTTACGCACCAATCTTTTACTGTGTCCCTCTGTTAGAATGGGTGACTACAAAGGATTTTATTAAGGTTTTTGATTACAGAAGAATGGGATTGATCAAGAAGAAGGACTTCCCAATGGAACTGACTAAGACGATACTCAGAAAGGTATTCTACTGGGTTGTATTCCTGGTGATTCCAGTGATTCTAATCCCAGTTCCTGCCTGGATTACAATACTCATGATATTTGCATCGCATTGCATCACTGGAATTATGCTTGCCTTAATTTTTCAAACGGCCCATGTTGTCGAGCCAGCTGAGTTTTTTGAGGAAGAGTCAGAGTACATCAAACATAGCTGGGTCGCTCATCAGCTTAAAACCACTTGCAACTATGGAATGGATGACAAAGTGCTGTCCTGGTTTTTAGGTGGGCTTAATTTTCAGATCGAGCATCACCTTTTCCCTGACATTTGCCATGTGCATTATCCGGCGGTATCTAAATTGGTACAGCAAACGGTAAAAGAATTCAACTTACCATATTATGCTTTTCCTTCTTTCGGAGCAGCCATTGCCAGTCATTTCAAACATATGAAAGAGATGGGGAGCGCGAAGGATTTGAAGGTGCAGGTGGCATAATATATTAATTAGATCCCACACTTGTTTCAAAATGACGCCAACAGTCTCCTCTTGGGAGGAGGAAGAGGTGGGTAAACAAATCAGTCATTTTGAATAAAAATTAAATTCACGACCCACCCCCCTCCAGGGAGGGGATTTTCTAATTAAGCATTACAAAAGCACCCCAATAATAGGGCTCAGGGAATGATTCTCTGAGCTTTTTTTGTGCAGTGAAAAAAGCCTCTTCTTTAGGCTTACCACCCATCCACTCTTTATAGAAATTGGTCATCAGCTGCATAGTGGCTTCATCGCTTACTTTCCACAGACTCATAATCACAGATTCAGCACCTGCTACCTGAAACGCACGTTGCAGTCCATAAACACCCTCTCCAGATTTTATTTCTCCAAGGCCCGTTTCACAAGCACTTAGAACAACCAAATCTGTATTCTTCAAATCCAAAGTAATGACCTCATAAGCTGTCAAAACGCCATTATTAGTCGTGTTTACCTCAGTGCCCTGAGTAGCCTCTGTCATTGTTTGTTCTGCGTTTGCTAGCATCAGTCCGGATCGCAATAATGGATTATCTTTTGCTTCACTCACTTCCACGCCAAAGACCTTCTCACCAGAAGTCTGACTTTCCGGAAGGAAGAATCCATGAGTAGCTACATGCAAAAGTGATGGCGATGAGATTTTCTTGAACTGTTCTTCAGTGGCCTGATTTTGCATAAATACATCCGTTGAAAAACCTCTTGATTTTGTTATTTGACTGGCGGCATCTATTTCCGCTTTTGTTCCTGGCAGTGGTGCCAGCAATCCTTTCGCACCAAAGTCCGGATAGCCGATAAAGCTTGCTTTCTTTGATGCAAACCCATCTTTTTTAGGCTTTACTAAATCACGGGTGCTTGTGTATAAATGTAAATCAAGCGCATCAGACACAAATGAACCATCCTGGCGTTGCAGCCCACCAATATTTACCTGGAAATAAACACCATCCAATGAAAGGTGTACATCTTCCTTGCCCATCAGTACTTCGTCCACAGGCTTCCAAAACTTGTCATATGTGATTCGATCCTTAGCCTTCACTTTTACCATATTAAGGTATGCCTTGGCATATTTAGTATCCAGCTCTTGTCCATCATCAATGACGACCAGCTTAGGGTTAGCTGAGCTAAGGTCCGCTATAAGAAAGGCATATTTCTTTTCGTCTGTAAAAGTGTTTTCGAAGGCCGGATACCCAATGATCTCGATTGCAGCATCTTTGGCGCCAAGCTTAGTTTTTACATCGGCAAGAGTGGTTGAAGGTAGCTTATTGGATTGTGCAAAAGTTGATGAAAGTCTGTTCAGTTCCTTTTCTAACTGATTAGCCTTTGCTTCCTCGGCAGCTAAGTCAATCTGTTGCTCTTGCAATTGAGATTTCGAATAAGAGTAATAAACAAGCAGACTTTCCTTGGTTTCTACCCATTCGCTATATGTATTTTTTAGCTCCTCATTGTCACTGGAAAGTATTTGCTCACGTACTTTGGAAGAAGCGCTTAATAAAATACCTTTCGTCTTAAGGTGCAGATTATACATGTCTGTTAGTAAAGTTGGGTCGGCATCACCCTGATCCACCGCATAGGCGTAAAACTTTAAGATAGAGGGACGAACCTTAGCCCAGTATTGTCCCTTTTCATACTCACTCATAGCACCAAAATACTTCTCCACCAGTGCCAGGTTTGAGTTTATAACCTTCTCAAATCGTGATTTGGCTACAGCATAATCCTCAAGTTTCCAGGCAACTACTGCAAGATCCTCAAGTGAGCTTAGATAATCCGGATGCTGATCTCCAAAGAAAGATTCATACGTTTTGTTTACATCTGAAAGCGTACTCGACGCATTTTGATAATCCCCTGAGGCGAGATAATACCTTCCCAAATTATGCTTTGTCTTTATGTATGCAGGATGGTCAGTTGAATATTTCTTTTCAAAGATTCTTAGCGCATCGTTCAATAATTCAGGAACCTCAGCAGGCTTTCCTGACTCCATTAGCGTAGCGGCAAGATAGTTTTTCACGTTACCAACATCTGTTTGATTTTTGGCAAAACGCTTTTCTTTTAGCTCAATAATTTCACGAAAGACCTGCTCCGCTTGTTCATATTCACCTGCGCTATAATAGATCAATCCTTGATTGATTTGAAAGCTGACATTGTCTCTACCACGCTCTCTAATTTCCCCAGAAGCCATTTCCATTGCGCGCTGAATGGCAGCTTTTGCTTCTTCATACTGACCTATTTCATTGTAAAGCAAGGCTCTGTTGCTGGTGATAATCGCATGAGATAGCGACCCCACACGATCATTCATTTTGATAATCTCTTCGGCCTCATTGAAATAGTTTTCGGCTTCCGTATACCGTCCTTGAGATTGAGCGATTACCGCATGGTTGTTGTTTAAAGAAGCCAACGCTATACTGTTCTCTCCAATGTGCTCTTTAAAATATTTAATTGTTTCATTGATGAAATCTTCTGACAGGTTGTATTTGCCTTCTGCATGGATCAGAATGGAAATATTTGCAATCGTCTTTCCAAGGGCATATTTCTCCGGAATATTGAGTGTGTCAATGTCCACAAGATCAGTGATTTCAAATGCAGAATCCAAAAGAGCTTCGGAATATGCAAATTGACTGGTCATAAGACCAAGTGCTTCCAGAAAATTGAGGTTTGCTGCCCAGGGGTTAATATAAATGGACATTTCTCCACTTCGATTTAAATCAAATGCCTGCTCATATAATTCCAACTCTACGGCATCAATACCTTCCTCCTCGTCTTCATAATTTTTGGCAATCGTCAACAGCAAGCTTTCTTTACCTTCTCTATTGGCAAAAAATGAGGCCCGATTCCCTTGCGAAAAAATATAGTTGTAGTTGGATGTATCTTTAACCAGCTGCTGGTTTCTAAAACCCGACATTCGGTCATCCTTGTTTATCAGCGATCCAGCATCAGCATCTTCGACCTGATCTTCAACGGCTTCTTTAAGCTTCTTTAAAAATCCCTGACTATAGGTTGAAAATGAAATGAGAGAAAAAATGAGTAAGATTTGGATTCGATTCATGACATTAGGAAGATTTTAATATAAAGTTAGAATTTTGCAAGCAGATGTAAAACAGAATGAGATTCATTGAGAGCATACTTTTTAAGGATGGAGTTTATAAAAATCTTTCAATTCATCAAGAGCGAATGGATGATGTTTTTAAAAAATATGCTCCTGGAAACAATTCACATGCATTGATTCGAATACTTCCTGATTTAAAAATGGAAGGTACTTACAAAGTACGCCTAGTCTATGACATGGATACCGAGGATGTGGAGTATGATATCGAGTTTGCAGAATATCAACCTCGTCAAATCAAAACACTTCAAGTGGTTCACTCCAAACCATTTGATTACTCCATGAAGTTTGAGGACAGAACCAAGATCAACAAACTGGTCAAATCTTCAAATGCTGACGATATCATCATTGCTATTGATAATCACATTACAGATGGTTCGTATTTTAATCTTGCTTTTTGGAATGGTGTAGAATGGCTAACTCCAGATACACCACTACTGAAAGGGGTAAAAAGAACACAGCTAATGCAAGAAGGCAAAATAAAAGAAACAACTATTCAGATTTCCGATCTGAATGCTTTTGAAAAAGTGAGCTTGATTAATGCGATGATAGGTTTGGGTGAATTGGAACTTCCAATTTCCGCTATTGAGATTCCCAAAACCGGCGGTTGATTTTAAAGACTTCTTTCCTTCGCTCTTTGGAAAAGAGGTTTTTCACTACTCCATGGTATACCTCTAAGGAATCTCCTGATAACGCTATCACTATCATAGCTAGTGTGAAATCTGCTTTGTAATTGAAAATCAGCAATAGGTAAATCATTAATGAACCAAGTACCATCAGTTCAATCAACTGAAATATTTTAGTAATCCCATCATACCACTTGGGCATTGCGCCGTAAATGATTTTGAAAAGAAACACATTGAACAAGCAAAAGAGAATTGCCAATACGATTTCAGTATTTTTTGACATTTGATCGATTGGATCTTCATCAAGTATTTGAGAAATAATATTGGCATGAATAACTCCTCCGAACATGTCGTTCTTTGCCTTCCCTACATAATTTTCATTCATCGGAGTGAAATAGAAATCTTCAGTAGTCTCGGTATCTCCAATGTATTCCCCCATAAAGCACATAATGACAATTTTGTCTTTAAAGAGATCAGCGGTGAAATTTTGGTCAAATATGTCATAGACATCCAGGGCGAAGTACTTCATCCCATAATTGGCAGAAGAAAAACTGATGATATTACCCTTGTAATTGACTGTTTCAATGTCGTTATCTCTTGCCAAAAATTTCTCTGTTTTAATGGAGTCATATGCGTAAGCCAGTCTGACAGGAAACGCATATCTGGTTTCTCCCTGTACAATTTCTGAAGGGGTGAACTCCCTACACATTTTAAGATCCTCCTGCACTTCTGCATTTGTGATCAGGTTTACATAACCAAGGCGCGCCTCCTGGACAATGTGATCTTCAGGCTTAACAGTCATTGCAAACTCCCCGGTTTCTTCATCAAATCCGACCAGTTTTTCGCCAATGACGATATTTGGAGTTTCTGAAAGCACACGTGTGAGGGCACTATCTTCCGGCCACTCTTTAGGAGCGTCCAACATTACGTCAAGGCCTATGACTTTAGGTTCATATTGATTGATGATTTCTATTTGACGAGCTATTCCTTCTCGTGGAAGATTACCAATATTTACCATCACAATTCGTTCATCAGCGATGGGGTCTTCCTGAAGCTGTGAAAATACGATATCCGTTAGCTCAAAGTCAGAGAACATATCTCCAATGGGATCAAAGAGTTCGAATACCTTGAATAAGGTGACTGAAGCAAAGAGTCCCATGATGCCGAATATGAAAAGAGAACAGAGGATGGTGTCTCGAATGAATCGTTTCATACACTAAAAATAGCAGATTCAATCTTTTGATCACATCCCCTGTTTAGGGTATTCTTAAAAGGTCAACCCAAACCTTAATGCTGGAAATGCCTTTTTGAATCCGTCCGTAAAGATTATCTCAGGTGACAAACTTGTCTTAGATGACTTTCGGTTGTAGACCGTCATCTTAAAAGTATCTCCTTTGTAAAAGGATCCATTCTGATTAATCAGATAACCAAATCCGATCCCATATTCTTTTTCTGAAGAAGTGTTAATTGCAAAATAACCAGACAAAAAGCCATTCAAATCGATATCAAATTCGCTCTCTTCGTTTCTTGAAACGAAATAATGCTGTGTATATAATAATCCAAATTTGGTTGATGGCTTTCCAAAGCGATTATGAAATCGAAATGAAATATCGTAACTGATATCAGGAGCGAATCGATCCGCATAATATCCTAGTCCAACACCTATACCTAATTCAACAAAATCAACTGGATTATCAGAACTTATTTTGTTTATTTTGAAATCACCATATTTAGCTATTCCTTCAGCTTGATATTGAGATCTTCTGTATTTAAACTCTTTTTTACTTGATTTAATTTCTGACCAAAGACTTTCTATGTTTTGACTTTTTAAGTGATCCAACTCAGAAACATCATCCACAAAAAAGGAAATAGCTACTTTATCGAGTTTGATAGTAAAAACTATACGATCAGACAATTGCTCAGATATTCCTTCTTTCCCTATGACAAATACATCGGATTTTGATTCAAATGGTGTAATCGTGATTCTGGCTTCTATAGCATCCTCATTCTTGATGTAGGTAACCTCTACCCCTTCGTCGTACAGAGATCTGCCCAGTGAAGTCTCCATTACGCTTAGAATAGAGTTCCACAATTCATTTGATAAATATTTCTCCTCGCGACTCATTTGATTAAATGCGAAAATCAGTTTCTTGTTAGTGTCAGTGACAATGGTTAATGTGTCGGGGAACTTTGACTGGGTAGGCGCTTGACCAAAGTTTAGCTGCTGAGCGTAGGTTACTGATGAAACCCAAAGTAAAACTGCACCTATCGTAAATTTTAATTTATTTATTCTTTTCATAGAGCTTAATTTTTAATGCTTGATAATTGACATTTGATTCCTCGGTAGAATTCTGCCATTGAGCTCTTATGGTCATTGTTCTTCCTTTTCCAATCGAGGGCTGCTCGAGACTTGCCTGAATGATTGAAATATCTTTTGCCGCAAAAACCGGCTTATTTTTCTTTTCTTGTTTTACTATCGCGATTGGTTCAAGTGATAGTTTTTTAATAGGCAATTCTGCCAATTGTAATGAGCTAACTCCTCTACTTTCTAGAAGACCAATCTCGGAAGCAATGTGTCTCTTCAGCTTGTGGCTAACATCGGCATTCAGTGCTTCAATTTCTTGAGGAGCTTCCTTTGCTACCTCTTCAATGCTTGTCATGATTAGGGCTTCAGATCTATCCTTTTTTAATAGGCTGTAAGGAGCGAAAATCAGTACCAGAAGTAAACTTGCGGCAACTGTCCACCAATAAACGTTGGATTTACGATTTTCAAGGCGACTTTCAAGTTTTGCCCATACTGCCGCTTCATCGAATTCAAATCCAAGCTCCTGCCCGGACAATTGATCTAGGTTTTCTGATAATCTGTTAAGAGCCATAATCTTCATTTTTTTCCTCCAACATCTCTCGAAGTAGTTTCTTCGCTTTGAATAATTGTGACTTGGATGTGCCTATCGAAACCCCCAATTGCTCACTTATTTCCTGATGAGAATAACCTTCTATTTCATACAGATTAAAAACCGTTCGATAGCCAACAGGAATGGATCTGATCACCTTTAAAAGGTCAGATACTTCCAGGTCTTGCAGTGGCGAAACATCCACTTCCTGATCCAAATCCTCGTTTATTGCCAGTAGTTGAATTTCTTTGTTTTTCCTTAGTTTCATTAAGGATTCGTTTACCATGATTCGCTTTACCCATCCGAAAAAGGCTGGTTCGCTTTCATACGTGAAGGCTTTAAGGCTTTTAAACATCTTGTAAAAACCCTCCAGCAACACATCCTCAGCATCTTCTGTACTTTTCATATATCGAACACATACACCCATCATCGGAGCACTCAACTGGCTAAAAAGCTGTTGTTGAGCCTTTCGGTTTCCTGATTTGCTTTTATCGATTAGGTCTTTGGTGTTCAAGCGAAGCATTTGGTAGGAGAATGCAGGTTAGGGTTTATTGGTTGCCTATGTGCGAAAAAAGAATCCACCTTTTTCTTATATGAGGAAATAAAATTGTGAATATATTCCCAAAATGAGCGTTAATGGTTGTTAAACAAAAAAGCCATCCTGACAGAATCGTCAGGATGGCTTTTCAATTATATTTTTATATCAGCTTATTACTCGCTGAAGATCTTTTCTACTAAAACGTTCACTTTGTTATTCATTACTTCTACTACCCCACCCTCTACTAAAAGATGAACCTCCGGCTTTTTTTCCGGTGTGTAACGAATATCTCCTTTGCCAAGCGTAGAAACCATTGCGGCGTGGTTATTCAGAATCTGAAATGAACCATCGCTTCCTGGAAAAGAAGCGCTAACCACTTCTCCTTCAAATACTTTCTCGTCCGGTGTTACTATTTCTAGAAACATAGTTTATTGATTTAAACTCCCTCCTAAAAGGAAGTAATTAAGCAGAAGCTTCTGCCATTAGTTTCTCTCCTTTTTCGATCGCCTGATCTATGGTACCCACAAGGTTGAAAGCTGCTTCCGGTAAGTGATCAAGCTCACCATCCATAATCATGTTAAATCCTTTGATGGTATCCTTGATGTCAACCAAGACTCCCTGAAGTCCTGTAAACTGCTCTGCTACATGGAAAGGCTGAGAAAGGAATCTTTGCACCCTTCTTGCTCTGTGTACTACTTCCTTGTCTTCATCAGAAAGTTCATCCATACCAAGAATGGCGATGATATCCTGAAGTTCTTTGTATCGCTGAAGAATCTCTTTTACTCGCTGTGCACAGTCATAGTGCTCATCACCAAGAATGTCTGCGCTCAAGATTCGAGAGGTAGAATCCAATGGATCTACCGCTGGATAGATACCTAGCTCGGCAATCTTTCTTGAAAGTACAGTTGTAGCATCCAGGTGAGAGAATGTAGTTGCTGGAGCCGGATCTGTCAAGTCATCCGCAGGTACGTAAACAGCCTGTACGGAAGTAATTGATCCTTTCTTCGTCGAAGTAATACGCTCCTGCATAAGTCCCATCTCTGTAGCAAGCGTTGGCTGGTAACCTACCGCTGAAGGCATACGTCCAAGAAGTGCTGATACCTCAGAACCTGCTTGTGTAAATCGGAAGATATTATCTACGAAGAAAAGTATGTCTTTTCCTTTTCCTTCACCATCACCATCTCTAAAGTGCTCAGCAACAGTAAGACCAGAAAGTGCTACTCGTGCTCTTGCACCTGGTGGCTCATTCATCTGACCAAATACGAAGGTCGCTTTAGAGTCTTTAAGTTTTTCTCTATTAACTTTCGACAGGTCCCATCCACCTGCTTCCATTGATTCTTTGAATTCTTCACCGTAATCAACGATTCCAGCTTCGATCATTTCTCTAAGAAGATCATTTCCTTCTCTTGTACGCTCACCAACACCCGCAAATACAGACAAACCACCGTGCCCCTTTGCAATGTTGTTAATCAATTCCTGGATCAATACGGTTTTACCAACACCCGCTCCACCAAAAAGACCAATTTTACCTCCTTTTGCATAAGGCTCGATCAGGTCAATAACTTTGATACCTGTGAAAAGCACCTCAGTAGCAGTTGAAAGATCCTCAAACGGAGGCGCTTGTCTGTGAATAGGAAGACCATTGGACTTGTCTACCTGCTCCATTCCATCAATTGCATCTCCAACTACGTTAAAAAGACGCCCTTTGATAGCTTCACCTGTAGGCATTTTGATTGGATTGCCAAGGTCAACTACCTCAGTTCCTCTTTGAAGACCGTCAGTTCCTTCCATCGCAATGGTTCTTACTGCCTCCTCACCCAAGTGCTGCTGCACTTCCAAAATCACCTCTGTTCCATCCGGACGAGTCACTTTAAGTGCGTCCATAATATTCGGAAGTTTTGATCCCTCAGCGTTAAAGCTTACGTCTACTACCGGACCAATAACCTGGGTTACTTTACCTGTATTTGCCATTATTTCTTGTGGTTATATTAATGGGGTTGTTTGAAATTTGGTGCGAAATTAAAGGAAAAAACCATAAGGAAAAAAGGTTTTCACCCTCATCCATTCAGGTAAATTCGGAAAGTGGTGCCCTTGTTGATTTCTGAGTGTTTTACAAAAATCTTTCCCTGATGATATTGTTCAATTATCCGCTTAGCAAGGGTTAAACCTAATCCCCACCCTCTTTTTTTTGTGGTAAACCCGGGTCTGAAAACATTTTTAACTTTTGCCTTTGCAATTCCTTTTCCCGTGTCCTGTACATCTACAGCTACCCTCCCCTCATTGGCACGTAAAATACTGATATGTATAGAGCCTTTACCTTCCATAGCATCAGCGGCATTTTTACAAAGGTTTTCAATGACCCAGGCAAATAATGAAGGGTTGATTCTACCATCGATCTCCCTGTTAGGAAATGTAGAAACTGTCATATTGATTTTTGTAGATAGCCTTTTCTGTAAATAAATGACGATTTCGTCTATGGCGTCTGCCACATTGACCAGGGAAAGCTGCGGTTCGCTTCCAATACTTGAGAAACGATCCGTGATTACTTTCAATCGATCCACATCTTTATCAAATTCCAGCAATGCCTCTTTTTGATCTGGATATAAATCTTTAAAATATTCTGACCAGGCCATCAAAGAAGATAGCGGTGTGCCTAGCTGGTGAGCCGTTTCTTTCGCTAGTCCTACCCATACCCGATCCTGTTCAACACGCTTGATATAGTTCAATACCATGAAAATAACCACCCCAAAGAGTCCGATGACAGAAAGCTGAATGTAAGGGTAGTAACGAAGCTGATTGAGCAAAAAGGAGTTTTTATAGAATATATACTTATGCCCGTAAATATTATCCTGATCATCCTTTAGGGTAACTTCAATTGGAGGGTGTGCTTCCTTCATCAGCTGAATTTCGCTCCTTAAAAAATTCATCCGATCATCTCCCGGGGTGTATCGTTCTGCTTTTTCGAGGTTTCTAAAGTCTTCCGGCTCTTCGTTTTCATCTGTGAGAATAACCGGAATTGAGTGATTGGCTGCTACGATCTCATCCAGAATGAGAAAGAAGTTTACGTTTTCGCTTTCATTGGCCAGAAATTCTAATGAGCTGGCATATATCTCGATCTGGCGTTGTTCTCTATCCCTTATTTGCTCCACCAAACTATTGGTGTACAGAATAGAGCCAAAGCTTATTACAATAGCAAACCCCACCACAAGCCACTTAAGGTGGGGTCGTAGTGGGGCTAATGTATTGCCTGTAGCTTCTTTAAACTTTTTTCTCAAAAGATGATCGTTTGGTCAGACCTGACAAAGGAAAACGCTCGTCAAGGTTAAAAATAACTACGATCAACTTAATTCTTTTGCATCAACCATTTTGCAAGCACTTTGTAGTTCACTTTGGTGCCATGCATCAATATACCTATTCGATAAATTCTGCCTGCCAGCCATAAGGTGAAAATAAATCCACCAACAAGCAGAACCATACTCAAAGCAATCTCCCAGGCAGGTACACCAAATCCTATTCTACCCATCATTACAATCGGTGAGGTAAAAGGAATAATAGAGAGCCAGAAGCTAATTGTTCCGTGCGGATCGGGGAACACAAACATGAACAGTCCCATCAACCCAACAATAATAGGCATCATTATCGGCATCATGAATTGCTGTGCATCGGCCGGTGTATCAACAGCAGAACCAACTGCTGCAAACAAAGCTCCATATAACAAGTAGCCCCCCAAAAAGAAGAAAATAAAGAGAAGGACAATCTTAGTGATGGGGATATCATTTATTAAACTCATCATTTCCTGCACTTTGGCGTTTGATTGCACAGATGAAGCTTCATCTGCTGCTTGCATCATTTGAGCTGTTTCTGCTGGATCCATGCTAAGGCCGAATGCGGCCATACCAGCAAAAGAGATCACACTCATCAGCACCATCCAAATCAGGAATTGTACAATACCGACAGATGCCACTCCTACCACTTTTCCGATCATCATATGAAAGGGGCGCACTGTTGATACAATCACTTCAACGATCTTGCTGTTTTTCTCTTCAATTACTCCCTGCATAACCTGAGCACCATATGCAAAAAGGAAAATATAGATTAAAAATCCCATGACATAGCCAATCCCAAAGGTTACTCCAGAGTCGCTCTTTTTCTCATCCCCCGTCTCGCTCAGGTTGAATGATTCAATCTGAACATAGGTTTTCAATTCCTCCAACTGCTCCTCTGTAAGCCCGGACCTGGTCAACTTAACATCACGGAGTTGTGCCTCTATTTTGTTTTCAAAACCATCAACCAGGTTGACCCCAGGAGAGGTGTGAGCATAAAACTTTATTCCTTCAGGGTTGTCAACTTCGATTTTTGGAACGTATATCAATGCAAAATCATCCGATTTGCTGAATCTTGCTTTGGCTGAATCTAGAGGTCCTTCTACCAACTGATAGTCGTAGCTTTCCGTGTCTTCAAATTTGAGAAGTGAACTTTCATCCAATACATGGATCACCTCTAGTTCTTTGTTTTTCTCATTCTGAATGGCCAGGTATACCATACCGCCAATGATTGCGGGAAATAGCAATGGAACCAAAATAGTGGCAAGCAGGAAAGATTTCTTCTTTACCCTGCTCATAAACTCACGCTGGATTACTAAAAATATTTTGTTCATTTCAATTAGGTCTTTTGGTGATTTTAAGCTTCTACTAATTCCGGATTTCCTTTTACAAGGGAGATGAAAATATCATTCATACTTGGGATTCGCTCCACAAATGAATGAATCTCTACTTGCCCGATAAGGGCTTTTAATAGTTCGTTTGGATTTCCCTCTGGAGAGTATTGAATTAATGATTTTTTCAATCCCCTTCCTATCTCCTCTGTATTTAATATCTCAAATCCAGTTCCGGCTTTTATTTCGCCTTCTTTGTACTCCACATAGTAGGTACCATCACGAAACTGTTCTTTGATCTCTGCCTTCGATCCATCCAGAATTTTTTCCGATTTATTGATCATAGCCACATGATCACATAGCTGCTCTACAGATTCCATTCTATGTGTGGAAAAAATGATCGTTGCGCCTTTTTCTCTCAGCTCAAGTATTTCATCTTTGATTAGGTTGGCGTTAATAGGGTCAAAACCTGAAAATGGCTCGTCCAGAATTATGAGTTTAGGCTCGTGCATCACAGTTGCGATGAACTGAATCTTCTGAGCCATCCCTTTGGAAAGGTCTTCGACTTTCTTCCCCCACCAATCAATGATATCCAATTTTTCACACCATGCCTTACCTCTTTTTGAAGACTCCTTCAAGGACAACCCACGAAGCTGCCCCAGGTAAACCAACTGCTCGCCGACTTTCATTTTTTTATACAAACCACGCTCCTCAGGAAGATATCCGATATTGCGAATATGGTTGATGCTCAATGGCTGACCGTCAAATAAGATTTCCCCTTGATCGGCCTCTATGATTTGATTAATAATGCGGATAAGTGTGGTTTTTCCCGCACCATTAGGCCCTAACAATCCAAAAATCGTTTGGGGAGGGATTTCCATACTTATGTTGGTGAGCGCCTGATGTGCGCTGTACGTCTTAGTTATATTTTCTACTTTTAATAGACTCACGGTGATATCGATTTTATGATCATTAATTCACGAAAGTATCTAAAAATTAGAGAGCTGCTCTTTTTTTTCTACCGACTGGATTTTGGGGCTAATTTAGTGGCCCAATTGCATACCTAACCGGCAATATGATTTTAAGACGTTTGTACTCGTTCTGGGCTATATTTTCTATAGTCTTCTTTTTCGCCATACTTATCATACCATTAATTTTAATGGTCCCTTTTAGGGGTTTACACAAAGTCGCTCTCAAAATCAACTGCATTTGGGCTTGGTGTTTTTTGAAAATGGCGTTTATCCCTGTGAAGATAGATTGGCGATTTACCCTGGATAAAACGCAACAGTATATCCTATGCGCGAATCACTTTTCATACCTTGACATTCCTATTTTAGGACTTTTCCCGCTTGCATTTAAGTTTGTTGGTAAAAGCTCATTGGCAAGAATTCCGCTGTTTGGGTACATGTATCGTACACTACACATTACCGTGAATCGTTCGAGTTACAGAAGCAGGGCACAAAGCCTCGTTAAGGCGAGGGATCAAATAAAAAATGGATTCAATCTCGGCTTCTTCCCGGAAGGTGGTATCCGTATGGAACATTATCCAAACATGAAAGAGTTTAAAGATGGTGCTTTTCGTTTGGCAATTGAAAATAATCTGCCGATCATCCCGGTAACCATGCCAGACAATTATCGGATTCTAAGAGATGATGACATCATAAACATAAGATGGAGAAAGTGCAGGATTATTTATCACGAACCCATTTGGCCCGACGGCTCAGATGATGAAGCTCTGAAGAAACTTAAGGATGAGGTATTTCGTGTCATTCAAACAGAATTAATAAAGAGCAAACCTGAATAGCTACATTTGACATCTATGAAAATCACAAAAGAGATCGTCCGGAAGACAGCTCACCTGGCAAGATTAGAATTTGGCAGTGAAGACGAAGATCAAATAATGAATGACCTTCAGAAAATGGTGGACTGGGTGGATAAATTAAGTGAGGTTGATACGGAGCGAGTTGAACCACTTACCACCATGTCCTCCGAAATAAATGCATTCAGAGACGACAAACCAAAACCGCACCTACCCAGAAAAGATGCCCTTAAAAATGCACCGAAACATAATTCAGAATATTTCACAGTTCCTAAAGTGATCGATTAATGGTGAATCGCACCTTCAAAAAAACTCTTTCCGGTACTTTTCTTTTAAGCATGGCTATTATGCTATCGTGTTACGCAAGTGGCTATGATCTAGCCATAGACTGGGAAGTAACCACCACAGCAGAAGTAATTGAATTTCCTGCCTGGACGTTGGAAACTGATCTGATGAGTCATGTAATAACCGGCGAAAAATACCTCCTGAGTGAACAATATTCCGGAGGTGAGATTCATCGCAATATACTGTTAGACAAAGTTATAATGAGCGCAATATGGATTGCGGTTTGCCTTACACTGGTAACTTCCACCTACCTTCATCGATATGTCTTTTTTGCTGTAGTTGCATTGTTTGCACTATTCCTAAACAGGCTAAACTTATTTGAAGTTGGGCTCTTTGGTATTCAATCAAGGTTAGTCATACTAATTCCATCCGTCCTTTTGATTGCCCCGCTGGTCATCTTTCATGAGTACAAAAAATCGACAGGCTTTATGCTAAGGCTTGGTATTATGCTATTGCTTAGCGGCTCCTTATTATTGGGCATAGATGATGCAACACTTTTTACAGATCACTTTATCGCAAACTCATTGTTTGGATTTACCATTTGCGGTCTGCTTTTCTTATTCATTGTATCTGAAGAGCTCATTTTTGGGGTTTTATTCGTAGTGACCTCCGGAAAGGGCGGAAGAAGTAATCACACACATTTTCTTATCCTTTCACTTATTTATTTGAGTAATCTGACACTCTATTACTTAAACAAGTCGGGGTTATACGAAAACAGTTTTTTCTTTTTTGACCCATTCATTTTGCTTGTCATAACTGGAGCAGTGAGCATGTGGTCACTGAAACATAAAAGAGGATTAGTTCAGAAATATTTTCCCGAAAGCACTTTCAAGTTGATTGCCATCAGCCTTGGTTTAATCATGATGCTTTTTGTTTCCCATCAAATGATCAGGGGAAATGATGCAGTTTATCAGGCTTTTCACTATTTCATCCTCTATTTCCATATTGGTTTTGGGGCGCTGTTTTTTCTTTATATCATTGGCAATTTCATTGATCCCCTTATTAAGGGTTTTGAGGTACATAAAATTGTTTACAAGGAGCGAAATTTCCCCTATGCCAGCGCAAGGTTAGGCGGTGTATTTGCAGTGCTTGCCTTCTATTTTCTCTCTGGCCAGTTACCTTACAATTTGTTGAAGTCTGGATACTACAATTATTTGGCAAAGGAAGCTGAAACGAATGAAAGTCCGCTATTGGCCAAAGAGTATCTTCTCCAGTCAAGTTTTCTGGGCTACAATACCCACTACCCTAATTACATGCTAGGATGGGAAGAAAAAAGAAAGGGTGCAGAATACGCGTCAAAAATGTATTTCCACAATGCTGCACAACGATTTCCATCACCATACGCCTGGATCAACTATGGTAATCTGGATGCTGAAATCAACCCAAATAAAGTGCAGGCCATTTATGAAGAAGCTCTACGAAGTAGCTCGAGCGGGGAAATTGAAAACAACCTGGGAGTACTGTATATGCAGAAGAATGATCTCAACAAATCCCTTGACTATTTCATCAAATCCAAGCCATCGGACAAATGGAACAATGCCCCGCAAATCAACAAATGGAATGTCCTTAAAAAATTGGAGGTGGTGGATTCAACTTCAATAATCGAAGACTACTCCAAAGGAAACTTCGGTGTGAAAAATAATATTCTTTCAACACAAACTCCTGCTACAGTACTTGATTTTGAAATGAATGGCCTCAAAGCTGCAGCTGCTCTTCACAAACAGGCTTATTTGCTTAACAGCGCTCACCTTTTCAGACATGATTCTGTTGAGACATTGATTCGAACCGAAGTTGAAAATTCTTCAGATGGAACACTTACCAACAGACTTAGAAAAGCGCTGGCATTGAACCTTTACAAAAGGGGGAAAATAAATCAGGCTTTTTTAGTGCTGGATTACCTTCAGGCAAGTGCTCACCAATATTATAAGGGAGAATTTCTTGATGCGCTCGGAAAATTTGCTCTTGATCAGGAGGCTTATCAGTTGGCCATTGATTTTTTTGACCGAGCAATTGAAGTAAAACATACTAAGTCTCAGCTGAGCCGGCTGGAAGCGCTTGCAAGAATGGGTAAACATTCAAGCATCCCAGATGAATTGCTACGTGTTTTGAAAAAACATCCTGAGTTAACAGATCAGGCAAATACATTTTTAGAACGACTAGATAATTATCAACCTCCCGCACCGAAGAATCGAACAATTCAGAACCTGGATACCTTATCCAACGACCAACT
Source organism: Ekhidna lutea (assembly GCF_900188325.1). Classification (GTDB taxonomy): domain Bacteria; phylum Bacteroidota; class Bacteroidia; order Cytophagales; family Cyclobacteriaceae; genus Ekhidna; species Ekhidna lutea. Next base: position 289,557 of record NZ_FZPD01000003.1, on the reverse strand, counting down.
TATTGCTTTAGGGAGAATGAATGCTTTTCATGAGCAACAAGTGATACAAGTTGTTAATGAGCTTGGTGAAAGAGAAGCCTCTGGGGGATATGAAATACTCGTAGACGCCATTGAAATTAATCCCTACAGTACCACTCTTCTTAAAAAATATGTGTTTGCAGCATTGGATTGGAATCTTGTTGATTATGCTGATCAGACGCTGGAAAGGTTGGCTTCTTTGCTTGAAGCGGATGAGTTTAAGTCATTCAAAGAAGTCTACGAGGTAAGAAAGCAGGAGCTGCAGGATCAAAGCTGGTAATTGATCCATTTAACTTCAATGTTGGTTTCTTTAAGCTAGAAGGTGGGTTGAATTTGACGACAAATAAAAAGCCCCATGCTTTCACACGGGGCTCTTCATCTATTTTTAATCTAATCTATTTAGTTCGAGAACTTAAATAGAATATTCTGAATCATTTTTTGTCTTACAGGCTTACCTCGTTGCTTACCTGGTTTCCACTTAGGAGATTCTTTAAGTACTCTCACTGCTTCTTCATCACATCCAGCTCCAATACCTTTCACTACGTGAATGTCTGTGAGCTCTCCATTTCTTTCCACTACGAACTGAACAAACACACGTCCTTCAATACCCATTCTTTGAGCCTGACGCGGGTACTTAAGTTCTTTCTTGAGATACTGATAGAATGCTGTAATTCCTCCAGGGAATGATGCGGACTCCTCAACAATTGTGAAAATCTCATCTACATTCTCCTCTTCAGGAGCTTCTTCAAAAATGATCTCTTCCACAACAGTTTCTTCAGTTACTTCCACATCGAGCTCCACTTCAATCTCTTCCTCGATTTCTTCTTCATCAGGAACTTCTATGATTTCCGGAATTTGAACTTTTGGTGGAGGTGGAGGTGGTTGCTCCGTAGGTGGAATATCGATGATATCTTCAAAATCATCATCCACGTTACCCAGGTCCATCAGTCCTGAATCATCATAAGACCTCCATTCGAAAGCCACAATTACCAGTAATAAACTGGCTGCCATTCCAATATTCAGGAACAAGCCTGACTGCCTGGAAAGGTCTATTTTCGGATTTTTTTTCGGTTCCATATTCCTTCTTTTGTGAAGTTGAACATCAAATATATGTCCTTCATTTTTTATATACCAAAAGGACGAAGGTATTTACCAAATACATGCAAAAAACATTCCAAAATTCCTTAACCCCCTACTTCTGCCTTATATTCTTCGGCAGAAATCAGGTGATCTCCTTTGTCTGAAATCTTTATCTTTATCATCCAGCCATCTCCGTATGGATCGCTGTTTACTACCTCGGGGTTTGATTCGAGAGCTTCATTTATCTCTATTACTTCTCCAGACAGGGGCATGAACAGGTCAGATACTGTTTTTACAGCTTCGACTGTTCCAAAAACCTCCCCAGTGTCAAGTGATTCACCTTCGGTTTCTATTTCAACGTATACAATATCTCCAAGTTCGCCTTGCGCAAAGTCTGTAACACCTACAGTGGCTACATCTCCGTCAATTTTCACCCATTCGTGATCCTTGGTATACTGCAAATCAGAAGGAATATTCATTTGCCTTTCAATTTTAATTTGGGCGTCAAAAATAAGGTACTTCGGTGAACTCCCCTACTGTGCAAGGCCAAATCTTAACTGAACCCCAAAGGCGGTGGTTGCACGCTTGTATGAACTTAAAACTTTTGGGTCTGTGACGTTCCTTTCCATATAAAAAGTAAAGTCGAGTTGACTGTTGATTTTATAGGTTACTGTAGGTCGTACCTGCCAGGTAAGGTTTCCGTTAGTCACCGTGCTGTTATCGTTGATTTTGCGCTGAATCGTCTTGCTGTCGCGAACAGAAGCGGCTACACGCATGGTTAAATCGTTTTCAAGCGTTATTGTTCTTCCCTGAAATTTCCACGGAAGCTTAAATCCTACTTTGGAGTAGCCTACATCCAGCGTGATATCATTGTTAGTGGTTTCAGTGACCTGTGCATTAGACATATTGAGCGCCAGGTTCCTGCTTTTTCTAAATTCCAGACGGGTTGAAATATTGTTTTTGGTTCGGATATTGAATCCAATAAGTGGAACAAACTGCTCAGAAATCATGACCTGATTGATGATGTAAACCGGCACTAATCTTCCCGTGCTATCGTCATCAGCAAGCGGATAATCCAAAATATCGTTTTGCAGACCGATATCATCTTCGCCATAATTCAGGGAGTTTGTAAAGCTGGATACACTGTAAGCTGAATTGTATCCATGAGAAATAGTGAATGATGAAAACACTTCTGAAAGGGCTGGGATATTTACCAGTCCCGTAAAATCCAATCGCCAGTTAGGCAGAGGTGTTTTAGGAAAAGGTGTTAAGGCAATGCTATTTGCATCTGTACCGGAATATGCTGCCAAAAATGAGGGAATCAACACATCCTGAGAAATATTATTATATGAAATTGTATCAGCTGGATTTACCGCCGGATTTTCGCGATTAAGTCGCTCACGAACGACATCCAGGTTTCGCTCAAATTGGGTAAATGCATCTGATGCATTGCCGGGACCATCTTTTTGGAATGCCGTCTGAATGGATAAGTACGATACAGAGTAGCTACCACTTCTGGATGGGGTAAGTGTGCGGAAAGCGTCTCTTTCTTCATCAAACCTAAATATTTCCTGATACTGATTATTCAAACCTCTATTCCAGGTCAACTGGATTCTTAGATCTTTTGCAGGCTCAATATCTGCCTGGACATCTATATCTGTTCCGTACGTTTGCTGGAAAGGAGAGTTAAGGTTGGGGTTCGTCACCAGCCAGCCGTTTCGTTCTGCTTTACGTTTGATTGATTGGTTTTGTCTACCCAAAATAAACTCAAATCCCGGCGCATTGAATCCACTATCTAATCCAAACAAAAATGCATTCGGCTTAAAGCCGGGGAGTGAAGTGCTTTCATTGATGTTGTACGATCCGTTGATCGATTTCAGCATCATCAGGAATTGAAGTGCTTTATTGCCGGGACTTACTTTTTCTCCTCTTCCTGGTGGTGTGTTTGCATTCTTCAGAAATGTAACCTTATCATAAAGTTTATTCATATCCACTCTGGCATTCAGTCCCATGGTACGCTGATTGCTTATGAAGTTTCCGAAGAAAAGCTCATCCTCACTCCTACTTATTGTATCACTTCTTGTTCTGTTTATGGCTCCCGCAATCCAACTGTAGCCTACTGAATATCTGGCATCAGAAGAAAGCCAGTCTGTAAATGGTAGTTTGTTCAGTGGCAATGAATAATTGAGTTGAACACTCTGATTAAAATTCTTCATTCGGCCCAAGGTGAATATCTGATCCCAGATATATTCTTTTTCCGCCTGAGTATTAATATCACCCTCGATTATACCCTCAGGTTCATCGATTACCGCGTTGGCAGTTGCACTATAGGTTAAACCCAGGCCTTTTGTAATGTCCCATCTGAATCCGTAGTTCCTCGCAAATGAAAATGCACGTTCATAATTTATTTCATCTACACCTAGTGGCTGCAACTCATTATCATAATATCTAGTCAATCTAAAGTCTCTTCGAAGGTTTGTAGAGAATGAGAAATTTGAAGGAATAGGGGAGAAATTAATGTCTTTTATAAGAGCCAAATAGGGAGACGAAAGTGCCTCAGCTTCACTAAAAGGCTCAAGATTCAATGTTGCCGGAGAGAAATTGTAATTGACACCTCCACTTACTGTTTTATTCAATAGGGTATGTGTATTGACATTACTGGTCAGCCGGTCGCTATAGGCGTAGCTAAAGGAGAAGTTTTCAATATCATATATTCTGCTTCTGGAGTCGGGGTTCACCTTTTCTTTTCGCACATTGGTGAAGTTGATACTCCGACGAGTGGTTCTATCCTCTACAATTCTTCGATATTTCTCACGTTCCTCGCTATTATCAAAAGCTTCCAATGATGCTTCCAGAGGCACATCAGGATCGAGTGGATCAAATTGAGGAGTGATGGTTGTCTTTTCGTAACTCACAAACATGGGTAGCACCAGTCCTGTTTTGTCCGGCCGCAAAAACTTTTCGAGATTCATGTTTGCCGACACGTCATATTGCCTGGTTTCAGCTCTTGCTCGCTCGGAGATTCGTTGCTGAATGCCTCCAAAACCAATGGATGTATATCTGGTGGATGCTGATATGGTACCCAAATCGGCAAGCTTTGTGCTTACGCGTGCATTAGCCGCCCATCCGGCGTTCGTATCAAAATCAGTCACACGTAGTTCGTTTGCCCATATACATACAGACTTGGGTGATGTAGATTCATCATCTCCAGGATTTCTCACACCAATCATTAATTCGATTACCGCACTCAGATCCGGATTACCATAGACTGTGAACTTGTATTTTCCGTCATTAGACAATGACGTGTATGGCACATCGATGGGGAGGTTTGCGCGGTTACGCTCAGCTTTTACCCCAATTAACTCTTTGATGCTAAAATCAAGCTCGTTTTCCAACGGCCACACCTGCCTTCTGATGTCATCTATATTTCCGCTTGGATCCGGGGGCGTGATCTTCAGGGGCACTTCAATTTCATAATAGTGCGGATTGTCTTTATTGTTGGTGGCCAGCCTGATAAAACCTGTGACTTCATCATCCAACACCACATCGTTTTGATATGATTCAGCGTGAAAGAACATTTTCATCCGACCGTAGTTTATCAAATCATACCCAAGGTTTGTTTTATATACAGCTCTGGCGTCTTTGTCTTTTAAATCTTCGACGCAGATTTGAAGCGATTGCTCATTGATTCTTCGATTTTGCGTAGTGGTATTGTCAATATCCCGATCGAGTCCCGGTGGCAAAACATATCGAACTCCTCCGGTGGTCGTTGTGCTGTTTTCTTCAATATTTACAACCGAAATGGTAAAGTCTTTTGTGTCCTGTGTGTTTGGAAGTTCGTTTAATCCTGGCTCGTTTAAGGTTTGATCATATTTAAGCCACTGACTGCCAACCAATCTCATTTGTGCAAATCTCAAAACTACCGGCTGACTCCAGCCTGTCATATACATTCGAATGAATTTGATTGTACTGATATCTGGATTTCCCTCTTCTATTACATCATCATCAAGAGGAATTCTAAACTGGTACCAGGTAGATTCACCATTCGGGCTTGCAATTTGATCAATAATAAAATCATTTAACTGCAAATTTCCTCCTCTTGGATTAGGGCCTGGTTTGAGAGGCACCCTAAACTCAAAATAATCTTCCTCATTCGAGACTATTTGATCAAGGTTTGGAGCCACGTTTTCATCATCGGGAAGAGTGGATGAGGCGGGAATGAAATCCTGACTTCCAGAAGAAGCAATCGGCGAATTACCCTCCATCCCATTCCAGCTTTTATAACGCTGGACAATTGTTGCATTTTGTTGATCGTAAAATTCATCCAGAATATACCTGAAATCATCTGCTGAAATATCATCTCTTTCCTCTGCCGGAAATACATTATCTATTCCGTTTTGCTCGAGAATCAATTGCTCATCATCACCTTTAAGTCCATCAATACCGATATCCTGATTGTCTCGCGCACCCGGTGAGTTCTCAAAGAAATTAGTCAGGTAGGATTCTTTTGTAATCTGGCCCCAGTCAGATATTTCCCCGATCTCCCCGTCTACCGGGAGTCCCTGCTCGAAAGCATGCTTCCCGTCAGGAGCCAGCTCTTCAGATACTTTACCCAGGTTAAAAACTAAGACTCCTCCATCCGTATCTTCACTTGCAAACCCATTAATGTTACCATCCTTTACCCTACCATTCTCTGTCTCAATAAATGGATCCATCAACCAGAATTCAATGTATTGAACATTTGTTTCACTAAAATCAACTTCATTTGATATCGCCCTGGTAATACCTCCCCATCGATCTTCCACCAAGTCATCATTCGCTGACTCCATGTTGAAATTTGGATTGTAATTGTATTGACCTCTTTCATGTGGAAAGTATGCTACATCGAAAATGGGTTCATTGAAATTAACAAGCGTTTGATCTCTTTGTCTGAAAATTTCCTGTGGCAATACCGCTCGCTCGTAATGATTCTCAAGATCAGTATCAGAAATATTGGACGGACGATTATTCCCCCCGGCTCTATAAAAAATGCTATTATCAACGGTGTACCAGGCAATCTTTGCCGATTGATACCTATTATCTATACCCCGACTAGCATGGGCATTTGGAAACTCCCTTTTAGGAGTGGCTGCCAACTTCCACGCTTGCCATCCCATGATATTTATGGGTGTTACTGAGTTTTCAAAATCATCCACATAGGAAGTCCCCTGACCGTCAACAATATTGCTGGTGCCGGGAAGAAGCTGTGCAAACTCTGCGTTGATTGTGATGGTAGAAGGTGCTTTGGTACTCACCAAAGGCAGTGCATCAACCATTTTGGTTAGAAACCGTGATTCATTTTGATAATTGATATCAACTCCATACTTGGTATTACTGGTCGGCTCATTGCCAATGGCATACCGGGAGATACCTCCGGGACGCTCATTGAGGTGGAGCACAGTGGCTCCAAGGTTGAAATTATCACTGAAACGATAGTCGAAACGAGCACCTGTCAGGGTTCGGGTTTGAAAATTGAAAAGGTCAGCTTTTTCATAAGATACCTGAATGGTCTTCCCTGAGCTTAGTATGCCTTCATTTAAAATTCTAACACGACCCAAATTGTAGTCAACCGTATAATCAAGCCCTTCTGTTAATGGCGTATTTCCAGCGGTCACAATTACGGATCCTTCTGCAATGTTGATTCCGGGTAGTGTGATTTCACTCGCTGATCCTGCTGTGACGCGCCCTTTAATGACAAACTTGTTTTTACTTGAATTTCTTTCAGCAACGGCTTTTTGAACATCATAAAGCTCATCGTACACATACTTTTCAACCAAAGATTCTTCCCCGTCTATAAAAAAGGATTCCAGTGTGGAGCCAAAAGGCTCAAGAACAGGGAAAATGATATTCCCGTTTTGCGGGTCTATTGTATACCCTTCGATAAAATCAAAATTTCCATCAGGTTGTCTGTCACCATTTGGGTTTAGCCTGTCAAGTGAAAATATTTCAACCAATAATTCATCTTTCAGCCTGCTTCCTTCATGCAAAGACGGATTGTCCTGACCTGTGTTATCATCCCGATAGATGACACTTAGCTGGAATCCTTCCTGGCTTATTTGCGCAGCATTTAGGCTGTAGATGTTTTTCATCATCAAGTCCCAGGTAGGTATTTCGGTATTTATCTCATTTGGTCGTAAGAGCTTTAGGTAAATCACTTCATCATCAGATCGGCTCTGGTAATCTTCCGTCAGCTCACCAACTTTATACCTGGCTCCATTATAGGTGTATTCATAAGCAACAGCCAGGATCTCATCACTCTGGAGGCTTCTATTGAGTGTGATATAGCCCAGCTCGCCATTCAGCTTGTATTCGTTTAAATCCAGCTTTCTTGCGGTCGTTATTTTCACATAGTCAACTGCACTTTGAAAATCCGGGTAGGTGGCCTCAATGAATTGATCCACATTATCAGCAGTTTGAACCCTGAGATTAGAAAAAATATCGTTTGCTCCATTTCTGGTAGGACCGCCATTACCTTCTCCAACACCTGTGGAATTCTCTCGATACAGCCTATCTCCTTCTCCCAAATCCATGAATCCCACAATATTTCTGGTGGTCTCTGTGTCGTTGTTTCGATTGAGAACGTAGACTTCAATTCGGGTAACATTCACTCCGGAAGTGACCTGAGGAAGTGTTTCCAACCACTGCTCATAGTTATCTCGAAAGAAGTGACCTAAAAAGAAATGACGATTTTCTTCATAGTCTGATGCCTGAACCTCAAATTCCCTTCCCTGAAAACCACTTTCAATGGTGAGCGTTTCGTTTCTTCCTCTTTGCTGAGAAAGGACAGTTGTCACATACAATTTACCAAATTGAAGTTCTGTTTTAATGCCAAAAAGGGATTGTGCCCCACTCATCAATGAGTTGGTAACAGGCATACTTACATTACCAATTTCAATACGTTTAATAATGTCCTCCTCATAACCTGTGTATTCTACTTTAAGGTTATTCTGGAAATCGAATGTATTGTTGTTATCAAAATTGGCAGTGATTGCCAGCTTTTCCCCAACCTTACCCACCACGTTCATGCTGATTTGCTGATTGAAATTGAACGAGCCGTTTTTCTGCTGACGAAGCGGAATGGCTGGGTTATCAATTCTTTGAAATCGAGCTCCAAAATCAAGGTTTACAAACCCATTGGGCTGAATATCCACATAGCTGCCACCAAAAATCCGATCAAACACCGGGCTGATATAAAGCCTTGGGATCAGACTTCTGCCACTGACAGCACTTTCTCCGTCTAGTCCGGCTGATCGATCTTTGAAGTATTCACGATTGAGTTGAGAGTTGTTGTACTGATTGAATTCCCGAAAGGTCATGAATGAAGCTGGTCGAAAATCCAAGGCTCCAATATTTTCATATACGGAATAGGTTACACCAGCATCTTCCGAAGTTGTGTCCGGGTTAAACTGCACCTGCATGTCCAGCTGTGAGGGGTCTCTTAAGAAAAGGGGAGATCGTGAGCTTCGAAATGAAAAGGGATCACCGAAGCGATAGCTAGGTTGATAAGTTGGTTTCTTGCTTGGTTCGTACGGACCAATCGTGTCGCTTTGTACAGTATCCTGCTGCTGAAAAATCAGCGCATTCGCTTGCGACCAAAAGCCCAAAATGAGAAACGCAAAAAGGAATCGTATATATGGATTTACTCTCAAAAAAAGGCGCTTGTAATATGATTAGGTTAAGATCGCTTTAGTGCTTGCTTGATCAATTCCTCAAGTTTAATCTCCTCTCCGTATTCTTTCAAAATCTTATCGACAGTTTTTTCAGCTGTCGACTTATTTATTCCTAAAGTTGTCAAGGCTGATAACGCCTCAGAACGCAATGTATTATCAAAACGTGGTTGAATTTCAATCGATTTATCAAGCAGCCCCTCTTTTTTCATTTTATCCTTCAATTCCAGGATAATTCGCTGGGCTGTTTTCCCTCCAATTCCCTTCACTGACTGTATTGTCTTCACATCCTCCTGCACAATAGCCGCCTGCAATTCTTTAGCATCCAACGAAGATAATATCATCAATGCTGTACTCGGACCGACTCCATTGATAGACAATAAATCGAGAAATCGCTTTTTTTCAGATTGCTCGTAAAAACCAAACAAGGTGTGAGAGTCCTCTTTTACATGTAGATAAGTTTGAATGAGGATATCTTCCTTCTCCTTTACCTGAGAATAGGTGATCAAGCTGATCTTTACTTCATATCCAACTCCTCCAACATCTACTACTAAATGCGTTGGGTCTTTGAATGCAAGTCGACCATTGAGATAGGTAATCATAGTCGATCTCTTTTTTCTACGCCTGCATCCACTACCGCAATGGCGACCATGTTATAAATTTCTTTAACAGAACTACCCAGCTGCAATACCTGCACTGACTTTTTCATCCCCATCAGAATTGGTCCAATTACTTCTGCACCACCAATCTCCATCAAGGTTTTATAAGCAATATTTCCTGATTGAAGATCCGGGAATATCAAGGTATTCACATTATGACCTTTAAGGTCATTGAATGGATACATTTCGTCTCTTAAGCTTCGATTAAGGGCAACATTGGCCTGTAGCTCACCATCAATAATCAGGTCCGGCCACCTTTCTTTTGCAAGCTTCACCGCCTTTGCCATTTTCTCTGGAGTCTGACCTTTGGTAGATCCAAAATTTGAGAATGATAACCCGGCAATTTTAGGTTCATAATCGAAAAACCGAACTGCTCTGTGAGTTAAGCCAATGATTTCAACCAGCTCCTCTGCAGAAGGATTCATATTCACAGTGGTGTCAGCGAAGAAAAAATTCCCCTTCGGAGTATTCATGATGTACATGCCTGCCACACGGTTTACTCCCTCTTCCATTCCCACTATCTGAAGGGCCGGGAGCACTGTTTTCGGATAGTCGTTTGACAAACCGGAAATTAAGACATCAGCATCACCTTTTTCCACCATCATCATTCCAAAGTAAGTCCGACTTAGCATGGCCTTTTTAGCTAAGTGCATAGTCATACCTTTTCGTTGACGCATTTGAGTGTATTCTTTGGCAAACTTCTCCACCTTATCCATGTGCTCGTATGGATCGATGATGTCACAGTCTTTGATTGCCTCAAGCTCATGCTCTTCTATGAGCGCTTTAATGATGTTTTGCTTACCCATCAATATTGGAGTGCCAATACCTGTGTCAAGGGTCATCTGTGCAGCTTTCAGGATATTTACATGATCTGCTTCTGCAAACACCACTTTCTTAGGATTTCTTCTGGCTCTGTAAACAAACCTTGAAATGAGGCGTTGGTCAAGACCTACACGCTCCAGCAATTCATCTTCATATTTCTTCCAGTCCTTGATCTGAATACGAGCCACTCCGGTATCCATTGCCGCTTTTGCAACTGCCGGAGAAATGGTAGTGATAAGTCTGGGATCCATCGGCTTAGGGATCAAGTACTCGCTTCCGAATCGGATGCTTGCTTTCCCATAGGCCTTTAACACAATATCAGGGACTTGCTCTTTGGCCAGCTCGGCGATTGCTTTTACTGCCGCCAGCTTCATTTCCTCATTGATGGCAGTGGATCGCACATCCAATGCTCCTCTGAATATGTAGGGAAAACCAAGTACGTTATTTACCTGATTCGGATGATCCGAACGGCCTGTAGCCATTAATACATCTTTACGTGTTTTAATAGCCAGATCATAAGCTATTTCCGGATTTGGATTAGCTAATGCGAATACTATTGGGTCATTAGCCATCGACTTAAGCATGGCAGGGGTTACCACATCTGCTATGGATAGTCCAAGGAACATATCTGCTCCTTTCATGGCCTGATCCAGGGTGTCAATGTCTTTATCTGTAGCGTATCTTGACTTGATCTCATCAAGACCCTTGCGTTTAGCATTAAGAATTCCCTTACTATCTGCCATCAGGATGTTTTCCTTTTTCGCTCCAAGCGCAACGTAAAGGTCTGTACATGCAATTGCGGCGGCTCCAGCTCCACTTACCACAATTGTTAAGTCTTCAATTTTTTTATTTACTACCTCAAGTGCATTCAGTAGAGCGGCACTTGAAATGATTGCTGTACCATGCTGATCGTCGTGCATGATCGGGATATTCATTTTTTCCCGAAGTGTCTGCTCTATCTTGAAGCTTTCCGGGGCTTTGATATCCTCCAGATTAATACCGCCGAAAGTTGGCTCCAACGATTTTACGATCTCAATGAATTTATCCGGATCTTTTTCATTGATTTCAATATCAAAAACATCTATGCCGGCAAATTTTTTGAAGAGTACGCCTTTCCCTTCCATCACAGGCTTGGATGCTTCCGGTCCTATATCACCTAAACCTAGCACTGCAGTACCATTGGAAATCACACCCACCAGGTTTCCTTTGGCAGTGTATTTATAAACATCCTCAGGATTTTCTTCAATGGCCTTGCAAGGCTCTGCCACTCCTGGAGAATATGCTAATGCTAAATCATGTTGTGAGCTCACCGATTTGGTGGAGTTCACCTCAATCTTACCTGCAGGTTTATTTGAATGATATTCTAATGCCTCCTTTGGCCTGATCTTCGTAGTACTCATCCTTTATGGGTTAATGTTGGGATCGGGCAGTTCGCCCGACCTTCAAAGGTCACTAACTAAAAAGGAATAAGCAATAATTAGATACGATTAAGCTGCATCTTTTGGAGCAATATCCCCTTTTGTTTTAAAAGTGGATAGAATAGCTTCCAACTCTCTCACCAGGTTCTTTTTCCTCGTGCCCGGCGAGTCAACATATCCTTCTACATAGTAGATAAGGCCCTCTTCTTCATCTACGATAGTGTAGCTGACAAACGGTCCTCCTCTTGAATTATCGCTTATTTTCCATAAACCTCTTGCTTCCACAGCAAAGTGTCCATTGAAATTGACTCGCTCAGTAAATACAGGGATGATTTCCTGGCGTTTGATGTGTACTTCAGGATTTTCCCCATCATACAAGTTCCTTTGTGTGATCCTATCTCTGAACTCACCGATCTCATTAAACACTCCCTGATCGCGATATGGCTCATAATAGACAAAAATGCTTTGCTCCGTTTCAGCGTCCATTTTTCGCAACCAAACGAAATTCTTCAAATCCCTGGCTTTCTCCCATCCGTACGGAATTGTCATTTCAACATAGTGCGTTTCTTTTATTCGTTGTGCAAGCTGCTTTTTAGGGCTATTGAAGATTTTTTCTTTTATCGTCTCCCTGGCTGATGCTTCAAAAAACTCACGGATTTTCGATCGATTGTAGTTTATTTCCTGAGCGAGCCTCTCTTCACTGGAAGAAAATAAAAACATTACCGTCTGTCCCTTTGCAAAAAGATCCCTTTGTGTTCGCATGAAAATTGAGCTGTCACGCTTGATTTGATTGAGCGACTGGTCGGTAAAGAATTGCTGAAGTACTCTGCTATCAGGTGTCTTACTGTCAAGCGTCATGACAAACACCATGTTTTTAGCTGATTTTAACACTGAATTCAACCGTCGAGGATTCACCTTGGAAACGTTAAATAAAGATTCATCTTGTGGTAGCCCTAACATTGGTCCCATGAAAGTCTTTCTTAGCTCTTCCCCAAGGCCTAATGTATCAGCCCATTGAGTTGAATCTACTACCAAAATAATCTCATCTGCCTCGCCTCTGGCTTTAGGCAGCATATCCTTTCTGTTCTTTTCTCTTGCACTTTCGCTACAGCCAAATGCCAGAACGATCAAAAGAAATATGTATTTATGCATCATGTTTTTGTTTCAGTTTTTGGCTTTTATAAAGCAAAAACTATTCCTTTCCTCAAACTTAGACATTGTTTGAATAGGTTCCACTTAATTAGGAATCACCAGAGATTGTCCAGGCTTAATTGTATTCGTTGTTAGTCGATTCGCCTGTTTCAGCTTTTCTATACTGGTATTGTTATTTCGACTTATGCTCCACAAAGAATCCCCTGACTTTACTGTATAAACAGATCCGCCAGCCAAGGGCGCACTTGTCTTCGGAGTTGGTGGGGTTGATGCAGTATAAAGGCTTTTATTACTTGAATTATAAGTTGGAAGCACCCAAATACTTAATCGCTGACCTACTCTGATGAGATTTCCTCTTATTCCATTCCAGGAACGGATGTCTGAAACCCTTACACCATATTGTTGTGCAATTGTCCCCAATACATCACCACTTCTTACTCGATAATAGAGACGTTCACGTCCATAAGTGCTTCCCGGTGTATTTCTAGCCAGGTAGTCAAGGTGTTCCTTACCTACTTTTGAAGCTGTATCATAAAGTGAAACACGGTTTGCTACTATTTCTTCCTTCCACTCTACTGGAATATTTAGTGCGAAATTTTTCGTTCCCTCCGGAAGTGCTCCTCTCTTAATTTGAGGATTCCATAAAAGCATGTCATCCAGACAAAGTCCTACCTGATTACAAAAAGTCTCCACATGAAAGTATTGAGAGATCATGATGGTATCCATCTCCGGGTAAAAATGCTCCGCACGAGGATCAAATCCGTGTTCTTCAAGGTGATTAAACAAGTACGTTATTGCTACAAACTGCGGGACATATGACCTTGTCTCTCTTGGCAGATACCTGTAAATCTCCCAGAATTCTCTTTTGTAGCCGCTTCTTCTTATCGCTTTTCTAACATTTCCCGGGCCACAATTGTAAGCTGCAAGTGCAAGCTCCCAGCTATCAAACATGTTGTATAGGTCTCTTAGGTGTCTGGCTGCAGCATCTGTTGCTTCATACGGATCCATTCTATCATCTACGTACCAGTTGCTGTGCAATCCGTACATTTTTCCTGTAGATGAAATAAACTGCCATAATCCTACAGCATTTGCTCGTGAGATAGCGTTTGGACGCAAACCTGACTCGACAATTGCAAGGTATTTTAGTTCCTCCGGCATATTATGTTTCGCCAGTGTCTCAGAGAAGATAGGAAAGTAAAGCTCTTTTTTCCGAACTATATCTTCGGTGTATTCCCGGTCTTTAATGGCAAAATAATCCACAAAAGCCATTACCCTTTCATTGAAAACAAGCGGCACTTCATTTTCAATGCAGCTCATTCTGTCTGCGACCTCATCATATGTGTAGTCTGGAATCACTTCTGTGAGCTGAAATTCCTGACCTCTACCCACTAATGAAATGAACATAATCCCAAGTAGGAACCATTTTCGTATCATATTCTATCTCTTTTGATCTTTGAAAGTAATGATTTGTTTAGAAATATCTAGCAAATCTGCTTCATTAAAGCTTTTTGACATCAATTGAACGCCAATGGGTAACCCTTGGTTGTCAAAGCCGATTGGAATTGAAATTGCCGGAATTCCTGTCACATTGGCTTGAACGGTATAAAGGTCTTCCAAGTACATCTGCATTGGATCTTCTTTCATTTCGCCAATTTTAAACGCTGTGGTCGGAGTGGTTGGTGAAATGATAAAATCATACTGTTCAAGTATGGATATTGTTTCATCCCGGATCATACGACGAACTCGCTGAGCTTTCGTGTAATAAGCATCATAATAGCTGGCACTGAGCACAAATGTTCCGGTCATTATTCTCCGCTTAACCTCAACTCCTAAATTCTTAGAGCGGGTCTTTTTGTACATAGATTCCAGATTTCCACCCTCATTACGGACGCCATAACGAACGCCATCATACCTTGAAAGGTTAGAGCTTGCCTCAGCGGCAGTCAGCACGTAATAGGTAGGCAAAAGGTAATCCAACATCGAAATATGTGCTTCTGCTACCTGATGTCCATCAGATTTTAAATCCTCGAGAACATCATTTAATTGATCCTTTATCTCATAATTAAGACTCGGATGCTCCAGTGTTTCGCTTAAATATGCAACCTTATATTTATTATTCTTAAGTGCCTCGGTGAACCTGGGAACAGGTTGCTGAGAAACCGTGCTGTCATATTCATCTGCGCCAGACATTACTTCCAAAACTAAAGCTATGTCTTCAACGGTTTTCCCTAAAATACCAACGGTATCAAATGAACTGGCATAGGCTGCTAGCCCGTGTCTTGAAATTCGTGAATATGTGGGCTTTAACCCTATAGTGCCACAAAATGCTGCTGGTTGGCGTACTGAGCCGCCTGTATCTGAACCAATGGAAACTTGACACATATCTGAAGCTACCGCCACAGCTGAGCCGCCTGAAGACCCGCCTGGAACATGCTCCTCATTGATGGGGTTTTTAGCCGGGCCAAATGCTGAATTCTCATTTGAAGAGCCCATGGCAAACTCATCACAGTTTTGATGACCAATAATGATTGCATCCTCATTAATTAACCGCTGGATGCTGGTAGCTGTATATTGCGATTGAAAGCCTTGCAGAATATTACTTGCACATTGCAGTCGATGATCTTTGTAAGCGAACACATCTTTGATGCCTACAACCATACCTGCAAGCTTACCTGCAGTACCGTTTTTTATTTTTCGATCAATTGAGTGGGACTGTCTTAAAGCTTCGTCTGCGTAAACAGAAAGGAAGGCATTGAGCCTTCCGTTCATATCTTCGATCTGCTTAAGATAGTGCTTTACCAATAAGGAAACTGATAGCTTCCCGTCAGCAATCTCTGATCTGATTTCAGAGAGTGATTGAAAATTCTTCAAGGTTTACGCCTTTTTATCGTCGTTTGACCCTTCGTTTATTTCGTTTTTGATTTCCTTGGTAGCATCCTTAAACTCTCTGATACCTTTTCCCATGCCTCGTGCTATCTCAGGGATTTTTTTCGCTCCGAAAAATATGATAATAAACAGCGCGATGATAATCATCTCTGTCCACCCTGGCATTGCAAATAATAATGATGTATGCATTGCTTTAATAATTTAAGATTACAAAGATAAGTATTAAACGAAGGAGCTTTGAGAAATAATCATACAATTATTTCATTTCATGGCAAGCCAGTTTTCCGGA
Organism: Ekhidna lutea; assembly: GCF_900188325.1. Classification (GTDB taxonomy): domain Bacteria; phylum Bacteroidota; class Bacteroidia; order Cytophagales; family Cyclobacteriaceae; genus Ekhidna; species Ekhidna lutea. The sequence continues at coordinate 273,527 of NZ_FZPD01000003.1, read as the reverse complement.
TTGAGTTTAGAGGCTCCTTTATATAGCTGAAATTCCAGCTCTGAAACCCCATCACGATCTGTGTAGACCTCTCCTATAATATCGTTAGATCTTATCATTTGACCTTTTTTGACGTTTACAGTTTTGAGCTTTGCATATACGGTCATATAATCACCGTGTCTGAGAACCACTACATTATTTTTGCCTTGCAGAACCCATATTTCACTCACTACACCATCAAAAACGGCCTTTACCTTGCTGTCTTTTTCGGTTTGAATCCCTACACCGTGATTTACAACTGTAATTCTCTTTAATACCGGATGCGGTTGATTGCCGAACTTGGAGGCAATAAAACCAGATACCGGCCATTCCAGATTGTTCTTTTTAGACTCAAACAACCTTGTTAGCTCAGCTGCACTCGCTGCTTCAGCAGTAGAGACTGTTGTAGATTTCTTTGCTTCATCTTCAATAATTTTTGCAATGAGTGTGTTTAGCCTCCTGTTAGCCTCTTTTCTTTCTTCTACTTCCTTTCTGAGCTGACGTTCCTTTTTTGTCAATTGAGCTACAAGCTCGGATTGTTTCTGTTTTGAGCGAGCCAGCTTTCTGCTTTCTCTTACCTGTTGGTTTAGCAGCGTTTGCTGTTCAGCTCTTTTAGCTTCCACTTTGCTTCGTTGATCGTTCAGCTCCTTCGTCACCTCTTCAATTTGTTCAGCCTGTAGCTTTCTAGCTTCAGAATATTGTTCTAAATACTTAAGCCTCTGAACTAGTTGATTAAAGTTTTTGGCTGAAAACAGAAACATCAGACGACTATTGCCTCTATTGGCTTTATATGACGAATAAATCTGGGCAGCATATTCTTCTTTTAGCAGTATCAAGTCATTTTGTAAAGAGTTAACGACTATGCGTAGGTCGGTAATTTCATTATCCAATATTCGTATTTCCGAGCCGATGGACCGTATGAGATTTTCCCGGGCATTGATCTGCTGATTTAATGCTTGAAGCTGGCCAAGTGTGACTTTCTTTTCATCGGCAGTTTCGCTTAAAATTCTTTCAGCCTCCGCTATTTTTCTTAAGTTTTCTTTCTTCTCTTCTTCAAGTTGGCTCTTTGTCTTTTGACCCACTGCTCCAAAAGCCGAGAAGAGACAAACCAACGCCAACATAAGAAGCTGTGTACTACTTCCTCTCATACTTACTTGGAACGGTATAAGGAAAGCTGATTGGGGCGTCCTCAATGACCATTTTGTTATATGAAATACTAATTTCCGTATTGGGTTTAGACTCGGCCTCATAATCTATTAATGCCAAAATTTCATATGGAAAAATTTGACCATCGACTAATATAAAGTCGCTGTAATTTACAGAAATCGTGTTTTTTGTGCCCTCATCAAATACCTGAACTTTTTCGAGCTTCATAGATTTAGCTCCAATGTAATTTTGAAACAAGTACACCCCTTTTGAAGCGGAATAGGTGTAATAGGTGTCTCTCTTTTCAACTCGTTGTTTTTTATACGGTTCAACAAGATTTCCAAGTACCACAGATTGAATCATTTGGAAATTGAAATCAAAGTCATATTCCTTAGAGAGCTCTTCAAATGTATACTCATAGTATTGCTTCTTTAGCTTATCAAGAATACGCACATTGGAGGTGTCAATTAATACCCGAGCTCCCTCAAATCCAAATCCCGATATCGATATCCATATAATGCTGTCTTTCTTTATTCTAAAATTAGCAGTGGCAGAGACGTTTTTTTCCTCATGATCAAACTTAAACCTGGCCTTTGCTGACAAATATTCGAATTGTGGATCTACAACTTCCAATTTGTCCGTTTTTGTGAAGATGGCTCCTACTTTTCTGTTGCATGACGATAAACCTATCATCCCCATCAAGCATACTATAATAAGCTTATTCATACAGCTTCCTATCCGCAATTTTCTTTTCTATTAACTCTGATGCATTGCCCAAATCACGCGCTTTCTCCCACTGGATAATTGCCTTTTCAACTTCACCTAATTTAAACAATACGTCTCCATAATGTTCAATGACTGTGCCATCTTCATCCAATGACACTGCTTTTTCTAGGAATTTTTTTGACTCTTTAAATTGGCCATTGGTGTAAAGCACCCAGCCATGCGTGTCAAGGTATGTCGGATTATCGGGGTGTTGCTCAACAAGTCTCGTAGACATCTCGAGGGCTTTTTCAAGGTTTTTATTGGCCAGCGAAAGAAAATAGCTATAATTATTTAATACGTGATCATTATTGGGGCCATTTTCCAAGGCCTTCTCATATGCTTTAAATGACTTATCCTGTTCCTTCATGCCATTGTAAGCATCGCCGAGCTGCCCATAAAAAACGGTAAGGAGATTAGGGTCAACCGTATACTTTCGGCCTTGCTCAAGCATCCGTACAGACTTTTTGTAGTTATTCTTGATGAGGTGACCAGTACCAGCAAAATAGTATAGAAGAGCCTGATTTGGGAAATATTCCAATGCTTTTTCGGCATGTACCACCACGCTATCATACTGATTTAAATCAGCCTCAACATTGAGAATGTTTTGCCACACCGAATAATTGGCCGGACTGAGGTCAACCGCTTTTAAATAATACGTTACCGCCTCTTTGCTCTTTCCACTCTGATACAGCATGTCACCAACAAAAGCTTGTGCTTTAAATTCATCCGGATATTGCCGGGCAAGCATCTCTGCAACTTGCGTAAGTTTCATTTTGTCCTCTTCCTGCTTGGCCATAACGAAGTAATTGGAAAGGATTTGAAACTTTGAATCAAAGTCAATAGATGTGGTTTCGAAGGCCTGGGTGAGTAATTTGAGTGATTCGGCACGATTTCCCCTCATCCAGTTTAGCTCACTTTTCATAAGGGTAATCCTGGAAGAGGTACTTTCTGTAGCCTCATATTGCGCAATTGCTGTTTCAGCTTCCTCTAATTTTCCATTTTGAATGAGGAAATTGATCAATTCAGCTTTGTAAGAGGACTCATTTGGATAGGCGTCAATCAATTTCTTAAATTCGATAACCACTTGATCCACTTTCCCCTCTTTCATGTAAATACGCTGCTTCTCACGGGTGATTTCCTCTTTTACGCCTAGCTGAGCTTCGATTTGATCAAAAACCCTAAACATTTCCTCTCTTCTACCGGTAAGCTGATATAGCTCAGCTAATTCGTATAAGGCATTTTCCTCAGATGGGAATTGTTCTAAAAGCTCTTCGTATGTTTTTGCTGCATCCAGGTAAAATCCAATAGATTGGTAAATGCGTGCCAGTCCTAAACGATAATATTTATTTGTAGGGGCTAACTCGATTGCTTCAAGACCATAAGGCAAAGCTTTTTGTCCTTCATTGCTTTTCGCGAGTACTTCTGCTATTTTGAAATGGATGGCTGCACTTTCGGTATTCATTTCCATCGCAACATGGAAATTCTCCAGGGCTTTGGCATAATTCTCCAAAATCAACTGCTTTTCCGCCTCCACAAGCACTCCTTCCAATTTCAAGGAATCCTCTTGCGTTTGCGGTATAACCACATCTTTCCCTTTCTTACCTTTTTGAGAAAAAGAAGAAAGGGTTCCTAAAATAAGGATGGAAATTAGAAGTAATCGCATCGGTTTTACCATTCACTGTAGTCTCCCAAACTCACCGATTTTGGGCTGCCTTTCAAATTAACGAAGTTTCCAATCATTGAGTTGGTTAATTCAACGTCTTCCAACGTAGTGTTATTTTGAATGAGTGTTTCGGAGAGCTTAACGTTACGAATTGTACAATTTTTACCTATAGAAACATTCGGACCAATGGTTGCGTTCGAAATCTCACTTCCTTCTTCTATGGAAACAGGCTCAATAATCTCGCAGTTTTCAATTTTCGCTTTGTTGGAAATTAGGTTTTGTCCTTTTAAGAATCCAAGATATCTGGAATTTGACTCTACAGTGATTTCCTTATTTCCACAATCCAGCCACTCATTCACTGTCCCTATTGTAAAGTTGGTACCCTTGTTTTTTAGTGCTTCCAGCGCCATAGTCAACTGGAATTCTCCTCCCCCTCTAATGTCATGCTCAATCAGATAATTGATCTCATCTCTGAGCTCTTCACCATTCTTAAAATAGTAAATTCCTATTATGGCTTGATCTGAAACAAAATCTTTTGGCTTCTCAATGAAATCCGTGATAACTCCTTCATTGTTCGTTTTCACAACACCAAAAGCACTAGGATCCTCTATTTGCTTGGTCCAAATGATCCCATCATCTTCCGGATTGAGCTTAAAATCCGCTCTGAATAGTGTGTCTGAAAAGGCCACCGTTACTTTTCCTTCCAAAATTTCATTGGCACAGGCAATGGCATGAGCGGTACCTTCTGCTGTTTCCTGCACGAAAAAATATGCTTCTGCTCCCACCGCAGCGGCTACTTCTCTCAGTTTATCTTTTACTTCTTCCTCAAAATCGCCAATTACAAACCCGATCTTTTCGATTTTCTCGGGGGTAACATCTGCGATATCCTCGACCAATCGTTGAACAATAGGCTTACCTGCGATAGGAATTAATGGTTTTGGGGTGGTTAACGTGTGTGGCCTGAGTCGTTTTCCTTTTCCGGCCATCGGAATAATTAAGTTCATAAAATGAGATCGTATTGATTACTAGCTATTTAGCTCCTTTTTCGAAATAAAGATTCTCGTTCAAAAATGATCGGCAAAGTTAGAAAGATTAAAACGATCAACACGGACTTTGAAACGGATTGTTCGAATTGACCATTTATCAAAATACCTGCCCCGGCAAAAAGAACGTAAGACAATGTTCTGCCTAATTGATAAGGAACTGCATAGTGCCTCATGCCCCACCAATAAGAAATAAAAACCATTATCAAATAAGAGCCAAATGTGGCTATTGCACTGCCCATATATCCCATTACCGGGATTAACGACCAATTGAGAATGAATGTAGCAAATGCCCCTATCAAACTGATATAGGCACCATAAAGAGTTTTATCCGTCAGTTTATACCACAAAGAAAGATTGTAAAATACTCCGAGAAAAAGGCCCCCACCTAGCAGCCATGGCACAGCATCTAAAGCCATTAAATAGCTTTCTTGTCTTAGAAAAATCGGTGCGTAATAGGGCATGAAGACACACAAAACCAACCAGCTAAAGGAAGTAAATAACACAAACATGGTCATGACCCTACTAAACACTTGTGGTGAGTTTTTCTTTTTCGCCTGTGCAAAAAAGAATGGCTCGAATGCATATCGAAATGCCTGAACCGCCAGAGTCATAAAGACTGAGAGTTTATAACAAGCCCCGAAAATTCCAAGAATCTCAAGATTCGTGTATCCTTCATAAAAGCCTTCCGGCAATCGATATTTTAGAATAGCCCTACTCAGCATTTCATTGGTTACCCCTGAAAATCCAATGATCAGCACCGGCCAGGCATATTTCATCATTCGCTTCCATTCGGCAGCATTGAATGTGAGTTTTACTTTCAGCCAATCTTTATAGAAAAAGAGTAAATAGAGTCCGTTGGCAATAAGATTCGAAAGAAACACATAGCCAACGCCCAAATCAGGATTGTAAATATGCCGGATGAAGCTTTCAGGATGATCTGTCAAAATTAGTGGACACAGAACAATGAAAAAGACATTTAAGAAGATATTGATTCCAATGTTTGAAAGCTTGAAAACCGCAAAGCGATACGCCTTTCCAATTTGCCTTAGGCGGGCAAAGGGGATGGCTACAATCGCATCAATCGCTAGTATTGCAGCAAGCCATCGAATGAAGTGCGCTTTATTCGGGTATTCAAGTATCTGTGCAATTGAATCAGATAGCAACCAGATAACTCCTGAAAAAACAAAAGATGAAATTAGGATGCTCGTGAATGCGAGATTGAAGTAGTTATATCCTTTTCCCTGAGAGGAAAATCGGAAATAGGCCGTTTCCAGACCATATATGAATAGGATATTTAGAAATGCGACATACGCATAAAGTTCCGTGACAATTCCATATTCTGCAGGTAAGAAAACAGATGTATAAAGAGGTACCAGTAAATAATTGAGCATCCGACCTAGAACACTGCTCAGACCATATACGGCTGTTTGACTTGCGAGCTTCTTAAGTATCGACAAGGATTATTCGCCTTTAAAATCGGCTTTTCGTTTTTCCAGGAATGCAGCAACTCCTTCTTTGAAGTCTTCGGTACCAAAGCATCCTGCAAACGCATTGGCTTCTGTTTGATATCCGTTTACAGCTGTTTCATAGTGCGCATTGACCGAATCAATGACTAACCCAATGGCAACCGGAGCTTTTGTAGCAATTTTTTGTAATAGTTCTTTTGCTTTGGCTAGAGCAGCATCTTTACTATCCTCAACGTGGTTAGCCAATCCCATTTCTTTGGCTTGATCAGCAGAAATCATGTCAGCGCTCATCAAGTATTCATACGCTTTTCCTTTTCCAATCAGCTGTGTCAGTCGTTGCGTACCCCCATACCCGGGAATCAAACCTAAATTCACTTCCGGCTGACCAAATTTTGCTGAGGAGACAGCCACTCGCATATGTGCTGACATTGCCAACTCACAACCTCCTCCCAAGGCAAATCCGTTTACCACAGCGATTACTGGTGTATGACAATTTTCTATTTCCTGAAAGATCTCCTGACCTTCTTCGGCAAACTTTCTGGCATGCATTTCACTCAGACCTGTAAACTCACTGATATCTGCGCCGGCAACAAAAGCCTTCTCTCCTGCACCAGTTAGGATTACTCCCCGAATGTCCTTCGGATTGTCCTGCACATACTGAAAAGCATCCTTTATTTCGAGCATTGTTGCCCGGTTTAGCGCATTCATTTTACTTTCTCTATTGATAGTAATGGTAAGAATGCTATCTGCTAGATCCAGTGCCAGATTTTCGTATGATTCCATTTGGTCGCTTGGTTTTTTCAGACGGAAAGAAAAAGGAAAAATGCCTTAATCAAAAACAATTGTGTCTTTCAAATTAGTGATCATCGTCTCCGTAAGTTCCTTCAGCCCATATTTATGCTGCCACCCCCAGTTGTTTCTTGCGGCACTATCATCTATGCTTCCTGGCCAGCTATCAGCTATTTTTTGGCGGAAATCAGGGTTATAAGTGATCTCAAAATCCGGGTAGTGATTTCTAATTTCCTCAGCTATTTCTTTTGGTGTAAAGCTCATGGCGGCAAGGTTGTATGAGCTTCGCACTTTCACGTTCTCCGCATCTGTTTCCATCAAATCTATAGTAGCTTTAACTGCGTCATCCATATACATCATGGGCAGCATGGAATTTTCTGAAAGGAAACATTCAAACTTCTCTCCTACTATGGCTTTATGATATATATCCACTGCGTAATCCGTCGTGCCTCCGCCAGGCATGGCTTTATAGCCTATTAGTCCTGGATATCGTAAGCTTCTCACATCCACCCCGTACTTTTCAAAGTAATACTCACACCATCGCTCACCTGCAAGTTTGGAGATTCCATAAACCGTGTTAGGACTCATCACTGTATTCTGAGGCGTGTTTTCCTTTGGGGTATCCGGACCAAAAACCGCAATTGAGCTCGGCCAGTAAATTTTCTTCAGCCGATCCTTTCCTGCCTCCAAAACCGTAAGAAGACTTTCCATATTCAGCTGCCAGGCAAAGTGTGGGTTTTGCTCGCCTTTAGCTGATAGAACTGCAGCGAGATGGTAAACCTGATTGATTTGGTGCTTTTCCAATATAATTTGAAAAGCTTCTTTATTCATAATGTTTAGCTTCTCGTACGGCCCTTCGGTTAGCAAATCTATCGGCTCATCTCTCAGATCCGATGCTATTACATTTTCTGTTCCCTTTAATTCTCTCAGTTTTAATGTCAGCTCGGTTCCCAGTTGTCCGCAAGCTCCAATGATCAGGATTTTATCCATGGGTAATTTTGTTGTCTATTGTTGTTTTCGGGATTGCAAATTTACACGTCATAAGAAAACTAGCTTCCATTAAATTTGCCGTCGATGGAGTTTAAGGAATACTTGAAAAGTAAAAAGATTGATCCTGAAAAATTTCAGCAGGGAGAATCCACTCAATATGCTGAGTTTAAGAAGCTCTTTGATCAGGTTCACCCGGAAAGCTTCACCCAACAAAAACTTTTTTTGATTAATAAAATCCGCAGGGCCTATAAACTGGAGAATACAGAAGAAGCTGTGAAAAGTACTTCAAAACCAGCCATGCGACCGAAAATTAAACCTTTGAAACCAAAAACAAGCTGATATGTACAAATCACTGAAGCCAAGACTGGAAAAAGAAATTGAAGAGATAAAAGAGGCCGGACTTTATAAACAAGAGCGAATCATTGCTTCACCGCAAAGTGCTGACATTAAACTTCAGGATGGCTCTGAAGTAATCAATTTTTGTGCAAATAACTATTTGGGTCTGTCGTCTCATCCAAAGGTGGTTGAAGCTGCAAAGATGAGTATTGACTCACATGGTTTCGGGATGTCATCTGTACGTTTCATTTGTGGAACACAAGACATTCATAAAGAGCTCGAGAAGAAGATCTCAGAGTTTCTTGGAATGGAGGATACCATTCTTTATGCAGCAGCTTTTGATGCAAATGGAGGTGTATTTGAGCCGCTATTAGGACCTGAAGATGCTATCATATCCGATTCCTTGAACCATGCATCGATCATTGATGGTGTGAGATTGTGTAAAGCCGCACGCTATAGATACAAAAACAACGACATGGCTGACCTGGAAGAACAGCTGAAGGCGGCTTCTGATGCTAAAGTCAAAATCATTGTGACCGATGGAGTATTCTCAATGGATGGCACCATTGCGCAGCTCGATAAAATATGTGACCTGGCTGATAAATATGATGCACTCGTAATGACCGATGAATGTCACTCCACCGGATTTATTGGGAAAACCGGACGTGGTGTCCATGAGTATAGAAACTGCATGGATCGTGTTGATATCATTACTGGAACTTTAGGTAAAGCTTTAGGTGGAGCTTCCGGAGGGTTTACAGCTGCCCGAAAGGAGATTGTAGATATTCTTCGCCAGCGGTCCAGACCATATTTGTTTTCCAATACGCTTGCACCATCCATAACCGGAGCTTCCATTGCAGTGATAGACATGCTGAGTGAAACCACAGAACTCCGAGATAAGCTGGAGGACAACACGAAGTATTTCAGAGAACAGATGACTCAGGCTGGATTTGACATTAAGCCTGGAGAGCATCCAATTGTACCGATCATGCTTTATGATGCAAAACTTTCGCAAGAGATGGCAGCCAAGTTATTGGAAAAAGGCATCTATGTGATAGGATTCTACTACCCAGTAGTGCCGAAAGAACAAGCTCGAATCAGGGTTCAAATTTCTGCGGTTCATGAAAAAGCTCATCTGGATAAAGCGATCAAAGCATTTACTGAAGTGGGTAAAGAACTAGGGGTGATATAAAAAACAAAACGGCTCCCTTGGAGCCGTTTTTTATGTCCTACTCAACAAGTAAGTAGGAGCTGCCTTAGTTTACTTTCTTTATTCGCATTCGTGTAATTTCATTGGAGCTTTCTATCTCCAAAACATACATTCCTTCATCAAGCGAGCTCAAATCCAGTTGAACTTTAACTGCTTTTTTGGATATTACTTCAGATCCATTCAAAGAATAAATTCGAATGTCTACTGGTTCCGGATAGTCCAGATATAAGACATTCATAAAAGGATTAGGATACGCTGAGATTAACTCATTAGAGATTCCGAGAGTTGTTTCTGTAATTTCAATTATCTGATTTACTGACTCAGCCGCATTCCAATTTTCATTCCCGAATTGTGAAGCCGTAATTGTCACTGTTCCTTCATCTAAAACGGAAAGGCTATTACCGTCTAGTGATGCAGGACCTTCAACCTCAAACGAAACATCCAATCCACTAGAGGCAGTAGCTGAAAGATTGATTGTTTCCCCAACGGAGAGGTCTTCAATAGTCTCAAAAGTGATGGTTTGGTTTGCTTTTGCAACGACCAATTCTTGCGCTACATCTGAAGCAGTCTCATAATTTGCATTTCCTTCTTGAGTAGCAGTAATCGTAACATTTCCTGCAGCTAAAATCGAGACTTGATCTCCAGTTATAGTGGCAACTGATTCATCAGAACTTACAAAGGATATCGCCAAGCCTGATGAAGTTGTGGCTGATAAAGAAAAAGGTGCGTCTCCAAACACTTTATCTTCGATTGCATCAAAAGTGATAGTCTGAGTTGCCTTATGGATAAGCAATGATTGACTTACATTCTCAGCAGCTACGAAATCGCCATTTCCTGCCTGCGATGCAGTGATTGTTGTAACTCCCGTCCCTACAATGGTAACTTCATTGCCTGAAATAGTGGCAATCGATTCGTCGGAACTTACATAAGAAACAGTTAGACCTGAAGATGCTGACGCATTAAGCTCAAACGGAGCATCTCCAAAGGTTTTATCATCTATTGACTCAAAAGTTATGGTTTGTGACTGTTTTGATGCTGTTACACTCAGTGTTTGTTCTACTTCAGGCGCAGCATTATAGTTGGAATTACCTTCTTGTGACGCAGTTATAACTGTTGTTCCTTCACCAACTATTGAGACGACATTTCCTGTAATGGTGGCCACATTCAGATCAGAACTGGTGAAGGACACTTCCAGACCTGATGAAGCTGTTGCCGCTATTGAGAAATCAGGGGCATCAATGCTTTTTTCAGATATTGTCTCAAACTGGATGGTTTGAGCTGCCTTTCTTACGATTAGTATCTGGTCACTTATCGCTTCATTGAATTCTTCATTGCCCTCTTGAAAAGCCGAGATGGTTGTCGTTCCAGCATTATGAAGTGTAACTAAATTGTCTTCAACAGTGGCTACACTTTCATTTGAGCTTGAGAACACAACCGTCAATCCGGAGCTTGCTGAAGCGCTTAATTCAAATGAATCATCTCCATATGTTTTTTCCGGAATTTCTTCGAAGGATACGGTTTGATCTTTTTTAGAGGCAATAATTTCAATAACAAACGTGTCTTGCGCAGTTCCTCCATTACCGTCAGCAGCAGTCAAAAGAATAGATATTGAACCTACGTCATCTGAAGAAGGTGTACCACTATACGTGCGATCGATTCCACTAAATGTTAGCCATTCTGGTAATGGCGAACCATCTAATAATGTGCTGGTGTAGGTAAGCTCATCTCCATCCAAGTCAACAAATGTATTCTCTGCGAATTCCAAGAAAAAAAACTTTCCTTGAGTAGCCTCCTGGTCTGCAATAGGATTTAAAACTGTTGGTGCATCATTCACTAACTCGACGACAACATTAAAAACATCACTTGCGCTTTCTCCAGATGGATCTGAAGCAGTCACCTCAATTGTTATCGTACCAGCATCAGTCACACTTGGCGTTCCCGAAAAAGTCAGTTCTACATCATCAAATGAAAGCCATTCAGGTAAATCCGATTCATCAGTTTGTTGAGCAGAATAGCTCAGTGCATCACCATCTTCATCATCAAATGTTTCTTCGTCCAGCGTGAATGTAAATAGTTCATTCTCAAAGGCGGTCTGATCTGCGATACCTTTTAAAAGAACAGGCGCATCATTGGTGGCTGAAACAACAATTATAAAATCATCAAAAACACTCGCCCCAGCCGGGTCTGCTGCAACCACGCGAATTTGCAATTCACCAACATCAGATTGCGCTGGCGTTCCTACAAATTTTCTTTCAGCGCCGGTAAATGTTAGCCAATTAGGCAAGTCAGAGCCATCCACTTGGGAGGCCTCATAGGTCAACTCCTGATCATCCGGATCTGAAAATGTTGTGATATCAAATATAAATGTGAACTCCTGATCTTCAGAAGCATTTTGATCTGCTATTGCATTTGATACTTCAGGATCTTGATTTGTAAATAAAACTTCAATGTCAAATTCAGTATTCGTGCTTCCACCATTCCCATCATCAGCAATTACTTTTATACTTATTGTCCCAACATCATCATTACCTGGAGTTCCACTAAAAGTGTTTGTGCTATTTGTAAAAGATAGCCACTCCGGTAATGGAGACCCATCTGTCAATTCTGCCGACAATGTTAAATCATCGCCATCTTCATCTGAAAAAGTGTTTGAAGGGACCACAAACTCGAAAGTTTCTAATGCAACAGCACTCCTATCAACTATTGTATTTTCAAGTATGGGGGCATCATTGGTATTGATTACTTCGAGGCTGAACTCATCGGTGGCTTCCCCACCGAGTCCGTCGGAAGCTGTTATGCTCAATGTTAGTGTTCCAACATCGTTTTGTTCTGGTGTTCCGCTAAAAGAGCCAGATATTCCGTTAAATATTAACCAGTCGGGTAACGATGAACCATCTGATAATTCTGCATCATAAGTCAATTCATCTCCATCAGGATCATCGAACGTATTTGTTGGTATGCTAAATGAAAATTCCTCGTCCTCATTAGTCACTTGATCTACGATTGCATTTTCCAAAACCGGCGACTCATTTGCTCTGTTCTCATACCAAATAATGTTATTGCCGTCATAGTTTCCTGATACCAAATCCAAATCTCCATCTCCATCAATGTCTCCAGAAAATAGAGACCTTGGGCCATTAGAGGAGAGTGAAATAATATGTGTTGAAAACGATTCTGTACCATCATTTTCATACCAAGCCACTTTATCATCAGAACTAGAACTTGATGCGATATCAATATCCCCATCTCCATCTAAATCAGCAACGACAATTGCATATATTTCATCAGCATCATTGCTTACAATATGCTCTGAAAAGGACTGGTTTCCATCATTCTCATACCATACCACCTCATCATCAATTCGTTCTGCGGAGACGATATCCATATCCCCATCATCATCTAAATCGATTGCAAAAACATCCCCTGCAGCACCTATTGTAAATGGTAAATCATGCTGCGTAAACGACTGTGTTCCATCATTCTCGAACCAACTTAATTTAGAACTTGAACCCTCTATGATATCTATGTCACCATCATTATCTATGTCCGCAGCATAGCAAGTTGTTCTACTATTCCCGGTTGATCCAAGATCATGAGTGGTGAAATTTTGATTGCCGTCGTTCTCATGCCAATCAAGGCTGAAAATCGAAGCAGATACTATATCCAGATCACCATCCCCCTCCATGTCTATCGCGTAGACACCTTTAATACCACTAAGTGATTGTGCAATTGTATTAACAGCAAATGACTCAGTACCATTGTTTTCAAGCCATAATAGCTTACCATCATCTTCTGCGCTTGTAACAACATCCAAATCACCATCATTATCCAGATCTAAAGGAAAAAGGTCTCTGGCTCCATTTATTGCAGATGATAGTGTTATTGTGGAAAATGACTGTACTCCATTATTGTCATACCAATTAATCTTACCGTCTCGCGATGTAGAGAGAACATCCGAATTCCCATCACCATCTAAATCAATGATATGTACTGAAGTAGGAAGACTTAAACTGGATTCGATGGGATCTTGGGCAACAAAAAGAGCGGCTGCAGATCCTGATACAACCGTAAAACTGAAAACATGTGGTACTGCAACAACCTCGGACCCGGTTCCCTCAATATTGGTTGTTATAAGCACATGAACACGTTCCCCAACAATAAATGAATTATCAGGATCAAAAGTAATTGTTGATGTTCCTCCTCCAGAAAAAGCACCGTCCATCAAACCGCTTGCTTCCCCCCGAACTATAATGTTGGAAGTATTGAGTGTTGAGCTTTCAACATTAGCATCAAAATTGATTACGATATTATCTGTAGTAGAGATGTGATTCTCGTTTCTAGCTGGAGAGGTAGAAAGAATTGCTAGGATTGGTGGTTGAGCTACCTCAATATCAAATTCATCTTCAGCACTGGCCCCTGCAGGATCTGATGCGATCACTTTAACGGTAATAGTTCCAATATCTTCAGTACTTGGCGTGCCGGAAAACTGCAATGTTTCACTATCAAAAGACAACCATGATGGAAGCGGTGATGCATCTGAAAGTGTTGCCTGGTAGCTTAACAAATGATTACCATCAACATCATTGAAGATGTTTCCCGGTAAGGTGAAAGAAAAAGTAATACCTCCAATAGCGTTCTGATCATCTATAAAATTCTCAACCGTCGGAGTTGTATTTGACTTATTCCTGGCCCACTTCAGTGTATTTTCAGCATCAGAAATGTTTGCGATATCAAGATCGCCATCACCATCAAAATCAGCTGCTTCAATATCATGGCCTTCCATTTCAAAAATCATGAACGAAGTGAAATTCTCATTCCCATCGTTTTCGTGCCAAATAACTTGATTATCAATATCTGAACCACTTATCACATCCAAATCTCCATCTCCATCCAGATCAGCAATTTCTACTGAAATGGGCCCATTGGTAGTATTAAAAATGGTTCTTGGAGTAAAGTTTTGATCCCCATCATTTTCATACCACATTACCTCGTCATCAGTCCGTTCAGCAGCCACAACGTCCATGTCCCCATCTCCATCAAGATCTATTGGAATAATCTCATCAACATCATTGGCATTAAGACTGACCGTGTGTTCTGTGAAGTTCTGTCCCCCATCATTTTCATACCAGTAAATTTCATCTTGACCAAGTCTAGACCCGGCTATTACATCGATATCTAGATCACCGTCTAGGTCAGCCATTTTAGCATTGTACGTCCAGGTCAGCATGGTTGTGATTTCATGTCTGGAATAGTTTTGACCACCATCATTTTCATACCAGGATACAGTATTGTCTTGCTGTGATGCAACAAGAATGTCAATGTCTCCGTCACCATCCATATCACCAGATATTGACGATCGAATGGAGGAAAAATCCGTGTCTATAGTATGACTTGTGAAACCTTCAGACCCATCATTTTCTAACCAGGCCAATGTGTTGTTGGTTGCACCGACAAGCATGTCAAGATCACCATCCAAATCAAGATCATCCACGAAAATTGTTCGAGCATTAAATGATCCCGTTGATATATCCGAAGAAGTGAAATTACCAGCGCCATCATTTTTATGAAATTCAATTCTGTTTGAATTGGTAATAGGAACTAGAATATCAATATGACCATCTCCATCTAAATCTATAGCGTCTATCTTTTCAGCGCTTGAATTAGCACTTAAGGTAGCCTCCTCAACTAATAAAGCTGGTGATGTAGGAGAAGTACCTGAAGCTGCAAGAAATGAAAAGCTTTTTCCTCCTTGAAGGATGCTTCCACTTTCACTCTCCAGTCCTGCAGTAATTGTGATGGTTATTAGTTCACCTTTTTTAAAATCATTGGTAGGGTCAAATGTGACAGTATTCGTTCCGCCACCAGAAAAATTTCCATTGATAACTCCGGTTAGACTACCTCTAATTACAATATTGGAATCATTAACTGTTCCGGAAGCAATGGTTTCACTAAACTCTATTTGAATGGTAGAGGTACTTGAAACCCCATTTTCGTTAACTGCCGGACTTGTTGATGAAATAGACATGAGCGTAGGAACTGTAACAGTAATATCAAATTCATCAGTCACGGAAGCCCCATTAGGATCTTCTGCTGTCACTTTAACTGTGATTATACCGCCATCTTCTGAGCCTGGGACACCCGAAAATCTCCTTTCGGGTCCGGAAAAAGACAACCAAGAGGGGAGTGTTGAATCATCACTTAGGGTTGCTGAATATGACATCAAATGACTTCCGTCTGGATCACTAAAGACATCTTCATTAAACGTGTAGGAAAATGAAAGAAAAGCAGTCGCTGACTGGTCGGGAATTGGATTATCTAGTTGAGGGGTTGAATTGGTTTTGTTTTCATACCAAACAATATCTTTATCAGCACTGGAAAATGATAGAACATCCATTCTATTATCACCATTCAAATCGATTGCTGATACAAAACCAACTGATTTAAGTTGATCTGTAATTAGAACTTCCGTAAAGTTTCCACTACCATCATTTTCGTACCATGAAAGCTTATTGTCAGATTCGGAAGCGGAAAGAACATCGATATCCGAATCTCCATCTAAGTCAGCTGCATGTACCCAGTACGCTTTATCGGCGTTAGTTGAAATCGAATGCGTAGTAAAGTTTCCATTTCCATCATTCTCATACCAAGCAATTTCATCATCATACCATGAAGCTGATAGAACATCGACATCATCATCACCGTCTAGATCTATTGTATATATTGACCACACACCATCAGCACTTGCTGAAATTTCATTGAATGTGAAGTTTCCAGATCCATCGTTTTCGTGCCAGGCAATTTTATCATTTGCCCATGAACCTGAGACAATATCCATATCACCATCAGAATCCAGGTCGATACCACTTACAGCGTGTGGCCAGGATACATCTGCAGTATTTACTTCGATTTCAGTAAAGCTCTCTGCTCCATCATTTTCATACCAAAATATTCCTTCTCTCTCAACAGCAGCAACTATATCCACATCACCATCTCCATCCATATCCACTGCGTGGACATGATACGCTCCGTCCGCTGATGTAATCACTGAATGTTCTGTGAAATTTTCAGATCCATCATTTTCAAACCACATTATTTCATCGCCAGTGACAGAAAAAGCAACAATATCCATATCACCATCGCTATCCAGATCAGAGGGATGTAACCCATGAAGTATATTCGAAGCGGTTAATAGTGAAATTTGATTAAAACCTTCACTCCCGTCATTTTGAAACCAGGTTAATGAGGATGTAGCACTAACCACATCCATATTGCCATCGCTATCAAGGTCTACTGCGATTGCTGATCCAAGAGAGCTAGATGTTGATATATCATTCCGAGCGAAAACGGGAGGATTCTCATATGCAGGGTCGACCGTCGAATTAAATCGAAAAGTTTGTCCTTTATTAAGTGATTCACCAAGCGTGCTCATAATTCCATCCGTTATTGTAAGGAATATGTTGTCCCCAGATCGAAAATCATTTGTCGGATCTATGGTAATCGTCGCTGTGCCACTACCACTGGTAGTAAATGAAAGCAAACCGCTGTGCTCACTGCGCAAGAATATATTCCCGGAAAGTGTTGTTCCATCAATCGCCGCACTAAAGGTTACTGAGATATTCCCGTCAACTGCGAGCGACGTACTATTTGCAGATGGGTCAACACCTGTTATTAATAATTGAGAATAAGAAAAGTGGGAAATAAGAAATATTAAAAAAGGAAGTATTGATGATCGTTTCATGGCAGCAATGAGTTTGATTAGGCCATGAATATTCCTTACTTATTTCTCATAATAAAACCAGTTTTAGTGATCGACAAAAAGAATTAAGTAAACGACGATTAGAGTATAGCCAGCCTTTTAAGGAAGTCTTCTCGATAAGCTCTTCCAATTGGAATCTTTATCTCTTCGATGAACACATACCCTTCATGGATGCTAGTGATCTTTTGAAAGTTGACAAGGTACGACTTATGAATGCGTATAAATGCGAATGGAGTTAATTGCTCCTCCACGCTTTTTAACGTATGGCTTACTACCAACTTCTTATCTTCAATGAAGATTTTAGTGTAGTTATCTTCACTTTCAGCATATAGGATTTCTGATGGATCAACTGCTTGAAGCTGTCCTTGGTTTCGAACAAAAACTTTATCACTTGGAATATCATTTTTTGCATGCCCTTTTGAAAGAGTTAACTCAATATTCGCAATCAAATCTCCTTCATCATATGGTTTCACCACGTAACCGCCAGGATTGGTTGCTTTGGCCCGAGCCAAGGTGTTTCTATCATAATAAGATGTTAGAAAGACGAAAGGAATGTGATATTTTTGATTGATGAGGTGGGCTAAGTGAATACCATCTTTTTCACCCTCAATATTAATGTCAAGAAGTGCTATATCGGGTTTATCTTGGTTTAATAAACGTATTACATCATCAGCATTGTCTTGTATACCAAAGATGTCATAGCCTGCCCTTTCTAAAATAAGTGCAATATCATCAGCAATTAAAGGCTCGTCTTCAACTATTAAAACAGAAACACTCATGCGACTAACTTATATCTAGAAAGTAAAAGATTCACCTTGGTTCCATTTTCAGAATTAACATTTATCTCCGCTTTTAATTTGCGACTTAGTGACTGAATCATCTTCCACCCAAAGGCATTCGATTGTTGGATATGCTCCTCATCCATTCCTTTTCCATCGTCGGCAATCACAACCTTTAAATTATCTCCGTCTTCAAGCATATCAATCTTCAGTAATCCCTGATCTGTGTCAGCAAAGGCGTATTTAATGGAATTGGTAATTAACTCATTAATGATCAGTCCTAAGGGAATGATGGTATCAATATCGAGCTTCAGTCCGTTTGTGTTAATCTCCCAACTAATCTTTTCCTCATCCACCCCAAAAGCTTTAAATAATTCTTTTGATAAGCTTTCCAAATAATCTTGTACATCAACACCTCTGACATCATCGGCAGAATAGAGTTTTTGATGAATTAAGGCCATTGACTTAACTCGATGCTGCCCCTCTTTCACTGCATCTTTTGCGATTTCACTTTCAAGGGAATCTGCCTGCAGATTTAAAAGACTGGAGATTACCTGTAGGTTGTTTTTAACCCGATGATGGATTTCTTTTAATAGGATCTCTCTTTCATTCAATGATTTTTGTTTGATATGATAGAGTCTATACAGCAATAAAGTAATCCCAAAGACTAGGACTGAAAGTATGATCCATCCGTTTCGATCCCTTATGTTTTTTTCTATTCTAAGATTTTGAATTTGATTTTCAGCATTTAAGGTCTCTATCTCTAACTCCCTTTTTTCCTTCTGATAAAGCTGTTCCAACTCACTTGTCCGATTGACTAGTTCTTGTGTAATGTACCTTTCGTTTAACTCCTGATATTTCTCCAAACTCTTAAGTGCTTCAGGAGCTTTGCCTTTCTGTTTATTCAATGCGTAATCTAAATGATAGTGCTTTAAGGCGGTCTCAAGATATTTTTCTTCCAATAGAACTTCACTTGTTTTTTGAACATAATAATCAGCGTTGCTGAACTCATTTTGGTCGAAGTAAAACTTCCCGAGATTATGATAAATTTGAGATAAAACATAAGGATCTTCTTTGTCCAGTTTAAGTGATTCTGCTTCTTTGAAAGCACTTATTGCTTTATTATTGTTATCAAGGTTCTTGTAGATAATTCCCACATTTACAAGCTCAGATTTGTAAGCGGACAAGTCCCCTACCTCCTTTGCCTTATTAATGCACTTATTTGAATACACCAGTGCAGAGTCATACCGATCCAGCCGCTGAAAGATTGAGCTCATATTCGTATAGGTATTAAGTAAACCTTTTGTATCATCTAAACTCTCTTTGATTTGAATTGAGATTCTGGATACCTCAAGTGCGTGCTCTAGTTGGTTCGTTTTCTCATAAATCCGTCCTAGATTGTTATAAAGCCGAGATAAATTTGGTTCATCATTTAATGCTTCAAATTTTGGTTTTGAAGCTAGATAATAATGTAACGCCGAATCAAGCTGCCCCTTGTAATAGAAGACTACCCCAACATTGAACAAAGAGGTCGCAACTCGTTTGGTATCCTCGTGTTGTAAAGCATAGCTGTATGATTTGGTATAATAATGTATTGCGCTATCAAACTGATAGTCGTAATCAAACACCCATCCAATACTTGTCAGACCCAGACCAATTAATTTTGGACTCCTTGAACTCTTTGCATACATATAACTATTCTGCGCATGATACATCGCAGAATCGAAATTAATCCCACACCATTGATAGCAGATTTCACTGTGTAGAAACGAGCGAAGACTATCAGATTTTGCGACATTTAATTGTGAATGCAGAGAAGAAATCTCATTCAGATCTTGAGCCCAGGCGTGGACACTAAGAGTGAATAAAAAAAGAAAACTAACTCTGGACATTCAGTTAAGATACTGAATTTGAAAAATTTTATCGATTTATCTTAGAGTAGTAGTTTTTTGTAGCGAAATGAAATTTGATAGAAGGAGTCTTTCGGGTAATTAAGCCACCTCTTCCTTCACTTCAACCTCGGAGCTGATTTCTTTTTCTTTCTCCTTCTTCTCCTTTTCTTTCTTTAGTTCTTTTGGCTCGTTGAGGTATTTATTGATTTGACGTCTAAGTTCCTGAGCCGAGATGTTGTGCATCGTTTCTCCATTTTGCATGGCAGATATTTGACCGGTTTCTTCAGAAACAACAATAATAAATGTCTCGGTGTTTTCAGACATACCAAGGCCAGCCCTATGTCTTAAGCCATACTGAGCGGGCACATCTCTTTCCGTAACCGGAAGAATACAGCGTGCAGCAACAATTCGATCTTTGTGGACAATCACTGCCCCATCATGAAGTGGGCTGTATTTGTTGAAGATAGCGAGCAAGAGGCGTTTGGAAAGCAGTGAGTCCATCGCATCTCCTGACTCTGCATAAAATTTTAGAGGAGAATCTTCAGATAGCACAATCAAAGCTCCGGTGTTAGATCCAGCTAGCGATTTAACCGCTTCGACAATCGGAGTGATGTTAGCTCGCTTGGTCTTACCGTTCTGCGTCCAAAATCTAAGGTTCTTAATGAGGTTGCCTTCTTCGAAGATATTGGTACGCCCTACCAGCAAGAGGAATTTTCTGATTTCCTGTTGGAATAGGATAATCACAGCCAGTACCCCCACTCCCATAAACTGTCCCAAAATGGTGCTTAAGAGCTCCATTTGGAGGGCATTTACAACTAAATAGATTAAATAAATTGAGAGGAAGCCCACAAAGACTTTGATGGCCACACTTCCTTTCATGAGTTTGTAAACCTGAGCTAATAGGAAAGTCACCAGAAGGATGTCTAACACATCTTTCCAGCTTATATCTAAAAACCCTATTTGAAACGCTAAAATCAACTCAATTCATTTACAAGTTTTATTGCCTCGACAGCTTCCTTCACATCGTGCACACGTAGTATTGCTGCGCCCTTCAACAAAGCTACGGTATTTAGTACCGTTGTTCCATTCAATGCTTCCTCAGCGGTCGAATAAAGTGTTCGGTAGATCATGGACTTGCGCGAAATACCTACCATCAACGGTCGATCAAGGTGGTGAAAATGATCCAGCTTATTCAGAAGATCAAAACTTTGATCGGCGGTTTTTGCAAATCCAAACCCCAGGTCTATTATGACATCCTTTATCCCCAACTGGTTGCAATCATGAATAACGGATGAAAAATACTTCATCACCTCGTGAAGAAGGTCGTCGTACTTAGTTAACTCCTTCATGTTTTGTGGAGTTCCACGCATGTGCATGGCGATATAAGGAACACCTATCTTTGATACAGCAGATAACATGCCAGCATCGAGTTTCCCTGCTGAAATATCATTGACCAGGTGAGCTCCCGAACTAATTGCCTTCTCTGCTACTTCGGACCGAAATGTGTCTATGGATATAATGGCCTTAGGAAATTCTTTAGCTATTGATTCAATGGGTTCAATGACCCGTTCTAATTCTTCCTCTATGGCAATATCCTCCGCTCCGGGCCTTGATGAGTAGCCGCCGATATCAAGGAAAGAAGCGCCCTCTTTCAACATGTTTTCAGCTGATTTCAATATTTCAGTAATAGCTGTTTTTCTACTTCCTGAAAAAAAAGAATCCGGAGTTACATTGATAATCCCCATCACCTTAGGTGACGAAAGATCAATAATTTCTCCTCCAATATTGATGGTATGTTTGGGGCTCAATGGATTAGTTTTGCTTGGACAGTAAAATTACATGAGACAGGAAACTGAACAGCAATACAAAGAAATCATTTCTGAGTGCAAAGAGATTTTCGAGAAGAAAACCAAAGATTATGGGACTGCCTGGAGAATCTTAAGGTTGCCATCCATTACCGATCAGATTTTTATCAAAGCGCAGCGCATTAGGTCCATCCAGGATAAGGGAGAGAATAAAGTGGGTGAAGACATCAGCAATGAGTTTATTGGAATCATCAACTACTGCATCATAGCCGTCATCCAAATGAAGCTGAATGGAACCGAAGACATGGAAATTCCATTTGCCAAGTTGGAACCTATGTATGATCAAGTTGCTGATGACACTAGAAATCTTTTGTCCGCTAAAAATCACGATTACGGAGAAGCTTGGAGGGAAATGCGAGTGAGCTCAATGACGGACATTATTCTCATGAAATTGATGCGAGTGAAGCAAATTGAAGACAATGCAGGTAAAACACTTATCTCGGAGGGAATTGATGCCAACTACCAGGACATGATCAATTACTCGGTTTTTTGTTTGATTAAATTGAAAGAAGGAAAATCATGAAAATCTTAAAGGAATTTGCACGCTATGCAGTAGGTGCGCTTTTTATTTTTTCAGGGATCATTAAAGTCAATGACCCGGTAGGAACAGCCATCAAACTTGAAGAATACTTTCAGGTTTTCGCGGCTGATATCGCACCTTTTTTTGAATGGTTTGTACCTGCAGCACTTTTCTTAAGCGTCTTTTTAAGTGTGCTAGAGGTTGTATTAGGTGTCGCACTTATTGTCGGTTACCGCATGCGTATTACATCATGGATCTTACTGGCCATGATCATCTTTTTCACCTTCCTTACTTTCTACTCAGCTTATTTCAATAAAGTGACCGATTGTGGATGTTTCGGCGATGCGATTAAGCTCACTCCATGGGAATCATTTTACAAAGACATCATTCTGCTTGTCCTCATCGGAGTTATTTTCTGGAAAAAGGATAGCTACAAGCCGATGTTAGGTCCGATGTTGCAGGAGGTGAAAATTATTGGAACAACTTTAGTCATGTTGATTCTGGCTATTTACGCCATCGCTCATTTGCCATTTATTGACTTTAGAGCATACAAAGTAGGCAATCATCTACCTACGTTGATGAAGAATTCAGAGCCATTGAAATATGTGTACGTCATGGAAAAAGATGGTGAAACCATCGAGTTTGAAAACTACCCATCTGGGGGTGGCTATGAATACAAGGAAGCCAGGCTGATGAACCCGGAAGCGGCTGCCAAAATCACCGACTTAAACGTATGGCAGAATGATGATGATTATACCGATGAGTTACTGACTGGAACTAAACTGGTTATTATCATTCATCAAATTGAAAAGACTTCACTTGATGAAATTGACCGATTGAGAAACTTAACCTTTGATAATCCAAGGTTTGATACTTGGATACTTACTTCATCAGGCTATGAGAAGTTTGAGGCATTCAGACACCAGAATCAACTGGCGGCACCTTACTTTTTTGCGGATGCTACTGTACTTAAAACAATGGTGCGTTCAAATCCTGGTGTCTTGCTTTTGAAAGATGGTACTGTTCTTGCCAAATGGCACTACAATGACACGCCGTTGACCGATGACGTAATCGAAATACTGAATAGGCAATGAGCCAAAAAATCTTTTTAATCGGACTGCCCGGTGCTGGAAAAACCACCTTGGGTTTGGATTTGGCGGTTGATCTGGGAGTTCAATTTGTAGATCTGGATCAGGATATTGAGAAGGCTGAAAAGTGCTCAATCAGAGAAATTTTTGAGTTGAAAGGAGAAGCTCATTTTCGACAGCTCGAAAAATATCATTTGGAAAAAGTGATCAATGAAATTGATTCGTTTGTGATGGCAACAGGTGGTGGTACTCCTTGTTTTTTTGACAATATGGAGGTCATGCAAAAAGCTGGAACGATTTGCTACATCAACACCCCTATCGAAGAAATTCAAATGCGAATTGAAAAGGATACCACCCGTCCACTAATGAAGACCAATACTCTGGAGAACTTATTGGACCAAAGAAAAGAATGGTATAGACGAGCTGACCATACCATTCAGAAATACAAAGAATTAATAGCGGTTTTTAAAAGTTGAATCCAAACGTAACAGTTACAGTGGTATTTTGAATATCCGAGGTGGCGACTGGCTGTCCTGCAAAGTCTTCCGGAACTGTTTCCGGGTCTAAAAAGTAGGGAACTGCTTGCTGCTGAGAAATGCTCGACACAACGGCAAAGTCAAGGAAATAATCAAATGTTCTGTATCCAAAACCAAAGGTTATATTGGTTCTGTCTTGTAGGTTAGTGTCTTTAAATGGATCGGGAAAATAGGCATATCCCGCGCGTAACCTGAAACTATCAAATCTATACTCGCCACCCACTCGTATGTTCACCACTGATTCGTAAGCGGATTTAATGTCATCATTGTCCTGAGAGGTTGAGAAATCATCGGAGTTGAGTTTGGCATTGCCATAATTCACAAACTCTAAATCTCCAGAAAGAAAGCCACTTTTCCCAATGAACATTGAAGCACCCAACCCCACTTTTGATGGCGTTCTTAACCGATAGGTATTAACAAAAAGATTGCTCCTGTATGGATCTATGTTTGCCAAATCGTAAGTGGTTGTCTCACCATCCACTTCCTCTGTGAATGTAGAGCCCGGATCCCAATCTGCTTCAAGATCAATGAAGCTTTCTTCATCTAATGAAAGAAAAGAAGGTGATGTGTAGCTTACACCGACTGTGAGAAAGCTAGCGGGTCTGTAAATGGCGCCTGCATTGAAATTCACTCCCGCACCTCTTGTTCTGATTTCATCGTCAATGAAAATGGCATTCAATGAGTCCATATCCGATCCATCCTGAAGAAAGTCGAATTCTTCATAAGATCTATTCTGCTTATAATTTAATATTTGAACTCCCATGCCTCCTCCAAAATACAGGCGATCATCATAGTTTCCGCCCCAGGCCATATTTAACTGATAGTGAGAACCTCGCTCTTTAATGGTTTCTCTCTGAATTGGAAAGCCTCCCACATTGGAGGTGTAGAAAATTCCCTGATCGTCTTCATACTGGTTGATTATAAACTGATCAAAAGCTGCATATTCTAGTTCGCTTAACTCATTTAAGCTTTTCGAACCTGCCCCTTGCAAAATATTATCAACGATGGAGTTAAATCCATTCTCACCCTCGTATGTTCTGGATAAGTGGTACGTATTGTTTCTACTAAGTGAAATGGCAAGTGACCCTCCTTTAAATTTATCATCCGTAAATCGACCCTTTCCAAAATTGATGACCGTCCCAATATTCGAGAAATTAAAATTATTACGAAAAGTCAAATCTGACCCTGGCGCATTGATAACCTCATCCGGTCTGATAATTGAATAATCCGTATCTGCACTAATAAAATCCAGCGATGGACTGAACACAAAGACGCTCTTATTAAAGAACCCCAGACCTGCAGGGTTTGAAACAGCTGAGCTGATGTCTCCGCCCAGCGCTATCTGAGCACCTCCAACGGCTTGCATTCTTGCCGTACTCCCAAGACTATAATTCGTATTGCTAAAACGGTAAGCATCTTCGAAATACTGAGCATTGGATATAACTGAACATCCGAAAATAGAAAGTAAGAGTATTGTGAGTTTACTTTTCATTTACTTAATCAGATTATTTATTAATTACCACCTCTTCTTCCAGAACTGGATCTGCCAGATGAAGATCTTGACCCTGACGATCTACTAGAAGAACTTCCAGACCTTACCGAACCAGAACTTCGAGATGAACTGGACGATCGCGAGAAACTTCGATTACTGCTTCCGGAAGATGATGGCGTGTAAGAACGGCTTCTCGAACTATTGGAAGATCTGCTAAAATTGTTATTGCTTGAGCTTCCTGACGCCCTTCTTCCATAAGAGGAAGTACTTCTTGAGTTGCTATTTGTATTGAAAGTTCGGTTACCGGAATTGCTTGATCCTCGGTTATTGTCACTACTATATCTGCTACTCCTGGATCTGTTCAAGTAGTCTGCCTGCTGTCGACTATAGCTTTGATTACGATTCACCTCGCTTGCAACAGCTGATCTTCTGCCCGAAGATGATCTGCTTTCCCATGAGGAAATTGAACCCCTACTATTTCTAGAACCCCTCACAATATCTCTTCTTCTACGATTATCAGAATCCACTATATATATTGGTCTTGTGTATCCTCTATAATATGAGGGACACCAATAGGGATCATAAAATCCACCTCTCAAGCCCCAGCCTGCATTCCAACCCCAAGAGTTCCAGCCCCATCTTGATCCCCATACATTATTGTACCATGGATCCCAGAAAGGATCGTACCATGGGTTCCAGGCATTACCCCAACCGTAGGATACTGACCATGTATTCCAGCCCCAGCTGTTCCAACCAATATTAAATCTCCATCCAGGATTATTCCATCGGTTCCCGGTATTCCAGTTGTCGTTGTAATAGTTGTTTATTACAACTGGCTGGCTGTTTGGATTGTCATTGAATGAAGCCTGAGGATTACTAAAATTCGGATTCCTGTCTGTTCCGTTGATGTAAGCATTTTGAGTGTCTTCAGAAATGTAATCTTCCTGTGTTTTTTCAGGAGCATAATATTCCAGCGACTCCTCACTCACACCATCAATGACAGGGTTGTTGTCTTTGTATTGTCGACCCAGGAAGCTTAGTTCTTCATTGTTTTCTTCCTGCACTTCCTGATTGGCGGAGATCGTCACATTGGATTTGGACTTCTTCTTTACTCTATCTTCTTTGGTGAAGTATAAATCATCGTACTCCTGACCGAATGCCCCGATCACGGTGAGTCCTAAGATGAAAACCAGTGTGTTTTTTAAATAATGTCTCATGACGATCCTCCTTTGTTTTAATTTAACGATTCTCAAGGGCTCTCT
Organism: Ekhidna lutea; assembly: GCF_900188325.1. Classification (GTDB taxonomy): domain Bacteria; phylum Bacteroidota; class Bacteroidia; order Cytophagales; family Cyclobacteriaceae; genus Ekhidna; species Ekhidna lutea. The sequence goes on along the minus strand of NZ_FZPD01000003.1, from coordinate 246,908 downwards.
GTTCTACACCTCCGCTATATTTGCGTCCCTTAGAAAATCTTTTTACTAAAAGGAGCAAACTCCATACCAAAAGAAAAACTTATTCATGGCAAAAGCTATTCCATCTCGTTCGGAAGATTACTCTCTATGGTATAATGAACTGGTAAAAAAGGCCGGATTAGCAGAAAATTCTCCTGTTAGAGGCTGTATGGTAATAAAACCCTATGGTTTTGCTATTTGGGAGAAAATGCAACAAACACTTGATCGAATGTTTAAAGACACAGGTCATGAAAATGCATATTTCCCATTACTTATTCCAAAATCCTTCCTGAGTAAAGAAGCAGATCATGTGGAAGGTTTTGCCAAAGAATGTGCAGTGGTTACCCATTACCGCTTAAAAAATGATGAAAATGGTAAGGGAGTAGTGGTGGATCCTGAAGCCAAACTAGAAGAAGAGTTAATCATAAGACCAACCTCTGAAACAGTGATATGGGACTCTTATAAAAACTGGATTCAATCCTACCGTGATTTACCAATCCTGGTTAACCAGTGGGCGAATGTGATGCGTTGGGAAATGAGAACACGGCTTTTCTTAAGAACTGCTGAATTTTTATGGCAGGAAGGTCATACAGCTCATGCCACTAAGCAAGAGGCGGTTGACGAAACCAGGCAGATGCTGGATGTCTACGCCACATTTGCTGAGGAATTTATGGCAATGCCGGTTATAAAAGGAGTAAAAACAGAAAGTGAGCGATTTGCTGGTGCAGTGGATACCTACTGTATTGAGGCAATGATGCAAGATGGTAAAGCACTTCAGGCTGGAACCTCACACTTCCTTGGGCAGAATTTTGCTAAAGCCTTCGATGTGAAGTTTGCAACAAAAGAAGGTAAGGAAGAACTGGTTTGGGGTACATCATGGGGGGTAAGCACCCGATTGATGGGTGCTTTGATAATGGCTCATTCTGATGATGATGGATTAGTGTTACCTCCAAAATTGGCTCCAATCCAGGTGGTGATCGTGCCGATCTATTTTAAAGATGAGCAACTTGCTCAAATAGAAGAGGTAGTCGCTCCGATTGTTGCTCAACTGAAAGAAAAAGGTGTTTCTGTGAAATTTGATACCAGAGACACACATAAACCGGGATGGAAATTTGCCGAGTATGAGCTAAAAGGAGTACCGGTTCGTCTAGCCATTGGCCCAAAAGATTTAGAGAAAGGAACTGTCGAAATAGCTCGGAGAGATACCAAGGAAAAATCTTTCCATCCCATCGATGGGGCTGTCGATCATGTTATGCATCTCTTGAAAGATATTCAGGTGAATATTTATAATAAAGCAAAAGAACTTAGAGAGGAAAACTCAAAGGAGGCGAACACCTATGATGAGTTTAAAGAGTTGGTAGAGCAGGGGTTTGTGTATGCACATTGGGACGGAACTGCTGAGACAGAAGATAAAATCAAAGAAGAAACCAAGGCAACAATTCGATGTATCCCGTTAGATCAAAAAGAAGAAGAAGGAACTTGTATCTTTACAGGCAAGCCGTCTAAGGGACGTGTTCTCTTTGCTAAGGCCTACTAATTAATGGAATGGTTTACTATTATATCGCTTATACTCGTTGGCGCTTTCCTGGTGATTGCTGAGATATTATTTATTCCTGGAATTTTTATTGCAGGGACTTTAGGAGTACTATGCTCTATATATGGAGTTTATCTCAGCTTCGAATATTTTGATTCAACTACGGGCACCATCGTTTTAATTTTAGCAGTCATTGTTAACGTTTTGTCATTAGTGTTGGCTTTTAGAGGTAAAACGTGGGAACGATTCTCCTTACAACAATCTCATGAATCAAAAGTCAATCAGGATTTTAAGCATTCCTTGAAATTGGGTGATAAAGGAAGGACTATTTCGACATTGAAGCCTATTGGTAAAGCAATTTTCAATGATGTTGTAATTGAAGTTCGATCGAAAGGGAATTATGTCGATGAAAATGTCGAAATTGAAATCGAAAAAATAGACAATACCAGAATTTTTGTAAAACCTATATAAAATATAAACATGGGATATGGAATAGTGACAATAGTAATAGTAATTGTAGCCATAATAGCGTTATTTATATTGCTATACTACATTCCTGTAGGGCTATGGATTACTGCTCAAGTAACCAACGTCAGAGTTGGTCTTTTTGAATTATTCTTTATGAGAATAAGGAAAGTACCTCCTTCTATAATTGTCAATTCTCTCATTACAGCAACGAAGGCTGGTCTGAAGATTACAGAGATAGAGGGAGAAACAAAAAGAGATCTTAGAACTCAAGACCTGGAAACTCATTACCTGGCTGGAGGCAATGTCCCTCAGGTGATCAAAGCCTTAATCTCTGCGGATAAGGCAAACATCAACTTAACTTTTAAGCAGGCTACTGCTATTGATCTTGCAGGTAGAGATGTATTTGAAGCTGTTCAAATTTCAGTAAACCCTAAAGTAATCAATACTCCTTCTGTGGCTGCAGTTGCGGCTGACGGCATTCAGCTTGTTGCAAAAGCTCGAGTAACCATTCGGGCCAACATTCAGCAACTTGTTGGGGGTGCTGGTGAAGAAACCATTCTTGCGAGAGTTGGAGAAGGTATTGTGACTTCTGTAGGTTCAGCTTCGACTCACAAAGAAGTTCTTGAAAATCCGGATAAAATATCTAAGCTAGTCCTTCAACGTGGATTGGATGCGGGTACGGCATTTGAAATCTTATCCATAGATATTGCTGATGTAGACGTTGGGGCAAACATCGGTGCGAAACTACAAACGGATCAAGCATCAGCAGACCTGAAAGTGGCTGAGGCAAAAGCTGAGGAAAGAAGAGCGATGGCTGTTGCTGAAGAACAAGAGATGGTAGCGAAAGCACAAGATGCAAGAGCTAAAGTAATCCTTGCTGAGGCTGAGGTACCGAAAGCAATTGCGGAAGCTTTTAGAAGTGGAAACCTCGGGATTATGGACTATTACAAGTTCCAAAACATTGAGGCGGATACGGATATGAGAAGTTCAATTGCTGGTTCCGGAAGTAAAAAAGGATCGAGCAAGAAGAAAGACTAATTCCTGACTAACCTAAGAAAGCCCCTCGGAGAAATCCAAGGGGCTTTTTTTGATCATTAATCACTGAGGACGCTGTGAGATTATCGCAGAGGATAAAAAGTGAATCAATTCAGGCTGTCTGTTGACACCCCTATAGTCCCCTCAATGGGACATTTACTAAAGACAGAGGGCGCTACCCTACTTTTTCGGGTGTGAATTCTCCTTCCAACTTGATCGCTTGTTTTATGTGAGCCAGATGATGTTTACAATGCCAATTATATAGCCCGAGCATCCATTCAAGTGTAAATTCTTTGTCATATTCCGGATGAAAATAGGTTCGCTTCTTGTGCTCTGGCTTCAACGACTTGAGCAACATCACCCATCGGTTATGAAGGCCCTCAAGGATATCAATTGACTCCATAATATCTTCATTGTTTGCATCGGCTGTTTTGGCCCATGCTGCTTCGTCATACGGTTTGATCGTAGGATTTTCCTCTGTGAGAATTAATTTGAACCGAATGAAGCTATTCATGTGACTATCCGCCAGATGGTGAACAACCTGCTTAATGTTCCAGCTACCTGGTCTGTACTGAAGTTCCAACTCATCGTAAGAAAGGTTTCCAACTACCTTTTTCAGCTGCTCCGGTAATGAAGCCATGGTTTCGATCCATTTGTCGAATACATCCCCGGTGATCTCTGCTGGTGCTTCATACTTTCCAACAGGGTATTTCAAAACATCTATATCCACGTGTTAGGTTATTTTTTGCGTTTAAAGATAGGGACTGTACTGCAAGGTTCGCCATACATAAGACTACTTACCAGAGGAAACAGTTTTTCTGTGATTTTAGTGTAGGCATACTCAACGTTTTTCACATTGCCACAGCCTTTGATTACCACCTTCTTTTCTTTCAGGTTGTTCTCACCAATACATCTGTCGATAGCCTGATCGATTAATTCTTTCTCAATGGCGTCCTCATTACCGTAAGTAACTACATTGGCAAACTCCTTGATCTTGGTGACCAGAAGCATATAAGCCCAGGTAGGAACAATTGCATCTGCTGAGCAGATAAGCCCTACATTTTTATCTTGATAAACTGACCAATCCTTTTCTTTTAAATAGGATCTGAAATCCTTTTCTCTCAGGATTAACCCTTCGAAAAGTGTCTCTTTTACATCAAAGACTGCATACTCTCCTTTATCCAGGTGATCCTCCAGGTCAATGGAAACCAGTGGGCTCTTTGCTACTCTATTTACAATTTCGTCCATCGTTACAGCAACTGTTTTTTCGGTGTGGTAGTTCGCCATTCCTTTAGATAGTTCGGCTCAAAGTAAGCTACATCTTCAAATTGCTCATTTTTGAACTTCTCTAATGCTAGTCTTCCCATATTTTCTGCATTTGGAATCACATCCTCAATGAAAATCAGGTTTTTCTGATTGGCGATTTCTTTAAACTTCGGCATGCCATCACCAAATAAATAAAGCGGTTGCTCAAATTCATTAAATGTATTTTCATCCAGAATCTTGGGCTGCAAATCCCATATTAATTTGCCACTTTGGTCTTCAATCTGAGTATACACCTCCATCCTTCTGGCATCCATCATTGGGCACAGGAGGTAATCTCCAGAAAATTTATCTCTTTGTGATTCTGATATAATATCCAGCGATGGAATCGAAATCAGTTTCTTATTTAGTGTAAAACATATTCCCTTGGCAGTAGACACTCCTATTCTCAAGCCAGTATACGAACCCGGACCCGAAGAAACAGCTACCGCATCAAGATCACCAAACTCAACATTTGCCTCTTGACAAACTTCCAATCCTATTCCTGGCAACAAGGAGGAGTGTGATTTTTCTACCTTGTGAAGTTGATTTGAAAGAAGCTCTCCATTGCGATGAAGTGCAACAGAGCACACCATGGTAGATGTCTCTATGCTGAGAATTAAGGCCAATTAGTTAGGATTTAGAATCGAGTTGTATTTGGTAGTATCATCAAGCACAGAAATAGCAGCCTGAACATCAGGATCCTTTCCGAAAGTAGACTCTATGATGCCTCGCTCATAAAAATATCTTCCGGCAATCTCCTGCTCCAAAAGCATCACTATTTCGTCTTTAAAGGTGATTAGGTCTTCATCTTTATTGTGACGAGTTGCTTTTTCCAGCGCATCAAAATAGCTTTTAAGCTTAGTGTATTTCTTTTCTTGCTTGGCAATTTTTATCAGATCCTTTGTTTCCTGCTCTACCTTTGTCACATAGTCAAAATCTCGTTTGGAAAGCCATTTAACAAACTGTTCATACTCTTCGTCCGATAGCCTAAGTTCATTAGGTGATGCAGGATTTAGGCCTTCATTTTTATAGTAATACTCTGTAGCGTAATAGAAGATGTGGTCGTTTCTTAAAAGACTCTTTGTAATAGGAGCAAAATCAAGCTTTTCAACTTCTACATCAGGGTCAATCCCTCCACCATCATATACAAGTCTTCCATTTTTGGTGTAAAATTCATTTTTCAATGAGTCTGGAATTTTTCCAACACTACCATCATCATTTCTATTGCCGTAATCGATCGCCTGGATGCATCGTCCTGTAGGTGTATAATATTTAGCCGTAGTAATCTTTACTACAGCATCATAAGAGAGTGGCCGTTCAATTTGCACCAATCCCTTTCCAAACGTTTTTCTTCCTATCAGCACGCCTCTATCATAGTCTTGCATTACGCCAGACACTATTTCAGAAGCCGAAGCACTCCCATTATCTGTCAAAACGACAACAGGTATGTCCGGGTCTACTGGATCATTTAAGGTTTTATAAATCCAGTCATTGGCTCTTACTTTTCCTTTTTGAGCTACAATCTTTTTTCCTTTTTCTACAAAAACATTGGACACATTAACTGCTTCGTGAAGGAGTCCACCCGGATTTCCACGAAGGTCTAGAATAATGCTCTCAGCTCCCTGTTCCATCAGGTCAAGTACTTTTATCCCAATTGATCGTCCTACGTTTTGCGTAAAGCTTGTTAATCTGACATAGCCGATATTGTCTGTAACCATGCCTGCGTATGGCACACTATCTACTGCAATCTTTTCCCGTTTTACTTTGACATCAAACATTTCGTCTTGTCCAAAACGTTTGACTGTTAAAGTGATTTCAGAATTTGATTGTCCCTTCATAAGAAACCTGACCTCCTCCTGTGATTTTCCATTGAGTGAAATACCGTTGATGGCATGGATTTCATCTCCAGATCTCAAACCAGCCTCATGAGCGGCAAAGCCTTCATACGGCATTACTATGGTGCTTATCCCATTTTTCCGTTCCACAACGGCTCCAATGCCTGAATATTCTCCAGTGGTCATCATCCGATAAGTCTCTATATCATCTGCAGCGATATAGTTCGTGTATGGATCTAATGTTTCGAGCATTTCGTCAATACCGGATTTCATCAAAGTAGTTGGGTTCACCTCATCTACATAGTGGGTATTGACTTCTTTGAACAGCGTGGCGAATATGTCAAGGTTCTTTAGGATTTCGAAGTATCTATCCGTCGGCGGCTTAACAGCGGCAATAGTGACGATTAGAATCAAAATAGAAGGAAGGAGAATTTTTACTTTTCTGCTCATATCAATCTGCATTTTCTGCACTAATACTACCCAAACGTTCCAGACACTTAATTAGTTGAGTCTGGATGTTATCAAAGGTTAAAATCTGTTTTGAAAGATAAATGAATGCAATGTAATGCTGTGACTTATCATCCACATTATCGATTAAATGCTTATTCAGGCGGTATGCTTCACGCACTTTTCGCTTGAGTAGATTCCGATCTACTGCACGTTTAAAGTTACGTTTCGGAACGGAAATGAGGATTTGATTTGGTCCTGGTATTGCTGACCGTAGATGACGAACCTGGAAGTCGCCCAAATAAAAAGAGGAACCTTTTTTAAATAGTCCCTCAATTTTTTTCTTGCTTGTAAGTTTTTCCTGCTTAGAAAAACTGTCTTTGGAAAGGCCCATAGGCCATGATTTACTTCTTGTGGATATCGTCAGATACAGTCAGTCTCTTACGACCTTTTGCTCTTCTTCTGGCAATCACAGATTGACCATTCACACTCTCCATTCTTTTTCTGAATCCGTGCTTGTTTTTCTTCTTTCTTACTGACGGTTGAAATGTCCTTTTCATGTCTATAGTTGTTTTTCAAAAGCAACATGGAATTCGACCCGGGAGTCTCATTTCATGATATCTTATCTTTCGTCTTTAAAAACGGAGGGCAAAGATAGATAAATCCTTGCCCTCTATGCAAATTTTGTGAAAATATTCTAGTTATTCCACATTGAAGATAGATTCATCAATTTCCTCATTCACAAGAATTTCGGTCACTTTAATATCCATTTTCATTTGAGCATTCATTGGTTGTTTGATTCCTGTTGGAAATAGTATCCCACCATACTCCTTATAATCAGAATAATCTGTCGATAAAGTCATTGCCCCCTGAGGTGCCTCAATCGTATTAGTAGTCCGAACAAGGAATCCGGTTTCTGTATCATAATATCTTATGGATTTCTTACCGGAAGGCATAGTCACTTCAAGCCCATACGCATCATTTCCATCGATATTTTCAACTGAAGTCAACTTTACATCAACATTCTTGTCGAGATAAACTGTTTCTTCCACAATAGAAGAACTTATTGCCATATCTAGAGCTTCATTTCCTTCAATTTTTTTACTCCCTTGCATTCCTGAGCTAGCTCCTTTTTCACCATCAAAGACTTGCTTTTGCATGACATTTCCACCCATTTTTACTTCCATCAACATCTTGTTTGGAGCCATTCTTGTCGATTCCATATTTAGGGATTGACCCATTATAGAAGCTTCCATTTTCATCTTCACAGAATTCACCGCTTCAACTTTCTCTCTACCACCAATTGCCTCAATGTAGTTTTTAAGAACAGTTTCTGCAGTTAATCCCTCAGGCAGTTTTGAAAGTGAAGGATCAACTTCATTGCCATAGGTATCGTAGTAAGTAAGTTCACCAAACTGCTTCAGTTTTTCAGCTACCTCGCTTGCTTTACCAACAATGTTAATGTGAGCCTTTTCAGTACTTAAATATTTCTGAGCAATGGCCTTCACATCTTCAATTGTAACTGCCTGCACTTTTTGAAGGTAGGTATTGTAATAGTCTTCAGGTAAATTATAAATAGCAGTATTCAGAGCGAAATTCGCAACAGTCTGAGGCCTTTCCAGTGATTGAGAAAAACTGCCTGAAATTGAATTTTTGGCAAGCTCCAGCTCTTCTTCTGTGATCTCTCCATTTCGCATTTGCTCCATCTCGTAAATCATCTGAACAACAGCACTATCCGTAACCTCATTTCTTACGTCTGCATTGGCATTAAAACGAGAGACAAGCTCATCCGAGGAAAGAGACGACCGGCTGCCATAGGTATAGCCTTTATCTTCTCGTAAATTCATGTTCAGCTTGCCGGAAAATGATCCCCCAAGTATCTGATTCATAACTCTCACTTTAATGGCATCCTCTGAGCCAACCGGCAGCACTACAGGGTAGGTAATATTTATTACCGATTGTACAGACGCAGACCTGTTTACAATTCCTACTTTTGTTTTTTCCGGGGCTTGTGGAGTCTCATATGATGGCATTGGAACCTCGCCTTCTTCCCAGCTTCCGAAATAGGTCTTTACCATTTTCTTCATCTGCTTAGGATCAACATCTCCCACTATTGCCAAATAGGAAATATTGGGTTTAAAATAGGTTGAGTGATATGCTTTGAGGTCTTCAACGGTAATGTTATTTGTTGTTTCCTCCGTTTGGATTTCCCCATATGGGTGATTTTTTCCAAACACCAAAGCCTGATTCAGGTTACCAGCGATAGCGCCGGGATCTTCTTTTGCCGACGCAAGTCCTGAAAGGGTTTGCTTACGGATTTTTTCAAGCTCTTCTTCCGGAAATGTTGGGTTGAAAGCTACGTCAGTCATCAGCTCTAGAATTTTTTCCTGATACTTTGACAATCCTGATGCAAATACATTTGTAGAACCAGCAAAAACAGAGGCGCCAATGAAGTCGATTTCTTCATCCAGTTGCTCCTTGGTTCTGGTTTCTGTCCCACGCATCATCATCTGTCCAACCATCCCCAGGTAGCCTACCTTATCTTCCTCCAAAAGTGGCTCCCTGTCCACTAGCAGATTATAACTTACCCGTGGAAGTTTGTGGTTTTCAATGATGAAAACTTTTAGTCCATTCTTTAATTCAAAGGATTCATACTCGCCGATATTAATTGGACGAGGGGTTGCTGCTTCCGGCAGCTTGCTCCGATCCACCTGTGCAAAAGCACCTACTATTCCGATGGTCAGAACGAGGGATAATATATTCTTAAAATTCATAATTTCCTGCTTTGATTAGGTTTATTGATCGTCGAGTTTTTCATCATCAGGCTTTTGTTGCGCTGATTTTGGCAAGTAATAAAGTGTCACTCTATTGTCCGGCGTAAGATATTTTTTAGCCACTCGCTTAATATCTTCTTTGGTCACAGCCATGTATCTTTCAATTTCACTGTTAATCAAATTTGCATCACCGTAATAGACGTGATAATCGGCCAGGCTCTCAGCAATGCCTCTCATAGTGCTGTTTGAACTCACGAAATCATTCTCAATTTGATTTTGAAGTTTTTGAAATTCACGATCACTGATTTCTTCATTCTTTACTCGATCAATTTCTTCAATCATTGCTTCCTCCAATTCCTCCGGTGTATTACCGACATTCACTAAACCAAGTGAAATGAAAAGACCGCCCTCCTCAAGAGCAAATGGAAATGATCCTACGAAAGCAGCAATCTCCTTATTATCTACAATCTCTTTTTGAAATCTGGAGCTTTGTCCTCCTGAAAGTAATGTCGTTAGCATTTGCATTGCATAGTAATCGTCTGATCCTTGCTCTGCCATTCTGTAAGCCTGAAATACACCTGGGAGCTGTACATTATCGAAAACCTCTTCTCTGACTTCTCCGCCAAGGTCTGGTGCCTCAATTTCTGGTCTTGGGATTTCTTTTGTCCCTTTCGGGATTTCACTAAAATACTTCTCAACCAATTTCTTGGTTTCTTCTATTTCAATATCTCCTGCTATTGAAAGCGTAGCGTTATTCGGTACATAAAAAGTATCGAAGAAATCTTTAAAGTCCTCTTCTGTTGCATTATCTATATCCTCAAATGAGCCAATAGGTGTCCATGAATATGGGGTTCCCTCATAAGCCTTGCCAAATATTTTTTCCTGGAAAGACATGTATGGCTGATTGTCGATTCGTGTACGCTTCTCCTCTTTCACTACCTCTTTTTGGGTGGCTACACCTGTTGAATCGATCTTCGCATGAAGCATGCGTTCAGACTCCATATAAAGTCCAAGTTCTAACTGGTGAGAAGGGAGTGTTTCGTAATAGAAAGTCCGATCAAATGAGGTGTTAGCGTTAAGCTGACCCCCTGCATTTTGGATGATTTTAAAGAATGAACCTCTTTCAATGTTAGGAGATCCTTCAAACATCAGATGCTCAAAAAAGTGAGCAAATCCTGTTCGTCCTTCCGGCTCATTTTTCGAACCAACATGGTAGAGTACAGCTACATTAACAATTGGGGTTGAGTTATCCTGATGTAGGATCACGTGCAACCCATTGTCTAGGTCATACTCCACAAAATCAATCCGCTTCTCCTGAGCAAGACTGCCAAAAGCTGCGAATAGAATGATTAAGATTAGGGTGTTTCGCATGATTTTTTATGAATATTAGATTTATAATTTTCGCTAAAGTAACAATTCAGTTTACATCGAAGGATTATATGCCAACATTTTCACGTATCTCCTTGATATGGTTCTGATTTAATCTTGGCCCAAACTTGCTAACCACAGCAGAGCTCGCTGCACTAGCTAATTTCCCTGCCTGCGCATGTGATAGCCCATGATTGATTCCATACAAAAATGCTCCGGCAAACATATCTCCTGCCCCAGTTGCATCAATCGCCTTTGTTGGGAATGGTTCTATTTCATGGTATGAATTTCCATCAAAAGCAACCGCACCATCCTTTCCCTTGGTAATCACAAACTCCCTAGCAACTTTTGAAATAGCTTTTTTCACTTCTTCTTCTCCATTTACTCCTGTGAATAATTCAGCCTCTTCTATGTTGCAAAAAAGTAAGTCTACTCCGTCCCCTACTACCTCCTTCATTTGATCACCAAAATATTTAACCATAGATGGATCCGAGAAGGTGAGACTCACCTTCACACCATGCTTCTGAGCCAGTTCTTTTGCTTTTTTCATAGCTTCCAATCCTGTAGGAGAAGAAACCAGAAATCCTTCCATAAATAAGTAAGTGGAATTTTTAATTGCTTCTTCCTGAAGTTCATTCACTGAAAAGTCAGCTGTAATGCCCAGATAGGTATTCATCGTTCTTTCAGCATCCGGTGTAATCATCACCAAGCACTTACCGGTAGTTCCTTGATACAGGTTATTAGGATCCAGGTTTGAATCGATTCCTGCTTTTATCAAATCATTTGTATACAATATCCCATCAGAATCATCGGCAACTTTACAGGTGTAGAAACCTTTACCTCCAAGCTCAGCAAGTCCAAAAATGGTATTCGCAGCAGATCCACCCCCTTGCTTCTTCTTGATTTTACCCTCTACACTATCTACAAGCTCCGACTGCCTTTCTTCATCAACCAGCGTCATCAATCCTTTTTCTACCTTATGGTCGGAAAAAAATTGATCTGCTACTTCTATTTCATAATCTACCAGCGCATTTCCGATAGCGCATACGTCGTATTTTTTGCTCATTTTATCAGGTTATTGTGAGAAGGTTAACTATTCTTTTTGTCTTGCCTTCGGGTCTATAATCATTATATGAAACTGCGAAACTAATTGATATCAGCATTTCGTGAATTTTACATCTGGAAATTCCTATGCCAAAAATTTAATTCTCGTAAATATGTAATGCAATGATTCCTCATCGATAACCAACCGATAAAAATCTGTTTTGCCAAGCTGTTCGGGCTGGTACCCGCTTTTCTTAAGGTATTTCTTGCTGATATTTTTATCAAACCAGTGTACTAGTCTGATTTTATCTCCTTCGATCTCCAAACAGGACATTCCACGCTTCCCAACAACACATCCTGAATTGAATAAACATGGAATGTGAAAAAGTGTGTTGTATACATAGCTTTGAAAGCTATGATCCTTATTTTCTTTGTAATATTTCTTTAGCTCTTTTTTATGCGTCTTTAGTTCAGCTTTGATTTCACTGTGCTGTTCGATATCCGCTTCGGCATAATCCCTGCATAATTGCTCTATTTTATATTTTAATCTGTCTAACTTATGCAGAGACTCAAAAAGGGGTCGATGGGTGTGGCCAATTATAGACACTACTTTATTGAATGCGGAGAAACCATAAACTCGTTTCTCAATTTTGTATTGTTTCTTACTGCTATGAGAAACTGAGTAGCTTTTTATACCGAGCGGATTTGCAAAATATTTTAAAGTAAAACCGATTAGCTCATTATGCTGTTGATACTTTTTGCTCGCCTGATGACCGTGAAAGACAAATAAATGATTTGTTCCAAATTTTAATTTCAAGGCTTCATGAAGTTTGTAATCAAAGGGAAGCTCTTTCATCAACTCTAGCTCTAAATCGTGATTACCTATGGTCTTAAAGAGATTTCCTTTAGCATTGAACTGATCGAACAACTGATATACCTCACTCCATCTTTCGAGGATTTTTCGAATTTGGAATCGCTGAAGCTCTTCTACATCCCCATTTAGAATTAATGTGTGATCTTTCTTTAAATAGTATTCCTTCAGAGCAGAGGTAAAAAGATTGGCATTTCTCTTGAAGTCGTCGGTGGCGCCACCATCTCCCATATGGAGGTCGGAAAAAATGACCCATCGCTTTTTTTTATTTAATTCGAGGACGGTACCGGCTTCAAAAAGCTTATCCAGTTTTTTGTAAAGGGCTTTTGTGTTGAATTGATTCTTTTTTGCCATCTACCTTCAATAATCGAGTTGGCAATTTATCAATTATGGTTCCAAAGAAGGGGTTTTTTACCCACGACGAACAAAAAAATAATATTGTCCCATATTTTTTTCTTCACACCCACGCTTAGTGCCTTGGATTGTTTTTTAAACTAATTATTTTCGTATTTCACACATACCTAACTACTAATGCCGAAAATTCAAAAAATCATCTATAAAGGGAAGCTGATTATTTACGTAGACTATCGTGGGCAGAATGAAGAGCAGATGCTTGAAACTGCATCATCTTTAAGGGACTTCTTGCTGTCTAATCCCGGCGAACATTTAAGGCTGGTTAATATCACGGATACTCCAGCAACCCGGAAATTCACTGCATATATCAGAGAGCTGGGAAAAGAAACAAAAAACGTTCCTGTAAAAGGTGCTGTTGTGGGAATAACTGGAGCCAAAAAAGTCTTGCTGTCAGGCTATAACCGGCTACTTGGAGGAGCTATGCGACCATTTAATGACGAGGAAACAGCTAAAGAATATTTGGTGAGTTAAAAAATACCCTTCACTCGCCATCCCGAAACCCAGACTATTCCTTTGTCTTAAACGCTATTACAGTTTTTGAAATATTGTAGAAAGTATCATAAGCTTTTATCTCAATAATTATCGTTTCAGATTCTAATTGAGACAACTCTTTCGAAAAATCAATTGTGTGAAGTTCATCACTTTCTACTATGGGACCCTCATTTATTCTATATGTCACTTTTTGAACACCTACATTATTGTCAACAATTTCAGCAATAAGGTCAACACTTCCGCTAAAAACCGGAATACCCTCTATAAATGATGTGGGAGTAATATTAAAATAGGGGGTTACTTTAGGCCCATGCTTATCCAGATATATTGTTTTCTCTTGAACCTGTTCCTGATTACCCTCCTTATCCACGCTGTAGTATTGCATTGTGTATTCACCATCATTCAAATCATGAGGCATCATTTGCCTCCCGTCAGATTTCATGTACGGAAGATCAGCTATCTGGAAGTAGGTCGTTTCCCAACCGGATTCCTTCTCAATTATTTCAAACTTGATACGTGTTGCCGGGCCATATATGTAATTTCCGGTGAGCGTTGGAAGTAGATCGGTATGTGGAGGAGTCAAATCCTTTATGATGCTATTATTAGCTGTAGAATCCATAGGCGATTTTTCAAATGCCAGTTGAGCCACTGAAAAAAAGCTTATTAAAATGCAAAAGAAACCTGCCAGGATTTTTGGTGAGTTATTCATCTTGATAGTAGCTGATTAATTTAATTTTTCCCCTGCAAATTTCATGGTTTAATCCCAGCATTTTCTTAGTGAAAGGCTGGGGATCTGTTTAAGCATTTTGATTAGTTTTTCGTAACCACTTATATCAGAAGGTCACGGTAACTATTTTCAGCTGACCCAAAGGACTGACAAGGCTTTAAAACAAAAAATTCCATCACACTCTATCGTGTAATGGATTTCTGTTTGATGTGGGCGCTGAGGGATTACTCATACGCTCAAACCAGGCCGCACAAACCCCTCGTGAACCTGCGCTGCGCTCCGGTTTCGAACCTGGGTTCTCATCCCTTCAAATACTTTACTTATAAAAAAATAAACCCTGACGCATTTCTGAATCAGGGTTTTTGATGTGGGCGCTGAGGGATTACTCATACGCTCAAACCAGGCCGCACAAACCCCTCGTGAACCTGCGCTGCGCTCCGGTTTCGAACCTGGGTTCTCATCCCTACAAATACTTTACTTATAAAAAAATAAACCCTGACGCATTTCTGAATCAGGGTTTTTGATGTGGGCGCTGAGGGATTACTCATACGCTCAAACCAGGCCGCACAAACCCCTCGTGAACCTGCGCTGCGCTCCGGTTTCGAACCTGGGTTCTCATCCCTACAAATACTTTACTTATAAAAAAATAAACCCTGACTCATTTCTGAATCAGGGTTTTTGATGTGGGCGCTGAGGGATTCGAACCCCCGACCCCCTCGGTGTAAACGAGGTGCTCTGAACCAACTGAGCTAAGCGCCCTTCCTTAAAAGGACTGCAAATTTAGTACGGTTTATTTTCCGTGCAAGGTCTTGATAAAAAATAATTTTTAATCCATTGCTTTGGATAAAAATTGAATGAACGGATTAAGTGTTTGATATACCTCAGCTACCTTATCTGAAAACCCTTTTGAAGTCACCTCCTTATCAGAAATCTTCCGCATATAGACGTAGTGCTTCAACTGTAACAACCCAATATTTTCATGATCTTTCGGATAGCCCTTTGGAGCAGTTTTTAACTTATCCTCCATAAATGGTTCCCCAAAGGTTTCTTTGAACTTAGTGTCTTCAATAATGGATCGTATTTCTTTTCCATTGTAATCAATCTCCTGGCGGATTTTATGCAATACCTCAGATTGAGGCTGATACAACCCTCCGCCGGCAAAATTATTTCCGGGCATAATGTGCAGGTAGAATCCGGGGTTACCTGACTTGCGTCCTCCTGCAGTTATCGAAGCACCAAAGTTTGTCTTATAGGGATCTTTGTTTTTACTAAAACGAATATCTCGATTGATTCTAAAAAGGGTTTTCTTAGGGTCTAATCCTGTAATTTCAGGATGAAAAGGGACAGTCTTCTGGATGACTTCCGCACTCAATTCCAGCACCTGATCTTTTGCTTCCTGGTACCTTTTTCTGTTATCATCCATCCATTCTTTCTTGTTGTTCTTGGCCAAATCCGACAGGAAGTCGAGGGTAAATTGTAAATCCATTATGCAATTTCGTTTGCGATTGTCTCTAATTTGATCGAACGAGAGGCCTTTAAAAGGACAGTTTTACCTTTTAGTTTTGTGGCTTTTAGCGCCTTAACCAATGCTTCTTTTGAAGCAAAGTGATTTGCTTTTGATACTTTCCCTATCTTATCACCGATGGTATAAATATCACTAATCCCCAATTCTTTTGCTATTGCTAAGAGTTCATGATGCGCATCATCCGGATTGTCCAGCTCGTTCATATCCCCAAGAACAGCGATTGTTTCTACACCGTATTCAGCAAGATTTTCAAGTGCTGCTTTCATGGAGTCAGGGTTTGCATTGTAGGCATCTAAAATAATTGTGACACCATTCTTGTTGATTACCTGTGAACGGGAATTATCCGGAACATAGCTAGCAATACTCTCAAGAATTTCATCATCCGTTACATCAAACACCCGTCCAACACATACTGCAGCAGCGATATTTGAGAAATTATATTTCCCAATTAGTTGAGTGCTTTTTGTTTTACCGCCTAATGAAATTTCCAGCGTTGGCGCTGTTTCTGTCAGGTCCAGATCCTTAGAAGGAAATATTCCAGGGTTTTGAAATCTTTTCGCCATGTTGGAAAGGACCTCATCATCTGTGTTGATAAGGACCTGTCCGTTTGATTTTCTCAGATAATCAAAGAGCTCGCTCTTACCTCTAATGACACCTTCAAAACCCCCAAAACCCTCGGTATGTGCATGTCCGATATTGGTAATCAGGCCATGTGTTGGCTTTGCCATTTCACACAACATAGCAATCTCCCCAACGTGGTTGGCCCCCATCTCGATAACAGCAATTTCTACCTGTGGATGGATGTGAAGTAAGGTTAGTGGAACTCCAATGTGATTGTTGTAATTCCCCTTTGTTGCATGAACTGTGTACTTCTTCGAAAGCACTCGGGTTATTAGCTCTTTGGTAGTTGTTTTCCCATTCGATCCTGTAATTCCCAGCACAGGCCTTTTGAATCTGTCCCTATGAAAAACAGCAAGATTCTGCAAAGATTTTAAACAGTCTTCAGCGTATATGATTCGATCATCTGTGCAGAAGGCCTTGTCATCCACAACAACGTAAGAAGCACCTTTCGCTAAAGCTTCTTCTGCAAACTTATTTGCATTAAAGTTCGGTCCACTTATAGCAAAAAACAGATTCCCTTTTTCGATTGTCCGAGTGTCGATAGATACACCATCACTTAAAAGGAATCTCGAGTATAAAAATTCAATAAAATCACCCATCGAGGCAAAAGTATCTTTTAAGAAGCAATTATGTGATTCCTATATTTACCACATGAACCCAAAACTCATAAGACCCCTCGCTTTTGCAGGGATTATTCTGGCTTTATTTCTCAGTGTGTGGTACTTGATGAAAACCTACAAAGAGGGAAATCCGAGGTGGATATTTCTTATCATGGCTTTTGGGATTGCTGTTCTATTGTCACAGAATTTAAGAGGCGGTGGAAGGAGAAAGGATTAACCTTTTTTGGTCAAATTGAAGTTTCAGCTAGGCGATCAATTGGCAGAAAGTAGCTTACCTAAAACGAATAATTAGTATTAATTATTAATCTTGACTGAAAAGCGTTCTGGTAGTGATACTTCTCCCAAGCGTCACTTCATCAGCAAACTCAAGTTCACTACCTACCGGAATTCCCCGTGCAATAGTCGTCACCTTGATTCCGGATTCTTTTAGGAGCTTAGTTATATAAAAAGAAGTTGTATCCCCTTCCATAGTAGCACTCAGCGCCAAAATGACCTCTTTCACCTGATCATCACTCTTAATGCGGCTGATCAAGGAATCGATTTTAACATTCTCCGGGCCAATACCATCCATTGGAGAGATACGTCCACCAAGCACATGAAAGAGTCCGTTATACTGTCCGGTGTTTCTGATTGCCAAAACGTCTGGTGTATCTTCCACCACACAAATTACGGAAGTATCACGATAAGCATTTTGACAGGTGCACTCCTCCGTGTCAGCGATGATGTGACAGGTTTTGCAGTACTTAATATTTTCTCTTAATTCTTTAAGTGCGGATGAAAGCTCGAAAGTAGCGTCTTCAGGTTGCTTTAACAGATGCAAAGCCAGCCTGAGTGCCGTTTTTTTTCCAATGCCCGGAAGCCTGGAGATTTCTTCAACGGCACGTTCCACCAACTGCGAAGGGAATTCCATTCTTAGACTATTGAAGCTTTGATGCCAGCTGAAGTGACCCCTTCCCTCATTGGTTTCAATTCCTCATACATTCCTTTTTTCACCGAGCATTTGCCCTTGTAGTGAATGAGAAATGTACATTGCTCAGCCTGATGCACATCATGCTTGCACACTTTTACCAGCGTGTTAATGACATGATCGAAAGTGTTAAAGTCATCGTTGTAAACCATGAGATCGCGCAAACTCTCACTTCCGATATCTTCCCCTGTCTGAATTTCTTCCTCAATCGCTATATCAAAATCAGTACTCATATCTCTTTGATTAACTGCAAAACTAATAATTGCCGAACAACCAGAGTTGCTTTGTAATTTGCAACCGCATTTTAATAACAAACACAATGAATCCGATTTTCGTTGGCTCGATCATTCTGGGATATTTTATTTTATTGATTGGGATCTCCTGGATCACCTCCAAAAATGCTAAATCCACTGACTTCTACACTGCTAATCGTGAGTCCAAGTGGTACCTGGTTGCCTTCGGAATGATTGGAGCTTCTCTTTCCGGAGTTACATTCATTTCTGTTCCGGGAGAAGTTGCCAATACAAACTTTCACTATTTCCAGGTCGTGCTCGGATATCTGGTAGGCTATTTTGTAATTGCCAGGGTTCTTCTGCCCCTATATTACAAACTCAACCTGGTTTCCATATACACCTATCTGGAACAGCGTTTTGGGTTTTGGGCATATAAATCTGGTGCTTTCTTCTTTTTAATCAGCCGTATTATTGGCGCAAGCTTTAGGCTTTTTTTAGTGGCCGGCGTTCTACAGATTGCTTTTTTTGATACATATAATCTGCCATTTTGGATTTCTGTGCTGACTACTATTATTCTCATTTGGCTTTATACATTTAGAGGTGGCATTAAAACCATAGTCTGGACGGACACACTACAAACGGCATTTATGTTGGTTGCAGTTGTTGTGAGTATCCTCTTTATTAAAAACGAACTTTCCTGGACCTGGACAGAGCTATCTTCAAGCTTATTTCAGGATAGTCGATCTACCATTTTCAATTGGGACTGGCAAAGTGGCACCAACTTTTACAAACAGTTTTTTAGCGGAGCGTTTATAGCCATAGTGATGACTGGGCTAGATCAGGATATGATGCAAAAAAACTTGACCTGTAAGAATATCGGTGAAGCACAGAAAAACGTATTCTGGTTTTGCATCATTTTGGTCATTGTCAATTTCTTGTTTTTAAGTCTCGGTGTTCTGCTTTATCAATATGCGGAAATCGGTGGTATCGTCATTCCTGATCGCTCCGACAATCTTTTCCCTATGCTTGCTGTGAATGAGTTTTCAACAATCGGAACCGTAACTTTTTTATTAGGAATAACAGCTGCCGCATACTCCAGCGCCGACTCAGCGCTCACAGCGCTTACTACTTCCTTTTGCGTTGATTTTCTGGGGTTCAGAAAAGAAAACTACGAAGAACGCAAAAATCTCAGAATCGGAATTCACTTTGGGTTTTCATTTATTCTCTTTTTTGTAATTCTGATTTTTCAGGCCATAAATGACCAAAGTGTAATTACATCTATTTTCATAGCTGCAGGTTACACCTATGGCCCTCTCTTGGGTCTTTTTGCTTTCGGAATATTCACGAAATGGAATGTAAAAGATCGATTTGTTCCGCTTGTTTGCGTTACTTCACCACTATTGAGTTACCTCATTAATATCAATTCTGAAGCCCTTCTGGCCGGTTATAGATTTGGATTTGAAATATTAATACTTAATGGTCTCATAACTTTTATAGGATTATTTTTAATTCAAAAAAGCGCAAAATGAAGAAATGCATTGCAACATTAATTTTTACAATTGCTTTTCTAATCACAGACGGACAGGGTCTTCTGGTAACCGATTTAACCTTTAATTATCCCAGCGGCCCCAATGACCCGGAATTACCAGACTATTTTAGGTCATCCCCTAATCTCCTGAATAAACTAAAAGAGGATATTTCAGAAAAACTCAAAGCTAGTTTTGGAATAAAAGAAGTCACCTTCGGTGGCGAGAGTGTCTATTTTTTTGCCGGAAGTGAGGAGGATCTGTATGCCAGCCCCTCGTCTTTGTACTTAAACAAACACAAGAAAGCAATCAAAAAGGGAGGACATGATTACTACTTAAGATTTGAATCTGAAATCCAAACCAGTCAAACATTTGACCTGAGTACACAATATGCTTTTTTAATAAAAGTGAAAATTTCAGATCATAAAGGGAAAAAATTTTTTAAGAATAACGTGAAAGTCCCAATCAATATTAGCTACCCAACTACAGGTATTAGTAACAAGTTTCTTTTATCAGAAGAAGATTTCTTCAGTATTTACAATAGATGTCTGATCACGCTATTTTCTGAAGAAAATCCAAGCTTCGAGTCACTTGATTTCAGTAGACCTCCAGATCAATCAGTTTCAGAGTTTATTCTAAATGCCATAAAATTAACCTTGAATGAATATGATACCCGTAAGGCTACACTGGAAGACTCTATAATAATCAAAATTAACAGGGGGTGGGAAGAAGAAACAAAAAGTGATTTACTATTGAGTGATGAGAAACAAGTAATTCAGAGAGTTACCGTCAAAAATAATTGGGTAGCGGAATCATGGAAAGCTATCATTTCATCAAAATCTACTCAATTTTTAGGTGTATTCAACCTGAGTAATTATAGTGCTGAGATTATTCTGAAAATTGGAGCGTCTGATGAGGTGTTCAACCTTGATGACAATAAATTATCAGGGAGGTTCCTTAAAGAGCATTTTGAATTAAGGTATGACCAGCCTGCAGATGTAATGAAAGTCTTCATAAACTCTGAAATGGTTGCAGCAATGCAACCCACGAATGATTCAAAAGAGAAGCTTAACATATACCTTGCTAAAGGGCACATGAACCATTTAATGAAAATAGTATACCTACACCAACTATTTTATGAAGCTATTCGGGTAATTGATGAAGCTAATCAGGATGGGTAGATTCACAAGCCAAGTTCTGTCATAGGATCCCAAAAGTGTTTTTCGAAATCTAAAATTTGATCGTTTTTCACTTTTACCCCTTCTTTCTCCAACAGCTCTTCCATTCTAGTAGGTGTTTGAAAGTGGTTTTTTCCACTTAACACTCCAATTCGATTTACCACTCGATGAGCTGGAACATCATCCAAAGTAGATGCTCCATTCATTGCCCATCCCACCACTCTAGCGGACCGTGCTACGCCTAGATATTTGGCGATTGCTCCATAACTAGTCACCCTTCCTTTCGGTATAAGTTTTGCAACTTCATATACATCCTGAAAGAAGCTCTCCTTATCCATTTAGTCAAGCTTTGTTACCTGGCAATCTTCGAGGATATAAAAAAGATGCAATGGGTTGTCATCGTTTAGCCGAAGTTTACCCGTCACCCTAACACGTTCATCTGTAAATCGAAATTGTCTGTCTGAATAGACCTCCACCACCGTCTCCGGACCGGCTGCACCACAGAAAAAACAACTTTGATATGGGAAGCGAGAAAGTACAAAATAGTCCTGATCGCTCTCCTGCTGAAGGGGGATAATGAACCCTTCAAGGGTTAGCTCCTTCCCTTCCCGTAATTTTAGTTGTTCAGAAAATTTAGGTTGCTCAACTTCGGCACTCATAAAGTCATCATACCCCATTACAATTTCTACTGAGGATAATAATTCCCACCCTGAAAGTTGTGGTATGAATAGAAGACTTAAAAAGATTGCTAGCATAGTGTGTAACATTATTAGAACCAAAACTATCTAAAAAACGTGTTAGTGTCTTGCCTCGAGCAGGTCATAATTTTTTACTTTAGCGAACATAGAAGGACAGCAATGAGCAGCATAATAAATACAACAGAGGTTTCAAAAAAGTACATCATGGGTAGTGAGGTCATTATGGCCTTAAAATCCATTTCGATCAATATCGACCAGGGAGAATATGTTGCTTTTATGGGACCATCAGGCTCAGGGAAGTCTACCCTGATGAACATCATTGGTTGCCTGGACACTCCCACTGATGGCAGCTATGTGTTAAATAATCACGATGTGAGTGACCTGACGGAAAACGAACTTGCTGAAATCAGGAATAAGGAAATCGGATTCGTTTTTCAGACATTTAACCTTTTACCAAGAGCATCTGCTCTTGAAAATGTAGCGCTTCCACTCGTTTATGCAGGTTATAGTTCTTCAGAACGAGAAGAGAAGGCGCTCGCAGCACTTGCTGGTGTTGGCTTGGAAGACCGAGCGTATCACAAGCCAAATGAACTTTCCGGTGGACAAAGGCAAAGGGTTGCGATTGCGAGAGCTTTAGTAAATAACCCAAGTATTATCCTTGCAGATGAGCCTACTGGAAACCTGGATTCCAAAACCTCATACGATATCATGGACCTGTTTCAGGAGTTGCACGACAAAGGCAACACCATTATCATGGTTACGCACGAAGAAGATATTGCAGAGTACTCGCATCGCATTGTTCGATTACGAGATGGGTTGATTGAGTCTGATGAGGTGAATAAAAGTGTAAGAACTACTAAAGTGCCTGCATGAGTGCCAAACTCTATACAAAAACAGGAGATAAGGGACAAACTTCTCTGCTGGGAGGTAAAAAAGTTTCAAAAGCTGATTTCAGAATTGAAGCCTATGGAAATGTGGACGAGCTCAATTCATTTATCGGACACCTAAAAGATCATGATGAAGTTGAAAACCGACTGAAGCAACAACTTTACTGGATTCAAGAACACCTTTTTTCTATCGGAAGTATTCTGGCTACTGAAGCAGATTTTAAAGGCTTTGAACTTCCTCAAATCACCAAAACCGAGGTGCAGCAATTAGAGGTTTGGATTGATAAATTTGATAGCGAAGTACCTCCTTTAAAAACTTTTATTTTACCGGGTGGGCACCCTGCTGTTTCGCTTGCGCATATCTGCCGTACGGTATGCAGGAGAACCGAACGCAGCATCATTTCGTTAGCTAATCACGAGCCTATTGATGAGTCAATATTACAGTTCATGAATAGATTGTCTGATTATTTGTTCATCTTTGCGCGCGCAATCGGGCACATTTTAGGTGTACAGGAAGTGCCTTGGTCACCTAAGTCTGATTGAAATAATCCCATTTCAACCCAAAGACTGTAGCATAATGACTGAGACGTTGGATATACAAATCACCGAAACCCAATCATCTAAACTATCCGAAATCGATTTCGACAACCTCGCTTTCGGCAAGACTTTTTCTGACCACATGTTTGTGGCTGATTATAAAAACGGTGAATGGACTGATCTTCGAATCACACCCTATCAAAACCTCTCTATTAGCCCCGCTAACGCAACACTTCACTACGCACAAAGTATTTTCGAAGGGCTGAAAGCACACAAAAATGACAATGGAGATATCCTTATCTTCAGACCAGAAGCTAACGCTAAGAGACTGATCAAAAGTGCAGAACGCATGTGTATGCCGCCCGTACCTGAAGAACTTTTTATGGAAGCAATCGAAAGCTTGGTTTCTTTAGATAAAGATTGGGTTCCAAATAAGCCAGGGACTTCACTTTATATCCGACCTTTTCAGTTTGCAGACGATCCATTTATTGGAGTTCGACCTTCTGAAACGTACAAGTTCATGGTTTTGACAGGCCCAGTAGGAGGATACTATTCTGAGCCGGTAAAAGTGAAAATCGAAAAACATTTTACAAGAGCCGTAAGGGGTGGAGTGGGTGCTGCTAAGACTGCAGGAAACTATGCTGCATCATTATACCCAGCCAAGCAAGCTCAGTCACAAGGCTATCACCAACTGGTTTGGACCGATGGACAAACACATGAGTTCATTGAGGAGTCAGGAACCATGAATATCATGTTCGTGATCAATGACACACTCATCACTCCTCCAACCAGCGATTCAATTCTTCCGGGAATTACTCGTGAGAGTGCATTGATTTTGGCAAAAGATTGGGGACTGAATGTAGAAGAGCGACCTATCAAGATTGATGAAGTCATCGAAGCAATTGAGAAAGGTTCCCTGACAGAAGCATTTGGTATTGGCACTGCAGCTACTGTGTCTCATATTGCAGTAATAGGCTATGAAGGAACAGATTACGAGCTTCCTACTATAGAAACCCGTAAGACCTCTAATCGGCTGTTAGATGCGCTTACTGGCATCAAGATGGGGCAGATTGAGGACAAATATGGCTGGATCAAAAAGATTGGGTGATAAATTTCTTGACGGCTAAAAGAGGCCTATTTCCCTCCTTTGGAGGGGCTAGGGGTGGGTTAAATAAGCAACCCTTTTTTCTTTTACACCTAAAATGACCAAACCAATCTTTTTCAAAAACCCACCTCCACTCCTCCAAGGAGGAGACTTTAAGGCATTGTTTTGGACATTTTAGCATTCCTCATCCGATATTCACATTATTTATAAATTCTTAAAGACTAATGCTATCTTCGCCACTTCAATTTTAGCATGCTATGACAACAGATGAATTGAAAGATTTAAAGGCTCGTGTTAATGCCTTGAGGGGGTATCTTTGACTATGATGGTCGTAAGAAAAACCTGGAAGAATTAGAACTTGTCACCGCCCAGCCCGACTTCTGGAACAATCCTGACGAGGCGGAAAAAACCATGAAAAAAATCCAGGGCTTAAAGTCCTGGACCGAAAGCTTTGAAGAAGTAGAGACTTCACTTGGTGACGTAGAAACCCTCTTTGAATTTAATCAAGAAGGTGAAGCCACGGACGAAGAGTTGGAAGAAGCTCACAAAGCTGCTCTGACACAACTGGAAGACCTGGAATTGAAGAAAATGCTGGGAGAAGAGGAAGATCAACTCTCTGCCATGCTGCAAATCACTCCTGGCGCTGGTGGTACAGAAAGTAACGATTGGGCCGGCATCCTTATGCGGATGTACATCATGTGGGGTGAGGCCAATGGCTACAAAGTTCGTGAGGTTGATTACCAGGCAGGTGATGTAGCCGGAGTAAAATCGGTAACATTAGAATTTGATGGACCACTTGCGTATGGGTATCTTAAATCAGAAAATGGTGTACACCGATTGGTTCGAATCTCACCCTTCGATAGTGGTGGACGCAGACATACTTCGTTTGCTTCTGTTTATGTTTATCCGGTAGCAGATGATTCAATTGAAATTGATATAAATCCATCTGACATTGAACTTCACACCTCTCGATCCGGAGGTGCCGGTGGTCAAAATGTAAACAAGGTGGAGACCAAAGTTCAATTGACCCACAAACCCACTGGGATTGTTGTGGTTTGTCAGGTGGAGCGATCTCAGCTTGCCAACCGGGAACGAGCCATGCAGATGCTTAAGTCTCAGTTGTACCAAATGGAGATCGAGAAGCGAAACAAAGAGCGCGCAAATATAGAGGCTGGAAAAAAAGCAATCGATTTTGGATCGCAAATCCGAAATTATGTGTTACATCCCTACAAACTCATCAAAGATGCCAGAACCGGCTTTGAGCGGACAGATGTACAAAATGTACTTGATGGGGATTTGAATGATTATATCAAAGCTTATCTTCTTCACCAAGAAGAATAGCGTAACACCTAACCCGGTTTAATGAAAAAATATTCACTGAACTTTTGGTTACTTTCCATGAGTTCGTTTCTCTTCTTTGGTTCCTTTAACATGGTATTGCCTGAGCTGCCTGATTTTATGCGAACCTTTGGTGGTGAAGACTACATTGGTCTTCATATCACTTTCTTCACGCTTACAGCCCTCATCTCGCGACCCTTTAGCGGAAAGTTGACTGATACCTGGGGGCGAATCCCGGTCATGGTGTTTGGATGTACGGTCACGGCTGTGGTGTCATTGTTTTATCCTTTCTTCCTGAATATCTATGCCTTCCTGTTTATTCGGTTTCTGCATGGATTCTCCACCGGATTTAAGCCAACAGGTACAGCTGCTTATGTGGCGGATATTGTTCCTGTAAACAGGCGCGGTGAAGGAATGGGTATCCTAAGCTTCTTCGGAATGACCGGGATGGGGATGGGAAACTACATCGGTGGTGAAATAGCCCTTCACAGCTCCATTGAAACACTTTTTTATAGCAGTGCTGCTGTGGCTATCCTTTCCGTTGTGGTATTGGCCGGAATGAAGGAAACAGTAGAGAACAAGCAGAAATTCTCCAGGCAATTGCTTAAAATAAAGGCTGCTGATATATATGAACCTACCGTTCTGGTTCCCTCTGTTGTGATGATGTTGGTGACTTTTTCCTTTGGTGCAGCTCTTACGTTAGCTCCTGATTTGAGTGTATCACTAGGCATTGCTAACAAAGGATTATTCTTCTCTTATTTTACTGTCACGTCTCTTGTTTCAAGGGTTGTTGGAGGGCGATTGTCTGATGAGTTTGGGCGTAGGAAAGTATTGATTGCAGCCATGCTGATTGTAGGTACAGGATCTATTTATATCGGATTTTCCACTTCAGCATTTCAGCTATTTACTGGTGCACTGATCTTCGGCGCAGGTTACGGCTTATCTTCTCCGGCACTTTTTGCCTGGGCGGCAGATTTAGCTCCAGACAAATTCAGAGGCAGAGGTTTTTCTACTTTATTTATGGCCTTAGAGATAGGCATAGGTATGGGGGCCATGCTGGCCGGCCAGATCTACAATGGTAACCCTGCCAATTTTCCGATTGTGTTTACCGGATGTGGAAGCTTGGCGTTTTTAGCTTTTATTTACCTTTTGTTTAAAGGAAAGTAAAATGCCCAACCTTATATTCTGGATCTACATCATCGTATCATTTGCGAATGTCATCGCTAAAATTATTCCTTCTGAGGATTTGGATCAGTTTACCAAACCTATGCTCATGCCGCTACTTATGTTTTATGTGTATCGGTCAAGCATTGGAAAAACCACCAAACGCATCTTACTTGTGTCAGGAGCATTGTTCTTTTCATGGCTGGGAGATGTGGCGCTAATGTACCAAGCCAATGAAGCCTTTTTTATTGCCGGAATTGGGCTGTTTTTAGTCGCACAAATCATTTATGTAATAGTCCTGAGAACGTCTGCTTATCAAAAACCGTCGTTCAATCTGGTGCAAGTAATTCCATTTTTAGCTTATGGTGGTGCCCTTTTCTTCGTCCTTCTACCTGCTGGCGATTTTACCATTCCAATTTCCATTTATGGAGTGGTCATATTGACAATGGTAATCATGGCTCGTTTGAGGGAAGGGAATACTTCTCAGGAAAGTTTCAGGCTAGCATTATACGGAAGTATTCTGTTCGTGTTATCAGATTCGATTCTGGCTTTCAACGCCTTTCATACCGCGATTCCTTATGCCGGAGTGTTTATTATGTCTACCTACTGTGCAGCTCAATTATTACTTGTGAAGGGGTTGTTGAAGCACGTGGAGTAGGTTTTTAACCGCAGAGAACACTGAGATTAGCACAAAGAGATCAGAGAGGTTTTACCGCTGAGAAATTTGAGAAGTATCACAGTGAACTTAAACCACAAAGAACACGGAGATTTAACACGGAGAGCACAAAGAAACTTTGATGGAAACCTCTGAGTCCTCTGTGAGAACGCCTTAGTGGCCTCAGTGGTTAAGTCTATCCGTTAAGAAAAATTAATCCGTGTACCTGAAGCGTACCATACCTAGTGCCACATCTACATCAAAAGAAAGCAGGTTATCCGCATTGGCATCATAGCTCATGTTGACGAATACATTTTTTTCCACTTCCTCAAATCCTTTAGCAATTTTCACTGCGCACAGAGGTGAATCCCGAATTTGAATTCTAACAGGAGTGCCGTCTCTTGGAAGGAGTATCTCAAGATTTCCCGCTCCAACCGATGCATCTACATTGCATTTTTCTGTCATCTCACTATCAAAATCCAACAATACGTTTCCAAAACCAATCTTGGTAATCACATTCTTAGCGCGTGCGAGCTCCATCCTTTTGGCGACTATGGAACCAAAGTCAGCTTTCACGTAGAAAGTATCCATCTGAATGGGGTTCTTGTTTCCATCATCATAACCCACGACAATGTCTGCGCTTCCTGATTTGATTTTCAAGCGCTGAACAGAAGTACCTGTTAAATTCACATCTGCGTTACCAAATCCGTATATCAGGTTGAGTTTATAGATTTCTGACTCATTCAAATTGACCTTCCAGAAATCATTTTCTTTATCACTCCTGGATACGGCCATAGAGAAGCTGTCTCCAAACCCCGAAGAGTTGTATTCATCAAGCGCCAACTTTGCATAACATGTATTGTTTTTAACCTTATTGGCAAAGGAAGGATTGATCTTTTCCAAGTCAGGATTTCCGTAGATAGTAAGTGGATTATTGTCCGTTTCGGAGCGTTTAAGCAAACAATTGGTTGCTGTGGCTTTAAGATAAAAGTCAACGGTATCGAATTGTGTAGATTCCTTTACCGTATAAAATTTTGTAAGCTGTGCAAACGCACCCAGACTCATCAGCAGGGACGTGCCTGCTATCATTACCAACCGCAACATGGATTGTTATTACGCAAAGGGTAATTGGAGGTTACGTTTCTTCGATCTATTTGAATAAAAATCTTTTTAACCACTAAGAGAACTGAGTATTAATCACAGTGAACACTGAGAGAGATTCTCTATAGCACCTTCTTATGGGCTCTCTGAGAAACGCTCTTGCATCTTCTCTGTGAAATTCTTAGATATCTCGGTGGTTAAATAAATTAAAAGAATTCCTTCATCCGCTCGAAGAAGCTTTTATCTGATTTGCCCGGATCCGGCTGAAAGTTTGGAGATTCACGCAGTGCCTCCAATGCTTCTTTTTCATCAGCATTCAGCTTTTTAGGCGTCCACACATTTACATGAACCAATTGGTCACCTTGCCCATATCCTTCTACAGACTTTATTCCTTTACCTCTCAAACGAAGAATTTTTCCGCTTTGAGTGCCGGGATCAACTTTGATCTTGACCTTCCCATCGATTGTTGGCACTTCGATTGATGTTCCGAGTGCTGCGTCAACGAAATTGATATAAAGATCATAGATCACATTGTTGCCATCTCGTTTCAGGATTTCATGCTCAACTTCCTCAACCAGAATAAGCAAATCCCCTGGAACACCACCAGCTACCTCATTTCCTTTTCCAGACATAGAAAGCTGCATGCCGTCTGTTACACCTGCAGGAATCTTGATTGGAATTATCTCCTCCTGACGCTTTAGCCCTGAGCTATCCACTCCTGCAGCTCTGCTTTCAACCATTTGGCCGCTCCCGCCGCAAGACGGACATGTGGATGTACTCATCATTTGGCCTAGCATCGTGTTCATCACCTTGCGAACCTGACCGGTACCATTACAGCTCGAGCATGTCTGAAACTTCGTTTCAGGATCAACGATCAGCCTGTTTACCTTTATTTTCTTCTCTACGCCATGCGCAACTTCCTCAAGCGTCAGCTTCAATTTGATGCGGAGGTTGGTACCCTTACGGGTTCTTCTTCCTCCACGGCCACCACCGCCGAAAAAGCTATCGAACGGGCTGCCTCCACCGAAAATATCTCCAAACTGAGAGAAGATATCATCCATGTTCATATTGCCGCCACTGAAGCCTCCTCCGGCACCACCAACACCCTGGTGACCAAACTGATCATACCGCTGACGTTTCTGATCATTACTCAGAACTTCATACGCCTCTGCAGCTTCTTTGAATTTATCTTCAGCTTCTTTGTCGTCCGGGTTTTTATCCGGGTGATATTTAATCGCAATCTTGCGATAAGCTTTTTTCAACTCATCTTTTGATGCTGACTTGTCAACTCCTAAAATTTCGTAATAGTCTCTCTTTGCCATGCTATTGCTTCGCTCCTACAACTACTTTTGCAAATCGTACCACGGATTCTCCGAGGGTGTATCCTGCCTCTACCACATCTACAATCTTGCCTTCTAAATCTTTATCAGCAGGAATCTGGGTGATCGCTTCATGTATTTCATCATTGAAATCATCGCCCTTCTTTACTTCCATCTTTTTCAGACCTCTGTTTTGAAGCGATTTATTGAGTTTATTTTGAATCAATGTCATGCCCTCGCGCAATGCCTTAATGTCTTCGCTTTCTTCGGAGGCGTTCATTGCTCGTTCAAAATCATCCAGTACAGGGATAAGGTCTGACATCAGATCTTTATTGGCAGTGCTGATGAGATCCAGCTTTTCCTTAGATGTCCTTCTACGAAAGTTTTCAAATTCAGAGTAGAGACGCAAGTACTTATCTTTTGCTTCTCCTACCTGCTCTTCGAGCGTTGGCTCCTGGGATTCTTCAGTTTCCTCGGAAGCCTCTTCTTTGGCCTCCTGATTCTTCACTTCCTCGTCTTTATTATTCTGAGCTTCCTGCTCTTCTGCTACTTCCTGCTCTTTAGTCACTTTTTCTTTTGTTTCCTTCATTCTTTCAACATGCTTAAAGATGGTCTGAGATTGACAATTTCTTTGCCAATGCGTTTAGGTGTGCCATTATGGCAGAATTCAACCAATAAATTGATGGGAGTTGGCATACAATAAAAACAAAGGGATGAATGAGATGGATTATGACGTAATCTGACGCCAGATTTTATCTTTTAATTCCTGAATTCCTAACCCTGTTACGCTTGAAATAAACAACGTTTCAATTTCAGGCAATTCCTCTTTCATTTCTGCCATTAGTTCTTCATCCAAAAGATCTGATTTTGAAATTGCCAGCAACCGGTCTTTATCCATCAATTCCGGATTGTGTTTTTCAAGTTCACCCATAAGGATTTTGAACTCTTTTCTAATATCATTTGCATCTGCAGGGATCATAAATAGCAGAATGGAATTACGCTCAATGTGCCTCAAGAATCTGCTCCCCAGCCCTTTCCCTTCAGCTGCTCCCTCTATGATACCTGGTATATCCGCCATCACAAACGATTTGTAATCCCGATATGGAACAACTCCTAAATTTGGCACGAGGGTGGTGAAAGGATAGTCAGCTATTTCGGGCTTGGCTTCAGAAACAACCGAAAGTAGTGTGGATTTACCAGCATTCGGAAAGCCTACAAGCCCTACATCGGCCAGGATCTTCAATTCTAAAATGACCCAATTTTCAATTCCTTCTATTCCTGGCTGAGCGTATCGAGGTGTTTGGTTTGTAGGAGTCTTATAATGCACATTTCCTCGCCCACCGATTCCGCCGGAAAGCAGCACCTTCTCTTCCCCATCTTCCAGAATCTCCACCATTTTTTCGTTGGTTTCAGCGTTTCGGGCAATCGTTCCTATTGGCACCTCCAGAATTATATCTTCACCATCTTTCCCAAAGCGCTGGCCTCCCTCTCCGTTCCCTCCGTTTTCGGCAGTGATGTGCTTCTTGTATTTTAAGTGCAGTAGTGTCCAAAGCTGACTATTACCCTTGAGGATAATATTGCCTCCTCTACCCCCATCACCTCCATCAGGCCCGCCTTTTGGCACATGCTTTTCCCTGCGGAAATGCACCGACCCAGCTCCGCCATCACCCGATCGGGCGTAAAATTTTACATAATCTATAAAGTTGGATTCCATCGGTCTTTACACCTCCAGTGCAGAGACAGTCTTGTCAATATCAGCAAATATGGTTTCGATATCCCCAATACCATTCACTGTAGAGAGTCTTCCCTGCTCTTCATAAAAAGGAAGTACGTGTACGGTTTTATTGAAGTATTCACCAATTCTTCTGTCTAGCTTATCTGAAGCATCATCTGCTCTATTTTCCAGCTGCTTTCTTTTTGCAATTCTTTGTCGAACTTCATCTTCGGTAACCTTTAGTTCAATCACGGCATGAATGCTCGTGTTCATGGACTCCATGAGTGCATCAAGTGCCTTGGCTTGATCCACGGTTCGCGGGAAGCCATCAAACAAAAACCCATTAGCTTCTGGGTTTTTTTCAACCTCATGCTTCAGCATGGCAATGGTAATATCATCAGAAACAAGTTGTCCGCTATTGATGATCTCCTTCACTCGCTTACCTAGCTCTGTGTCGTTTTTTGTATGCCATCGAAACAGGTCCCCTGTGGAGATGTGACACAAACCATACTTCTCGATCAGTCGCTCACTTTGAGTTCCTTTCCCCGCTCCCGGAGGTCCAAACAAAATTACATTCAGCATACCTTCAATTTGTAAAAAGCGGTAAAGATAAGGGCTAAAAATGTTTCGAGCCGTCTTTATTACAACTAGTATCAGTAAGTTAGCAAATCTATTATGGCTACCGCTTTAAAATACTTCACGGTTTACTTTCTCAGTGGGCTAAAATTTGTTTTCGGACCCACTTTTGGTGTGGCCAATAACTTGCCCGTGCCAGCTATTATTATTCTCACAGCACTAGGGATGATGACCACCATTTATCTCTTCACTTTTTTTGGTGATGAGATCAGAAGATTCTTTGCTAGGTTTCGAAAGAAAAAACGAATTTTCTCTAAAAAGAGTAGACGGTTTGTGCGAATCTGGAGGAAGTTTGGGTTAAAAGGAATGTGTTTGCTAACACCATTAATACTCACGCCACCTGGTGGTGGACTGCTGGTTAACCTGCTTGGCTCAAAGAAAAAAATAATCCTGAAATGGATGTGGATCAGTGCTTTGTTATGGAGCACGATCATCACACTAATTATCAAATATGCTTTCTGGCTCGTTGAAGATTTTATTCCAAGTTAATCTTCCCCATCCTCGTCTTCGAGCACTTCAATATCCTGAATAAGTACCCTTTTTGAGATTGCTCTTCCTGTAGGGGTCGCGGCTAGTCCACCCTGAGCTGTTTCTTTATATCGGGCTTCCATACTTTGTCCAACCTCACCCATGGCATCTACACATTCGTCTACCGGTATCACCGGGCTTACATCTGCTAATGCAATTTGTGCGGAAGAATTTGCAATAGCTGCGGCGCTTGCATTTCGAACTACACACGGAATCTCTACTAAGCCTGCTACCGGGTCACAAACCAACCCAAGCATACACTGAATGGTGATTGCTACTGCATTAAATATCTGATCGTTGCTACCTCCAAGGCAGTAGGTAATACCCGCAGAGGCCATAGCTGCAGCTGAACCTGTTTCTGCCTGACAGCCTCCAACCGCTCCTGCAATAGAAGCTCGCTTTTCTAAAATCAAAGCCACCCCTGCTCCAATCAACAGGGCCTCATAAATTTTTCTATCCGAAATATCATGTATCTCCTGAAGAGTAACCATGGTCCCTGGCAATATACCGCTAGCGCCGGCTGTAGGTGCCGCCACCACCCTTCCCATGCATGAGTTTACTTCTTTAGCGGCGAGTGCCCGGGCAACCAGCTTTTGGAATTCCGGTGAAAGGACAGTCTTTGGAAAGTTCATCACTTTCTTAGCGCCATTATTGATCATGCCGGAGTATGAATTCATCTCCTCCTTCAGACCGGATTGCACAGCCTCCTTCATGACCTGATAGGCTTCATCAAGACCGGCCCAAATATCCTCTTCCTTCTTGCCTTTTTGATTGACTTCAAAATCAAGAACCGCCTGAAAAAGGGGTAGGCCTTTTCCCTCGCACTCCTTTTTCCACTCCTCAAAACTGTTGAACAAAACACCCATACTCAAAGATACTATTTGTTTTGCCCAATAACTGACGCTTTGGGCCATGAGTTTCATCAACCTGCCTATTTTTGCGGCCATGTTGGAAAATGACCTTATACTACGAGCTGCAAGAGGAGAAAAGACGGAACGTACTCCAGTGTGGTTAATGAGACAAGCTGGAAGAATATTGCCAGAATATCGAGCGGTGAGAAATAGCCTTTCAGGGTTTAAAGAGTTGGTTGAAACTCCGCAATTGGCCGCTGAGGTAACGATTCAACCTGTGGATATTCTTGGAGTAGACGCAGCAATCATCTTCTCAGACATCCTCGTAATACCAGAAGCCATGGGTCTCACGTATGAGATGGTAGAGAAAAAAGGCCCTCATTTTCCAAAAACAGTAGAGAGTAAGCATGATATTGAAAGGCTTAAAGTGGCTGATCCTGCTGACTTAGGATATGTGTATGAAGCACTTCGTATCACCAAGAAAGAACTGGACGGCCGGGTCCCTCTTATCGGGTTTGCCGGAGCTCCATGGACCATTTTTTCTTATATGATTGAGGGTGGTGGAAGCAAAACTTTTTCGAAAGCCAGAAGAATGCTTTACAGCGATCCGGCAATGGCTGAGCATTTGCTCAATATGATTACAGACTCCACCATAGCTTATCTGAAAGAGCAGGTCAAAGCTGGAGCAGATATGTTGCAGATTTTTGATTCCTGGGCAGGCGTGTTGCCCCCAGCACATTATTCAAAATTCTCACTGAAGTATATTTCAAAAATTTGTGACGCTATTACTGAGGTACCGATCACTGTGTTTGCAAAAGGTGCCTGGTGGGCGCTCCCAGAAATGGCTGATATTAATTGCAGGACAGTGGGGTTGGATTGGAATATGGATCCGAAAGAAGCCCGAAGAGTCCTGCCGAATAAAACCTTACAGGGTAATCTTGATCCTTGTGCGCTCTATGGAAGCAATGAGGTAATAAAGGCTGAAACCAAGAAAATGCTTGCGTCTTT
Organism: Ekhidna lutea; assembly: GCF_900188325.1. Lineage (GTDB taxonomy): Bacteria > Bacteroidota > Bacteroidia > Cytophagales > Cyclobacteriaceae > Ekhidna > Ekhidna lutea. The sequence continues at coordinate 212,365 of NZ_FZPD01000003.1, read as the reverse complement.
CGGGGATCATCCGCACATTGCCAATCTGGGTCATGGTGTATATCCTGACACAGATCCTAATAAGGTAAAATACTTTATTGAGATGGTTAAGGAGTTGTCTCCTGGTACTTAATAAAACTAGCAATCTTTCGTCTCAGCTCATTCGGATCAAATGGCTTGGTGATATAATCATTCATTCCGGCAGCTATTACTTCTTGTCTCACTTTTAAAAGAGCTGATGCTGTCAGTGCGATAATTGGTGTTTTTTGATTGAATGTCCTAATCTTTCTGGTTGCTTTGTAGCCATCCATTATAGGCATTTGCAAATCCATTAAGATCAGATCATACGATTTTTCCATCATCATTTCCACTGCTTCCTGCCCATTATGCGCTACTTCTACATTTAGCTCCCATTTTTTCAGAAACTTCTCGGCCACCATAATGTTCATTTGATTATCTTCTACAAGAAGAATGCGCTTTCCAGTAATAATATTTGAATCTTCCTCTTCCTGAACTGCCTCATCTATTTCGGCATGCAACACCTTTTTGAAGCTTAAATCAAACCAGAATATGGTGCCTGAATCAGGTTCACTTTTCACATATATTTCTGAGCCAACCATGTTTAGAATTTTTCGAATAATTGCTAAACCAAGTCCGGTACCACCATACTCTCTGGTAGTAGATGATCCCGCCTGAGTAAATCGTTCAAAGATTACTTTTTGCTTTTCGTATGGTATACCAATGCCCGAATCAAGTACTTCTATTCGAAGAGTCTGTATCTTTTCATCCGCATTCAGGACGATTGTTTTAAGCTTTACATATCCTTTGGAGGTAAATTTTAGTGCGTTGTTGATAAGGTTATTCAATACCTGATAAATTCGGGTTTGATCAGCCAATACTAATGGGTGCATTTTCTCATCAAGTTCTAATAACAGACTGAGCCCCTTTTCTTTTGCAAGAGCAGTATGCGCTTTAATGATTTTTGCTGCTAGTGATTCAAGATTAACCTCAGTAAACTCAAACTCAATTGAGCCCGACTCTAACTTATTATAATCCAGAATATCATTGATTAGTGCTGTGAGATGCTCTGCCGAAAACTGTAAAGATTCAAGACTTTCTTTTTGATCTTTACGTGGATTTTCATTGATCAAGAAGTGCGAAATACCTACCACAGCATTTAAGGGTGTTCTTATTTCATGCGAAATGGTACTGAGGAAATCTGTTTTTGCTTTCGAAGCATCTTCCGCTGCATCTTTTGCTTTCTTTAATGAATGTGCGAAACGATACGAAAGTATTAGTGATTGAAAGAAAAAGAATAAAATAAAGCCAATAAACGTAAGGAAAGTATTTTCCTGAACAGGCGTTAGGTATACAGATATCAAATAGACTGCAACCATAAATACAATGCCGGTACTTGCAAAAGCATATTGCGCTCCAGTTCTATTTCGCTTGTACGCAATCCAATACACATAGATCAGGTAAAAAATTGCAGTAATAACCAAAACAAAAAACGGCTCAACCAAGCGGGTAAAAAATATCGTGGGAGCAAAGAGTGATAGAATAGAAAATACGCCTGAAATAATGGTAAATCCTAGCAGAATCCATCGCTTACTATCTTCAGGATAAAGCAAATAGCTGTAAACGGTGAAAATTCCACAGGGTATAAATAAAGACAGGTATTCGACTCGAATAATTAGATCCCATGACATATTGGGGTAAAGCGCATGAATTGCATATTCCCCACTTCCAATCATACGATAACTAAAGGTGAGGCAAAACAGCGCGAAAAATAACACTGAACGCTCATGCTGACCAAACATAAATAGACCAAGGAAGAAGAGGCCGCCCATGATTAAACTTCCACTTAAAAGAAAGTCATAGCTAAAATCAAAGTCCCTCTTAGCGTTTAGAACCTTCCTATCACCGATCATGATAGGCTCACGCACTCCTCCCTTTGAGTGTCTGTAGTTAGACACCTGTAAAATAAGATCCAGGGTATTCTGATACCTGGCAATTGGAATTACCTGTGGCATCCAGTCCGGGATTGATGTTTCCTTCGACTTACCTACTTTGCCGTTTTTGCCGATTTCAAATCCATCATAAAACAGCCGATACGAATTATAGCTTTCTCCTAAGGAAATCGCAAGCTGAGGTGTTTTAGGAGGCAAGATTATCCTGATACGATAGGTGCCATATCCTTGTGCGGACAATTCTATACCATTCCGGGTAACTCCGTCATTCCAAAGTTTAGGAAATCGGTAAAAGTCCTTTTGCTGAAGATTAATAGAATCAGGATTAATCAGCTTGTTCCAGTAAAACTCCCAATCTCCGGATATCGCAACTGCATTGTTATTAAGGTCGACTTTGGAAAGGTCAATAACACCATCAATTACCTCCTGAGAAGTACATACCCGTGGTAGTAAGGTAGTAGAAAAAAGAAGTACGAATACAAGTCTTTTCATGGCTGACAAGCAGCCAAATTAAAGATATTTTTTGAGTATCGGATTTTCCTTCGCTTCATTGAATAATATTTCCCGATCTATTGGGACGGCTCCCGGCATCTCACAGACTATCCCACCAGCGATATTTGCAAGTTCTGCAATAAACTCTAACGGAAGCCCCAATGTAAGACAAAGGCCAGAAATGCTTATTACCGTATCACCGGCACCCATTACCTCAACGATATTTCTTTTATGTGCTTCAAGCTTTCCGGATTCTTTTCCTGAATCATAGAAAAGCCCGTGTTTTGACAATGTAATGAAATAGTTATCCGCAGCGACATTGTCTTTCAGTTGCTTGGCTGCATTGGCTAATTCTGACTCATCCAGAGCATCAAACTCAATATCTAATCCATCTTTTAGATCAGCCACATTTACCTTGAAAAGGGAAACTCCTTGGTATTTTGTGAAGTTTCTGCGTTTAGGGTCAACAGCAATCGGAATATTTTTTTCTTTGGCCAGCTTTATTGTTTGCTCGATGACTTCCGGGTTGATCGTCCCTTTGTCATAATCCTCAAAAATCACCAAGTCACACTCATCTAATAAGTTTCTGATATGATGAAGCAAAGACTTTTGATCTAAATCAATCAAGGGGTGCACATCTTCATTGTCCACGCGAATCAGATGTTGCAACCCTGATGTTATCCTCAGTTTCGTTGTGGTAACCCTGTTTTGGCTTCTGATAATGCCTTTATTTGGCATGTTTTCAAATTCCAGTAGCTGTTCAAAAGATTCTCCATCAGCATCGTCTCCAACAACCGAACATAAGATGGGAGTGGCACCAAGAGCACGTATGTTCAAGGCCACATTCGCTGCACCTCCCAATCTTTTTTCCTGTTTTTCAAGCCTAATCACAGGCACAGGAGCTTCTGCTGAAATCTTACTTGCTTTGCCTCGCATGTAGTTGTCGATCATTACATCACCAACAACCAGGACTGTTTTGTTTTTGAATGCTTCAAATACGTCTTCGATCGATTCCATATTAAGACAACTTAGCTAGCGATTCTTTTATTTTGGAAATGGCTGATTTTAAATCTTCCTCGGATGCAGCGTACGATAATCTTAGACATTCGGGATCACCGAAAGCCTCTCCTGTGACCAACGAAACATGAGCATCTTCCAGTAAGTACAAGCACAGATCATTCACAGTTTCAATTTTCACATCTCCAGTAGATTTTCCTAGATAGTGGCGAACATTAGGGAAAAAATAGAATGCGCCTTGTGGCATATTCACCTCAAACCCGGGAATATCGCTGAGAAGATCATATACTAATCCTCTTCGCCTTTCATAAGCTTTGGACATTTCCAAAGTGGGCTCCATTGGACCTGTAAGAGCTGTAAGAGCTGCTCTTTGAGCTATCGAGCAATTACCAGAGGTATATTGCCCTTGCATTTTGTTGGATGCTTTTGCAATCCATTGAGGTGCCCCAATGTACCCAACTCGCCATCCAGTCATCGCAAATCCTTTTGAAAAGCCATTAACGGTGACTGTTCGTTCCAACATTCCATCGAGAGTGCCGATGCTTTCGTGTTTGGATCCGAAATTTATCAGCTCGTATATCTCATCTGAGATTATGGTTATATCCTCTCTGTCTCTTAATACACTAGCGATTCCTTCAAGCTCTTCACGAGTAAATACTGAACCAGTAGGGTTGCATGGAGAAGAAAATATAATTGCCTTGGTTTTATCTGTGATCGCTTCTTTTATCTGATCTGCAGTTGCTTTAAAATCAGTCTCAATTGTGCCCCTAACGAAGACGGGCTTGCCTTCTGCCAAAAGTATCATTGCAGAATAGCTAACCCAATATGGTGTAAGCACAATCACTTCATCCCCTGGGTTGAGGATTGCCATCATTACATTAGCTATGGATTGTTTCGCCCCATTTGAAACTACAATTTGATCTGGCCCATAGTCCAGACCATTGTCACGTTTAAATTTTTCAGAAATTGCTTTTCTCAAATCGAGGTAACCATTAACTGGCGGATACGCAAAATAGTTTTCTGAGTCAATCGCCTCTTTAGCCCCCTCTTGAATATGTTTTGGTGTCTTGAAATCAGGCTCTCCCAGGCTTAAACTAATTACCTCAATGCCTTTTTCTTTCATCTCTCTTGCCTTTGCAGCCATGGCAAGTGTAGCTGACTCGGGGATGCTTTTAATACGACTAGAAAGTGCGTTCATAAAGTTGGTTGTAAGCGTTTTTTCGCAAAAATAGAAAGAAGAGTTAACTAGGTAGTCAACTCTTCTTTTAGAATTTTTTTCTCTGTTTATCTACTACTCGTCATTGCCACTATCATCTAAATTAAATAGCAATGAAATTCTCAATGTATCTGCTAGTGGATGGTTTTGTCCGTCTGAAGGAATTAAGTAAGAAAAATCGAACCCAAAAACCTGATAACGGAATCCTGCTCCCAAGGTGAGGTACTTTCTATTTCCCTTGTTTTGGTGCTCCGAAAAATATCCTGCTCGAGCAGTAAAAACATCACGATACCAATACTCGACTCCTGCAGAATACATCAATTCCTGAATCTCTTCTCTTATACCATTTGGAGCATCTCCAAATGAACCGAATGTCCCTGAAAGCAATGATCTATTTGGGTCTTTTCCTTTAGCTATAACTGGGTCACCGTTACTATCTGTTACAACCTCACCATTCTCGTCTTCCTCATAAATAGGTGGTGATGGTACCATTAATTTATTAATGTCAAACGCTAGTGTGATGGTGTTATATGGATCCAGATTAGTCTTAAAAGCTGATCCTACCCGAAGATTGGCAGGAATGAAGTTCTCATTTGATTCGGCGCTGTAGGTGATTTTCTGACCAATATTTGAAACATGAGCTCCTAATGAAAGCTCGGAGTTTTTACCAGACAACATGAACGGTTTAGTGTAATACCATCCAAGGTCAACTGCAACGCTCGTGCCCGCTTTGGCATCCGGTGCACCTTGCAGATCACCTGCCAGATTTGACCAAACAAATCGTAAAGTTGCTCCGACTCCCATGTTCTCGGATAATTTTCTTGAGTAAGTTCCGTCTACAGCTAATTCATTGGGATTTTCGACACCTTGAAATACTGCATTGCCATCATACTTTTGAATTTCTCCTAAATCGAAATACCTGAATGATGCACCAAAAGATTGCGTCTGATCAATTTTTTTGAAAAACGATAGATAATTCAATGACATATCGTCAACGATGTTTCCAAGCCATGGAGAGTAGGAATATCCAAAACCCATGTCAGAATCAATAAATGCAAGCTTTGCATTATTCCAGTGTACACTGTTGACATCTGGTGAGGTGGCAACTCCAACATCTCCCATTGCAGAAGCCCTACTGTCTGGGGCAAAGTTTAAAAATGGTACCGCAACGGTAATCGGGTTATTGCCATCACCTTGTCCTGATAGCGTTGGTGAAGGTTGCTGCTGTGAAAAAGATTCTACAGCAACGAAAACAAGAAGAATTCCAATTATCTTCTTTATAAAGTGACTCATGTGAATGTTTTTATAAAAGGATGCCAAACTTAACATTATCAGGTGAATACCTATTAAAATTTCCAATAAAACTGCTGATATTCAATTGACTGAAATTTACTAATTCTGTATAACGAGCTTTTGGGTGATTTCTTTCATTGCCCCATCTAATCTACTCCGAATAATCATCCGACTATAATAAACCCCTTGCCTTAAAGCCTCTCCTGAGTTAGTAGTAGCATTCCATGGAATTTCAATTCGACGTTGACTATTTTCAATCAATTGCTCCCTCTTACTAATAATTTCTCCTCTTGGACCATATACAATAGTAGTAATGAAGAGGTCTTCATCCTCCCGATCGTGTTCAAAAGCAAATGTTGTAGAACCAATCACGGGATTCGGGTATACTATGGGATTATAAATGAACAATATTGGTTCATCTGAAACTTTGAAATCGATCGTTTCTTCAGAAGCATTATTATGCGTGTCCCATACTTTTATTGTAGCAGCATAGTTTCCGGGCTCTAAATCCTGTAATGGAAAAACAACCGTTCCACCTTTAAAATCATCGACATTTGCGGTGTAAAATCCGTTGAGGTTAAACTCTTCGCTATTGAGATTTAATGTGATCCCTTCAATTACTCCAATACTTGTAGTAGTTATGCCACTTTCATCTTCAAGATCTGCGATGAATAGCGGAGAGTCTCCTACGGTTGCTCCATTTTTGAATGATCTATCATTTATATATGCAGAAATCAAAGGCGGGTTTAAGTCAGTTGCTGGCTGACCGGAAGTACCCCCTATAACAAAATCTCTTGAAGAACCTCCAGCATCCAAATTGCTATTAGGATCCCATGCATACAGACTCATTTTGCCATTCTTAAACTGGTAGGAAATATTCTTCGGGACGATAAAGGAAAATGAAAAATTACCCTCTAAAACACTCGATTCTCCTCGAAAGATGGCGTTTGTTCTTAACTCATAGGAGTATGGAGCACTCTCCTGACCCTTTGTGATAAAAGCCTGCTCGGTATCAAAAATGCCTATGGAAAGCTTTCCATTAAAAGTCTCAAAAATACTTCCGTTCTTGTGCACCTGTCCTGTGAGTGTTATTTCTTCCAGTGCACTTAAAGTGTCCAGCTGTTGGCCTGTTTCGTTGATAATAATGTCAAGTTTAGGGTATGCGGGCATCATCATAGGGTCTCCCAAAAGAGTAAAGTTACGGTTGACCGGACCCTCCAGCCCTTCGTTTTTTGTCAAACGAATCACATCCCCCAATCTTAAGTTGATATTTGATTCTTTCCTGAAAATATTTTCATGGAATGCACGATTGAGGCTAAAATTGGTGCTTGCAAAAACTGGTCGACTTGTAGTTAGCAGCGCTATAGCCCCGCCCTGCTCTAAAAGTAATAGCTCCTCAGCTCCTGAGGTACGGATAGGATCATCGTACCTGCCAAATTCGCATGTAGCTGTAACAAAAATGGGGAGCTTGTTTCTATTGGTAAGCTCTTCGATATCTGCGGTTGTGAAAATCTGCTCCTCCATCCATAAACGCTCATTTCCGTGTCCAATGAAGTTGATGGAAAAAGTACCATTTTTAATTCTTGTTTTTAATGCCGCTTTTGCCTGAGGTGATTTTTCGGACGACCCTGAAGATTCCTGTTCAAAAGCGTCAAGAAGCAGTTTATTGATATTGTAAAGTGCATAGGTTGTATCTATCAGCTCAGACAGATCTTCAACATGTCTCGCGTGAACGTTTCCATCGCCATCATCTGCTACATAGGTGATCTCTCCTCGCCATTTTCCTAGCGTATTTGGGCTTGTAGAATAGTAAATGATTTTATCGACCAATGCCTGTGCTTCCCCTTTGGTTTTTGCCGGCAATCTTCCTACACCAATTTCTAGTGTATGATCTCCTGATACAGTCTCTTCCCAAACTCCTTCATCTGATTCTAAAAACCCAAAATAATCATCAGATGAATAGCTAAAAATCGGATGAAAGCTTTGACGTGATTCGTATGTGGGAACGAGGTTAGTATTGTTGGACACTCGATCCTTATAGTCGTATGAGCAGTCACCAAATAGAAGCAAATACTTTAGTCTTCCCCCATGATCATATACATGCCTGACATAATCTCGGATGGCCGAAACATCCTGCCGTCCAGAAGAAAATTCGTTGTAAACCTGCTTTGTTGTCACAGTTAACACACTTAAACCATCATGCGTCTGATGGAATTGACTTAATGATTCAGCTTCCGCCAAAAAACTAGGATGTGATACGATTACCGCATCATAATTCGTTTCGCCTCTTAAGTTTTGATTTGAAATCTTTCCGATTACAAAAGGAGTTGGGAAATCGGCCCCTTCAAAAACAACATATTCTTCAATACTTTCAGATTGACTGAGGAAAACAGCTTTGTTGCCACTTAGGTTATAACCCTGCTCTTTTATATTAACGGGATTTGTTACATCCCATATTTTAACACCTTCAGCATTGTTGATTTCATATCTTAAACGCTCCCCTACATTACCTGACCATCTAAAATCCGTTTCATTTCCATATAACTGAAGGTTACGCCTGAACGTCAAAAAGTAATAATCAATAAACCCGCGCTCGCCAGAAGCATTCCCATCGAAAGCTATTTTTAAATCGAATGAATCCGTCGTTGAAAATGAAAATGATTGTGTTTCCTGGCGAGCTTTAATACTATAAGTCGTGCCAGGCCCATCCGGCACTTTGTCTATTGGCATTGAACCGATCAGTGAATTGTTTATGCTCACATCAAATGTAGCATCTTCAGATGATTGACTTACTCCACTTAAAGTCAATTCGACGTTAGAATTTAAGCCGGTTAATTGATGCGAAAATGTTTGTGATTCACCACTTGAAAGCGTTTCACCGTACCAGCCCCTTCCAGAGGAAATGAGGTTGTTTTCATCCTCTTCAAATACAACAAAGTCATCAAAAGTGGATATTGTTTGATCCACAATCCCTTCAGCATTCTCTTTTGTACTGATCCGTTTTCCGTCGGCACCATCCACCTGCATAAAGTAAAATGAGGTATCCGAATAGAAATTCTTTTGATATTGAAACCCTGACTCGGTCCATGTTTCCTTGTCCGGCCCTATTCCATAAAAAAGGAGGTAATCATTTTGATCGAATGATCCATCATTTTGACCAGATAGAAAAACGGCATTCTCAACGAGATCTACTGGTCTGTCTTCAGCATTTGATTGGGGCAAAACCCCTTTGATTCCATTGCCGTAAATTTTGATCTTTTTTGGGTTGACTGAGGAAGGTACACCAAGTACATCCAGGGTGTTTCTATCAATCTTGTAGATACCTGTCTCTGTTATTCCAACCTTATACCAGTTACCTGAAGCTAATACTGAGGATTGCGCCCTGGCAGATTGCATGGTACCGCAGGCTAGAACTAACAGACTTATAAACCTCCACATCGCTATGTAAAACGTATGCTTCACGATAAAAATTTTATCCTTTCTTAAAAGCTACAAATGAAATGAGCGATACCACTAGATAAAACGGTATCAGGAAAGGAATAAATGTCCATTGAAAGACAGATATAAACACTACTATGCCAGCAATTAAGATCCACCTCCCCTCATTACCTTTCCAGGCGAATGATTTGAATTTAAGTGCCACTAAACGAATTGGTGAAACCAAAAGCAGTGCTGAAAACAGGCAGATGCTAATTAAAGTATATTCATACAACTCAAAAGAAACAAAACTCAATGAAGTCAGCATTATGGCATTAGCAGGGGTTGGCAGCCCCTTAAAGCTATCTGTCTGCGATTCATCCACATTAAAAACAGCTAACCTAATTGCAGAAAATACAGCTATAATAATCGCTACCCAGTAAAACGCTGTTATTCCCTCAAGCCATTTAAGCATAAAAAATGACGGCAACAATCCGAAAGAAACAAGATCGGATAGGGAATCCAGCTGTTTCCCAATTTCTGATTGCACCTTCAAAAGCCTCGCAGAAAAGCCATCTAAAAAATCAAAAAGCCCGGCAACTATGACAAAATAAAATGCTATGGGCTCCTTTCCGCCGAGCGTATAATAAATCCCTACACAACCGATTGCAAGATTCAAGCAGGTTAGTAAATTGGGAATGTGCTTTTTCATGCTTTCACAAACGGATTGTATTGTTTTTCATGACCAATTGTGGTGGCAGGTCCATGTCCTGGTAGTACCTGAATGTCATCAGGCAATGTATAAACCTTTTCCTGGATGTTTTTCAACAGGTCGTCATGGTTACCACCTGGTAAATCAGTTCTTCCGATACTTTCACGAAAAAGAACATCACCACCAATCATTATTTTTTCCTCCTGATTAAGAAACATGAGGTGGCCAGGTGAATGTCCCGGTACTTCTATCATTTTTAATACCACTTCATCAAGTACTAAATCACTACCGCCTTTGAGATACTCATCGACATCAGCATGTCTATAGCCTGATATTCCCCATTGTGGGGCATAAGCAGGTACAGCCCCGAATACTTCTTTTTCGTTTTCAGGGATTTTGAGTGGCGCCTTATATTCAAATTTTAGCACATCATTTCCTAACACATGATCAATGTGACAATGCGTATTTATGATTGCCACAACATTCAAATCATTCATATGGATGTACTCTTTTAACTCATCTACTTCATAGTCTTCGTAACAACCTGGGTCGAAAATCAAGCAGTTCTTCTTATTGGAAGAGATCACATAAGTATTTTCATAGAACGGGTTAAACACAAAAGATTTTACCTTCATCTGATTAGTTTTATGGCCTTTGAAAACACAAAAGTATAGTGGGAAAAATAAAGGCTGATTATTTGATCGTTGGGCAAGGGCTTGCAGGGTCATGGTTAGCTTATGAAATGTTAAAAAGGAATTTGTCTGTAGTGATTTTTGATGAAGGCACCCCTCATACATCATCAAAAAAAGCAGCTGGGATTTACAACCCCATCACCGGAAGGAAAATGGTGAAAACCTGGCGTGCCGATGCGCTCTTCCCGGACCTTGAAAATCAATATCAAAAGCTGGAAATATCCCTCAAATCAAAATTCCTTTATCCTATCCCCATTTACAGGCCATTTAAGACAATAGAGGATCAAAACGATTGGGATGGTAGGCGAACCGATTCAGGCTATGATCAGTATCTAAAAAAAGTGCTGACCGAACCGATTGGTTACTCAAATATTCATGACCCTCTTGGAGGAATCATTCTAAATCATTCAGGGTATGTCAACATCCCAGAGTTTTTGAAAGCGATGAAACTGTATATCCAGAATAAGGGAACATACAGACGTGAGGTGTTTGACTACCAAAGAATGGAATTGAACTTCGAAGGTGTTTCTTACGATGATATTAATGTCGGCAAAGTAATATTTTGTGAGGGTGTAAGTTCAAATCCTTATTGGGAGCTCCCTTTCAGGCCCGTACGAGGTGAAATAATTGACATTGAAACAAAACTTAGCTCAGAACATATAATTAATCAGGGGGTTTTTATGATTCCCAAAGGTCAAAATCGATTTACCATAGGATCTACGTATGATCACAAGAAACTGACGTATGAGCCACAAGCGGAAGGAATCAAATCGTTGGAAGAGCGGTTAAAGAAATTGTACAGTGGTAAATTTGAAATTGTAGACAAAAGGGCTGGGGTAAGACCAGCTACTCATGATAGAAAGCCTTATATTGGTTTACATCATAAGTATAAAACATTAGGTATTTTTAATGGTTTTGGCACGAAAGGTGTTTCTTTAACACCACATTTTGCAAAACATTTCGTAGATGTTTTAGAGGGCCACAGTGATATTGACGAAGAAGTACATGTTCAAAGGGTTGTTTAAATACACTTTAATCTTATTTATGGTAGTTGGTGTGGCCTACGGTCAGCATTACACTACTCCATTTGGACAAAATCGGATTCAGTATAAAAAATTTGATTGGTACTATTACAGCACCAATAATTTTGAGATTTATTATTATCCCGGTGGGCAAGAATATGCGCTAGAGGCAATCAATTTTCTTGAAGATGAATTCGTAACACTTACGGATAAACTGGGGTATGCTCCTTACAGCAAAACCAAAATCTTTATCTATAATTCCATTCATGACCTTCAGCAGAGTAATGTTGGAATAGACGGAGCAGTATACACCATTGGAGGAAGGACTGAGTTTGTTAAGCTTCAATTGGAAGTTGCATATCCGGGGCAAGCTCATAAATTCAAAGAAGACCTAATCTACAAACTAGCCAGCACCCTAATAAACGACATGATGTACGGGGGCAGTCTCGCAGAAATTTTCCAAAACAGCTATTTGCTTACGCTTCCTGATTGGTTTATAGATGGAGCTGCAAGGTATATCGCCTATGGATGGTCCAGAGAAATGGACGACTACCTGCGAGATTACATGGGTAGAAAAAAGATAAAAAAACTAAAGAGAATTGATGGTGAATCAGCCTCTGTGGTTGGGCACAGTATATGGAATTACATAGCTGTGAAGTATGGAGAAAGTAATCTTTCAAATATTCTCAACCTTACTCGAATTATCAGAAAGGAAGAGAACAGCATTGCGAATACGCTTGGCGTTTCTTTCAAAAATTTTCTCAGTGATTGGCAAAACTATTACCTCCTTCAACGAATAGAAGTAGAAGAGAATTACATCAAATCCGGTGAGGACAGACTGCTTAGAGACATCAAAAACTCAAAAGAGTTAATTACAAGCACAATCAGCTTTAATAAAGATGCTGACAAGGTGGCTTATGCGATGTTGAAGAACGGCAAATATCAAGTATATGTAACTGATATCAATAGCGGAAAAACAAACAAAATAGTTACCGGAGGGTATCGCATAAATGGTCAGGATGTTGACAAACATTTGCCTTTACTTGACTGGCAAGATGAGTATACACTGGGTGTGATACTCTTCAAAAGAGGATTTTTATACTTAAACACATTTAATCTGGAGACAGGTGAAAAAGGTCAAAAACCGCTATCCAGATTCCGACAAATAGAAAGTTTTGCATTCAATGATAATGGGCGGCTTGCCGTGATATCAGGTGATATCGATGGTCAAAATGATATCTTCCTCATTGCCATGAACCGAAATGCACTGCGTAGGATCACACGTGATGTTTACGATGATTTGGATCCAACATTTGTACCGGGTACAGCAGCAATCGTATTTAGTTCAAATCGAATCATTGATTCCGTCAATGTATCTGATGTTTCTCTGGAAACGTTGGATGAAAATTTCAACCTGTTTGTTTACGACCTAGATACGACTACAGCAAAGTTTTTCAGACTCACCAACACCTACGGAGAGGACAGGAAACCATATGCTAAAAATATAAATGAGGTTTATTACCTAAGCGATCAACAGGGTATTTCCAATCTATATCGATACAATCTATATGATTCAATAACCACGCAGATTACCAATTTTGACAAGAGCATTATCAGTTACGATCTTCATTTTGATCCTAACCGACTGACCTATACTATGCTTGCCGATGGTGAGGAAAAGGTGTATCTGGACACCATATCAAGTTTAACTTCCAGCAAATTCGCGACAGAAACTCCTAGAAAGCGAAGGGAAAATGCCATTCGGGTAGTTTCTCGCGTGTTGAGAAATGCTGAAAATAATCCGCCTCCTGTTCAAGATGAAGCAAAAGATGAAATCGATACGGACGATTTCGTATTTGAAGATGAAGTAACTGAAAGCGAGGAAACCGAGGAAAATCCAAACTGGATAGATACTGACAATTATGTCTTTGAAGATGAAAATGAGACTTCCTTTGAACCTGAATCATTTTTCAGTAAGTATCAGAGCTTCGAGCAGGAAAACGAAAGAGTTGGGCCTATCCCGTACAACCCAAGGTTTAACTTTAACAACGTAATCACATCCTTTCTATGGGACCCCTATCGTGATTTCATGATGTTCATGGAAACCGAGATTAATGACATTCTTGAGAATTATAAGATAAAGGGGGGTGCATTAGTAAAAACCGACTTTCAGCAAGGGGATATATTTGCCGAGTTTCAATACCTGAAATACTGGATGGATTTTAAAGCCAGAGTGGATCGTAAAACGTATCTGCTGGAAAATCCGGGGTTAGATGATGATTTAAGACACAAGTACAAGCTCAACCGATTCAAATTGACCGCTTCGCTACCTGTCACTCACACATTCAGAGTAGAAGCTTCTCCGTTTTTTACAGAAACATCTTTTACCAATCTTCATTACCTGAGTGTGTCCGGGCTTTCTAATGAACAAGCAGAAAATAGCAGGCAAAAGTATTTTGGCGGTAGCCTAACGTTCATATTCGATAACGCAATTGAACGATCCTTTAATTTATACCAGGGCACAAGAGCGCTGTTTGAAGTAACAACACATCTTCATGCCGATGATGCAAGTAAAAACTTCAGCAAGCTTCGATTTGACTTCAGACACTATCAAAAAGTACATCGTGAAATCACGTGGGCCAACAGAGTGCTTTACGGGAAGCAAATGGGTCCTGCCAGAAAAGATTATATGCTTGGCGGGATGGACAACTGGCTTTTCGCTTCGAAAGATGTTCAAGGTGAACAGGATCCACTTTTTATTAGCAACGATCAGGACAATAGTGACATTTTATTCAATGAGTTTGTCACAAACCTAAGAGGGCTTGATTTCAATGAGGCAAATGGCTCTGATGTTTTAGTTTTCAACAGTGAATTGAGAGTTCCTGTATTTCAGTACCTGACAAACGGACCTATTAAATCTAATTTCTTAAGAAATTTTCAGCTGATTAGTTTCTTTGATATTGGGTCTGTGTGGACCGGAGCTCCACCATTTAAAGAAGGCAGACCAATCACAAGAAAATTCGAAGAGGGACCATTTACCGCTGAAATTGTAAAATTCCAAAACCCATGGCTCGGCGGGTTTGGTTACGGCCTACGAACGGTGCTTTTTGGATACTACATCAAATTTGATGTAGCACGCCCCTACCTTGATGGGGAGGTTAAAGGTCGAAGATTTTATTTCACACTTGGTTTAGACTTTTAAGGCAAAGTATACCTTTGCAGCTTATGCAGCAATCCATGACAGGCTATGGGCGTGAAGAACGTACCAGCAAAAATCTGTTAATAAAAACAGAGATTAAGGCTTTAAACAGCAAATTCCTAGACTTCTCTCCAAGGCTCCCTAAGGAATTATCCGCCAGAGAAGCAGATATCCGAAACCTGATAACAGATCAACTAAAAAGGGGGAAGGTCATGCTGAACATCGACCTGGAACTGGCTGACGAAACCAGCCTGAATGTCCATGTAGATGAGGTCAGATTCAAAGCTTATTTTGAAAAGTTCAGCTCTTTGACAGAAGCTGTTAACAGTCACAGTTCAGATTTGGTGAAATTGGCACTCCAAGCACCAGATGTAATAAAACAAGAGGAAATTGACCCTGAAGCACTACCATGGAATGAAATCAAAGGGTGCCTTCAATCTGCCATCGATCAGTGCATTGTGTTTAGAAAGCAAGAAGGTGAAACGCTGGAAAAAAAGCTTTCAGACTATATTAAAAACATCAGGGATGGGCTAAAAAGTGTTGAGGAAAATGATGCAAGCCGTACAGAGAATATTCGCACACGCTTGCAGAAAAACCTGGATGAAATCAAGGAAAGAGTACAGGTAGATCAAAACAGATTTGAGCAGGAGCTAATATTTTATATGGAGCGACTGGATATCTCAGAAGAAAAAGTGAGACTTAAACAGCACCTCGACTATTTTGATGAAGTATTGACTAAAGAAGATTGCGCCGGAAAGAAATTAGGTTTTATTGCACAAGAAATCGGGAGAGAAATCAACACCATTGGTTCCAAAGCCAATCATGCTGAAATACAGCGGACAGTGGTAATGATGAAAGATGAGCTGGAGAAAATAAAAGAGCAGAATTTAAACATTGTGTAAAAAGGCAGCCCTGCGGGGATTCGATCCCAACAGGGCCAAATCCTGAATCAAAGTTCAGGATTACAACTTTAATATTTAATTACCTGATAGAAAACTCCACTTTGGTCTGATCCCAGGCCAAAATCACATCACCACTATCTTCTATTTCAATGGTAAATGTTTCAACAACACTGTCTGTGTTTGAAGATGGTGCAGTAACTCGCAGCACGTCATCTGCTTCCTTGTACTCATATGCTCCCCATCCGTCCCACTTTTTGTTGAAGATGATTGTCCATTCATCTTTACCCGGAATAGTGAAAAGCCCATACTTGCCAGCTGCCAATGTTTTTCCTTGTACCTCTACATCATCTGAAATTTCAATCCAGGTTGACTCATTAGCTCCTGTTCGCCAAACCTTGCCATACTCTTCAAGGCTTCCGAAAATATCACGTCCTCTTTTTGATGGCTGACTATAGTCGATGGTGATTTTTGTTCCATTTACTTCTTTAGACACCTGTGCCGGAGGACTCTTTCGCTTGCTTTTATCTTTTTGTGCCTGTGCTGAAAAAACCAACAACAAACTCAGGGCCAGTACGGATGCAACTTTTAATGATTTCATGTTTATGCTTTTTTAAAGGTTAATGTTTTCTGAATTCAGTCTCCTTATGCACGCATTTTGAACACTTTTGTTCTTCCTTTCAAGGAATAATTTCCATTCATTCAATACAATTTATTGATGAATTCGTCGAATATGGTACGTTCGACCATCTTGCATTTATCGAATTGATTAACTTTTCATAAGTAAAAACCAACCTACATCATGAAAAACCTACTGATTCTCGTTTCTGCTAGTCTATTATGGGCTTGCGGCTCAGAAATAAAAAAAGAAAACAGACACCTGGTAGAAGCCATAGATTATAGAGTCAAGCACATTGATCAAAATCACCGTGTCAGCATTATTGAGGATGATTTTGTAGAAGCGGACTCTGCCTATAAAGTCAGAGGATATTTCAATGAAGGTAGGCTTATGAAGCTCGTTGGAATTATTAAAACACCTCACTTTGAGCGTGATGACTATTTCTACTTCGAAAATGAAAAGCCTATTTTTTCGGGTCACATGATGAACTTCAAAGATGATCGATTAGCTGAAGAGTTTAAATACTATTATCAGGATGGAACTATCGTGGAAAGCCTGTTCTGGAAGGATCATTACACACCGGGCAAGCGTTTTCCGCATGAAACATTCAAGGAGTTTGATCCTAATATGGATAGTCTAATGAATGAGGAAAAAGACAGAATGGCCTTTTTTTTATCTAAGCTGGAAGAAGAAGGGTTTGAGTTGAAACATATTAACGAAAATCTGGAAGCGAATAGTAACCGATGACCATAGAAGAAGCACAGCAGGTAGTAGACGAGTGGATAAAAACAAAGGGGGTGCGCTACTTCAATGAGCTTACAAACATGGCGATGCTCACAGAAGAAGTGGGTGAGTTAGCACGAATCATCGCCCGCACATACGGAGAGCAATCATTTAAAGAATCAGATAAAAATCGTGACCTGGGAGATGAAATGGCCGATGTGCTATGGGTACTCATCTGTTTGGCCAATCAGACAGGTGTAAATCTCACCGATGCGCTTAAGAAAAACCTCGAAAAAAAGAATTCAAGAGATAGCACCAGGCATTTGGAGAATGAGAAGTTGAGAAAATAATCCTTTTGGCATTTAACCCTGTAACCCTGACAGGTTTTAGTGGCTCAAAATGGATCATTATTTCATAATCTGTAGCTTTAATTGAATTAAACCTGTCAGGGTTTTTAATCAGGATGCTTCGTAATATTCCTTGATTTTAACTTTATCTTCATCTGGAATCGATTGATCTGCAAGAAGCTGCCAGGCTCGCTGACGTGAATTGATGTTATACTTTAGAAGCACATTGTTTTCTTTTTCTCGCTTACGAATGCGACGGGCCATGACGAAGATAGCAATCTGTATGATAGCGACTATGGCGAGGAGAATGTAGATCCAATGCATTTCCATATAGATCTAAACGAATTGCATCAAACTAAGATACCAACTCACCATTAACCAATTTTGGCACGACAGGGTACTTATTCTCCTCCATACAAAACTCAAGATCCTCTTCGATACCAAACCCCTTAAGTCGCTCGGCGTGGCTTGATTGCAAGGCCAATCCTAGCATGTTTTCATGACTAGCGATAAATAATTGATGAGCGACCAACGCAGAATCCCTATCTGGTTTCATTTCCTCTGCACATTCATCTATCAATGCACCTGCGAAAAGCGTGTCTTCCAGATTTGGTGTGCCTTTCCACCCTGCACAATGTATCACCACATCTTTCTTTTTCTGCAAAATGTATTGAGCAACAGCATCAAGGTTCAAAAATGAGCCGATGATTATTTCGTCCGCTTCTTCGGACAAAAGGATCGCCTTTGAACCATTGGTTGTCGAGATGGCTACCTTCTTTCCTTTCACGGATTCACTTTGATAGTCAAATGGAGAGTTGCCAATATCAAAACCCTCAATCATAATACCGTCACGCTCTCCTGCCATGATATATCCCTTGGTGCCTAATGCTTTACATTCATCTACCTCAGCCACCGGCTTAATCGCTTCAACATCATTGGCCAGCCCGGTTACGATGCAGGAGGTGGCACGAAAGATATCGACTACTACCACCAGTTTACCTTTTAGGGCATGTTGATGAATGAGTTCAGGTGTTAAGCAAACTTCGATTGTGTTCATAATCTAAATTTAGTGTCACTCTGAACTTGTTCCAGAGTCTGAACTGATGCTGAAATAAATTCAGCATGACTTTTTTTATTTCAAAAAGGGTGGCTTCACCACCTTCGCTTTCAAACTCTTGTTTCGAACCTGCACGTAGATTTCAGTATCAGGTGCGCTGTGCTCTTTGGTCACATAGCCCATTCCAATTCCAACGTTCAACGAAGGAGCCATGGTGCCGGAAGTCACATTCCCGATAATGTTTCCATCCGCATCGGCCAGCTCATAATCATTACGCGGGATGCCACGATCAATCATTTCAAAACCTACCAACTTTCGGGTTACGCCTGCCTCTTTCTGCGCTTTTAGATTCTCAGAGTTAACAAATTCCTTCGTGAACTTAGTCACCCACCCAAGTCCTGCTTCCAGAGGAGAAGTTTCATCAGTGATGTCATTGCCATACAGGCAAAATCCCTTCTCCAGTCGCAATGTATCTCGAGCGCCAAGTCCGATTGGTTTGATGCCAAATTCCTCGCCAGCTTCAAAAATCTTGTTCCATACTTCTTCCGCATCGTTCTTATTGATATATAGCTCAAATCCACCGGAACCGGTATATCCAGTAGCTGAAATGATCATTTCTTTTCCGGCGAGCTTGTCTTGCACAAATCGGTAGAATTTTACTTCAGAAAGGTTGACTTCTGTCAGTTTTTGAAGGGTTTCAACTGCCTTCGGTCCCTGCACAGCAAGTAGCACAATATCATCAGAAATGTCTTCCATTTCCACGTCCCACTTATCCTGACTCTTGATCCAGTTCCAGTCTTTTTCTATGTTGGATGCATTCACCACGAGCATGTATTCCTCATCACTCATACGGTAGATCAAAAGATCATCTACAATACCGCCTTTATCATTTGGAAGGCAGGAATACTGAGCTTGCCCATCTACAATTTTAGATGCATCATTGCTGGTCACCCACTGGATCAAATCAAGCGCATGAGGTCCACGAAGCATGAACTCTCCCATGTGAGACACATCAAATACGCCCACCGAATCTCGAACTGTCAAATGTTCTTCTTTGTCCGATGAGTATCGAACCGGCATATTGTATCCTGCAAAAGGTGTCATTTTGCCACCGAGTTTTTCATGCAGGTCATTCAAAGGGATTTTTTTCGTTTCCATGCTTCTTAGCTGTTAAGTTTTAATCCGACCGGACAATGATCCGATCCTAAATATTCATTGTAAATGTGAGCTTCTTCCACTTGATCTTTCAGCTTTTCACTCACCAAAAAATAATCGATTCTCCACCCCACATTTCGTTCACGCGCCCTGTATTTATAGTTCCACCAGGAATATTTCACTTCGTCCGGATGCTTTAGACGGAATGTATCAATGTATCCTTCATTTAAGAGCGCATCTAATCCGTCAATCTCTGTTTGGGTGTATCCGGAGGCTCTATTGTAGTTCTCTTTGGCTCGCGCAATGTCAATTTCTGTATGCGCCACATTTAAGTCGCCGCAAATGATTACCGGCTTTTTCTCTTCTAGGCTGATAATATATTCTTTGAATGCTTCATCCCAGGTTTCGCGATAATCCAGTCGTTTCATACCCTCGCCTGAATTAGGCGTATAAACGGTTACGACAAAGAACTTTTCGAACTCAGCAGCAATAACACGCCCTTCCTGGTCATGCTCCTCGATTCCCATATCATAGAAAACCTCCAGCGGTTTTTCTTTGGAAAGTATGGCGGTTCCTGAATAGCCTTTTCTGGCTTTTGAAGAATTTACAGCCACCTGATATTCTGGTAATAATTGCAGTGCAGTTTTCACATCTTCCGGCTGTCCCTTAGTTTCCTGCAGACACAAAACATCCGGATTCATCTCCTTCACATCCTTAATAAAATCTTTTTTGATCATGGCTCGGATGCCATTCACGTTCCAGGAAACCAGATGAATTTGAGACATTTTTTGGCTCGATTTATGATTAAATTTGAATAATGTACCGACTCAAGAATAAGGCGCAAAAAAAAGCAAAAGAATTGACTCCACCAGAAAGGATTCAATGGCTTTTGGATTTTATAGAAATTCAAGCCAAAATTAATCCTATGCCTAAGACGAGTTCTGGCCATAAACTAAAAAGGAAATGAACTTGTATGAAGAATCATGCAGATTGTTTACCAAGTATCAAGTCCGTTTTGTAATTATCGGTGGGTTTGCTGTCAACTTTTGGGGTTATAATCGCTCTACAGGAGATCTCGATTTTTTGATTGATCATGAAACTGATAACCTTGAAAAGTTATATCTAGCGTTGGATAAACTTGGTTTCCTTATTGATAATGAGGCTAAAGGTGAAATCAGTAAAGGTGAGCTGATTCAATTTTCAAATTCTCATCATGTAATAGAACTCTTATTCAAAATCAATATCGATAAGGAATTTGAATTGATTCATAGAGATTCCAAATATTCAAAATTTGGTGATGTCGAAGTTCCCTTTATAGATTTTGACGATTTGATTCTTGAAAAAGTCAAATCCAAAAGACCCAAGGATTTAAACGATGTTTATGAACTAAAAAGGATAAACAACAGACTCTAGCCAACCTTGCACCCATTCATGGTTTCGCGCTGTGGACGAAGGAGCACGACATCTTCCTGCTCATTGTAAATTCCCATTACCAGACATTCACTGATGAAGGGGCCTATCTGTTTCGGAGGAAAATTTACAACAGCAATGACTTGTTCTCCTTTAAGACGTTTTTTATTGTACAGCGAAGTTATTTGGGCAGAGCTTTTTTTGATACCAATCTCAGGGCCAAAATCGATAGTCAGGATATAGGCTGGTTTTTTGGCTTCCGGAAAGCTTTCCGCTTTTATTATGGTTCCTACTCTCATGTCGATTTTTTCAAAATCACTCCAGCTAATCATAATAGTTTATACAGCTTTTTAAGGTTCTTATTTAATCGATTAATGTGATATTCATTCGTGACATCACTTCTACGCTCCTCCAACGTTTCAATAAGCGTATTGAGGTGCAATTTGTTCAAAACTGGTATTAATCGTTCAGTGTATTGGCCTAATTGATTCGATGGCGCTTTAATAAGCTGTTCCTGGATAAGCAAAAACATGTCTTCCTGAAAACGCTCATCTGCATACAAAGTGATCATAATGCGATAGCCATGGTCACGTGTCACCACCGTTCCATCATCCATTGCATCAATGATTTTAGGCAATGCTTTATAAAGTTTTTCTTTTCTCATATGAGCGACATGCGCCAACGCTATCATACTACCAAAAATTACCCGGTTGATTGAACTAGCCAATTGATGAGTCAAAAAGTCAATCTGACCCGCCATCAATTTAGGTGATAGCTCAGCAACATAAGCCATAGTTAGAATTGCGTCTGACTTTGCTCTTTGATTAGGCTTTGTTTCAATGAAAGAAATCAACTCTCTAATTTCCTTTTCACCTCCGGCATCAACAATCTGTTTTGCCAGGATTTTATTAGGCTCCTGATCGTTACGATCCAGGGCATAAGCAAGTTGATCTTGAATTGGCATTATTCAATTTTGAGCAAAAAAAATCCTGACATTTCTGTCAGGATTTAAATTTATGCTTTTCCCAAATTTTAGCTTGCACAGAATTCTTTCAATCTTCTGTTTTTGCCCGGCTCTCTCAATTTCTGAAGCGCCTTCTCTCTAATTTGTCTGACTCTCTCACGGGTCAAGCCCATTGCATCACCAATTTCTTCCAGTGTGAATGGATTATCGCATCCGATACCAAAGCTCATCATTACTACTTCTCTTTCTCTAGCAGTCAGTGTCGATAACGCACGCATGGTTTCCACTTTCAGTGAATCATTGAAGACAAGGCTTCCATCTGTCGGGCCTGTTGTTACGTTTTCTAACACGTCAAGTAATGAACCGCTTTCGTCTTCACCAAATGGTGCATCCATTGACATTTGCTTCACCTCAGCTCCAAGTGTATTTCTCACTTCGCTAGGCTTCATGTCTAGAATGTCAGCTAATTCTTCTTCTGTCGGCTCACGCTCAAATTGCTGCTCAAGCTCGGCATATGCTCTTCTGATCTGGTTGATAGCACCAGACTTATTCATCGGCAAACGAACAATTCTAGACTGCTCTGCTAACGCTTGCATAATGGACTGACGAATCCACCATACCGCATATGAGATGAATTTAAATCCTTTTGTCTCGTCAAATTTCTTTGCTGCTTTGATCAATCCAAGGTTCCCCTCATTGATCAAGTCATTTAGTGGTAAACTTCTGTTCTGGTACTGCTTTGCTACAGATACTACGAACCTCAAGTTTGCTTTTACGAGTTTTTCCAATGCAAGATCGTCTCCTTCTTTGATGCGCTTGGCTAGCGTTACCTCCTCATCAGGAGTAATCATTGGAACGTTACTTACCTCAGTAAAATATTTCTCCAGGGTGTGGCTCTCTCTCCTGTTGGTAATTGACTGGGTAATCTTTAACTGTCGCATATTATCTCTTTAAAAACTAATTTGTTATGGGTATAAAAAAGCAATCTGCAAAGATAGCTTCCAATAGACTGATTTTGCAATAAATAACTTTTTAATATACGATAAAAGAACCTGAAATCGTATGCGATAGTTTCAGATTTCGATAAATAAGGTAAAAAATCACAAGTTTAATCAAATCAAACACTCATCCAGCAAACGATGGCATTGAAAATTCAGATCATTCATTTCGGATGGAGTTTACGGGATTGGAGGTAGCAATTCTATTAGCAACAGCGACAACAACCAGCAATGTAACTATCAAAATAGCAACCAATACAGGTATGAACAAGAAGACGGAAACATCCATGCGAACGGCATAGTTGTCAAGCCATTTATTTGAAATATAGATGCAGAGGGGGATTGTAAGGAAAGCAGCAATGGCAATGAACATTACAAACTGGCTTGCTTGCTTTTTAAGGATAAGCGTGGGTGATGCACCGAGTATTTTACGAATGCCAATTTCTTTGCTCTTTACCGTTACATTATAAGAGGCCAACCCAATAATTCCCAGAATAACAATGCAAAATGCAATGACCGAGGCACCCATAAATATATCCCTGAAAATAAGCTCTTTTTGATAAGCTCGTTGTGCCATGTCATCAGCAAATTCCCAAGTCATTATATCATTATCATCATATTCATTATGAATTTCTTCAATGTAGGATAAGGTCTCTTTGAGACTATTTCCTCTTACTTTGATAACGATATCATCAAGAGAGATAAAGGGGTTCTTAAAGTATCCCAAAATGACCGGTTCTATTGGAGAGTGTAATGAATTGAAATGAAAATCCTTAACAATTCCGATCAACCTTGCCCTAAAGTTTTCGTTTTGATCAGAATCAATTTCAAGCCATTTTCCAATTGACTCTTCTCCGTCAAACAATTTTGCAGCCTGCTCATTCATGAATATGGAAAGGCTGTCCATTCGAGTATCTCCTGAAAAGTTTGAACCGGTTTTTAATGACAGACCCAATGTTTCCAAACCATCTTCATCCATTCCGTAAAACCGCATCGGCTGTGCCTTTTCTGGCTCGTCCGGGTCGGTTACCGATATGGATGTTGGAGAGCGGTATCCGCTAATCATGCGGGTAAGGCCAGCAACGTTTTTGATCTCCGGATGAGTCAGTAATTCCTGTTTCATGAGACTGAAATTGTCCCGGACTGATCCGCTGTTAATTTCCACGATGACCAATTCTTCGGAATCGAAACCGAGAGAAGCATGCGACAACAGACTGTACTGTCTGGTGATCACCACCAGCGAAGAGAGAATTAGAATGGAAAGAACATACTGAAGTGTAATGAGACCATTTCGCAAAAGTGAATTAAATCTGGATGAAGCCTTGGCCTTGGTTAGAATAAAAACAGGATTAAAGGCACTCAAATAGAAAGCTGGATAAGATCCTGCAAGCAAAGTCACCAGAATAATGGCACCAATCAGATAAGGAAATGTTTTTAAAAGTAAACTTGTATTGAGCTCAAGAGCTATTCCGGTAACGGTATTGAAATATGGCAGTAAGACACTCACGATCCCCAATCCCAATACAAAGGAAACCAGCACCAACACGAAGACCTCAACCAAAAATTGCGTTTTGACCTGATGCTGAAAGGCTCCTAATGTTTTCCTTATCCCAACCTCCTTGCTCCTCCTCACAGCTCTCGCAGTGGCGATATTGATATAATTGAAGCATGCCATGGAAAGCACAACACATGCAATGACGATCAAAAAGTAAACCTGACGCAGATCTCCCTTTACATAATGATTCACTCTTCCATCAATTCCATTCGACCCAAAATGAAGATCAGTAAGAGATAACAAAAAATGCCTGTTTGGACGCTCTTCTCCATCCAGATACTTTCTTAATAGATTAGGGATTTGATTCTCAAATTCTACCTTATCCGCTGCTTCATGTAGCAAAACATAGGTGGTCGCGCCATTACCATTCCAGGACAAAAACCAACTAGGATACCAACCAGCCGTCTGCTCAAAATAGGTTTCATAATCCTGAGAAATAAGATATTCAAACTGAATGTATGAGTTGGCCGGAACATCTTCCATGATACCTGTTACCTCAAAACGCCCATAATGAGATAAGGTCACCTCTTTTCCTATTGGATTTTCAAAACCGAAAAATTTCCGACTCAAGGATTCACAAAGGACAATGGATCGCTTATTCTTCAAAACCAGGTTTCTATCTCCTGACAGCAGATTGAAATCGAAAATTTGGAAAAATTGTGGCCCAGAAACTATTCCTTCTTCTTCAAAAAATTTCTTGCCTGACACATCAAACCATGTAGATGCAGCTCCATGTATGGTTACCGAATTTTCAACAAATGAAAAATCTTGACGCACAGCGTCAGCAAGCTGAGATGATGTGTAAATCTCCGGATCACTGCCATCGTGATTCTCAAAATCCTGGATGACTTGAAAAATTCGATCGGATTTGGAATGGAACTGATCAAAACTTAATTCATGGTAAACCAACAAAAGAATAGCAACAAAAACCGCAGTACCTATGGATAACCCAACCAGATTGATTGCTGTGAACTGACGATCTTTAATTAAAGCTCTGAATCCTACTTTAAAGTAGTTTCGAATAAGCCCTGATTTGAAGACGGGAGCATGCTTTAGATTAACCCACCGAAGCGACCTTATGACATTCCAAATCAAAAACAACGAAGCTGTTTTCTGTGATTTGGTTGATCGATAATGAAAGAGCTCAATAATATCTCCCTCGATTTCATCCAAATAGTCTTCCCTACAGAACCATCGCAGGAATTTCAAGGGCCACTTTGGTGGTTGTTGATGCATTATTCGTATCGAATGGACTGAACCGGATTGGCCTTAGCTATCTTATAAATCCTGGCCAAAACTGTTGTAAATGAAATGATGAGGACAAGCACAAATGCAATTACAAACAGATCCACACTCATATTGATTCGGTAGGCAAAATCAGCCAGCCAATCACCAAATAACCACCAGGATACCGGTGCAGCAATCACCAATGAAATGATGAGTAGAATTAAATAGTCTTTCAATATCAGGGTAGTAATGTTTTGAACATTTGCTCCCATCACTTTTCGGATACCTATTTCTTTGGTCTTTCGCTCTACTGTGAAGTTTATCAATCCAAATAAGCCGAAAGCAGAAATGATAATTGAAACAATGGATGCTATGAGAATAATCGTACTTCTACTTTCTTCAGCTTCATAAAATCGCTCCCATTGCTGATCAAGAAAATTTATTTCAGCTGGTGTATTCGGATCAAACGTTGCGTTGACTTCTTCTATATGTGCTATCGTCTCTTTCGGATTTTGAGCATACTTAATGGTGAAGTAATCTATTGATCTGATATGATTGTTCCAGTGAGTGATCAACACCGGACCTATAGCTTCATAGAGCGATTCAAAATGAAAATTCTCCACGACTCCCTTGATTCTCATTTTCACTGAATCACTGTTCGACATTACCCACACACTTTCACCAATTGGCTGTTCAAGATTTAGGGCTTTTACTGCCTCTTCGTTAATGAGGATATATAAACTATCTGATTGATCAGCTCCAGTGAAATTCTCGCCATCCAATAGTTTGATATCATAGGTATCTAACCAATATTTGTCCGCAGCATAATGGCTGAATTCCATCGCATCGTCCGTCAAATTCTTGCTCACATTGGCAATCGGGATGTCTTTCCATTCGCCCGGTACCCTAGACGATGTTGAAGCATTAATAACATTTGGATTATTCTTAATCCCTTCAACGATGTTTTTGAAATTACCACGAGCAGCTCCTGAATTGATATCCAGGACAATCATATTTTTATTGTTGAAGCCAAGATCTTTTGATTGCACATAGTTGAGCTGACGATAGATCACTAAAGACCCAATGATGAGGAAGATGGACAGTGCATACTGAATCCCTACCAATCCCTTTCTCAATAAGTCCCCTTTCCCGGAAAATGCATTTTTCATAACCAGGAGTGATCGTTTTAACTGCGAATAGTAAAGTGCCGGAAGCAATGCCGAAATAGTCCAGATAATAAGAATGCTGATCACGTGATAGAAAATGAAGTCAGCAGAGAACAACAGACTAATACCAAAATCTTTGTTGGCGATCTGCAAGAAGAAAGGAAACAGAACAACGATCAACAGCAAAGCAAGAACGTAACTCAGGATTACAGTCAGAAATGTTTCGAAAAACAACTGTCCAAACAGGTGTTTATTGGTGGCGCCATTGATCTTGCGCATACTTGCCTCCAGTGTTCGCTTCAAGGCCTGAACGGAGGAAAGGTTCACATAATTT
This sequence comes from Ekhidna lutea, assembly GCF_900188325.1. GTDB lineage: Bacteria > Bacteroidota > Bacteroidia > Cytophagales > Cyclobacteriaceae > Ekhidna > Ekhidna lutea. The sequence goes on along the minus strand of NZ_FZPD01000003.1, from coordinate 184,902 downwards.
AATGCTGCAATAAATATTACGAGCATTCCCATAATCAGGATCATGGAAACAAACTCCCTATCGCTGTAAGGAATAGACAGAAGGGGTGCAGGTCCACCGTTTTTGATGTGAGTGGAACCTAAGTGAACTTCAGTCAATGGATGCAGGTAAAAATCATACTTGCCTTTGTTTTCCTCAGCAATGTATTTCTCGATGAATTGATCTTTAGAGGCATACACATCTTCTGGTGTCGTTCCCTCTTTTAATAACACCCAGGTTTGCATGAATTGGGTATCCCAGTCATTTAAGAAGTTCTGCCATCCTTCTGCCATCTGATCCGGATTGAGCACATACAGCTCTTTAAATTGGTAGCTTGAATTTCGAGGCATATCATCCATTATCGCCACAACCTCTATTGTGCCGAATCGAGATCCATCTACCACTTCTCCAACCACATCGGTTCTTCCAAACAGCTTCATCGCTACTTCTTCGGTGATGACAATTCCGGCATCTCCTTCGGTTTGTTTGACCGGGTTCCCCTCTAAAATGTCAATGTCCAGAATGTCAAACATGCCTCTGTTGACAATGGCCCAGTCCCTGTCAGCTATCCGAATGTCATCTTTAGCTAATACATGAGATCCAAAATAGGTCAACCATGACGTTTCTTCCACACTTGGAAAATCAGTCTTGAGGGCTTTCGCTAAAGGATTAGGTCCCGATAAATAATGGTTTAAACCCTCCTCTTCCTGAACTTCGTTGACAACCCGGTAGATTCGATCCTTTTTGCTGTGAAAGCTGTCAATGTTTTGCTCATCATACACAAACATCAGGATGAAAAACAAGATGGATAAGCCAAGTGATAACCCGAGGATATTTACGGCGTAATGTACCGTCTCCTTCCTGAATCGACGAAAATAGATTTTAGAATAATTCTTAAACATGTTCATAGTCCAATTATTTGAGAGTTGAGTTTTTTTAAGGTTGATCCATCGAAAGGATCGAAAGACATTCCATACAAAAAATAGGTTTGCTTTCCTACTAGAGGCAGCCACACGAATACTGTAGAGCTCAAAAAGATCGCCTTCGATCTCATCGAGGTAGTCCTCTCTACAGTACCATCTGAGAAAGCGTTGTGCCCATTTTGGTGGTTGCAGTTCCGGCATCCTTAAATCTTTGCAAATTGAAGAGAAGGGATTCTTTGATAGATGCTAGTTCGCAAGTCATGTGAAGCATCTAAAACTTTTTTACCAAGGGCAGTTACGATGTAGTACTTCTTTCTTCTACCCCCACGTTCTTCGGTAATGCCCCCGAAACGAGAGTCGACAAAACCTTTCTTTTCCAATCGTTTCAATGCGACATGAATCGCACTGATATTGATTTTCTTTTTGGTTTCCTCGGTTAGAAATTCATGAATGGAGACGCCATACGCCTCATTATGTTGCGCAGCTACCGTGAGCAATACCAGCTCTTCAAATTCACCTAATTGATATTCCATGGATTAAAATATTTACTTAACAAACGTGAATGTAATATATAAGTTTCACATTTGTTAAGTAAATAATGAGATCTGTATTTACGTATAATAAATCCTCCCCCTAGCCCCCTCCAAAGGGGGAAACTGTTAAGCACAAAACATATTTTCTACATATACGTATATAATCCTCTTATGAAAGGAACACATCTTGGAGAGTTTGAAGAATTGGTGCTTTTGGCCGTTTGCACAACCCATCCGGACACATACGGTAATACCGTAAAAGATGAAATCAATCAAACAGCGAAGCGGAATATCAACTTAAGTACTGCACATGGAGCTTTGGCCAGACTGGAAGACAAAGGGCTGGTGAAAAGTTACCTGGGTGAGGCTACTTCAGTGAGAGGTGGTAAGCGAAAACGTATTTTCGAAATCACAGCATTGGGGTTGAAAAAGCTGGAGGAGGCCAAAAATCTTCGAGCAAAATTTTGGGATAAAATCCCAGAAAAAGTACTTCAAACGCAATTCATCACCACATGAATGAGCTGCCAAGTAGTGTGAAATTTTTGTGTCGTGCACTCTTTAATGAAAGGGTGAGAGAAGAAATTATTGGTGACCTGAACGAGGAGATGGAAGACTTCTCAACTAAACATGGAAAGTTCAGAACAAAGCTTCACCTCCTCATCACCACTCTTATGTTTACTCGCTATCGATACACCTGGAAAAACATTAATCAACTTAATACCTCTACTATGTTTATCAAACACACACTAAGACCGGCCTGGAGAAATCTCAAAAAAGATAAGATGAGTGCCGTTTTGAATGGCATTGGTCTCACCATCGGATTTACACTTAGTTTGATCATTGCACTCATGGTCATCAGAGAGTTGAGTTACGATCAGTGGCATGAAAAGTCTGATCGTATATTCAAGGTAACTCATGATGAACGTAGTATAGGTAGAAGTGATCGCCATTTAGCAACAGTAGGACCTCCGGTTGGCCCTGCATTGGTGGAAGCGTATGACGAAATTGAAAACTACATGCGTGTGAGAGACACGCCCACACAACCGGTAAAAGTTGGTAACAAAAATTTCTATGAAGACGGGATCTTCTACATTGACAGCACCTTGTTCAATATGTTCGATTACTCACTTGCAGAAGGTGACGAAAGAGCCGCTCTAAAGAACACCAATTCCGTGGTTTTATCAGCTGATATGGCTGAGAAATACTTTGGTTCTTCGTCGGCGGTTGGTCAACGTATTGAGATTTCAGAAACTCCTTACATCGTAACCGGAGTAATGAACCCAAGCCCATCCACCAGTCATTTTACCTTTGATTTTATCATTCCTTTTCATGCTTTTAGGGTGCCATTTGGCTACCCTGTTACGCTGAATTCCTGGGGTTGGATCTCTTTTCACACCTACATCGAATTAAAAGATCCATCAGAAAAAGAAGCGTTGGAAGAACAGTTGGTCGACTTTATGAAAGTGCATTGGCCTGAAGAGCAGCACAATTTATTTCGTTTTGTGCTACAGCCGCTGGAGGACATCTATTTAGGAGAGATCAAAAATGATATCGTGGCATCCGGCAGCTGGAATAATATTTACGCATTAAGTATTACCGGAGCATTGCTCCTGTTCCTGATCATATTCAATTACACCAACCTATCTGTGGGGCAATCACTCACCCGAACGAAAGAGGTGGGCGTTCGTAAAGCACTTGGAGCGAGTAAACGAATGGTAGTTTTTCAATTCGCCATTGAGTCGGTTATTCTTTCTCTGCTTTCCTTCATCATTTCCATTGCTCTTATTCTTCCAACAATCAATTTTCTGGAGTCCTACTTAGGCATCAGTATATATGCGATGGAGGTGTGGCAATCGAACCAATGGCTCGCCATTGTCGCGACCATTTTAGTTGTCATTGTTGGCGCAATGGGTGGAGCTTATCCGGCATTTATTATGTCAAAAACTAAAGCCATCGCTGCGCTGGCAAGAACAATCTCAGGAGGTCAATTGGGGATCAACGTGCGAAAGGTGCTTGTGACCATGCAGTTTATCATCACCATAGGCCTGCTGGCCGGAAGCATTATTATCTATCAGCAAATCTCCTACATTCAGGATAAGGATCTGGGGTATGATAAATCTGCCTTAGCGGTACTTCGGGTACCCGGTCAGTCGCTTCTACAGAAAGCCGACGTGTTGAAAAATCAGTTGAACTCTATACAGAGAGTGTCTGGAGTCGCTATCGGTGGGGGAAGAATGGATGGTGACAATGGGAATGTACCGGTGAAAACACCTGACATGGAGGAATCAAAACCCATATTTATCGATGGAGTTGATTATGGCTATTTTGAAATGTTGGGGATTCCAATGGTTGCAGGCAGGGAATTTGACAAATCGTATCCTACCGATAGTGCCGGAGCGGTCATCATAAACGAGAAAGCAGTAAGATATATGGGCTACTCGTCACCGGAAGAAGCGATTGGACGACAGATTCAGGTTGGGCAGATTCGTACGGGTAATATCGTTGGTGTAGTTGCCGATTATCACTTCTCCTCACTACACAACGATATTGGTCCTTTGGCCATCATGTATCCAAGAACCTTACAAGAAGACGTGTACATAAGAGTGGAACCAGGGAATATGCTCGAACTGGTTGAAGAAATTGAAGCTAAATGGAGCAGCATTTTTCCTGATCTCCCATTTGATTTGATTTTCTTAGAAAACCATCTCAATTCATTGTACCAGGAGGATGTGGCATTCGCCAAAATGTTTCAGGCCTTGACCATTGTTACCTTAATAATTGCCTGTTTGGGCCTTTATGGATTGATATCACTGATAGCCACACAGAAAACCAAAGAGATCAGCGTGAGAAAAGTGTTGGGCGCCAACCTGAAAGACCTGATGGGGAATCTGTTCAGACCATTCGCACTACGAATTGTAATTGCCATGTTGATCGTTTCTCCGATTGCCTATGTGCTGCTCTCCGGCTGGCTGGATAATTATGCCTATAAAATCGACATTAGCTGGTGGCTGTTTTTAGCAGCAGGCTTGGTGGTTTTGGTCACGGCCTTAGTAGCTACCGTCTTGCACTCGATGAAAGTGTATCGCATCAATCCGGCCAGGACGTTGAAGGATGAGTGACATTATCCCCTCCTTGGAGGGGCAGGGGTGGGTAAAGCTCTTTAAATAAATAATTGGAACCTAGTCCTGAGTTTAATAAAGCTTCATTAGTCACTCCCGAAGGGAGTCTATGGATATTGAAAAAATGCTTTTTAAAGGACCATAGATTCCCTGCGGGAATGACTTCAAAAATAAGTTACCAATTAAAACTCTTGAATAAACTCGGACTTATCCAATACTTCAAGAAATCTATTGTGCTCCTCTCTGAGAACAATACCTTTTCTTATAAAGTATGAAATCAATAACTTTCTTTCAGTAAACCAAATTGGTATTTCCAAATAATCGGTTTCGATAATAATATCTCTAGCCGCTGAATAGAAAGCTAATGAATCATAGTTCCCTTGATGTCGTTGGAAAAGTTGAAACTTTTCCATTGTTTCACCTATAATCTTCTTAAGGTGGACACTCCTAGAAAAGTTATTTAATCCCAATGAATCTACCTTAAAATAGTCCTTCAAGTAGTTTACCAACTTCTTATCTTTAAAGACTAAATCTTCATTGCATTTACTCAATAGAACAGAGTCCATCTTGACCTTGTCATCATAGGTAATGCCGAATTCAATTTCCATGAATTGTTTAAGGACTGAAAGTGAAAAAAGCACCTCTTGTTTTGGATAATTTTTGACTTTCATAAGAACATAAAAATTATCGTCTTCGAAAGCCAAAACTCTTCTCAAATAATCACAATTATCCTGTGCAAACAGCGCTCTACTTCCTGTTAATACAAAAGCAAGAATAAAAACCTTTAAAAAATTCATTAACTAAACAATCTTAATGCATGATGCTTCAATCCACCTCCTCCAAAATATCCGTCCCCAAATACTTCATCTCAGGCAGTGTATACCAGCTCCTTTCTTGAGGGATTTTGATTCCATCCACCATGATTTCATCTTCAAGCGTGATGAGCTCTCCTTTTCCGGTTGCTTCGTCCTTGTAGAACTTGTATTGAAGCATGCGCCCGGAAAAATCATCGATATAGAAATACCACGTATCCTCCTCATATACGACACGAAGTACCTTACACAACTTATCACCTACTTTTTCATCTTCAGCCAAAGATATTTCGGGAGTGGATTTATCGTACAGCTTCATCGGCAAGCCCCATAGGTATAAGTAATAGTTTCGAAGAACGAGTGCTCGCGCTTTGTCTTTATCGCCCTTAAGTACTTCAGCTACTTCCCCATTGACTTCATACACCTCCTCATCATTCCGATTGATCTTCATGTAGCTTATGCCATTATCTAGGATAATGATTGTACTTCTATCCGGGCCATCCGGTCTGGTTTCTTTGAAAGTAAAAGTCGTCTCTAACGTTGGCCAGATATCCTGAGGGTCATGGTAGGCTTTTGCCTTTGCCAATATTTGATCGGCCGGGGTTTGGGCGCTGAGAAGAAGCGGACAGACCAAAAGTAGGAGCAATTTTCGCATAGTTTCAGTAGATTGAAAATGAGATTTATAACAAATGGGAATTTATTCAAATTACCGCAAACAGTCTTTTCCTGTCATTTCGAACGAAGTGAGAAATCCATCCTTGTTCAGACATTTATTTTGGTACAGATTTCTCCTTTCAGTCGAAATGACAACCTTTAATATCATTATTTAATAATTTTATGAAAAAACCTGCGAAAACTGTTTGGTTTTTTGGGATCTACTTACTTGTTGAAGGGCTCTTCCTCATGTTGGCTCCTGCATCAATCCTATCAGCCATTTGTATCCCTGACCCGGAAAGTGTTTGGAGAATCGTACTTGGGTTTGTGGTGGCAGTGTTAGGCTATTACTACATCCGAAATGCTAAAGAGAACCTCACTCCATTCTTCGGGTTCACTGTTCAGGTGAGAATCATTCAGTTTGTCTTCTTCATCTGGCTCTATGTCTTTGAGCGTGGAACACTTGCCTTAGTGGCCTTCTCATTTATTGAGTTTGTAGCCGGCATGTGGACATATAGGGCATTGAAACAAAAAGCAACTGCCTAGTTTCCTTCCATAGTTTGAAAAGTAGTTTTCCCTAAATTCACTCCATGCAAAGTCATATTTTCGAATCTTATTTTGGAAAATACATTGATATAAGCCCGGAAGCATTAGAATTTTTAAATGCCAGTTTTCAAGAAATGAACTACTCGGGAAGGGAAATGATTGTGGAAAGTGGTGGTTATGCAAAGTATTTTTATTTTGTTCTCTCTGGAGTGCAAGCGCTCTACATCATCAATGAGAAGGGAGAAAAAGTCATTTTGGGATTTTCTTTTAAGGGTTCGCCATCCGGGGCTTTTGACTCCTTTATCACAAGTAAGCCCTCCCATTTCTTTCTGGAAGCGCTTTCTCCTTCCAAATTGATTGGCATAAACAAGCAGAAATTTGATGAGCTCTTTGAGCGATTTCCCGAATTCTATAAATGGAGAGCGCTTTTCATGGAAGACATTTTACTGGGTAGGATCTCTCGTGAAGTTGAAATAACCACCATGACTGCTAAAAAACGATTTGATGCATTTGTGAAAAGATGCCCTCCTGAATTGCTTGAAATCCCTCAGAAATACCTGGCAAGCTATCTCAATATGAAGCCGGAAACCTTTAGTAGGTTACGTGCGCTTCGTGATTAATTGATCTATATCAATTTTTATTACTGTTGAATAGTTGAGCTTTGAACCGTCAAAAAAACAACTCAGATGGAAGCGAACTACGAAAAATTACTCCAGGATTCGAACCGGATCAAAAATTATATCAAAGGAGATGTTGCCAACCTGGAAGAAAGCATTCTCACAAGAAAGGAAAACATGAAGAAATGGTCTGCTCTTGAGGTAGTGGAACATTTGAATAAGGTCTACGATGTGTATCTCGATAATTTCAATGAGGCCATAAATGCCGCGCGCGATTTAAATGAAAATGAAACTCCAGCAATGAGACGAACAATTTTGGGCAGGCTATCAATTTCAATTAATCGGCCCAAAGGAAAAAAGCGAAGATTCAAAATGAAGACCTTCGATTTCTTCAGACCTGCTATCGCACCCGATCAAACGAACGGGATTATTCACAGCTTTTTGGAGAAGAAAGAAACATTTAATGAACTAATCAAAAGAGCCAGAACCAAAGACCTGAGAAACGCAAAAGTGCCGACCGCTCTGGGTGAGAAAGTGAAATTTTATGTGCCGGAATGTTTTGAATTTCTTTTGGCTCATGAAGAACGGCATATGGTTCAAATTGCCGAGGCAGTTAATTCAGGAAACAACTAAAAGTGAAAAACTGAAACCAAATACGACATATAGAATAATTGCGAATACGCTTAACAGCAAATATTTAACTATCGCCATAAATGACGTGTTTTTATGAAAGGAAAATGATGCATAAAAAAGGTAGGCAAAAAGGAATACCATATTCAGCTGCGGACTAATATAAAAAACATAAACACTGAAAAGTATTTGAGCAATTCCAACCAAAATGTAAATACCTGATATATAAAATCCGGTTGTTATATATTCAGCAAGGTTATATTTTCTGTAGAAAAACAGCTTGTTTGAAAGCCCAATTGCAAAAACCAAGAAAAACATTATGTGATTAATATGGGCAACCATGAATCTGCCTGCCTCAATGAAAATCATTGCCCTTTCTGGAACATCACGACCTTTCATTTGCGGTTGATTATGGAAGGGGTCAAATCCGGATGCCGACCTAATGATTAGGTAGAGCGCAGTAAGTACCACAAAAAATGCAACAGGCTTATAATAGGTCTTGCGTTTTCCTTCAATAAATTCCCTAAATAGTCTACCCGGGTTTAAAATCAATAATTTTATGGTTAACAGCAATGGGCCCTCTAAAGCAAACGTAGAGCTGAAGAAATCATTAATTGTCTCTCGGAAAGTAATTCGATGTATTGTGGTTGATTGTCCGCAATTAGGACAGTAGTTTTCAGCAATTGCGGATCCACAATTTAGGCAGTTGTGTTTATTGCGTTGACCCATGTTGGATATGAAATTAACCCATTTTAAGATAAAAAAAGGCCTGCATCAATGCAGACCTTCATTCATTGTCATATTAATCACCCGGCTTCAAGTGATCGAACGATATTTCTTAAAGTTCAAACTTAATCCCCTGCGCTAATGGTAGCTCAGTAGAATAGTTGATTGTGTTGGTTTGTCTTCTCATGTATGCTTTCCATGCATCAGATCCAGACTCACGTCCACCTCCGGTTTCTTTCTCACCACCAAACGCTCCTCCAATCTCAGCCCCAGACGTACCAATATTCACATTTGCAATACCGCAATCAGATCCAGCATGTGACAAGAACAACTCAGACTCTCGGATATTGGTAGTCATAATTGCAGAAGATAACCCTTGAGGTACTGCATTCTGAATTTCAATAGCCTCCTCTATGGTAGAATATTTGATCAAATACAAGATTGGCGCAAACGTCTCATTACAAACGATCTCATAATCTGCTTTAGCTTCAAAGATGGCGGGCTTCACATAGCATCCGGACTCATATCCAGCTCCAGTAAGTACCTCTCCGTCGATCACAGTCTTTCCGCCTTCGGCTTTTACTTTTTCAATAGCTGCTTGATACATTTTAACCGCATCCGTATCGATAAGTGGCCCAACGTGATTGTTTTCATCCAAAGGATCTCCAATTCTCAACTGCCCATATGCTTTTACCAATCGCTCCTTTACTTCTTCATATTGGCTTTCATGAATGATTAGCCTTCTGGTAGATGTGCATCGCTGACCGGCTGTTCCTACAGCACCAAATACAGCACCCGGCACAACTATGTTCAAATCTGCGTGCTCAGAAATAATCATCGCGTTATTTCCTCCCAGCTCGAGAATGTGTTTACCTAGACGTGCCCCTACAACTTCTCCAACTTTCTTACCCATTCTGGTAGAGCCTGTTGCCGAAATTAACGGTACTCTTGTGTCAGCTGCTAGTTTCTTGCCAATCTCAGCATCACCAATCACCAAACCGCATACTCCTGGATGAATACCATTTTTCTCAAACACACGTTCGGCTATCTTCTGACAAGCAATAGCCGATATTGGCGCTTTTTCTGATGGCTTCCATACGCATACATCACCACACACCCAAGCAAGTGCAGCATTCCATGACCATACTGCAACTGGGAAGTTGAATGCAGAAATAATTCCTACAATTCCTAGCGGATGCCACTGCTCGTACATTCTGTGAGATGGTCGCTCTGAATGCATGGTCAATCCATAAAGTTGTCGAGACAGACCTACCGCAAAGTCACAGATATCAATCATCTCTTGTACTTCACCGAGTCCTTCTTGTAGGGATTTACCCATCTCATATGAAACTAGCGAGCCAAGCTCTTGCTTATACTCGCGCAGCTCATTTCCAAGCTGGCGTACGATCTCTCCCCTTTGTGGGGCCGGTAGTTGCCTCCACTCCTTGAAAGCCTCCTGTGCCTCTGCTATCACCTCATCATAAGCCTTTCCATCGGCCAATGTAACATTGGCGATTACTTTGCCATCAACCGGAGAATATGAAGCTAGCTTCTCTCCTGAGGTATTTAACCACTTATTGCCAACTGCAGCTCCTTTATTGTCTGCATCTACTTTTAATCTCTTTAATATTGACTGAATATCCTGGGACATGTTGTTTGTTGTTAAGAATTGGTGCGCAAAACTAAGAAATGCGTGGAAGGGTGGAAATATTTTTGTAAATTGTAAATTGATAATATGGGGAGCCCTACCACCACAACGCCCAGAAGCTCCCGATCCGTTTTTTCCGAAACACAAAAGAGAAAAGTTCATCACCTCTTTAACGTTCTGGATATAGATCGGAACGGACAGCTACAACCAAACGATTTTGTAAACGTTGGGAAGAAAATTGTTGCTCAGTTGGGATTGCGCGAGCGGTCAAGAAGTGGCAAACTGATACTACTAAAATCCCATCGTCTTTTTGTTCAACTACTTACGGACTTACATAATCCTGAATTGAGCCTTACTTTATGGGATTGGGTTGCATTTTTTCGAGATCAGATTGAATCTGATGAGCCGGGTATCCTTGATCACTACATTCACCGAACCTCTCGGCATATTTTTGATTTATTTGACATGAATAAAGACAAATTGATATCTCAAGAAGAATACGCTAATATGCTAACCATTTACAATATTCCTCATAAAATGGCAATCCAGGGTTTTGAAGAACTGGATTCTAATAGCGACAATTATATTTCCTGTGATGAAATGGTTCAGGGACTCAACAACTTCTTTCGATCAAGTGATGTAAACGCGAAAGGCAATCTGATCTTTGGCGACTGGAAGTAGTTAGAAGATCAACTTCCACCGAAAAGCCCATTTCCATATTAGCTGAAATTCATTAATTCCTGCCTCCCTTAGAATATGAAGCAATTCTTCCTTTTTAAATCCACGTGAAACAGAAATAGCTGCATCATTTTTTACCATTATTGATTTTGAGAACAGCGATGTGAGCAACGAAATGCTCCAATAGGCAAGAGGGTGACGATGCAAATCATTGATGATTACACCTATTCGAGCCTGTTTTTTAAATTGTTTGAAGAGGTCTATGAGCTCATCAGTAGTAAAGTGATGGATAAACAAGCAACAATGAATGATGTCAAACTTTAATTCTTTGAATTCATCACTAAAAATATTGATTGCCCGATAACTAATCTCCGGGTATCTGCTCGTATTTTCTTGCGCGTACTCCACAATATGAGGATTTGCGTCTATCCCGAGGAATGAAGCCTTTAATCCTTTTTTTCTACTCCAGCTCGCCATTTCCTCCATGATGTCACCTCCGCCACAACCTAAGTCAGCAAGTATTATATTATTTGATTTTGCCAGCTTCTTAAATGCAGAGACGCTGATTTTATTACCTCCTAGTCTTTTATTGATGGTATTGAGCTCACGCAAGGTTTGATTTACCACTTCCCCAGAAACAGTAAGATCGTCCATGATTTCAAACTGATCTGACCGGTATTTAAGCATTTATGTGGGTTTTTAGCACAGCGCTTTCCATGGTTAAACCGGGCCCGAAAGCAAAGCTTAGCAAATGCTTATTATGATCAGCAACTTTTAACTCATCCAGAATTGATTTAATTACAAAAAGCACCGTAGGTGATGACATATTTCCATGTGTATTCAGGACATGGCGTGCTGCTTGATTTTGATCCTTACTTATCAACAGCTTTTCTTCTATCACATCTAAAATGCGTTTTCCGCCCGGATGAATGGCGAAATAATCAATATCACCTATTTCCAATTGAATTTTCTCCAGCAAATGATCAGTTAACTCAGCGATTCCATCTTTAATCACGTCCGGTACCCTGGCACTTAGGTGCATTTCAAATCCATGATCACCTATGTACCAACCCATTTCATCCCGCCCCTGAAGCGCTAAATCACTGTAAAAGCTCTCCATTTTTAACGAACGTTTTGCAGGCGCTGAAGAGACAACCATTGCCGCCGCACCGTCTCCAAAAATGGCATTTGCTAATAAGTTTTCATCATCCTTTTTCTCCTGAAGATGGATACTGCACAATTCTACACACACTATGAGAACGTTCGCCTTAGGATCTGACCCTAAAATATTTTGGGACACCTTCATGGCATTGAATGCAGCGTAGCATCCCATAAAATTTATCGAAGTACGCTGTGTTGTAGTCTTTAAGCCTAGACGACCTATTAGTTCAATATCAAGGCCCGGCGCATACATACCAGTACAGCTCACAGCGATAAGATGTGTAATATCCTCTTTATTACATGTGCTATCTTTCAAAGCCTGATTACATGCATTAAATGCAAGGTTGATCGCATGTTCCTGATAAATCAACATGCGTGGCTTTGCAGATGGAAATGCATCTTCTTTGAAGAAACTCTGGCCATTGAGATTTTCACTGAAATCCTTTAGAACGGAATAACGCTGCTTAATGCCACTTGCACGATATAAAACCCGTAATTTTTTCTCCTCAACTTTATTCAACTTGAGATGACTCACCATAAAATCAGCTATCTGGTTTTGAGTGGCCAGATTGGGTGGCAGTGCGGTTCCTATGCTTTGAATATATGCGGTCATCTGCGAGTAGTTCATTAATATTAACCAACTTTTACTCGAGAAGATTGATTCCCCTTGAAAAAATCCACATTACTTCATCTGCGCATTCCTTTTTCTTTTTTTTTGTTGCCAGTATTTCTGCTGGCTTTGAGTGTGTCATACACTGTAAACACAGTAAATCTTCTTTTAGCATTTATTATTCTGCATTTTCTGGTTTACCCAGCAAGCAATGGCTACAATTCATACTTCGATAAAGATGAAAAAAGCATTGGAGGACTTAAGCACCCCCCTAAAGTGACAAAGGAACTTTACTGGGTCTCGCTGGTCCTTGATGGTTTAGGCTTAGTTCTCAGTTTTCTGATATCCATGGAGTTTTTATTGATGATTCTTATCTACGGATTGATATCCAAGGCATATAGTCACCCTTCAATCCGACTAAAAAAATTCCCGATTATGGGATGGCTGGCGGCAGGGATATTTCAGGGGTATTTCACTTTCTTGTTAAGTTTTATAGCCATCAATGACCTCATGATTCATGATACCCTTGAGTGGTCGACACAGATACCCGGTATTTTGAGCACTTTGCTTTTATTGGGCTCCTACCCTATGACACAGATCTATCAGCATGATGAAGATGCCAAACGCGGGGATACAACCATAAGTCAAAAATTAGGTATCCTTGGAACTTTTCATTTTACTGCCATTTCATTTTCCATTTCCACCGTCGGATTTCTGTATTACTTTATCGCTTATTATTCATTCGAAGTAGCAATCATTTTTGCTGCAGCAATGATGCCAGTGCTTCTCTTTTTTGGACGATGGTATTTACGTGTCAGAAAAGATTCAAAAGCTGCAAACTTTGAATCGACCATGCGATTAAATTTGATTTCCTCCCTGATGCTGAATGGATTTTTTGTTTTTCTATGGCTCAGCTAAATGGCTGACCATGGGTTTTTTTCATCAGGTAATTCGCAAAAGGTTTGAAAGACTTTCCCGTTTGCACCGTAATTTCAGATACCAGAGGTGAACCAAAAAGCTTTTGTATGAATCTGCCTGTAGAAAGCCTTTTAGCAAAATTTTGATTCCACAAGGAGGCATATTCCAATTCAAGCTTTTTTCTGTCAAAGCCTGCTTTTTGGTTTTCGATGATAAGTTCACTTAGCATTTTAGCAGAATGAATTGCCATGGCCATTCCATTGCCACAGAGTGGAGCGATCATTCCTGCTGAATCTCCGGTCATCAAAATATGATTGAATACAGGCTCTTTTTTCTCAAATGAGATTTCATTTATTACCTCCGGTTTTTCAAAAAGAAAATCTGAGTTAGTAAAAACATGATTCAGAAAAGGGTTTTTCTTCAATACTTCATGCTCCATTTCTGGAATCGATCCTGAAGATTTCAAGTTAGATCTATTGGTGAGATAACACAGATTGTATGTCTCATTCTCCACAGCACTCAAACCACAATAGCCCTTTTTGAAATTATGAAGAGCTATCTTATTATTCTCAATCGCATCAGTTTTGATATGATATTTTACTCCAACATATGGGGAGCGACGATCTATGAACGAACGCTGAAGGGACTTGTCGAGTGTGCTGCGCTTGCCAAAAGCTCCAATTACCAAATCAGACACAAAGCTATCACCCCGCTTGCTTTTTAAATTGAATTGATCCTTATCAAACAAGCACTCTACAATTCTATCATTTATAACTACCACACCTTCATCCCCTGCTTTGGAAGCGAGCCAGCTATCAAATGATTTTCTACTTATCCCGAAACCTCCCAGATCAAGTGGCATCTCCAGACTTTTTCCTGTAACAGAGGTGAGCTGGAATTGAGAAATGTTGGTCGGGTTTAAAGCTAAAGGGAAGAGCTTATGATGATTCAAAAAAGGTACAACTTCATTTGAAATGTACTCTCCGCATACCCTGTGAAATGGATATTTTTTTTGCTCAAAGAGTACAACTTCAAATCCTTCTCTTCGTAATAGAATCGCACTTATTAGACCAGCCAGTCCACCTCCTATGATTATCACATTTTTCACCTTTCGAAGGTATGGAAATAAAAAAAGTCCATCGCGAAGATGGACTTGACATTTTTAGATAGTTGAGTAGCTTACAACCCAAGACCATAATGAGCCTTGCTTCCATCAGGATATACCCCTTCAATTAGTATTCCATCGGTTCTTGGTCGTTTAAAGTAGTTTTCCAGATCCCTGATGTTTTGAATCTTTTCATTGTCAATGCCTGTAATGATGAAGCCTTCTTTCATCCTTACGTCTCTCCACTTGCCCTCACCAAGCTCCTTGATCTGTACCCCGCCATCAATATCCAATCGATCCTTCAATGCATCCGAAACATCTACAAAAGTGGCTCCCTCAATACGATAGTCCGAAGCTACTTCTATAATATCCAGGGTTCCTTCTTCATTTCTAAGCTTAGCTACCACTGTCTTTTCCTTTCCATTTCTGATAAACCTTACTTCCACCTCATCACCTGGTCTCTTTATAGCCACCTGTTCCTGCAGTTGGGCTACATTATTTACCAGTTTATCATCTATCGCTACTATGACATCACCCCTTTCAATCCCTGCCTCGTCTGCTGCTTTTCCTTCCTGAACACCGTTTACAAAAATTCCTTTCAGAACACTGAGATCATTATCTTCAGCTACCTGTGCATTTACATCATAAATAGAAATTCCAAGTAGAGCTCTTTGGACAGCTCCATATTCAATCAAATCACTCACTACCTTTTTAACCAATGAAACCGGGACGGCAAAAGAATAACCAGCGAAAGCTCCGGATGGAGATGCTATGGCTGTGTTGATGCCAACCAACTCTCCCTTGAGGTTGACGAGCGCACCACCACTGTTGCCAGGGTTAACCGCCGCATCTGTTTGAATGAATGACTCAATACGATAATCTCCATTTAGTATATTAATGTTTCTTCCCTTAGCACTAATAATGCCGGCAGTCACAGTTGAGCGGAATTCATATGGGTTCCCGATTGCCAACACCCATTCGCCAATATTAATATTATCCGAATCACCATAGTTTACGGCTACCAGATTCTCAGCAGCTACTTTGAGCACAGCTAAATCCGTATCCTCATCTGTACCAACTACTTTTGCCTGATAGCTCCTGTTATCATTAAATACAATTTCAATTTCATCTGCATTTTCAATCACGTGATTATTGGTAACGATGTAGCCATCCGCAGAAATCACTACACCTGAACCTGCTCCTCTGGAAGGTCCTCCACGCCGGTCATATCGTTCGCCGAAATAATCCTTAAAAAAATCATGGAATTGAGAGTTTGCGCGCATCCCATTTTCATAAGTTGTTCTAATGTGCACAACCGATGGGGTAGCGTTTTTAGCAGCGAAAACAAAGTTGAGACCATCCGGTACCACAAAATCTGATGAGTCAAACACATAATTGGTAAGACTCACAGGGCTGGTTCCATTTGTTGTGGTCTGAATGACTTTTTCATTTGGGTTAATGATTGTAAACCCGATGATGGCCACAATCCCTCCAAATACAGAGGAAAAGATCATTGCCATAATAAAACTTCTTTTATTCATAGTCGCTTCTTTTTTGTGCTTATGATTATACCGTAAAAGTGCCCTTATGGTTTTACAAAACATCAAGGCTGCTATAACCTTAACTATTCTTAACAAAAAAAGGGTACCCACCAAAAAAGGTAGATACCCTAATCACCTACTCAAACACTACTTAACTGCTATCTGTTTTTTAGTAACCTTCTTCTCATCTTTAGGCAATGTGATAATCAAAATACCATCTTGATAAGAAGCGTCAACTTTGTCTTTATTGATCACATCCGGCAAATAGAAAGTTCTACTGAATGATCCATAGTAGCTTTCTACGCTATGGTAGTTTTTCTCATTCTTTTCGTTTTCAAACTTTCGCTCGCCACTTACTGTGATTTGGTCAGCATTTAAATCAATGTTGAAATCACCTTTTTTCATGCCGGGAACATGTAGCTGAACTTCAAATTGCTTCTCTGTTTCGGCAATATCTACTTTTGGCGAAAATGTAGGTACTGACCCACCGACAAACTCATCATTGAAAAATCGATCCACAAAGCTTCTAAAGCTTGTAGGTCTGTAATCGTTCGTGTTGTACTTTATAAGTCCCATTTTCTTAAGTTTTTAAGTTTTACAATTAGTTTTTGATTTCTGCAATTGCATAGATCGAATTCTGTACCAATCGATTTTACCAATAATATTACTGACATTATGGCTTTATTTTCCATTTTATTGAAATAACCATGTCATTATGTCGTGTTTTGTGTGGCTTTTTAACAGTAAGTGAATGCAGCATACCGAAACCGACATGGTTATAAAAGTTGCTGGTAATATGATTGCCGGAGTTGTGTGATGAGGACATAAAAAAACCCCGACACCTATCGGAGCGGGGTTTTAAGCTCTCCCTCTTGGGCTCGAACCAAGGACCCTCTGATTAACAGTCAGATGCTCTAACCAGCTGAGCTAAGGGAGAAGGTTTCCTTAAAAAGGAGTGCAAATGTAAGCATCCAATTTGCAATTCTCAATGCTGTGAAACAAAAAAAATTCAATAAAGAAGAAAACCTCATCCCGAGGCTTAAAAATTTAATATCAGGCGTGTATAATTGGCAATCATGTTAAACTATAAATTTGTTATTTACATTTACCTAATTCGAAATGTAGATAAAAAGGTACTCAGCAAAATCAATTTTCTGATTGCCTTTCTTAACTTTATGCATAAACCATCGCTTAATTTTGGAAAAATTCAAAAAGGTATTGCTCATCGATGATGATGACATTGTCAACTCTATCAATTCAGTCATTATCAAACACGCCAAATTTGCTGATGAAGTTGACACAATAAACAATGTTCCGAATGCTTTAGAGTTTTTAAATGAAGCTAAAAGCAAAGGAAATAGTCCCGATGTGATCTTTTTGGACCTCAACATGCCGGGTTTGGATGGATGGGATTTTATGGATGAATATGAAAAGTTGGAAATAAAGGAATCTTCAAAGGTCGTTATGCTTACTTCATCTATTTCTTCCAAAGATGAAGAAAGAGCTGCATCATCAAACTACATTACTGCATTCATTTCAAAACCCTTGTCTCCTGAGCTTTTAGAAAGTATCTACGAAAGCCATTTGGCTTAGTCCAGTCGAAGGGCGAATGTGGCGCCCCTTCTAGACTCGCTTTCGACACGGATTCCGCCTCTATGATAATCCACAATCATTTTAATGATGTACAAACCAAGGCCGGATCCGTCTACATGAGAATGCAACCTTGTGTACGGTTTAAATATTTCTTCCTTGTGTTTAATCGAATCAAATCCCAGTCCATTATCCTTAAAAATAATCGTCGTATGCCCATTTTTCTGCTTGGACTTGATTCTAATCTGTAATGCTTTTTCAGGATCTCGATATGTCAAAGAATTTAATAAAAGGTGTTTGAAGATGGCTTTAAGCTGTGTCTTCGGATAGCTGATATGGGTACACTCGGAAAAATCTTTCTTTATCGTTGCATTAGCATTTTTGATTTTCGCTACCGATGTAGCAACCACCTCTTTTAGCACCTCATCAATATTGAGATAATCTTTTTCTGAAGATAGTTCTTCTCTAACCTTATTCACTTCAACTAACGAGTTTACCGTCTTCTCTAGTTGCTGATTTGTTTTTCTTGCGTTATTTAAGATTGCTTTAAAGTTAGATGCGTTTACATTGTCCTTACCAAGCATATCAAGTAATGAACCAAGATTTGTGATGGGGGCTTTCAAATCGTCTGCTGTGCTATATGAAAAATGAATAAATTGATCAATCTCTTTTTGGGAATAGCTTAGGCGCTCAGCCATGGAGTTAAATGAATCTACAATATCACTAGTAATACTATTTGAGCTCAGCTTGATTCTTGCATTAAGGTTACCTGCTTCAATTTTCTCAGCTCCGGAGCGGATGTCTTCTAGCGGACGCCAAATTTTGTAGCTGAAGGTGTACACAGCCAACAGAGAGAGGATAATAAACAACAGGGTAAGTGTCACGATCCACTTCATTGATAGCACCTCTTCCTGTTCTACTATTTTCACTAATGCCTCTGTAAACATCTCGTGTCTCATCAGGACACCTTCCACTTGTTTGTTGAATTGATCCTCTTCATGCTCCACACGTTCAGATGCAAATACGGCCTCCTCCAGCCTGCCCTCTTCCAATAAGTCAACCACTTCCAATGCATGGTTTTCGTAACTTGTGTGATCACTCTCTAGCTTTTTTATTGACAGCAATAATCCTTTTAGCTTAATGCGCTGAGCTTCCTGATTAGTGATTTTTAAGGCTTCAGAAACTTGATGTTCTGCATCTACCAGGAGTATATCCACCAGCTCAGCCATATATCTAAATGTGCTATCCGCCATCGCAAATCCCTGAAGTGCAATGTCATTCCCTGGCTCTATTTCCTCTGCATAACGGATGGCGCGTTCAAAATTGATAGCTTGCTCAAGTTGGTAAGTTTCAATTTGAGTTAGCACTTCGATTAGTGGTAAATCAATATTTGCAACATCATCAATGTCTTTATGTGTAGTAACAACACGAAGCAGCCCGAAGGCTCCCAGTATCAAAATAAAGAAAATGATTAAGGTGCTTCTGCGGAGTATTACCTCCCTTACTCTATTCGCTTTTTTGGTCATTTAGGCTTGGCGCAATTTCTAATTTGGAGCAACTAATCTAATTCAATTTTTGCGGTCATGACTCTTATTGCATCATCAAGATTCATAGTCTCAATCTTTAATTGCTGCAAGAGCTCTTCGTAGGTCTCTCGGCTTTCCCAGTTTAGTTTGATAAGATCAATAAGTGCTAAGATGGTAGATAGTGGATGTCTGATGCTATGAGAGGTGTAAAAAGCATGATCTGATAATTTCTTAGCTAATTTTTCCTTTTCCTTTTCCTCTCCTTTGAGAGTGCTTAATTCATTTCGGTGTAAAAAGTCCTCTTTTAACCTGATCAATGCATCATAACATTGGCTGATCATTGATGCCCCTGCAACCATGGCCAGCTGGTCCTGTGCCACAAAATCTTTCTTTGACTTCCATTCAACAGTGAGCACTCCAAATAATCGATTATCATTCCATACCTGAATACTGGCCCAGGATCTTAACCTGTTTTTCAGCAAATAATCTACGATAAAATCATCCAGTTCCTTATTGTCATTAGTGGTATCTAGATGAATAAATAATTGATTTTTGAGTAATTCCGAGAATGTTAAATAATTAGCGGGATCAAGAGCATGTCCGGCCTTTGATTTTTTAGTGTCCAAATCAAAGGACTGAATACTTTCAAACTCGTCAGCGTCTGACCGATACAACCAAAAAGAAGATTTGTAAGCGTTCAATGTTTTACATAAAAGGGGTATTAGCTCGGAAATAAAATCTTTGAATTTTCCTTCCTGCAATGCCTCGGACATTGTCAGCTTCATGATAGCTTCCACCCTATTCTCCTTAATCTCACTCATTTATTAAGTATGATAAATTGAATGTAGATAAGATTTTTGATAAAATGAATCTCTTCTGAATTATTTAGCGAAAATCTGTGCTTCGTTTCTGAATGCTTTGAATTCCAGGGCATTTCCTGATGGGTCTTTAAAAAACATAGTAGCCTGTTCACCCACCTGACCTTCAAACCTAATGTATGGATCGATGATGAATTTAATCTGTGCTTTTTTTAGCCTTTCGGCTAAGTGTTCCCAGTCTAACCATCCCAAAACAACACCAAAGTGTGGTACAGGAACCTCATGACCATCGACTGGATTTACTTCAAGATCTGATTTTCCCTCCACCATATGGATCACAAATTGGTGTCCATAAAAATTGAAGTCAACCCAACGGTCGGAAGATCTTCCTTCTTCAAACCCCATGACCTCCCGGTAAAAAATTCGGGTTTCCTCTAAATCCTTTACCGGAACGGCGAGATGAAAGGGTCTAAGCTTATCCATTATCCAAGAAAAGGATATCGGTAATCAGTTGGAGATACAAACGTTTCTTTGATAGTACGTGCACTCACCCATCGCATCAGGTTCATCATAGCTCCGGCCTTATCATTGGTTCCCGAACCTCTGGCTCCACCAAATGGCTGCTGGCCTACTACAGCTCCGGTTGGCTTATCGTTGATATAGAAGTTTCCTGCTGCATTTCTCAGCTTGTACGTTGCAATATCCACAGCATATCGGTCTTTGCTAAAGATTGCACCCGTCAATGCATATGGTGAAGTCGCATCCACGATATCTAAAATTTCTTCAAATTTGTTTTCATCGTAAACATGAACGGTAAGAACCGGACCGAAAATCTCTTCACACATGGTCTTGTACATCGGGTCTTTTGCCTCAAAAACCGTAGGCTCAATAAACCAGCCCTTAGAATCATCGTAATTTCCGCCTGCTACCAGCTCCACATCTTTTGCTGATTTTGCTTCGTCGATATAAGCAGAAATTTTCTTGAAGGCCACACCGTCTATTACTGCATTCACAAAGTTGGAAGGGTCTTCAGGAGAGCCCATTTTGATCGATTTCAAATCTTCGACCATATATTTTTTCACATCTTCCCAAATATTAGATGGGATATATGCTCTTGATGCAGCGCTACATTTTTGCCCCTGGAATTCAAATGATCCTCTAACCAATCCGGTTGCTACTTCTTTAGCGTCAGCTGATTTGTGCGCTACCACAAAGTCTTTACCTCCTGTTTCTCCAACGATTCGCGGGTAGGTTTTATATCGATCCAGGTTAGCTCCAATTGTCTTCCAAAGTGCTTTAAATACACCCGTACTTCCCGTAAAGTGTAGACCTGCAAAATCAGGGTGTTTGAAAATAACCTCTCCGGCTACTGGTCCATCTACGTAAATAAGGTTGATTACTCCATCCGGAAGACCTGCTTTTTTCAACACTTCCATGATCACCTGAGCAGAATAGACTTGCGTATAGCTAGGCTTCCAAACTACTGTGTTTCCAAGCATAGCTGGAGCTGCTGGCAGGTTTCCTGCAATTGCGGTAAAGTTGAACGGAGTGATTGCAAACAAGAAGCCCTCCAATGGTCTGTACTCCATTCTGTTCCAAACGCCTTCTGATGAAATCGGCTGCTGCATGTAGAGCTCTTGCATAAATGATGCATTGAATCGTAAGAAATCAATGAATTCACATGCCGCATCTATTTCAGCCTGGTGCACATTCTTGCCCTGACCAAGCATGGTAGCCGCATTAATTTTAGTCCGATAAGGACCAGCTAATAAATCGGCTGCTTTTAGGAAAATGCTCGCCCTGTTTTCCCATGTCATTTTTTCCCAAGCTTCTTTGACAGCTAAAGCCGCATCTATAGCTTCATTTACATGAGAAGCATCTCCTTCTGAGAAATGTCCCAAAACATGCTGATGATCATGTGGGCATGTCATCGCTATTTTTTTGTCTGTATGCACTTCTTTTCCACCAATGAACATTGGCGCTTCGATCTGCTGTGCATACATCTCTTTATACTTGGCTAATAAATCTTCTCTGTCTTGGGTGCCTGGAGCGTAGCTTAATATTGGCTCATTGATTGGGTCTGGCACGAAAAAATTTCCTTTTGGCATCTCTCTTCTTGTTGTTTATGAATGGAGCGCAAAAGTAAAGCGAATAGTTCAAAATATTGATAGTTGCTAAGGATGCTGAATCAGAACAGTTTTAGCAGCTCCAAATGCGACTGAACGGTGTAATCGGCGAGTGATTTTTTCCTCCCTGAAGGATCATAAAAGACCGTTTTTAATCCAAATTCTTTTGCTCCATGAATGTCCGTTTTGGGGTTGTCGCCGATCATGATGCTATTCATCTTATTGGCGCCAGCTTCAGATAAGGAATATTCAAAAATTTCTGGGCTTGGCTTCCTTGAGTTAGCGCATTCAGATGTGACCATCACTTTGAAATACTTAGCAATACCTGAACTGCTGAGTTTGCGATTTTGTGCGTCTAAAAAGCCATTCGTTATAATATGCAATTCATACTGTTTTCCTGACAGGTAATTAAGAGCGGTCAACGCATCCGACATCAGGTATGGCTTCATTGAGCAATTATTGATAAAGTAAGATGAGGCCACCTTCGACTTTGCTACATCTATTCCGGACGTGAGGAACACTTCGTTGAAACGTTCATTTTTGATATACTCACGATCAACCAGGCCATTATTATACTTTACCCACAGCTTGTCATTCACCTCATAGAATGTATTGATGAATTTTTTCTCTGTTAGCAAGCCAGTCAGATTCAGATCACCATAAATCTCCAATAATGTTTCCCTTGCGCTTCGATCATAATCCCAGAGTGTGTGGTCCAGATCGAAGAAAATGTGCTTGATTCCCTTCACCTGTTATACTTTTTCGCCTCAATCTTATTCTTTGCCAATGCAAGGTTAGCATTCATCGTTTTGTAAGTTTCCAGGTCTTTTCTCAAAATTGGATCTTTACTTAGAAATTCGAATATCTGGCTGACCATATCGTATCCCTCTTCCTTTATACTGTAAAAAACCCATTGATCATATTTTCTAAAGGTAACCAAACCTGCATTTTTTAGGTACGTTATATGACGTGACGTTTTGGTTTGAGTAAAGTCCAGAATAGCTTCTAAATCAGAAATGCAAAGTTCTTCCTGACGATATAGTAAATGAATGATTCGCGTACGAGACTCATCAGAAAATGACTTGAAGATCTGGGTGCCAAATGACAGATTGAAATTCTTGAGCCTCATTTTTTCACTACTTTTACCGAAGTTAAACTTTTATTGGCTAAAACTCTTTTAATAGACAAAGGAACTTGATTTGAGATATATACTGATACTTTTACTTTTTGTTTTCTCTTTCGCTGAAATAGTAGCACAACAACCTGCTAATAAGGTAATTCAATTTACCGGTGTGGTTTTCGGTGCTGACAGCACATCAGTTGTACCCGGCACACATGTCTATATCCCAAAGTCCGGACGTGGAACAACCACAAACCCGTATGGGTTTTTTTCATTGCCAGTTCTGGAAGGGGATAGTGTAATCTTTAGCGCTGTTGGTTATAAAAGAGCTTATTTTATTATTCCACCGCACGATAAGCAGTCGAGTTTGAAGGTGATAATAGCTCTCCAGGACGACATTAAATTCCTTGAGGAGGTGGAAATCAGACCATATCCAACTGAAAGCATGTTTAAAGAGGCTCTTATTAGTATGGAATTGCCAGAGCAAAAAGAATATGCCAATATCTACCAGTGGCTCAATAGCCAGGTGATGACGCAGGCTTATCTTGATTTGCCTGCATCACCAAATGCTAATCATCAATACTTTATGCAGCAACAGCGACAGTCATATATCAATAAATACTCTCCGCCTCAGAATCAATTGCTCAATCCTTTCGCCTGGGCGAACTTTATCAATTCACTCAAGCGAAAGAAATAATTGCTTAAATGTCAGATTGCAGTTCCTGCGCTACTTCCTGAACCCTATTCCATACACGGAATGTGTTTAAATAACAGATTTTTTGAATCTCTTCAGGTGTATACCCTCGCTTTAGCAACTCTTTAATAAGATTAGGGTATGTAGACACATCCTTAAGCCCTTTCGGAAGGCTATCTCCAACTCCATCATAATCTGACCCCAGACCAACATAATCAACGCCTACAAGGCTCACAACATGGTCTATGTGATCTGCTACTTTTTCTACATCCTCGTATACATCATTATCAAGCGCATATTGCTTCGCATATGCTTTGTAAAGAGAATCCTCAGAAGATAAACTATTTTCTGCTCTATAATTAGTTAGGTCTTCCTGCATTTTTTCAAACTTGTCCTGAGATTCTTGCGACAGAAAACTTGATCCAAAATTGATGTGGATTACTCCACCATTTTCAGCCATTGCCTTAATCAAGGTATCAGGCATATTTCTTTCCCAACCTGGTGTGAACTTACGACAAGATGAATGTGATGCAATTACAGGCGCCTTCGTAAGGCTTAATGCATCGAAAGCTGCACTGTCGGTCACATGGGAGATATCTACCATAATTCCCCACTTATTCATTTCAGCAATTACTTCTTCACCGAATGGACTAATTCCATTCCACGTATAAGTAGTGTCGTAAGATGAATCGCTTATTTGATTGTCCTTAGAGTGGGTCAAAGTAATGTATCGAATTCCTCTCTCGAAAAAATACTTTACATTATTAATATCATCTTCAATAGGTGCTCCGTTTTCCATTCCCATCGGTAGAGCGATTAAGCCTTGTTCAAAAGCAACTTCAATATCTGCTGGGGAATCAGCCAGGGCAAATTTTGATGTGAAAGCCTCCGGTAAACGAGAAACCATATCTATTAGTGAATCGGCAAACGCCTTTGCACCACCGGTTTCCTGATATCTTGAAGGAACATAAATAGACATAAATGGTGCATCCAAACCTCCTCGTTTGGCTTTTGGATAATCGAAGTTACCTGTTGTCTCAACTGAAACATCTTCGACTGTTTTTGTGATCATGAAACCTTTCACGTTCATCCGGTAAGGCAAATCCACATGACCATCTACAATAATATATTTTTTAGCGAGTGAGTCTGCCAACTGTGTAAGCTCATCGTCAGACATCTCAGAGATGCTCTTATTCTCCTCTTTTGATGGTGAACATCCGAATATTAGTCCCGCAAGGAGTAATAATGAAAATAGTTTTTTGAGTGAAAAATCCATATTGTATTTGAGATTTGATTGATTTCGGCAAAAATACCTAAAGGTTTCTATACCGTCGGTGTATAAAATATGATTGTCCGTGTTACATTTTTTTGATATTTTACAGGAAAATATGAAGGAATTAGCAACTTCTTATTTTAATTTGATACGTTGAGTTTTTAAAAAAATGTGACATTTTTGTATAAGGAGTATTTCCGATTTAATAAATAGACGCTATGACTGACCCTATTTCACCTGAACTACTGAATAATTGGAACACTTACGGAGGATACCTTGCCATGGCTGTGGCTGGTGTTGGAGTGTTGATTCTTTTAGGCCATTATTTGAAACTGCTGGCTACAGGAGATTATAAAACCAGATATGACTATATCAACATGCATGAGATAAACATGCTATGGAATGGTGCACTGCTAATCATTATTGGTGGTACGCTTTATTTCAATACGATGTTTGGTGAGTCTACATGGTTATGGTTCTTTGTGAGACTCTTCATGAGTTCCATGTTTGCGGTAATTCTTGGTGTAATCATCCAAAACGTACTGAAGTTCTACTATCCGTTTTTTATTGAAAAGCGTCTGAAAAAACTGAGATTTACTCCAAGAACTTCTCCTGATGGCAGAAAAATGAAGCTATTGAGTGAGGAAGAAGAAGATGTTTACCTTGATGAGGGGATGCAAGCTGAGGAAGATGCTTTTTCAGTTGATTACGATGTGTGGATCGATGAGGAGTCAGGCTTCACAAAAATTGAAAAATATAATGGTAGACTACACGCGCTTCAGTGCAACAATTGTAACTACCAGACTTTAAAGGTTGAGCGTGAAGATGTAATTCAGACCGCTACCGAAACAGAAGAGGGAGAATTGATGAAGTATTATGCTTGTGGTTATTGTGGACACAAGGAAAGGAAATCATTTAAGATTGCAAGACTTAAAGCTGGAGAAGCTGCTCAATAAAATACACGATTGAAACCGAATAGAAATTAGCCCCTGACTGTCTAGTCAGGGGTTTTTTTATTTCTTTTTCTCAAAGTTTAATACATACATTTTGAGGTTCTGAAAAGAACCTCAAGGCTTCATTGCCCCCTTCTCTTCCAATTCCTGAATCCTTCATTCCTCCGAAAGGGGTCCTTAAATCTCTTAGCAACCAGCAGTTTACCCATACAATCCCAGATTGAACAGCATGTGAAACACGATGCGCCTTCTTTAGATCAGACGTCCAAATCGTACAGGATAATCCATATCTAGTAGAATTTGCCACTTCAACAGCCTCATCCTCGGAACTGAATTTATTGAGTGTTACTACGGGCCCAAAAATTTCTTCCTGATTTGTTCGACAGCTTTTATCTAAGCCTTCGATGACGGTTGGCTCATAATAATAGCCTTCTTTATCAATTCTATTGCCTCCATGCAAAATTGTTCCTCCTTCTTCTTGAGCCAGTTTTACATATGAATCTACCTTTTCAAGATGTCCTTCTGATACAAGTGCACCCATGTTCGAGCTAGCCTCCATGGGGTTACCTACTTTTAGTTTTTTACTCTCTTCAATAAAACGATTTTTGAATTCCTCATAGATGGAATCCTCTATGAGTATTCGCGACCCGCACAGACATATTTCCCCTTGGTTAGTAAATGAACTCTTCACACTCGTCTTGACAGCTTCTTCCAGATCACAATCGGCGAAGATGATATTTGGGTTCTTTCCCCCAAGCTCCAGGGATACTTTCTTGAATTGTTGTGAGGCAGTAGCCCCTACAACTTTACCGGTTGCAGTACCTCCGGTAAATGAAATCGCCTTTGTCGCCTCATGTTCTACTATCGCCTGGCCTATACCCTTTCCTTCGCCATGAAGAATATTTAACACACCAGCAGGCATCCCTGCTTCATTAGCCAGTTTCCCAAGCAAAAATGCAGTCATAGGTGTTAGTTCCGATGGCTTGGCAATTACACAGTTTCCCATCGCAAGTGCCGGAGCTATCTTCCATGAAAAAAGATATAATGGCAAATTCCACGGAGAAATGCAGCCAACAATCCCAATAGGTGCCCTCCTGGTATAATTCACCATAAAACCCTCTGAAACCTGGGCTTCAGATGAGAAATTCACAATTGCAGAAGCATAAAATCTAAAATTAGTACTTGCACGTGGGATATCTACTGCCTTTGCCAACCAAAGGGGCTTTCCGTTATCGCGGCTTTCCATTAGGGCAAGGTCATCCAAATTGGCTTCAATCAAGTCCGCAAGTTTGTGAAGTATCCTGCTTCGCTTATCTACAGACATGGTACTCCATGCCTTAAACGCCGCTTTTGATGCTTCGACAGCTCGATCTAAATCTTCTTTAGTAGAATTAGGAATCCTTGAAAATACCTTACCGGTACCCGGCTCTACATTATCGAGGTAGTCCGCCTTGACTGGGTCTATATATTCTCCGTTTATAAAATTTTGTATTGTTTGCATACGCTTAAATTGATCCTGTTCTGCCTCCGTCTATTCTTAAACTTGTTCCGTTTATATATGCACCACTTTTGCTGCATAATAAACCAGCATAAGCAGCAATTTCTTCAGGTTCACCAAACCTTCCTGCTGGTATGGTACTTTTCATTCCTTTCTCCACTTCCTCTTCAGACTTACCAAGCTTCTGAGATTTTCCTGCAATCAAACTATCGATTCGTGCTGTATTAATAAACCCTGGCAAAATATTATTAACAGTAATTCCGTATTGCCCCAGCTCATTAGCTAGTGTTTTAGACCATGAAGCCATGGCCCCCCTGACGGTATTACTAACACCGAGCCCCGGTATCGGCACCTTTACCGAAGTAGAAATAATGTTAATAATGCGTCCATAGCCAGCTTCTTTCATTCCTCCTAACAACTTCTGAACTAAGGTGTGGCTCACATGCAAATGTCGATTCATCGCTGTTTCAAAATCCGAGAGTGAAGCTTCTGACAATGGGCCTGGAGCAGGGCCTCCTGAATTATTAATAAGAATTTGATAAGAAGCTTTTGCCAGCCCCGCGTCCACTGCATTCTCGACAGCTTGCAAATCATCAAAATCGGCTACCAGATAATCATGATCACCAGGAGCAAGCTCTGACAATGCTTTTTTTAATGAAGCCTCATTCCTTGCAAAAAGTGTTACCCGCGCTCCCATTTGACTTAATTCTTTCGCAATGGCAAATCCCATACCCTGGGAACTACCACAAACCAAAGCTCTTCTTCCTTTCAGGTCTAAATCCATAAATTTTTTCTAACTTTTCTTCAAAAATAAACATCTCTGACATGGCGATAAAAAGACCCTTTAACCTTCAAAAATGGATTGATGATAATCGAGATTTGCTAAAGCCACCTGTAGGCAACAAAAATCTCTACACAGAAGCAGGAGACTATATTGTAATGATCGTTGGAGGCCCAAATGCCAGAAAAGATTATCACTACAATGAAACGGAAGAGCTTTTTTATCAGCTGGAAGGCGATATTGAAGTCACCATTCAGGAAGATGGTAAAGCTGTAAAAATTCCGATTAAGGAGGGGGAAATGTACCTTCACCCTGCTAAAGTGCCTCACTCACCAGCACGCCCTGCAAACACAGTCGGTCTGGTAGTTGAGCGCAAAAGGCAAAGCAATCATACCGACGGGCTAATGTGGTTTTGTGATCACTGCAATCATAAGCTTCATGATACCTACTTCCAATTAAAGGACGTTGAAAAAGATTTTCTTCCAAGATTTAGAGCGTTTTTCAATTCGGAAGAATTAAGAACTTGCGATAATTGCGGTGAAACAATGGAAACTGATCCACGATTCACTGACTAAGCAATTATTTTGAAAGAAGAAATATTAAAAAAAGCGCAAAAACTTGATGCAGAGGATACTTTAGCCTCTTTCAGGTCAAAGTTTTATTTCCCTCAGAAAAACGGTGGAGATTGTATCTATCTGTGCGGAAACTCGCTGGGATTACAACCTAATACCACCTCTCAATATGTGAATGCCGAACTAGAAAAATGGCAGAAACATGGAGTAGAAGGACACTTTACAGGTGCAAAGCCATGGGTGAGTTATCATAAAAATTCAAAATCTGTTTTAGCTAAAATCCTAGGTGCTAAAGAAGATGAGGTGGTAGCTATGAATAACCTCACAACCAATTTGCATCTGGCGATGGCTTCTTTTTATCGCCCGAATGGAAAGCGGACAAAAATTCTTATCGAAAGAGGTGCATTTCCATCAGATTTTTATGCAGTCCATTCACGAATTAAAGTGAGCGGTCAAGACCCTGATAAGAACCTCATCGAACTGGAGCCTACGGATGGGTCCGACTACCTAAGTACTGCTGAAATAACTGCCAAAATTGAAGAACTCTCAGATGAGTTGGCTCTGGTTATGTTTCCCGGTGTGCAATACTACACTGGACAACTTTTTGATATCGATGCAATTACCAAAGCTGCTCATAAGGTGGGAGCTTACGCAGGATTTGATTTGGCACATGCCGCAGGTAATGTTCCAATGCAATTGCACGATACCAATGTTGATTTTGCGGTGTGGTGTACTTATAAGTACCTGAACTCAGGACCAGGTGGTGTGGGTGGCCTATTCATACATGAAAAACATGGTCAAAACATCGAAATGCCACGCCTTTCAGGGTGGTGGGGACATGATTCTGAGTCTCGATTTAAAATGAAAAATCAGATCAACCCAATACCTACGGTAGACGGATGGCAATTGAGCAATGTGAATATCTTGTCTCATGCTTCTCATCTGGCTTCTTTGGATATTTTTGATCAGGCTGGAATAGAAAACCTAAGGGCGAAAAGCATTAAGTTGACGGACTTTATGGAGTCGGTTATCAACAGCTCTGAAGTACTAACCAAGAATATTAAAGTGTTAACACCGGGCTCCTCAAATGAACGAGGCGCTCAATTATCACTATATCTTATCAATCATGGAAAGAGCGTTTTTGAATTCCTTTTGGATAATGGAGCTATTCTGGACTGGAGAGAGCCAAATGTCATCCGCGTAGCGCCAGTCCCCTTATATAATTCATTTACGGATGTCGTGAATTTTGTTTCTATCCTGGAAAAAGCAATCATTAATGAAGGATAAAATTGGAATTGTAGGAGCTGGTCTAGTCGGATCATTATTAGCTGTTATTCTGAAGAAAAAAGGTTTTCAGGTTCAGGTCTTTGAAAAAAGAAGTGATCCAAGAAAGTCTAGTGTAGATGCTGGAAGATCAATAAACCTTGCGTTAAGCCATCGTGGGATCCAGCCATTAAAGCTCGCTGGGGTGTATGAAACGATAGCCCCATTTCTAATCCCGATGAAGGGAAGAATGATGCACGATGAAACAGGAAAGCTCACCTTTCAACCTTATGGTAAAGAAGGCCAATTCATCAACTCAGTTTCAAGAGCTCAGCTTAACCAGCTACTCATCGAAAGTGCAGAAGAAGCTGGAGTAGAAGTGCTTTTTGATCACAAATGCGTTGATATTGACTTTGATTCCAACATAATTTCTTTTGAAAATGAATCTTCGTTTAATTGTGATCTAATCGTTGGTACGGATGGTGCATTCTCTGCTGTTCGAAAAAAACTTCAGTTCACTGATCGTTTTAATTTTTCTCAGCATTACATCGAACATGGCTATAAAGAACTCTGCATTAATCCAAAGAATGGCGAATTCGGACTAGAACCCAACTACCTTCATATCTGGCCAAGAGGGAATTTTATGCTTATTGCCCTTCCAAATAATGACAAGACCTTTACATGTACCTTGTTTTTCCCGTTTGAAGGCAGCCCATCTTTTGAAGAATTAACCGGCAAAGCGGAAGTAGAAGCCTTTTTCACTAAGTACTTTCGTGATGCCAAAACACACATGCCGGATATCACAGATCAGTATTTCAATAACCCTACTTCTTCATTGATCACCACTAAATGTGAGCCCTGGCATAAAAACCGGACAATCCTTCTTGGAGATGCTGCGCATGCCATTGTTCCATTTTACGGTCAGGGGATGAATTCCGGATTTGAGGATGTCCGCCTATTCATAGAGATGGCAGAATCTGAAAATTGGGATTGGAAGAAAGTTTTGCCTGACTACTCTGCAAAGCGAAAGAAAGATGCAGATGCTATCTCTGAATTAGCACTGTATAATTTTATTGAAATGAGAGATCATGTAGGTGACCCGAATTTCCTGAAAAGAAAGAAGCTTGAAGCTCAAATTCAAGAACGATACCCAAAGGAGTGGATTCCACTATACAGTATGGTTACTTTTTCGAACATGCCTTATTCCGAAGCTCTTCGGTTAGGAAAAATCCAAAAGAAAATCATGGATGATGTACTGGAAAATGAAGCTAGTGAAATAAATCTACCGGAGATTATCGAGCGATTTAATACTCTAAAACGAGGCGGCTAGATAATTTATCTATGGTACGCTGTTCATCCGCTGAAATTCCATCAGCAGCATTGGCAAACAAATACATTGCTTCATAGACAAACTCTCGATCATCAGGATGCTCCTCCAGGTAGCTTTTCAACGTATTAAGAAATTTCTTCTCCCACTTGTCAATATTTTCAAGCAAGTAGCGGAACTCGGTCCTAAAAAGGCTTTCCACTCTTTCAGCATTGGTATTAGGCATCTGATCAAGATAGAGCAAAGCAAGTCCTTTAGATATATTTAACACACCATCCCACTCCTCTTTATCAAGCTTTCCATCACTCATACAGACAAGAAGCGACGGATATATTTTTAGAATATAGGTGAACTGATCAATCGTAATGTCAGATTTTCGAGATTTATGATATTCTTCCAGTAATGTTTCGTGCTGGTTTTTCATATCCAAGACAGTTAATTAAACACTTAAAGATAGATGGTTTCCACAGATACCTCATCATAAATTTAGGTAACCATCATATTTTTTATGACGAAGGATCATTCTGCCCGTCTGCGGTCTCAGTCTCTTCTTCGGACTGAAGAATCTCTTTGTAATTTTGGTATATATCCAGAATCCGATCAACATACTCTACGGGTTCAGAACCACGGCAATACCCATACTGTACGACTGGATCATTGAAATATTTAGACCTTGATTTTTTTAGTAAAAATTGACTTACATCTTGCCAGGACTTGGGGTTTCCTCCATATTTCTCAGTAAGCCTTACGGCATCCTGCAAGTGACCCAAACCAACATTATATGAAGCAAGGACAAATTTTAATCGCTCATCTTCATCGCTAATTTTCTTCTCCCATTGTCTTTGAAGCCACATTATATGCTTCATGCCAGCGTAAATATTTTGAACAGGATCATAAAGATCAGTAACCCCATATTCTCTGCCTGTTCGCGGCATTACTTGCATTAGTCCAATTGCTCCCGCCCAAGATTCTGAATTTTCATCAAATTTTGATTCTCTAAAAACCTGTGCTGCCAATAGTAACCAATCCCAGCCTAGCTCATCAGCAGCATCTTGTATCAAAGAATCATACGGCGAAATAGCATTTCCTCTTATAGAAGAATATTTACTTCTCGACCTTCTTAACGCAGATTTTGAACTTCTAAAGTACTTATCGTAAATAACATAATAGTCTGTCGTCTTCCGCATTCTCAAAATCCAATCATTCAGCGCCACGAGCAGGCCATTTGCATTTTTGCGTACCCCCCCATGCAATTTGCGTTGAAAAACTCACTGGTGTTTTAATATCAATATTTCTATAGTATGTTGAATTGACCAGTGCGATATCCTCCTCTGCTACTGTAAAGTCAATTTTGCCTTCAGCCACCTGCCTGATGAGCTGCTCGGTTTCAACATTACTTTCACCAGGTACAATAAGAATATCTCCACCTATCTCTTCAGATAGGTTCACCATACGGTCATAGTAAGACGAGTGCGGTCGAACTACTACTTCTTTCCCTATTAAGTCAACCGGATTGCGTATCAGTTGTGCTTCTATTTCATGAAGCTTCATTTGACGCCAGTTTTCTGGTTTCCGCTGTATTAGCACCTGTCTTTGCAAATTGTGATAATGAGTAAAAGCTATTCGCTTCTTTCTTTCTTTGGTGACCGTAAGATTATATGCTAAAATGTCTCCTTCACCTGTATTCAATTTATTGAACCCTTCCCCAATATTTTGTGTGATATTAATCCTGAGTTGCAGACCTTGCTCCTCGCAGAAAAGCTTCAAAAGCTCATATTCATAGCCCATGGTTTTACCCTTGTAAACAAATAGCCCGGTGGAGCTGTTGTCCATGATTGCTGTTAAATAGCCCCGCTCCTTGATTTTATCTAAATCAAGATCAACGATAAATTCTTCGCGCTCAGGGTATTCATTGTTTGCCTGACTCGAGCTTGATTGCTTGCAGGCAATAGCGGCGAACATACAGATGATAAAAAGAATGGCGGTTTTTGTGGTAGCCAGCATATTCATCCCTCAAAATACGAAAAATATCTCTGAATCAGATTCCATAATCCGACGGAATCCCATCATAACTAGACTGTGGGCTCTTTATGAGAGATAAACTGATGAACTGCATTTTTGATTGCCTCGGCATCATATTCACACTCCCTATGAAGCTGTGGTTGTTCGCCATGTTCAATGATACGATCTGGTATACCAAGCCTTTTAACGGTGGCTTTGTAATTATTATCAGCAGCAAATTCCAGCACAGCTGAACCAAACCCTCCCATAATACATCCATCTTCCACTGTAACAATATGCGTGTGATTTTTGAATATGTCATGAAGCATTTCTTCATCCAGGGGCTTTACAAAACGCATATCATATACTGAAGGGTTGATTCCTTCTGATTTTAAATCCTCTGCAGCAGCTAGCGAATAATTGCCAACCTGACCAATTGAAAGAATAGCTAGTTCCTCTCCGTCAATAAGCTTGCGACCTTTACCAACTTCTATTTTTTGAAGCTCTGTTCTCCATTCTGGCATTACACCAGTTCCTCTTGGATAGCGAATGGAGAATGGACCATTATGTTCACTTGCAGTAAACATTAAATTCCTCAGCTCTGATTCATTCATTGGTGCAGAAACCACCATATTAGGGATGCACCGCATATAAGCCACATCGTATGCTCCATGGTGTGTTGGCCCATCAGCACCTGCTACACCTGCTCTATCCATGCAAAACACCACATGAAGATTCTGGATACATACATCATGAACTACCTGATCGTAGGCTCGCTGCATAAAGGTGCTATAAATATTGCAAAATGGGACCATGCCCTGTGTTGCAAGCCCAGCAGAAAAAGTGACAGCATGTTGCTCAGCAATACCAACATCATAAGCCCTATCAGGTAAGGCTTCCATCATTATTTTCATCGATGAACCTGATGGCATTGCAGGAGTGATACCAACTATCTTCTCATTCTTTTTGGCAAGTTCTACTAGCGTGTGTCCAAAGACGTCCTGAAATTTAGGTGGCTGAGGTTTATCGTACTTTTTCTTGTTTATAGCGCCCGTGATCTTATCAAAAGTACCTGGCGCATGCCATAGCGTTTGATCTTTCTCAGCCAGCTCATACCCCTTACCCTTTACTGTGAGGCAATGTAAAATTTTAGGGCCAGGAATTTTTTTAAGATCATTCATCACATCAACCAGGTGGTTTACATCATGACCGTCTATTGGGCCGAAGTAACGAAGATTCAAGGATTCGAAGAGGTTGCTTTGTTTCAACAAAAAGCTCTTCATTGAGTTTTCGACCTTTGCTGCAATTTCCTGAGCATTAGGCCCGAATTTGCTGATTTTACCAAGAAGCTTCCAAATTTCATCCCGAACCTTATTGTAGGTCTGACTGGTTGTAATGTCAGTAAGATAATCCTTTAAAGCACCCACATTTGGGTCTATAGACATACAGTTGTCATTTAAGACAATAAGTAAGTTTGAATTGGATACTCCGGCATGATTCATGGCTTCAAAAGCCATTCCACCAGTCATAGCACCATCTCCAATGATGGCAATGTGTTGTTTATCTTTTTCATCTTTGAGACGTGAGGCCTCTGCCATACCTAGAGCCGCTGATATGGACGTAGATGAATGGCCAACTCCAAACGTATCGTACTCACTTTCACTTCGCTTGGGAAATCCTGATATGCCCTTATACTTTCTATTAGTATGGAACGATCCCTTTCTGCCGGTCAATATTTTATGACCATATGCCTGATGACCTACGTCCCATACTAATTGATCTTTTGGTGTATTGAAAACATAATGCAATGCAACCGTCAGCTCTGCCACCCCCAAACTAGCACCAAAGTGCCCTCCGTACACAGAAACATTATCAATGATATAGTCTCTTAGCTCCTGACACACCTGTCCTAGCTGTCTTACATCCAGCTTTTTTAGATCATCAGGTGAATCTATTTCTGCTAAAAGTGGTCCCGGTTTAATCTCCATGATATTTCTGTATTTCTTCCAAACGCCGCTCTGCCCGGATTGTTTGAATATACAACCTACGTAAAATAATAGCTTGCAAAATTAAGCATTAGATAGAAAGGTAAATTAATCAAAGTGAAATACCATATTGTCGGTAATTTTGGGATGTGGTGACAGATCAGAAATTTGAAATAAAGCTTCCTCTCTTCGAAGGGCCGTTTGATTTATTGCTCTTTTTCATTGAGAGAGATGAATTGGATATCTATGACATTCCTATTGCAAAGATCACAGATGATTTTCTCGACTATCTGGCACATCTGGAAAAATTAAATGTTGAGGTAGCAAGTGAATTTATTTTGGTTGCTGCTACATTGATGCGTATAAAAGCTAAAATGTTACTTCCTCGCCCGGTGATTGATGAAGAAGGGAATGAGATTGATCCAAGGGAAGAATTGGTAAAACACCTATTGGAGTATAAAAAATATAAATCTGTTGTGTCAACCCTCTCCCAAATGGAAACCGACCGGCTGGACAGAGAAAAAAGAGGGAACCTCAAAAAAGAGATCAGACACCTATCTGAGACCATAAATGTAGAGGCAGAACTTCAGGATTTGGATCTTTATAAGATGATGAAGGTGTTTCAAAAAGTGATGAAGCGCTACGAATTCGAACAAAACAAGCCTGTCCACCAGGTGGTTCAATATCCATATACCATAGAAAAGCAAAAGTCTAAACTGATGGAGCGACTGGTTTATGGGAAGAAGCTATCATTCATTGAAATGATTGAGGAGAAACCGGAAAAAATTTTGGTGATATTTAATTTTCTTTCAATCCTTGAGCTGCTGCAGCTAAAGCAAATAGTCATATCACTCGGAGAAGGGTTTAATAATTTTTGGATTGAGCGCAGAGATGAGTCTGCAATGGCAGATGCCAAATAAAAAAAGCCTGCTCAATTTAATGTGCAGGCTGATTTCATTGTTTTGAGACAATTTAGAATCTCTCTGTTGCAGAAAAGAAAAAGCCTGCTTCAATAGCCGCGTTCTCATCAGAGTCTGATCCGTGAATAGCATTTGCTTCAATAGAAGTGGCAAATTGCTTTCTGATTGTACCTTCCTCAGCTTCTGCAGGATTGGTAGCACCAATTAGCTTTCTGAAATCTTCAACTGCATTTTCTTTTTCAAGTACCATTGCGATGATAGGACCTGATGACATGTAAGCAACCAGATCTTTATAAAATGGACGCTCTTTGTGTACCTCATAAAATTGACCTGCTCTTTCAGCAGATAGCTTCGTGAGCTTAGCTGCTTCAATTCTAAACCCCGCTTCTTCAATAATTTTGATGATTGCACCAGCATTACCTGCTCCGAAAGCATCTGGTTTAATCATTGTAAAAGTCTTTTTTCCTGCCATTATACTTTTTTTGTTTACACTTCTAAAATCGCCGCAAAAATAAGGGAATCACAAAGAGTTTACTCAGCATTATTAGGTTTTATAAATGTTAGTAATTTTGCGGTTCACATTTGCCCGTCTCGGGCATTTTTTATGAAGGACACACAGGCGTTAAAGGACTTCTTACAAACCCCTAGGAAAATCGTTATCACAACCCACGCAAACCCTGATGCTGATGCACTGGGATCATCGCTGGGCTTGCACCATTTCCTGATCAGACAAGGGCATGACGTAAGCACGATTGTTCCTAATAGCTACCCCGACTTTCTAGAGTGGATGCCGGGAAACCCATTGGTAATCAACTATGAGAAATCAAAAGAAGCAGCTGAAAAGCTCTTATCTGATGCTGAGTTGCTTTTTTGCCTCGATTTTTCGGGTTTTGGACGGATTAAAGGCCTGAAAGAGGCCGCCATGTCCTCACCAGCTAAGATCGCATTGGTTGATCATCACCTTAACCCTGAGATTCAACCGGACTTCAACTTTTGGAATGATCAATCGGCAGCAACTGCTGAGCTTATTTATGACTTAATTGTAGAGTTCAGTGGTAAGGAGGCGATTGATGCAGGGATAGCCGAATGCCTCTATGCCGGGATAATGACTGATACAGGATCATTTAAACATCCATCCACCACATCTAAAATTCATCGAATGGTGGCTGAGCTTATAGACCTGGGTGCAGATGTAAACAAGGTGAGTCGACTTATTTACGACACAAATTCACTGCACAGGCTTAAATTTTTAGGGCATGCACTTGCAGAAAAACTGAAAGTAGATGAGGGGTCAAGGGTCGCATACTTTGTCATTGGTGAAGAAGACTTCAAAGACTTTAGGTTAAAGCAAGGGGATACTGAGGGACTGGTCAACTACGCCTTGTCAATTAAAGGAATAGTTGTTGCTGCCATTATCATACAGCGAGATAATGAAATAAAACTTTCGTTTAGAAGTATTGGGGACTTTGCTGTGAATAAATTCGCGGAAGAATACTTTGGCGGAGGTGGGCACAAGAATGCCTCTGGGGGAGCCTCAGACCTTTCACTTGAGGAAACAGAGAAAAAATTCAAAGAACTAATAGAAAAAGATATTTTAAAAACACACATTAAATGAAAAACTTAGGATTTTTAATACTGGCCATTTCAATGGCTGCATGTGGTACAAGTACATTTGAAACTGAAGGAGGAACTACCGTAACATACCTTGAAAAAGGAGACGGTAATTTACCTGTAGACAGTCTGGTTTCTATGTTTAAGATAAAATACACTACCGAGGATGGAAAGGTAATGATGGATACTGACGAGCCTATGCCATTGAAAGTGGATCCAAACAACGAAGTAAATCAGGGTGAGCTGTTCGAGGTTTTAACTCAATTAAGAACAGGCGATAGTGTAGGTTTTGAGCTAGTAGCTTCAGAGCTTTTCACCAACACATTCAGGGCTCCTCTTCCGGATTCAATCCCAGAGAACAGTAAAATCAAATTTCAAATTGCCTATATCGACCAGTTAACAGAACAAGGCTACTTTGATATGGTTGCTGAAAAAGCTGAAAAAGCGGCTGAAAAACAGATGGTAATTGATAACGAGCTGTTGGACAATTATCTTGAAGAGCAAGGCGTTGAAAATGTGGAAACCACCGAAAGTGGGTTAAGGTATGTAATAACCGAGGAAGGTAATGGTTCACAACCTGAAGCTGGACAAACTGTAAAAGTTAATTATGCAGGTTATCTAATGGATGGTACATATTTTGATACAAGCATTGAGTCTGTGGCTAAGGATCAAGGAATTTTTAGACCAGGGAGACAATACCAACCACTTTCATTTCCAATCGGGCAAGGAAGAGTGATAAAAGGATGGGATGAAGGTATTGGTTTGTTGAATGAAGGTGCAAAAGCAACCTTATATGTTCCTAGTCCATTAGGATATGGCAATAGAGGTTCAGCTCCTGTAATTAAACCGAACTCAATTCTGGTTTTTGATGTAGAATTGGTAGAAATAGAAGAATAATAAATCTGATGATGAAAAAGGGATTATTAGTAGGAATAACCGCCCTTTTCTTACTGGCATGTGGGGATGGTAATGTGAGAATACAGGTAGATCCAACAGTTCAGGTTGAAAAGGATAGTATCACCATTATTGAATACTTGCGGATGAGTGGTTTTGCTGATGAACAAATCGGCAATACACAAAATGGTATTAGATATGTCATTTTGGATTCCGGAGATATGGAGGTCATTGACGAGAGTGACTTTGTTGAGTTTAATTACATTGGTAAAACTTTGGGTGACACCATTTTTGATACCACTATCAGAGAGATCGGT
Organism: Ekhidna lutea; assembly: GCF_900188325.1. Lineage (GTDB taxonomy): Bacteria > Bacteroidota > Bacteroidia > Cytophagales > Cyclobacteriaceae > Ekhidna > Ekhidna lutea. The sequence continues at coordinate 145,394 of NZ_FZPD01000003.1, read as the reverse complement.
GATTCATTGAAGAATCACTACGAAGAAAACCCATATGTTTTAAATGATGATACATTAAGCCTATTCACACATAATCAATACGATCCGTTTTTCATAACTTACTCAGCATCCGGATGGTCTATTCCAACTGGCCAAGGAGGCTTTATTCCAGGTTTTGCAGAGGGGATAGCTGCTACTTTCCAACATTTAAAAGTCGGGGGCAAAGCTCTCATTGTGATTCCATCCGGAAGAGCATATGGCCAAGGGGGTTCAGGGGTTTTTATTAAACCAAATTCACCTATTGCATTCGAACTTCTCCCCATCAAAGTAACGAAGCAATAAGATGCAAATTTGCTTTGCCTCTCATAATGAAAACAAGGTAAAGGAGCTGAATGAAATCATGCCCGATGGTTTTAAAATCATCGGGCTTGATGAAATGGGTATCAAGGAAGAGATAGCTGAGACAGGAGATACTCTTGAGGAAAACTCACGCATCAAAGCCCGGTACATCTTTGACCAATATAAAACTCCGGTAGTATCTGACGATAGTGGATTGCTCGTTAATGCACTCAATGGAGAACCGGGCGTCTATTCTGCCCGATATGCTGGTCAAAAAAAAGATGCTGACGATAACATGGATCTTTTGCTTAAGAAGCTCAGTGGGGAGAGTGACAGGTCAGCTGCTTTCCAGACCATCGTAACCTACATTGATGATACTGGAAATGAGCATCAATTTAAAGGAGAGATAAAAGGCTCAATTTTAACACAAAAAAGAGGCGCCAATGGATTTGGATACGATCCAATTTTTCAACCTGATGGATTTGAAGAATCCTTTGCTGAGTTATCTAGTGAAGTAAAAAACAGGATTTCTCATCGCGCAAAAGCAGTTCAAAAATTACTCGAGCACCTTCATCAAGCAAATGACTAAACCTATAGTAATCGGCGTAACCGGAGGTAGTGGGTCCGGCAAAACACTCTTCATCAAGCGTCTGGTGAAAGAAGTGAAAAATGTTGCTTTGCTCTCGATGGATAACTACTACATTGAAAGAAACGCTCAACCTAAAGATAAAATGGGGGTGGAAAATTTTGACACCCTTGAATCAATTGATCAGGCAAAATTTGCTGGTGACCTCAAAAAATTAATAAGTGGTGATACCCTGGAAATAAAGGAGTATACATACAACAACGATCAGGTAAAGCCAAAAATCCTGAAAATAGAAAGCAAGCCGGTGATTCTTGTCGAAGGTATTTTCACACTTCATTTCAAAGAAATCAGAGATTTACTTAACCTGAAAATCTACATTGAAGCACCTGGCTACCTAATGCTGAAACGGAGGATTATAAGAGATGCCAATGAGCGCGGCTATGACCTTAGTGATGTGTTATATCGTTTTGAGCACCATGTGACCCCATCTTTCCAGCAATACATAGATCCATCAAAAAAATGGGCTGACCTTATTATACCCAATCACAAAAACTTTGATGTTGCACTAAAAGTGATATCAACTTTTCTTAACCAGTGATTTTACTACATTTGCCCCACTTTTGAGAACCACTAATTATATATCGAAGAAATTTCTACAAGCCGCTTTCGGAGTGGTGATTGGTTTGTTTGTGCTTACACAAGCAGCTATTATTCCTGAAAAAGCAGTAGATAAGCAGGAACAAAGCGACACTGAAAGTCAGGAAAATCAGCAAATAACAAAGCCAGCAGCAGTACCATCTTCATCCATCCAGTTTAATCTGGACTATCAATCTTATTTACTTGAAGAGGTTTTTTATAAGGATGAAGAAACTGAAAATGCACCGGTTGTTAAGCAGATTTTACCCTCAGCCCAAAAAGCATTAAAGATTCTATTTCGGCAAATTATTTCGCCAAACGCACCATAAGGTTTCCATTCTCCCGAAACCTAATCAACAGATTTTTTAATAAAACCAATCTTCATTGACAAGTGTCAATGATCAAACCATAAAACAATGAAAAACAAAGGATTTATAGTTTTCCTAACGATACTGATCTCGTTGCTCTGTATCTATTATTTGTCATTTACCTACATCTCACAAAACATTCAGCAAAAAGCAGTTACTGCTACTCAAGAAGCTGACGGCACCACAGATGTAATTGAAAAGCAGCGATACCTTGATTCAATTTGGAATGAACCCGTATATGATCTTTTTGGGATCGATTACACTTATAAAGAAATCAAAGAAACAGAGTTAAATCTCGGGCTTGACCTTCAGGGTGGAATGCACGTAACTCTGGAAGTATCTCCAATTGATATCATCAGGGGATTGAGTGGCAATAGCGGTGATGCGGATTTTGTTGCTGCTTTAAATCAGGCAAAGCAAAATGTAAGAGGTACTCAGTTGAATTTTGTGGACGAGTTTTACAGTGAATTCAAAGAAAGAGCTCCTTCAAAAGAGCTTGCTCAAATATTCGCAACAGCTGCAAACCGTGGAAGAATTAGTCTTCAAAGCACTGATGCCGAAGTGTTAGATATTATTAACACAGAAGTTGAAAGTGCTATTGACCGGTCATTCAATATCCTAAGAACTCGAATCGACCGGTTTGGGACATCTCAGCCTAATATTCAGCGCCTTCAAGGTACAGGCAGAATTCAGATTGAACTCCCAGGTGTTGACAATCCTCAGCGGGTAAGAAAATTACTACAAGGTGTTGCTAAACTAGAGTTTTGGGAAGTACACCAGCAAGAGAGTGTAGCTCCGGTTTTGATGTCAATAAACGCTCTGGTTGTTGAGGAAATGAAAAAGGATCCTTCCTCAGCTCCACTCACAGCTGAAGAACAACAAACAAAAGAAGATATCACAGCACTCCTTGGTGATGGTAATGATGCCGATTCTTTATCTACCAGCGATGGTGATTCTGTAAAGAATGATCAGCTGGATTCATTGATCAATACTCGACAATCTCCACTACTGGAATTACTGGCAAGCACTCCACAGTATGGAGGGCTACTTTACAATGTAAAGGATACAGCTAAAGTTAATCGTATTCTAGAACGAGATGATGTTCAGGCTTTGATACCTGCGAATATGAAGTTCCTTTGGGATGTACAACCGAAGGATAAAGGTGAAGAATTGACCGGACCGGATCTATTAGAGTTGTACCCTATCCTTACCAACAGAAGTGGAAAAGCTACCCTGACCGGTGAAACAATCTCCAGCGCAACAGCTTCATTGAATGAGCGGGCAGAGCCTGAAGTTTCAATGCAAATGAACGCTACAGGATCCAGAACATGGGCCAAGATGACGCGTGAAAACATCGGCCAGCGGATCGCAATTGTACTTGATAATTATGTCTTTTCTGCTCCATATGTAAGAGGTGAGATTCCAAATGGGAGCTCATCAATTTCCGGTGGATTCAAAACCATCGAAGAAGCAAAAGATTTGGCTAACATTCTGAAAGCAGGTTCGCTTCCGGCTCCTACAACTATCGTAGAAGATGTAGTCGTGGGTCCTACACTTGGAAAAGTAGCGCAAGATCAAGGGCTTAACTCCATTCTTGTTGGTCTGATCATTGTAATTGTCTTTATGGTGATTTACTATGCTAAAGGTGGATTAATCGCCAACCTGGCATTATTTTTCAATGTATTCTTCATCATGGGTATTCTTGCCCAATTTGGAACATCATTAACACTTCCAGGTATCGCTGGTATAGTACTTACCATCGGTATGGCCATTGATGCCAACGTGCTAATCTTTGAGCGAATCAAAGAAGAACTGAGAAACGGGTCAAACCTTAAAGCCGCGATTTCTTCAGGATATTCAAAAGCATACTGGTCAATTTTTGATGCGAACGTCACAACCTTAATCGTTGGGATTATCCTATTTACCTTAGGTCAGGGACCAGTAAAAGGATTTGCAATAACATTGATGATCGGTATCATCTGCTCATTCTTTAGTGCAGTATTTATCACAAGGGTTATTGTAGAGGCTTTCTCTAAGAAAGGAGACAATTCGAAAATCTCATTTGCTAATGCATTTTCTAAAAATGCGCTTTCCAATCTGAATATCGACTTCCTTAGTAAGAGAAAGCTTGCCTACATGTTTAGCAGCATTTTCATTGGTATAGGTATCGTAGCACTATTAACCAAGGGTATTACACTTGGGGTAGACTTTAAAGGCGGACGCTCGTATGTGATCACTTTTGATGAGCCTAGAAACCCAACAGAAATTAAAACCTCTTTAGGTGATTACTTTGAGAATGCAGGTACTGAAGTGAAAACTTTTGGAGCTCCAAATATTTTGAAAATTACAACATCTTATAAAATTGATGACGAAAGTGATGAGGGAGATGCATTGGTAAGAAATGATTTGATTAAAGGTCTGGCTGAAACCACAGGGTTGACCTTTATCGAGGATGGATCGCAACTTGCAGATGGTAATTTTACAATCTCAAGTTCATCCAAGGTTACAGCAACTATTGCTGATGACATTAAGAACTCATCTTATAAATCAGGAATCATTGCCCTTATTTGTATCTTTATCTACATCGTTTTCCGATTTAGAAAGTGGCAGTTTGGACTGGGTGCTATTATCGCCCTATTCCATGATACATTGTTCGTATTGTCAGCATTTGCAATCGCAAACACGTTAGGAATTTCATTTGAAGCGGATCAGGTATTCGTTGCTGCTATCCTGACCATTATCGGTTATTCAATTAATGATACAGTGGTCGTGTTTGATAGAATCAGAGAAAATATGGGTATTAAATCCGGTTCAGAATTAATCCCTGTTTTCAACGAATCATTGAATAATACGGTAAGCAGAACGTTCATTACTTCCATCACTACTTTGATTGTGGTAATTGTTCTATTCTTATTCGGTGGTGCAGTACTACAAGGATTCTCTTTTGCATTATTGGTGGGTATCATCGTAGGAACATACTCTTCAATATTTATTGCAACTCCGATTGTAATTGACCTAAATAAGAAAGAAAACTAGGATAGCTGCTTAATAACTTCTTTGAAGCCCTCATTTACTCAAATTGTAGATGAGGGCTTTTTTTGTACCCAATGAGTATTTTGGTTAAATTCAGGCTACCAAATCACATTTATATCAATGGGTAAGTATCCAATCTATGCCATAATGGCGCTCGTGTTTATTGGAATAATCAAACTACTCCAGGCCACAGCCTTTGACGCTAAGAAATACAGCGAAAATAGAGATAAGAGCTTTACAAGTGTTGAAGCTAGAAAGGAGTCCCCAAAAACTGGGCAGGCTGAAGAGATATTTAACCCCTCCGAGCCCGAGTCTCAAGTTTCAAATGACACTCCCCCACCAGTATTAGATCGTTCTGAAAATGATTCGACTGAAAATTTAGAAACAAGTGGTGATAGCTTTGCTAACAGTGACGAAACAGCTACCGAATCAACAAACACAACCGAGCAAACAACATCTGCAAACACTTCGCTTCAAGACCTTAAAAATTACTACCTCGCTCCGATTATAGCCAACCTTCCCGCAGGGCAGCTTAGAGAAGATGTTGTCATTAGATATTATCGGCACAGTGAAGATGATAATAAAGTATACTCCCTGAAAGAGCTGGGCTATTATATTCATGAAAAAGAAGCTACTGAAACATCCGGATTAGGTAGCAATGTGATGTATTATGGGAATAATGTTCCTTTGGAAGACATTCAGATTGTCGCATTTACACTTCTCGAAAATGGGATTCCATTGAAGTCTATAGAACCTACACGTTTTGAATGGAAAGCAAATGCGATTGAAATTGGTACAGACGAAAACTTGAGTGAAGCACCACGAATTACTGAGCAATTTGTGGCTGGTTTCTCGAAATAGCACAAAAGCTTAATACGTGACCCTAAAGCTTTCGAAATGCTGTGCCGGGATTTTTTCCTTCTCAATATGATCTACTCTTGCCATCAAAGGGCCTTCCTGGCACCACTCAATAAATTCCTGCATTAGTACTTCTTCGCCTTCAGCCTCAATCAGAACTGACCCATCCGATTCATTCCTTACTAAACCCTTTATTCCCAAGTCCTCCGCTTTTTCTTTGGTTGAGGCTCTGAAAAACACTCCTTGTACCCTTCCAGTTACTTTGATACGGTATGCAATCATATGGATTTCTTCGCCAGCTTTTCGTGCATATCACCCATTTTCATCAACGCTGCACTACCATACCATGGGTGTAGCTCCATAACAAGCCTGCCAGCTTGAATTGCCGGGTCTGTTTTCGTTAGCTCCTCTGCTTCCTCAATAGTTTCCACAGCAAATATGTAAATTCCTTTTACCTCCCAATTATCAAAGAAAGGACCTGCCATCACAAGCATACCTTCTTCAGCCATGCGGGTAATATTATCAAGATGAGCCCTTTGGATTTGTGCTACTTCAGCTGAATCCTGCTCACGATTAGGACCTTCTTTTAAAAGTGCCATTACGTATCTGCGCATGCCATAGTCATCAGCGCCTGTTTCATCTGCCAAAAGAGAATCATAGACACCTTCCACTGGCATTGCTTCAAATGGTTCATCATTTGATTGTCCCGATTGATCACAGGCAATCACCATTAAAAACAAAAGGGATATGTAAATGAGATTTTTCATTAGGAGGTTAATTTTTCTCCTAATTTCCTAAAATCAGCCTTCTTCTGCAACCACTTCCTTTACTTCAGGAACCATCCGCTTAAGCAGATTTTCAATTCCGTTTTTCAATGTGATGGTTGATGAAGGGCATCCGCTACAAGAGCCCTGAAGCGTTACTGTAACAATACCATCTTTGAATGATGAGAGTTTTATCGCGCCACCATCCATCTCAACAGCAGGTTTGATGTATTCTTCTAAAACACCTTTGATTTTTGCCTCAGCATCATCTCCGGTCAACTCATCATCAATATTATCCTTGATTTCTTCCGTCAGAATAGCCTTTCCTTCAGTCAAAAAGTCTTTGATGAATTGTTGAACCTGAGCCTTAACTTCAAACCACTCCGTTTCTTCTTTTTTAGTAACGGTAACAAAGTTGCTCATGTAGAAAACTCCTGTCACAAAATCAAACTGCTCAAACAATGCTTTGGCAAGCGGTGCTTCAGATGTACTATCTAAATTGGGGAAGTCTCTGCTTATCCCTTCCGGCATTAACATGAAGTTAACAACAAACTTCAAAGAGTTGGGATTTGGGTTTGACTCTGTATAGATATTAACCACTCGAGGTTCTTGTGTTGTCTGCATAGTTTGTGCGTTTAGCAATACAATTGCAAAGTTCGTAGAAAAGTTCGAAAGGGCAGCTAGTATAGCCCGTTAAATAGGTACCATACTTCTAATAATCGTTTTTATCACCCTAAAATCACAAAGTCATGGTAACCAGAAAAATACAGATTTCGCTGATGGTTCTTGTAACGCTTTTAACGTTAGGATTGACTATATATGTCTCTTACCTGATGATGGCTTAATTTGTAGTTGGCTTAAGTTCATTTTCAGAACCAGCTACCAGTGTAGCGACTGTTGCATCTCCCGTTACATTTACAACCGTTCTACACATATCTAATATCCTGTCTACCGGGAAAATAATAGCAATCCAGGCTGGATTTAGTCCGACAGACTGAAGCACGATAATTAGCATAACAAGGCCTGCGCTAGGCACAGCTGCAGATCCAATAGAGGCCAACGTCGCAGTTAGTACAATGGTTAGTTGCTGTCCAAGAGAAAGGTCAACCATATGCAGCTGAGCCATGAATATCACTGCAACCGCCTGCATGATGCTGGTACCATCCATATTTACTGTTGCTCCAATAGGCAATACAAAACTTGTTACGTTTCTGGAAACACCCATATTATCCTCAACACATTCCATAGTTACCGGCAGGGTGGCCGCACTTGAGCTGGTGGAAAATGCCATCAACTGGGCTGGACTTATGTTTTTGAAGAACTGCTTGTAAGTCATACCCTTCACGAATGTGACTATAATCAACGGGTAGAATACAAAAATCATAAATGCCAGTGCTCCGAAAAGGGTAAGCGAATATGAGCCCAGGCCCTTAAATATCTCCAGTACTTCGGCAGGTGTATTAGCCATTTTTGCTATAACCCCTGCCAACAATGCAAAAACAAAATATGGTGCTGCCTTCATCACCATCTCGACCATTTTTAAAAAAACTTCATTGATGCTGTTAACGAGATCTATTACGGGTTGAGCTTTCCCATTGGGCAGCATGGCAATTGAAATCCCAAAAAAGATGGCAAAAAATATCACCTGAAGCATCAAGCTGTTATTGGAAATGGCGAAGACAAGGTTTTCTGGCACCATATCCACCAGAAATTTTAGGGGAGAGCTCTCTTTATTCGATTCCGCAGTGGATTTCATTTTATCCACCTTCATGTCTACATCCTGCTCTTTACCCGAAACCTCTTTTACTGCATCGGCATATTTAGGATTGATTAGGAAATCCTTCTTGTCCTTAATCTCAACACCGTCTTCATTGGCCCATAGTTCATATGCAATACGGTTTTTGACACGTTGATCATCATCCAGGTGCGTCCCCGGCTTAATGGTATTCACTGCTAACAAGCCTAATGCGACAGCTATTACGGTTGTAAGTAAATAAAACCCTAGCGTTTTAGCACCCATTCTGCCAAGCTTAGAAATATCACTTAAGCCGCTGATGCCACTAATTATCGAAAACAGCACAAGTGGGACTGCAATGAATTTCAGTAGTCGAATAAAAATTGTTCCAAAAGGATCTATCCAATTGATGGTAAACTCATTCCATCCCAAGGCACTAGAAACAAACGCGTAAATGATACCGGCAACTAAACCGATGATGATTTTGACGTGGAGGGGTGTATTTCTCATAGTAATTTGAGTCGCTTAATTAATTGATCAGCTATCGCTTAGCCTCGCAATTTATTGGTTTGAGCTAATAAATAGAAATCTGCCATCACTAATGCAGACATGGCTTCTACGATGGGCACTGCTCGTGGAACCACACAGGGATCATGCCTGCCTTTTCCTTTAACCGTAATGGCATTTCCCTCCCCATCAACTGAAGACTGATCTTTCATGATTGTTGCAACGGGTTTAAAGGCTACATTAAAATAAATATCTTCTCCATTCGAAATGCCTCCCTGAACACCCCCTGAATGATTTGTTTTAGTCCCAATTTCAGATCCTTTATTCTCAAAAGCATCATTGTGATCCGAACCCCTCATTTTCACTCCATCAAATCCACTCCCCAGCTCAAATCCTTTAACTGCATTGATTGATAACATAGCAAACCCGAGCGTAGCATTCAGCTTATTAAAAACAGGCTCCCCCAGGCCTACAGGATTGCCAGAGATCACTCCGGTTACCACTCCTCCCACCGTATCCCGGTTTTTTCTGACATTATCGATCAACTCAAACATTTTCTTGGCTGTGACTTCATCAGGGCATCTTACATCATTGGATTCTGTCTTTGATAAGTCGAGTTCCAAATAGTTTTTTTCTAGTTTCAACTCACCCACTTGCGATACAAATGCCTGACATTTAATGCCTATCTCTTTCAAAATCAACTTTGCGATAGCTCCAGCAGCAACCCATCCGGCAGTAATTCTTGCTGAACTTCTGCCACCACCACGATAGTCTCGAACACCATACTTTTCCTGATAAGTAAAGTCGGCATGCGAAGGACGGTAGATATCTTTTATGTGATCGTAATCCTTACTTTTTTGATCCTGATTTCTAATGAAGATTGTGATAGGAGACCCAGTAGATTTGCCTTCAAAAACCCCTGATAGAAATTCGAATCCATCCGCCTCTTTTCTTTGAGTTGTTATTCTGGACTGACCAGGTTTACGACGATCGAGTTCTGATTGAATAAACTGCTCGTCAAGCTCAACGCCTGCAGGGCAGCCATCTATAACGATTCCAACACCCTGACCATGAGACTCACCGAAAGAGGTAATCTTAAAAATGTTACCAAAAGAATTATTCATGCGATTATGCTGTCTTTTTGAACAGCAGATAGGCAGTGAAGCCTAATGTTAAAGCGATAAAGATATTAACTATGATCTTAACCCAATCATCCCCACCAATAGCTTCCAGCTCATTGTCGACACTGCCTATCTTATCGTAGAAGTCACCCAAATCATTCGATGCTATTGTTAAGTTTTTCCTGCTTTCACCAGACACGTTAAGGGAGTACTCAGAGCGTAGCGTATCGTATGAGTCGTTTTCAGGATTGAAAAACACCCAATAAAAGTAATCGCCAAGCTTGAACTCACCGGGCTCATTTGGAATCGCGTAAAAGTCATAACTCTTCACCCCACTAACCTTACCGGCAGCTCTATTTACTCGCTGTGTGACATTAGGAGCGTAGAAGTCAAACGCATCATTATTCTTTGGAGTTGGTGCTTCAATCGAGCTGATATTTCCTTCCCCTACGATGTTGAATGAGTAGTTGAAGCTTTGACCTGTTTCAAGTTCCCGGTTACTAATGTTTTCATCCAGCCGATAGTTTCCAACTGCAACCTGATCTTTCATAGGATGAGCCGGCAAGTCTTTAACCTTAACCGTTTTTTCTTTTGAGTAAAAGGTCTCGTAATCTTCCTGCCTGTTTCGGCCAAAAAACGATGGGTTTTTGGCAACCTTAAACTTGATCATCTTCAATCCGATGGATGGAAATTCAATATCTTTTAATGTGAGAGGATAATAGGTTGTTTGATATATTTTGTAGCGGTCATAGGCTTTACCTCCGATGGTTATTGGCTCGCCTGAAATCTGATCAATACTAAAATTTTCCTCCCAGCAGTTAGGGGGTTTTACCGTTTTCACGATCTCAGTGATCTGATTGGCCAGATTATAAAATCGCATTTCGGCCCGATTTGACTCTGCAACATAAAACGCTAAAGTTGCTGTAAAACCTTCTCCAACGTATACCTCATCTTTGTCTAATGTGAGTGCAACAAAAGCGTCCGCCTTAATGTCTAAAAACTCTTCAGGCTCTGATCGACCTCCAAATAAATCGTCAAAAGGATCGCGACTAAAGGGACTTTGCCTTGCTTGTCTTTGAACCGCTTCACCTACTACTATCTGAGTTCCTTCTGATTTTACTTCCTCCCCATTAATGGTCATAAAAAAAGGTTGAAGTAAAAAAGTGCCTTTTTCTGTAGCCTGATAATTCTGAGTCAGGCTCTGAGTGGATGACATTCGACCATTCACATAGTTGGTGGTGGTAGATGAAGAAGTACCACGTTTGATAAATCCCTCTATATTGGGAAAATCGCTGTATTGCTTGAGTCTGTCATTTTCTACCTGGACGGTTACGGTGAAATACTGATTGATTCCTATCTCATTTTTACCTAACTTAATGGCTACATTCTGAGAGAAACTATTGACAGTAGATAGGAAGATTACAGCACAACCTAACAGGAATTTGTTCGTTAATTTCATATCACCTGACTATTACTTAACTAATGTTAAAATCTATCATTCTTCAAATCCAAACGCCAAATTTATAGTGTGGGTTTGATCATTAACAATTATTCACATGCTAGAATACTTTAAAACTATTTTGTCGAAAGTAAGCTTTGATAAACGGCTATTCGAGAAAGAGCTAAGGAAGGCAATTAAGGCACTTGTGCCTGATGAAGTCCACCAGCTTAAAGAATGGTGCTATCGAAAGTTTGGCAGGCAGTACCAACCCATATTGGCAGCCTGTTTTGCATAACAATATAAAAGCCCTCGACAATGCTGTCGAGGGCTTTCTTTTAGCTTTAATTTATTTCTTACTCTGCAATCGCTTTAAGATTTGCTCCATGTGCTTCCCAGCAGCTTCTCTCCCACCAAGTCCATAAGACAGTGCTACTGCAACCGCAATTGCACCAAGTGTTAGTCCGAAAGCCAACTCCACAATGCTATTGGCAATTCCCATTGTTCTCAGCGCTATAGCCAGAAACAGTCCGACAATAGCAACCCGTGCTATTCCTGCAACAAATGAGTTCTCCCCTGAGCCATTCATTGACTTGAAAATGATGGAACCCAGGAAGTTACCCATTACAAGAATGATCAAGCCGAAAAGTACATTTCCGGAGAGGTTAAGGATCGTATGTAAAACTTCCGCTAGGCGATCAAGTCCAAGCATTTCTACGCCAGAAATTACTCCGAAGAAGACCATGAAGTAGAAAATAATATTGGCCACAATGCTTGATAATTTTTGTTTCCCAAGCACTGATTTTAGTTGTAGTTTTTCAACAAGCTTATCTATTCCCACATTGGCGAGGAGGTCTTTGACAAAAGAAGTTATGAACCTGCCTCCTACAACAAATATTGATATGATCAGGATGGCGCCAATGATATTAGGAACTGAATCCAGCATTTGATGCAACACATTGTTTGCCGGGTTTGTAATTGCCTCAAGGTGTAGTGCATTCAATCCCTGAATTATGAATGGGATGAAAATTACAATAAAAACTACCTGCTGGATAAAATGAACCAGCTTGTCAGTTTCCTTAAAGCCCATATTATTCGCAAGCCTGTCGAAGAAACTCCCGGCCATCTTCACCAGGTTAGAAATGAACTTAGCTATAATGTATCCAATGAATACGATTGCCATCCCGGCAAGGATGTTTGGAATGAATCCAAGGAACTCATTGAGCATATTTCTGATAGGATCCAGCACATAACTCACACCTAACATCTCAAGGACTATCAGCAAAATGATTAGCATTAAGACATAGTAGACCAGATTCGCAATGAATTTGTTGGTATCTACAATGGTATTGCCGAGTAAGCGTTCATCCCACTCTGTTTTCTTCATCAGACTGTGGACGATTTTGCGAATAAGTATTGCAAAAAGCCAACCGATGATCAGAACAATCACAGCACCTACAACTCCCGGTAAGGAATCGCTGATGGTATGAATTAATCGCTCTACGTAATCAGGCATATTCATGGTTAAATTGGTTTTGTTAAAAATAATCTTCTCTTAATCCAAAGATAGACATTTTGGTAACCAACTGTCAAACCATGATTTTCTATTTTAATCCATTACACGGCCATCCTCAAGCTGTATAATTCGAGAGCCATACTCTGCAAATTTTTCATTGTGTGTTACCTGGACGATCGTCATTCCTTCCTTGTGAAGCTGTTTCAACACATCCATTACCTCCTCACCTTGTGTAGAATGAAGATTACCTGTCGGCTCATCAGCTAAAAGCAGTTTTGGCTTACCAATGATGGCTCGAACAACACCAACCAACTGTTGTTGCCCTCCTGAAAGCTGCTCTGGAAACAGATCCTTTTTAGCGACCATTTTGAACTTATCCAGCATTTCTGCGATCATGCTGGCTCGTTCCTTTCCTTTTACACCCCTATAAATCAGTGGCGTTTCGATGTTTTCATAAACCGTGAGCTCATCAATGAGATGGTAAGCCTGGAAAATAAACCCAATATGTTCCTTGTGAATTCTTGAAATACGTTTTTCCCGAAGTTTGTGAACGGGCTCATCCATGAAATAATACTCTCCTTCGGAGGGCTTATCCAACATGCCTATGATGTTGAGTAATGTTGATTTACCGGAACCGGAAGGCCCCATAATACTGACAAATTCACCCTCTTTGATTTCCAGATCTACCCCTTTCAAAATGAAAGTGCGCTGATATTTAGATTCGATGAATTTGCTAACGTCCTTTAAGTTGATCATTTATTTGAATTTTTTGACAAGCTAAACCTAACGAAATCCAACGAATTTGGATGCATTATTCATACTTGTATCCTCCAGGATTTTCTTCAAGACTAACACCAAGGCCTAACACAATCCGATTTACAAAATTGAAGTAGGCAATGACCAGCGTTGCATCCAGAATTTCACGGTCATTGAATCCAGCGTTTTTAAGAGGGTTTACAAGGCCTGCATCATTTGATTTTTCAGGTGTTTCCGTTAATGCTTTTGCAAACCTACAAAGTGCTTTTTCACGGTCATTCAATGGGGCGTTTTCGAAATCTGCCTGAAAAGCTTTTAGCTTCTCGTCATCCTTCCAGAAATTTTTTACTGCCTCTAGATGATGGATCTGACAGTACTCACATTTATTGGAAATAGATACAATAACAGCCATCATCTCCCTTTGCACCCTCCTCAGGGGCGATTTTCCAAACATAATGGTCATGTACAAATCCATGTGATTGGTAATTGACTCTGGGTTCAATGACTGGATTTTATGCACCTCAGCTATTTTCCCCCGACTCTTGATCAAGCCATCATATATTTCCTTTAATTGTCCTTCGGCTTGTTCTGGTTGAATGGTGTCAATAAAAGGCATTACAATAATTCATTTGCAAGGTTAGCAAGCTCGGATCTTTCACCTTTTTCGAGCGTGATATGTGCGAACATCGGATGATCTTTTATACGGTCAATCAAATAGGATAAGCCATTGGATTGTGAATCCAGATAAGGCGTGTCAATCTGATAAATATCTCCCGTAAAAATGATTTTTGTGTTTTCACCTGCACGCGTAATTATGGTTTTTATTTCATGTGGCGTTAGATTTTGTGCCTCATCAACAATGAAAAAGATGTTTGATAAGCTTCTACCACGGATATATGCTAATGGAGTAATCATCAGCTTTTCCTGAGTCACCATGTCAGAAATACGGGTAAACTCCTTGTCATTTTCCTTGAACTGATGCTGGATGAATTTCAAGTTGTCCCATAGTGGCTCCATGTAAGGATTTAGCTTTGATTTGATGTCACCAGGCAGATATCCAATGTCTTTATTGCTCAACGGCACGATAGGCCTTGCCAAATAGATCTGCTTATAATTCCGCCTTTGTTCCAGCGCAGATGCTAACGCCAAAAGCGTTTTACCTGTCCCTGCAACTCCATTGATGCTGACTAGCTTGATCTCCGGATTTAAGATGGCATGCATTGCAAAAGTTTGTTCGGCATTTTTTGGCTTGATCCCGTAGACCATCTGCTTTTCCACCTTTTCAACTGTATCCTCAATAGGATTGTAATACCCTAGCACAGAATTTTTCTCGCTCTTAAGAATAAAATAGTTGTTGGCCGGAAATTTCTTACGCTTCAGGATTTTCTTTCGATCTATCACATTCCTCTTGAATAGTTCATCGATGTGTTCTGAATTAATGTCTTCGAGTTCAGTTTTTCCAGTGGTGAGCGTATTGACATTTTTGATTTTACCGGTCTCGTAATCCTCAGCAGGCAACTCAAGGGATTTCGCTTTCAAACGCAGGTTGATGTCCTTTGAAACCAGGATGACTTTTCGCTTTGGCTCTTGCTCTTTAATCGTAAGCGCGGCATTTAATATGCGGTGATCATTTTTGCCATCGTTGAAAACCTGGGTAGCATCGAGCGTACTGTCAGAATCCATTATGACCTTAAAGCAACCTTTTGTTTTTCCATTTAATGGAATCCAGTCTTGAAGGCTATGATCCTTAGCTAATCGATCTAGCAGCCGGATAAATTCCCTGGCCTCAAAGTTCTTTGTGTCATTTCCCTTCTTAAACTGGTCTAGCTCTTCCAAAACAGTAATGGGAATCCCCACATCGTGCTCCGCAAAATTGAGAATGGAATCGTGAGAGTAAAGAATAACTGAGGTATCGAGAATGAAAATCTTTTTCTGTCTGGAGGATTTAGCCATACGGATTAGCGGTTTATAGTTCCGATGAGGATCATCTGTAATATTGGAGTTTCACTTGAAAAAAAGAAGTGAAACAGATAGAATTTGAAGAAAATTATTCGGTAGGCATGAAGATATCACCACCTTCCTTTGGCTCAATTTTTAAAGCACCGGATAAAGCCAAATGGATTAACTTATTAGAAGCAAGCTTTTTATTCAGGCCGCTTAATTCAATATACTCACTCAACGTAATCCCTGGGTGACTTTCAAAGTATTGAAATAGCTGTTTTGTTTTTTCTTCAAATTCTATGGGTTGATGCGCTCTCTTGCTTCTCTTTAAAATCTGCCTCACTTCATAACTAG
Organism: Ekhidna lutea; assembly: GCF_900188325.1. Taxonomy (GTDB): domain Bacteria; phylum Bacteroidota; class Bacteroidia; order Cytophagales; family Cyclobacteriaceae; genus Ekhidna; species Ekhidna lutea. Next base: position 129,463 of record NZ_FZPD01000003.1, on the reverse strand, counting down.
CCTGTATGGAGTGATCTGCTGATCGCACAAATGCTTTTCCATAACGATGCTTCTTTTCAAGAAATGCAAAATGAGGTTTGTCTTTACTTTCGGGTATGTGGTAATGAAGAATCTCTTTGTCTTCTTTCACTTGCAATAAATCAACGGTGAAATTGATAGCCGGCCTGCACAGTTCTGCAATTGCTTTGGTTAAAACATACTCCTCGTCTTCAGGGTATTTTAAGCCCGCCAGTGATCCATTATCGTTAACTCCAATAAATAAATGACCTCCACTGGAGTTGGCAAAAGCAACCACTTCACGAATGATCTTCTCTGGAAACTTCGCCTTGTTCTTAAACTCTACAAACTGGCCTTCTCCTTGTCGAATTAACTTAAGTGCTTCTTTGACCTTCTCATTCATCATCCCCCATTTCCGGCATGGAAAACATGCTTGTAAATAAATCTTTGAACTGCATGCCTTGCTCCAGCTGATGCTTGCTGAGCATGCTATATTCCGCTAATCCAAATAACGCGAATTCCATCAAAAAGTACTTAAACCCTTCATGAGAAGTTTTCTGGTACTTATCTACGAGCTTTTCTAAGCCGGGAATCTCCTTTAGTTCTTTCTGGTAATCTTTCTCCTTCGCGTCAAAAATCAGGTCTACCATGTTTCCTTTTTCGAACCATTCTTTGATCGGCTCATAAGTGTTCCCTTTTTCTTTTTTACGTTCCTTTTCCGGATCAGGAAAGTAGTTGATGAATTGTGAACGGATGGCTTTTCCAACCAGATTGTTGGCCACAATTCCAGGCCCTTCTTGCTCTCCTTCATAGACAAGCTCCACCTTTCCTGTAATGGCAGGAATCACCCCGATAAAATCAGTTAATCGAACATTGGCTTTAGCCTCACCACTGATAAGCATCCGGCGCTCACAGGCACTGACTAGATTTTCATAAGCGGAAATAGTCAAGCGAGCGGACACCCCACTTTTCGCATCCACATATTCACTATCTCTTGCTTCAATTGCGATTTGTTCAATCAGGTCTTTGGCTAGATCGAAAATCTCAATATTGTCCTGCTGTTCCTTAGCCAGAATTGCTTCTTGTTTGGTGATCTTCTTCCCTATATCAATCGATGATGGATAGTGTGTGATGATCTGACTATCGATCCGGTCTTTTAATGGTGTTACAATCGATCCCCGATTCGTATAATCCTCAGGGTTAGCAGTAAAAACAAACTGCACATCCAGAGGCATTCTTAATTTGAATCCTCTGATTTGAATATCTCCCTCCTGAAGAATGTTAAAAAGTGCTACCTGAATCCTGGCTTGCAAATCAGGTAGCTCGTTGATGACGAAAATCCCCCGATGTGATCTTGGTACCAACCCAAAGTGAATCACACGCTCATCGGAATAAGGAAGTTTTAAACTGGCTGCTTTAATGGGATCTACATCACCAATCAAATCAGCAATGGTCACATCAGGTGTTGCCAGCTTTTCCGTGTAACGCTCATCTCGATGCATCCAACCAATGGGTGTATCTTCACCGAGTTCATTTACTTGATCCCGCGCAAATTTTGAAATGGGATTAAGTGGATCGTCATTGAGCGGAGCGTCTTTTATCACCGGAATGTACTCATCCAGCAATCGCGTCATCATTCGTGCCATTCGGGTTTTTGCCTGGCCTCTCAATCCTAAAAAGTTAATGTTGTGACGAGAAAGGATGGCGCGTTCGACATCAGGAATTACTGAGTCTTCATAGCCCCATATTCCCTCAAAAATATTTTCGCCTGCACGCTTCGTTTTGATCAGGTTGTTGCGCAGCTCTTCTTTTATGGATTGCGATCCATATCCTGTATTTTTTAATTCTCCTAACGTACTGATCCGAGTCTTTTGCTCAGCATTTAAATCCTGGTATTTCATCAATAATTTTTTTCAATGTGCGAATGGCACTAAAGATTTTTTCTTCTATTTCTGCGATAATCCTCAAAAATGAGATTACCCAACCCCTGCAAACTGCTGTAATACGCATTGCCATTGTTCACTTCTGTAAACTCTCTCACAAACTCCTGAAGATATGGGTCAGAAGCTATCATAAAGGTTGTGATCGGGATTTTAATCCTGCGACACTGTGCAGCTAGGTTTAGCGTTTCATTTAAAATTTTCGGATCAAGCCCGAAGCTGTTTTTATAATATTTAATTCCCTCTTTCAGGCAAGTAGGTTTGCCATCAGTGATCATAAAAATCTGTTTGTTTTTGTTTTTCCTTCTGCGGAGTAAATCCATCGCAAGTTCCAGGCCAGCAACCGTGTTGGTATGAAATGGACCTACGTTTAAATACGGTAAATCTTTGACTTCAATCTGCCAGGCGTCATTGCCAAAGACAATTACATCAAGGGTATCTTTTGGATACTTTCTTTTCACCAGCTCAGCCAAAGCCATTGCTACCTTTTTCGCTGGTGTGATCCGATCTTCCCCATAAAGTATCATGGAGTGACTAATGTCGATCATCAGTACCGTGGATGTCTGCGTTTTATATTCCCGCTCCCGAATCTCAAGATCATTCTCGGTGAGTGTTAGATCATTTAAGCCATGATTGATTTGTGCATTACGTAGACTTTCAGTCATTTCAATTTGCTCGAGTGAGTCGCCAAATTGAAACTCGCGATAATCAGAGGTAATCTCATCCCCTATTCCTGTGTGATCCGTTTTATGACTGCCTTTACCAGATTTCTTCAGCTTACCGAAGATTTCTTCGAGTGCGCTTTTCCTTATTTCCTGCTCACTTTTGGCAGTGATTCTAAACTCACCTTTCTCGTTTTTATCATCGATGTAACCTTTATTTTTAAGGTCATCTATAAAATCTCCTATCCCATAATCAGCGGTTGAGATTGAATGCTCTCTGTCCAGGTTGGTTAGCCAGCTCAGTGCCTCATTGACATCTCCGGAGGTGATGACAAGTAGTTGAAGAAAAATATTGAGCAGATTATCAAAGGTGGTCTGCTCTGGATTTTTCTCGGGTATAAATTCAGTAAATCGGTATCCGATCATAGCATTAACTTAACTAAAAACCGACAAGAATGATTTCCTTCCGTTGAAGGAATATGTAAATGAGAATTTTTTGCGTTAAATTAACGTTAGATTTTTAACAAACTATGCCCGGTAGAAGACCCATATTCGCAACATTAATCACCAGTTTATTTTGGGGAACAAGGGATTTTTTGTTTAAAGCCACGCTAGAACCTGCCTCCCCAGAAAAGCGAAAAGCCAGAGAGGCAAAAAAGGCTGCCAAGAAGAATAAGAAAGAAAATAAGTAATTATTTCTTAGGCATTGTGCCAAACACTACATCCCAGAATGGGGATGATACGCCAAATGCATTTCCCGGATCTTTATAATGGTGAATGCCGTGATGCACCCAAAGCACTTTCCAGAAATTTTTAGGCGGTTGATATGCATGTACCATATAGTGAATCCATAAGTAGTAAGCATAACCCATCAAAAAGCCGGGTAAAAAAGCAAACACATGGACTCCCATGATTAATTGAAACAAGAGGAAAAAGACAGTGGATAGTGTTAAGCTGAGTGGGATCGGCATGGCCAACCGATCTTTGTCTTTCGGGTAGTCATGATGAACCCCATGTACCGTGTAAGCAAATTTTTCTCGCTTTTCAGTAGAGGGAGTTAAATGAAAAACGAACCGATGCATCAAATACTCAACTAGGGTAAATCCCATAAACCCACCTATGAACAGAAGTATGGCATTTGTAGTGTTTAAGTACGATTGCTGAAATCCATAGACCATCAGTCCTATGGAAATCACAGAGAATACAACAAGCGGAATAGCTATATGCGTTCTCGTAAGCCTTTCCATGAATTTATTCTTGAAAAGTGCTTTTGTTCCTTTGGCGTGTGGCTTATTCTTAAGTTCCATTGCTTCGTTTAATTGTCGGCAAAATTAGGGAAAACAAACCCTAATTTTTTACAAACTCTCTGATAATGATTTTTTATGTTTCTCTAAAACGGATTGATAAAAAGATTCATACATTGGCAGAACATTGTTTACATCAAATTCTTTTGCTCTTGCCAGAGCTCCCTTTTTGAAAGTGCTCAGGTTTTTATTGTCCAAAATATGTATGGCTCGTTTTACCATAGTATCTACATCTCCAATTTCACATACATACCCTGATTTACCCTCATTATTTAGCTCAGGTAAACCTCCCGCGTTGGATGAAATAACGGGCACCTCACATGCCATCGCTTCCAATGCCGCAAGACCAAAACTTTCCTTCTCTGATGTCATCAAAAACAAATCACTTACTGAAAGGACCTCTTCTACGGCTTCTAGTTTCCCTAAGAAGCGAATATCTTCTGTACAAATATCCCTGGCCATGTCTTCCATCTTCTTTCTTTCAGGCCCATCTCCTATTAATAATAGCTTTGACGGAACTACTTTTCTTACCTCACAAAAAACTTTCAGCACATCATCAACACGCTTCACTTTCCTGAAGTTTGATGTATGAACGACCAACTTCTCATCATTAGGACAAATCGCTTTCTTAAAATGTTCCTTGGGCTGTTTCTTGAAACGCTCCAAATCAATGAAGTTTGGTATTACTTCGATTGGAACTGAGATATCAAAATGCTCAAGCGTGTCATTTTTTAAATCCTGGGATACAGCTGTCACTCCATCGGATTTATTGATAGAAAATGTAACCACTGGTTCATTCGTTGCATCCTTCCCAACAATGGTAATGTCCGTACCATGAAGGGTTGTGATGAATGGAATTTCACAGCCTTTAGTTTTTAAAATCTGCTGTGCCATGTATGCAGCGGATGCATGAGGTACCGCATAATGCACATGTAACAAATCAAGCTTTTCATTTAAAACCACATCTACCATTTTACTTGCCAGCGCAAGCTCGTATGGAGGATATTGAAAAAGGGGGTATGACTTTACGCTTACTTCGTGATAATAAAGATTCGGGTTGAAGAAATCCAATCGGGTAGGTTGGGAATAGGTTATAAAGTGGATTTCATGCCCTTTTTTGGCTAAAGACTTCCCAAGTTCTGTGGCTACAACTCCACTACCACCATAAGTGGGGTAACATACAATTCCTACCTTCATTTATTAGGTGTTTTTCTTCAAGTTGATTAAACCGCTACCGGCTTCAATAAGTTTCAATTTCAATCCTGAATTGACTGATAGATAATGTCGTGGATGTGGGTTCGGGTATTTAACTCTCCCAATTTCCAGTTATTTGCATCCGGATATATGCGGTTGGAAAGGAACACATAAATTAAATTTTCCTGAGGATCTGCCCAAACCATCGTGCCGGTAAAACCCGTATGCCCATAGCTTTGATCGCTGGCTAAAGAGGAAGCCGAATCCTTTATCCCGTCCTTTTTATCCCATCCAAGACCTCTTCGATTATGCTCAAAATATCGGACATTAAACTGATCGAGCGTGGATTTTGAGATGTATTTTTTTCCTCCATAATAGCCTCCATTCATAATCATAGCCAGTATTTTGGCTAAATCACTTGCGGTAGAAAATAGTCCGGCATGCCCTGCTACTCCTCCAAATACCAGGGCATTCCGGTCATGAACTTCGCCCCAAACCTGGTAGTTTCTGTAACGATGATCATATTCTGTGGGTGCAATGGCCGTTGGTGAAACACCCTTAGAAAGCGGGTTAAATGAAGTGTAAGTTAGCTTCATTGGCTTATAAAAATTCTCTTCCAGAAATGAATCGAATGGTTGGCCTGAAACTTCTTCAACCAACCAATGCAAAATCATAAATCCTAAATCACTGTAATGATATTCAGATGGGTTTTTTATCAGTTTTGATCTTACGATGAAGCTCTTCAATGAGTCAAGCATTGAAGGGTGCGGATCCATTCCATAAGTCCTTATGTCTCTCTCTTCATCCTCTTTTGTTTTATAGTAGAAAGCATCCAGTCGATCTCCATCCATCATCATACTCCAAAATGGGACATAGGATCTCAAACCTCCGTGATGTGCAAGTAATTGACGTATAGAGACATTTGATTTGTTAGACCCCCTAAAAGCGCTTAAGTGCATACTTACAGAGTCATCGAGGTTGATTTTTCCCTGATCAACCAATAAGGCAATGGCAGGAAGAGTGCCTATTACTTTTGTCAGAGAGGCTATATCATAACGGGTGTGATTATGAACTGGTCGGAGGCTGTCGTAGGTGTAATAACCATATGATTTTTCCAAAACGATCGATCCATTTTTAACAACGGCAAGTTGAATTCCAGGAGTAGCATATTTACCGATTGCTTCTTTGGCAAGCGAATCGATCCACAGCAAATGTTGAGGGTTCATCCCTTCCCATTTCGCATCTGCGTATCCAAGAAACGCAGGGTTATAAATTTTTCTGACTCCAGAAACTGAGCTTCTTCCTACAATTTCCATCGCTCCAAAAAGCATTTTACCTAAAACCACATCTTGTCGCTCCACACCAATGCCTGAAATAATCAACGCCGTTTCGTATTGACTCTCAAACCGGTGATTGATGACGATATCATCCGTTTTAACCTCCTGATCGTTTAACCGATTATCCACAATACATTGGACTCCCTCGGCTCTATGTTCAATAACATGAGCATATTGCATTAGTCTTTTTCGAAACAGTTCATCCGAACCCAGATAGGTAATGACCTTTTCCTGAAGAGGTAGTTTTTGCGCTGGATCAATCGCTACAACACTGGCGTTGAAAAGTGACCGCCCAAGGGATTCAGGAATGTCATAGGCCGGCAAGAATTCTTCCTGCTTGGCCTTTCTTATTTTTGAGTAAAATGATGCCTGGTTCGCGCCACCTAGTTTACCACTCCATCGATTAAATTTTCGAAGGCTGGCATCTTGATCTGCAATCCAGATGGTTGGTTTCGATTTAGCTACGTTTTCAAATTCCTTTCGTGATTCGGGAATTGAATAGGAAAGGGATGATTTATGTAAAAAGTAAAATGGCGATCGCTCATTTGCCTGCTTGATTACTTCCTTTTCAAATGAAGAAAAACCAGTAGTATCGGGTAAAACCATATGGTTGATTCCATTGGTACGTCCGAAACTTTCTAAAAACATAAAATAATCGGCCCTAAGCTGATCATCCTCAATAGCGGCTAATGCATTAAGTGAAGGAAGTACCACCTGATCGTGAGGTAATGGATCGAAAGTGTTTCCTAATTGTATAGCCACAAAATAGTTTTCATCCTCCAAAAAATGACTGATATAGGGGGACCAGTTTTTGAAATAAATTGTCGACTTCTTTTTGTGTTTTATAGCCTCGTAAAAAGAGTCACCATCAATCCATACCTCTTCTGTAGTCTTTGACTCATTGGCAAAAACCGAAGCACACATAATAATGGATATCAGCCGGAAACAATACCTCATAGACGGCAATTCATTTTTGACTGGTGAGAATGCTAAATCAGGTCATTGTTATTGACCCATTCTCATTTGTCGGGATTAAATTTGAACAATTTTTCATTCATGTCGTGTTCATTTACACAACATTCGACCAATAACTATACCCAATGCGATTTCCATCCTTATTTCGTCTACCAAAACATCAGCAATTTCGGATCAAGCCACGGTATTATGATCCGGTGAAGGAAGAAATAAAAGAACGCACAGAGCGAATAAAGGAAGAAATAGAAGGAAAAGAAACAAGAGATTACCATTCTTCTGGTATCAGCTTTAAAAGAAAAACAAAATCGGCCCCCTTTACTTCCATGCTTCAATTAGGGATTGCCGCATTGCTTGGGGTTATGGTATTAGGATGGTTACAATTCGGAAATGATCTTTTCTATTACCTACTTTGGATCATCGTGCCCGGTTATTTAATCTACCGGCTCAAATCTTTAAGAAAACGCAAATGAGTGACGTCATTCACTTATTGCCTGATAGCATCGCTAACCAAATTGCCGCTGGTGAGGTGGTGCAACGCCCTGCTTCTGTCGTAAAAGAAATGCTGGAAAACAGCGTGGATGCTGGTGCTACATCTGTAAAATTGATTGTAAAAGATGCCGGAAAAGCCCTTATCCAGGTAGTGGATAATGGGTCCGGGATGAGTGGCACGGATGCACGAATGAGTTTCGAACGTCACGCTACTTCAAAAATTCGGTCTTCCGAAGATTTATTTAAAATTCGTACGCTGGGATTCAGAGGAGAAGCCATGGCTTCAATCGCAGCAGTAGCACAGGTAGAACTCAAAACCAGACATGCGGATGATGAATTGGGTACTCAGTTGATCATCGAGTCTTCCGAAGTAAAAAGCCAGGAGCCAATCGCCTACAATCAAGGCACATCGATCTGTGTGAAAAATCTTTTTTATAATGTGCCCGCCAGAAGAAATTTCCTAAAATCAAATCCTGTGGAGCTTCGTCACATCAATGATGAATTTCAGCGGATAGCTCTAGCTAACCCAGAGATTGCATTTTCCATGGTACAGAACGATTTGGAAACCTATAAGCTGGATGGAGGGAAACTAAGTAAGCGTATCGTACAGCTTTTTGGAAAGAATTATCAGCAGCAACTTGTGCCATGCAGTGAGGAGACCGAACTGGTAAAAGTGACCGGATATATTGGCAAACCGGAAAACGCCAAGAAAACACGGGGCGAACAATTCTTTTTTATCAACAACCGATTCATCAAGAATAGCTACCTCAACCATTCGGTTACACGGGCGTATGAAGGACTTTTAAAAGAAGATTACTTTCCTTTCTATGTGCTATTTATAGAGATTGATCCGGTGCATGTAGATATCAATGTGCATCCAACAAAAACGGAAGTGAAATTCGATGATGACCGGATGTTATATGGAGTAATCAACTCAGCTGTTCGCCAGGCACTAGCGTCTTTTAACGTGACACCTTCATTGGATTTTTCGGCAGATGTTAGCTTTGAACACCTCAATATCCAACGAGAAAACCAAACCATTTCTTCTCAGAAAGATCGGGATTACAGTTCGTTTAAATCACTGGAAAGCAATCAGGAACGATTGGACAAACTCAATGAGCTTTATGCTTCTGCTTCTCAGGAAGAAATTGCCACCATCGAAGAAGCTGAGAAAGAACGGGTAGTTCAGACGACTTTCAGCAGCTCTATGAATCAACCCACGGAGCAGGAAGAAAAAAAGCCAACCTATCACCTCCACGGACGTTATTTGCTTCGGCAGGTGAAGAGTGGGATGGTGGTGCTTGACAAAGTATCTGCGCTTGAACGAATTTTGTTTGAGCAATACCAGAAGTCAATGAAAAGTGGGATAGGCACCTCACAATCATGCATGTTTCCACAACAGGTTAATTTGAATCCTTCGGATTTTGCTTTGACCATGGAGCTAAAAAGTGAAATCAACCAGTTAGGGTTTGAGTTTGAGCAGATGAGCGAAAACATGATTGTAATCCAGGGAATACCCTCAGAATTGGCTCCCTGCAACGAAAAGGAGGTATTTGAAGGTCTAATAGAACAATATAAGTTTAATGCTGAGAAGCTTGATCTTCCCAAGAATGAAAGCCTGGCAAGGGCTCTGGCAAAGCGAACAGCGGGTAATCGCTGTAATAAATTGAAGGAAGAAGAGATGGATCATTTGATGGATCGACTCTTTGCCTGTGAACAACCAAATTATACGCCGGATGGGAATCCTACGTATGTTTTGGTTAGTTTAGAGCAAATAAATGATTGGTTTAAGAAGGGCTAGAAGTTGACCAGGAAGTTTAGAATTAGAAGTTTAGAAATTAGAATTAATAAACGTGTTTAGAAGACTCACCCCAGTTGCAAAAAATATTTTAATCATCAACATTGCGATTTTGCTGCTCGCGTCTGTATTGAGGTTGCCGCTCAATGATTGGTTTGGATTGCGAGTGATTTACTCATCAGAGTTTGCACCATACCAGTTTCTCACGTACATGTGGTTACACGGTGGCATGTGGCACCTGGTAGGTAATATGATTGCGGTTTTGGTATTTGCACCAATGCTGGAGACAGTCTGGGGATCTAAACGATTCTTAATCTTTTATCTGGTTTGCGGAATTGGTGCCGGAATACTCTATGGCGCTGCTGATGCAATTGAAAAACTGCCTTTGAAAAACGCGGCGGAAGCTTACATGCAAGATCCAAGTCCCGAGGCTTTTGAAAGCTTTGTTATAAATAACAAAGGCTATATCAATGTGGCCAGAGCTGGGGAATTGATCGACTTATATTATGAAAGTGCTGCATACGAATCACAGACAGTAGCAGCAGTAAGAAGTATTTATCAGGGTGTGGTGACTAATGGAACCATGGTTGGAGCTTCAGGTGCAGTGTTCGGAATACTGTTTGCTTTTGCGTTCTTATTCCCAAATACTGAACTGTTTTTGCTCTTTCCTCCTATACCCATAAAAGCAAAGTATCTTGTATTCTTTTACGCCATGTATGAGCTATATGCAGAGTTTAATCGGATGCCAGGCGATAACGTTGCGCACCTCGCTCACCTGAGTGGAATGCTAATTGCTTTTATTTTGTTAAAGCTCTGGAAAAACAATACCCGCAGATTTTATTAAACAATGAACGGAGGAATAAAAGAGGAATTTTCAAACGCCTGGAGCAAGCCTAATAATGCTGTAGTTCAGATTATTATTATCAACGTAGTAATTTTTTTAATTCTTTTACTGCTACAGATATTCTTACCAGCTTCAATTTTTGAAGAAATTCATAAACACTTTGTTATACCTCCACTTTTCGATCGATTTATTTTCAGACCATACACAATCATGACTTATGGGTTTACTCATAGTCTTACGGGTATTTTTCATATTCTATTCAATATGTATGTTTTCTACATATTTGGAAGATTAATCAATGAATATCTTGGAAGCAACAAGGTTCTTAGCCTTTATGTCCTTGGTGCGATAGGAGGAGGAATTCTTTATTTACTGGCCTACAATTTGATACCTACATATAATAATTCAGCAACAAACACATTATTAAATCAACCTGATTGGGGAATGGTTGGTGCATCAGCTGCAGTTTATGCTGTGGTGGTTGCTGCCGCAACTAAAATGCCTAATTACACATTCCATTTACTATTATTTGGACCAGTCAGAATAAAATACATTGCTTTTTTTGTGATTGTGCTTTCTCTTGTAGGTATAAATGCAAATAGCAATTTTGGAGGAAATGTAGCTCATCTTGGTGGTGCTTTAGTGGGATGGATCTACATATCACAGTTAAATAAAGGAACAGACATTGGTAGCTGGGTAATTTCATTTATCCAGTTCGTGAAAAGTATGTTTAAGCCCCAGCCAAAGATCAAGGTTACTCACAGGAGTGGAAGCAGAAGGCCCTCGGCGAAGAAGGCTGGAAAAAACACAACGGAAGCAGGAAAAACTCCTCAGGCTGAAATAGATGCCATTCTGGACAAGATCTCAGAGAAGGGGTACGAGAGCCTTAGCAAGGATGAAAAGCAGAAGCTTTTCAATGCTAGCAAGAAATAGCACAGATTTTGCTTATTAATCTTACAAACAGATTTAGCATGAGCAAATACATAATAATTCTTCTAAGCGTATGCCTAATCGCATGCAGCGATGATAATGATCTAACAGCAGATGAGCTTCAGGATGAGATGAGTGACATATATGCTCAGATGGTTTCGCTAACCAATTTATCATGCACAAATAATAATTCTTGTAAAGCTGTAGCCTATGGAGTAAAACCATGCGGTGGTCCCGCTGATTACATCATCTATGCAAGTATTGCTGATGAGGGGAGATTTGAAGAGCTCCGAGGGCGTTACAATGAGCTGAATGCAAAATACAATGAGTTGACGGATGCTATATCAAATTGCGCAATCGAGAATCCACCGGTAGTGGAGTGCATCTCAGGAGATTGCCAGGAAGTTTAAAATAGCTATCGCAACCGCTCGAAGAAAAGCATCTCCTGACGCTTGCCTACGTTCTTTTCGCTGAGGGTGTAGAAATTCTTTTGGTACCAGCAAATGGCTTCACCCTGAGGCTCAGGAGAATAATCAATAGATATTGGATTCCATGCTAAAATACGATCAACAGCAGGCTCTTGTGAAGCACCCCAGAAGTAAATGGCATCATAATGTTTAAGTAAAATCTCGCCCTGCTCGTTCATGTCTGCCGCAGTGAAAAGTCGAGTTGGAATCGTCCCTTTAGATTTAATTGTAATCCTTTCACTTCCTGGCTGGAATGGAAATGAATATATCAGGGAGTTCTCCTCACGTTTGGTGATCAATACAAACTCTTCTGAAACACGATCAAACATTAATGCCTCTGCATCTCTGGCTCCTTCCGCATACTGCAAAGGCATGATAGTTAAGTTTTCATTCTTGATAGTAAGGACTGCATTATGAATCTTTTTTGGTTCCTCCAATCGAATAATGCTTATATCATCTCTTACCGCTTTATTGTCGCCAATCTCAGCAACATATATGTATGATTTATCACCGTCCTGAACTGTCACAATCTCTTCCCAATCCATGTTGGCAACTCCCTCAAGCTCCACCTCCATCTGAATGTGTCCCTTGGTATCAATCAGGTATAATTTCGGCTCCCCTCCACTATCATTGTGGGTCCAGAAATATCCAGGATTAGTATATGATTGATCCAGGCCGGAAGCCTCTACAAGTCTGCTATCAGTAATAACAGCTGCCACTTTTTGTGTAGAAAATAATCGCGTAGGGGCGATAAATGATTCACACACAATAATTGCAATTATCGAAAGTAGGGAGATAGTTCTTTTAATCACTCTTAAGGAAAAATGGTCTGCAAACCTAATACTTTTTTTATAACCAATCGATCAGTTATTCTACGGGGCAATTGATTTGTAACGTTTTAAATTTTTAAGTGCCAAGATCAGGCCATGTTATGCAACTTTCGATTTATTAGCCAGCTGCCCACAGGCAGCATCAATATCTTTTCCACGACTCCTTCTTACACTGGTATGAATTCCACCCTTTATCAAGTGATTGGCAAACCGGTCGATTGTTTCCGGATCTGCTTTGGTAAAGGATGCTTCCGATATGGGGTTGTACTCGATAATGTTGATGCGCACTCCCGGAACTTTACGAGCGTATTTCAACAATTTCTCAGCATCCTCAATGGAATCGTTGAAGTCATAAAAAAGAATGTATTCGAAGGTGATCCGATTGCCTGTTTTGTCGTAGAAATAGTTTAGTGATTTCAACAAAGCATCAAGCGTGTTGGTCTCATTGATAGGCATGATGGAGTCCCTTTTTTTATCATCTGCCGCATGCAAAGAGAGCGCAAGATTAAACTTGACTTCATCATCCGCCAGCTTATTGATCATCTTAGCAATGCCAGCTGTAGATACAGTAATTCGCTTTGGAGACATATTCAGCCCATCCTCGGATGTGATTCGATCAATCCCTTCCATCATCCCTTTGTAGTTGAGCAAAGGTTCACCCATCCCCATGAAAACAATGTTGGAAAGTGGCTTCTTGTAATGCTCCTCTGCCTGATCACGGATTGCCACTACTTGATCATAAATTTCCCCTCCATCCAAATTACGCTCACGTTTCATGAATCCGGTAGCACAAAATTTACAACTCAACGAGCAACCTACTTGAGAAGAAACACAAGCTGTCATTCGATCATCGGCAGGGATTAGTACCCCTTCTATTAAGTGTTTATCGTGAAGACGAAACGCCGATTTTATGGTGCCATCATTAGAGAGTTGAGAATTATCAATCGAGATATGATTGATGGAAAACTCTTCTTTCAATTTGTCCCGAAGTGGCTTTGAAAGATTTGACATCTCATCAAAGGTCTTCGCGGATTTCGCCCACAACCATTCCCACACCTGTTTCGCGCGAAACTTCTTTTCCCCGTTTGCCTCAAACCAATCCATCAAACCCTCCAACGTCTCTTTCCTAATATCCTTCATTCTGCAAAGGTATGAAGATGGTTTCGGTTCTTTTACTATTTTCGTCGAGTGACTCTGATCGACAAACTGAATAGCGCAATAGGAAAAGGTGTTTCCTGGCTCACACTTGTGTTGGTGCTGGTCATCGTTATTGATGTAATTCTTCGTTATTCATTGAGTATCACTTCTGCAGCTTCTTTCGAAATGGAATGGCATTTATTTGCAGCTATTTTCCTTCTTGGAGCTGCATTTACCCTCAAAAACGACAAGCATGTACGAGTAGATGTGTTTTATCACAATTTTTCCGACAAGACCAAAGCATGGGTGAATCTGATTGGAACATTGACTTTACTTCTCCCTTTTTGCGGAGTGGCTCTTTGGGAGTCCCTTTCTTTTGTCCAAAGTTCTTACCAACTGGGTGAAACCAGCCCTCAGCCGGGAGGACTTCCGGCACGATGGGTAATCAAGTCTACCATTCCAGCAGGCTTCCTACTCCTTGGACTTCAGGGTATATCCCTTATCCTTTCATCATACAAAACTATTCGGGGAAATGCTTGAATACCTGCCCCTGATCTTATTTGGAACAATATTCCTGCTCATCCTGCTTGGATATCCGGTTGCATTCACCCTTGGAGGGCTATCTGTTCTGGTTGGACTTTTAGTGTTTGATATCGATTTTTTCTACCTCCTCTCCTTGCGCGTTTACGGCACCATGCAGAATTTCGTGTTGCTAGCTGTGCCGCTCTTCATTTTCATGGGGATGATGCTGGAGAAATCCGGTATCGCAGAAAGATTACTTCATACCATGAGTATGCTTTTCGGCAATATTCGTGGGGGTCTTGCGATAGCAGTTGTCGTTGTGGGTGCTTTGCTTGCAGCATCAACCGGAATTGTTGGTGCTACAGTAGTCACTATGGGGTTGATCAGTCTGCCTACCATGTTAAAAAATGGATATGGTCCCAGAATTAGCACAGGTGTAATTGCCTCTTCCGGAACACTCGGGCAAATCATTCCACCTTCCGTGGTATTAGTTTTACTAGGGAGCGTATTAAACGTTTCAGTTGGTGATCTTTTTCTAGCCGCTGTGGTACCCGGTGTTTGTCTCGTGGTTATCTATCTGATTTATATTATTGTTTACGGGCAGATTTATCCTGAGCGGGTGCCTAAAGTCTCTAAAGAAAAACTTCAGGAATTTCGGGATGAGGGATTTTCTATGGAGGTAGTGAAATCTTTCCTGTTTCCCTTCATTCTAATCTTAATCGTTTTAGGTTCCATTTTCGCTGGGGTAGCCTCCCCGACAGAAGCTGCAGGTGTTGGAGCTTTTGGAGCAATGATTTTGGCGGTGGTGAGTAAAAAATTTAATCTCTCCATTCTTAAAGAAGTAATGGGAGAAACGACCATGCTCACCTCCATGGTTTTTATGATTTTAGTTGGAGCAACTGCTTTTTCTCTTGTCTTCAGGGGATTAGAAGGAGACAAGTTTTTGCTAAACCTCATTCAGGATGCGAATCTGGATGCAACCACTTTCCTTATCGTGGTTATGGTTATCGTTTTCATTTCTGGTTTTTTCATCGACTTCATTGAAATCGTATTCATCATTGTACCAGTAGTGGCTCCCATATTTGTATCGCTCGGAGTAGACCTCATCTGGATTGGAATTTTGCTTGCTGTGAACTTACAAACATCTTTTCTCACTCCTCCATTTGGGTTTGCGCTGTTTTATTTAAAAGGTGTAGCACCGCCCGAAGTAAAGACAAGACACATCTATCAGGGCATTATTCCTTTTGTGATTATTCAACTAATATTTTTAACGCTTCTTATACTTGTTCCATCTATTATTTTATAAAAACTATTGAGAATAAAATATTATGACAGTATATTAGATGGTTAACCAATAATCACACGCCAAAAAACTTACTAAAAGTAGCCCTTTGTACCGCCTTTATAACCTCTAAAATCAATCTAATAATGAAACTATTATGCCTAGTAGGACTAATAATCCTGCCCTATTTGGTGTTTGCTCAGGAAGTCCAAATAACCAACATTCAAATGAAAGGGCCTGATATGCTTGTCACATACAACCTAATCGATGAGCGAATCGATCGCAGCTATTCAATGCACTTATATACCTCACTGGACAATTTTATTCAACCTGTTGAAAAAGTTTCCGGAGACGTGGGAGTTGATATTCCTGTAGGTGCCAACAAAACGATTGTTTGGAATGCTAAAGAAGAGCTTGGTGAATTCAATGATGGAATCAAGCTGGAAATAAAAGGCCAGATATATGTGCCCTTCATTGAGCTGGACGGAGTTGAAAAAGGCATGATTTTGAAACGTGGAAAAATGGCCGATATACGTTGGACCGGTGGGCGTGGAGACAACATCCTAAATGTTGATCTATATCAGGGAGAAAAACTTGTGAGAGGATTGGGTGAATTGCCAAATACGGGGAACGCCATGCTTAAGATTCCTAACAATGTACCCCCGGGCAAAGAATATCGATATAAAATCAGTGATGAGCGCAATAGAGATGAGGTAGTATTCTCTCCAACTTTTGAGGTGAAACGGAAGTTTCCACTGCTAATAAAAGCCGGGTCTGGAATTACCATTGGGGTGTTTGGCTACTACCTTATAAAAAGCTTGATCCCTGTAAATGAACCAGACATCACAAGCCCACCAGATTTACCGTCTAGATAATGAGAAGAAGCATGAAGAATAAATTAATTGTAATAGCATTTTTGGCCATGTCTTTTTCTACCTGGTCACAAACACCTACTTATAAATGGGTATCCGGGTCTCAAGAAACCAGAAAAAAATCAATTTTAAATGCTACTGAACCTGGTCCAAGAAACGGGCATTTCACTTTCAGTGATGATGATGATAACCTATGGCTTTTTGGCGGTTCCGGGCAGGATTTTAATACTACTTCCGGCTATTTCAATGATATCTGGAAATACGATCAGAATTCAAAAACATGGAGTTGGATTGACGGGCAGGAAACCGTTGACATTCCATATGTTGAGAATAACAATTCACTACTTTTTGATGGTATCGATGATTATATCATTTTTAACAGTGGCAACTATCCAATTGCAACTGTTCCTTATGAAATGACCGATGTAACTGTCGAGTTTTGGTTTAAAACAACTCAACATTGTCCTATACTAGCTTACGGTAATATTAATGAAATCGAGTCCACCGAATGGGAAATAAAAGTTGAAAATAGTGGAGAGGCGCTGGGTATGTATAGAGGAGCCCATCAGGTTATATATATTCCAAATCTTGATTTGGCCAATGACGAATGGCATCATTTGGCTTTTGTCACCAAAGAAGGTGACGACATTTTCATTGAAGATCTTTTATTTGTTTATCTGGATGGTGAATTAATTGGTCAAGAATTAATTCATGGCAATAACCCCTTCACAGTTTATAATGAGTACGATTTCCTTATGCTGGGAGCTCGAATTGGAGATGGTTACAGCGAGTTTTTCAAGGGCCAGATAGATGAGCTCAGATTCTGGGACTATGCAAGAAGTCAAAGTCAGGTTGCTACAAGTAGATTTAGGGAGTTAAACATTAATGAAGAAGGCATCACTGCCTACTACAAGTTCAATCAAGGCGAAGCTAATAGTGCTAATAATAGCATCGACATACTAGAGGATAATGTCGGTGGAAATTTTGGGTCACTCGTAAATTTTGGAAGAGATATTCGATTTGATGGTGAGATGGCTCAAGTCAGGCTTTTCAATACTGTAAAGAATGCACAAGAAATTGCTGCTTTAGCTCAAACTCCAGTAACAGGTGCGAGTCCCGATATCGTTAATGCCTATGATTTTGCAGAGGGTATAGCTGAAGGGGATAACACTTCTCTCACCAACATCAATGATATTGCAAGCTTCGATTATGACGGGGAACTCCATGCTTTTGATCTATCCGGGTCCGAATCAAATTATCGATCTGATTACATGAAAGTGCTGCCCTCAAGGTATTCTAATTTCACCGGAGGTAGAGACATCATTTTAGTAGATGTTAATAATGACACTTATGAAGACGTTTTAACCACGAATTTTGATGAACAATCAATATCTGTCCTAATTAATGATCAATCAGGAGCGTTTGGAGCAGCAACAGAATTTAGCACTGGCTCTCAATCCAACCACATAACGACTGGTTTTTTCAATAATGATGCATTCCCGGATGTTGCCGTTACTACAGAAGGCGATAATCCAGGGGACGATAAGGTGAGATTGTTTTTTGGAGATGGAGCGGGTGGCTTCTCTTCATTTACTGACTTTCCATTATCTGATGATGCATTTCCGGGCAGGATTTTGGCTGATGACCTAAATGACGACACCTTTGATGATCTGGTTGTAATACTTCCAGCCACTCAAACGCTTGCTATATATTATGGGGATGGTGCTGGTGGTTACATTACCAATGAATTCTTCAGCGTTGGCCCATATTACAATTTTGGATTAGAGATAGATGATTTTACCAATGATGGTTGGCTTGATATAGTCATATCTACTTTAGATCAATTTGGTCATACTACTATTGGTCTTTTACGAAATAATACAGCTGGTTCATTTGATGAAATGGTCACTACCGAAGCAACGGCATCAAGTGGCTATCTACAAGTGACCGAGTTTAAATCAACAGACATTAATGATGATGGTAACAAAGATTTAATCTTTATAGACGGTTCAAGCTTTGGGTCAATAACGGGAAACGGAGACGGCACATTCCAGGAAAATTATAGGGGAGAACTTTATGGAAATACCTTTTCCGGCATTGAAATAATGGATGTCAATGCAGACAATATCTTTGACATCATTGCTTCGAGCAACGAATCAAATAAACTTTTGATCTTTCATGGTAATGTTGAAGGCGAGTTCACATTAGCAACAAGTATAAACATTACATCCTCTTCTGAAGATGTTGCAATTAGTGACCTTGACAAAAATGGTCAAGTAGATATTGCCATTAGCCATTATGCTGATGTAAGCATTACGCTCAGAGAGAATAATGATTTAAATCAATCTTCACCCGTCAATACTTTAAGATTTGATGGAGTTGATGATTACGTCAATATTCCTGATTTTTCTACCCAGGCAGCTGACCCAAATATTTTTAACGATGATTTTACCTGGGAAGGGTGGATTAAAACTTCTGATAATGGCCCCATATTCTCTATTACAACTGATTTGTATGATAATGGGTGGCCCACAGCAGACAGAAACAGCTTTGCGCTATTTATAGCTAATAACAAGCTTAGTCTAAATCAAGACGGCCAGAGTTCCGGATCGGTTGAAACAATAGAGGACTATGACATTACTGATGGAGAATGGCATCACGTTGCTTTTTCTGTCACATCTGCCTATCCCAGTAATGTTGTTTTCTATTTGGACGGGATCCAGTTAACGTCGGATTACACTGCAGATGATGGTATAAATACAATAGACTTAGATTTTTCAAGCTTTGATGTTGATAACATGGGGTATGCCGGCCGGTTGGGGTATGTACGACCTAATTTCATTGGCGTTTTTAACAGCCCTATTAATCAAGCTTTGACATCCAATTGGACAGATGGATTTGACATACCGATAGAAAAGCCCGGTCGAGCATTTGGCGCTGGATGGACAGATGAAAATGGTAATTTCAATGTTTTTGGTGGTCAGGGTGTTTTGGGGATTTATAATTCGATTAGACAATATAATCCCGAAACAAATCAATGGAGCATTTTAAAAGGTGTTGATGAAGCTTATTATAGTGGTAGCTACGGAACGATAAAAGTATCTGAAGCCTCCAATATGCCTCCATCTCGCTGGTTGATGGACGGAGCACTAGATCAAGATGGTAACTTCTGGGTATTTGGTGGAGGTGCTTCTGAGAATCCCATTCAGTGGATGAACGACCTATGGATGTATGACCCACTAATAAGTGAGTGGGTATGGGTAAGTGGTAGTGAAAATCTTGATGAGTGGCCAACACATGGCACAAAAGGTATAAGTGATCCAATAAATATGCCTGGTGCTAGAGAAAATCACCAAATATGGATAGATAGTGAAAACAACATCTGGTTATTTGGAGGATATGGGCCTGACTCAGAAGGAACAATAGGGCATCTTAATGATCTATGGAAATACGATCCTAGCACGGATGAATGGACATGGATAAGTGGAACCAATCTTGCCAATCAAAAAGGAATTTTTGGAGCTTTGGGTGAATATAGTGCCGATTTCAGGCCAGGCGGAAGAGCTGGATATAATCAATGGATGGATTCAAATGGAATTTTCTGGATTTTTGATGGACAGGGATATGATAAGTTTGGTATTAGTTCTAAATACCTAAATGATTTATGGAGCTTTGATCCAACTACTGAAGAATGGGCATGGCATTCCGGGTCTGATTTTGCCAGCAGTACGGGAAGTTACAATGAAAAAGGATTAAGCTCTGTTGACTATGTGCCAGGTGCCAGGTGGCATAGTAATATTTGGGTTGATAAGGATGATAACCTCTGGATGTTCGGAGGCAATTTTCCAAACCAGATAACGACCGGACAGTACAATGATTTATGGAAATATGAGCCCTCTTCAAATGAGTGGACATGGGTTTCAGGTTTTAACTCAACAGCCACTGCTGATGAATTAGGCACATACGGAGATTTAGGTGCTGGTAGTCAGCCAACTCCAGGAGGGCGAAACGGAGCTCTACGATGGACAGATCTTGACGGAAACCTTTGGATTCAAGGTGGTGCGTACATAGGTGGAAATATAAATGGAAATGTAAAAGATGGCTATTTAAATGATTTGTGGAAGTTCAGTGTTTCAAAAAATATCTGGACGTATTTTGGAGGTAATACTGAAATTGAAACCATAGACGGTGAATATGGGTCACGTGGAATCGGAAATGCACTCAATGTTCCCAGGGACAGGTGGCATGGTGCTTCCTGGACTGGTCAGGATGGGAAATTGTGGTTCTTTGGAGGCATCCATTTCAATAATGCGATTGATGATATTGGTTGGCTCAACGATCTGTGGAATTACGATCCAGAATCACAAGTGTACACCTGGATGGCCGGCAGTTCTGAACTCAATGCTTCTGGTGTCTATGGCACCAAAGGCGAGCCAAGTGTAGGGCACATTCCCGGACCAAGAAGCTCAGCTGCATATTGGTCAGATCATGAAGGAAACTTCTATCTTTTTGGAGGATATGAGAGTTTTCAATTCAATAATGACCTATGGAAGTTCAATCCCAATACATTAGAGTGGACATGGCTATCTGGAAATAGCTTCCAAAATACGCCCGGATCGTATGGTGAAAAAGGAATTTCTGACCCTGACAACTTGATAGGAGCCCGTAGATATATGGATGCTCAGATAGATCAGGATGGGGCTGTGTGGTTCTTTGGAGGCCAGGGATATGATAGCGAGGCACAATTTGGCTATTTAAATGATTTATGGAAATATGATCCTTCTTCAAATCAATGGACTTGGATATCTGGGCCCAATTTAATTAACCAGGCTCCTAGCTTTGGAATTAAAGGAGTAGCAAGTTTGGATAATCTACCTCCGGCACGATATGGACACGATACCTGGATGGATGATTCAGGTAATCTTTGGATTTTCGGGGGTGTTGGTGTTATTGAAATTGATGGCGAATTATATGCTGGATACCTAAATGATTTGTGGAAGTATGATACAAAACTAAACTTGTGGACATGGGTAGGAGGATCTGAAGATTTCAACGTGGTTGCTAACTATGGAAGTCAAGGAGTATTTGATGAACTAAACACAATAAACAGCCGTCAAAGGGCACACACCTTTGGCCCTATTGATAAAAGTCTTTGGCTTTTTGGGGGAAGAAAATCAACTCAAGACAGCTATAATGATTTATGGGAAATAAAGTTTATACCAGGAGTGCCAGTGGTTGATTCCCCTCAAGATATCCGACAAGATGGATATTCTTTTTCTAGTGACGAAGCTTGGACTCGATCGTATCAAGTTCAGGTATCACTAGCTGATGACTTTGGTGAAACACTTTATGACGAAACCTCTTCTAATAAAGAGGCGGTAATTAATAATCTAGACCCTGGAACAAATTATTATTACCGGGTGAATGCCATCAATGAAATTGGAGAGTCTGGATTCAGCTCTCCCCTCAGCGTTCTTACCTTACCAGCTACACCTACTTTTACTTCATTGGAAGCGGCTATCTCAGACCTTACTTCTACGCAGGCTTTTCTAAACTGGGAAGTGACTGGTGGTATTCTTGATGGATATTATTTAGACATATCTGAGGACCCTACTTTTCAAGACGCTACCATGATCCACGAAGATTTTGAAAGCAAGGAAATCAATGTAGTACAGCTCCAGAAGATTCTAAACCTAACTCCGGGTACGAAATATTATGCAAGAATTCAGTCATTTAATGCTTCCGGTGTATCTCCCTACTCTCAAATAGTTCCATTTCTTACAAAACCACAGGCACCAACATATAATCAAGATGAGGTAGTAACAGGCGTTACGCAATCTTCTGCTACTACAACGTGGAATGCAGTGCCGGAGATACTAAGCGGATATCGTATTTCAATTTCAACTCTGGATGATGGACACACTGACTCAACAGCATTCCTAGCCAATTACAATGGTTTGAATATAGCTAAATCTAAAACTTCTATTCAAGTAAGCGGACTGGAGGCAGGAACAAACTACTATGCCTATCTGGTAGCTGTGAACACATCTGGTGACTCTGAGTTGTCTGAAAAGATTACCATTTTAACGACACCTGCTTCTCCTGTTTTTAGTGTAGAAACAGCTATCCTCTCTATAACGCAAAATGAAATCACATTCAGCTGGGATGCGCCAGAGGGGTTTTATGAGGGTTATAAACTTGAAGTATCTACTGACTTTAGTTTCGGTAATGCCAATTTAATGCTTGAAGGATACGGTCGTGGCGGGGTGCCGAATGAGCTCGCACAATCAGAATTAACAACTACAGTTAGTGGATTGCTGCCAGGGCAAACGTATTTTGCCCGGATCAGAGCATTCAATAGCACCGGAGAATCACCTAATTCCAATATTCTAGCCTTTACCACCGTACCACGTGCTCCAACAGTAGGCCTGGTGAATAACATTAGTCAAACAGGCGCATCTCTGAACTGGCAATCAACGCTGGGTGCAAACGTCTACTTAATTGACTTGAATACATCTGAGGAATTTGAAGAAGAGACTGCTGTTTTTTCTGATTTCCCACAGGCTGTCCCTTTTCAGGTACTGGATGAGCTTTCACCCGGCACTCAATATTACGTCAGAGTACAATCAAGCAATGCCAGTGGAAACAGCGGCGACATGGAACCAGCTGATTTTGGAACAACCAATTTTTTAACCAAACCCATAACCCCGGAATTCCCCGCTTCAGCGTCATTAACCAATGTCTCTCAAACCAGCATCACGCTTAACTGGAATGAAGTTCCTGAAGTTCTGGACGGTTATTATTTAGACATAGCTACCACTATAAATTTCACTCCAGGTACCTATTTACCAGGATGGGAAAATCTGGATGTTTCTAAAGACTCAACTTCAATGTTGGTGATAGATCTGACTGCTGGCTCTCAATATTACGCGCGTTTGCGATCCTACAACGAAACCGGGGTTTCGAAATCTTCGGATGCACTAAGCATGCTTACATTGCCGGAAACGCCCGCTTTAAATCCTGTCTCAAACATTAGTCAAAACACTGCCACCTTAAGCTGGGCATCTGTTTCAGAAATATTCAACGGCTACTATTTGGAAATATCAACAGATGACTCATTTTCTGATAAAAACCAACTAATTGAAGGTTATGGGGCAGATAATATCCCTAAAGTCATAGACAAAGGGCAAACCACCGAGTTTATTGATAATTTGAATGCGGGCGTTTCTTATTATGCACGACTTTCCTCATACAATGATTCCGGATCTTCGCCATGGTCCGATCCAATTTTAGTCTTGACTACACCCAATACGCCAATACTTAATGAGATCAGTGCCATTGGGCAAACAACGGCAACTGTTTCCTGGAGTGAAATAGCAGGAGCAGATAATTATGTAGTTGACATATCACAGAATTTCTTTCAAACGCTACTCCCAACATACAATGCTTTGCTGTCGGCAAATGCATTAATTGATGTTGTTGGTTTGAGCCCTGGAGAAGAATATCAGATCCGTGTAAGATCTAAAAACATTTCCGGCGAATCCCCCAATTCTGAAATGATCGAGTTCCTAACTACACCTGAAACTCCGGTAGCAAGAGATGCATCCAATTCATCGGCAAGTGTCTTCACTGCAAACTGGGATGCAGCCGATGGTGCTGAATATTATGTTTTGGAGGTGTCTTTGGATGACTTTCAATCCTTTCACTACAATGAGCAACTCGGTTCATCCAGCCCTGTGAAAATTCAGGATTTAATAGCAGGAGAAACGTATAAATACAGAATTAAAGCCGGAAATTCTTCGGGAGAATCTCCATATTCTGATATCATACAGGTAGTAGCGCAAAACACATCTCAATCATTAAGTATATCAGAACTGGAATACAATGATGAGTTCAGTGAAACCGCTACTTCAGCAGTAATTAATGTAAAATTTTCAGGTGGTATTGGTGATCCTGCGGTCACAATACGACACAAAGAAATTCTTGATGCCAGCTGGTCTGACTATCTGCCTATGATAGAAATATCTCCAACTGAATTTGAGTTTACCATTCTATCAAACATGCTGGATGATATTGGAGTGGTCTTTGAAGTTAAGGCCAATGATGGCGTGACGTTCCTTGAACGAAAAAACAACACCATCAAAAGAACATTTAGTGAAACAAGCAGCGAGCCTTTACCCAGTCTGGAGCTCGGCGAATGGAGTCTGATAAGTATACCTTATGTACTTGATGACAATTTGGTTCAATCAATCTTTAATGAGCTCGGCGACCTTAAATACAAAAAAAGATGGAGGTTAATGACGTACCTCGATGGTGAATATCAGGATCAGGGGGTAGGTTTTACCAGAATAGATCTCGGAAGAGGATACTGGTTTAATTCACTGAATGATGTGACAATAAATGTTGGCGCAGGTCAAACCAATAGTACCATACCCTTTGACATGGCACTTGAGCAAGGATGGAATCAGATCGGCAATCCATATAATGTCAGTATCAACTGGGATGAAATTCTTGACGACAATAGCTTGTCAGTTAATGTCAGCAGGATCATAATTTATAATACAACTATTGGAGAATTCGTAGAGTCCAGTACGCTTGACCCATTTTCAGGTGCTTTTGTTTTTGCTGATGCTGCCACGGTTTTATCTGTAAATCCAATAGCCGGATTGCAAGGAGCGAGAACAGAAACTTCAAAAAAGATAACAGACCTTGATGCGAATAGCTGGATTAAAACAATTGAGCTGAAATGGAATGGTACTTCAAGGGAAGTTGCAGCCATTGGTATGCATAGCAGTGCCAGCAACAATAAAGACGAATTTGACAAGCTGATCGTGCCTCGTTTTGAAAACTATCTGGAAATGTATACCACAGTCGATGAATATTTTTATCCAAAATTTAGCCACGATATAAAATCGCATACCAGTGAGCAAGTTTGGATTTATGATTTGGAGTCTAACCAAATTTCCGGATTGACTTCTTTATCCTGGGATCCTTCAATGGTCAATAATCGTGGTAAGCTATGGCTAGTAGATGAAACAAATGGAAAAACAACGGAGATGTCAAATACAGGCACTTACTCCTTTGCAATGAATAATCATCATGAATTTTCCATTCACTATTCGGAAGATCCCAACTACACTGTGATTCCAACCAGGCTTACTTTGGGTGACATCTATCCAAACCCGGTTAGTTTCCGTGCTCAAATTCCACTTTTACTCCCTAAAAACGAGGAGAAATATGAACTGCAATTACGTCTGTATAACATGCAGGGACGGCTTGTTTATACAATAGCAAACGGACAGTTTGCTCCAGGTATTCACACGTTTGAACTGGATGTTGAGAAACTAAATCTAAAAGATGGTCTCTACTTTTATGGTGCCAGCTTCAAAAACACGTCTCACAAACCTCAGCAAAAGAAAATAATCATTAAGCGCTAAATATTTAATGAAATGAAAGCATCTATCTATACTCTTCTTTTATGCCTGACGTTCATCGCCAGTGCCCAAATTGTATCATCCAGATCAAATGAGGTACAGGTGGACTTAAAGTCCGACTTGCATGCATCTTATGCACAAATTGACTGGATATCTCCCAGGTTGGAGTACACCAATTCTGAAGAAAAAAAGCTGGAAATAAAAGCAAACATCATGTCCACCAATCCACTTGAAAGTGTCACGCTACACTTCAAAAGAAAGAAAGATGGTGAGCCCATCGCTTCGAGGACAGCATATATTGAGGATGAACATAATACAAACTTTGACCTCACGCTAAGGATGCAGGATGGAGATAACTGGATAGAAATTGTCGCAAAAACCACCACAGGTGGCATTACACGCGAATATCGCAATATAAAAGTTGGGATGGACGCTATTGGTGATGCGGTAATGGCTGATCGACAAGACTATGCACTTCTATTCGGTATTAACAAATATGACAACTGGTCAGACCTTGTTAACCCAGTATTTGATGTTGAGGCGATCGGCAAAGAACTAGAGGAACGATATGGGTTCAAAGTGGAAATTATCACTGACGCTAATCAAGATATGGTGATGACCAAACTGAGGGAATACGCACAGATCAACTACAAACCTCAGGATCAATTACTCATCTTCTTTGCTGGACATGGTCAGTATGATGATGTCTTTGGTGAAGGATTTTTGGTGGCCACTAATTCTTTAAGAAACGATGTAAGTAAAAACTCGTACATCTCTCATAATAGGATTAGAAGTAATATTAACAACATACCGTGCGAGCATATTTTCTTAACCATGGATGTTTGTTTTGGAGGAACATTTGACCCGTTGCTTGCATCGTCAAGATCTGCTGCGTATGAGGAAACAAACGATAGAGAGTATCTGGTGAGGAAACTGTCTAAAAAAACGAGAAAATATCTGACTTCAGGAAGTAAAGAATATGTTTCCGATGGAGTAGCTGGAAGTCATTCTCCTTTTGCCAGGAATTTCATTGAAGCACTAAAATCGAATGGAGGAGATGATCGTATTCTCATCCTTAGTGAAATTAATGCTTATATGGAGCGGTTGAAGTCAACTCCACGGTTTGGCGCGTTTGGGCATGATGAAAATGGTAGTGATTTCGTTTTTATTGCCAGATAGCTTGAATTAACCCAAACACGGACCTGAGTAAAATCAAATTGTAATTATTCAGTTAATTTTTTTCACATTGCTAAGGTTTTTCAGGCCGGTAAGTTAATTTGGCATAGTGGCCCGCCTTAGTTTAATATTTCTGTTCATTTCAAGTGCAATCACTTGTACATCTCAGGTGTATGATGAAGCAATTCAAAAGTTGGAGTCTGTTTATAGCCAGGATGACTATAGAAAAGTCCTTTTGCTTAGTGATTCAATTTTATCAAACAATGCAACGGAATATGCTTCAAGAGTTTATCAAATCCAAGCAGACGCGTATTACTTCCTCAATGACGTGGAAGCATCGCTTGAACATTATTTAAAAGCTATAACCCCCTCAGAATCGCTCCCTTTGCACCCTTATAATGCAATGGAATGCTATAGCCACATTGGCTTTTGCTACCGCTATTTGGGGAAATACATTGAAGCTATTCCCTACTACAAACGGGCTTATACCTTTACAGTTGAGCAAAATGACTCGGTTGAAATAGCCAATCAAGCTTCAGGGCTAGGAACCATTTATAGCAATCTTGGAGATTATGATAAAGCTTCAACCTATTTCAAAGAAGCTTACGAGATTGATTTTGCCCTTAAAGACACAGTCGCATTAGCTTATGATCTAGTCAACCTTGGCTCACTACACCTGGCTATGAAAGATGCCGATAAAGCAATATCTTATTTTAGGCAAGGAGTTCGAGTTAAAAGAACAATTGCTGGCGATCATACCATTCATATTCAAAGGGCATCTAAACTAAGCAGTGCCTATCTTATGAATAGTGAATTGGATAGTGCTTTATATTATGCAAACTGGGCAGAAAACGAGTCCACTGCCATAGATGACAGTTTGAGCCTGGCAAAGCTGTGGATTATTAAATCCCAAATCTATGCTCTGAAAGGAGCATATCATCAGGCACTTGACTTTGCAAATCGAGCTTACAGCTATTTTGACGCATCGCCCACTAGCAATCTAGTGGATGCCGCCAATGTACTTGCAGATGCATACATAGGATTACGCAATTACTCAAAAGCACAATCAACCCTTGATGAGGCGTTGGAAATAGCTGAAAAATTAGGGTTGATTGAAAGCTCAATGGCTATCCTAACGAAAAGATCAGAAATACATGAGTCGCAGGGTCGATTCAAATCTGCAAATCAGGATTTAAAAAAGCATCAGGCTTTAAATGACACATTACAAAGAAGGCAAAAGCAGCGAGCCATTCTAATGCTTGATCAGGAATATCAGACTGCTCAAAAAGAAGCGGAGATCGAACGACTTTCTCTGGAATCGGAATTAAAAGAAAATGAGCTTTCAAATACCCGAATGATGATCATAGTAATTGGCTCAAGCAGTGTGCTATTTATTCTACTTGTCATCGCTTTCTATGGCCAGCGTAGCAAAAAGCAAAGAGCTGAGAAGGAAGCCCAGGAGCTTCAAATCGAGGCGCTTGAAAAGCGCTTGTTAGACCTTAACATTAGTCCGAAAGAGGTAGACATAGACTCTAGTTCACTCAATGACAAAATTCACACTCCGCTATCCGAAAGAGAGATTGATGTCCTTCGACTTAGCCTTGAAGGGAAGACTAACTCTGAAATAGCCGAGGATCTTTTCATATCCACAAGCACGGTCAAATTTCACCTTCGAAATACATATGGGAAATTAGGTGTGAATAATCGAAAAGAGGCGCTCGATTATGTCGTCAAAAGCTCATAATATAATATTGCAAACCCACCTTTTGACAAAAAATCATCGTAACTTATAGTTGCTGCTTTAGTTTGTGAAAAATGTCCTTACATATCTTCTCTGTGTTGGCCTGGGTTATTTGTCTTTAGCCCAGCGAATGGAATTTCACAGGCTAACAAAGGAAGACGGTTTACCCTCAAACAGTGTCCATTGCATTTTCAAAGACAAGCAAGGCTTTATGTGGATGGGCACAGTAAACGGCCTGTGTAGATACGATGGGTATGAATTCAAGCTATACAACCAACAAAATGGCTATGCCCTGCCTGACGACCTTATTAATGACATTTTTCAGGATTCTGACGGGTTAATATGGATTGGAACCAACTCGCACGGCGTAAGTATACTGGATCCCAAAATAGATTCAATTACAACCTTCAAACATGATCCGAATGACCCCAATAGCATTCCAGGCGATCGTGTGAGAAAAATCGCTGAAGATGTAAATGGTAAAATTTGGATCGGGTTTGACAATGGGATAGGATTATGTAATCTGGATCTAAAGACAGGGAAGGCTAAAAACTATGACCCGTTTGCCTCTGTTGAAAAAAAGGGTGTCAAGGCAATACGAGCTGTTGTCCCCGATCAATGGAGACCGGACACATTGTGGCTTGCCACGACTAGCGGACTGATTGCTTTCGACTCTAAAAAAGAAAGGTTCCATGTCATAGATCATCCGCTTGAAAAAATCAATCGGCACGGGTTATTTGCGGCCTATCAACCAGATAAAAACACGATACTTGGTGGGTTCTACTATGCAGGCATTGATGAGTACCAAATAAATAATGGCATGTGGAATGAGACCTATTCGGATGTGGACGAAAATATTCGAACATTTGATATTGCTAAAAAATCGAATACTGAGTATTGGTTGGCGGCCCGAAAAAAAGGATTAGCTATATACGAGACACAAGAGAAGGAAATCCAATTCATTGACTCGGATATGGATAACCACAAATCACCATTCCCCGGGTTCACCTACACTGTAGTTGCTGATGAGGAAAAGCTATGGGTCGGGGGTGTAAATGGGGTATCGTTCTATGATGGAGATGCACACAAGTTCCCCTTTGTCCCGCTCAACTTTGCGCAAAAAGAATACGGAAGAATTACAGTCGCTACAGGTGAGTATGATAAAATATATTTAGCAGGAGTGAGTGGTGAAGGTCTTTGGGAGATCGATAAAAAAACCAAAAATCAAAGGGTCATTACCAACGGAATGTCTGACATGGTCTACGGTATGCTGGAATTGGAAGATAAAGTCATCATCATTGATGTCCTTCGATCATTAAAATACTTTGATAAGGCTACCAGCGAAATCAATCCATTGCGAGTTAAAAATATGCCGGAATCAGAAATAGTCATGCAATCCATTCATGAATGGACATCAGAATACTCACTGATTTTGACAGCATATAGTGGGGTTTATAAATTAAATCTTGTAACTAATGAAATATCTCCTCTATTTAAGATCAATAGCCAGAATATCCCTCGATATCATGACATGCTGGTTGCCAGCGATCGCAAAATCTGGTTCAGTACAGATCAAGACATTGTCATTTATGACCCTAGAAACAACAGTACCACGCATTTCCAGCCAGAGAGTATTTCCAGCAAAAAAAACCAACTCATTTATGTGGTTCGAGAAGATGAAAATCTGGTAAAATGGATCGGTTCTTCGAATGGCCTTATCAAGCTCGAAAATGATGAGGAAGAGCTGATAAATACCTCAAATTCAAACCTACCTTCCAACAATGTGATGGAAATTCTATTCGATGAAAATCAATCCATGTGGTTGGGTACTAATGAAGGGATTAGTAAAATGGACCCTATAAATGGTGAGATCATAAACTACAACAAAGCAGACGGGCTTGACCATGCTGGTTGCTTTGTTAAAATCGATGACTATCTGTTGGTTGGCTCATACGGTGGTTATTCCATGTTTCATCCGAATTCAATACAATTTTCATTCGATGTTCCTAAGGTCTTCTTTACAGATTTTAAAGTGAGAAACCAAGATTATCCACTTGAGAAGTCACTTGACTATGTCGACCAAATTAACCTAAGCTACACCGAGAATTTCTTTTCCTTTGAATTCACCTCTCCCGCTCTTTCACCCAGGCAAAAAGTCCAATTTGCCTATCAGCTTGAAGGGTTGGATAAAGGGTGGATCATTGCTGAAAAGAGCCGTCAGGCTAACTATACAAATCTAGATGGAGGTAATTACCTATTTAAAGTAAAAGCAAGAAACAGAGACGGTGCGTGGAGTGAGCCCAGAACAATTTCTATCTTCATTGGCACTCCTTTCTGGGAGACCTGGTGGTTCTATTCTTTATGTGGATTATTGATTGTCGGTTCAGGCTTTGTGTTTTACAAAATCAGGGTTCGTATTCTGGAACACCGAGCTGAATTGGAAGCCCAGGAACTAAGGTTCGAAGCGTTGCAGAAACGATTGCAAGAATTAAACGCCACACCTCCTGATATTAACCTGGATATCATTGATCTTAATAACAAGCTAAACACTCCGCTCAGCGAGCGGGAGTTTGAAGTACTCAAACTGAGCCTGGATGGTAAGACAAATAGTGAGATCGGTGAGGAATTATTTATATCAACCAGCACAGTTAAATTCCATTTACGCAACACCTATGGTAAATTAGGCGTCAATAATCGCAAAGAAGCCTTAGACTATGTTGTTAAAGCGCCTTAAGTGGCTTACGCTTACCCTAATATGCCTGAATGCAAGTGGTCAGACTGTTATCGACAGTTTAGAACACAAGCTTCAGAATTTAGAAGAATCAGATTCTCACTATCTGGTGATTCTCACCAAGCTTGCCAAAGAGTACGCAGAAACCCAACCGGATACTGCACTAATTCTTTCCAATAAAGCCCTGCAGTTAAGCCAATCTTTTGATAATGGAGAATTGAAAGGGCAGATTTATATCGCCTTATCGACGAGCTACAGTTACTTAGCAAACTACGAGCAGTCGACTACCTATTCTTTCAAGGCAATCGAGGTTGCAGAACAATATAATGACACGATTACGCTGATTGACGGATTCAATAATCTGGGTATTGATTATCTGATGCTGGAAGAAGATCAAAAAGCCATTAACTACTTCAAGCAGGTTGAAAGTCTTTCCAAGCAGTTTGGAGATACGCTCCGTTGGGGTCACGCACTCAATAATCTCGGGATGATGGCCAGCTACAGCGACGAAACTGAAAGAGAGCTTAACTACTACGAGCAAGCAGCTTCACTTTTCCAGGCCATTGGTGAAAAAGAGGGTTATGCTAACACCCTCCTCAATTCCGGTACTGTTTATTCCCTCATTTTAGAGCAGTATGCTAAAGCCAATGAGCTGTATGACCAGGCTCTGGAGGTTTTTAAAGAAATTGAAATGTCTTCCGGCATTCAGAATACGATCCAGAGTAAAGCTGAAAACCTGATGTACATGGGCAGAAATGCGGAAGCGAAGAGTCTGGCACTTGAGGCATTGAACATCGCACAGAATTACAAGTTTGCTCAGGATGAGGTGTACACCTATGATCTTCTTAGCAAGATATCGGTGGAGCTTGGGGATTATCAGGCTGCATTAGAATACCTGGAAAGCAAAAATGAAATAGCTGCTGAAATTTTTACCGAAGAGAAATCCAGGCAAATCGCTGAGCTGGAAACCAAGTATCAGACAGAAAAGAAAGAACAAGAACTGGCAATCGCCTCGCTTCAATTAATTCAGCAGAAACGAGAAAAATACTTTTTGAGCGGGGTGATCATTTTTATTGTTTTAGTGGGCGGGTTTATCATCTATTCACTGAAGCAAAAATCAAATCTCAAGCAAAAGCTACTTAGCGAGGAAATAGAAAACCTAAGACTCAAAATCAATTCTCTACTTGGAGATAGTGACTCCATCAAACTCAGTCTGGACGAACTCAATCAGAAACTTCACCAACCACTGACAGAACGGGAGTTTGAGATTTTAAATCTCACCGTTTCGGACAAAACCAATCAGGAGATCGCCGAAGAGGTGTTTGTTTCTGTGAACACGGTAAAGTACCACCTCAAAAATGTGTACGAAAAACTAGGAGTTAACAACAGAAAAGAAGCGCTTCACCTGATTGTGGGACAGTCTTAGAAAACCTCCATTTTAAGCTTTAAACGCAATTATTTACAAAACCACCCACCCGGGTAGGTCAAAACTAGCCCATAGGGTCAGGTGATTATTAATGGTATAGCGGCAAGTTTGAATTCAAACTAAATCGCAAACGCCATGACTAAAGTCTTAGTAAACAAAATTCTTCTTCTTGCCTTTATGCTCGCAATGATGGGCATGGCAAGTGCACAAATTCTTGACGAAGTTCTTGCAACGGATAATATTAGCTTTGAATCTGTATCAATAGACGCTTCGGGCAATTCTTATTACGCCGGTTCCTTTACTGGAACCCCAGACTTTGATCCCGGAGCAGGAGTCACCACACTTACAGACTCTGATGACGGAGTAGATATTTTTATTCTCAAACTTAATTCAAGTGGAGTATTTCAATGGGTTAAACATATAGAACCTCAACCAAGTGGAAGTGCTTCAACCAGCTATTATCAGGACATTGATATTCTAGCTCATTCATCAGGAGTATATATGCTGGCAAGCACACTCCGTCCTTATGACCTTGATCCAAGTGCTGGCACATTCATCACTTCTAATCACCCTTCTGCCTTAAGCCTGGTTAGTCTCGATGTAAATGGAGCCTTCAATTACGCCAGAAATATTGTTAGCAATGATGGAAGTAGTTCTGTGTCCACCTCTTCCATGGCTATCAAAAGCAACCTTGACCTTGTTATTACAGGAAGTTTCGGTGGAACAACTGATTTTGATCCGGGAGCAGGCGTTCAAAATGAAACAGCGACAACTATTGGAGATCCATATCTACTAACACTAGACAGAAACGGCGATTTCTCATCGGTAATATCATTTCCGGGAGGAACAGGTCAGTTTACAGATGTAGTTCTGGATAGTGATGACCATGTCTGGGTTACAGGATTTCAAAGGGGTGACATGACTGTGAATGGGAAAAATTTTCCGGTAATTGGCACTCGAAGTAACTTCCTATTAGAGTTTGATGCTAATAATGTTGCTCTTACAGGAGAGCAATGGGGTTCAGATGGATTTGAATCAATCATTACTATTGATCCCGCCACGCAAGACATATATGTCTCCAGTAGATTTTCAATAGCCGCAGATTTTGATCCTGGAAGTGGCACAACATCCTTTACTCCAAATGGCCAAGACTTTGCCATCTCCAAATTCAATTCCTCCGGCACATTTCAATGGGCTTTTCAAAAGGGAGGAAGTGGCACTGATACTCCTAATGACATTGAGGTGGATGATCAGAGTCAACTTCATCTTATATGGACAAAGCCAAATAGCACGCTATTGGATTTGGTCTATCAAACCTATGACGCAGGTGGAAACCTCATCAAAGATGAATCACCGGGCTATGGATCTTTCACCGATATTGATATTGAAGGCACACGAATGGAGTTGCTTGGCACATACAGGTATGCATCTAATAATTTCGATTTTTGTGGTGGCACAACCTCATTAACGCCTTCTGGTTCCAATTATGAGGGCTTTAGAGCTAAGTATATTCTTGAAAGGTTTGCAGATGTACCAACGATTGGTGCTACAGCTATAAGTGTATATCCAACACACTCAACCACACTTTCCATCAATGAGGGAAATCTCAATGACGCAGCAAACTGGCAATGGTACAGCGGAAGCTGTGGTGGAACTCCTGTTGGAAGTGGGACATCTATTACCGTTTCTCCTAACGTGGAAACCACCTATTACGTAAGAGCCGAAGGTTATTCTTGCAATGAAGATAATGCCTCATGCGCCTCTATCACAATCACTATTGATGATCCTTTCCTTACCTACGGATCGTTCTTTAATCTTACAGATGGTGCTACGTATTCTGGAAATTCATTTGACTTTTCCAGCCAGTCAACGTCAGTTCGTAGCGTCACTTTTAGTGCAGATGGTTTCAAAATGTTCCTTATGGCTGGGGACAGAAATGTATATCAATACAGTCTCTCTTCCGCTTTCGATTTAGGTTCCACTGTAACACATGATGGGTCACCGTATGCCACCGGCATGAATGAACCACGAGGGATAAAGTTTAATCCAGATGGAACTAAGATGTACATTGTTGACAATAAACTAAACCAAATCACACAGTTTAGCTTAACAACACCATTTGATATAACTTCAGGGGTTACACTCGACGGCAACAGATCTGTGGCTGCTCAAACTGGCTCCAATTCCGCATGGGGAATAGCGTTTAATACCGATGGATCAAAGATGTTGATTTCGGGAATCGTGGATGATTTGATACATCAGTATACTTTGGAATCAGCATATGATGTTACAGCAAGTGTCACTTATGATAATGTATCGTTTGACCCGACAAACGAGCTGCTGGATCCAACATACCTCACATTGAATCCGGATGGAACCATACTCTACATTGGTCATTACCAGTACGCGCTTGCTACCCCATTTGATATCTCATCCGGAGTTACACCCATTGGACCAATTGTCCTTACCAACAACCAAAACTCTAGCATCCATGGTGTTCACTTCAGTAGTGATGGCTCGAAGTTGTACCTAGGATCAGATTTTAATGATTCTTTACACGAGTACCTTATCAATACCGGTGGGTTTGTAGAAACAGAGGAAAATGACGGGTCGGTAGATGGTTCTCTTTTGGTATCAATAACAGGAGATACATTTACGAATGCAGGATCAACCTTAACGGAAACTACTGATTACACCGTAGATAACCTTCCCAGTGGACTAACTCCAACGCTGACAGTAGCTGCTGATGGACTGAGCGCCACATTGACTCTTGGAGGTAACGCAGCATTGCACCAAGACGCTAATGATTTAGCAAGCCTCACATTTACTTTTGAAAACAGTGCATTCACCAACAGCAATGCGGCGGCAGTTATTGATGCCATTTCAGCTTCCAGCGAAATAGGCATTGACTTTACCCAAAATGAACCTGTTCTGGTATATGATTACGCTTACAACCCAGCCAATTTTGCTGGTGCAGGAAATTTTGGCATCTTAGCTCAGGAGGGTAGTGCCCACGGGATCACATTCAATAACGATGGCACTAAAGTTTACATTGTAGGTACAAGCAATGATCAGGTTTTTCAATACAGCCTTTCAACAGCGTATGATGTAACAACAGCAACGCTTGATGGAAGCTCAACTAGCCTTAATGCGCAAGATGATAGCCCATTAGCTCTGGCGTTTAATGATACCGGAAGTCGCTTGTTTATTGCTGGAGGAGTAAGTGAATCAATATTGGAATACACCCTTTCCACTCCATATGATGTGACTTCAGGGTTTAGCTATTCCAATAACTCGCTTGACGTTTCCGCTCAGGGGTATCCAAACGGACTAGCCTTTAGTACTGATGGAATGAAATTGTTTACCACTTCGGCAAGCACTGATCAGGTAAGTCAATTTTCGCTTACATCTGCCTACAACATAAGCTCCGGAGCAACATTAGATGGGTCATATTCTGTTTTAGATCAGGAAAACACACCGAATGGAATTGCTTTTAGTGAATCCGGCACGAAGATGGTCATCATGGGCAGCTCTACACAGGCTTCTCAAAAATATGTGCATAACTATCATTTAGAAAATGCTTTTGATATTACAAGTGGTGTTACTCCTTATGAGAACCCTGTTAATATAAACGCCTACGAATTCGGTCCAACAGATATCGCTTTTAGTAAAAATGGAGCCCGAATGTTTATAGTCGGTTACAATGGAGATGAAATTAATCAACTCGACATGCAGGTCGGTAGTATGGAAGAAAGTGCATCTAATGATGGTACAATTACCGGATCGTATGTTCTACAACTTTACGATGAATTGTTTGCCAACGCAGGTGGTACCTTAACTCAAGGAGTTGACTACAACATCAGCAATCTACCAGCTGGATTGAGTTCTTCCATTACTGTATCAGCGGATGGTAAAACAGGAACTTTGACTGCAAGTGGAACTGCTACTTCGCATGATGCATCAGACGATGTGGAAGGTTTAATATTCACCTTCGAAAATTCCGCTTTCTCTATTGGAAATGCATCCATTGTAACGCATGCAATCTCAGCCGATAGCGAATTATCTATTCGCTTTATTGAAGCTCCATCAATTGAAAACCAAACATTTTCAATTGCAGAAAACAGTGTGAATGCAACTTCAGTAGGAACGGTAGTAGCAAGTGACGGGGATGGTGATGAAATTACTTTTTCAATCACAGCAGGCAATGATCTTGGTGGGTTCGTTATTGATCCTAACACCGGAGAAATAACAGTTGCGGATCAAACAGATATGGATTTTGAAACTAACCCTTCGTTTGATCTTACTGTAGAGGTTACAGATGGTTCGCTGACCAACTCCGCTACTATCACAATTGATTTGACAAATGTAGATGAGGCCCCAACCGACATTGCATTGGATCAAAATGATATGGATGAAAACAATGCTGTCAATGATGTCATCGGTCAGTTAACAACGACTGATGAAGACGCAGGCGAAACCTACACGTATACTTTGGTTAGTGGCACAGGCGACACAGACAATGTTTCTTTCAACATCAATGGTGACCAACTTAGAGCTTCCGTCGCTTTTGATTTTGAATCAAAAGATACTTATTCAATCAGGGTTCAAACGGATGATGGAAATTCCGGGCTATTTGAGAAAGCATTCACAATTAACATCAATGACGTTTTCGAAGCACCTACAGACATCAACCTGTTTGGCACCTCGATTAATGAAAACAACACGGTAGACACTGAAATTGGCACCTTGTTTACAACTGACGATGATGGTGGAGAAACGCACACGTACACATTGGTTAGTGGTACAGGAGATACTGATAATGCTTCTTTCAACATCTTAAATGATAAGCTTCGAGCATCAGAGAGTTTCAATTTTGAAGTTAAAGACTCATATGGCATTCGTATTCAAACCGATGACGGAAACGGTGGAACATTTGAAGAGCAATTCACAATTACAATAAATGATGTTCCTGAAGACCCGACCGATATTGCCTTGAGTGCTTTTGAAATAACTGAGAACAATAGCATCAACGATGTGATTGGAACACTTTCATCCACAGATGAAGATGATGGTGAAACATTTACCTACTCTTTAGTAGGTGGAACAGGAGACACTGGAAACGCTTCTTTCAATATTGATGGTGATCAGCTAAGAGCATCGGAAGTATTTGATTTTGAATCGAATAACTCTTACTCTATCAGAGTACAAACAAATGATGGAAACTTCGGTACGTTTGAGAAGGTCTTCGCAATCACAATCAGCAATCAACATGAAGCTCCAGCGGATATTCTTTTATCTTCAAGCGATATTGACGAGTCTTCTCCGGCTGGAACAACGGTTGGTAATTTGAGCACTACCGATGAAGACATAGGAGAAACCTACACATATACATTGATAAGTGGTACGGGTGA
The DNA here is from genome assembly GCF_900188325.1 of Ekhidna lutea. Taxonomy (GTDB): domain Bacteria; phylum Bacteroidota; class Bacteroidia; order Cytophagales; family Cyclobacteriaceae; genus Ekhidna; species Ekhidna lutea. The sequence continues at coordinate 90,964 of NZ_FZPD01000003.1, read as the reverse complement.
TACTGACAATGCATCATTTAATATATCAGGAGATGAATTACGAAGTGCTGAGATTTTTGATTATGAAACAAAAACAAGCTATTCTGTTCGAATTCAAACCAACGATGGAAACGGTGGGCTTTTTGAAAAAGCATTCACCATTTCAATTAACGATCAACCTCCTGGCTTAACAGGTGTTGGAATTACAAGTAATACCATCGATGAAAATGACCCTATTGGCACTGCAGTTGGGAATCTATATGCCCTTGGAGATGAAATTGAAGGTGTTTCATTTACATTCACACTGGTCTCAGGTACAGGAGATTCAGGCAATGGATCATTTACAATTGTAAGTGGACAACTTAGAAGTTCTACTTCATTTGACCATGAATCTCAAGACCAATACTCGATCAGGGTCATGGCCGATGATGGTGAAGGTTCAACAATAGAACAGGTCTTGTTGATTAATGTAACAGATGTGAATGAAGCACCATCGCATGTTGACGTGAACGAAAACGAATTTGATGAAGGCTTAACAAGTGGTTCAACTCTTACAGGCTTTTTTGTGAGTGATGAAGATGAAGGTGATTCTCATTCGTTCGAGTTGGTTACAGGATCAGGATCCGATGATAATGACAAATTTGAGATTCAAGGACAAAATCTTGTAAACCTGGAGACCTTTAATTTCGAGTCTCAAGCGGAGTATTCAATCCGCGTAAGAGCCACAGATGATGGTGGTTTATCGGTTGAGTCTCCAATATCCATTTTTGTGAATGACATAAATGATGACCCTTCGGATATCATATTTTCAAGCACGCAAATGGATGAAAATAGCTCAAGTGGATCTGTTGTTGCAACAATGACAACTAACGACGAAGATGGTGGTGACACTCACATTTATTCGCTCGTAACAGGCTCTGGGGACACTGATAATGCCTTGTTTACAGTTAGTGGAAATTCTCTTGAATTAGGCTTTGTTCCAGACTTTGAAACCAAAAACTCTTATGCTGTTAGAGTTCAAACAGATGATAGCAATGGCGGAACATTTCAGGAGGCTGTGATCATCACGATCAATGATTTGAATGAAGACCCTACAGATGTAATGTTAAGTAATAACACCGTAGAGGAGAGTAATCAGATCGGAACACTTGTAGGATCATTATCTTCTACTGATGAGGATGCAGGTCAATTGCATTCGTATATCCTTGTATCCGGAACTGGTGATACTGATAATAGCTCGTTCACTATTTCAGGCAGTGATCTTTTGAGTGGTGAAGTCTTTGACTATGAAACAAAAAATTCATACTCGGTAAGAGTGCGGTCAGAAGATGGTAATGGTGGTTCGTTTGAGAAATCGTTTACCATTTCAATCGATGATATCCCGGCAAGCATCACTTCATTTGAACTTAGTAACACTTCAATTAATGAAAATGAAAGCGCTGGTTCCAATGTAGGTTCTTTCTCAACATCCGGAGAAGACCTTTCAGGAAGCTTCACCTATGCATTGGTAAGTGGTCTTGATGATGATGATAATACAGCATTTTCCATTTCAGATGATCAATTATTGACGGGTGCAAGTTTTGACTTTGAATCACAAAGCAATTACAGCATTCGTGTGATGGTTGATGACGGAACCGGAAATACAGATGAAAAAACATTTTCTATTTCGGTAAACGATGTTTCAGAAGCACCTACTGACTTATTACTGAGTGCGAATTCTATTGTAGAAAATAATTCAATAGGGGATGTAATAGGCACACTATCTACCACAGATGAAGATGCAGGCGAAAGCTTCACGTACAATTTTGTAAGCGGTACAGGAGATACAGACAATGCTTCATTTGATATTGTTGGGAATGAGTTGCAGGCAGCAGAAGCTTTTGATTTTGAAACTCAGAACAGCTACTCGGTTCGAATCGAAACAAACGATGGAAATGGGGGTACTTTCAGCAAGTCGTTTACCATCTCTATTACCAATGAAAATGAAAGCATTCTTGTTTCAAACCCTATTGCTGATCAGGATTTGGATGAAGGATTTACTTCCATAGAAATTGACATAAGCGGAGTTTTCACCGATCAGGATGGGGATGCACTGACCTATGAAGTTATAAGCTCCGATGAAACGATCGTAACAGTAAGCAATTCAGGATCAACATTAACGATAACTGAAATTGGCTCTTTTGGAAGCTCAACAGTGACAGTGACGGCAGATGATGGTTCGGGTATTACAACATCAGATGAATTTATCGTCACAGTCAGTAATGTGAATGATGCCCCTATTGTTGCAAATGCCATTTCTGATCAGAATGTGAATGAAGGATTTAGTAGCATTGAAATAGACCTTTCCAACACATTCACAGATGAGGATGGAGATGCCCTATCACTAGAAGCTTCTAGTGGAGATGAAACTGTTGTAACAGTTAGTATCACTGGAACAACGCTTACCGTTTCCGAAGTTGGAAATGGCACAGCAACAGTTACCGTTACTGCCAATGATGGAAATGGTGGTTCAGTATCGGATGATTTAGAGGTGACAGTTAACAATGTAAATGATGCGCCAGTTGTGGTCAATCCATTAGATGATCAAACGTCACTTGTTGAAGGATTCGATGCTGCTCAAATAAATTATAGTGATGTATTTGAGGACGAAGATGGGGATGCACTTACCATTACCGTGACCAGCAATGATGAAACGGTAGTTACTGTAGAAGTTATCGCCAATGATCAAATCCAGATCAATGAGGTCGGTATTGGGACAGCAACAATTACACTCATGGCTGATGATGGAAATGGCGGATCGGTTTCGGATGAGTTTATCGTCACAGTAAGTGAGGCTCCAAACAATGCGCCAATTGTTGTTAACCCACTTGATGATCAAACGTCGCTGGTGGAAGGATTTGGTGCGGCTCAAATAAATTACGCTGATGTATTTGAAGATGCCGACGGGGATGCGCTTACCATCAACGTAAGCAGCAGTGATGAAACCGTAGTAACTGTAGAAGTAATCGCCAATGAGCAAATCCAGATCAATGAAGTTGGAGTCGGAACTTCGACGATCACTTTGACGGCTGATGATGGAAATGGCGGATCGGTTTCGGATGAGTTTATCGTCACAGTAAGTGAGGCTCCAAACAATGCGCCAATTGTTGTTAACCCTCTTGATGATCAAACTTCACTTGTGGAAAGGTTTGGTTCAGCTCAAATAAATTATAGTGATGTATTTGAAGATGCCGACGGGGATGCGCTTACTATAACAGTAAGCAGCAGTGATGAAACCGTAGTAACCGTAGAAGTAATCGGCAATGATCAAATCCAGATCAATGAAGTTGGAGTCGGAACTTCGACGATCACTTTGACGGCTGATGACGGAAACGGGGGATCAGTTTCAGATGAGTTTGTTGTCACAGTAAGTGAGGCTCCAAACAATGCGCCAATTGTTGTTAACCCGCTCGATGACCAAACGTCACTTATCGAAGGATTTGGTGCCGCTCAAATAAATTACGCTGATGTATTTGAAGATGCCGACGGGGATGCGCTTACCATAACAGTAAGTAGTAGTGATGAAACTGTAGTCACTGTAGAAGTAATCGCCAATGATCAAATTCAGATTAATGAAGTTGGTATAGGTACCAGCACGATTACGCTCACAGCTGATGATGGAAACGGGGGATCAATTTCAGATGAGTTTGTTGTCACAGTAAGTGAGGCACCTAATACTGCGCCGGTAGTCGTAAACCCGCTCGATGATCAAACATCACTCGTGGAAGGGTTTGGTGCGGCTCAAATAAATTACGCTGATGTATTTGAAGATGCCGACGGGGATGCGCTTACTATAACAGTAAGCAGCAGTGATGAAACCGTAGTAACCGTAGAAGTAATCGCAAATGATCAAATCCAGATCAATGAAGTTGGTATTGGGACAGCAACAATCACTTTGACGGCTGATGACGGAAACGGGGGATCAGTTTCGGATGAGTTTATCGTCACAGTGAATGAGGCTCCAAATACTGCGCCGGTAGTCGTAAACCCACTTGATGATCAAATGGAAGTGGAAGAGGGATTCGGAGCTGCGCAATTTAGCTATGCTGACGTCTTCGAAGATGCCGATGGAGATGTATTGACCATTACAGTTACCAGCAGTGATGAGACTGTTGTTACTGCTGAAGTCATTGCGAATGATCAAATCCAGATAAACGAGGTTGGCATTGGTAGCAGTACCATTACACTAACAGCTAATGATGGTAATGGAGGAACGGTTTCCGATGAATTTATTTTCACCGTAAATGAAGCTCCACTTGGAATAGCAGATGTTGAAGTGAAGATTTATCCAAACCCATCTTCAGACTTTATCAATGTAAATACCAATAAAGAAGTAACCGTACGATTATCGGATTTAAACGGTAAAGCGATTCAAACAAAAAGCGGAAGTCAACTTGAGTTTGATATTCAGTCCCTGACTTCAGGGCTGTACATCCTACAGGTGAGCGATGGTGACCGTTCATCAAGCTATAGGATTATTAAAGCAAACTAAAGGCTGGTCCCCTACTTGGGGAACTAACGCGATTGGCCGGTTCGCGAATCGGATCGGCCTTTTTTAAAGATAAACTAAGGCAGCATTAGCTATGGCTAGCTATTGCGAGGGTCGGCTCCAGGAGCCGGCCTTTTTTATGCCTTTTTCACTAACTTAGTTGTATGGCTGATGAGTATAATATTCCTGAACAACCGGTAGATGATATATCGTTGCTTGAGCCTGAAGCAACGTATTCATATGCAGACTATTTGAAATGGAGTTTTGAAGAGCGTGTTGAGCTCATCAAAGGAAAAATTTTCAAAATGTCCCCTGCACCTAGAACTAATCATCAAACAATTAGCATGAATTTGGGGTCTGAAATTAAAAATTTTCTCAAAGGGAAATCATGTAAAGTTTTTGCTGCACCGTTTGATGTGAGACTGCCTAAAAACTCAGATGATCCTGATAATAAAATTCTAACAGTTGTTCAACCAGATATTTGTGTGATTTGCGATCATACCAAACTAGATGTGTTGGGATGTAAAGGTGCGCCCGATTTAATCATTGAAATTCTTTCGCCCTCCACTGCAAAGAAAGACCTTGAAAATAAGTTTGAGTTATATGAGGAGAATGGTGTGAAAGAATATTGGGTTGTATATCCTGGTGAAAATCTGATTGATATTTTTGATCTTAAAAAGGATAAATATGTATTAAGGGGTAAATTCATTGGAAATGTATCTGTCAATTCCAGTGTTCTTCCCCAATTTAAGGTGTCATTGGAAGATGTTTTCGAAGACTAACAATTTACATAATTTGTTCATAAAATACTCTTTCACTTACATTCATCCACACACTCACATCTTTTCTGAACTTATCGAAGGCTTCATATACTTTCTTGCTAGGAGCATCTTGCTCGACAAGTTCCGCTAGTGCTTCTTTAGTATACCCTTTCAATGCCTCTAAAACCTCAACCGGAAATGGTGCCACTGTCACATCTGTTTCATTTATGATCTTTTGTAGATATTGCCCATTCCTTGCATCAAACTCTGCCCCCATCCATCTATTGGTACGATAACAGGCGGTACGTATGATCTCCTGCAGGTCCGTTGGAAGTGCCTCAAATTTTGGCTTGTTGATCATCATTTCCAATGCGGGTCCCGGCTCATGCCATCCGGGATAGTAATAATATTTGGCTACATTGTAGAATCCCATCAGGTAATCATGAAATGGCCCTATCCACTCTGTAGCGTCAATTACACCTCGTTCAAGATTTGTATAAATCTCTCCACCTGAAACCAAAACTGGAGTACCACCTGCCTTTTCCAACACCTTGGCTCCTAATCCGGGAATACGCATTTTTAGCCCCTTGAGATCATCAATTGTTTTTATTTCTTTTTTAAACCAACCTGCCATCTGAACGCCTGTATTACCACAAAGAATCGGCTGGATATTAAATGGTTCATACAGCTCCTCCCACAGCTGAGCACCTCCTCCTGAAATTATCCAGCTCCCCATCTGCTGTGCATTCATCCCGAATGGAACTGCAGCAAAAAACTGAGCAGCCGGAACTTTTCCCGCCCAGTAATATGCAGCACCATGATTCATTTCTACAGCACCATTGCTTACCGCGTCAAATCCCTCCAGTGCGGGTATCAATTCTCCACCTCCATAAACAGTGATTTCCATACGGCCTCCCGACATTTTGTGCACCCAATCAGCCAGCTGCTTACATCCTTCACCTACAACAGGAAAATTGGGTGGCCAGGTAGTGGTCATCTTCCACCGATAGGTGTTATTAAAATTGATATAGGGACCCTGAGACTTTTCCTCGGATTTGACACAGGAAGCTAAGGTGGTAGCTCCTGCAGCTGCCAGTGCAGATTTGGTCAGGAAGTTGCGACGTTTCATGTGTTAGATAAGTTGGTTATCTCTTAGCGAATTAAACCAATATTGATGAAAGCAATTAACTTCTTTCGTAATGCTCCAAAATCGCATTGAAGGTTTTTTTACCTACTATTCCGATGTTTTGTTCTTCAAAGTAGCCCGGAGTGAAATTATTTAGCTTTTTCTGGAAGTCTTCAACAGCTACTCTAGTGCTTTCGACATTACCATCAATACTCCCCTTGTAGTACTCAATTCCCTTTAACAAATCCTGAATTAAACCGCAGGCTTCCTTGTTAGCATTACTCACGCGCACATTAATGTTTCCGCCGTTTGCAAGCATTAGCTTTTTGAGTCTAAACAGCTTATGCATGTAGTGCTGGCTGTCTTTCTTATAGAGCTCTGAGGTACTTATCAGTTCTCGTATAGTGTTTTTAACGGCTTGTTCATTGGCATCTTGACCAAAGTAGATATTTGATATATCCCTTAAGCTAGAAATGGTGATGGCATTTTCTAGTGATGCAGATGCTTGCTGCAACTGCTCCTGACAGTCTTCTAAATCATTATTAAAATCTGGTGTGTCGTCACTTTTGCCTGACTGCATGGTTAAAAGTGTTCCGCCCAGGGTAGTTAGCCCGGTGATAATGGCAACAACAATTGCTTGCTTAAAATTGAATCTGGCTACAGTGATGTTTGGATCTTCAGGCATAAAATACTAGGTCACTGCTCAAATATCTTCAAATACATGAATAGGCACATTAGTAGACTGTAGTTATTTCTTTGACTTTGGCTAGATAATCTTTTATCAACTCCATTTTAGAAGAAGAAAGCGATACCTCCTCAATCCAATCGTCGATTAAGTTGTAATACCAACTCTCTATCTCTCCATCATCGTTAATGAAATCGTCCAAAAATTTTCGCTCAGGCCGGTGCGATTCACCAACCACCACTTTGGTTAAGAATCCAAGAAATTTCAGCATTGTCTTTTGGTCCCCATAGAAAATATATTCTCCTTCAATACTTTCGAGGTATTCGTATAGCTTCACTGCTTTATTATATTCCTTCCCAACAAGATAGCATTCTAAAAGGTTGACACCAGCCCAGGTATCGGTAGAATCAAGCATCCAGCCTTTTTCCATGTTTTCCAGGCCAGCTTCATTATTACCTTGATTGTAATGAACCATTCCAAGTAGGGAATAACCGGCAGGATCTTCTGGTGCGATATCAATATGCTTTTCGGTATACCGAACAGCTTGATTGTATAGTTCATCATTTGCTACACCTGAACGTAACCAAACCCCTACAATATCACTGGCATGGTCATAATAGATATAATTCTCATTTAATGTGCCCTCTGCAATTCCACGTTCTACTACCTCATCAGCTTTCGCATACTCACCTTGATTCAGGTAGGACTCTCTATAGTAATTGCTCAGATAGTCTATATCGTAATAGCTTCTTGCCTTATCAAAAAGACCTATCGCATCAGAGTATTGTTCACCATTATACTTTTCTATGCCGAGTTCGGCATATGCGCTTCCGAGACCAAACTGGTAGGTCGCATTGTCCGGATTATTGTTATACAATTCGGTCATTAAGTTGATTGATTGCTCAACTTTCTGATCTGATTGATATGAAAGTGCCAGGAAATATTTTGCACGATCATTAGTTCCAACTTCCAAAGCGTCTTCAAGCACTTCGATGGCCTCTTTATACATGTAATTCCAGTAATATGCTACCCCTAATTCTGTTTTCAGCTCGGCATAATCCGGATCCTCTTTATATGCCTTCTCAAAAAAGTTTAGTCCCTCCTTATAATAGCCTTCATACAGTAAGATTTTACCTAATTCCACCTTAGGTTGTACCAACCCAGAGTCTAGCAGCAAAGATTTGCGATATAGGCCCTTGGCAAGTATTAAATAAGAATCACCAAGAGTGTAATCTCCCCTATCCTGGGCCTGAACAACAAGGTGATGATAGTTGACCCCCTTCAATAGATGCAATTGGGCATCTTTGGGATTTAGCTTTATAGCCTTAGAATACATAAAATTTGATAGGAACAGATCTCCATCATAGTAGTATTCATCACCTTTCTCCATATAGGCATCTGCACTCTCCAGGTTTTCCTCAAAAACCTTAGTACTCCAATTGCCTTCATCATCTACCAGTATCTTTAGAAAACCATTAATATCATGATGCAATAAATCTACTTCATCCCCGAAAAGATCATATTCCACCATGGGAATGGTTCTTCTTTTTTCTGAGGAAATAAAACCAACCTGAAGTGTGAGGTCATCACTTTGTTCTAAAACTCGCAGCGTAATGAGCGCATCGAATCCTGATTGTGACAAAACACGTGGCAATGCTTCTTCAGAAAAGTAAAATGATTCAGCTTCATCCCATCTGGCTACTCCAAGATTTTCACAAGGGATAATAAGCTCATTGGTACTGATGGCAAGCTCTCTTAAATAATCATTCACAAAACCTTCATCATCGCCACTTAGAGGTAATAGAGCCAGACGCTTAGCTCTGCTACCGACAGTAGTAGTAAGCTTTCGAACCTCTTTAATTGTTTTTTGAGCAGCTTCATGAATAGCAAGTAAGGTGTTTCTTGATGGGTATGAAATAACATCCAGATTAACTGAATTTTCAGGACCGGCAACTCTTATATAGAGTCTGATATCATTCTCTACAAATGCAAACTCCCCTGAAACTCGAACAGTCTGGGGTGCATCGGTAGCTCTCTTAGCATATGTTTGAGTCGGAGAAAGTTCAACATCATCATAAACGGTCATTGCCATTTCGAAAGAGGATGTGAATAATGCTTCTAGCTTTTTATCGCCAATATTTCCGGATATGTCCTTAAAGGGATTCAGGGTTACCTGAACCTTTCTCGCTTCCATGCTCTGACTAGCAGCAAAAAGGTATGTACATAAAAGAGAAAGGAGTAGAATTTTTCTCATGATATTGATTGCTATAATTTTCTTATTTCATCAAAAATGTGCTCAGCTAGTAGCTTACTGCCTTTTTTGTAATCAGTAGTGATGTTTTTATCCGACAACTTTGGATCATCATTGGCATCAATTAGTAGGGTAAGCAACAGGCCTCCATCCACCTCCTGGCAATCAAAAATACTTACACTGATTTTGGATATACATTCATCGTCAAAGCACAATTCATGTAGTTTCTTAATCTCCTTATGCGATTTCAAATAAATCTTCAAGTATTGCAAGAACTTGGCTTCCACAAATTCACAGGTAGATTCTTCGCTTACTTTTAGCTTGGTCTTAAACTTTCCATGTTTCTGAAAATGAAGAATTTCTTTTGAGACGGTTGTCACAATCTCATTAATTGAAAGTTTTTTCGCATCATTATTTATTACTCGCTTAATCAATCGCTCATTTGCAATGGGAGTGCCGCCTACATCTTCTAAAGTGAAAGTGATAAACAAGTCTCGTGATCCGGGCCTGGGCTGAATATTACTTTTAAGGATATACCCAACCTTACTTTTTATTTTGTTTTTATCATCGCTGGATATGTTTTCCCACACCACACTTCTTCGATGCTCTGTAAAAAGGTTGGTGCCTTGCAGCTTAGAGAAAATAGAATCAGAAATAGGCTGGTACCATTGCTTTTCAATATCTGACGAAAGAAGCAACATCTTTCTGTTAGCACTTTGTGCAAAGAGCCCATTAGCAGCAATGATAGCCAGGAAGGTCGCTATTTTAATCAGATTTTTCATTGATTAGGGATTCCAGTGCTTGTGCAAGCGGTTTAAATTCATCCTGCTTGGATTCCGGCACATCATTCAACAATAACTCAGCCTCTTTTCGTATTTTCTTTGAGTCTTTTGGGGTGCTTTCGATTTCATTCAGCACAAAAACATAGCTCAAAAAAGCTCTGTATTTAGCCTCATTTATATTTTCCGATTTCGTTTTTACTTTTCGCAAAGATCTACCTGTAAACTCAAGCAACTGGTCAACCACTTCATGATGACCTTTTAAGTAGATACTGTTCATAGCATCTGCTATGGCAGGTCTGAGCCTAAACTGATTCTGTTTTGTGGCCCTCTCTAATCTAAAAGCAAGGATATCAAAGGCGTTCATTTCATAATACTGGAGCATCATGATTGCCTGATCCTGCATCGCATCATCATTGAGCTGATCCACAAAGCGAACCATTTGACTGTTTAGCTCATACTTAAGCCTTCTACTCTGTTCGTCGTAATAATTTTTGATAGGAATGATAAGACCCCAAAGGCCTCCAATGATTGAAGCGAAGGTCAGAATGGTAACGGACCACCTTTTTATCCAATCATTGAAAAGTTCGAGAGAGGTTTTCTTTTTAGCTGTGAGTTGTTTCTCAAGCTGCTCTATCTCCAACTCCAACTTCCTGTTTAAGAGTTCTTCTTTCATCTCTGTGAAGTTTGGAGAGATAATATGTAATTCAAAGCATTGTTTGAATGCCTTGAGTAGTTAGGTGACATGGTAAAGCTTGGCTAGTTCTTAAATTAAAGATCGCAATCTTCTCCATGAATTACAATACCCTAATCAGGGTATTTCTAATGACGGAATTATATTACCTGAAAAAAATGGTAAAAACTTACCTTATCTCCTCTTTACCATCTGCATGTAATGCAAATCGACCTTTTTCTTTTGGGTGTACAAATTCATTTTTTGGCCATGGCCAGCCCCCGAATTGCGTCCGCTGATACTCACGAATAGTTTCATAAATTTCTTCCTGCGTGTTCATCACAAATGGACCTTGCTGAACTACCGGTTCTCCTATTGGCTTACCTTGTAATAAAAGTAGGTGAGCTTCTTGACCTCCATTTTCCAGGATTGTTTCTTGATCGGCATGTAGATTAGCGCCTTGTTCTGTGCTAAGTGACTCTTCTCCCAGTTTGATGGTATCTCCCTTATAAAAATAAATGGATCGGTTCACCTCTTTATCCGCTATTGGCAACACCAAATTTCCATTTGGCTTGACCTTGATCAGCCATACAGCCACTCCATTTTCTGGATCAGCTGCCCATGAGTCCGGAGTAGAATTTAGTGCTTTGGTTTCTACAAAATCTCCTGCAACGATAGTAATCTCGGCATCTTCTGTTTTGTGTATTGGGATGTCCTCAGCCCACAACATTTTGTAGTGAGGATCAACAAACTTGCTCCTTTTGGGCAGATTAAGCCAGATTTGAAACAATAGTAATGGGTTGTCTTTGTCATCATTCACCAATGGAAACATTTCCGAATGTAGAACGCCCTTCCCTGCTGTCATCCACTGCACATCGCCATGACCAAACCTACCGGTAGCGCCCATACTGTCTGAGTGATCTACCAATCCCTCAGGAACAACCGTAATGGTTTCAAAGCCTCTATGTGGGTGTTGTGGGAAGCCCGGCACCTGCTGCCCATGGTACATCCGCCAGCCATCTTTTACAGTGAAGTCCTGCCCGATCATTCGTCCTTTCAAATGCTCCGGATGTGGTCCTTGCGAATCATTTCCTTTGGGAAACAGGTCTCTATGATATACACAGAAAAGGAATGGGTCTTGTGTTTTCCATGGAAAACCCAGTGGATATACGCTTTGGATTGAAGACATAAGTCTAAATTTTAATCTATAAACCATCCCAGACTTAGCTTCGTTCCTATTCAGGACTAAGTGGGAGCGTAATTATGAATTTTGTGCCTTTGCTCTCTTCACTTTCAACTTCCACTTTACCTTTATTTAGTTTGACAAAATCATAAACCAGCTGCAAACCTAAACCTAAGCCAGTCTCTCCGGAAGTGCCTTTTGTTGAGTTGTTTTCATTTAGCTTGAATAGGTGCTGAAGCTTTTCTTCAGACATACCCACTCCATTATCGATCACTTTTATGACACCTATCTTTTTATCGTGATCGGCTTCCGCTATAATCTGAACGTGACCATCATTTGGAGTAAACTTGATGGCGTTATTTATCAGATTTCTTAAAATTGTGGATGCTGTATTTCGATCTACATACAGTTGAAAATCTCCCTTTAAGTCATAGTCAAGTTTGATATTTTTTGATTGTGACATTTCCTGAAACATATCAGTCATATCATCCAGCAAAAATCGTATACTTAGAGGCTCAGGCATGTGTGGAAAATGCCCCCTTTGTTGTAAGGCCCAGGTGAGAAGATTATCCAATAATTTCGTAAGGCGACCAATAGAATGTTCCATCTTGTCGATCATATCCATCGTCTGCTCTTTAGTCCCCTCATTCATGTAAATTTTAGAAACAGTCACCAGGCCTGAAAGCGTGTTTACCGGCCCTCTGAGATCATGTGATATGATAGAAAAAAACTTATCCTTTGTGGAATTGAGTAGCTGTAAAGAATTCTTTTGTTCTTCAAGCTTGCGATTCAGTCTGTTTTTTGTTTTAAGGAACGAATAGATGATGATAATCAGGCAGATAAAAAGCACGAGGAGTATACCACCAACGATCATAATGATCTGGTTGCTCTTTTTTTGCTCAATCAAACGATCAACTTCAACTTGTTTACGGCCAACCTCAAACTCTGTGCGCAAATTGGCCAGACGCTGAGTAGTTTCTAAATTCTGAATGCTGTCTTTGAGTGAATGATATTGTGTCTGAAAGTTCAATGCCTTCTCAAACTCTCCAATGGCTGTATAGCTTAAGTACAAACTTTTGCTGGCATCTCTAGCCTGCTCTTTGAGCTCTTCGGAAGTAGCAAAATCGTAGCTTTTTAGTGCATATTCAATCGCTTGGTTGTAAGCGTTTTCTTCTATCAAGATATTGCTTAGCTGATTGTAATAATCTGCCATACCGTAGGTATCACCTATTGGCTTCAGCATTTCAATTGCGAGCATAATGTCTTTTTTCGCCTTCTCAGCATTCCCCTTCTTCCAATAAACCAAAGCTCGATTTCCAATTATATATGCCAGTCCAACCTGCATATCTATTTCTTCCAGTATCGGTTCGGCTTCATTATAGTAAGCCATTGCCGAATCATACTCACCTACTAAGTAATAGTCATAGCCAAAATTTAAGAGTGTAAGCGCAAGCTCTTGCTTCCGGCTAGTTCCGCGAAGAAGTTGAATTGTTTTTGCCCCATAGAGGAGGGCATTTTCCGAATCGCCATTCTGTGTGTAGCAAGTCGATATCTCGCTATACACCTCAGCCATAAATGGTATGAATTCCTCTTTTCCAATTGCTTCTTTCGCACATTTAAACTGATATTCAAGTGCTTCATCCAGATCACCCATCAGCCTATGGGCAATGCCTATATTGGTATATGCCTTCAGTTTATACTCAAGATTTTCGGCTGTCTCAGCTAGCTTCAAAAGTTCATTGGCATAGTTCAGCACATCCTCCGGTGAACTGGAATAACTGGACAGCCAATAATAGACACGCAACTCTTTTTCGCCTTCCAGCTCACCTTTCTCTATCAAGCCTCTAAGGCTATCCGCTTTGGCTTGATTTTGACAGAAAGTGAAGTATGAGAGTGCGAAAAAAGAGATTAGAAGACCAATTTTCTTTAGCACATTCATTTGACGTTAACTTTCAGGGTTTCATTCTTCTTCATCCCCTTTTACCCTTATTTTAGGATCCAATCGTATCGGGGTACCATCATTATCTTTATGTTGATAGAGGATATCATATTTGTACATAGGAAGATCTCCATCCATTGGAACCTGTAACTTCCACATTCTGTCAGCATTAATTTCCTCTGGGTATTCGTCAAGGTCATCCTGAGAGGTAGGATCGAATTCAATACCATCAAGATCAGATACTCCCCCGCCGGCATACCAAAAAACGAATTCCCCTGGATCAACAATTGCAGTTATGGATGTCTCAGTCAATTCTTGGTATCCCTTTACGTCATCTGTGTTTGTGGCAAAATACAATTTATCCTTATGGTATTTTAAAACAGTTATTGACCTTTCTGAATTATCCCTTCCCGCAGTTGAGCTGAGGTATTCGTCTGCTAGCTCGATAGCTATAATCATATCGAAATCTGTCTCGATAAGTTCCTCCTCAACTATTGCATCATCCTGACAAGCAATGAGAATAAAGGCGGCATAGATAAAAACTGAGAATCTTTTAAACTGTAAAGTTTTCATTGATAGGCGGTTATATGAATTTTTAAAAGTAATGAAAAAGAAACTGGATATTATCAATTGATAAACTTCCAACCGTTTTATTCGTCGAAATGTGGAAAAAGTCCAATTTCAGATTCATTGAGTCAATTCATATTCCTTACTGGTAATTTCATATTTTAGAGCAATGAAGCGAATAGCTATTTTCTGTGGATCCAAAATGGGGAATGACCCAGCCTATGAAAGTGCTGCACGAGAGCTGACAGAAACACTGGTGAAAAAAGGGATAGAGATTGTGTATGGAGGTGGTGATGTGGGTCTGATGGGTGTTGTAGCAGAAACGGCACTTAAAAATGGGGGGACGATCACCGGAGTAATCCCGGACAAGCTTTATGAAATGGAGGTCGCACATACTGGCATCACGAAACTATATCGTGTCAAAGACATGCATGAACGTAAAGCGCTAATGGCCGACCTTTCAGACGGATTCATCGCACTTCCCGGGGGTGTTGGAACCTTAGAGGAAATGACCGAAGTAATGACCTGGGCTCAAATCGGCTACCACAATAAACCGTGTGCTTTCCTCAATACCAATGGTTATTACAACCACTTCATCGCTTTCTTCGACCACATGGAAAAGCAGGGATTCCTTTACCAATCACTACATGACCAGGCGATAGTGGAGGAGGATGTGGGGGAGCTCTTAAAAAAGTTAAGAACCCTTTAAAATAAGGCTCACCTACATGATTTAATCATCTTCTTTTATTCCCAAAATTTTTGTTATTGTGGACGGGCTAAAGGAAAGTCCAAAAAACAATTGACGATCCCCATAATCTTTCCTTGCAAGACTCAATGCATCTTTAACTGAGGATATGTCGCCGATATCAATAGTATCAGAGTCAAGTATGTTATTCCAAGTATATCCTGTTACGAAAGTAAAGTACTCTGAAAGGTCATATGAAACACCTAAGTATAGATTATCAAATGGAGTTAATGAAAAATTAAATCCGCCAATTATTCCCAACCTTTTCAAAACATTGTTTTCATAATCATACTTAAAAAATTTGGGCTTATATTCATCTGTATGATAAAATGGTCTAAATACAAAGTTCAATGCGAGGTGCTGCTTGATTTCTTCAGTCTGAACACTATCAGGACTAATAATTAATTGTTTATTATCGATTTTGAAAAGACTCCTCTCTACTTGAGCACTGGTAATTCCAAGCTTCAGATTGGCACGTATTTTCTCTTTAATATCGATTTTGATTGTATCATTATTATCTGAGTCAGCTAGTTTATAGATATAGTTAATTTCACTAGGCGGATTGATTTTATTGTGGGCCAATTCAACCAGACGCACATTAACCTTTTCATCCAATAAAAATGTTTGATCTTTTCGTCCCATCTTGAAGAGCTTTAGTGCTAAATCTCCAACATCATCAAGCTCTTGCGAAAAACTAGATTTTTTATTGTCGATTTTAAACTTCCCCTTTCCTAAATCGCCTTTCCCATCAATGATTACATACAAAATGTTATTAATCCCAACTATATCATCTGACCATTTATTTCCTCTCTTAACAATAACAAAAGTTTCTATATTATCTGACACAAAACTTGTCTCAAGCTTTTCATAATCATTCATTAGAATAGCTCGAACATCTGTCAAAGAAGTGGCTACCAGGGTATCGATAAATGATCCCTTTTTGACAGGATCTAACTGGTTAATCAGCTTTCTTTTAATCGATTCCAGATCTTTAATATTTTCAGTTTTTTTCAATTTATTTAAAATAGAAATCTCTTCGTTTATTAGATTGAGCATTACCTGAATGTCCTCTACACTATAGAAAATCTCATATTTCTTTTTGATATCATTATAGATATCGTCTGATAAAGACGCTATATCCTCAAAAACTAGTGGCCTTGTAAATGATCCTTTTTTAAACTTTCGATGAATGAATACAATTGCTCTATTCTTCATGTCTCCTTCGCCAAGGATTTTATTAAAATATTCAGAGTTCGGAAGACTACCTAGCAAGAAGTTATTGTAGAACTTAAGATATCCGTCTTCTTTCTTTTCAAAAAGTGAAGCATGAATTTTAGAGGCGCTTATCTCAACAGTCTTATCATTTAAGATAATTTTCTTTTGACTAAAAGTGGTGATACAAGATATAAGCAATAATGCGTAAAGTAATTTAGTTTTCATAAGGATATTTTTTAAATGAATGAGGATCTGCTCTCATATTTTTTATCATAAAGAATCAATGATTTTTGTCCTACGAATTCATCTTTTAGGTATGCTTTAGTTTTCTCAGCAAGTTCACCTATAGTATCTGATTCTAAGGAGGCGTTTAAAAGAGACATGGTAAACAAACTGTAGTCCTCAGTAGCGTAGGAATCTTGCTCTTCTATCGAAGAACTGAAAAAGATGACATTTTTGAATTTGCTGTTGATTCTGCCGTATTGTTCAATTGAATCAAGCATACCTCCAGATTTACAGCAATCAAGAATAATAATGACCAAAATTTTATCATCTATTGAATCAATTACATGAGTAAAATCATTATCTAGAAGGAAGTATTTTGTTTGTAATTGACGAGAGTTAACTGTGCTGCGATATCTCAAATCCTCATGGTATGTAATCAAGTATTCATCACCTGAATCATCTTCATTTTGACTATAAATTGATTTATCGCCATGACCCGAAAAGTAAAAAAGGATTCTATCTCCTGCAGAAGAGGCATTTATTATTTTTTTAATACCATCAAGTATATTATCCTTTGTAGATTCTTTTTCCAAGAGATATGTAGTTCGCCATCTTTTTTTCCCTAAATGCCAAGAAAGCTTAGCGATATTCTTCTCAAGAAATTGAAATGATCGATAATTACGACCTAAAATCTCGTTGTATGATTCGCCAAGTCCAGACAGAAGTGCTCGTTTAATTGCCATAGATTTCTTTTGTCAATTCTTTTGCTCTTTTTGCGATTTTATTGATTTCATTATCAATAACGGCAAGTCTTGTAGGGTCGGAGACTCCATTTTTTTCCTGATTTAAATCTCTCATCTGGAAATATCTGTTCTCTAGCTCCAATTCATGATTGCGATCCTCAACCTGGAAGTTTTTGCGAATGTTCGCCAAACCTTTCTTTGCTTCTTTTAGTAGGTAAAGCCTATCAATTAAATCATGAAAGAATTGAGATCCGAAAGTCAAAAAGAAAGCAACTACTAATAACCAAAACGCCTGACCAGGATCTATTAATATTTCACTCAAATCATTCGACTTCAAATCGTACCTTAGGTAGGAGTCGACCTCAAATGGAAATGACAAAACATCAAACTCAAGAGCTATATGATTTTCGGATAATCCATTTAAGGAATTAACTAGGTTATTATTAAGTGACACAACTACAATACAGGAGACAAGAAAACTCAGTAGAGATATTTCTCTTGCTTTCTTATTAGCACATTCACCATTGCTCCCCTTAGCTATCCTCTTAAATAGTCGCAATTCATATTCCTTTTTTTCTCCGTAATGAATTATTATCGGCTTACAATAACCTAGGGCAACCAAAGAAAAATACATTATAGGAAGAGCCGCTAAATAAAATAGACATCCACTAATGAGTTCATTTGAAAGAGAGTAGAAACTCAGGATTGTTGGTATAAAAAGTAAGAGAAATAATTTTCTTTTTTCAACTTCTTTTGGAATGATGAAGCCAAAACATATCCCTATCAAAACATGAGTAAAAAAAAGTAAAACCAGAAGATATAAGAACAAACTCAGATCAACGATTTCGAACTTTATTGACTTCCATAAAAATACTATTTGGAAAAGAAAATTTGTTGCTGCCAGGATTATCGAGGCTTTCCAAAAATCAGTTTTATTAATGAGAAAAATGACTAGCTTGATTTGTTTGGGCCATCTTTTCTTGATTAATAAACTCTTCTTAAAAATGGCTATTGCAAAGTAAAAAAGAAGATAAATTGTCAATACCCATTCTATTTTTGGAACCAATTCCGAATTCCTTTCAAGAATAAGCTCATATAGATAAACGGCATACAGTGAATATGAAATATAAATAACAAGAGCTATGCCTAGCAAAGAAATTCTCTTGGTATATGATCTTATCAGCTGAGTGAATTTTTCCACTACCACACTTAAAATAAAAAGAGCAGAAAGTATCCCGATAATATGATCTAATTCTAAATTCATATCCCTAACCACCCCTCAATCTTCTCCTTGTTCTCTTCAAAAAGCTGCTGGCCAAAAGCTTTAAGCCTGGCCATGTTTTCTTTTGTAGCACAGTCCATGTCCGGGTCAATGTCGGTTGTTTTTAAGTCTCCGTCTATACGGAGATATTGATCCGGATTCTGGATCGTACCATAAATCTTGTCTAGCTGATAGTGGGCCACCTCAGAAGCCCCGGACATCATAATATCTATTACAGGCTGTACCCATTCAGCCATGCCATAGTTCTTCGCTTTGCTGTAGTGATATTTCTTTCGTGTGTATCCTGTCCCCAGCGAAAGGATCTTCATGTCCTTTGCCGTTGCTTCTTTACTGCCAACTTTGAAGATGCTGCGCCCCTCTGCATATGCTACCAGCGCAGGGTTGTTTACAAACACCCCTCCATCTATCAATGGAAACTCATCGCCATATTCAGAAGCTACTTTTGCGCACTCAAAATAAGTAGGTGCCGCTGCAGTTGCTCTAGCAACATCTTTTACCTTAAAATTGAATTTGGAGCTTTTCTGTGCTTTGTGCTGACCAAAGAAATGACCTTTTCTTCGCCTTATATCATATGATGTAACAATACACGGCTTCATGAGGTCCTTCAACCAGGCGTCACCGAAATAATCATGTAATGCCTCTTCAATTCCGTCTTCCGGGTATTTTTCATCAAGAATACCTCCGAGTGTCCGAATCTTGTGAAAAATGGGCACGTCAAAAATCTCATCCCCTCGCTCAAAATAGAGACCAACAACTTCTTTCGTGTTGAATTTTGGCTTCTTTGATCCTGGTTTATCGGGCAGTAGATATGCGCAAGTAAGAATACCACCGGTACTTGTACCAGCTACTAAATCAAAATCTTTGGCGACTTGAACACCAAATGCTTTCTCTATCTCCACCAGAATCTGACCTGGAATGATCCCTCGTATCCCCCCTCCGTCGATAGATAAAATTTTCTTTATCGGAGGCATGATTGGAATTGGTTGGTAAAACTTTAATAAAGATCACCATCCCGTTGACTAAAAACAATACCTACCAAGGGGTATTCTAGGAGAATAAGAAGAACTTTATAGGATATTTTATATAAACGTAATTCCGTTTAATAAAAAATTATCAAATGATAATGTAAATCAACTTTTATTGACTCTTACTTTTTTATATCCAAAGAAGGCTAAAAGAACGGCGATAGCGACGAATACGAATCTTGTAAACTTTTTCATAACTGTGGTGTTTTTCTATTTCACCATAAAGTTCGTAATCTTTTTATCCCAATAGCAATACCCTAAATAGGGTAATCTACTCATTTTCAGTACTTTTCACCGAGCATTTACGCGAGTATATCGAAGCTTAGAAGTGCTTCTTTAGAAATTGATGCGCATTCTCAAAGAAAATCATTCTCGCTGCTTCATCCGTTTCGACCTGAGAGTTAAGGTGATACTTGGCTCCATCAAGCTCCTGAAGCAATCGTAGTTTGTCTAATAAGTCTTGCTCAAAATCATCGAATAAAAGGGAGTTGCTATAATCTTGTGTAGGATCTATATACCCCTCAAAGTCTGTTCCTAAAGTGAAGTAAGACCAACAAATAGATTTTTGCTCTTCTGAAAGTTCATCACTGTCTAAAATCACTTCTACCATCGCCTTCAAATTGTCCCACAAGAGGTCTATACTCCTTATTTTGTCCTTCTTATCACCCAGGATTCGCTGATCAAAGTTTAGGCCAATCAATCCTCCAGTCTTTGCAGCCCAAACCACATCTTCCCCACATGCATTGATGTTCCAGGGGTAAAATCCATCCTTCAACTCATGATCATTTTCCAGATTAGCATAGTTGATAGATTCTTCCAGGGTCCCCCAGCCACTAAAGCCCATATGACTAAGAATGACTGGAATTGTATCTCCTTTTGCTATGCAGGGAGCAACAATGTTTTGGTAGTACCATTTTCTAGATAGTGCGGATGAGTGCTTCAAATCAATCAGAATTCTTCTTCCAAGAGATTCGTCCTTTTCAAGGCTTTCATTTAATCCAAGTAATATTCTCACCACCTCCTCACCAATTGGTTGCATCCCGCCGTTCATTCCATCGGTTTGATCAGATAATATGCTCAGCGAATTGGGTATGCTATGTGCATGGCCACCAAGAAAGTTATTGAAATGATGAGCAAACGTTATAAAAAAGGCCGGGGTATCCCATTGCTTTATTTCATCAACACGTTCCAATACTTTTTCCAGATTAGTATCCGTGCCGAGCGCATGCAATCCCTCGATCGTCAGAACCATTGCGATTTCGTCATTATCAAGTACAGATTTCACTTCGTTGTATTCAGAGCAAATCACATACTTACCTGTTGCATCCAGCGATTCCGGATATTTCTTACGGAGCTTTCTCGCACTTTTAATGAGCCTGCGAAATCCAGGAATATAAACGTTGTTCCGGACCACTTCACCGCTATTTGATAAAAGAAAATCTCGTTCCAAAATCAACTCTTCATAGTAATCGTAATTACCTGATATAAAATATTTGATCCTTCGAAGTGGCATTCGCATCAAAAGAGATTGTAGAAACACCCTTGCTATTTTAAGGGCTGTTGGTGCTCCTGTAATAAAAGCAAAGGCTGCCTGCGCCCACTTTATTGGGTTAAGAAATCCCAGTCCTGAGGTAGACAAAACATCAAGGATTCGAATGACTTTACTTTGCTCTAACTCACCTCCTTGAAAGAATCCTTTTTCGAACGGGTATAGCGAAGCGAACACCAATTTTGTCTGTCCATTCCAAAGCTTAACGGGATCACACTGTGAGTAACTAAACGCCCGCTTTCCTTCCTGCTGCTTTTTGAAATTGCTGAGTACAATGTTCCATGGATTAAATCTGGATGGCTTCCTTTCGTTTTTGGTGTGTCTCATCCAATGAAATGCACGTGAGTGCGGATGACAATGCAGGTCTGCATATTTTTTCATGATAGTGAGTTAGGTCTGGTATGAACTTAAAGTTCGATATTCAAGCAATCAAACTCAATACCCGAAAGTTGGTAAGTTCTCTACCCAAAAAGTTTTTGAGACTTCTTCTTTACTTTATATCCAAAAGAGAACATTACCGGGGGGTAGAGCATATAGATGAATCCAGCGATACCAAAATTGAGTGCTCCGTGACCAAACGGATGCAGGAATGCAACTATTGTTGAAAGAAAGGGAATGGAGCTCATTAGTAAGTTCTGCCAGAGGCTCACTTTTGTAGCAAACGTTTCATATTCGTTTAATTCAAGCTCTTCTCTTTTTCTATAAGCATGTCGGTACAGCCAGGTCATCGCCAAAAATATTAGAGTGGCCCCAGCTCCGTATGCTGTCATAAGGAGCGTCATGTTCTCACTATTCATCTGCCCTCCAAAATCATCCATGAAATTGTCCGGCATCCCGAAAATGAGACCCGAATACAATTCCACGAGAAATCTGGCCAGAAATTTTAACGGATATACATAGATCAACAGCATGAACAATAAAAAGGTATTGACAGTGACCGTCTTGGTGTTTTGAAGACCATACCTTAAGAAAAAAACATAATGTTGATACCAGATCACCACAATCAGCACGATGCAAATAAAAGATGGTAGTATATCGTTGATTGACCTCCTTAATTCCTGAAACGTTTCCGGAACTGTTGTGGAAAGTACAACCAACGTAAATGCGACCGCAAATACTGCATCACTAAATGTCTCTATTCGTGTTTGGCTCAGACCCCTGTATCGAAAATTTGGATCCAGCCCCACGAGTTGATCTTTCAAATCTCTCATAACGAAGAATTAGGCACTCAATGATAACCATTCATAAACAAAATAATCCCTTGACAGAAAATAAAAAGGCCATCAATATTTTCAGCGTTTCCAATAAATGGAAACCAACACTCAAAATACTATGAACTACAACAGAAAATTCTTTGGAATGCTAATCCTCTCATTTGTGAGTTTTGTGGGATTGGCGCAGCTCAGTACTCCTCCCGGTGGAGGTAGTCAACGATCATTTGTAAAACAACACATTGGTGGTGTTGGCAAAGTGGCGATCGAATACAGCAGTCCTGGAGCAAGAGGTCGGACCATTTTTGGTACCGTTGTACCATACGGCTTTAATAATTTAGGCTTTGGTCTAAGTACGGCTGAAAACCCCTCCCCCTGGCGGGCGGGTGCCGATCAAAACACCACGTTTTATTCTTCTCATGACGTTCTCATAGAAGGAGAAGAATTAAAAGCAGGCAAGTATGGCTTTTTCGTAGCTCCTGCTGAAGATGGTCCGTGGACAGTAATCTTTTCGAAGGACAATAATCATTGGGGAAGCTTTTTTTACAAGCCTGAAAATGATGCATTGCGCGTAGAAGTGGAAGCCGAGGATACAGAACCAAGAGAATGGCTGACTTATGACTTTATAGATAGACAGCCTACCTCCGCAACAGTCGCTTTGATTTGGGGAGATAAAAAACTACCAATCAAAATTGAGATGAAAGATCCTGTAAAAGCACATTTGGATGTACTTACGGCGGAGCTAAACAATCAAGCTGGGTTTACTGCTGGCAACTACAGTGCGGCTGCCAGGTATGCTTCGGGTGCTGGAGCACATGAAGAAGCAATTAAATGGGCAGATCAGGCAATCAATGCTCCATTCTTTGGGGCGAAAAATTGGAATACCATGTCAACAAAGGGTGCAGTATTAACGGCTGCTGGCAGAACAGATGAAGCGGCAGAAGTAATGGATGAAGCTATTAAGCTGCCTGGAGCTACTGCATTTGCCATTCACGGGTATGGAAGGCAGCTGATCGCAGCAGGACAAAAGGATAAAGCATTGGAGGTATTTAAATACAACCATAAACAGAATAATGGGACATGGCCTACTAACTATGGTTTGGCAAGGGGCTACTCTGCCGTTGGTAACTACAAGCAAGCCATCAAATATCTGGAGTTAGCTAAAGCCAATGTACCAGCTGGAGATACCCTAAATCCTCCTATCATCGATCAGAACATTGAAAAACTAAAAAAAGGAGAAGATATCAACTAAACTCAAATCTCCAACATAACCGGAAAGCCCATCCACCCTGTGGTAGGTGGGTTTTTCTTTTTAGGAATAACTAACTCAGGATGATATTCGTAAAAAACACTCTCACTTAAATGAATAAGCCCATGCGACAAAAAATCTTAATATTAACACTCACCCTCTTTGCTGTCATTGCAGTAACAGCAAAGGATCCGGGGATGAAGAAAGGCACTCCAAACATTACTTCTATTTCTGTCTTGGAGTTTAATAAAGACGGCATTTTATTTATTGGGGACTCAAAAGGAGGGGCCATATATGCAGTTGATCTGGATGATGATGAAATGAGCTCAAATGAAGAACAACTTTCTATTCCAGATCTTGAAGACAAAATTGCTGGTATGTTGGGCACTACTGCAGACAATGTCATGATTCATGATATGGCTGTAAATCCAATATCTCAAAACGTTTATCTGAGTGTTTCCAGAGGAAGAGCTAAATGGACTTCCAAATGGGAAACACCAAACGATATCACAGATGCAAGCATACTTATCCGGATTTCTCCATCAGGAAAAATATCTGAAGCCAGCCTGGAGGATGTGGAGTATTCTAGTGTGAAAATTCCAAATCCTGTAGATGCCAGTATTGAACATCGTTGGAAAAAAGGAGCTAAACTAAGGTCTGACGCTATAACCGATATTGCCATTGATGGAGATAAACTTTACATCACAGGGCTTTCCAATGAAGAATTTCGCTCTGCATTGTGGACAGCTTCGTTTCCATTTACTGACAATGTAAATGCAAGCACATTGGAAATTTTCCATGGAGCTCACGGAAAGTGGGAGACAGCATCACCAGTAAGAGCTTTCCTTCCATACGAGCTAAATAATCAAAAGCAAATGCTAGCAGCATACCTATGCACACCTTTGGTTACTATTGATGCTACAAAACTCACTGCAGGTAATCATGTAAAAGGACGAACTGTTGCTGAATTTGGCTCTGGCAACTACCCCATTGATATGGTACTATATCAAAACAATGGAAAGGATTACATTTTAATGTCCAACAGTGCATTACCATTACTCCTTTTCGACCCTCAGGATGTTGCGAATTATGATGGTGAAATCACCGAAGAAGTGCAGGGATATTTAGCTGGAGTTAAATACACTCCACGCTCTGGTAATGGGGTACAGCAACTTGCTGACTTCAATAAAAAATATATCTTGTCGACACAACGCCTGCCAAACGGCAAGCTTGCATTAACTTCACTGTCAAAAGATTGGCTTTATCCGTGATCCACATTAAAACAAACATCAAAAAAGGAGGCCTATGGAGCCTCCTTTGTTTTTTACTCGCCGTTAGTACCGTCAATGGTCAAAGTTTTTTTACGGCAAAAACATTGCCCCAGTCGGATCGATATGGGACCATTACTACCCGGCTGGTTCCTGAAGATATCGTAAGACTTATTGAAGAAAGAAATCTAAACTTTGACGAGTGGTCTTCTTTCTTTTATGTCCAAACCTCCCCGAGTGGGCCTGCAGTGTTAGGAGCCTATGGTATTGAAACCAATCATCTTTCGTTCACACCGAAATTTCTACCTGATCCCAATATCAAATACCTCGTTACTTTTTCCTATCCTAAGCTCGCAGAGTTGCTATCGGGGCAAATAGAAGAGACTAGTATATACAGTGATGTGGCTTCCTTTGAGCCGCCAGAAGCTACCCAGCCAGAGGTCATTTCTTTCATCCCGAAGTTGCACGACGTTCCGGCAAACCTCCTGAGATTTTACGTTTACTTTTCTGCACCTATGAGCCTGCAAAACCCGTACGATTTTATCACAATAGAAGATAAGAATGGCAAAGCATTGGTGGATCCATTTGTAATCGTACCAGAAGGACTTTGGAACATCGATCATACGCGTCTGACCCTACTTCTTCACCCTGGGAGGGTCAAGCAGGGGGTTGGGCCAAACATGACACTGGGTGATGTTTTGCTTGCTGGCAACAGCTATACCCTCAAAATCGACCCTGCGTGGAAGGGGTCAAGTGGAGAACCACTAAAGGAAGCGTTTACTCAAACCATTAATGCCACCAATCCTCTCCGTGGTGCAATGAATATCAACAACTGGGCCCTAAAGGCAAAAGTGAATAATGGTATTGGGATTCTAACGGTCGTTACAGATCATCCCCTGGATCAACCATTAGCACAGCGAATGCTTTTTCTGCGGAATATGGAAGGTCAAATACTACCTGTTCAGATCAATTTTGAGAACCCGGAACAATTACAGATTCTATGGAGACATCAAGGCTCACAGGAGTTGGAGTTATTAATTGACCCGAGGCTTGAGGATGTGTGTGGTAACACACCTCATTATGCTTTTGATCTTGAAGGAACCGAGCGAACCCCCTCTCAGGAAGAGCTAAAGATTAAGTTTAAGATAGAATAGGATTTAAGATTTAAGATAGAATAGGCATAAAAAAAGGGAGCACCTTAGTACTCCCATAGCCGATCCCAATGTGCTGGTTGGATCGAACTTTCGATTCGATCTTCATCGAATCTAATCACCGCCTAATTTACTCGCCTGTAAATGTAGACAGTAAATATAACCATTTAATTCTATTACTTCCTTATAAATATCGAATTTTCAGCTCTCAAAATAAGTCAGGCATTTAGCTAACAGAGATGGGTCTGCTTGCGTTAATTTGCCATTGAAATGCTCAAACAGATCATCATATTAATCCTGTTTCCGCAGCTAATTGTCTTTGGTACGGTAGATCGTATTCAAAAAGCAATGGAAAAAAAAGAATATGAGAGAGCCCATGAACTAATCATAAAAGGATACGAAAAAGAACCAAACAATCCCGGAATTAGCTACTACCAGGCCTTGCTTTTCTTTAATCGTGATTACGTCAATTATAGCCTTGACTCTTCCAGATTATCAATTACTAAATCACAATCAGATTTTACTAATGCCAGTGAAGAGGTGAAAGCGGACTTAAGGGAGGATGGTGTTACAGGTGAAAAAATCAATAAACTATTCGAACAAATCCGTGATCGATCATTTCAAAACACTTTAAAGAATCTTTCTGTAGCAAAAGCGCAAAACTTTCAGAATAATTTTCCTAATTCCATCTACGACGACATCCTGACCTATAAGGTGGATAGTATCGAATTCAACCTCGCATCCAGGGTCAAAAACCAGAAGGCTTTAATAGACTTTGTCGAGGAACACCCGACTTCCATTTTTAAACCAAAGGCTGACTCCATTTTAGATGATATGCGTGTCAGGGAGTTAGAAAAAAATGGCAACCTACAGGCATATTATCAGTTCCTGGACATGTATCCATTTACTCGACATAGAGCGAGGCTTGAGCAATATGTGCTGAAAGTTTCTACCGCCTCTGGTCAAATAGACGATCTGGAGTCGTTCATCTCCTTTTCGAATATCCCAACATTAAAAAAGCAAGCAGCGGATGTTCGATATTATTTATCAGGAAAGAAAGACTACATTTTTCACCCTGCCAGAGACTCATTGCAAATTGCGATTGCAGCTATACCACTTGAGTTATTTCCTGTAGTAGAAAATCAACTTATTGGTTTTTACGAAAAGAGTGGAAAAAAGGCTATCAGTTCCACTTACCAAAACATCCCGCATGCCTACAAGTGTGAACTTGTATCTGATGACTGGATCTTTGCAGAGTCTGATGCAAACGGGAGGATTATAACCAAGAACGGGAATATTGTAATTGAAAATGTGGAGGATTACAGGAACATTGGAGATGCTGTAGGTTTAATAAAGCAGAAAGGCAAGTGGTGGCTATATCATAAAAGTGGATTTTCAATTATTAGCCAACCAGTACAGGATGCTGAAGTATTGTCTAATCAATGGATAAAATTCCAGCAAAATGATATGTGGGGGTTGGTGTCTATCATGGGGCTTAATATTGCTAAAAGCATTTATAGTGATATATATCAGGAAGGTGTTTTCTGGATCTTTGAAAAAGATGAAAAAATAGCTGTTTATAACACCCGGCTTATTCTGAAGGAGGTGGAAGAAAATGGGCTTTCACTGGAATTTAAATTTGATGATATCGAGCTGGTAAACGATAACGCTCTCATTGGCTTCAGGGACAATCGCGAGTGCTTACTGGATTCAACTCTCAATTTTCGCATTCCATGGGGACCATACGAAATCTATCCTGAATCCTCAGGTTGGTACCTGAGATCAGATCAAGGGTATCGGCTGTACAATGAATCGGAGGAAGACATCATGGACCAGCACTACCCATACCTTGAATCAAATGCAGGGTGGCTGGCTATACAAACTGAAAACGACTGGATGCTTCTGCCTCGAAAAAAAGGTCTATTGCCATCTCGAGATTATGACTCCTTAAAGGTGATCAATGAGCATGCGGTTTTAACGATCGTTGACGATAAACAAGAACTGCTCTTTTCAAATGGAGAAAATATTCCACTAGATGGCCATCAGATTTCAACTTTTCCCGCCAATACAAACTATCTGATGCTGGCAAAGGATGAATCCGCGGGTATTTATAATCACTACGGACAAGAGGTGATTTCCGGTGAATTCACAAAAATTACGCTGTTAAATGATTCTCTTGTAAAGGTTCAAGTCAGAAATAAGCAAGGACTAATTGATACCAATGGGGCATGGATCTTAAACCCCGTTTTTGACAATATTGATGAGAAAGATGGATTGGTACTTACTTTAATTGATGGCAAGATCGGTTGCTATGACCCCACAATTAATGAGTTGATTGAAACTGAATATGAAGCACGAGTGACACGATTGGGCGAATACTACCTGGCAAAGAAAAACGGAAAATTCGGGCTTGTTGATTTTTCTAAAGAAGAAATTCTTTCATTCAATTATGATCAAATCCAGCAGTGGAACGACAGTAGCTATTTGGTAAAAAACGATCAGTCATATTTAATCATCAATTCATTTGAGGAGTCATTATTTCCCGCTATTGAAAGCATGAAACTGTTAGTTCAAAATGACGAACAAGAAATATATCGTTTTGTTAGGGACGGAAAGTATGGACTCATCAGCAATCAATTTGGTGAGCTTTTAAAGCCCGAGTTCACCGACATTTTCAACATAGGAAACAATCATAATCCGGTGTTCTTCGCCGATCAGCATTTAGACAAGGCAGGCTATCATGTAGTTAGTTACATCAACGATATTGGTGAACTGATTCTCTCAAGGGCATATACTAAAGGTGAGTTTGAACTGATACTATGCGATGACTAACTCCTTATAAAGCTCAGTCACTTGCTTGATAAGTGACTGCTGACCATCATTTATAATTACAAAATCCGCAAGCTGGATTTTTTCATGGTCACTCATCTGCTTCTCAATTATATTCTGCACATCTTCCTTAGATCTGTGAGTGTCACGAGCAATTACCCGTTCTACCCTTATATCCTCAGGGGCTGTTACAAGAACTGTCTTTTCCAGTGATTTATATGAACCCGTTTCAAAAAGAAGTGCCGCCTCCTTCAAAAGTAGTTTTGCTCCTGAATGTTCCTTTCGCCATTTTTCTACATCTCTGGCCACAGCCGGGTGTACCAGACTATTTAGCTTATCTAAAATGTTTTTGTCTTTGAAGGCTTTTTGAGCGATGAATTTACGATCCAACCTACTTTCAGAATATGCTTCCTCTCCAAACAACTCTTTGATTTCATAAATAAGTGAATCATCATTCTCCATTAGCCATTTTGCTCGATCGTCGGCATAGTATGTAGTGGCTCCCAATGTCTCGAAGATTTTGCAAACGATAGACTTTCCTGAACCTATCCCACCTGTAATACCAATAAATGGAGGTTTAATTGCCATAGGAGATCGCCAAAGAATCCGGTATTGTTTCCACTTCAAGCACATTTTCAGGATGATAAACAACAATTGCCGGTGCTGTAGAATCTCCTTTATTTATAAGGTTGTAATCCACAACTACTTTAAAATCATCAGAGAAGTAATCCTCACGTAGTTCTCGTTGTACCACAAATCGCACGGTGACATTGGGGTTGGTTATATACACTGAAGAATCAGCAGGAAAATTTTGCATTTCAACCATGGACGCAATTTCTAATCGATCAAAGCGATCTACTTCAAATTTGACATTCACGGTAGGAGGTGTTGAGTAAATATCAAATGCTTCCGGTAAGCCTAACTTAACAAAGCGATCAAACGCCTTGTCAATACTTTTTGCCTCAAGCTTAATGTGGTAATCCTGCTTCAATGTATCTATGAAGCTGGTGGGTCCGTAGATTGTAGCTGTATCCGGGGAGAGTGTAATAGGCGTAATAATCCTATAATCGTCATCCATGCTGATTTTTGTAGAATCAATCCGAAGGTTAACTGACCTGGACACTTTTCTGTCTATGTTCACATAAAGCGTATCTGTATAAAGGAAGTTTACCCGGTATTCCTTCAACTGGTCGGAAATGATTGGAAGAATTGTTGGACGGGTCAAGTATCGGATGGCAGCCGGATTGTCCAGCTCAAACACTACAGGATCAACAAACCAAAAAGATTCTCTAAAAAGGTCCCACCCTCCACCAGAGACATCAATATCTACAAATTCTGGCAGTGCCTTGATTGCGATGAGACTATCCTTATTGTAAACAAACTCGATTGGGTGTTGGATTCGGTAGTTGTATTCCTTCCCCAAAGCACTAAAAAACCAAAAGGTAGTGGCTCCCAAAAATGAGAGCACCACTACCTTCCAGTTACTTAATATCTTAGGGATCATTTACACTTACTTTTTCTCTTTCTTATCCTTCTTTTCTGAAGTGTCATTCAGTCGCTTACTTGCTTCCAGAGAGATTGATGATTTCTCTATAAGCAATTTTGTTCCTCGGTCTACATCTACCAGAACTGTGGTGTCAGAGACTTCTACGATTTTACCGTGAATACCTCCTACAGTAACAACCATTTCACCCTTTTTAATCTCTTGAAGGTATTTTTTCGTCTCTTTTTGCTTTCGCTGTTGAGGACGAATGAAAAAGAAATAGAAGATCGCGATCATTCCTATGATCGGTAAAAAAGAGGTGAAGTCGCTCCCGCCTCCGGCTTGCAATAAAACTGTGTTCATTTTCTGTTATTTGAAATAAAAAACCCCTGACATCCCGATAGCTATCGGGAGTCGGGGGCAATGTTAATAAAAATTGATGTGGTTATCAGAGGCTTACTCCCCTTCCTTCACCACATTCGCTTTAATTCTTACACGCTGAGTTTTAGGCCACGTGTTTGCCGTAAGTGTTACAGTCTTGTTCTGTACACCAGGCTTGTTCTTACTATTGAATCGAACCTTGATCTCTCCCTCTCCTCCTACTGGAATTGGCTCTTTAGGCCATTCTGGCACAGTACAACCACAAGTTGCTTTCGCGTCTGTGATGATCAATGGTGCCTCGCCTTCGTTAACAAAGGAGAACACATGCTCTACCACATCGCCATCTTTAATCGTACCAAAATCGTGAAGTTCTTCTTCGAACTTGATAGCCGGAAGTGGTCCTTCAGGCTTTTCTTCTGGTGCAGCTGGAGTAGTATTATTAACTGCCACAGGCTGAGCTGTTGGATTAGCTCTGGCTACTCCACCTTTCCCTTCTAGGGCTGCTACTCTTCCTTCCAGTTTGGTAATTCTGGATTCTAACTCACTATTGCCACAGCTGCTGAGACCAGCTGCTACAAGTACTCCTAATAAAACTTTTGCTATTTTCATCTGTCTTGTTGTTTTTGAATTCGTCCCTTCAGGACAATATCATCACTCTTTTTTAATATTCAATATTGCTTTACAAATCTACGAAAGATATGGTTTCAATATTCCTAATGAAATGTTAATGGGATGTTTAATCCTTCTGAATCTGACTAATTAAGCCATTCACATCATCCAGAAGACGCTCCGCTTTGTCTTTAGCATCCTTCACGATTTTCTCTCCTTGATTCTTAGCATCATTTCCAAAGACCTCTTTTCCGTCAGCTACCTCATTTACGAACCCTTCCAGTTGCTTTTTCAGCTTATCTAATTGGAAAGTGAGCTTATCTCTGGTGTTGGTGCCCTTATCCGGGGCGTAAAGGATACCAAGAACACCTCCTGTTACCACTCCTAAGAGAAATGCAAAAAAAGAACCGCCTGCTCTGCTCATTGTTTATTCTGTTTATTTGTTGTCGATAAGGCCTCTACCGCTCTTACGAATTTTACCACTCGAAGTTAGCTCGTTTGAGAGTACATCCAAAACACCGTTTACAAATTGTTTACTTTTCGGCGTACTGTACATTTTAGAAATTTCAATCGCTTCATTGATAGTTACTTTGATCGGTATGCTTGGAGAGTTCATCATTTCCACTAATGCTAACTTCAGAATAACACGGTCAGTCAGCGCTATTCGGTCCACATCCCAGTTCATAGTTTTGCTCTGAATGGCTTCCTCCAAAAACTCATTCTGGTTAATCACGTCCATAAAGAGTCGCTCCAAAAACTTGAAATCATCTTCACCATTTTTTGTTAGTTCCGCAAGCTCAAAGCCCTCTCCATCCTGTAGCGACTTGATGGTTTTCACTACCATACTCTTCACTATTGGCTGATTCTCGACCCAATGGAGGTGATTAGTTTCAAGATAGGAAGCAATTGCTTCATTTTTGAATACTACTCGTTTAAACAGCTCTAGAACAATATCATTATCAGGTGCATCGTCAGGCTTAGGCCCTCCAAAGAAATGCTTCAGTGCATCCACCGTACGGATTTGATCCCGATACCATGATTTTATTTCTTGTTGATCATTATCCCAAGATATGCTCGAGCGAGCAGCCTCTTTTTGTAATAATTCTGATTCTTTAAGCTGTTTGACAAGCTCATTTCCAATGAATGGATACCTTTTCTTCTCTTTGGCAATGTAGGCCTTATCTTCTTTCTCACTGTCCAGCTTTTCACGTTGCTCTATTTCCATAGGAAGGAGTAAAAGCTTGATATAGGTATCCTGAAGCCTTTCAGCTTCTTTCATCATGTCGTTTTTTCTAACCCGGGCTTCTTTGTGTATCTGATTTTCGTAATCAGTCAATGCCTCATTCACATTATCAACTACTTCCTGCTCCGCATCACCCGGATCTTCCACTTTTCCTGCAAGGATATTTCTGTTGAAAAGCTGAACGGCTTGTTTCTTTCGCGCCTCGAATAATGCTTTATCTGCAAAATCATGCTTTGCAGGATCCAGTGCGTGCATTTCTTCCAACTCATTTCTTTTCACCTCTTTGATGGACTCCACCGCAGTGAAGTGTCCATATAATGCCTGCATGGCTTTAACTCTAAGTATTCGTCTGTTTAGCATTCTATATTGGCACTTTTGCCTTCTCCTTATTTCAATTTTTTAACAGTCATCCACTTTCGGACACTGAAGATGTTGGATTATTCCTTATTCTCCAAGTTTAACCTTACCCACCTTCTCGATTCGCTGCAACGCAAGCTCCAGGGCTGCTTCATGTGAGCCAATCTTATTGTCATCGGAGTGATTCAGCACTTCCAAACACACATCATAGATGTGCTCAGTTGATGCAATCACTCTTTCCTTATTGTAGTTTCCTAAATATTCATGATATACATTGGCAATGCCGCCTGAGTTGATCAAAAAGTCAGGACAGTAAATAATGCCATGATCATTGAGCATTGCACTGTGCTTCTCTTCTATAGCCAGCTGATTGTTGGCTGCTCCGGCAACTACCGCACACTTCAATTCAGAAATCGTTTCATCGTTTAGGGTTGCTCCCATCGCACAAGGTGCGTAGATATCCATTTCCATCTGGAATACCTTATTTGGATCCACGACAGATACTTTATCATGTTTATCTGTGATCGCTTTGATTTTGTCATCGAAGATATCGGCAATAAATACGTTCGCATTTTCTTCGATCAGGTGATCCACCAAATATTTTCCTACCTGGCCAGCACCCTGCACAAGAATATTCTTTCCCCCTAGTGAATCAAGTCCGTATGCTTTTTTCGCTCCAGCCTTCATACCCATATATACCCCGTAAGCAGTCATAGGGCTTGGATCTCCTGATCCGCCCATATATTCTGGTTTCCCAACTACGTAAGGTGTCTCCATGCTCATGTACTCGATATCACGCATGGTGATATTCATATCCTCAGCAGTGTAGTATTTGCCGTTTAAGCTATTCACGAATTTCCCGAAGCGTCTCATCAAGGCTTCATTCTTCATCTTTCGAGCATCACCAATGATCACCGCTTTTCCTCCACCGATATTTAATCCGGCAAGCGCTGACTTGAAGGTCATGCCTCTGGAAAGTCTCAAAACGTCATTTACGGCCTCCTCATCTGTGGCATAGTTCCACATACGGGTTCCACCCATTGATGGGCCCAATACGGTATTGTGAATTGCAATGATTGCTTTTAAGCCTGTCGCTTCATCTCTGCAGAAGACTACCTGCTCATGCTCAAGGTTCGCCATTTGATCGAACACGCTGTTCGATTTTACTTCGGGTTGTGTATCTATCATTGTGAATGAACTTTATTCTAACTTTGATCCTTCTTTCCGAAGCGCTGTGGCACTTTAGATAAAAGGGGCTGCAAAAATATCTCATTTTAACTAAAACACATTGGCAGTCAGGCCTTTATAAAATTTTGTGAAAGACTTAGGATACTTAAATAAATACCTACTCAAATATAAGTTTCACCTAATTTTTGGTGCCTTATTTATCATTATTGCAAATTTCTTTGCAATAGTTCCTGCTGTAATAGTTCGCTATGCTTTTGATATACTTCAACGTAGCTATGGTATTTTTTCGTCTTTTGAGGGTTTTGAACTTCAGGAAAACACGATCGGGATCATTGGTTCCAGCATTATTATTCTGGCTGTTCTGATCCTTGCTTCTGCTTTACTCCGCGGTGTTTTTCTATTCTTTATGCGCCAAACCATCATTGTGATGTCCCGCCGCATTGAGTATGACTTGAAAAACGAAATTTTTGAGCACTACCAAACACTTCCACTTAGCTTTTACAGAAGAAATAATACGGGAGATCTGATGGCCAGAATCTCCGAAGATGTGAGTAAGGTGCGAATGTATATAGGCCCAGCAATAATGTACGGCATCAATCTTTTTACTCTGTTCGTGATGGTGATCCCTTACATGATTTCAATCAATCCAACACTCACCTTCTATTCACTTCTCCCGCTTCCGATCCTTTCTGTAAGCATCTATTTTGTCAGCAACGTCATCAACAAACGTTCTACTGAGATCCAGGAGAGCTTATCAGGTCTATCGACTTACGTGCAGGAAGCATTTTCCGGCATTCGTGTGATCAAGGCATTTGTTCGGGAAGAAGAAGTAGCCAAAAATTTTGAAACTGAAAGTGTCGAATACAGAGATCGATCATTGAGGCTGGCTTTTGTACAGGCGCTGTTTATGCCATTGATCATGGCTCTGATTGGATTGAGTGTCATTCTGACTGTCTGGGTTGGTTCCATTCAGGTGTTTAATGGAGAAGTGAGCACAGGTAATATTGCCGAGTTCATTATTTATGTAAACATGCTGACCTGGCCTGTGACCGCACTTGGATGGATTACTTCCATTATTCAGCGGGCTGCAGCATCACAGCGGAGAATCAATGAGTTTTTGGACACAAAAACAGACATTGTTTCAAAGAAGAACGTCGAAAAAGAAATAGAAGGCCACCTTGTATTCGACAAGGTAAACTTCACCTATCCTGATTCCGGGATTCAGGCCTTGAAAAATGTATCCTTCGAAGTGAAACCGGGAGAATCAATAGCTATTGTAGGAACTACAGGGTCAGGAAAAAGCACCATCGCAAATATGGTTTGCAGGCTTTATGACATTGATAATGGAAAGATCGAGATCGATCATGTGGCAGTAGAAGATTATAATATATCCTCGCTCAGGAGTCAGATCGGGTATGTCCCGCAGGATGTTTTCCTTTTCTCAGATACAATCGAAAACAATATTTCCTTTGGCAACCGAAAGATGAGCAAAGAAGAAATCGAAAAAGCAGCGGAGGATGCCGATCTCCTCAACAATATCAAGGACTTTAAAGAGGGTTTTCAAACCCGACTAGGAGAACGGGGCATTACGCTTTCCGGTGGTCAAAAGCAGCGTGTTTCCATTGCCAGAGCAATTGCCAGAGAACCAAAAATCTTAATCCTTGATGATGCTTTGTCTGCTGTTGACACCAAAACAGAAAATGCCATTCTCAACGCCATGCAACGTATAATGCAAGGCAGAACTTCAATTATCATCTCGCATCGGGTTTCTTCCGCTAAACTGGCCGATAAAATTGTAATGTTAGATGATGGTAGGGTGGTTGAGCAAGGCACGCATGACGACCTCCTCAACAATAATGGTGCGTATAAAGAGCTGCATGATAAGCAGCTGGCTGGAGAGGAAGTAGCCTAATTACCTCGCCCACCTTTCAGTACTCCAGGAACCATCTGAGTAGTAAAGATCAAAAGAGAGCGGCTGTAATACTTCCCCCTCTTCAATCGCTTTAATCTCAATAATTTCATCCATCTCCTGAGGGTCAGGTCCAACAAGCCAATGTTGTGTAATAAACACCTTAAAAACTTTGTCCGTAGTAAATTCTTTATAGGAATATCCGGCTGGTAATCGAAGCACGTCTTTTATTTCATCCACTGAAGCCCCAACAAAATAATGAATTGAATCGGCTCCAATCGCGTCATTTTTAAAGTAAACAACTGTCAGCTTGCCTTTCAATTGACCAGAATCAATTACCGTTTTAGCTTCTTCGACTCTGGACTGAAGTTTTGATTTTCGAATACCCTCAATATATTCTTTACCAATGACCGTTCGCTCCTTTTCACCCTCCATTACATACACTTCAACCGGATCGAACCCACCCAGTGAGTAGTAGGTGCTAAAACCAATTATGATTAAACACAGGATAATTATGGCCAGATAGATCTGCTTCGCTCGATTCATGGGTCAAAGATAAGGGTGAATCAAACCGCTTTTGCTACTTCTTTGTATTGCATTTGATGAAGCTGCGCATAGTAGCCATCTTTTTCAATCAACTCATCATGATTGCCTCTTTCTACTATTTCGCCTTTATCCAAAACTAAAATCTGTTTCGCATTCTGAATCGTTGAAAGACGGTGAGCAATCACAATAGACGTTCTGCCATGCATCATTTTTTGAATAGCTGATTGGATCAGTTCTTCTGTCTCGGTATCCACAGAAGAAGTGGCCTCATCCAACACAATGATTTTAGGATCATACACCATCGCCCGCACAAAGGAGATCAACTGTCGTTGGCCAACAGATAATGTCGCCCCTCTTTCCTGCACGTTGTAGTCAAATCCACCAGGAAGCTTCTCAATGAATGGCAATGCACCAACCATCTCAGCAGCTTCACGCACCTTCTCTCTGGAAATATTGGGATTTTTCAAGGTGATGTTATTGAAAATTGAATCGGAGAAGAGAAATACATCCTGCAGCACGACAGCAATGTGATTTCTGAGATTAGCAACATCATAATCCCGAATATCCCGACCGTCAACGTAAATACCTCCCTTGTTGATTTCATAAAACCTACTCAGCAGATTGATGACGGACGACTTACCTGCTCCAGTTGCCCCTACAAGCGCTATCGTTTCGCCTGCTTTGGCTTCAAAAGAGATGTCTTTCAGCACATAATCATCTTTGACATAAGCAAATGAGACGTTTTCGAATTTGACATCTCCATTTACATGATCCGGTTTAAAATCTCCATTGTTCTGAATGTGTGAGTCGTTATCGAGCAAATCCAAAATTCTGTTTGATGAGACAATGCCCATTTGAAGTGTGTTGAACCTATCGGCGATCATCCGGATTGGGCGGAAAAACATCTGCAAATACAAAATAAATGCGATCAGCATCCCAAACTCTACTTGTCCTTGCACCAGCTGACCTCCTCCGTACCAGACAATGAGTCCAATGCCTGCGGCCTGAATCACCTCAGCGACTGGAAAGTAAGTGGCATAGTACAGCACCGACCGTATGTTTGCCTTTCGGTGCTCTTTATTGATCTCTTTAAACTTTTCGAACTCACGTTGTTCGCTGTTGAAGATTTGAACGATGTTCATCCCTGTGATGTGCTCCTGAACAAATGAATTCAGATTAGACACAGCAGCACGAACCTCGTTGAAAGCGACCTTCACTTTTTCTTTAAAAATGTAGGTAGCCAAAAGTAAAATAGGAAGTAGTGAAAGACTGACTAATGTCAATGACCAGTCCATCCAGATCATGAATCCCAGGATTACCAGAAGCTGCATAATATCAGCAATGATGCCTGCAATCCCGGTGCTAAAGACTTCAGCCAGTGTTTCAATGTCAGAAATGTTTCTGGTGACCAATCTTCCGATCGGTGTTTTATCAAAAAATGAAAGTTTCAAGCTTTGGATATGGCGGTAAAGCTTGATCCTGATATCCTTGATAATATTTTGTCCCAGCCAGCCCGAGTAGAATGTATGCAGGTATTGCACAATCGCCTGAAAAATAAGCAACCCGATCAACAACATGATCATGTTTACCAATCCCGGATAGTCCCCCTGAGCTACATTATTATCAATCGCTTTTTGGATCAGCATAGGCCTCAATGGACCGGCAATGCTCAAGGCGATGGTTAAAAAAACCAGGAAGTAGAAAACACCGATGTACGGTTTTGCAAAGACGAATAGTCTTTTTAAAATCGTCAGGTCTACAATATTTCCGCTTGCCTTTTCTTTTTCCAAATCAGTCTAAATATATGTCCTCAGGGTAAACAACTTTTTGTAAAAACAATCCTTCCGCCGGTACTGCCCTGCCTGCTCTCCTTCGGTCGTTGCTTTCGAGGATAGCACTAAAATCTTCCAATGAAGTTTTCCCAAGCCCAACATCAATCAGCGTGCCCACTACTGCCCGAACCATTCCCCGTAAAAAGCGATTGGCAGAAATTTCAAACATATGATTTGATCCATCCTGAATCCACTTTGCCTGAAAAATCTCACAGTTGAAGTTGTTCACCTCGGTATGAACCTTACTGAAGCACTCAAAGTTCTGCCATCCTTTGATAATTTCACAGGCCTCATTGATTTTAGCTATATCTAGCTCCGGATTGAAATAATAGGACAAGCCTTTTTTAAAGGGATTTTTAGCTTGATGAAGATGATAATGGTAGGTTCTATCCGTAGCATCAAACCGGGCATGTGCTTCAGTCTTCACCGGTCTTATTCCATTGATGGAGATGTCTCCATTGAGAAATGAGTTGAGTTTGAAGGTCAATTTTTGAGGGTCAATCTCATCTATGTCAATGTGTGCAATCTGTTGCATTGCGTGAACACCCGTGTCTGTACGACCACTTCCAGTCACGGCGGTTTCTTTTTTAAGTATCGTGAATAATGCTTTCTCAAGTTCTTCCTGCACTGTCACCCCATTTGGTTGAATCTGCCAACCGTTGAAGTTGGTGCCGCGGTAACTGATGTCCATGAAATACCTCACGCGACAAAATTGCCCCTATTCTTCCGA
The DNA here is from genome assembly GCF_900188325.1 of Ekhidna lutea. Classification (GTDB taxonomy): domain Bacteria; phylum Bacteroidota; class Bacteroidia; order Cytophagales; family Cyclobacteriaceae; genus Ekhidna; species Ekhidna lutea. The sequence continues at coordinate 51,723 of NZ_FZPD01000003.1, read as the reverse complement.
TTGAAGAACATTTAGGGTCATATTTGCCTAACAAAAGGTTATTTGACAGTTGTGCTATCAATAGAACATCGTAAAACTTGTCTTTTCGACGATAGGAGAAATCTTTGAAACTTGTAAAGCAGGATAAAATGTCCAAGGCAATGCTGTTATTATCATAGATATCTCATTTCATTCGATATGACAAGTTTTATTTAAAACATTCCGAATAGCACAACTAGGTGAAAATCCATTTGGAATATTTACGCACAAAAAAATAACGACACCAAATGCTACAACGAGTACAGACCATCTTCATGACCATCGCAGCGATCGCAATGATCCTAATGCTTTTCTTTCCTATCTGGGAAAAATCCGATACACAATTCGAGGCAGAAAAAAGGGAGTATGCCATCATGGACTCTTTTCAACTGAGATATGAGCAACATATTACTGGGACAAGAGAAGTGCAGCTTTTAGGAACCCGAGACACGTTCTTGCTTTCTGTAGGAGCAATCGCCGCAGCATTGGTGATGTTGTTTTCCATCACCCGATATAAAAACAGAATGACCCAGGTAAAACTAAACGCCTTGTTCTCGCTAATCACGGCAGCCACACTTGTGGGAACCTATCTGTACATAAACAAAGCCAATCAGCTATTCGAACCACAAAGTCAGGGGGCATTCCTGATTGGCTTCTACCTCCCGATTGTAGCCATGCTCAACAACTTTTTGGCGAATCGCTTTATCCGAAAAGATGAGCAGCTGGTGAGAAGTGCGGATAGGATTAGGTGAGATCAAATAAGATTTTAATGGTGTGGTCAATTTGGGCTCTGTGGTTCTGTGGCATCTCTCCAAGCTTCTCAATGAATCTTCTGTTATCTAGTGCCCTTATTTGATCTAACACTAAATAGGAGTTTCTTCTCAACCCTATTTCTTCCTTATCACATTTCACCCTGAACCTATTTTCACGCCAGTCACTTGAAGAGAACGGACACATTAAAGTCGATGTATGGGTTTCTGCTAAATCTGAATTTTGTAGAATTAAAACAGGACGAATTTTCCCTAACTCTGTGCCTCTGGAGGGATTGAGGTTAGCTAGCCAAACCTCAAACTTTTTCATCATTTTCTTTTAATGCTTTCACTTTTTCCAAATATTCCTTGGTGTTGTATTCCGGCCACTCATCGTCATCTAATCCGTCCATCAAAGTCACATCCCATTCTTCTATTTCTTCTCTGAACCGCTCATAATCTTCAGCCACCATTTTTGATTCTTTCTTAAGTTGCTCTCGAAGCTCTTCACGCTCTTTGTTTTTGGTATACTCCATCACGGCTTCCATTACATAGCCACTCCGGTTTTTATCCATTGCCTTTCGGTATTTCTCTACTTTCTCATAGACATCATCCGGAATTTTTAAACTAATCGTTTTCATTATTAATACAATTGGTATACTAAAAGTAATACGAATTTTAATACCATTTAGTTTTTCTGCCAACCTGTCAGTTTTTCTCCTCTGGAATAGATTTTGAGTTTAGGCGTCTGAGTAACAACAAAAAAATTGTAATCAGACAATGGCAGAGAAAGGTACAATCTCAATACACACGGAAAACATCTTTCCGATCATTAAAAAATTCCTCTATTCCGATCACGAGATCTTTTTACGCGAGTTGGTTTCCAATGCAGTAGATGCATCGCAGAAAATCAAACAACTGGCTTCACTCGGTGAATATTCAGGTGAGTTGGGTGATCTAACTGTCGAAGTGTCATTCGACGAAAAGAAAAAAACCATCACCATCTCCGACAATGGTATCGGGATGACCGAAGAGGAAATCAAGAAATACATCAACCAGATTGCGTTCTCCGGTGCAACGGAGTTTGTAGAGAAATACAAAGACAAAGCAGACAACCAGCAGATCATCGGTCACTTCGGGCTAGGATTCTATTCTGCTTTCATGGTCGCGAAGAAGGTAGAAATCAACACGCTTTCTCACCAGGAAGGTGCTGAATCAGCCAAGTGGATCTGTACGGGTGAAACTGATTTTGAAATCAAAAAGGGTACTCGTAAGAAAAGAGGAACCGATATCATCCTTCACATTGCAGATGATTCGGAAGAATTCCTGAATGAACACAGGCTTCAGGGAATCCTTGACAAATACTCGAAGTTCTTGCCGATCCCAATCAAGTTTGGCCAAAAAGAAGAGCAGGTTGAAGACGGCAAAGACAAGGATGACAAGCCGAAATACAAAACGGTCAAGAAAGACAATATCATTAATGATACAGACCCGATTTGGACAAAATCGCCAAGCGAACTGAAGGATCAGGATTACTTGGATTTCTATAAAACATTATATCCGTTCAGTGATGATCCGCTTTTCTGGATACATCTGAATGTGGACTATCCATTCAACCTGACCGGAGTGCTTTACTTCCCGAAGTTGAAAAAGGATTTTGATCTTCAGAAAAATAAGATTCAACTGTATTCCCGCCAGGTGTTTATCACTGATGAAGTGAAGGATATTGTGCCGGAATTCCTGCAGCTTTTGCATGGTGTGATTGATTCTCCGGATATTCCATTGAACGTATCCCGAAGCTACCTGCAATCGGATTCCAACGTGAAGAAGATCAACGGGTACATCACTAAGAAAGTGGCCGATAAACTTGCTGAGCTTTTCAAAAATGATCGCAAAGGATACGAAGAGAAGTGGGAAGACATTGGTGTTTTCGTGAAGTATGGCATGATCTCCGAAGAGAAGTTTGACGAGAAAGCGAAGGATTTGGCATTGGTGAAAAACATGGATGGCAAGCACTTCACAATCGAGGAGTACAAAAAGCACATCGAGGCGAATCAAACCAACAAAGACAAAAATGTTGTGGCACTGTATACCACCAACAAAGACAAGCAACATGGCTATATCGATACGGCGAAAAAGCGCAGCTATGATGTAATTGAGCTAACCGGCCCGATTGATCCGCACTTTATCAATCATCTGGAGCAGAAACACGAAAAGTTCCAGCTTCAGCGAGTGGATGCAGATGTAATCGACAAGCTGATTGACAAGGATGAGAAAAAGGAGTCTGTGCTTTCTGAGAAAGAGCAAGAGTCACTTAAGGAGGTTTTTGAAAAGGCGATCAATAATAAAAATAACAGCGTAGCTGTTCAGCCAATGGCGACTGATGATATGCCTGTAACGATCACTTTACCGGAGTTTATGCGTCGCATGAAGGACATGCAGGCAACCGGTGGCGGCCCGATGATGTTTGGTGACATGCCAATGACGCTTTCTGTAGCTGTCAATGCAAACCATGCAATGACGAAGAAAATCCTTGAAGCAGATACGGATGATGCAAAACAAAAACTCGCGAAGCAAGCTTACGACCTAGCACTTTTATCACAGGGGATGCTGGAAGGTAAAGACCTGACAGACTTTGTGAACCGAAGTGTGGAGCTGAGTTTAGCCTAGTGGCATTGTTAGCCTGAGCCTGTCAAAGGGTGACAGGGCAAATGTCGATGTTTCGACAAGCTCAACATGACATTAACCCGCTCATCACAGCGGGTTTTTTTGTACCTATAGGTTTGGTTAGTTTAGTTGACCTAAAAATATAAGATATGAAAAAGCATCTCACCATACTTTTAACCATCCTTTCATTCTGGTCTTTTGCGCAGGTAGACATGAGCTACTATCTACCTGGAGGACTCTCTTACAACCCTGATATCCCAACACCTAAGGAGGTGCTTGGGTACCACCCGGGAGAGTGGCACGTAAGCCATGATCAGCTTTTGTACTACATGAGAGAGGTTGCAGCTGCTTCTGATCGTATGATCATTGATGAAATAGGCCGTACGTACGAGGGACGGCCTCTTGTTCAAATCACCATTTCTAACCCGGTAAATCTGGCTAATCTGGATCAGGTTAAAGCAGATCATAAAAAATTAACTGACCCCTCAGCCTCAGGATCAATGAATACTGAAGAAATGCCAATTGTCATGTGGCTGGGTTATTCCGTTCATGGAAATGAAGCAAGTGGATCTAATGCCGCATTGATCACAGCATATTATCTAGCAGCTGCTATTGGTGCCGAAATTGATGAAATGTTGGAAAACTCCATCATCATCTTAGATCCTTCATTCAACCCTGATGGCTTGCACCGCTTCTCATCTTGGGTAAATATGCACCGATCACATACCATCAATCCTGATCCCAACGATCGCGAATACGATGAAGTATGGCCAGGGGGTAGAACGAACCATTATTGGTTTGATCTAAACAGAGATTGGCTGCCATTGGCACACCCTGAATCGAGAGCCAGAATTGCAAGATTCCATGAGTGGAAGCCAAATATCCTGACAGATCACCATGAGATGGGTACAAACTCCACGTTCTTTTTTCAGCCTGGCATTCCTTCCAGGAAATTCCCATGGACACCAGATAAGAATGTTGAATTGACACACAAGATGGCAGCATTTCATGCTCAATACCTTGACGATATCGGATCACTATATTACAGCGAAGAAAGCTTTGATGACTTTTATATTGGCAAAGGATCCACTTACCCGGATGTGAATGGAAGTGTCGGGATATTATTTGAGCAGGCTAGCTCCAGGGGCCATGCCCAGGAAAATGATTATGGCATCCTGACTTTCCCAATGGCAGTGAAAAATCACTTTACCGCTTCGCTTTCCACATTGGCCTCCGGGATTGCACACCGCAAAGAGTTTCTGGATTATCAAAAAGAATTCTATCAGGGAGCTGCAAATCTAGCCTCAAGAGATGCAGTAAAAGCCTATGTGTTTGGCTCAGCCAAAGATCCGGTGAGAAATTACGAATTAGCCAAAATGCTCGTACAACATGAGATTGAGGTTTATGAAATCAAGAGTTCTGTTAGTAAAAATGGAAAGCAGTTCTCGTCTGGTAATGGCTACATCGTACCCATGAATCAAAGCCAATATCGTTTAGCGAAAGCGATCTTCGAAACACGCACTTCATTTACTGACAGCCTGTTCTATGATGTTTCTACCTGGACCATGCCGTTGGCGTTTAACCTTCCGTATGCAGAGTTAGGTAGCAAAGATTTTAATACTGGTATGCTTGGAGAAATGGTAGATTATCCATCCGCTCCGACTGCTCAACTGGTAGGTGAAAAAGGAGCTTACGCCTATGCGATTGAACCTTACGGATATTTAGGCTTCAGAGCAATCAATCGATTGTTGAGCAAAAAAGTGGTCGTTCAGATGCTTCATGAAACACATAGTGATGCTAACCGAACGTATCCACGTGGCACAATGATCATTCCGGTGGGTGTTCAGGAAAATAAACGTGCATGGATTGAGCAAACCATCGATGAGATTGTGAAAGAAGATGGTGTGAATGTGTATTCATTGAATACAGGACTAGCCAGAAAAGGTGTGGATCTGGGAAGTAGAAGCAACACCACCATGAAAGCACCAAAAATCGCCGTTCTTGTCGAAGGTGGTGTAAGTAGTTATGAAGCAGGCGAGGTATGGCACCTGCTTGACCAGCGTTTCAAAATGAAAGTGACCAAACTTCCTGTGGATCGACTAAGTCGTGACCTATCCAGATATAACCGAATCGTTATTCCAAACATGTGGGGCTCACTCAGTGATGGTCAAAAGAAAAACCTCAAAGAATGGATTTCTCAGGGAGGTGTGGTTATCGCCTGGAAAAACGGTGGTAAATGGCTTTCAGATTCAGAAATTACCAGCGTGAAATATGCAAGCCGGGACGATGAAGAAGATGAGGAAAAAGAAGAGCCTCTTAAAGCCTATGAAAACCTGGATGAAGAACGAGGTGCTCAGGTCACCGGTGGATCAATCTTTGAAGCTAAAGTAGACCTCACCCATCCGCTGGCCTATGGAATGGAAAGTGATCGAATGCCATTGTTTAGAAATCACAACCTTGTAATGGAGCGATCAAAGAACGAATATGCCAATCCCATTGTTTACACGGAAAACCCACTACTCTCCGGGTATGTTTCAGAAGAAAACCTGGATCGATTTAAAAATTCCCCTGCGGTTACAGTATCTAATGTAGGTCGCGGGAAAGTGATTACATTAGCGGACAATCCGAACTTCAGGGCATTCTGGTATGGAACCAATAAAATCTTTATGAATGCGTTGTTTTTTGGAGAAGCGATTAGCCGTGGTGCTGGTGAATAAAAAGAAAACAATGACTGGATGAAAATTCAGATAAAGTCGATATTGTCATTAAGCCTCATTTTTATGGGGCTTTCTGTATTTGCACAGGAAGGTGAATCTCTTGAGGAGATATTTAAGGTAGATTATGATACCCCTCTAACCCTTGATCTGGAGGAAGAGGCAAAAGAAGATTCAGGTATCGAACCTGTCAAGCAAAAGAAAAAAAAGAAAAAACGAAATGTATATTTCGGCATTAAAACCCGAAAAGGCTTTACTCGAACTGGATTTGGGAATGATGTTGTATTTGAAATATTCAACGTCTTAAAAGAGTATGAGGGTCCACCGGAGTATGCCTCTGACTTCTACTGGTATGACTACAAGAAAAAGAAGGTGATGAACTCACTTAGGGTGGACAAGAAAAATGCCGGCGTTCTTCATGGCCCCTATAAAAAGATGCTTGGCGAGCAGGTTTTAGAAGAAGGCTGGTACTACAAAGGCATGAAACATCGCAGATGGGTGCGCTTCAACAGGCATGATATTTTGCAAGACAAATCCTATTGGTGGAAGGGCTGGCCGCAAGATTCTAAGCTCGCTTACTACGATTTTAAGAAAACTAAATTAAGAGAGGTTATCCCTGTACACTTCGGTGAAAAAGATGGAGAATATTGGGCCTTTCATGAAGACGGTTCATTGGCTGTAAGAGGTGAATACAAACACGGTCATCGTGTAGGATTATGGAGAGAGTACTATGATGGTGGTAGAGTAAAGCGAGAGGTAGTATATCCGGAAGACCCCTTCAACTTTAAGTTCAACCCCTACATCTCTCGAGAGTGGGATAGCAAAGGAGTGCTTATTTACGACCGAAAGAAGTTTCTGAAAGGACGATACTAAAGCTTCAATTCCATTTGAACATTGCACCGGGCATAGGGTGAGCAATAACCTTCCGTATCTTTGAAACCAAGTTTGTAATAAAGATTTATTGCCGGTTTCAATACACTATTCGTTTCAAGATAAATGGTGTCAGCTCCCAGATCTCTGGCTTTTTCAATGGTTGCGAGTCCTATTTTCCAGCCAATTTTCTGGCCTTGAGCTTTAGGCGAAACTGCCATTTTTGCCAACTCATAAGTCTTTTCTTTCATTTTTACCAAGGCACATGTGCCTACGGTTTTATCATTCAGGGTAGCAATTAGTATGGCACCTCCTTTTTCTATAATATATCCTTGAGGATCATCCAGCATATTTCGATCTGACTCCTCCATCTCAAAATACTGATTAATCCATGCCTCGTTTAGCTCCTTGAACGCACGCGCATGTTTGGGTAGGTAATTGACAATTTCGATCATCGCTGATAGCTATAGAATAGTCCGGAGACCATTACTATAACTGCTAAAGTGGCAATATTAATTCCCACAGAAAACGATAAAAGTAAAAAAACAAGCATCCACCAGACAGGAAATGCAAATAAACCCAATGCAAACTTGAGTGTGGAGTGAAAAACAACATCCTCCTCTTTGTTTAGTACACGATGAATAATAAGAAAAGGAATGGGGTTAAAAATCTTTGCAAGCAGATGAGTATGGTGTCTGTTTTCGTCAATGGATTCAGAAAAATTCAATGCTTTCAGTTCTGAAAAAGAAAGGTGCTCATTTTTCTGTTGAAACATCAACTCTTTTTTTTGCTGATAGTCGTCCGTTTCCTCTGGAATCACCAGCGTTTTTTTCATCGCCTCGGCAATTGCATCTCTCATGGCAATCAGGCCTTTCGCAGGGTTTTTTTTGTACTGTTGTGCATAATCCGCCACAGTTACAGGCCCTCCAAACTTGATAAGCACTACTGAGTTAGGTTTTCGATGCTCAAAGTAATTTAACCCTACAGGTAGTATCATCAAATCTTCTGCAACCTCCTCGTATGACTGTAGTGCTAACCTTGCTGCTCCTTTTGTAAGTGGCCTTAGGAAATATTCTTTTCCGTGGTTTCCCTCCGGGAACATAAGTACAGAGCCCCTCTCATTAAAAACCTCTCTGCATGAAGCAAATACTGCATCGTTCAGGGAGAGTTTGGCGTATCCATCTCTAATTCGGTAAATAGGCATCATGTTTAACTTGTTTAGAAATGACTTTATCCACCATTTAAAAACATCGGAACGAGTGAGGTAATGGATGGGTATTGGCATGTGTGTCCCAACCAGAAGTGGATCTATTAAGGCGTTCTGATGGTTTGGGGTGATGAGTAATGGAACTCCTTTGGGTATATTTTCGATTCCCTCAACCTTGATTTTGTAAAAATACAATTGAAGCATCAGCTTCATAAAGACCTTAAATGAAGCGTAAACGGCTCCCATTTACACAAGCTCTTCTTTGTTAATCAACGTCAGCTTCACCTTATCAATTCTATTTTCCTCCATGGTAAAAATGGTAATGACAAATGGAGGTATCTCAATTACTTCATTCACTTCGGGAATATCTTCGTGGTATGCAAAAATCAAACCTCCTAGTGTGTCATATTCCCCTTCTGGAAGTGAAAGTTCATAACGATCGTTGAGGTAATCAATCTCATGACGTGCGCTGAAGATGAAGTTAAATTCGTCTAACTGCTGCTCGGTAAGGTACTCATCGTCATGTTCGTCACGTATTTCACCAAATATTTCTTCTATCACATCTTCAATGCTGACCAACCCTGATGTACCACCATATTCATCTACAACGAGCGCAAGACTTTTCCTGTCCGTGATGAATTGAATTAAAAGCTCATTGGCAAGCATGGTTTCCGGTACAATAGGAATTTCTGCAAGAATGGCCTTGATATCTTCAGGCTTTTTAAATAGCTCCAAAGCATGGCAGTAGCCAATAACTTCATCGATCGATTCTTTATATACAAGGATCTTGGAATGCCCGCTTTCTACAAAATGTCGTTTCAGCTCTTCAATTGAGTCATTTACATCTACAGCTACGATCTCGGTTCGAGGGATCATGCATTCTCTTACTTTGATGGTTTTGAACTCAATAGCATTATTGAAAATCCTGGCGTCTATTTCGGCTTCTTCTTCGTCCTTAATATTCAGAATGTTGTTCTTGATGTAGTTGTTAAGGTCAGTCAACCCAAAAACAGGCTTTTCATCGGAAAGCCTGTAACCGAACATCCAGATGAAAATGGCTGAAATTTTTACTACCAGAAACACTACTGGATACATGAAGACATAGATCGCTCCCATAGGCAAAGCAAAGAGTCTAAGCGAAAAATCCGGATTGATTAAAAAAAGACTCTTTGGAAGAAACTCAGCGGTTAATAGCACTAGAGCTGTAGATATGATTGATTGGATGATCAGCACCACCACATCTGAGTTAAAAGCAGCCGGAAGCATTGAGGCAATGACTGGCTCCAAAAGACTAGCCATGAAGATACCATATAAAACAAGTGCAATGTTGTTTCCAACTAACATTGTAGCCAAAAACTGGGATTGATTACCTGTGAAGAGGGCTAGAACTCTACCAGCAAACGTGCCTTTTTTCTTTAGTACTTCTATATGCAGCTTATCTGCAGATACAAACGCTATTTCCATTCCTGAAAAAAACGCCGAGAAGAACAAACAGATTAGTATGATCAAATAGGGGAGTGGATCATCCATGCTTTTGTTTCTTTTTCATAGGTTTTTTGGAGGTTTTCTTATTGCCCTCCTTCTCGCGAGCTTGTCTTTGACCTTTGCGATATCCATATAAAAATAAGAGTGCAAGGCTAAACATAAAAATCCAGTACGATTCAGTAAGGCCAATCACAATTGCCTGATCTATGCCTATTACGAAGGTACAAATGATCAATGCAAATAGAATTCTGTCAAATAACTTCATTGATTGTTCGGTCTAGGCTGTAAGGGAATATCCCTTGCATCTGATCGGTTTGGGTCATCTTCAAGAGTAAACGTTCCGCTTGGTTTTAAGATTCGGTATTCCGTAAAGTCCTGATTGGACTGCATTCCCTCGCCCGTGTGTACCTCATCTTCAGATTTTATTGTGACAAACTTATCGGTGTAAAATTTCTCACCCTTTTGGTCCCAAAATAGTTCCTCTGTATTCAGCTCATCATTTTTTGAATTGCTACGCACAATCACATTCCCTTCGGCGCGATATAGTTCGTCTTCTTTGGTGAAGTATACATAATTGGCCTTAAAGTAGCTGGTAACCTGTCCTCTACTATTGAACCATTCAATGTTGAAGCCTTTTGGCCACTCTCTGTCACCATTTTCAAAGTTACTTTGCTCAGGAGCATTCATTTTCATAACTACAATCCCTGAATCGCTAAGTAAGGTAATGGCACTATCCATCGATGAAAGAGGACCTTCATACAATGGTGCATCAACCAGATCCTTTCGCTGGTTACAGGCAATGAGAATTACCCAAAGTATTAAAACCAAAAAGCGGCCCGGAATCACCTTCCAGGCCGCAGCTATGTTTCTTTTTGAAATGATATTAGTTCGCAGGTCTTCGCTCAAGAGCTACCGTAACATTGATCCAACATCCTACAGTAATAGATTGTCCTTCTTCCATGTTTTCATTAAAGATATCTTCTATGGAAGGGAATTGAGCTTTGGCTGCAGCCATAGATGCAGAGTGACCTGCTTTTCTATATTCATTGTATGCAGCTATAAAAATAGCTCGATCATTTACCTGACTTTTTTCTTCTTTGCATTCATTGAAGCTACTCATGTAAAGGTCTCCAATGAGCTTGTAAGCATCTTTATGCGAAGGGTCGAAAGATAAGGCTCTTCTTGCGCTATTTCTAGAAGTAGACTTCTGTCCATTCTTCATCTGAATTCTTGCGATACTCACATACATTTCTGCTTTTTCTACATTATCATCTGTAAGAGAAGCTGCTTCCTGAAAGAACTCGATTGCTTTCTCGTCATTCTCATTCTGTGAATTTTTCTGACCCAAAAATTTAGCTACGCTATAAGTAGGCTCATCATTCTGAATGACTTCTGCTGCTCTCAATGCCAATGGGCTATCGATACACTTTCCTTTTAACATCAATCGGAAAATTTGCTTAGCCATGTTTACATCCTCACCACCTTCTAGTTTTGGCCCAAGCTTTTCCTCTACGAAATCGCAGCTAATTTCAACTTTGGTAGCTGTGAGTAAACGGTCAACTAAATCTGATGAATTATCAATTTTCTTTCTTTCTGACTCACTTGCATTCTTTCGTTGTTCTGAAAGCGCTTCTGAGATACCTGAGTAAGTGTTGATTACCTCTTCATCAGTAAGTCTCTTATAGAGATAGTTTTTATAAACCATATCCATATAAGCCACTAAGGCTCCTCTGTTCATATCAGCCCCATTCATTTCAAAGGCTTTCTGAAAAATCTGAAGGACATCAAAATACTTATCCTTATTCTTTTTATAGAAACTATACCCATAGATGGCCTTTCGCTCTATAATATCTGCCTCATCATCCGGATAATTCTCGATTCTCTTATCATGAAGGTCTAAACCTTTTTGGATATACTCCTGCTTTTTTGCCGGATCACTTTCCTTTTTAGCCAACTCTTCATAAATATCAATTCCATTGATATAAATGGAAGGGTTGAGATCCGGAGTGTTTTCGAGTAGCCAATTAAGAGGCTCTAATGCTGCCTTATAGTTTTTGGCTTTCTTAGCGTCCGTATACAAGACATTCTTTTCTTTGGCAATGTCTACTTGCTCTCCCCAGTTCCACCCATTTTGAGCGCTGGCCCCTATGGCGAGTGATAGGAAAAAAGCTGCGCCGAGTATTTTAGTAATCATCTTCATAACTCACTATTTGCTAGTCATACTTTCTTTTTATGAACCACCTGTCATTTATGGTTGCCCCTATAACAACCTTAAAGTAGGTTTCCTTAATTAATCCGTTCGTAGATTCTCCAAGTTGACCCACCTTAACGGCAACATCCAGACTTGAAAAGCCACTTACTGGTAAAGAGGCACCAAAATTAATACCAAAATCAGTAAGAGCCTGATTATTTACGATATATGGAAGCTTATGATAGTTAAACCCTGCTGCATACTTGACGCGCTTCCAATAAGAAGTGACGTTATCATAGTCTGGGGTGTACTCTCCTCCTACTGCTATTTTGAGAGAATTGTTGTATAAATCAGACGGGCTTCCTGCAGATCCCCAGCTATTTGCTTCCACATCAAATCCTAGAGTGAAATTATTAAGCTTCTGATAGGAGAAGCCAAACCCAACAGTTTGAGGGAGATCAAACTTTATATTTTCAGTACCTACTTCTATCCGTTCCAGCTCTGATCCACCACTAGAAAGTCTGATCAATGATAGTTCAGAACTGCCGTTGAGTGGGCTTTTAGGAGAGAATGTAGCGCCGAAGTTAAAGAATGTCTCATCCGACAGTTTATGCCTGTAGCCCAGACCAAATAAGAAGTTAATGTCAGAGTAGGATTCCATTTCCTCATAGGTAGCTGTACTCACTGGCACGTCAGTACCACCCAGTGAAATAGTTGAAGTTTTCTTGATTGAGCCGAAAGTGTAGTTCGCACGAACACCGACCAGCAATTTATTTTTTATTCGAAAGCCATTGGACCAGTAAAAGTTGGTAAGACCACCCTCTCCTCTATTGTCTGAAATCTGCTGCACCGTCCCATTTGTACCTTCTACATCCCCTTCTGAGAATGTATTGTAATTGACCGAACTATATGGAAGGATGCCAAAAGAAGAAGACCACTTACCAGGCATAATTGGGAAAGCATACCCTAAAAACCGCAAGCCACCTTCAGTATCTGAACCTGAAACACCTTCCCCAGTAAAATTTCTTCTGTCAATTTCAAGGCCTACTTGAAAAGTGCTAAATGTATTGTAGATAAGATTTGCAGGATTTTGTGTGTTGATATGCCAGAGTGTTGGTGATCCGATACCCGCCTCACCATAGGCCACATTGTTTGGCATACCCTGATGATTGAGGCTGCCAAGACCCTGGAATGAGTATACTGACTGTGCCTGAGCTAGATGCCCTAAAATAAAACAACAGGCAACCCCTGCTAAAATCCTTTTCATTATTCCTGATACTTCCAAATTCGGTATAGACCCTTCTGCACAATTTTTGAGCCAGCAAAGATGTGAGCTTTTAGGTTGGATTCAAAGAAATGTGCATCCCCACCTGTTAATATCATGTTAAGACTTGTGAAATCTTTACTTAAAGTCTTGATAACGCCATTTATTTCATGAATAATACCCCAAAAAGACCCACTGAAAAGGCATTCTTTTGTGGTTTTACCTAGCTCTCCGGAATGAATTTCCCGCCATTCATCGGAAATATCCGGAAGCTGATCTGTATATCTTGACATGGATGTCATGCGCATTTTCAATCCTGGAGAAATAATACCTCCCCTGAAAACACCTGATTTATCAAGTAAATCGATAGTCATGCATGTACCCATATCTATAATTAGATTATCGTTATTAGGGAATAGCTCATGTGCACCCACTGCAGCAGCTATTCGGTCAGCACCAAGCGTTTCAGGAGTTTCATAATCCAGTGTTATTGGAAGAGGGATTTTATGAGATAAAATTGTGGTATTTTTTCTGCCTTCCAGATTGGGATCCAGCTTTTTCACTGAAGAAACCATCATTGGTTGGCCGGAATAATGATCTAAAACATCAGCTAACTGCGTCCATGTTTTGGTATCTTGAAAGGTTCCGCCCACTGCACCTGTAGTTTTGATGGAGCTATTACCCACATCAACCAATAATACTTCTATCTTTTCGTCCACAACTGCAAAGGAAATGAAAAAATCATCCTATTCTGTAATTGGGGCAATGGCCGGATCATCTATGGATGGACTGGACCTGTCGCATGTGGTTTTCAGTATAGAGCCAAAAGGATGGAACTACCAACTAAAGAAGTGTGAAACTATTTTTTATGACAAGGGAATTTTCAGTCGGCTAAAAAATGCTCACAGACTGGATAGAGACGAACAGGAAAGCATAGATGTTGAATTTGGAAATTGGATCGGAGAAAAGGTTAGCCGTTTTAAGAATGACATTGAGCAGATTGATCTGGCAGGCATTCATGGGCATACGCTCATACACAAGCCAGAAGATGAAATCAGCTGGCAACTGGGTCGAGGAGACATTATTGCCAAAATAATCAAACTGCCTACAGTTACGGAATTCAGAACCGAAGATGTGAAAAATAGTGGCCAGGGAGCTCCACTGGTTCCTTTTGGGGATTTTACTCTTTTCGAGGGGTATGATGCGTGTCTGAACCTTGGGGGTATCGCAAATATTTCTCTCAAGGAAAGTCAGACCGCATGGGACATTTGCCCCTGCAATCAGGTCCTCAATTATTTTTCAAACAAGCTTGGAAAGTCTTTCGATCAAGGAGGTGAGCTGGCTGAAAAAGGACAGATGAATTTAGCATTCTATTCAGCAATTTCAAAAATTGACTTTTTTCACCAATCTCCTCCAAAATCACTTCCTAATCATTTCATAAATCAAAGCCTACTCGATCCTGTTGATCCCACTGATGGTCTATATACTTATTGTCAAATAATAGCTGAACAAATCAATCAATCACTCGAGGACCCATCACCTGGGAAACTGTTGGTGACTGGTGGGGGAGCCTTTAATGAGTTCCTTATTTCTAAAATTGAAAGTGAATTAAAAGGATGGGAAGTCATCATACCTGATTCAAAACTTATTGACTTTAAGGAGTCACTAATCTTCGCATTTCTCGCATTAAAAAGATTCAGGAATGAGGTTAATGTGCTTGCTTCTGTTACCGGGGCTGCTAAAGACTCATCTTCCGGTGTGATACATCTTCCTTAATGATTAGATTTGCGGCCTCAATTATTTAATCACTACAGATGAAAGAACTCCTAAAGAAATTTGAAGATAAGAAGCCCGAGATTGTTTTTGAATGGTCGGATCCTGAAACTGACGCGGAAGGATGGGTTGTAATTAATTCATTGAGAGGTGGTGCTGCAGGTGGGGGAACCCGAATGCGCGTAGGGCTGGACAAGCGTGAAGTTGAGTCACTGGCCAAAACAATGGAAATAAAATTTTCGGTTTCCGGTCCCCAAATCGGAGGAGCCAAGTCTGGAATCAATTTCGATCCTAATGATCCTCGAAAAGAAGGAGTTTTGAAAAGGTGGTATCATGCTGTCTATCCTCTGCTTAAAAACTATTATGGTACAGGTGGTGATTTGAATGTAGATGAAATTCATGAAGTAATTCCGATCACGGAAGATTTTGGATTGTGGCATCCTCAGGAAGGGATTGTTAATGGGCATTATAATCCCCGAAAGCCAACTAAAATTCATATGCTTGGTCGATTGAGACAAGGCGTATCAAAAGTTTTGGAGGATCAGGAATACATCCCTGACTCACCAAAAAAATATGTAGTAGCAGATATGATCACCGGTTATGGTGTAGCTGAAGCGGTTCGTCATTACTATCAAATCTGGGGAGGAAATATCTCAGAGAAAAGAGCCATTATTCAGGGCTGGGGTAACGTAGGATCTACCGCTGCTTTGTATCTGGCTAAGTATGGAGTAAAAATAGTTGGGATTATAGACCGAGTAGGTGGATTAATGAATCCTGATGGGTTCACACTTGATGATATCAAGATGCTATTCCACGACAAGGACGGAAACAAGCTGGTTGCTGATAATTTAATTCCATTCGACAAAATAAACGAAGAGGTCTGGTCTATGGGTGCCGAGATATTTATTCCGGCAGCCGCATCAAGACTTGTTTCAAGAGACCAGGCCGAATCTATGATCAACAATGATCTTGAAGTGGTTTCATGTGGAGCTAATGTTCCATTCAACGATACAGAAATTTTTTACGGGCCGATTGCTGAGTTTGTGGATAAGAAAGTTTCGTTGCTCCCGGATTTTATTGCAAATTGTGGGATGGCACGAACTTTTGCATTCTTAATGGATCCTGATAATAACGACGTATTAACGGATGCGGATATTTTTAATGACTGCTCAAAAACGATAGGAGATGCGTTGCAGGCAGTACATAAAGAAAATAATACCCGTGCAAACCTTGCTGAAACCGCCTTTAATATTTCATTAAATAAGCTAGTATAAGTTGGTGTAGGTTTGTTTTTGTCTGCGCTAATGATAACTTTAGTATTATTCACTTACGCCTAAGCATGATTCGAAGAGTTTTTGTTGCTTTAATATTTGTGTGCACCCTGTCATTTGCATTTGCTAATGACAGTGCTCCTATTCAAGAGCAACAGGAAACGCATCAAACAATGGATCATGATGTGGAGGGCGGTCATGCATCCGAAAAGCCCAAAATGTGGAGTGTAGCTCCTTTTGTGATTTTACTATTGATGATTGCAACAGGACCGCTATTTTACCCTCACTTCTGGCATAAAAGCTATCCGGTCATATCAGTCATTCTGGCAATCATAGTTTGTACATATTACTTATTCTATCTTCATAATGTACATGCCCCTATACATTCAGGTGCTGAATATGTGCAGTTTATTGCACTGCTAGCGGGACTTTTCGTAGCATCGGGAGGTATTCTGATTAATGTGGATAAAGATGCTCATCCATTGACCAACGTGATTATCCTGGCAATAGGAGCAGTTATTGCCAACATCATAGGAACAACCGGTGCGTCCATGCTTCTGATTCGACCATTTATCCGGCTCAATAAAAACAGGATTAAACCGTACCATATTGTATTCTTTATTTTTATTGTGAGTAATGTGGGCGGATCACTTACCCCTATCGGGGATCCACCATTATTCCTGGGGTTTTTGAAAGGTATCCCATTTCAGTGGACATTAATTCATAACCTGGTACCATGGGTCATAGCTTGTATTATTCTTTTAGTATTCTTCTATCTATTCGACATTAGGAATAAAACCAATTATGCCTTAATGCGCGGAGAGGAAGATGAACTGGAAGAACCAACTGGTAAAGTATCCCTTGTTGGAAAAAGAAATTTTATTTGGCTAGCGATAGTTGTTGGAGCCGTATTCCTTGATCCGAATGTTTTTGACTGGGTTCCAGGGATTGTTTATGAAGGCCAGAAGTTCTCATACATCCGAGAAATTATAATGCTTCTGGCAGCTTTTGGATCATTTAAGTATGCTGACCTCCAAGCCATTCAGGGAAATGAGTTCAGCTTTGAGCCAATCAGGGAAGTAGCTTTTCTGTTCATCGGAATCTTCTTTACAATGATGCCGGCTCTTGAGCTTGTTAGTGATTTCGCTCAATCACCAGAAGGTGAAAAACTGATTCGTCCGAGTACATTGTACTGGGGAACAGGTCTTTTAAGTGGATTCCTTGATAATGCTCCTACCTATGTTAATTTCCTGACCGCCTCTATGGCAAGCGTTGGGGCTGATGTAAATAACATTCAGGAAGTGATAGCCTATGCCAACGATGAATATAAATCGTCGCTGCTCTCGTTAATGGCCATTTCACTAGGTGCGGTATTCTTTGGAGCCTTCACTTACATTGGCAATGGACCAAACTTTATGGTTAAGTCTATAGCTGAGCAAGTAGGTATTAAAATGCCCTCCTTCTTCTCTTATATTGTAAAGTATTCTATTCCCATATTGCTTCCTGTCCTTATAATTATCTGGCTTATCTTCTTTATGGGACATTAAGTAGAAAACTTCTCCACCGATATCGATTAATTTTTTCTTTATTTGTGGTTTATTGCTTAATTTGGATTGCGCCCTCATAAAGAATAATCGCCATTAAAAATGCTGCTTAATTTATTTACAGGTCAAAATGAAGGATTACTCTTTGGAGTATTTGGAGTTATTATAGTCCTGTTTCTCATTGTAGATCTGGGTGTTTTTCACAAGAAGCACCAGAAAGTTTCTCAAAAAGAAGCATTACAACAGTCTATTTTCTGGGTGCTCGTATCGGTCGGATATGGAACTCTCATTTACTTCTACGGGGAAGGATCGGGGGCAACCTTGGAATTCTTTTCCGCTTATATAACTGAAAAGGCACTCTCTATTGATAACATTTTTGTGATTTTGCTCATCCTCAGATATTTCAATGTCAAAGAGGAGTATTATCACAATATCCTTTTCTGGGGTATCCTGGGAGCAATTGTATTCAGAGCAGTATTCATATTTGTTGGAGCATTACTGATTGCAGAATTTCACTGGATATTGTATGTGTTTGGTGTATTCCTTGTCTACTCCGGGATCAAGCTATTTAGTGAAGAAGATGATATGGAGCTGGAGCCGGAAAAAAATCCGCTACTTAAGGCGGCAAAAAAAGTACTTCCAATGAGTACTTCTGATAAGGATGGAAAATTCTGGATTCGTGAAAAAGGTAAGCTGCTATTTACTCCATTATTTCTTGTAATTATTCTAATCGAATCAACAGATTTAATTTTTGCGGTAGACTCAATACCAGCAGCTTTTGCAATCACGCAGAATGAGTTTGTGATCTATACCTCAAACATTTTTGCAGTTATGGGTCTTAGGGCTATGTTCTTCTTGTTAGCCAATGTTCTGGACAAATTCTACCTTTTACAAAAGGGCTTGTCAGTCGTACTGATATTTATTGGAGCTAAAATGCTGGCTGAGATATTCGATATTCATGTACCTATATACCTATCCTTCGGCATAATTATCGGGGCATTAGTACTAGCCATAGTCTTGTCTCTAATGTTTCCAAAAGACGAAACACCTGAAGAAATTATTGAGGAGAAGCTTCCGGCAGAGGAATAGCACTATTTTTCCAGGCTTTTAACACTTTCCATTACCTTATCTCTAAGGCCGTCTTTATACTGTTGAAGATTATCAGCAATAGAATTATCAGTCGCTCCTACGATCTCAGCAGCTAATATTCCGGCATTTTTTGCACCGTCCAGTGCTACTGTTGCCACCGGAATCCCTCCAGGCATCTGAAGAATCGAAAGTATCGAATCCCAACCATCAATCGAGTTGCTAGACTTAACCGGTACGCCTATTACAGGCAAGGTGGTCAACGAGGCAACCATTCCAGGGAGGTGAGCTGCTCCGCCTGCACCGGCAATAATTACCTGCAACCCTTTTGATCGTGCGCCTTCGGCATACTCTACCATTCGATGAGGGGTGCGGTGAGCAGAAACAATCGTCAATTCAAAAGAAACGCCTAGATCATCTAAAATATCTGCTGCTTGCTGCATGACGGGAAGATCTGATTTGCTTCCCATGATGATTCCAACCTTTGGTGCTGCCATTATGCTTTTACTTTAAGTGTGTCTTTGACCTTTCTGGCCTTAGATTTTAAATCTTGTATAGAGTCATCAGTGATAGTCACATGCCCCATTTTCCTGAAAGGCTTGGTTAATTTCTTTCCATAAAGATGCACATAAACTCCATTCATTGCCATGCACTCCTCCATTCCTTCATATTGAGCATTTCCTGTAAATCCATCTTCTCCTAAAAGATTGACCATCGCTGCAGGAGTAATTAGCTCTGTGGACCCCAAAGGCATATTGAGTATGGCTCTGAGGTGCTGCTCAAACTGCGAGGTTCGATTAGCTTCAATCGTATGATGACCGGAATTATGGGTGCGAGGAGCCACCTCATTTACCAGCACGTCCCCCTCTTTTGTTAAAAACATTTCAACGGCAAGTAGTCCAACCATGTCTAATTTTTCAATGACATCTTTTGCCAGCTTGTAGGCCTTTTCCTCGTTCTCACTAGAGATTTGGGCCGGAGCAAAAAGGAACTCCACTAGGTTTTGTTCGGGATGGTAGGACAATTCAACTACCGGAAAACAATCCATTTCACCTTTTTCGTTTCTGGCAACTACCACGCTTAGCTCTCTCTCGAAATCAACCAACTTCTCCAAAAGTCCGGGTTTGTCAAATGCTTTAGGCAAATCAGCTTCAGATCGTATCATCTGCACGCCTCTGCCATCATATCCTTCTGTACCTAGCTTATTTACTCCTGGAAGCATGTCCTGGTGGTTGGCTACATCAGCCGCATTTTCAGTGAGTACAAAGTCAGACGTTGGGATGCGATTGGCTTTATAGAATGTCTTTTGCTTTCGTTTATCCTGTATCAGTTCGATGATTTCCGGTTGAGGGTAAACGGTGACTCCTTCATTTTTTAACTGCTTGAGGGCAGAAACACTTACATTTTCTATTTCAATTGTGATGAGGTCAAAATTTTGACCCCACTTATAAACCGTATCATGATCTGTAAGCTTCCCTACGGAAAAGTGCTTAACTAAATGAGCACAAGGTGCATTTTCGTCCGGATCTAAAATGGAAATATCCAGGTTGTAATTGATGGCAGACTGGATCATCATACGGCCAAGTTGACCGCCTCCAAGTACGCCAATTTTCAGGTCGGTAATGTCTTTTGCAGGCATGCCGCAAAGATAACCTTACTGATCTGTTCATGGTTATATCTTGAAAGATGTAAATTGAACAAATGGAAAAGAAGTCTAAAAAAGTGAACGAAAAGGAAGAAGAAAAGCCGACGGAAAACCACGAAGAGAATGATCATGGAGGATTTCCTGAAGACCTGGACTTTAGTAAAAACCTAGGATGCGGCGGCTAAGTACTTCTTGCTGATGAGATACTCTGCAACAAAAAGGTTGGGAACCCAACAAAACCACGCAATCACCTGATATGCCTCTTCAGGAGAAACACCTGATATAATCATTATTGGCATAAAAACTCGAAGCGTAACGGCACCAAGTGTTACCGCAAAGCTTCTGATCATCCATCGCTCATGGGCATCTAAGTCTTTATTCTTGATTTTTACAAATGCCATTGCTGTAAAACCAAACCAGCACAGCGCCATCATCCCAAAGCCAACCACATTATTGAATCCGCCATTGGCATAAAGAGCCATGTAAAAAGCAGCAGGAGAGCTAATCAAAAGAATAGCTGTGATGTAGACATACCCTAGCCTTCGATGTGTTTTTAAATGCGTGGATCGAAAGTTTTTCAAAAATTGTGTCCAGCCAATCGCTAGCGCCACTGCTCCTCCAATAAAGTGAAAATGAAAGGCTGTTCTCCAAATTGAGCTTGTGGAAATTCCATTCATTTTGAATGAATAAAAGTCTACCCTGAAGAGATGTGAAAGTGCGTACAGAGCCACCCCAATGCATAAAAACCCATAAAATCCATTTCGTAATTTGATGCTAGTCTTGGTTTTCATCTTCTTTAATTATTCAGATACAAATACTCTTTTAACTCTGTTGCTAACATTCGTGAGAATTTCATAAGGAATGGTATCAGACCATTTCGCCAGATCGCTGATCTCTGGATTGTTTCCAAAAATAATGACCTCATCTCCCTCTGAAACATCAACATCAGTCACATCAATCATGGTCATATCCATACAAACATTACCAACTGTAGGGCAAAGTATATCATTGACACGAACATGAGCTCGACCGTTTCCAAAAATTCTGGAATATCCGTCTTCATAGCCGATAGGAATGATTGCGATTTTACTGTCATTTTCAATTTTCCCTTTTCGCGAATAACCAACAGTATCACCTGCTTTCAAATGTTGAATCTGAGAAATGACCGTTTTTAGTTGACTTGAATGGCGTAAACTCAGCTCTCCGGAAGGATCAAATCCGTGTAACCCAATTCCAAGACGCACCATATCATAGTGATATTGAGGCCACCGAACCATCCCCGCCGAATTACAAGCGTGCTTAATTGGCTGGTATCCAAGCGCGTCAACTATCTGGTTGTATACATCATCAAATTCTTCCGCCTGAAGACTGGTGAATGTATCTTCCGACTTCATGTCTGAGCTGGAAAAATGGGTGAAAATACTTTCCACAATCAGGTCAGGATGCTTTTTCAAATTTTCGGTCAGTTGTAGAATATGATCTTTTGCAAAACCCAATCTGTGCATTCCGGTATCAATTTTCAAATGGATTTTTGGTGGCTTTTGAGTATCCCTCATCATACGATTTAGATAAGAGAAACTAAATATCTCTGCTTGCAGGTCATACTTTTCAAATTGGTCAAAACTTGCAATGTGTGGATTCATAATCATGATTGGAATATGAATGCCGTTTTTGCGTAGAAGGATGGCTTCATCTACATAGGCTACACCTAGCATATCTACTCGCTGATGCTGAAGAAAATTAGCTACTTCAAGTAATCCACTACCATATGCGTTGGCTTTCACCATCACCATCAACTTTGTTGTTGGCTTGAGTAAATTTCTATATTGATTGAGGTTATACTGTAGTGACTCAAAATTCACCTCGAGTACTGTGCCGTGACTCCTTTCCTCAAGCTTTTGAGTGACACGTTCCAATTCAAAATCTCGTGCTCCTTTGATTACCACCATCTCATCTTTGAAATCAGGCAGATCCGCTAATAAGGCATCAGTGCTATCAAAAAATATTCGCTCTATCTGAAAAACATGCTCGGCTGCAGAGATTCTAGGCCCCACTCCGATTAACCGATCGACTGATTTTGATTTTAACAGATCTGACACGTCTTTGTAAAGCTTTTCATCCGGCAAACCGGAATGAAGAATATCGGAGAGAATGAGCGTTCGTTTGCTGTTTTGCTGATGAGATTCAAGATAATCAAGCGCTACTTTTAACCCTATCACGTCGTTGTTGTAGGTATCATCCAAAAGGTAGCATCCATTAATCCCCTCCTTCAATTCAAGACGCATGGGCACGTTTTCAATTAGGTTGACACCACGCTGGATTTCATCTTGTGCAAGACCCATTTCAAGCGCTGCTACAATGGCATGAGTTAAGTTCTCTAATTGTGATGGATCACTGAATTCTGTTTGGAACTTATAACTATTTACTGCGATGTAATGCGGGTTCCACTTCACATTGTATTTGCCAGTGCCATCTGGGTTCCATGACACAAGCTTATCCCCAAGTTGTTTCTGTATTTTGGCGAAGTAACTGGTATCTCCTCGGCATATTACTTTTTCTGAATTGGAGAAAAGAGCGAGCTTTTCCTCTAGTTTTTGATCTAACGAATCAAAACCATCATCATGCGCATGCCCCAGATTGGTAAAAACTCCTAACGTTGGATTGATTATCTTCTGTAAGTGCTCCATCTCTCCTTTTTGAGAAATGCCGGCCTCAAATATCCCTACCTCATGGTTTTTTTTGATTTCCATTAAAGAAGTTGGAACCCCTATCTGTGAGTTGTAGCTTCTGGGGCTTTTAACCACATAAAAATGCTCTGAAAGAATGGTCGAGAGCCATTCTTTAACTATCGTTTTTCCATTGCTCCCAGTAATGCCTATAAGTGGGATTTTGAATTTTTTCCTGTGATGATATGCTATTTGATGGAACGCTTTTAAGGTGTCTGATACCAGGAGGACGTTTACATCGGCAACCTCAATATCACTAGACACAATGAAATTCCTGGTTCCTTTTGATATTGCATTTTTGATATAATCGTGTCCATCTCGTTTTCTTTTGATTGCAATAAATACTTCGGAAGGATGCCCGGTCAGGTTTCTGGTGTCGGTTGAAAACCGGCTTACCTCTAAATCCTGATCAAGGCTCAGTTGTCCATTGGTAGTTTTTTTGAGGTGTGAAAAAAGCATCACCTAAATTATCAATTCCATTTCATATTGATTGACCTGATTTTGAAAACCACACTTTTTTAAAAATGCATCGAACCCAAATTCATCATCCGGAATGTTCATAATGGTAAGCGGCTTTTTAGCAGCAGCCTGAGCCGCACTTACGAGTGCTTCCCCAACGCCTTTACTACGATGGAATCCACTAACGGCTAATTGGGAGATTCGGCCCAAATGAGGTTGCATGATTACATACCCGATGACTTCCGATTGATCTTTTGCAAGTAACACCTTTTCATTTCCTATTTTTAAATGTTCGGAACTGTCAATAAATGATGGTTCAAAATCATTGAAGTTGAAATTCACTTCCGATATTTTACCTTCTGTAATCAGGATGTCCGAATCTAGCTTGAATGTCTCGGTAAGCTTATAGCAATGAAATCTACGTTTAAAAGTGAATCCTATTTTTTCATACAGTGATATGGCTTTTTGATTGCCTTCAACAACCTCTAATAAAATCCTGGCGAGGAATTTGGCTTGAATTTTTGGAATCAGAAATTCATACATTTTTTCTGCCATTTTTTGGTTCCTAAAGCCAGGTAAAACGCCAGTACCACCATTATAAGCAGTTGGGATGCCTTGATAGAGATTTGAACTGTGAAGTATGAAGCCAGTCATTTCGTTCCCATCAAAACCAACCGCTGAAATATCCATGTTGAACTTCAATTTTTTGTGGATGCGGTAGGAAAATTCGTCACGGGTAGGCTGAAGTTTAACAGCATTATCTGTGAAAGCCGCCTTGAACGCATGAAATAACTTTTCGAAATCTCCCTCAGAAATTAACCGTATATTCATAAAACAAATCCTTTAATCGGGAACCAACTCAAGTATAATTCGCCTTATTACTTGCGGCGTTATTTAAAATTACCTTTATCCTGCCAAAAGGAAAACCTTCATGCAAATAGAAGAGCTAGAAAAATGCATTGATCTTGAGATTGTCAAAACCGAAAAGCGAAGGCTGGAAATTTTTATCGGCATTCTGGTTATTGGATTGGTCTTGCTATTGACCAATATGATCTTCTTTCCAACTACAATTTCAGATACTTTTTTGGATGAAAGGAGTATAAAGCTAGGAGTTTATACCTCTGCAGGATTCATTGTAATACTTTTAATCTCGCGATGGATGGTTGGAAAGATCGCAGATTGTGAAAAACCTCTTCCAATTTGGTATAAATATTACTCGGTCATTTCAGATTCGATTGTGCCTTTCATTTGGCTCTATTTTATTATTAAATGGGAAGGCAATGGAATTTTTCTAGACTCTCCGCTTATATTCATTTTCGTTCCAATAATTATCGTTTCCGCCCTCTACTTAAATTTTTGGATTAGCTTCATGAATGGGGCATTAATTTCGATGATGTATGTCATAATTATTTATTGGACGTTCGAAACGTATGATACTGCATCCATGCTTCCATCCATTGTCTACTACACAAAAGCAATTATGTTTCTAATTGCCGGTACTTGTGCCGGACTTGTTGCAAGCGAGTTAAGTAAGAGGCTTACAGTTTCGATTAAAACTCAGGAGGAACGAGACCAAATTGAATCGTTGTTTAGCAAGCAAGTATCCAAAGAGGTAGTTCAGGCATTAACAGAAGCCGGTGGTGCCAGTTTCAAGATTAAAGCATCAGTTCTGTTCTTAGATATCAGAGACTTTACCCAGCGGGTGCAGCTACTCTCTCCAGAAGACGTGAATGAATTTCAGAATCGATTTTTCGGGCCTATTATGGATTGCATTCATAACAATGGTGGAATGATCAACCAGATCATGGGTGATGGCCTAATGGCTTCTTTTGCCTCGGAAGATGGGGATACGCCTGAAAATGCTTTTAAAGCAGGACGGGATATTCTGTCCAAGATAAGCGCCATGAACAAGTCCGACTGGAATGAAGAAATCAAAGTCGGAATAGGGATTCATAATGGAGAAATTATAGCAGGCAATATTGGTAACAGTACACGTCAGCAATTCTCAATCTCCGGCATCCCGGTTATCACAGCAGCACGACTTGAGCAGCTCACAAAGGACTACAACTGCTCGTGGTTAGTATCTTCAAACTTTTACAATGACGTCAAACATATGTCATCAAATGGGACCTCACTGGGTAATGTGAAGCTAAAAGGAATAGATCAGGAAATGGAAATTATTAAATTGGCTTAGTGAAACTCTTTGATCGAGACTTAAGCTGGCTATCGTTTAATTACCGGGTACTGATGGAGGCAATGGATAAATCAGTCCCATTGCTTGAAAGATTGAGATTCATTGCTATTTACTCTTCCAATCTGGATGAATTTTTCAGGGTACGCGTTGCTAATATTCGCAACATCAAACAAATTGATAAAAAGAAGATTAATAAACGTCTTGATTTTGATGCTGGGGCACTGTTAGAGCAAATCCACAGTGAAGTCAGCCATCAGCTGGAAGAGTATGGAGAAGCTCTTCAATCGACCATTCAATCGTTAAATGAAGCTGGTCATTGCATTTGCACTCACACTTCCGAAATTCCAGCTGAGCTTGAACCGCAGCTACTTCATTATTTCAAAACAAAGGTTTCTGCCTATCTCAGGCCTATTCATATAGAAAAGAAAGACGAGTTGTTTTTAGATAATCAGGCTATTTACCTGACTTTTAAAACCAAAACTTCCGGCTCTTATATTCTAAAAATCCCAACTGACAAACTTGGAAGGTTCGCCAGTTACAAAGTTGATTCGAAGGCCTATTATGTTTTCCTGGATGATATTATCCGAATGCATTTGGATAGCTTATTCCCTGGCGTAACAGCGGATGATGTCCATTCGATAAAACTCAACAAAGATGCAGACCTGCAAATCGATGATGAATTTGAGGGCAACCTGGTTAGAAAAATAGAAAAGCAAATTCACAAGCGGAATCTGGGTATTCCGTCTCGATTTCTATTTGATGTCAAAATGAATGATGCGTTGCTCACCACACTTGCGGATAAGCTTAAGCTTTCGTCGGAGGATATGATCACAGGTGGACGGTATCACAATTTGAACGATTTTTTTCAGATTAATATCAAGGATGACAAGCTCATCTATAGAGACCAGCCAGCCATTTCTGTCAAAAGCCTGGATCAAACCAAATCCATTTTTAAGTGCATTGAAAGCCAGGATTACCTGCTGCACTTCCCGTATCAATCATACGATTACATTTTACAGTTTTTCAATGAAGCTGCCATCGACTCGGATGTCACAGAGATTAATGTGACTTTCTATCGGATGGCAAAAAATTCTGTAATCGCTGAAGCGTTGATTAGCGCAGCTAACAATGGGAAAAAAGTAGCAGTATTCATGGAGGTAAAAGCTCGGTTTGATGAGCAAAATAATCTGGAATGGGCCCAAAAAATGAAAGCTGCAGGGGTGAAAGTGCTTTACAGCTTACCGGGATTAAAGGTACATGCCAAGGTAGCTCTTGTGAAGAAAAGAGATAAAATGTACGGCTTCTTTGGAACAGGAAATCTCAATGAAAAAACCTCGGAAATTTACTGCGATCATGGATTGATGACCATCAATGAAGACATGACCAGAGAGCTTTCGAATGTTTTTCAACACCTCTTAACAAAATACACACCTCCTCCTTTTGAGAAGCTGATCGTCTCTCAGTTTGGAGCATATGAGAGATTTCTAGAAAAAATAGACCGGGAAATCGCTCATGCCGAGGCGGGTCGGGAGGCTAGAATCATTATCAAAGTAAACAACCTACAAGAGCAAACACTGATTAATAAACTTTATGAGGCGAGCATAAAAGGTGTAGACGTTAAGCTGATTGTTCGAAGTATTTGCTGTCTGGTTCCCAACAAAAACCTAAAAGTGAAAAGAATAGTAGACCGCTACCTGGAGCATGGGCGAATTTTCTACTTCCATGATGATGGGGCGCAAGAAGTTTATCTTGGTTCAGCAGACTGGATGAATCGAAACCTGCACCGTAGGGTTGAGGTCTGCTTCCCGATCCAGGAAGACGGTATGAAACAAGAATTGCTCTCTTTTCTGAAGTTTCAATGGACAGATGATGTCAAAGGGGTTTGGCTCTCACAAAAATTGGCTAACAAGCGACCGAAAGTGGAAAAAGAAGTGAGAGCACAGGTAGCAACCTATGAATACCTCCTCAATCAATATGGATAAGGAGATTTAAAGAAAAGCTCCGCGATAATGAAGCCAAGTATTGAAAGCACAAACCCGAACATAAAGATGGTATAGCTCATTCTGAGTAAGCGATACTTCTTGCCCAACACTGCTCCCAGAAAATAGATGTCTTTGATCATGCTGCCATATAGATAATCGGCATCTTTTAGCATTTCTGTCATCCCCCACTTATAATCATCCAGTTTCATTCGATGAAAATTGCCAAAGAAAAGCAGGTTCGCTTTTTTATTGATGATGTCCTCATGTTTAAACTTTCCTGAAGTCACATTTGGCCTTGTGGCCAAAACTGCAAATACAATGGTAGTCAGACATACCAAAGTCAATACCACAGCTGGAATTGTCATGTGTGGATACTCTTCCAGCTTCCGTATCAAAACAGAAACGAGTACTGAAAGAATGATGGAATTAATTGAGATCATGATGTTCGCCTTGTTATCAGCTATAGCGCTCAATTCCATGTGGTTTTTGGAAGTCGTGCGAAACATCGTCTCAATGCCTCTGGTTGGCTTGAGTTCCTTTGCCTCTTTTACCTTTTTCTTAAGCTTGGAAATCTTGCCTTCCAGCTCTTCTACTTTTTCGCTTTCTTCCATGATTTTAAGCGGTCTCTAACCTTTTTAAGATTTTCTTTTACCGCTACTTCGTAATTTTTTCTTGCGTATTCCGTGAAAAAACAATGTTTATCGAGAAACTCCTGGTTCATTCGCAACCACTCATTTTCCGGAATTTTGCAAAACTTGGTTGTTTCTATCTCTTTATGAAGTAAATCAGCCTTTTTAAAATAATCCTGGTGTGCCAGATGCATCAGATCAGCATCACATAGAATCTTTTCCAGATTATTTTTCGGACTCTGAGGAATTTGAGTGGCCATAATACAGCCCTCAATCTTTTCAATTTTTTCGGGTGGGTAGCTAAGCCCACTAAGAAATTCTCTCGCCATATTGGCGCCATTTTGTTCATGATTTTCACACCCCTTGGCATAACCCAAATCATGAAACCATGCAGCAATTTGAATGATCTCGAGATCGTCACCCTTAATTTTCTGTTTGGCAGCAATCTCCTCAGCCGAATCAACCACATCAAGTGTGTGATTAATTGAATGATACGTCATATTATCAGGGAGCTTTTTCGATAGCACCTCGATAGCATAATCCTTTACACGGCTAATTATCGTACTCGAATCCATCTTCTTAACAATCTCTCACAAATTAGAACAAAAATTAGGCAATTTAGTGTTGTAGCCTTGACATTTTAGACCAACCTAATGATTACACTAAAGAACATAGCCCCTATTTTATTGTTCATTTTGCTGATTTCTTTTAGTCAGGCGTGTTGCACAGGGAATTTTGGTCAGCATGCAGATAGTCTTTTTTTAGTGACAGAGCATGTTGAGGTCAATTATGACCTGAAGTCACCAGACGAAAAACATTTTCTCCCCTATGTCCTGGAAGAAGTCTCTGGTCTTACCTTCAAAAGTCCAAACTCGGTATTGGCTGTAGATGATGAATCAGGGAGGGTTTATGAGTACAATCTCAATAAAAAAGACATTACTCACTCCATCCAGTTTTATAAATCGGATGACTATGAGGGAGTGGAGCTACTGAAAAAACATGTCTATGTCCTAAAAAGTGATGGGGATATCTTCAGGTTTCCATACACATCAAAAAAAGAGCTTATTGCAGATAAGTTTGAAAATGCCTTTACATCTAAAAATGATACAGAGGGGTTAGGGTTCGACCTCAAAAACAACCAATTGATAATCGCATGTAAAGAGGAAGGTAGTCTATCGGATAATCAAACAAATGGTCGGGCTTTTTATGCAATTAATTTAGACTCGATGACACTCATTGAACGGCCCCTTTTTACGATCGGGCCTGATCAGCTCAAACGTTTTTGGGAGCAGAACAGATCGTTTGAGTACAATAAAGACAGAATTAAGTTTAAACCTTCAGCTATTGCCACACACCCGATTTCCGGTCATTACTACATCTTGTCATCGGTTGGAAAAATGCTTGTGGTCGTCAACAAGAATGGGCTGATTCAGGCTACATACCCGATCTCTCCAAGGATTTTAGGTCAGCCAGAAGGGCTATGCTTTTCTCCTGAAGGCACCATGTACATTAGCAGTGAGGGGGAGGGTGATCGAGGTTATATCTTAACTTTCAAAATGAACAAACCTGACTAAATGAGGCAATTAGTATTTCTGTTTATTCTTTTTCCTGCTATCCTGTTTGGACAAAAAGTTTACCTGATAGGTGATGCCGGGGAACCAAAGGACCAGGATAAAAACCTGGTCTTGTTGAAAGAAAAAGTAGCTTATGCCACACCCGAAGACTATCTGATTTTCCTTGGCGACAACCTGTATCCAAAAGGCTTGCCCGAAAAGGAGCATCCGGAAAGAGAGGAGCTAGAACAAAAGCTGATTTCGCAGCTAGATGTGATGAAAGTGTTTCCAGGTAAAGCCTATATGGTCCCAGGCAATCATGACTGGGCTCAGGGGCGAAACTACGGATGGGAACGAGCGTTGAATATGGAGCGCTTTGTTCAGGATTATCAGGAAGGTACAGATGCATTTCATCCTACGGGAGGATGTCCTGGGCCGATAGAAATACCAATGAATGATAAATCGACCCTTATCATTCTAAACACGCAGTATTTTTTGCATGGTTGGGACAAACCGGATGAGGATGACAATTGTGAAAACAAGTCGGCCATTGAGGCGTTAGAAGACCTCAAAACGATTGTCAGAAGAAATAAAGGAAAGCATATCCTCATTGCTGCCCATCATCCAATATTTACTTACGGTGAGCATCATGGCAATTTCAGCTTTAAAGATCAGATGAAGCCTCCGGTGTTGGGAAGCCTTCAACCTTTATTTCGTAGGCTCATTGGCAATATTCAGGATGTAACCCATCCCAAGTACAGAGCGATAATGAAGCAGGTAATTTCAGCCATGAATGAAGCCGAGAGTGTCGTTTATGCAGCAGGACACGAACATTCTTTGCAATTCATTCAGCAAGAAGGGCATCATTTTATTGTGAGTGGTTCTGGTTCCAAAACCACTCATGTGAAGCAAGGGAAGGGAAGTCTATTTGCAAAAAGTGAACAGGGTTTTGCTGTTCTAACCCTTGAAAATTCAGGAAAAGCGTCTGTTGAATACTGGGGCGTGGATGGTGGTCTGCTCTATGAAAAGGAAGTTTATTCAAAGCAGCTACAGAAAAGCATTGAAAATATTAATATGCCTGATTTTTCGGACAGCACTATCACAGTCGTCGCAAGCAAAAAGTATGAGGGAAAAGAAGGAAAAGACTTCTGGTTAGGAGCAAACTATCGGGATGTCTGGAATACGCCCGTCGAGGTAGACGTTTTTGATCTTGGCGTTGAAAGAGGTGGACTTGAAGTGGTGAAAAAAGGGGGTGGCATGCAAACCAAATCACTTCGATTAAGTGCGAAGGACGAAAAAGAATATGTTCTTCGATCAATTGAAAAATATCCGGAAAATGCCATTCCAACGGCTCTTCAAAAAACATTCGCACAGGATATTGTTGAAGATCAGATTTCAGCCTCCCATCCTTATGCAGCATTCATAATTCCGCCACTTGCTGAGGCTGCACACATTTACCATACTAACCCCAAACCGGTATATATCCCGGATGATCCCAGATTAGGACAGTTTCGTTCGACTTTCGCCGGTACGCTTGCGTTATATGAAGAGCGACCAAATGAAGCGGCTTCCAGGGATGCACACTTTGGAGGGGGCGAGGATATTGATGGGACAGACACTGTCATTGAAAACCTGAAGGAAGACAATGACAATGCAGTAGATCAAAATTTCGTTGTAAGAAACAGACTGTTCGATATGTGGATCGGTGACTGGGACAGGCACGATGACCAATGGCGATGGGCGCAAATAGATCAGGAAAACGGCAACCTGTATCGTCCAATTCCCAGAGATCGTGATCAGGCTTTTTTCATCAATGAAGGTATAATCCCCAAGCTGGCAGCTAGAAAATGGGCACTTCCCAAAATCGAAGGGTTTGATGAAGAGGTAGACTGGGCGCCCGGGATTAGTCAAAATGCCCGCTTTTTTGATCGCACATTTATGAACGAACCTGACTGGAATGACTGGCTGGAACAAATCGATTTTCTGCAAAAAAACCTGACGGATGAAGTGATCGATCAGGCTATTTCCCTGTGGCCAGAACAAATTCAATCACTCACCGGAGATCGCATTCGCACAGGCTTGCAAGCTCGCAGAGCAAACATGGAAAGCTATGCAAGAGAACTATATCTATTCCTTTCTAAAGAAGTAGAGGTTACCGGCTCTGATAAACATGAATATTTTCTGGTAGAGCATCTAACGCCTTCTGAAACAAAGGTGACTGTCAGAAAACGAAAGAAAGATGGAGAGGTCGAGCATGTCATATATGAGCGTATCTTCAAAAGCGATGAAACAAAAGAAGTACGACTCTATGGTTTTGATGGTGAGGACGTGTTTGAAGTTAAAGGTCAGTCGAGCAAAATCAAAGTCCGAATAATTGGAGGTACTGACAAAGACCTCATCATCAATGGGAATGCAGACGAAAAGCTGAAAAAAGTTAAAGTATACGATCGCTATAAAAGCACAAGAGTTCAGGGCAACTCAAAGGGCATCTTAAAACTGAGTAATGACCCGGCAATTAATCGGTACAACAGGAAAGCTTTTCAATATGATGTACTCATGCCGCTAGTGACTGCTGCGCTAAATCCAGATGATGGCATTTTTCTTGGAGGTGGATTTTCTTACACCAAACATGGTTGGAGGAAAGAACCTTTTGCAGCAAAACATTCCTTCAAAGCCATTGGCGCATTTGAAACCGGCTCTTATCAGTTCGATTATACCGGGGATTATACAGATGTTTTAGGAAAATGGGACCTGAACACTTCGTTGCTTTGGCAAGAGCCATTTTTTGTGAATAATTTCTTTGGCATTAGCAATGAAAGCGAATTCCTGATGGATCAGTTTGTTGCTCCCGACGATGACCCCATCGACTACTACAGGGTACGAATGGACAGGCTGGAGCTAAACGCTGGTCTCTCCAGAAACGTCGGAGCAAAAGCCAAATTCTACTTGAGTAGTGGATATAAATCGGTAGAGGTAGAGGCATCAGACAATCGGTTTATCACAGATCAACCATCAGACGGGAATGATTTTAAGGAAAACCAATATGCCCGGTTTAAAACCGGCATTTCATTCGACTCCAGAGATAGCAAGGTTTTAACAACTGCCGGAATGACCGCTTTTGCTGAAGTGGAACATTTGGAGGCGATCACTGACTTTTCAGAAAGCTCAACACGACTCAGTGCTGAGTGGGCATTCTACCTGACGGCCAAACTGCCATCACGATTGGTAATTGCAAATCGACTGGGTGCATCTCATATCACATCCGATCAATTTGATTTCTTCAATGCAAACATTTTGGGGGGACGAACTAATCTGAGGGGATTTAGAAGAACACGGTTTTACGGTGAAACTTCTTTTTATCACAACCTGGATTTAAGGCTCAAATTGGCATCATTCCGTAGCTACATCTTTCCCGGGCAGTTCGGGCTTTTAGCTTTTCATGATACAGGTCGTGTATGGGTAGATGGAGAAGACTCAGATGAGTGGCATGCCGGGAAAGGATTTGGGCTTTGGATAAGTCCGCTTAATACACTTGTGCTTAATTTCAATTATGCATTTGGCGAAGAGGAGAACCTGCCAACCTTCTCGATGAGCTTTTTCTTTTGAAACGTTACAATTCTTCGATTTTACTCACCTCAAAATCTCCGTTTTTACTTTGCAATTCGATTCGTCCTTTAAATACTGCCTCCACACCATTATCCATTATGAGATATTCGTTTGAGTCGAATTCTATTTTCATTTTATCCAATTTGTAAATTGAAATGCCTTTTGGAAACACACCAAAATAACCACCTATTAAAGGGTCGTTATTGCGCTTTTCAAGAATAAAAAATTCTCCCAAAAATTTAACCTGTTTACCATCGACTTTAAAAAAATAGGTTGACGAAAGTCCATCTTCAAAACTATGAACACTAGCTACAATAAAGCTATTTTGAGAATTTTCAGATCTATAGAAATAAGCATAGCCAAACCTTCCATCAGCCTCAACTTGATGTACAAATTTCAAACTATCATCAGCTAATAAACCAATTGAAGGCTTCCATTTTGGTTGAATCGCATGAACCCAATAGATATCATTATACAGGTTGGCTTTTAGATGAATACTCTGTTCATTGATACTTATCGGAAAATATTCTAAAGGAAGATCTACTTTCTTATAATCGACTCTTTGCGCCAATGCAAGAGTGGACGCTACAAAAAAAGGAAAACTGAAAATTAACCTACTCAACATGTGATAAATATATAAAACCCCTCACCCAAACGGATGAGGGATTTGATGCTATTCTACCACCTCACCTTTAAAGTGTAGATAAGTATACTCCTCAGAAGCAGAGGTCTTAATTCTGATATTCTTCTTGAACGTCCCCACCTTGCCTGATTTAAAGCTAGCAGTCACTGAAGCCGATTCACCTGGCTTGATTTCATCTTTCGGAAATTTCACATTCGTGCATCCACACGATCC
The DNA here is from genome assembly GCF_900188325.1 of Ekhidna lutea. Classification (GTDB taxonomy): domain Bacteria; phylum Bacteroidota; class Bacteroidia; order Cytophagales; family Cyclobacteriaceae; genus Ekhidna; species Ekhidna lutea. The sequence continues at coordinate 17,234 of NZ_FZPD01000003.1, read as the reverse complement.
TTTGGCTTCAAGAATGGTGATAGCCTGACCGGTCGAATTAGTGAAGTCAAAGGAAAGTTCTTTTGATTCATTTTTAGTAACCTGACCCAGGTCGATTGAAGTGGTTTTCCATTTTAAAGGTGACATACCAGCGATCACAGCTACTGCGATCCCCAGCATTACGATAAATGTTGCTTTTCTCATTTTGAATAATTTTAGTTTTTCCAAATGTGACAGCAACTCAGCCAAAACACTGTTAATGATCTCCTAATGATTGTTAATGAGTTGTTAAACCTCAAAATCTCCGTTTCATAACGCCTACATTTGAAGAATGAAGAATGCACCTATTCGTGTATTAGTAATTATTGCCATTGTTTCCCTGATTGGCATTATTGGAACACAGGTATATTGGCTCAATCGGGCAATAGAGCAGCAGGATCAGGTCTTTAATCACAATGTGCAAGTCGCCCTGAGGAATGTAGTAGAGTCTTTGTGTGAGGCTAATGGAAAAGATTTTCCTACGGTTAATCCCATTGAGCAGGTTTCAGGGAATTACTTTATTGTTCGAACCAATGACAGAATAGATATCACTAATCTGGAATATTTAATCTCGGCCGAAATAAAGAAGAGAGCCATATCACAAGACTTTGAATATGGAGTTTACGATTGTGCCAATGATCAGATGGTCTATGCTGACAATGTAAGTTTGAAAAATCAGGCCAACAGTCCTGCCATTCCTGTTTTGCAAAATGAAGAATACTATTTCGGCGTTTATTTCCCGGAGAAAGCCAAAAACCTGTTCGCAGGCTTTGATTTGTGGAAGTTTACCACGCTTATCACACTGGTCGTAATTGGCTTTTTTGGATACGCGCTGTTTGTGATCCTTCGTCAGAAGCGGCTCAGCGAAGTGCAGCGTGATTTCATCAACAATGTTAGCCATGAACTTAAAACGCCATTAGCTACATTGGCATTAGCTTCTACAACCCTTCATGAAAGATCTGCTGAAAAAGACAACAAGTATTTGACAATTATCAATAATGAAGTCGCTCGTTTACATAAAAATGTTGAAGATATTTTAGAGGCATCCTTCATTGAATCCAAAAGGCCAATTCAAAAAGCACCACTTCAGCTGGACCAGTTTCTGAACACGCTGACGGAAGGGTTTAAAAGTGAATATGCCTCAAAGCTGATAAGCTGGGACCTAACAGGAGAAGCGAACAGAGCTATTTTTTCCAATGAAAAACTACTTGAAAAATGTATAAGAAATCTGGTAGATAATGCAATAAAATACGGCGGAAAGCATATCAAAATAGCCTTTAGTCAAGATCAAAACCAAACCGTTATAAGTGTCGCGGACGATGGGCCGGGCATACCAAAAGAACACCTCAAGAAGATATTTAAGAAGTTTTATCGCGTACCTGAGAGTCAACATCAGCACAATCAAAAGGGATTTGGTTTGGGACTCCACATTGTAAAGTCTGCAGTTCAAAATCTAGGCGGAAAAGTTGGTGTCGAATCTAAAATAGACGTTGGAAGTACATTTAAAATAATATTGAATGGCTAAGATACTATTGGCAGAAGATGACCAAAACCTTGGGTTTATGATCCAGGACAACCTGCAGTCACTTAATCATGAGGTGACTTGGTGTTCGGATGGATCCCAGGCTTTGCAATCCTTCAAATCAGATCAATATGAAATCTGTTTGCTTGATGTGATGATGCCAAAAATGGATGGCTTTGAGTTGGCTAAAAATATCAGAGATCAAAACGAATTTATTCCCATTCTATTCTTAACCGCTAAATCACAAGAGGAGGATCGGTTATCAGGTTTTGAGATTGGTGGAGATGATTACATCACCAAACCTTTTTCGATGAAAGAGCTGGGGTATCGGATTCAAGTATTCCTCAGAAGAAACTCCACCTCGATAGACTCACCGCCAACACAGCTTATCAAATTTGGTCATTCATCTCTCGACACAAAAAACCTTGTTTATTCTTTCCACGATCAAAAACAATCCCTTACTCAAATGGAAGGAAAACTCCTTGGGATGCTTGTTCAAAACCGGAATCAGTTAGTAAAAAGAGAAGACATTCTTGAAACGATCTGGGGTGAGAACGATTACTTTAAGGGGAGGAGTCTTGATGTCTTTATTACTCGATTACGTAAATACCTTTCTAACGATTCTACACTAGAAATCAAGAATCACCATGGCGTTGGTTTTTGTCTTCTGATTTCAGGTACATAAATCCAATTCCCTCTAAGAACTCGTAGGTATTGTAATTATTTCTGTGAGAACGGTTATAATCCATTACCAACAGTTTAACCATTACCCTTTTTAGGGCTACACATGAAACAAGTAGAACTACTCGCCCAGCGAGCCTTACAGGTTCAGTGGGAAGAAGAACTAAAAAAAGCCACAGTAAAATATCACATTGCGGGATCCTGGGTTGCCGTGATCTTCAACCTGATCTTCGGTGCTACCGATTACATCAACGTAAACCATCATTTTGAAGTTTTTTTCATTTTCCGATTAGCAGTATCGGCGCTCACTGCAATTCTTCTAGTTCTTCGCAAACCGCTAAATATTTCCGCTGACTTTCTGATTTTCGTCCCATTCCTGCTGATATCTGTTCAAAATGCGTTCATGTGGAGTCTAATGGATGCGGAGCACCTGCAGAAGCATACGTTGGCATACATCGCATTATTTATTGGTGCCGGCATGCTAGTACTATGGAAAATCTATTGGTCTATCATCGTAGTTGTAATATCAATTGCAGCCAATATTTACTTTTTGGCTAAAAACAGTACTCTTGGGCTGGAAGAAATCCTGGCGAGTGGAGGCTTGCTAACCGGTACCGTGATGATCTTTTCGATTATTCTCATTCAAACCCGATTCAATCTGACTAAGAAGGAAATTATTTCGCGACTGGCGTTAGAAGATTCTAACAAGCAGTTAAATGCTCAAAAGAAAATTATTGAATCAAAGAATAAGGATATTACTGCAAGTATTCGTTATGCGAAAAAAATCCAGGAGGCAATTCTACCTTCTGAAAACTTCATTAAAAAATACCTCCCTAATTCATTCGTCTTTTATCATCCACGAGATATTGTAAGTGGTGATTTCTACTGGTTCAGACATATCAATAATATTTCCTATCTGGCAGCAGTGGATTGTACAGGGCATGGAGTACCTGGCGCTTTCATGAGTATGATAGGAAATACCATTCTAAATAAAATAGTCCCCGGTAAAACTCAACCTGCTGACATCCTCAACTCTATGAGATCTGAAGTGATTGACACATTGGAACAAGGAAAAGAAAGTGCACAGCGTGATGGGATGGATATTGCGCTTTGTACAATTAATCATGAGACCAAAGTGCTTGAATATGCTGGAGCATTTAATCCATTGGTGCTCATAAGAGGTGGAGAGATGAAGGAAACTAAAGCAGACAGAATGCCAATTGGCTCTTACTTTGGGAAGATTGATAAGCAGTACACAAATCACTCCATAGAACTGAAAGGTGGAGATACATTTTATCTATACAGTGATGGTTTTCAGGATCAGATCGGAAGTAAAGCCGATCGGAAGTATTCTTCAAAAAAGTTTAAGGACTTTTTACAAAGTATACATCAGAAGGACACAGAAGCACAATTGCTTTTGCTTGAAAAAGAAATTGCTGAATGGAGAGGTGATGAAGAGCAATTGGATGACATGCTAATCATAGGAGTAAAAGTCTAAAATAACGAAGAAATGAAAGAATCATATATACGCGAAGCTACCCGAACAACACCATATGCATGTGTAAACTTTCAGGCAGGAAAAATAGAACTGCAAGGAAGATCTAGCCCGGAAAATACAATGGAGTTTTATGAGCCCTTCATCAGAGCCATTACCATGATAGGCAAACTAAATAAGGAGAAAATCGAAGCTGATTTCAAGCTTATGTATTTCAACACAAGCTCAGCAAGATGCATATATCTCATTGTTAAGCAACTAAAAAGGTTAGAGGATAGCGGTAAAAATGTTGTAATCAACTGGTACGCAGAGGAAGATGATGAGGATATGTTAGAAACCGGTATGGACTTTCAGGATATCGTAGATATTAACTTTAATATTATTATGACAAAAAGTACGGATGAATATGTATAAAAAACCGGTTGAATTAATATCAAACCGGTTCCATATTCAACCTTAAACCTAACCTAATTGATTACTATTTTCTTGGTTAATCTCTTTTTGCCCTGACTTATCTCTAGCAAGTAGATTCCTTCTTTTTGGCCAGATAAATCTATCATTTCCGAGTATGTGCCTCCAAAACGATCAAAATGTCTACTGAAGACTTCTTTGCCTTCGAGATTTGAAACCTTTATCGCTAAGCTTCCTTCTTCAGGAACACTAAATCGAACCTTGAATCGCCCATTGGATGACGGATTTGGATAGAATGAAAGGTCGTCAAGTTCTAGCATACTAGAATCATCCACCTTGCCTTTCTTGCCAAACTCATCGTCGACATCTTCAATCTTTACTCGCTTTATTTCGATCACTCGAACGCTCTTATCTCCATGAAATTTGTCAAACATCTCCTCCATCTCTATCCCGAGCTGTTTCATACGTTCTCTATATTCATCCAGATTCATGCCATCCAGATGTAAATCAAAAAAACCATCAACAGAGTCATCATCGAAATGTTTGAAGAAAAAAGTGTTGTCACCATCCTCTTCATCACCATGGAAGAACTTGAAGAAAGACTTGTTATGATCCCTCAATTGATCCAGGTGTAGAAAAACATCATCATCACCAGACCTATCAAACCAAAAGTTGAACTGCTCATCTTTTCCTGCAAATTCCTGATAGTTTGGGTCCGCATGCATTTCTTCAGTGCTGTTGTATTCTCCCTTAAAGGTTTTCTTCTCACCATTAATTTCTTTGGTAATCTCCACGATAATTTTTCCATCATCGTCAGCAAAACCCTGAGCATGCCCACCAAGGGCCATAGCCAGAGTCACAATACCTATTGTAAGTTTCGCTTTCATATTATTTTGAGTTTTATTGAAATCGTTTTTCCTTATCGAAAGTACGACGGGACACTCTATCTCTCTGTTAATCAGTCGTTAATCCTTGTTAAAAATGGTTAAAGATGAACTACGCTGAGGACTTCATCGTATTTTTGAAGTATGCAGCGTAAAACACTGAGATGGATTATTAGCATGATGGGGTTGGCCATGATCGGCCTTATTTCACTTCAGCTTTACTGGATTGATTCATTGGTTACAGCCAATGAAGAAAGATTCAGGAAAGATGTGCTTGATGCTCTTAATTCAGTCGCAAATAAGCTCGAAAAGCAGGAGACCTATGCTGCTCTGCAAAAGCTCAATTATGTTAACTCACCTCTCTACGAACAGAGGGAAAATTTACACTTACAACAAGTTGAGAATTCTGAAAAACTACGGAATAGAAAGAAAAATGAAAATGTTGAGGTCCTTAACCAGGGCAATCGACAGATCTTCTACTTTGCTGATACGGTAAATGAGGGTGGTTTTGAATTTGTTGTGAACTTTTCCAGTGTGGCAGATCGGTTCTTTTTTGATAATACTCCACCACCTCCAGGCTCTTCGATGGAACAAATGCTGGAAGAGCGAGACGTAAAGATCCAGCAACTTGAAAGCAAATTGGCTAAAGTTTCCAGAAAGTATGAGCTGACGTTTGATGTTGTGAAGGATTTAATGGGACCCAATCGTTCCATTTCCTCGCGATTCAGCCCACAGCAGCTAGACTCCTTACTTAAGAACGAGTTAAACAGTAAGGGCATTGATATCTCATACGAATACGGTGTTATTCAGCCTCAGCAAAGTCGATTTCTGCTTCTGACAAGTGGCGGCCAGAAAAAAGAATTAGCTCAAAGTGAACTTCGAGCCTCTTTATTTCCTAACGACATCTTTGACAATGACAGCATATTAACAATAAGCTTCCCCGGTAAAAAAGGTTACTTAATGAGCAAAGTCTGGTCCGCCATGGTGAGTTCCGGGTTTTTAGTGCTGGTCATACTATTCTGCTTTGGATACAGTATTCGTACAATCGTTCGGCAAAAGAAACTATCGGAGATGAAGAATGACTTCATCAACAATATGACACATGAACTTAAGACACCAATTTCTACAGTTTCATTGGCTGTAGAGGCGCTAAACGACAAAGACATTGAACAAAGCAGCTTGCGCACGAAGTATATTAAAGTTATTGGGGAGGAGAATAAGCGACTTGGTGATCAGGTTGAAAAAGTGCTACAAATCGCAGCTATCGATCGCAATGATTATAATCTGAAGCAGGAAATTTTGCATATGAGTAACATGGTGAAAAATGCTGCCGAGCATATAGCTATGCAGGTTGAGCAGCGAGGTGGGAGACTAAATATGATAGAAAAAGCCGAGAAAGATGTGGTTCAAGGGGATGAAATGCATCTTACCAACATCATCCTGAACCTTCTCGATAATGCCAATAAATACTCACCCGAAGCACCAAACATTACTCTCCGCACTGCCTCTGATGATGAAGACTTTATCATTTCTATTCATGATAAAGGAATTGGTATGTCTCGTGAGCAGCAGAAGCATATCTTTGAAAAATTCTATAGAGTGCCCACAGGTGACCTCCACAATGTAAAAGGATTTGGATTAGGCTTAGCTTACGTTCAGAGAATTGTGGAAGCCCATGGAGGAAGTATTCATGTGGATAGCGAACCGGGAAAGGGAAGCAAGTTTTCAATCACATTACCATTAGCAAATGAAGCCTAAATTATTGATCGTTGAAGATGACCCTAACCTGGGAGAAATCCTGAGTGAATACCTTGGGTTAAAGGGGTATGAAACAACGCTAAAAAGAGATGGAGAAGAAGGAGGTGAAGCATTCAAGGAGGATGAGTACGATCTCTGCATATTGGATCTGATGATGCCAAAGAAAGACGGATTTACATTGGCAAAAGAGATAAGAGCGACTGATGATGCCACCCCAATCATCTTCCTCACTGCCAAATCAATGAAGCAGGACATAATCAAAGGGTTCACTATTGGAGCAGATGATTATATGACCAAGCCATTCAGCATGGAAGAGCTTTTGCTGCGCATTCAGGCAATTTTAAAAAGATCGGTCAAAAAAGAAGAGGAAGACAATTTTCCAAACCCATTCACAATAGCTGATCTTACTTATTACTATCAGGAAAACAGGCTTGTCACTCCTAAACGCGAAATAAATCTTACTACAAAGGAAAATGAGCTTATTAAAATATTTTTTGAGAATGTAAACAAGACAGTAGAACGAAGTGTTGCCTTGAAAAAAATATGGAAAGACGATAGCTATTTCAATGCCAGAAGCATGGATGTTTATATTGCCAAAATCAGGAAATACCTTCAAGATGAACCCAGTCTTAAGATATTGACAATTCACGGTGAAGGATTCAAATTAGTGGAAGTGAAGTGATTCTATTCTCACCAGTATTTTGTATCTTTATCAAAGAGCGATTCTAAAAGAACCAATCTCAACTTATTATGCTACTCGTACCATCAATATCAGTTATTGAAGGCAGAACCATTCGCCTCACTCAGGGAGACTACTCCAGGGAAAAGGTGTATAATGATACCCCAATAGATGTAGCAAAGCAGTTTGAAGATCATGGAATTAGCCGTATACACTTAATTGATCTGGACGGTGCTCGTAAGGGGACTTCTGTCAACTATGACATCCTTCACATGGTCTCAGCTTACACAGATTTAAAAATCAACTTTACTGGTGGACTACATACTGACGGTGATGTTTTAAAAGCATTTGAATACGGAGCGGAAAGTGTTACCGCTGCATCGATTGCCGTTTCTAACAAAGAACAGTTTGCCAATTGGCTAATGTCATATGGTAGAGAAAAAGTGGCTTTAGCCGCAGATAGTCTGCAGGGAAAAATTCGAATTCGCGGTTGGCAAAAAGCAACCTCAAAAGATCTGTTTGATCATATCTCCTATTTCTACGACAGAGGACTCAAATACCTGAAAACTACAGATATTTCGAAAGACGGAGCTATGGAAGGCCCTTCCTTTGATTTATATAAGAAGCTACTTACTGAATTTCCTGACCTGAGCATTTTTGCCAGTGGTGGCGTTAGAGGTATGGATGACATCAAAAAGTTGCGTGACCTTGGTTTGTACGGTGTAATTTTTGGGAAAGCATTTTATGAAGGTACTATTTCCCTTGACGATATTGATGACTATCAGTCAGTCGAAGCTTAGGGAGCCTCCTCGTTATCGTATTTGAATTTGTAGAGAAAGTAAAAGATAAAGTTGTATTTGCTTACAGAATCATCTTCAACTGAATCAACTTCGTTTTCAACACTCGATGGTGATTTACTCTCAACCCTATCCTGGCGGAATTCAGATTGACCTTGTCTATCTTGTTGTTGTGATGTTGAAACCTCTCCATCAGGTCTCATCATTCCTTGCTCAGCTTTCCGTCTTCCTTCCTGACCAGGCTCTTGACTTCCTGTTTGTATTTCACTCACATTGGAGTTCGCAAACGCCAAATTCATTGAAAAAATTAGGGTAAAAACGGTCAGTATCGTTTGAAACTTCTTCAAGATTTTATCTCAATCCACAAAGTAACGAAATTATAGCTGGAAGGTTGTGCTTTTTTATAAAACTTATCCTTAAGATTGTATCATTTCGGGATTAAATATTGCTATTAGAATGCCGATCCCAATCCCAACAATTAGCGCAAAAAGTGTGAATAACAAAATCGCACTTACATACACTCCCACTGTCTTAACAAAACCAAGCATAAAATTCCTTCTTGGAAAGCACTTGTGTAATGCAAAAGCATAATAAACAATCGACAGGATCATGCCTGTAACATTGAAAAGATGTCCACTCAAAGCTAATATCCCAAGCATAGCCATTGTAATCCACATCCCATGACAGGATAAATAGGTTGTAACTACTGCGCGTTCTATGTAATTGAGCTTTTCTCTACGATAGAACCAGCCCAATGAAATAGCAAAAAATGGAATCATAATAGCTGCCATGAATCGGAAATTTTTTGCCATAAACTCCATAACGGATTGTTGCATCTTAGCTTGATCCTCACTTATTGCTTGGTTGCCGGCGGGATTGAATGTATCGCTATTTTGTTTCAAAAAATCACCCACCTCAAGACCAAACAAATCGAATGAAATAATAAGTAGGGCCGTCATAATAACTACATAGCCTAAAGGTCCTATGTATCGAGTCCTATTGCCTGATAAATAGGCATTAACGACTATTCCGGGTCGTATGGTCATATCTAAAACAGTACGCCCAAACTGATTATCGAAACCAATCCATTTCGAAAAGAATTCTTCCGCAATTGTTCGAAAAGAAACACGTTTCACTTCCATCTTTTGGCCACACTCAGGGCAGAATTTGTGGCTGTTGTCAACACCACAATTCACACATGTTCTCATATTTGGATATGTTGGAGTGCTGTAAAATAAAAAAAGCTCATCAAATATTTTTGATGAGCTTTAAATCTATATGTTAACTCTTTCTAGAGTGTTCGCTTTACTTCTTTCACCTCAAAGCCTTCGATGATGTCACCAACTTTAATGTCATTGAAGTTTTTAATGCTCAGTCCACACTCGTAACCATTCTTCACTTCACCAACGTCTTCTTTGAATCGCTTGAGCTGGTTAATTTCACCTGTGTAAACCACAATACCATCCCGAACTAATCGCACTTTATTTGACCGTTTCACAATACCATCTGTCACATAACACCCGGCTACTGTACCCACTTTGGAGATCTTGAAGACATCTCTTACTTCAATATTTCCAGTGATTACTTCTTCACTGGTTGGCTCCAGCATTCCTTCCATCGCATCCTTCACATCATTGATTGCATCGTAAATGATAGAATACAACCTGATCTCAATTTCCTCCGTTTCCGCAAGCTTTCTGGCTCCTCCTGATGGTCTTACCTGGAAACCAACGATTACCGCATCAGACGCTGATGCTAACAATACATCGGATTCTGATATCTGACCAACAGCTTTGTGAAGGATATTAACCTGTACTTCTTCTGTAGAAAGCTTCAATAGTGAATCTGCCAAGGCTTCAATAGAACCGTCCACATCACCTTTTACGATTACATTAAGCTCTTTGAAGCTTCCAATAGCAAGCCTTCTGCCAATTTCATCAAGGGTAATATGTTTCTTGGTTCGAATGGATTGCTCTCGGAGAATCTGCTCTCGCTTATTTGCAACCTCTCTGGCCTCTCTGTCACTTTCCATGACATTGAATTTGTCACCTGCTTGTGGAGCACCGTCGAGTCCAAGCATCAGTACCGGTGTGGAAGGTCCAGCAGCATCCAGTTTCTGACCCCTATGATCAAACATGGCTTTTACCTTACCAAAATATGGCCCTGCCAACAGCACATCTCCAACCCTTAGAGTCCCAGCCTGCACCATAATGGTTGATACATAACCTCGTCCTTTGTCCAACGAAGCTTCCACAACTGATCCTACCGCTGGCTTATTTGCATTAGCTTTCAGCTCAAGGATTTCTGCTTCTAATAATACTTTATCTAAAAGGTCATCTATACCTTCTCCCGTTTTAGCCGACACATGCTGGCACTGGTATTTTCCACCCCAATCTTCTACGAGAATATTGATATTGGAAAGGTCTTCTTTGATCTTATCCGGATTAGCATTTGGCTTATCAACCTTGTTGATTGCAATTACGATTGGCACACCCGCTACCTGAGCATGGTTGATTGCCTCTTTCGTCTGCGGCATCACAGAGTCGTCTGCTGCGACTACAATAATTGCAACGTCAGTAATTTTGGCTCCCCTGGCTCTCATAGCAGTAAATGCTTCGTGACCTGGAGTGTCTAGAAAAGCAACACGTTTCCCACTGTTCGTCATCACGTCATATGCGCCAATATGCTGGGTGATTCCCCCTGCTTCTCCTTCTGTAACTTTCGATTCTCTGATGTAATCGAGTAGGGATGTTTTACCGTGATCTACGTGACCCATTATCGTCACAATAGGAGCACGATCTTCTAGTGTAGACTCATCATCCTCAACTTCTACAATGTCAGTTTCTTCTTTGGCCTCCGTAAAGTCAACGTCATAGCCGAACTCATCTGCTATAACGGTGATCGTCTCCGCATCCAATCTTTGATTGATGGATACGAACATGCCCAATGACATACATGCAGAAATGACATCATTCGCAGTTACGTCCATTAGCGACGCAAGGTCATTTGCTGAGATATACTCAGTTACATGTAGTGTTTTTGATGCTTCTTCCGCCTGAAGTTGTTTTTCTTCTTCTTCCTCAGCTCGAGCTGATCGTTTGTCTTTTCTGTATTTAGATCGCTGTGAGCTACTCTTTCCACTACCGCCACTTAGTTTAGCAAGCGTTGCTTTAATCTTATCCTGAATTTCCTTATCAGAAAGCTCCTCCGTTTTTCTTCCGGTTTGTGTTCTTCCGCGATCACCTCTTCCACCACCACCTCTTTGTGGAGGGCCTCCGGCTGATTGAATTCGTTTTCTAGGACGCTTCTTCCTATCTTGTTTAGAATCAGATGATGCTACCGGCTTTGGCTTGTCTTTTGGAAGCTCAATTTTGTCTAAAACCTTCAAGCCTCTCAATGAAGCAGCTTTCGCCTTGATGATTTCTTTTTCCGGAGTTTTTTCTTCTTCCTTCTTAGGTTCTTCTTTTTTAGCTTCTTCCTTCGGCACTTCGGCTTTTTCTTCCTTCGGCTTGGCCTCTTCTTTGGCTTTTGGCTCTTCCTTCTTCTCCTCTTCCTTTGCCTTCGGCTCTACAGTTTCTTTCTTAGGCTCCTCCTTCGGTTTCTCTACTTCTTTTTCCTTCTCCTCTTCCTTTTTTTTCTTTTCTAGATCTATCTTCCCAACTACCTTAGGGCCATCCAGTTTTGTTTTCGCAGAGATTTTTTCCGGTTGAGGATCAGAACCTACATTATCCTTTATAAGTATACGCTCGTCCTCACTCTTCTCTTCTTTAGAAGGCTTTTCAGCATCAATAACCATATTATCGGTTTTCCCGCCGATGGTAAGCTCAGAAGCTTCTTCTTTATCGTGAGCAGAATCCGCAAACTCACGCGCAAGCATGTCATACTGCTCCTGTGGAATTTTAGAGTTTGGGTTTGAATCAACTTCATGACCCTTCTCTTTCAAGAATTCCAGGATAGTATTCTTACCTACGTTTAGCTTTCTTGCTACTTGACTTAATCTGTATTCTGCCATATAAACCTCTCAAAATTAAGTTTATTCAAATTCCTGGCTCAGAACTCGAATGACTTCATGTACTGTTTCTTCTTCCAAATCTGTTCTTCTCACTAGATCATCTGTGCTTAGCTTTAATACACTCTTCGCAGTATCTAGCCCTACCCTTTTAAGCTCATCAATGACCCAATCCTCCAGCTCATCAGTAAATTCTTCCAAATCAACATCTTCTTCTGAAGCTCCATCAAGCTCTCGGAACACATCGATTTCCATTCCAACCAATTTACTGGCCAATTTAATGTTTTGACCCCCTTTTCCTATGGCCAAAGATACCTGATCAGGCTTGAGATAAACAGAAACTCTGTCTTTCTCCTCACTAATTTTCATGCTAGTGATCTTAGCCGGGCTAAGCGCTCGTGCCAGATAAAGCTCTAGGTTATCCGTGAAGTTGATCACATCAATGTTCTCATTTTGCAATTCACGAACAATCGAATGGATTCGGGATCCCTTCATACCTACACAAGCTCCAACCGGATCAATTCTGTCATCGTAAGATTCTACCGCCACTTTCGCTCGCTCACCTGGCTCTCTAACCACGTTTTTAATGGTAATTAATCCGTCGTAAACCTCCGGTACCTCAGCCTCAAAAAGACGCTCAAGGAATACAGGTGATGTTCGTGAAAGCATGATTTTAGGATTTCCATTAACCATCTCAGCTCTATGGACAATCGCCCTAACAGTATCTCCCTTTCTGTATCGATCTTTCGGGATTTGCTCACTCTTAGGTACGGTAAGCTCATTCCCATCACCGTCAGTCAAAAGAACCTCACGGCCTAAAACCTGGTATACTTCTCCCTGAATGATTTCACCAACAAGATCTTTGTATTTCTGGAATAGGATGTCTTTTTCCAGGTCTTTGATTTTTTGGATAAGAGTCTGACGAGCCGTCATTACTGCTCTTCTACCAAAATCTTCAAGTTTTATTTCCTCCGCAACTTCTTCACCAATTTCAAAATCGGGCTCAATCTCCCTTGCTTCTGTTAAACTGATCTTATCATGATCCCAGATATCTTCAGAGTTGTCATCTACGATCTCTCTAAATCTCCAGATCTCAAGGTCACCGTTATCAGCATTTATTACAATGTCGAAATTATCATCGGTCTCGTATTTCTTACGGATCATCGTTCTGAATACATCTTCCAGAATTCTGATCATAGTCGGGCGGTCAATGTTTTTGCCCCTGGCAAAATCCGCAAACGAATCAATTAATACTGACGCTTCCATCTTACTTGAATGATACTTTTACTTTTGATTGTTTTATTTCTTCAAAACCAAGCGATCGTTCCTCCTTGTCCTTTAGAACAATCCCATCGTCTTTTACTTCTTTTAGCTGGCCTTCATGATGTTTACCATCCACTGTTTCAACTTCCAGTTTTCGACCGATATTTTTTAAATATTGGCGATGCAATGTAAGCGGAAAATCTAAGCCTGGAGAGGAAACCTCCAGTGTATACTTTCCATCCAGTAACTCCAGTTCCTCCATCTCATTGCCAATATACCTACTCACCTTGCTACACTGATCAATGGATATACCATTGTCTCCGTCTATGAATACAAGAACCTTTTGGTTTCCAGCAGACCCCTTTACTTTCACGTCTACCAGAAACAAATCTTTGCTTTCCTGTAATGCTATTTCAGCTAACTCTTTTACTTTCTCCTCAATCACATTTCTATGAATAAAAAGAGGGGACTGCTGTCCCCTCTTTCGGAATTCTATCTATAACTAAACGCAAAGGTATGAAACTAAAGTCGAAATTCGACAATTCCGTTAAAAATTCTCCGCTTTTAGATCACAATTGAAAATTCAATATGAAAAAACAGCCATTCATCTAAAGTTATACACATAACCCGCTGGTTTTTTGGAAATTATGCATGCATAAGATAACTTTTACCACCAGTTATTGAAATAGTCTCACCGCCCTATTTTCTTAACCAATAAAACCAAAAAGCCCTCGGCTGGAAACAGCCGAAACTAGTCTCTAAATATCCCCGTATTATGAAACGATTAAGAAGCGCAGTTTTTACTGCATTACTAACGTCCTGCATTATTGCTTATGGTCAGGACAATTCAGTAGGTATTAACACTACCTCTCCAAATTCCAATGCTGTTTTAGAGTTAGTCTCACCTCAGTCAGATCAAGGGTTTCTAGTGCCCCGGGTCACCACTTCGCAAAGAATTGGTATGAGCGGTTCTCTGAGTAGCAGGGAAAACGGATTGATGGTGTTTGACACAACTGAAAATCTTTTTTACTACTGGAGTGGTGGTGTTTGGAAAGCTGGACTAGGGGTTTTAAATGTAATTACTGCAGGTGGGGATCTGACAGGAAGTTACCCAAACCCAACAATTAAATTAGGGGCTGTGGTTGAAAACAGAATCGCTGATGGGGCTGTTTCTACTTCTAAACTTCAAAATAGTAGCGTAACTACAGGGAAAATTAATAATGGCGCGGTTACTACAAACAAAATTGCAAATCAAGCAGTCACAGGGGATAAGCTTGAGGACTTAGGGACAATAACGGCAGGTACTTACGGGACAGATGCTTTTAATGTTCTACAATTAACCGTTGATCAAAAGGGTCGTGTGACTGGTATTTCTGAAGTTATTATTCAGATTGGCTCCTCCAACATTATAAATGGAGCCATTCAGAATGAAGACATTGCTAACGGAACGATCACCATTTCTAAAATAAATACAGAAGGCAATGCTAACAGTGTTTTAACGGTTGATGCTTCTGGGAATCCTGTTTGGACGAGTCGTAATGAGTTTACATCATCCGCACTCCCACAAGATAACATCTACATTGGTAACAATTCAGGAATTGCGCAAGCTCAACCAGCTAGTGGTGATGTTACTATAACAAACTCCGGATCATCAGCTGATATCCAAATTAAAACCGGAGCAGTTACAACCAATGAAATATTGGACAATACAATCACCGTTGGTGACATTGGAACGAATGCTGTCGATTCCGATGAAATTGCAACAGATGCAGTAGGGTCTGACGAAATTGCTGCTGATGCTGTTGGGTCAAGTGAAATAGCAACAGATGCAGTAGGGTCTGACGAAATTGCCACGGATGCGGTGGGGTCTGATGAAATAGCATCCGGTGCGGTGGGATCAGATGAGTTAGCCAATGACGCAATAACTGCAAATGACATTGCCACTGGTGCTGTAACGACTGTTGAGATTTTAAATGAAACAATACTGGCGGAAGATATTGCTACGGATGCTGTTGACTCTGATGAAATTGCTTCAGGTGCGGTGGGATCAGACGAATTAGCCGATGACGCAATAACTGCAAATGACATTGCAACGGGAGCTGTCACAACTGTAGAAATTTTAAATGAAACAATTCTAGCAGAAGATATTGCCACAAATGCAGTTGGAGCAGATGAAATCGCTCCACTTTCTGTGGGAACATCTGAATTAGCTAACGATGCAGTAACAAATGCTAAAATTGCTAATAATGCGATTCAAACTGAAAATATTGTTGATGGACAAGTCCAGACTGCAGATATAGCCACTTCTGCTGTGACTGAAGATGAGCTAGCAAATAATTCAGTTACCACTAACAAAATATTAGATGATGCCGTTACAAAAGAAAAGATTAATCAGGATGTAGCTGGACCTGGATTGATTCAAAGTGTAGATGGGAGTCTTGAGATCAATGACGGCAATGGACTTCAAATTAGTGGTGATATTTTGTCAGTCAACCTTGGTGACTTAGCTGGAGACGGAATCGTTGTGGATGGTGTTAACGATGAGCTGGATATTAATGCTGATAACGCAACATTAGAAGTAAGTACTGATATCCTTCAGGTCAAGGATTTGGGGATAACAACTGCAAAGCTTGCAAATCAGGCTGTAACTCAAGGTAAAATTTTACCGGCCAACGCCAACGCTTTGCTGATCTCAAATAATGTTCCCGCCGCATCTTGGTTCGCACCTGGAGTAAATCAAATCCTAACAACTGGGCCGGGAGGTGCAATTACCTCAAGGCCTGTTACTGATTTTGCAACGAAAGACCTAAACTACGGTAGTATTTTCGTTGGTGATAATTCAAACACCGCCCAACAATTATTTGCTGGACAAGCCGACTACTTACTTATAGGAAATGGGAGTACTATTGTTTCAGCTGGAGTATCTGCTGGATCTGATGTTGATATTTCACTAAGCGGCCCAAATGTTCTTACAACCATTCAGGACAATGCCGTCGATGGAACAGATTTGGATTTAACAACTGATTTTATTGTTCCAGGCACAGGGCAAATCATCTTAAATAATACCAACGGTATAAGAGTTGCTAATGCCACAGATTTAAATGGAGTTTTAGATGTGGCAGGACAAACTGATTTAGCTGCTACTAATGTATCAACTAATGTGAGAGGTACACTTAATGTATCACAACTAGCAACTTTCTCAGGCAATGTAGATGCACAGAATGGATTGGATGTGACCAATGCTGACCTGACAGTTGGTGGAACTCGTTTTATAGTTGATGATGCCACGGGCAACATCAATACAGCTGGCAACTTCTCAGCAACCGGTAATGCAAGAATAGACGGAACATTTAGGTTTGATGCTACTGGACAAACGGTTGACAATATCAGAACAGATGTAAGAAATGATGGGTCTGAGAATAATAACTCCTTAGTTACTGAGCAAGCAGTAAGTGCAGCAATAAAAAACGCTGATGATGATATTAGGTTAAAAATTAATGCAGATTCTACTGCCATCTGGAACAAGGTGCAGGCGGACTCTACCTACCTCGATGATCGCATCGCGACCAACATCGCTGACATTGCTACGCTCGATGCAGAGGTGGATGCCGACTCTACCGCGCTCTACAACAAGCTACAGGCGGACTCTACTTCCACCTGGAGTAAGATTCAGACAGACTCCACCTACCTAGACGATCGCATCCAGGTTAACATCAA
>NZ_FZPD01000002.1 GCF_900188325.1 Ekhidna lutea | reverse complement strand
GATGCAGATGTGTTTTCGGTGACGGTAGCTGGCACGACCTATGTTTTAGGAACAGATGCAGAGCTGACCAACAGTGGAGATACCTGGTCATTAGACTTAAGTGGCATCACAGCGCTTACCGAAGGTACTTACCCGGTTACAGCAACGATCACGGATGAAGCCGGAAATGAAGTATCCGATGTGACCACTGATGAGTTGGTGATTGATACGACAGATCCAGCGACCCCAACGGTAGTGAGCCAGACGACCAATAGCAACCCTACGCTTACAGGTTCATTTGATTCTTCAGATGCAGATGTGTTTGCTGTAACAGTAGCTGGCACGACCTATATTTTAGGAACAGATGCAGAGCTGACCAACAGTGGAGATACCTGGTCATTAGACTTGAGTGGCATCACAGCGCTTACCGAAGGTACTTACCCGGTTACAGCAACGATCACAGATGAAGCCGGAAATGAAGTATCCGATGTGACCACTGATGAGTTGGTGATTGACACGACAGCACCTGTTACGCCTACAGTGACAAGTCAAACTACGAATGACACCAGTCCAATAATAACAGGAACAGCTGAAGCAGGAAGTACAGTCACAGTAGTAGTAGGAGGAGCTACTTACATTGTAACAGCGGATGGAAGCGGCAATTGGACTGTCAATACTGAAGTTCTAACACCAACATCAGGAACATTTAACCCAGATGTTAATGGAACAAATGAGGTATCGGTAACAAGTACCGATTCGGCTGGAAACTCGGCATCTGATGTTACTTCAGGTGAATTAATAATTGACACAACGGCCCCTGTTATTCCAACAGTAAATTCGCTGACTACAAATGATGTGACTCCCGTTATTACCGGAACAGCTGAAGCTGGAAGTACGGTAACACTTGAAATTGGTGGAGCAACGTATGTGACAACAGCTGATGCTAGTGGAAATTGGTCGATAGACACTGAGACTGCCACTCCTTCCTCTGGTGTATTTAATCCTAACACAAACGGCCCTAATGAAGCAGTTGTAACCAGTACGGATGGAGTAGGAAATTCAAGCACAGATACAACAACCGATGAAATAGTAATTGATACAACCGCTCCCGTTGTTCCCACAGTTAATTCTCAGATAACAAATGACACTACCCCGATCATTACTGGTACTACTGGGACGGGTGGTGCCTTACCATCCGGAGAAACTATGACAGTTACAGTTAATGGGGCAACTTATTCAGTAGTACCTGATGCTAGTGGAAACTGGAGTGTTAACACAGAAACTGATACACCAAGCAGTGGAACATTAGGGACATTTACCGACGGGTCTACTTATCAGGTCGTAGTGACTGTAACTGATTCAGTAGGAAACAGTTCCACAGATACTACTGTGGGCGAATTAGTAATAGACACTTCAGCACCTGCATCTCCAACAGTATCTAGTCAAGTTGTATGTGATGGAGTTGATCCAATACTAACTGGCACCACAGGTACTGGGGCTGGATTAAATGCCAGTGAGACAATGACTCTTGAAATTAATGGAGCTACCTACACGGTTGTTCCAAATGCAAGTGGCGATTGGAGTGTAGATACTAGTACCGATACTCCAACAAGCGGAACTTTAGGTGCATTTAATGGAGGTGTTACCTATGCTATTATTGCTGAGGTGTCTGATAGTGGTAGTAATACTTCATCTGCATCAGGTTCATTAGATATAGTGGCAATTCCAACAATTGCTTTGATCGAAAGCAATTCACCTACCACATGTGGCGGATCAGATGGAAGCATTTCTTTGAGTTTCACGAATGTACCAAACGGATCCTACAGCCTGAATTATGTGGATGGAGCATTAGTATCACAGACTTTTTCGAATGTATCTGTTAATAGCGGAGCAGCGCTTATTTCAGGGCTGCCAGAAGGGACGTACAATGATATCACGCTCGACATTTCAGGATGTGTTTCTACTGAAAATATTGATGTAATGCTAACTGATCCATTAATTCCGACTATTACAGTTACCGGAAGTACAAATCCGGTGACATGTGGAGGAAATGGAACAATCTCTCTTTCCTTTACAAATGTTCCAAACGGATTGTATACAATAGATCATAACGCAGGATCATTCAGTAATGTCAGTGTGAATGGAGGAACCGCCACCATTCTGGCTACCGAAGGGACTTACATTGATCTGGGAATTACAGTTTCAGGATGTACTTCATTAGAAGATCCGGATGTTGTCATTTCGGATCCCTCAGCTGAGGTGATTGCTCTTGCAGCGGTAAATAACCCAACAACATGCTCTGGGACGGATGGAAGCATTGAACTTTCAGTACTGACAGCCTCAACCAATTATGTAGTTAATTATGAAAAAGATGGTACGTCAGTTTCTACTTCGATAACTTCTGATGGTAGCGGCATCATCCGTATAAATGGACTTAACGCTGGAGATTATACTAACATAAGTACATCAAAGTCAGGTTGCACCTCAAATTCAATTGCAGGTCCGATTACGCTAAATGATCCTACAGTACCAACCATATCAATTAACAGCACGACAAATGCCTCAACATGTGGAGGATCAGATGGTGTCATATTGTTGGATGGATTGGAAACCAGTACAACCTACACAGTGGAATATAAAGCCAATGGATCTGATGTAAGCACAAGCATCACTTCATTGTCATCTGGTTTACTACCTATCCCCGGCTTATCGAATGGCAATTACACAGACATCCGTGTGACCAACAGTGGATGCGTTTCAAATCAAATTGATGGTCCGATCACAATAACAGACCCATCTCCTCCATCAATCAGTTCTTCATTTGGAACAGATCCTAGTTCATGTGCTTCTGTGGATGGTAAAATTGAGTTGAATGGATTTGATGATAGTGAATCATATACGATATCCTTTGACAAGGATGGGAGCACAAATACAATTACAGGATTGACTTCTACTGGTGGAACCATTGAGATTAATGGTCTTAATTCCGGTAGCTATGAAAATGTTTTTGCAGTTCGTGAAAGCGACGGGTGTCAATCGAATATCATACCAAGTATTGTACTAAATCCACCGGACATTAAAGTTGGTATTGTAGTTAATCCAGCATCTTGTACCAGTGGGGATGGTTCGATTGAAATTATTGGTCTGGCCTCTAATACCCCATATGAGCTAAATTTTAAAGTTGATGGAGTAGATGCCTCAGCACTTAATGTTACCTCAAACGCAGATGGAGAATATTTGATGGAAAACCTTCCGGCAGGAAGCTATACAGAGATTAACGTGACAAATAGTGGATGTGTGTCAAACAATATAGCAGCAACACTCACTAATCCTTCATCTCCAACCATTACTTTAGACACACAGACTGATCCAACTACTTGTGGTGGTAATGAGGGATCCATTCAGCTAACCGGATTACAGGCCTCAACAAGCTATTCGGTAAGCTACACCGGAACATCTGCTGTAAGTACGACGATTGGATCAGACGGTGGGGGTAATCTTACTATTACTGGCTTGCAAGCAGGAACCTATTCCAATATGAGTGTTTCCTTGGGTGGCTGCAACTCCAATGTTATTGCAAGTGTCACCTTGAATGATCCTGTCGGACCTTCCATTACCATTGGAACCAATCCCGAAGTTTGTCGGGGAGAATCTTCTGCTGACTTAAGTTATTCAGGAACGACAGGATCACCTGATCTGTACAGCATTGATTTTGATGCGACTGCCGAAGCGCAAGGTTTTGTGGATATTTCGAACGCTTCCCTAGGTTCAAACCCAATTTCATTAACTATCCCTGCAGCGGCCAGTGCGGCTACCTACAATGCTAGCATTACCGTTCAAAATTCGGGCTCAGGATGTTCAAGTAGTGCCAGCTCCTTTACAGTGGTGGTCAATGCATTGCCTGCTGTACCAACCGTGACCAATTTGATAACTAACGATACATCACCAACCCTTACGGGAACAGCTGATGCAGGTAGTAACATTAGTGTAGTGGTAGGAGGAGCAACTTTTAACACGACTACTGATGGCAGTGGTAATTGGTCAGTTAACACTTCAGGAACCCCTGCAAGCGGAACATTTAGTCCAAATGTGAATGGAGTCAATGAAGTGGTTGTAACTGCTGATTTGGGTAGTTGCTCTTCAACTGATAATACCTCCAATGAATTGACTATCGACACGACTGATCCGGTTGTTCCTGTGGTGTTCAGTCAAATCACCAATGATACTACTCCAATCATCAGAGGTACTGCCGAACCAGGTAGCACGGTTACTGTCATAGTTGGAGGTGCTACCTATATAGTTACCGCTGATGCCAATGGAAACTGGAGTGTGAATACCGAAACAGTGACACCTGCTTCAGGGACATTTAATCCAAATATTGGTGGTGCCAATGAAGTACAAGTAACTGCTACAGATGCGGCTGGAAACAGCACATCTGATACAACATCTGATGAGCTAACTATCCTGGCGGGTGACTCTGATGGTGACGGCATTTTGGATTTTGATGAGGATATTGATGGAGACGGAGACCCAACCAATGATGATAGCGACGGTGATGGCACCCCTGATTACCTGGACGGAGACGATGATGGAGATGGCGTGGCTACAATTGATGAAGATATTAATGGAGATGGAGACCCAACCAATGATGATAGTGATGGTGATGGCACCCCTGATTATTTAGATGAAGACGATGATGATGATGGCATTCTAACAGAGGACGAGGATCTTGATGGCGATGGCGATCCAACAAACGATGATTGCGATAATGATGGTACTCCAAACTATCTTGATTCAGATTACTGCGATACGGATGGTGACGGTATTTTCGATAATGATGAAGACCTGGATGGCGATGGCGATTTTTATAATGATGATTGCGATGGTGACGGGACTCCAAATTTCCTTGATGCTGACCCATGTGATACAGATGGCGATGGATTAGATGATGGCGATGAAGACTCGGACGGTGATGGTGATCCATATAACGATGACTGTGATGGTGACGGCACACCTAACTTTCAGGATACAGATAGTTGTGATGCTGATGGTGATGGGGTTGTAGATTTTGATGAAGATATTAATGGCGATGGCGATCCAACAAACGATGACAGTGATGGCGATGGTAATCCGGACTATCTTGACGAAGATGATGATGGCGATGGCATTCTAACAGAGGACGAGGATCTTGATGGCGATGGCGATCCAACAAACGATGATTGCGATAATGATGGTACTCCAAACTATCTTGATTCAGATTACTGCGATTCGGATGGAGACGGTATTTTCGATAATGATGAAGACCTGGATGGCGATGGCGATTTTTATAATGATGATTGCGATGGTGACGGGACTCCAAATTTCCTTGATTCTGACCCATGTGATACAGATGGTGATGGATTAGATGATGGCGATGAAGACTCGGATGGTGATGGTGATCCATATAACGATGACTGTGATGGTGACGGCACACCAAACTTCCAGGATACAGATAGCTGTGATACTGATGGTGATGGAATCCTTGATGTGGATGAAGATCTTGATGGCGATGGTGATCCTACTGATGACGACACAGATGGCGATGGTGATCCTGATTATCTAGATGAGGATGACGATGGTGATGGTATCTTGACTGAAGATGAAGATTTGGATGGTGATGGCGATCCAACAAACGATGATTGTGATGGAGACGGAATACCTAATTACCTGGATACAGACTACTGTGATACCGACGGTGATGGATTACTGGATGGAGATGAAGATACCGACGGAGATGGTGATCCTTACAATGATGATTGTGATGGTGATGGCACTCCAAATTTTCAGGATACCGATCCTTGCGATACTGATGGTGATGGACTGGATGATGGAGATGAAGACACTGATGGTGATGGAGACCCGTACAATGATGATTGTGATGGTGATGGAATACCTAACTTCCAGGATACAGATAGCTGTGATACTGATGGTGACGGGCTGTTAGATACAGATGAAGACACTAATGGCGATGGCGACCTAAATAACGATGATTGCGATGAAGATGGAACTCCGAACTACCTGGATACAGACCTCTGTGATAAAGTAACACCTCGAAAAGGGTTTACTCCTGATGGTGACGGAATCAATGACTTCTTCTATATCAAAGACATAGAGTTGTACCCCAACAATAACGTACAGATTTACAATAGATGGGGGAATAAAGTCTTTGAGATTGATGGGTATGATAATCAATCGAGAGTGTGGTCAAGTGAAGTAACCAAAGGGTTGACATATGGTGAGAAAATTGTTCCGGATGGCACCTACTACTATTTGATTAATTTGGGAGATGGTAGTAAGCCAATATCAGGATTTGTAGTGGTAAATCGCTAGATACGAATAGGCTTAATCACTAGTAAAAAAGGGGCAGTTTTCATGAATATGAAGACTGCCTTTTTGGTTTAAAATTGTCAACCTAATAAAACGGCCATTCAACGTAGGATAGCTACCTATTATCGAATACAAAAAATAGTTTGCTGGATGGTTGCTTGATTTGCAGCAATTAAGAAATTTAAAAGTGAGACAATTTTTCCTTCTAATTTTATTTGCATGCGTTGGCCAAATAGTGATAGCTCAGCAGCAAGCTATGTTCACTCAATATATGTTTAATGGACTAGCTATTAATCCAGCATATGCAGGCAGTCATGAGTCAATCAGTGCAACAGCTCTGGCAAGAGTGCAGTGGGTTGGAATTGATGGAGCCCCTACAACACAGACGTTCTCTATCCATTCCCCAATACCGGGCAGGAACATCGGATTGGGTGCATTTATTGCACATGATAAACTGGGAGTTACAGAGCAAAATACGCTTTATCTTTCTTATGCATATATGATGCAGACGGGCAAAGGGACGCTTTCATTTGGACTTCAAGGTGGGTTGAGGTCGAGTAGTGTTAATTATAGTGACTTGGTTGTGAACGATCCTAACCTACAAGCCAACCAAAATGAGATGTCACCAAATTTTGGAGCGGGATTGTTTTATAGCACTGATCGATTTTATGCGGGTGCCTCTTTACCTGTAATTGTCAATAATGAAGTGGGCTCAAATGATAATTCAGATTTTAGTTCCAAAGAGATTAGACACTTTTTTGCAACCGCAGGGTATATATTTGATTTGTCTCCAGTCCTTAAACTGAAGCCTAGTGGCCTTATTAAATCAGTTTCCGGCGCACCGATAGAAATGGACGTAAATGCAAATTTGATCATTAATGATCGCGTTTGGTTTGGGTTGTCTTACCGATCATTTGATTCAATTGATTTTCTATTTGATCTACAGATTAATCCTCAGTTGAGATTCGGTTATGCTTATGATTACACCACCTCAGATTTGGGTCAGGCAAATTCAGGTTCGCATGAATTCATGATCAATTATCGATTTGTATTTGCTAAATCCAAGATTGTTACACCAAGATACTTCTAGTCTTCTTGGGTCATTAAGAATCATTAAATTGGGCTGAAAAAATCAGCCCAATGAAACATCTTCTTTTATCTGCACCTGTACTATGTCTGGCCTTTCTTTCCATTCTTTTTTTACAGTCGGGACTGGATAAGGTTTTTAATTATAAAGGAAATAAAGAGTGGCTGTCCGGTCACTTTGAAAACAGCCCACTAAAAAGCATAACGGGTTTGATGATTCCTGTAATCACAGTGCTGGAAGTTGCCTCCGGTATTTTTTGTGCAGCTGGAATATATTTCTATGTTTTTGAGGGAGGTTCGGCAGTAGGTCTAATTGGAGCCCAGCTTTCAACCATTTCAATTTTGGCGCTCTTTTTTGGTCAGCGTGTTGCACAGGATTATGTAGGTGCTGCTACTTTAACGACCTACTTCATCATTTGTATTATGACACTCTATCTGCTTGGAGGATAAGTGACTCGGTAACTTGGTTTGTTAGGTAGTTAATCTACCTAATGAATATCAATGACCTTCCTTCGTATAGCTTTATTTTCACTTTCTCTTATTGGTTTTTTTATAGCAGGGGGTATTTTTTTTAAATGCGACGACAGAAAACACCGCTCCATTTCAATTTTTGTACTTCTGTTTAGTCTGGAGTATCTCAATTTTCTTTACTCAACGAGTACCATTGCGCAACAAATCCCATTTTTTTTAGGTTATTATTTTACGCCTATTGGATTTCTATACGGGCCAATATTTCTCGTTCATATTACTTCGGTGATCTTCGATAGACGCATTAATTTCTGGTACCATCTAATTCCTTTTCTAATTGTGATTTTTACCCTTTCTGATTTTTTCACCATTGCGGATGGATTCGAAAGAGCGAGACATTTGAGAGAAAATTTTCTAGACAGGTTTCTTTATTATAATTATCTGAGATCAGGACACATTATTGCTTATGGCTTGTATGTGGTGTATTTGATTCGCATGCATTGGAGTGAGGTTCGTACATCTGAAAGACTTTATGTGGTGTCCATTAGCACGATATATTTCATCTCAGCAGCAGTGGTGTCATTGCTTACGGAGTTTGCCAATTCTTATAGAGATTTTATTTGGTACTATTTGCTTTCCAGCGGAGTGTCTTTGGTGATTGGGATTTTGCTTTACAGAGATCCTGATTTCTTACAGAACATCAAAAAATACCTCAGATCCTCACTGTCTCCAAGTGAAATGAAGAGGATTTCGAATGCCATCAAAAGAGAATTTGAAAGTAAAAAATTGTTTCTTAAAAGAGATATGTGCGTTAATGAATTGGCTGATTTAATAGGAGAAGCCTCGCATAAAATATCGCAAACATTATCTGTTCAAATAGGACAAAACTTCAACGACTACATCAATAAGTTCAGAATTGAGCATGCAAAGTCACTCTTGGTAGATCCAAAACACGATCATTTTAAAATAGAGGCCATTGCAATGGATAGCGGTTTTAACAACAAAGTCACCTTCTACAAAGCATTTACCAAGGAAACAGGTACCACACCGTCTGCTTATCGGAGAGCAAAAAGAAGTTAAGGATAATTATCCTAAACCTATACTTACTAAAATCAGGTAGTTTATGACCGAAACAGGCTTATTATTGGCTGATGAAAAGGATGATCGTAGTTCTTTCAATAGCTACAGCTTGCACAACGGCTACTGGAAGCAATGACAGGGATAGTAATCCAATGCAGGGTACTTGGTCTATCACAGGCATTAATTATATCTACTCGGATACCACGTATCGAGTCACCTGTACATATCCGGGTAGATTGATCGTGGATGAAAGTAAATATTCGATTATGTATAATCCGTATGGAACGGAGCGTGAAAGTGCCGACACACTTAGTAAAATGACGGATGATGAAATTAAGTACGCATTTAAAACTATTGTTTTCAATAGTGGGAGCTATGAAATTATAGGTCAGGATTTTGTAACCACTGCTGATATCGCTAAAGTGCCGGGATTTGAAGGTGGAATCCAGCACTATCGCATAGGTACTGATAATTCTAAGTTCAGCCTGACGATGTATGATGAAACCTATCCTTCTGGCGAAAAGCCCGAATGGTTTGGGAATCTGGAAATACAATTTCTTCTCAATCGGAATTGATGGCTGATCAAAGTGTGAAGAGGATGCCCCCGAACATAGTATGTTCGGGGGTTTATTTTTTAATTTCGGTATTCAATGACCAACTTATCAGACGTACTTGTACCGGCTGCCATTGCCATTATCATGTTTGGCATTGGGTTAAATCTTACCCTCGATAGTTTTAGAAGGGTATTTATTAGACCTAAGGCTATACTTACCGGCCTTTCACTTCAAATGATAATGCTTCCAGCTATTGGTTTATTGATAGCTTCTGTTTGGAAGCTGGACCCTTCCTATAAAGTGGGTATTGTGCTCATTGCGGCTTGTCCGGGAGGGACGGCATCTAATCTTGTGACACATATGTTGCAAGGGAGAACCGCTCTTTCTATATCGTTAACATCATTCAATAGCTTCCTGATTCTTTTCACGATTCCATTTTTTACAACATTAAGCCTTGAGTTATTCACAGGCCAACATCAGGAGGTGGCATTATCATTCTTTGATACATTCAAAAACATTGGGTCAACTGTCATTGTCCCAGTCATCACAGGACTTTTTATCAGGCATTATTTTAAATCGTTAGCTGACAGAATTAGACCGTACCTCAAGTATATACTTCCGGCCATCTTATTGATTGTATTCCTTGTTGTAGGACTAAATGCGCAGGCAGGTGAAGGATTGATCTGGGATAAGCTCATACATGTGCTAATACCCTTGCTGCTGCTAAATATCACTACTATATTGATTGGTTATTGGGTTGCAGGTGAATTTAAAATAAATCAGGACGGTAGGTATACAATTAGCATTGAAATGGGTTTGCAAAACAGTGCACTAGCCATATTTATTGCATCCAACATCTTGAATAATCAAGCTATCGCAATGGTCGCCATTGTATACAGCAGTTTTTCGTTCTTCACTACCTTAGGATTGGCATACCTGCTTTCCAAAAAGAACAGATGAGTAGCGAAATAAAAATATCACCAGCATTAGAAAAGGATCACCCTATGATAGGTAAGCTTATGGTTAAGGTTTACTCCAACCTTTCGGGATTTCCTTCACCTGAGGAACAGCCTGATTACTACAATATGTTGGCCAACATCGGTGAATTTACCAGGAAGGAGAGTGTGGAATTATTGGTAGCAAAGCAAGGTGACCAATTGTTAGGTGCTGTGGTCTATATAGGTGATATGAAAGATTATAGCTCTGGAGGTACTGCTACTTTGGAGAAAAATGCTGCGGGCTTTCGATTACTTGCCGTTGACCCAAAAGCCAGGGGGTTAGGAGTGGGGAAGAAGCTTACGATAGCATGCATCGACCAAGCTAAATCTGAAGGCAGGAAGCAAGTAGTGATACATACCACTGAATCCATGCAGGTGGCGTGGGGTATGTATGAGAAGATGGGGTTTATTCGGTCAGAAGACCTTGATTTTGAACAAAGTGGTTTGCCGGTGTTTGGGTTTAGGCTAAAGCTCTAAACTTTATGAAATTCCTTATTTCTAAAGTGCCAAAAAAAATAGAGTATTTTTAGTGAAAAGATAACCCTATGAAAAAAGGAGTAATTCTTGTATTATCATTCATGATTTTCGCAGCGTGTCAGCCTGAAAAGCAACAAGATGTTCTGGATATAGCTGGAGTATGGAAACTAGTTGAACTTTCAAATTACGACGAAGAAGGTAAGGTTTCACAACCTTACGGCAACCCCCCATTAGGTTACTTTATCTACACGCCAGGTGGTCATATGTCTATTCAAATTATGAAGAATCCACCTCATCCTCGATTGACTGAACGGCCAAGTGACTCCATAGTAGCACAAATAGCAAGGGGTTCAATTACATATTTTGGTACTTATTCGGTAGATAAAGAAAGGAGTGTTGTTATTCACGAGGTTGAGGGTGCCTTAAATCCTAACTATGTAAATACTGATCGAGAAAGGCAATACAGTATTTCAGGAGATTCTTTAATTATTAATATTGAGTCTGAAGGAAGCAGGTATAAAAGAGTCTTGCTAAAGGTTGAGTAAGTACTTTTTTCTAAAAGTACCCCAATATTACCCCTCCGTACTCTTTGAATTCATCTCTCTTACCGCCCGCTCAATGCCATGAGGAGTAAGTGGAAACATAGGCACAATCTGCTTCATGGCCTGAATGGTGTAGGTGCCCGGCCAGTACTTCAGTGGTTCGGGATTTAACCAAACGGATTTCTTAAACTTCTTCACTATGGCCTGAATATTACGAATGCTTAGTGCACTTAGCTCATATGGAGCCATTGCAGAATCACCGATGAAAAACACCCGGTAGTCTTTGCTGTGCATCAGTAGCTTCTCAACAGTGATGTAGGTGGACCGCCGCTCATCTATCCACACCCGGTCATAGATGGTGTTGTGGAAATAGTACACTTCCAGATCATGTGCAAAACGGGTTTTCATTTTGCGGAATAGCTGCTGAACAGTCCGCACATAGGGAGCCATCGAATACCCTCCATTGTCTATCAAAACGATGATTTTTAGCTCTTCATTTTTTTCACTGGTCAGTTCTGGTATGAAGAGCCCACCACGTTTCAGTCCCGACTTAATCGTATGTGGTACATCCAGCTTTTCAATGGCACTCTCTTCAATAACTCCCTTAATAGAGGCCAGAGCTGCATCCACATTGTTATCATTGAGTATCGCATCTCGATCGATTGGGAAGTAATTTTTGTCACCAATCACCTTTCTGGCCATACGACCACCACCTTGGCCACCAACTCGGATGCCATTTTTCGCAGCACCACCATGTCCATAAGGAGAAATTCCCCCTGTTCCTATCCAGTGACTACCACCGCTGTGGTTGGTGCGCTGCTGGTCTTTCACCTTTTCCATTCGCTCCAATAGCTCTTCCAATGTCAAATCAGAATAGTCAGCCATTTTATCCAGCACACGTTCGGCTGGTTGCCCGTCTATTTCCTGCGGATCTTCATCTTCAAGGTCAGGATTATCCTTATCCCAAATCTCCTTTCCATCAATCACCTCTTTGATATCGTAGGAGGTAAGATGCACCTGATCTAAAAATGTATTTACCAACTCTTCTTCTGATAGGTCAACTTCTTTATCTGCCTCGTCAATGTATTGGGTCTTCCATTTTTGAAAGGTCTCTGAGCGTAGGATTGCGTCTTCCAGTGTTTGGCCCGGTGCGATAGGAACATGAAGAAAGTATTCGTAATAAGCTTTAGTGAACGGGCCAATATCTGCAGGCTCTTTCACCACAATTCCTTTTAATGCGTTGTGAAGATCTCCCAGTGTTTTGACAAGCCCCTTCTGCATCGCCTTCCTCAAAATGAGCAAGGTTCTCACATCAGCCTGAAGGCCATGTTTTCGAAACGATGATGGTAGAGAGCTTAGCATTCTAATTATGTTTCTTTTTTAAAACATCCCCTTGAGGGGATTACAGAGGTGACTATCACCCACCTAACCTCCCTCGAGGGAGGAATAAGGCCTTTTTAATTCCACGAAGGACTTCCTAAATTGTTATCAGCGCCAATCATACGATTCACCCGCTCCATATCGGTCTGGGTTTTAATCAGCGCACCTATGCCTTCCAGTCCTTCAATTTTTTCAATCGCTGTTTTTGGCGCAATATCACTCATGTACTTAAGCCAATTTAAAATTTCTCTTGTGGTAGGTGAGCGTTCCAGCCCCAGTCTTCTCAGGTGATAAAATACATCTAATGCTACCTTCACTACTTTTTCATTCAGCCCCGGATGATGTTTCTCTACAATCTTCTCCATCACATCTTTTTCAGGGAAATGAATGTAATGATAGATGCACCTTCCTTTAAATGCAGTAGGTAACTCCTGTTCCCTGTTTGAGGTAATAACAATGGCTGGCATGTCTTCTTCGGAAGCTTCAATCACCTCGCCAGATTCAGGCATAATAAATTTGCGGTGGCTCAGTGCATAAAGCAGATCATTTGGAAACTCTCTTGGTGCTTTGTCTATTTCATCGATAAGTAAAACAGAGTTTGGTTTACTATAAGCAATTGCCGCAGGGCCTTTTACTACATAGTCTTTGAGGTTTTCAGGGTTTCTGTCACTTGTGGATCTGGCAGCTAAACCTTTTTCTTCACGCTGTGCATTCAGAATTTCAATCTGTGAGTCTCTTAGATATTTCACATGATCAAATCGAGCCACGAATTGCTCTACATTGCTTTTTGATCCAACCGGATAGACCTCCAGAGGTAATCCACGGTCTTTGGCATAATGAATAGGGAGCTCAGTTTTGCCAGTGCCTGGCTCACCCTCTATGAGTAGTGGCATCCCTAGCGTACGGGCCATATGAAAAGCCTGAGCAAGCTCAGGGTCACATAGATATTTGTCTGATCCGGTCCAATGTTTTGTTTCAGCCATTCTAAAGTAACTATTTGCTGCAATTTTAGTTCATCTGCAGTCACTAGTGAAAGAATATCCTCAGGATCATCGGATAGAAGCGCATTGGATCGATACTATTATTTACCGTTAACCGATATAAAGCTTTTTATATTTCAGACAAATCGTTAACTTTTATAATTTATTTAGGATTTCACTTTAACCAGCTACATAAATGGAAAGTCCAACTGATTCTTTCATTGGGAATCATGTACTCGATCGTAGGATACGAACTACGCTATCCAACGCTAAAATCACGTTATGTGAGTTGAACCTAACTACACGTATCATTCATTGGTCGGTGGATCAGTCTTTTCATTTTTTTGAATTCTCTAAGTCTTACGACGGGACATTCGACGGCTACTTCAAATTGATTCATGATGATGATAAAGAAAGGGTTGCAAAATCTCTTGAGCATTTAAATCTTGATGAATACATCACACTTGAACATCGTGTTCTGTGGACAGATGGTACCTATCATTGGTTGGAAGGCATAGGTAAGTACTATCAAGAAGATGGGATGTCTTTGTTGATTGGCACTATCCAGGATATTACAGAGCGTAAGCGTTTGGAGATAGAGCGAGAAGATTGGGAGCGGAGGCATAAGTTGGTGGCTGATGCAGCAGGGGTAATAGTCTATGATTATGATATTGAATCTGGTAGCATAATATGGAGTGGAAACGTAAAGCACATTTTATCCTTCTCTAATGAGGAAATGGGAGATATCAACCGATGGGGAGACCTTATTCATCCTGATGATCGGGAATCAACTTTTAAAGCACTCGAGGAAGCACAATCTCAGTTGAAAACCTTTGAAGTCTATTATCGCTTCAGGCGAAAAGATGGCGAGTATCGAAATATTTATGACAAAGGAACATTTCTCTCAGATGATGGGAAGGCAAAACGAATGCTAGGCATGATGAGTGATGTGACCGAATTGATGCTGTCACGGATGGCGTTGACTCAAAGCGAAAATCGATTTCGGTCATTAATGAATAATCTAAATGTAGGAGTGGCACTTTATGATGTAAACATGGTGCCTGTAATGCACAATAAGACTGCCTTTACCCTTTTGGGAATGACTGAATCTCAGTTTGTAGGGACAGCCGCTATGGATAATGAATGGAATGTGATAGATAGTGATGGGGACAGAATGAAACCCGAAGATTTTCCTATCCCAATGTGCATTAAAGAGAAAAAGGCCATTAAACAAGTGGTGATGGGCGTTTTTAGACCTATTACAAAAGATCGGGTGTGGTTGATGGTCGACGCTGAGCCTATTTATGATCACAACAAAGATTTGCTGCATGTCATCTGCACGTACATGGATTTTTCAGCGCGGAAAAGAATGGAGGAAGTTCTGAAAGAGAAAAATCAGCAATTGACTGCTTCAACGAAAGAGGTTGAAAGAAGGAACGAACGATTACTTGAGTTTGCTCAGATTGTTTCACATAATTTAAGGTCGCCACTTAGTAGCATAGCAGGTTTAAGTGATTTGTATTTCAATAGTAATGAAAAGGATCAGGATCAAGCAGTTTCCTATATAAAAGATGTTTGTAAAAAGGCGCTGGAAACAATTGATGATCTCAATAAGGTACTGAAAGTGCAACAAGGGGATAGAATAAGGTCTGAGAAACTTCGATTTGAAGATTGCTTAAGTTCTGTTATTGAGCTAATGAAGATTAGTCTTTCGGAAAAAAATATCGTTGTAGATGCTGACTTTATGCAAGCTCCGGTGATTAAGTACCCACCGATTTTTCTTGAGAATATTCTACTGAATTTGCTTAGCAATTCAATAAAATTTTGTTCGAAAACAGAAAAGCCCGAGGTGATCATTAGAACTAAAAAAATAAAAAATACTGTCATTTTATATTTTACAGATAATGGATTAGGTATAGATTTGTCTAAACATAAAGAAGATATTTTTTCCTTCGGAAAGACATTTCATCTTAACATGGATAGCAAAGGAGTGGGGCTTTTCCTGGTAAAGAATCAAATTAGAACCATGGGGGATGAGATTGAAGTGGATAGTAAAGTAAATGAAGGTACTACGTTTAAAATAGTGTTTAAGAATCAATATGAATAGTAAGGTTATTGGATTGGTTGATGATGAAGAGGTGTTCCACTGGCTTGTGGAAAGCAATGTGAAAATGATTAATGATGGATGCAAATTCTTGTCATTTTTTAATGGTGAAGAGATCCTCAATTACCTACGTTCATCGCCAGCGGTAATACCGAATATTTTGTTGCTGGATTTAAATATGCCTGTTTGTAGTGGATGGCGGTTTTTGGAAAACTATGCCAATTCTGCAGTAAAAACTGAAATGGATATATATATCCTCAGCTCATCAATTGATCCTGAAGATAAGGTGCGAGCTAAGAATTTTTCGATTGTTCGGGAGTTTGTTTCAAAGCCAATCAGCAGTGATTTCTTAAAGAGAGCTTTAAATAGATTTAGCTAAAACGTTAGCGCATTTTACAACTTTAGTTCACCTGCCTCATTAAGCAGGCTTTTAAGTTTTGGATAATTTTCTTCCATGTTCTGTTGAATAAATTCAAATGGGACATCATCAAAAGACCCATAATCCTCCAGGTACTCCATAAACTCTTTTCCATCTTGATTGTATTCCTGAAAGATGGAATCTGCTGTTCCATCAAATTCCAGGGGTTCCACACCCGTAAGTCTGCAAAGTTCGGCGTTAAATGCTGGAGTGGCCTTCACCCATTTCCCATCAATAAAAACATCCACCATACCATGAGGAGTTAGCTCATTGGTGCCAAACTTCTCCGTAAGCCGTTCTACCGCGATGTGGTTTTTCACTTTCGCCAGGTGAAGCTTGGCAGGAATGCCCAGTCCTCTTAAACCAGCAATGTATAAGATTGATTTATCAATACAGTGCCCGTGCTTTTTTTGGACGATGTTACTGGCTTTTAAGGCTTCTTTTCTGAAATGGATATCGTAAGGATTGTATCGCCACCCGTCTCGTATTTTGAGGTAAAGACCCGCTGCTTTTTCCTGATCACTCAAAGCGGGATTTTTAAATTGTGCAATCAGTTCTTGAATTTCAGGTGACTCATAGTCAAAGAAATAAGTGCTTTCGGTGTTTTCTGTCATTATATTCAAAATAACCTCACTCACGGTATGATCCCCTCCTGGGAGGGGTTGGGGTGGGTCGGAAACTGATTTTTTATCATCCTGGTATTCAAAAATGACTATTATTTAATAACCCACCTTTATCTCTGAAACGTCGGACCGCTCCCCGGAGGAGACTTAATTGTGTCATTTTTGAAATACTTAACCCCTCAATTTCATCAATCGTTCTGCTGCTGCCTCTATAGTTTCCTCTTTTTTAGCAAAACACAGCCGAATGACTTTATCTCCTGGGGGATTCGTATAAAAGGGGGACATTGGGATGGCGGCTACTCCGATTTTAGAAGTGAGGTACTTAGCAAATTCTAGATCATCCATATCGCTGACTTCTGAGTAGTCGTAAGCTTGAAAATAGGTTCCTTTGGCCACTTTTGGGGTCAATGGTACACCCGTTAGAAGTTCATTCATTATATTTCTTTTCTCCTCAAAAAAGGAAGGCAGATATTCGTAGTTTTTAGGCTCTGCCAGATATTCAGCAATGGCAAACTGAACGAACGAATTGGTGCAAAAGACATTCCATTGATGAATGACTTTAAATTCTTTTATCAGGTATTCGGGACCAACAATATATCCCAACTTCCAGCCGGTAGCATGTAGTGTTTTTCCAAAAGAAAAAACAGCCAATGATTGTTCAAATAAAGCAGAATACTGCATTACACTTTGATGGTTCTCCCCATCAAAAATCAGATGCTCATACACCTCGTCACTAAGTACAACGATGTTTGTTCCTGATATGATATTTTCTAGTGACTTCATATCTGATTCATTCAGTACTGTTCCGCTAGGATTGTGAGGGGTATTGATAATGATCATGCGGGTTTTATCCGTCACCATTTCTTTCACCTTATTCCAGTCAATCCCATAGTCAGGATAGGTCATTATATATGGCTTTACGATTCCGCCTGCTATTTTGATTTGGGGCGTATAGCAATCATATGCTGGTTCAAAGATGATCACTTCATCACCTTCTTTTACAAAAGCCATGATAGCTGTATAGAGTGCCTGGGTTGCACCGGCAGTCACACAGATTTGTGAATCAGGATTTATAGGCATCCCATATAGATGCTCCATCTTTTTACTCAATGTTTCATTGAGTTTTGGCAGTCCTGCTAAAGGGACGTACTGATTTTTTCCTTCCTTCAGATGCTTGGCGACCAATTCTTTCAACTTCTCATCACATTCAAAATCAGGAAACCCCTGACCCAGGTTTATTGCCTTATGCTCGGAGGCCAGTTTGGACATGACTGTGAAAATGGTGGTGCCGGAGGAATCCAGCCGTGGGGATAACGAAACGTGGTTGCTCATATACTCAAAATTACGCGGTGGATGTCAACTTCACATCATTTCTACATAACGAAATTATATACTGTTTTAGAAATGATATTTAAACTTTTATTTCATTATACAACTAATTTCTTGAAAAATGGTAACAATCTGTTCACATGTCTTTCTTTGATATAGTTGGGATTGCTCTTTTTTTTGCCGAAATTAATACCCGTAACAACCTCAACCTTACCAAACTTATTATGAGAAGATTTCTTGGCATTTTTATGCTTATTGCTGCAAGTGTGGCAATGGCACAGATTCCGGCTGGTTATTATAGTACAGCCGATGGAAAAAGCGGTGCGGAACTAAAAGCTGCACTCAATAATATTATAAAAGGACACACTGAATATCCGTATTCATCTTCTTCCACAGATACCTGGGATATTTTAAAAGAAACGGATGTCGATCCAAATAACCCGAACAATGTGATTGGACTCTATTCGGCATTTTCTATGAACGCAGCTGCCGAATATGACGGTGGTAATGGGTGGACGAGAGAACATGTGTGGGCTAAGTCCAGAGGAGATTTTGGAACCACACCTGGTGCAGGAACGGATGTACATCATTTACGAGCCGAAGATGCGTCAACAAATTCTGCACGGAGCAATCGGAACTTTGATGAAGCAACCGAGCAGTATGTCGATGGAAGTGGTCAATATTCAGGTCCTACGCAATCGTACACTGGAGGATCTGGCGCTTTCACATGGGAACCAAGGGCTGAAGTAAAAGGAGATGTGGCCCGAATGATGTTCTACATGGCAACAAGATATGAAGGAGAAGGAGGAGAGCCTGATCTTGAGTTGACTGAAACGTTATTGAGTTCATCTGACAAGTCACCCATTCATGCAAAACTTTCGGTATTGATTACCTGGCATGAGCAAGATCCGGTGGATGCGTATGAGCAAACCAGGA
Organism: Ekhidna lutea; assembly: GCF_900188325.1. Taxonomy (GTDB): domain Bacteria; phylum Bacteroidota; class Bacteroidia; order Cytophagales; family Cyclobacteriaceae; genus Ekhidna; species Ekhidna lutea. The sequence continues at coordinate 874,862 of NZ_FZPD01000002.1, read as the reverse complement.
ATGACATCATTTATGGTTATCAGGGAAACCGAAATCCATTTATCGATCATCCTGAATATGTTGCGTCCATATGGGGAAATGGAGGGGGGACACCCTCAGCTCCGAGTTTTACTTCAACTCCGACTACCACAGCTACAGAAAATGCAGCATATACGTATAGTATAACCTCAACCGGTGGAAGTGGTACTCGAACACTCACCGCTCCTGTTTTGCCATCTTGGTTGGTTTACACAGATTCTGGAAATGGAGCAGGTACATTGACTGGAACGCCATCAACTTCGGATGTAGGGTCCCACGCTGTATCGCTGGAAGTGACTGATGGAACAGATATCGCCACTCAGAATTTTAATATTACAGTAAATGCAGCAGGAACTGGCGGTGGATCAGCATCTGATTTGCTTTTTTCTGAATACATAGAAGGATCTTCGTATAACAAAGCGATCGAAATAGCCAATTTCACTGGTGCTGATGTGAACCTTTCGGCTTATGTAGTTAAAAAACAAACCAATGGTTCGGGGAGCTGGTCATCAGGAATCGTTTTATCAGGAAACTTAGCGGATGGAGATGTCTATGTATTGGCTCACTCCTCAGCCTCCGCAACTATTTTAGCACAAGCAGATCATGTCGGAAGTACTACAGAGTTAAATTTTAATGGGAATGATGCAATATCGTTACATAAATCAGGCGTTTTGATTGATGCGATTGGTGATTTTAATAGTTCAGCAACGTATGGTCAGAATGTAACATTGGTTAGAAATTCAAATATCACTTCGCCAAATACTTCATATACGATTGCTGAATGGACCTCATATGTATCAGATGACTTCTCTCATTTAGGTACGCATACCATGGATGTGACCCCTCCAAACCAAGCACCTTCCATTGATATTACTTCACCAGCTAATGGTTCCACTGTAACAGCTGGAAATGCTTTCACAATCAGTGCAAATGCGAGTGATACCGATGGAACTATTGCCTCAGTGGAGTTTTTTGTGAATGGCACTTCCATTGGAACAGATGCTTCTGCGCCATATGAATCTTCATATACGGCTATTGAAGGTTCAATGAGTTTGACAGCCACAGCTACAGATGACGATGGCGCAGAAACAATCTCTACAGCGATAAGCATAACAGGAGAGGCTCCTTCTTCAGGTGTCTTATATTTTTCAGAGTACATCGAAGGAAGTTCTTATAACAAGGCCTTAGAAGTAGCTAACACCTCTGGATCAGCTGTGAATATGGCTGGGTATGAGATCAAAAAGCAAACCAATGGCTCAGGCGGCTGGTCAGGTGGAATAGCTCTTAGTGGCGCTTTAAACGACGGAGAAGTTTACGTACTTGCTAATTCTTACGCGAATGCGGATATCCTTTCAAAGGCAGACTTTAGCGGAGGCAATTCAGAGCTTACCTACAATGGCAATGATGCCGTCGGTCTTTTTAAAGATGGCACTTTAATAGATATACTCGGAGCATTTAATAGTGCTTCCACCTACGGACAGGATGTGACGCTTCGAAGAAACGATGCTATAGATACTCCCAATGATGTATATACAGTAGCTGAATGGACTTCTCACGCCATGGATAATTCTGATGGGCTTGGATTGAGATATGGAGAAAGTACACCTAATGTTGCGCCTTCTGTTTCCATAACTTCTCCAACGAATGGATCATCCTATACAGATGGAGATGCAGTAAGTATAACCGCAAGCGCAAGCGATTCTGACGGTACCGTTTCTTCAGTAGAGTTTTTCATAGATGGTACATCCATTGGAGTTGATAATAACGCACCTTATGAGATTAATTGGACAATTGGAGTAGGGACGTACAACGTATCTGCAAATGCAACCGATAATGATGAGGCGGTCAGTTCCTCTGCCTCAGTGACCATCACGGGTGAAGCTGCCTCTTCAGGCGAGACGTTGATATCATATGATGGGTTTGAATCGGGTTGGGGCAATTTCTCCGATGGAGGTAAGGATGCTTACCGATCAAACGATGCTTCAAGAGCATTTGCCGGAAGCTACTCAGCAGGTATTCAGGATAACACTAACACTTCTGTGATTACTTACACGAATAGTGTAGATGTCACTTCGTATGATCAGGTTAGAATCGACTTTAACTTTTTGGCTATCTCCATGGAAAACGGAGAAGATTTCTGGGTACAGCTATTTGATGGATCATCGTATGTTACTGTAGCCGCATTTGCAAGAGGAACGGACTTTAGCAACAATATCTTCTATGCCGCAACGGTTACGGTAGATCCTTCGAATGTCAACTTTGCTTCGGATATGAAAGTACGGTTTAGATGTGATGCTTCAGGAAACGGAGATGATATCCACCTGGATGAAATCAATGTTACCGGCATCAACTCTGCTGGTGCTCGAACGGGAGGATCAGGAAAAACAATTACAGCTTTACACGAGGCAAACGAAATCAATGAATTAGGTATTGACCAAGAATTGTTGATCTACCCAAATCCGGTAATAGAGCTACTTACCGTACAGGTTCCAGGTGTAGCAGAGGAGGTAGTAACACTCAGCCTCATAGACCTGAATGGGAGAAGCGTTGTGATGCAAGAACGCGTATTGGAAGAAGGATCAAATAACCTACAAATTGATATGAGAGAGGTACAAAATGGTATTTATATCCTGTCGATTGATGGTTCTACTACTCAGATTCTTAGAAGAATTATCAAGAAATAGATCTTTTCAATCTTTAAAAGAAACCACTTCAGAATTTCTGAAGTGGTTTTTTTATTTTGGTGGGCCCACCAGGGCTCGAACCTGGGACTTACTGATTATGAGTCAGTTACTCTAACCAACTGAGTTATAGGCCCAATCTTTCTTTCAAAAGGGAGCGCAATATTACATATTTGCCGTTTAATAGCCAACGAATGTCAGACCAACTGCAAGGCATTGATGCCATAATTTTTGATTTTGGAAATGTACTAATCGATCTCGATTATCCACGAGTGATTCGTCGATTTTCCGAAGTAGCGAATAAAAATCAGGAGGAAATAGAAGAGCTGGTCGTTACAGCACCTGTTTTACAAAAATTTGAGATGGGGATGATCGGACCGGATGAGTTTCGGGCAAGTATCAACAAACTGTTGGGTACGCAAATGGGAGAGATGCAGTTTGAGGACATTTGGAATAGTATGCTGAAGTCCATAACAAAGGAACGGATGAATAAAGTGCTAAAGATTGGGGAACGATTTGATACCTACATCCTCTCAAACACCAATATAATCCATGAGATTGCCTATGAAGAAATGATTATGGTGGAGACTGGGCGACCTAGTTTGCGTGATTTTGTAAAAGAAGTTTATTATTCACATGAAATAGGCATGCGTAAACCAAACCTGAACTGCTACAATTTTGTTATAGACGACATTGGCATTTACGCCTCCAGAATGTTGTTTTTAGATGATAGACTAGACAATGTGGAAGCTGCGAAAAAAGCAGGCATGAAAGCCATTCAAATTTTAGATCCTGATAATCAATTAAACAAAATTTTCGAGCTTGAATAAGAAGCAAAAGACTTACCTCATTCAAATAGGTCTGTTTATTGCCACACTGGTGGGAACCACCTTTGCAGGGGCAGAATGGAGCATTAGCAAATTTCTTACGTTAGGGATGACATGGGATGATTTCTTGTTCGGATTTAATTTTTCCATTCCATTCCTATTGATCCTTACAGTCCATGAGTTTGGACACTACTTCACTGCCAGATACCACAAAATCAAAGTCACTTTTCCTTATTATATCCCGATGTGGTTGGGTTTCCTGGGCCCCTTTCCAACAATTGGAACGATGGGAGCATTCATTAAGATCAAAGAGAATATCTCAAGCCGTATCAAATACTTTGATGTAGGTGTTTCCGGGCCAATAGCAGGCTTTTTGGTCGCGATTGTTTTCTTTATTTATGGTTTTACTCATTTACCAGAAACGGAGTATATCTATGAGATTCATCCTGAATATGAAGTTTTCGGAGAGAATTTTGAAGAGAAGATGGCCGGATTGGATACGGTTATTCTCAAGAGTGATTTAAATCCGGATAGAATGCTATATGATCAACAACCGGATACCATTCGGTTGAATAGGGGATCTATTTCATTTGGAGACAATCTACTGATGAACCTGGGGAGAACCTACCTGGCTCCCGATGATCGTTATGTGCCTAGTTCAAGTGAATTGATGCATTATCCATTGCTTTTAGCATCTTTTTTGGCTTTCTTCTTCACTGCACTTAACCTATTGCCAATTGGACAACTTGATGGTGGTCATGTGGTTTTCGGCCTATTCGGACCAAAACACCATGCCATCATATCGAGGGTATTGTTCACAGCATTTCTTTTCTATGCCGGACTGGGCTGGGTTACTACAGCAGATTTGGTAGACTCCTCAATAGAAGGACTCGGGAGCTTTTTGCTTAGTCTGGCTGCCTATCTGTTTATTGTTTACTGGTGTGCATACAGTGTGTTTAAAGAAAAAAGAGATCGACTACTATACGCGACCGTAATGTTGACGGTTCAATTTTTTATTGCATCAATTTTCAAAATTGAAGGATACACCGGATGGCTATTATTTTCGCTACTGATTGGTAGGTTCATTGGAGTAGATCACCCACCTGTGATTGATAACAAGCCTTTATCTGCGGGAAGAAAAGTGTTGGGCTGGATTGCACTAATCATTTTCGTGTTATGCTTCAGCCCACAACCACTGGTTGTCAATGGGCTTTAAAGCTCCAGGTATGCGGTAATGCCGCCTTCCATGTTTCGAACATTGGTGAAACCCTGTGAATTCAAGAATTTTTTGGCTCTTCCTGAGCGAGCACCGGATTTGCAGTGAACGATAATCTCCTCATTTTTCATGCTTTCGATTTCGGAAATACGTGTCGGGAGATCTCCTAGCGGTATAAGTGTGGCTCCTATATTGGCTTCCTCATATTCCCATTCTTCACGAACATCAATGAAGTTGAATTTGTCTCCTTTTTCTAGTCTGTCTTTTACTTCCTGGCAAGTGATATCTTCATTCATTCTTTAATGATTTTTATGGTTTGATCACCCTCTTTTCGGTGAATTGTGAGCAAATATAAGCCCCCTTTCAAACTTGAAAAATCATGTACGGTTGCTTGAGTTTGATTAAAAAGCACTCGACCGGAAAAATCCATGAGCGTAATACTTTGATACACTCCCTCAATTTTCAATAATCCTTTAGTGGGGTTTGGGTAAACTCTAAAGGCTAGCTCCTTTGGATTAGCTCCCAAGACAAAAGAATCTTTTTTTGAGAAGACAGGGCGAATCATGAGTGCTCCTTGTAATCTGGAGTTTTGCTCCCATTCTCCTGTAATGTTTTCAAAAATATATTGAGAAGCATCCGGGTTGCTTCTGTCAAAACCAAATCCGATATATTCATTTTTACTTTGCTCATAGCCAAGGAAAAAAGTGTCGGACAAGATCAGCGGTCTGGCTAGCTCATACCTTGTGAATTCATTAAGTGTAGTTGCATTAATTACCGAAATAGGCTGTGTTCTGATCGGCTCCTCATTGAGCCTTTTGAAAATTTGAAGTTCAAGTGCGCTATTGAAACTATGCGGATCAATGTTTGGGAAATGGATGTCTACATGCGTCAAAGTATCCGTTTGCTCTAGCAAATATCGAACGGCAATTTGGCCGCCACGCACATTTGTCCCAACTGCATACTCCGCAGTACCATCATCATATGCGTAGTAATTATGTAGCAGATATTGTGTTCGAATGGTATCGTTGATTTTTAAATCAATATTGCCAACCAGCAAACTATCATCTGAACTTTCGAAGTATACCTCAGATAAAACAACTAGTGAGTCCAAATTCGGAAAATTTGAGAACTCTATTGAGTCCAATTCTATCAATCGCTTATTGGTGAGTTTGAATGGATCTGGATTGCCTTCTAAAATCGGTTTGTTACCGTATTCAAGTGAGTCTAGAATTGAACCGGTATTCAAGTCTCTGACGACCAAAATATATTCAGCAGGTTGAAGCTGCTCGTCAAGATTAAAGGCTTGAACTGTTTGTTTGCTATACTGTGGTTGATTGAGTTTGTACTGGTTTATAGGTAAAGATTGATAGGGAGAAAATGGAGGCTTCAGCTGACCGGTCAATCCTCTATCAAGGTAGTGAAATGTATCATTTTGACGATTATCATTCAAATAGATCCAATCCACATGCCAGGCATCAAATGGGCCATCCAGGTCGCCATAGGATTGAAATCGAAAGACAAACTTTTGCGTTAAAAATTGAGATTCAACTACTTGAGCGACTTGTGTAAAGACAGAATCCTGATCTGCTTCAATATCTCCACCATCTTTTGACCATACTGTTTGCCAACCACCATTAGTCTCAATGTTTGGGCTGTAAAACTGAAGAATAAGCGAATCACCTTCGTCAGGAATTTCCACATTACCTCCGGCCTGCCAGTAAAATGAAAGAATCACATTTGCTTTTCCTTGAAGATCAATCGTGTCAGAAACCAGCTGATCTGCCAAACCCTTATCAGCTCCATGAAAACCACCATTTCCGTTGAGACCATCAAAAGTGGCAACCTTATAGCTGGGTGGGTTGATGGCTAGCGTGGCATTGACATACACATCACGGCTAGCTTCTGCATTCCACTGACTGGAAGTATCGGTTCCCCAAATACGTAAGCCATCAGGAGAATCACCCGAAACTGAAAAATCATCCCAAAATGGAAGAGAGGCTGGATTAATAGTATTTGATTTAGTAATCCTGTTGCGCTCATTCGAGGTGGATTTGTTAATCGGCTTAATGATCAACTGTCCAAAAGCAGTCTGTATTCCTACAATTAGTATGGCAGCTAAGAGTTTATTCATTGGTTATCCAATATAGTAGAGGTGTTACTAACTGTATCCGGCTGATAAATCCAAATATCAACTGGGTCGCCGATTTTAACTCTTCTTCCTGGACGCGGGTATTGCTGCTGAACCGTACCGGGTGAAATACTTCTATATTCCAGAATATCATTACCCAACGAATCCAATGCATCAAATCCTGCAAGTGATTTTTCAGTTGTCTGAATCTTGCCAACTTTCAGCCCGGAACCGATGATGGCTGTCTCTGCTTCTTCCTGATCTAAACCAATAAGTAAAGGTGACTGAAATACAGTGTTTCCATATCCATCACCCACAATAAGGTCAATCAAACTGCCTTTTTCGATTTTCTCTCCCTCCAAAACAGCTCTGCCATTCATTTTGGCCTCATGAACTACTCCAAAAAACACATCTGGAACGTATCGAACGTCTCCAAGTTTCAGGTCATATGATTTTAATACCATCATTGCGGCTCTTAGTGACAAATCCTCAACCCTTGGCATTCTCACTTTGGGCGGACTCTCTGCATTTAACGTCACATAAATCTTTCTATTCTCCTTCACCTTAGTATTTGGCTTTGGAACCTGCCTCAATACTGCCAAAGGAGGATGGTCAGGTGAATAGCTGGAGTCTGCAGTAGCCTCGTATCTTAAATTACGCTTACTTAAAAAATCATCCAATTCCGATACTGTCATGCCCTGAATATCGGGGACTGTGATTGTTTCGCCGTGGTTGGTTGTGATCGGAAGCCAGATATAAAATACAACGATCACAATCAAGATGCCGCTACCAATGAGTACTCCTAAATGAATCAGAAAATCTTTTACGCTGGTTGGTTTTCTAAATGACATAAATGCTTTTAATATACAGGGATAAACCTAATCAATTACTAATAAACAGTTTTTGGGAGGTGTTGAAATTTTTTCCAATCACATTTAAAAAATAAAGCCCTTTCTGGGAGGGTGCTTCATACTCTATGACCTGGTTAAATGCATTGCCCACCACTTCTTCAAAAATGATACGGCCACTCATATCCAATAGTCTAACGGTGACAGCTTCTTTTTCTGATAGGTTGAACCCAACATTAAATGAATTAATCGCTGGATTAGGAAACGCTCTGAACACTTCCTCATAGTTCGGTACTTCATTTTCCCTGATACTGATATCATCAATGTATAAGTCATTGCCACCGCCCGGAGTGAACACAAACGCAATTCGTATGTTATCATCAAAGAAAAAGGAGTGCGAGAGATCTAATTTGTATTCTTTCCAATCACTGTCTGAGGAGGGTACCCACCGAGTAGATGAGGTGGTAACTGCAAGAGAATCTGTAAAGGCATCTAAAAGAGTGGTGCTATAGTTTTCGCCACAGTCAGTTGAAAGCAAAACCTGCAATCGATCTTCAAAACCATTTCTGGCAGCATGTGAGGCTCTGAAATAAAGATGAGCACTATCCAGACCTCCAGTTGTGAGTTTTGGACTCACAAACCAGCTCTGGACACCCAGGTTTGGAGCATTAAACCCTTTTGCTCTTAACACACCATTGCCCTGAACCTGGGCTCGAACCCAAAGCGTGTCAGGACCTGTGGAGGTTACATCCCAAATGTCTGGTTGTTCAAAATCTACTAACAAAGGATATTCATCAGATTTCGAATCCCTTCTCAGACTGGCAGCCAATGAATTATCGATTATTGATTCATCAGCTGCTCCGTTGACCAAGGTTATCTCAGCGCCAACCTGATTCTGACCGGGAACTAGATTGTCCGCTGCAATAAAGAAAGTTGCAAATTCTTTTGATGAAACACTTAATCCATTGAATGTGGTAATGAGTGTATCTCCATTGACATGGTATTTTACCTCAAATGAAGTTACAATCTGTGATCCTACATTTCGGATGCGTAATTCAAGACGGGAGGACTCAGCGCAAGTAATAAGTGGTCCTTTTAAACTCCTGGGACTGATATCATTTTCAAAAAGATTCGTCTCAACTATATCAATATTGTCAACATATATATTGTTACCACTTCCGTTGATCCCAACAAACGCGAATTGAACGCCATCGATCTCTTTGTACTCAGTAATACTCAGTACAGTGTCTATCCACTCGAGTTGATTTGCTGGTGAGAAGTAAGAATCACTTTCTTCAGCCGTTGCGAGGTTTGGACCAAAGCTTGAAAAAATGATATCTGCAAATGTTTCTCCGCAATCTACGCTTGCCTTTACCATCAGCCCATCGTAAAAGGCAGATGGTGAGTTTGCATGTGCGTAGCTAAATAGCAATTCTCCTGACTGTACGCCCGTGACATCTAAAATAGGTGTTTTGAAAATTGTTGTTTCATCAAACCATTCTGTATTCTCATGTGATTTAAATACCAATGCCTGATTGGTGGGGGCGGTTTTAGGTGCATTTACTTGTTCCCATGGGGAACTACTGCCAAACTCTCCAAATACAGAAATTGTACTTTCAAAATTTTCATTGAATGGCAGTCTCTGAGTTGTATTGTCACTGACGGTTATTGTCATTGAGTTATTACCAGGGTTTCCATCATTTCCACCATTTACTTCCAGCACTTCAAATGAAACAGAATAGGGTGATGTTGGCACAGATTGAGTTGGAAAGATGATTGTATCAGAGTCAAGCGGCAACATGGTATTTGAAATACTTTCAGGCGGTCCTATAGGATCGCTATTGATATAGAGCTGAACCTCATAAGAGCTGACATCATTATTACCGTAATTCGTGATCATTACACTAGGGGTGATGTTCGTGTTACATTCTGCATAATCTGGCGAAATGATATCTACAACTGACAAATCATTTGAGAATCTAGGTGGTTCGGTCAGGCCTGGCGAAGAAATTAATGTTGTCCGATTAGGAGCATTATCAATGACTGTTCGCATTCTTGATTTTTGCCCCGAGGTAAATAAGTTCATACAAACATCATCCGTGTAGTCCATGTAGTTTTGAAACATCTCAGGCTCGCCTGAAACGCAGACTTCATTGTCATTAGGATTTGGAAATGTGCATGGTGAAGTGTAGTCGCCATTGTCAGTGTCTGCCAATGGGGTGTCATCAACAAAATCATCAATAGAACAACCACCATCACCCCATATATGTCTCAATCCCAGGTAGTGACCTACTTCATGGGTGAGTGTTCTTCCGTAGCTTTCAAAAGCAGGTGCAGATGGATTTACTCCAAAGTATTCAAAGTCGATTAGCACTCCATCAAATATGTAGTCCTCTGTGTCATTCGTGATTCCATCCAGTGCAATCAGGGGGAAAGAAGCATAGCCTATAAATACCTGAAGGTCAAGTACATAAATATTCAAGTAATTTGAAGCCGGCCAAAAACTTTCAGAGCGTAGCAACGGACGATGAGAGTTAGCCCGGTAAACATCCCTTGAGCCGTGGATTCTCACGATTCCATTGGTCGGTTTACCAGCAGGATCTTGCTTTGCCAAAACAAATTCCACTTCTACGTCCGCAGCTACAGGAAGAAAGTCAGGAGGCGTATTCATGGCATCCGCATTGGTGCGCCGAAAGTCCGCCGTTAGGGAGTCAATTTGAGCTTTAATGCGCTCCTCTGAAAGGTTTACACCCGTTCCTACTGGCTCACCCTTGTGAAATACATGTACTACAACGGGTATTTGATAAAGCGGAGCTTGAGGTCTGTGGGCTTGATTCTGTCGTTCGGCGATTTTTGTGCTTATCCAGTTTTCAAATTCACCTGTTGTTGGGGCTGTTGTACCACATCTGTCTTGTGCATTGAGATGAAATGCAGCTAAAAGGATACATAAGAACCACCCACCTCGCATGGGTCTTTCAATTTGCAAATGGAAGCTTAGCGTTTGGATCATCCGGCGAGGTAATGTTGACAGCATGCACGCTTTTTATTTCTGGGACCTCTCGCTTAATGGCTTCTTCAACACCGGCCTTCAATGTCATTGTAGACATGGGGCAAGAACCACAGTTTCCCATTAGTTCCAGCACTACATTCATATCTTTATCCACTTCCAGCACCTTCACATCGCCACCATCAGCTTCCAGGTATGGCCTTATATTATTTAGTGCTTTTTCTACTCTTTCTACTAACTCTGACATATTGCTAAACGGTCACTTCTACTTTTTTAGTCTCAGCCTGTGAAGCATTTCTGATTGCCACTTGCCTCGCTACATTCTCCGCAAGACGCATAAATGCGTCTGATAATTCTCCATCCTTCATTGCTGCAGGATAGCCACTGTCGCCACTTTCTCTAATTGTCTGAACAATAGGGATTTGACCTAAGAGTTCAACCTCATTCTTTTCTGCCAGCTTTTGGCCGCCTCCTTCTCCAAAGATATAATATTTATTATCAGGAAGCTCTTCCGGAGTAAACCAAGACATGTTTTCGACTAAGCCCAAAATCGGTACATTGATTTGTGGTTGCTTAAACATAGAAATTCCCTTCTGAGCATCTGCTAATGCTACTTTCTGCGGTGTGGTAACTACCACAGCTCCGGTAACTGGAACTGCCTGAACCAATGTAAGGTGGATGTCGCTGGTTCCCGGCGGTAAATCGATCACCAAATAATCTAACTCTCCCCATTTCGCATCAGAAATAAACTGTCTCAGGGCTGAACTGGCCATTGGGCCTCTCCAAACGACAGCATCTTCGCTATTAGTCAGGAGGCCAATTGAGATTAATTTCACTCCGTACTGCTGTATCGGTACAATTTTATTTTTACCATCTTCCTGCACAATTCCCGGTTGTTCAAACTCACAGTTGAACATGGTAGGGATCGAAGGACCATAAATATCAGCATCAATTAAGCCAACATCGGCACCACTTCTGGCCAATGCCACTGCCAGGTTTGCTGCAATGGTAGACTTGCCAACGCCACCTTTTCCGGATGAAACAGCGATAATGTTTTTCACACCCGGCAAAACCGGACCTTCATCTCTTTTGGTTGTAACATTTGAGGTCATGTTGATGATGGTTTTCACCTCACCTAAATGTTTCTGAATCTTTTCTTCACAATCCTTTTTAATCACTTCTTTAAGAGGGCAGGCCGGCGTGGTGAGCACCACATCAAATGCTGCTTTATCACCGTCAATGTGAATATTTTGGATCATTCCGAGTGAAACCAGGTCTTTTTTCAGATCCGGATCTATGACCTCACTTAGTGCTTTTAGTAGATTTTCCTTCGTCAATTCCATTCGGCCCGCAAGTTATAAAGTCTATCTGTCAATTACTCAAATTGTCATCCTGGTATTCTTATACAGGATGGATTTTAGTCTGCATGTTAACTTTCTCTGAGGTATCCCCATGCATGCAGCTTGTCACTATCTTCAAACCAACGATTACCAATATCAGTTCGGTAATACATATTTGGAATCATAATATTTTTAATACGTGTATAAAGCTGCTGCTGAGCCTGCTTCATGGTAAGTCCCAATCCTGTTACAATCAGCGCTACTCCACTGCCTCCTGTTATTAGCCATTCATTATTTACCATCTTCACATCTTCTATGTGCACACCTTCTGTCATTGGTTTTTTGAAGACGATAGCTGCATTTTTGGAGAAGGCTTCAAAGGTCTTAGGGTCTTTGTATGGAAATGGTGGAACTACAACACGTGCACCAACCTGAAAACCACTTTTCACTTTCAGATTTGGTTTTTCACCTTTAGCAAGCTGATAGAAGAAATCCCCAATGCCATTGTTCATTCCATCTGCCTGTATTGAGATGGTGGGGTATCCAAATCGTGAGGTAAATTCCAATGGATAGATGCCATTGCTATTGACAATGCAATTAATGTCGATATATCCGACATAGCCTTCTTTTGCCAGTGTTGATTCCATCTTTTTAAGGGTGGAGTTAAATATTTTGTTTGGTCCACTCCAAAACATACTTGTACCCATTTCTCCAGTCGCCACACCCAATTCACCGGGAAATAATTTCTTATGTTCAAAATTGATATTGATAGGGTATATAAACTCCTTTCCGTTAAAGAAGCCTCCTACACCTATCTCAACACCAGTATCTACTTTTTTCTGCAGCTGGTAGATTTTTACTTCTTCACTCCAGGCGTTTTTGTACGCACTAAGAATCCTCAAAACATCACTTCCATCTTCTTCCATCCCGACGAATAGTAATCTTTTGATGTTTTGGGCTTCACCACTAGGCTTTAAAACGTACTTGCCCGGATTGGCCTTAATGTGTGCAATGCCGGCATCAAATGAATCAAACTCGTGGTAGTTCAGGATGTTGACCTTATGTTTTTTGAGCTCTGCCTGACCAAAGGAGCGATCATCTTCTAATTTATCTGTATAAGGAGTTCCACCAACGACATACTTACCATCTGCTCGTAATTGCTGAGCTTTTTCGCCTTGTCCGAGGACATCATCGAAAACGATCAAATCTGACCAATCTATTTCAGCTTCCCAGTCATCGACCTTCGGTACAAATCCATCACCAATTTCTTTTTCACTTTCTTCCTCTATAAAGTATTTGACTTCATGTCCTTCTTTTATGCATTGCCATGCTATGTCACTGATCAATCCGGAGATTGAAACAAATAGGATATTCTTTGGATTTGCAGTTTGTTTAGGCATTGATTTTTTTGTTCAAATGTATGATGTATTACTGATGATTCAGTATCCTTTTTATCAGGTAATTTTGCAGTCCGAAAAACATTATGATTCACCCCTCTACCATCGAAGAAATAAAGAACCGGATCGACATTGTCGAGGTGGTTGGGGATTTTGTTACCCTAAAAAGATCAGGCTCAAGTTACAAAGCACATAGCCCATTTACGAATGAAAAGACTCCATCTTTTTATGTAGTGCCCTCTAAGGGTATTTTTAAAGATTTTAGCTCAGGGAAAGGTGGAGATGCAATCTCCTTTGTGATGGAAGTGGATGGTCTTAGCTATGTGGAGGCGTTGAAGTATCTGGCCGGAAAATACGGTATTGAGATAAAAGAAGAAGAGCAATCAGATGAAGCTCAACAAGCTCAGAACAAACGAGAGAGCCTGTACATTGTCCTCAATTTTGCAAATGAGTATTTCCAGAAAGTACTTCACAATACGGATGAAGGTAAATCCATTGGTCTTTCGTACTTCAAAGAGCGTGGCTTTACAGAGGAGACAATCAAGAAATTTGAATTAGGTTATTCACGAGAGTTGTGGGATGGGTTGCTTAATGAGGCAACTCAGAAAGGATATAATAAGGAAATACTTTCTGAGGCAGGGCTTGTCATTGATAAAGACGGTAAAAACTACGATCGCTTCCGTAGCAGAGTCATGTTTCCGATTCATAATGTTTCAGGGAAAACAATCGCTTTTGGAGGAAGAAAACTTTCCAGTACTGACAAGTCAGCGAAATACATCAATAGCCCTGAGACAGAGCTTTACCATAAGAGCAAGGTGCTTTATGGTATGTATCAGGGGAAAAACGCTATTCGAAAAGAGGATAATTGTTATCTGGTAGAAGGCTACACCGATGTAATTTCCATGCATCAGGCAGGAGTAGAAAATGTGGTTGCGTCTTCCGGTACAGCTTTGACAGAGGATCAAGTAAAGCTGATTCGACGATATACGGAAAATGTAACCGTCATATTTGATGGTGACCAGGCCGGCATCAAAGCATCCATGCGGGGTATTGACCTTCTTTTGGAAGGAGACCTGAACGTGAAGGCCGTGGCACTTCCTGAAGGGGAAGATCCTGACAGTTATGCGAAGCAACTCGGAGCTTCTGGGTTCAGGGAATATGTAGGTGAAGAGGCACAGGATATTATTCGCTTCAAAACCAAAGTGCTTCTTGATGAGACTGGAAATGATCCGGTAAAAAAAGCCGGTGTAATCAAGGATATTGTCTCAAGTATTACCAAGATCAATGATCCTGTTAAGCGAACCGTCTATATAAAAGATTGTAGTGATTTGCTGGGAATCGCTGAGTCGGTTTTGGTTGCAGAGCAAAACAAAATTCTCATTGAGAACCGGAAAAAACAGCGTTCAGACCAGTCGTCCCAGCCTGAGATAGAAGCTCCACCATTCCCAATGGAGCAGGAAGAGATTATTGATCAGCTTGATATCGCCAAGATTATCGAATACCAGGAGCGTGAGAGTATCAGGGTGCTGGTCAACTACGGAAAAAATAAGATCCAGACCCGTGAAATGCAGGATCAGAATTTAATTGACTACTTTCTGAACGAAGCAGATGAAATCCAGTTTACCAATGAGACCTACCGGAAAATCATTGAGGTTTTCAGGGAAAAATTGAATGAGGGTGAAGTGATAGATGGGGAATTCTTGCTACATCACGAAGATGAGAAAGTAAGAAAAACAGTCATTGACTTAAGTGCCGATAAATATGAGATCAGCGAGAACTGGAGTGAAAAATATCAAATTCATGTGCCCAGAGAAACAGAGTTTCTTAGGGATGTAACTTACACCAATGTGCTTCGGCTAAAGTTTCGAATCGTTCAACAATTGATACAGGAAGAAACAGATAAATTAAAGCATGCCACAAGTGAAGCAGAAGTGGATGAACTTTTGGATGACATAAATGAGTTGAAGATGGTATCGGTGGAAATAGCCAAAATATTAGGGAACGTATTAGTAGGATAGCAATGCTAGATAAAATAGAAGAGGCCATTGAGGCCATTAAGAATGGGGAAGTGATCATCGTGGTAGATGATGAAGATAGAGAGAATGAAGGGGACTTTATTTGTGCAGCAGATAAAGTAACGCCGGACATCATCAACTTCATGTCAAAAGAGGGTAGAGGGCTGATTTGCGCTTCCTTGCTGGAGGATCGGTGCAAAGAACTGGACCTTGACTTGATGGTAGGAAAGAATACGGCCACTTTCGAGACACCATTTACCGTTTCAGTTGATCTCATCGGTCATGGAACATCTACTGGTATTTCTACCTCTGATCGGGCAAAAACCATCAAAGCATTAGTCAATCCGGAGACCAAACCAGAAGATTTGGGTCGTCCTGGTCACATTTTCCCGCTAAAAGCTAAGCAGGGCGGGGTGTTGAGAAGAGCTGGTCATACTGAAGCAGCCGTTGACTTTTCTCGGCTTGCTGGACTTACTCCGGGTGGTGTTTTGGTTGAGATATTGAAAGATGACGGTACGATGGCTCGCTTACCTGATTGTCGCAAGATTGCAGATAAGTTTGGTTTGAAGCTCGTTTCTATAGCAGACCTGATCGAATACCGGATGAATAAGGAGTCGATGGTTGAGGAGGAAATTGAAGTGAGCATGCCTACCAGTTGGGGCGATTTTCAATTAAAAGCTTTCAAACAAAAGAATACTGGCGAAGAGCATTTGGCACTGATCAAAGGCACTTGGAAAAAAGATGAACCGGTAATGGTGCGCGTGCATAGTTCATGTGTCACCGGTGATATATTTGGCTCTTGCCGATGTGATTGTGGAGGTCAACTTCATGGCGCCATGCAAATGGTAGAAAAAGAAGGAAAGGGCGTAGTGCTTTATATGAATCAGGAAGGAAGAGGCATAGGTTTGATGAACAAGCTCAAGGCATATAAATTGCAGGAAGAAGGGAAAGATACGGTTGAAGCTAATTTGGAGCTTGGATTTAAATCCGACCAGCGGGATTATGGTGTTGGTGCTCAGATATTGAGAAAATTGAATGTCACTAAACTGAGACTGATAACAAACAACCCGAAGAAACGGGTTGGTTTGATGGGGTATGGCCTGGAAATTGTAGAGAATATAGCCATAGAAATAGCTCCCAATGCTCATAACCAAAAGTATCTTGAAACAAAAAGAGATAAACTGGGACACGAGATTTTAAAATGAGAATACGTTTTTCTTTACTTTTTCTTTCAGCGGCACTTACGCTCTCAGCACAGCAATTTTCTTCTGAGGTATTTCATGAAGGATTCCTTGTCACGACCGATAAGGACACGATAAAAGGTGACCTGAAATATGATTTAGATGCAAATCTTCTCTCTGTCATATACAGAGGAAAGACCATGTCATTTTCCAGTCATAAGGTGTTTTATTTTGAAATATTTGATAAGATTTTAAATAACTACAGGCAGTTTTATTCGATTCCTTATACGGTTAATATTGACTATAAAATTCCTGTATTTTTTGAGTTGGTATATGAAGGTAAGCTCTCGCTTATGGCAAGGGAGCATCTAGTGAGTCAGGTTGTAAACTCCTCTTCAGCCTACTGGGGAGGGGGTAGCAGGACTCAGACCATCATTAAATATTCCTACTACTTCATGGACGATAAAGGCAAGATCACTTTCTTCACTGGGAAGAAAAGAGACTTACTTGACTTTATGGTTAAGAAGCAATCTCACGTTAAGAAATTTATAAAAGACAACAGGCTGGATACGGATGAAATGGCTGATCTCATCCGAATTACAGCATTCTATAATTCAATCTAACTATGGCAAAACCACTTATTCTGGTATGTAATGATGATGGTATCACCTCACGAGGAATTCGCAAGCTTGTGAACGTGGTAAAAAACCTTGGAGAGGTGGTGGTAGTAGCGCCTGATAGTCCTCAATCCGGGATGGGGCATGCAATCACTGTTGGAGATACATTGAGGCTGACAAAAAATGATCTGTTCGGAGATATTGAGGCTTACGAATGTAGCGGCACTCCTGCTGACTGTATAAAGCTAGCTAAGCACTATGTGCTGAAAGGAAAAAAGATTGATTTGATTGTTTCTGGTGTCAATCATGGAAGCAACAGCTCCATAAGCGTCCTCTACTCAGGAACAATGAGTGCCGCGATAGAGGGAGCGATAGAGGGCGTACCTTCGATAGGATTCTCGCTGTGCGACTTTGATCCGTCTGCCGATATGGATCATGTTGATAATTATATTGAGAAAGTAGTTACAGAGGCGTTGAAGAATGGCCTTCCCAAAGGCATTGCCTTGAATGTGAACTTCCCCGTTAAGCAGAAAGAGCCTATCAAGGGAATTAAAATGTGTCGTCAGGCCAATGCCAATTGGGAAGAGGACTTTGATGAACGCAAGGATCCTTACGGAAGAAAGTACTTCTGGATGGTAGGTAATTTTGTGAATCATGACAAAGGAGAGGATAATGATGAATGGGCGTTAGCGAATAATTATGTATCAATCGTACCATGTCAATTTGATATGACCGCCCATCATGCCATCCCGCACCTCAATGAGGCATGGGATATTTAATCACCTTTTCTTCAGTTCATAAACATCTTTCCTTCGGTCTTTCAGGTTATTCACACTTCCAAATTGGTGTAGCTCTCTGAGGTCGTCTACATCCACATCAGCAATCAAAATCATCTCTGTGTTAGGAGTGGCCTCCGCTTTGATGCCATTCGTAGGGAAGGCAAAGTCACATGGTGTAAATACGACAGACTGTGCAAATTGAATATCCATGTTGTGCACATTAGGAAGGTTGCCCACGCTTCCAGCCAATGCAACATAGCACTCGTTTTCAATAGCTCGAGCCTGTGCGCAGTTTCGTACTCTGGAATATCCATTTTGTGTGTCGGTAAGGAATGGAACGAACAATATATCCATTTCCTGATCAGCCAGGAGTCTGCTCAACTCTGGAAACTCCACATCATAGCAGATCAGCACTCCTACTTTTCCGCAATCCGTTTCAAAGGTTTGCAGTTCATTTCCACCTTCCATACCCCAGATTTTAGACTCATCCGGGGTAACATGTATTTTTTCGAATCGCTCTACAGTACCATCTCTCCGGCACAGATAACCCACATTGTAAAGTCGGTCATTTTTCATCTCCGGCATGCTCCCGGTAATGATGTTGATGTTGTAGGAGATAGCAAGCTTTGAGAAACGATTCACAATTTCCTCTGTATGTGATGCCAATTCCCTGATGGCATCAGACTCTGAGAGGTGATTGTTTTCCGCCATGAGCGGGGCATTAAAAAACTCCGGAAAAAGGGCAAAATCTGAGCGATAATCAGAAACAGCATCCACAAAGTATTCAACTTGTTGCATGAGTTCATCCAGATCTTTATAAGGCCGCATCTGCCACTGGATAAGGCCAAGCCTAACCACTCGTTTGATCGAGCTCGCTTGCTCTGTTTCTTCCTCGTAGTAGATATTGTCCCACTCCAGAAGGACTGCATATTCCTTAGATTCCTGATCGCCTTCCAGGTAGCCTTTCAGGATTTTGGAAACATGAAAGTCATTATTGATTTGGAAGTTCAATACGGGATCATCAATTTCCTTTTTCTTGACTTTATCGATGTATTCTCTGGGTGTCAAATCATCTGCATAGGTGTGGTAGTTGGGAATACGACCACCAAAAGCGATCCCTCGAAGGTTCATCCGTTCACAAAGCTCCTTTCTGTAATCATACAATCTTCTACCTAGTCGTAAACCTCTGAATTCCGGCTTGATGAAGAGATCTACTCCATAAAGCATATCAGCTTCAGGGTCATGTGTGTTAAAGGTGTAGTTGCCGGTAATCTTCTTGTAGGTGTGTCGTTGTTGTGCAAGTCGACTTTTTACAATGAGGGAGAGCGCACACCCAGCCAATTGTCCATTGATTTTGATCACCACTTGCCCTTCAGGAAAAAGGTTAATGAGCTTTTCGATCTCGTGTTTTTCCCAGTAGTTGTCTTCCACTTTCTGGTAAGATTCGATCATCGCCTTTTTTAGTTCCTGGTAATCTTCCAGGCCCAGATAGGTTAGCTCAATGTTTTCAATATCAATGTCTTGCATGATGCAAATGTAGGGTGGGAACGGGTATCAATTAGCTATGATTTATGTCTTGCAAAACATTTTTTTGAATGGTTAGCAAGGGTATCATTGAGATCGGGGAAGAAATTTAACTCAAATCTTTTCCAACTCTGCATTTATTAGCTCAATGAGTTTATCTGATGGGTTTGGTAAGTCAGCGTTAATGATTACTCCATCCTGATCAATCAACATGTACTTGGGGATGGATTTAATATTGAATCGCTCTCCATAGGGTTCATTCATTCCATTTTCGATTATCAGGTCATTGTTATTATTGATTTGATCTTTCTTAGTTAAATAGTCTTCCCAGTCTTTCTTTGAAGCATCTACAGAGATCATTAAAACTTCAATCTTTGGGTCATCCTGAAACCGTTCAGCCATCTCTAGCACAATTGGCCTATGCTTGATACAAGGTCCGCACCAACTAGCCCAGTTATCAATAAATACCAACTTTCCTCTGAGGTCAGATAACTTTAATTGGGTACCGTCTGGTCGTGTCGCGGTAAAATCATACGCTTTTTCACCTTCCTGAGAGGAAAAATAGCTATCCGTTGTGCTTTCAATCAGATTATAATAGGGGTTGTTTTTTTCTCGCTTAAGCACCATTTTTAACTCATCAGATCTTAATAAAGGCTGGTGAAATTTCCATTCCGATGGGTCTTCAATGATCTCTCTCAAGTAGGTTGCCTTTAGGTAATCCGATAAATCTTTACTTTTCGTTTGGTCATCTATATAAGCAAGGAATGAGATGATGTTGACAATTGTGTCATTTTGGTTCAGGTAGTTTATTTCGTGCTTGCTTAAAAGGTTTGTGGGGAATGTTTTAGCCAAGCGGTTATTGTTTTCTATCTCATCAATAAAACCATAGTAATCATCATTGTATGGAATGCTTTTAATGAATTTACCATAATACAAAAGGAAGGAATTTAATCTTGCAGTGTTGTGATAATGCAAAAACGTCTTATTCTCATCAGTTAATACTTCAGAGAATTGCTCTATTGTAGATGCTCTTTGCTTGCCAAAGGTGCTGTAAGTGGAAAGAAGCGAGTCTGTATCATTTGAAGTAAATATGTAAGAGCTATGCTTACCTAGAAACGCATTTTGACTATGCCACAAGTAATTCAGTAGCGAGTCAGCAATATGGTTTGTTGTTAAGCTCGAATCCTTATTGATGGTAATTTTCAGGTCTCTGTTCGGACGAATAATGGTCAGATAAGTGCCCTTTCCGTCACTGGTCTTAATGGTGGCAATGATTGTTGAGTCAACCTTCAGGGGTGCTGCATCTAAGGTTGAAATGGATTGAAATTTTCTTTCTGTTATTATTTCCGAGATAAATAAACTATCAATTTGGGTATCATTTTGAACAACCTCTACATGGTTGATTTTTTCATAGCAGCAAGTAAAAAGGAGTGGAAGAAATAAGAAGACAAGTTTGTTCAATGGATTATTATTTAAAGAATTCATGACACATCAAGCGTGTGGAGATGAGCCATGAACAAAACTAATAGTCATCGAATGACTTATTGATGTTAAAACAAATGAGTTTTCAAACTCTGTCAATTTAACCTCAAAACCGTTGATTCATCCGGATTCCTACATACTTGTGATAAGTGGCCTCAGTAGTTTCTTTCGTGCGACGGTAATAGAGGAAGGCAATGTCGAACTTGGTGAAACTCATCATCAGTCCGCCTCGCATCTGAAATATCCATGGTTCGCGGGTCTCTGTATATATGGACTCTTTACCAATCCAATTGCCCTCGATGGTGGCATTGTAGGCAGCATATTCAATTCCGGGACTCAAGAAAATGTAAAATTCATGAGTGTCAGGCCCCTTATCTTCTCTACCCAAAATGCCGTTGTATTGAGTAGAACGATGAATGGGAAGTAGGTCTCCAAAGCGAACCATTAGTTCTTGTCTGGCATGGGTAAATGAGGTTCCCAGCGCAATGTTTGATTCCGAAATCAAATCTATTCCATTGGTGTCCACCAATCTTTTTGCATAAGTACCATAGCCGTTAATAACAGGGGCATTGTTGATTTCATATTGCCAGCCTAAGGGTAATTGCATACCAAAAGCTTTATGCCATTCATATTGAAGGTCTCCCATTCTCAATGCCGGCCCCATCCAGCCGAGTTCAAGCTTAAGCTTAATATAAGCGTTTCGATCGGTGTAGTATTCATTAGATGCTGCCAGCGTGATTTGTCCGGCGTATGGTCGATCCATATCAGCAGAATCTTTCCAGAAAAGGTGTCGGGGACTGTAGATTCGATGATTCAGCTCATATGCACGTATTACTTTTTTAATTCCCGGCTTCCATTCGGTAGAATCTGTAAGCATTCTATACCGCAGGGCAACCCCGTTGCTGTAGTATTGATCCCGGGTGAGATTGAGTGTATATGCATCGTTATCATTTTCAACCTGGAGCTCTCGTGTGAGGTATTTTTTTTGGCTAAATCCCGATAGGCTGAGCAGGAGGAGTAATATGATCGATACGAATTTCATTGATGCGAAATTAACACGGATCACAATCTTCTTCCTTCGTTTCAAACTCAATGGTCGTGTGGCTTATACCCAGATTGGATACACGCTTCTTGGTTTCTGTTTTGATGGTCTCTAATTGAGATAATGGAAGATCGTCAGCAATGACAATGTGGATGGATAAAATATGATACTCTCCATCCAATGACCAGGTATGGCAGTCATGCACATCAAGCACTTTAGGGATATCCTTAATGGTCGCATGTATTTTCTTTACATTGATGTCCGACGGAGTGCCTTGTAAGATGATTCGGAAGCTCTCTCTCAAGTTTTTAAAAACATTGTAAAGGATGAAAATAGCAATAAGAACGGATAGGGAGGGATCGATAATTGGTAAATCCCAAAAGTGCATCACAATAGCACCAATTAGTACAGCAATCCAGCCTAGAACATCTTCAAGAAGGTGCATGTACACAGCTTTTTCATTCAGACTGCTTCCTTTGCTGAGTTTAAACGCTGCTGCTCCATTAACAATAACCCCACCGATTGCCAGATAGATCATGCCTTGTGTATTTGGCTGTATCGGATCAAAAAGTCGCGGAATAGCTTCAATGATGATAAATGCAGAGCCTGTTACTAAAACGATGGAATTGATAAGTGCTCCAAGGACTGAGAAGCGCTTATATCCGTACGAATACTTTTGGTTCCTATCCTTCTTAGCCACTTTGGCGAAATACCAGGAAACACCTAATGTAAGGCTGTCGCCAAGATCGTGAAGGGCGTCTGAAAGTATGGCAACACTATTGGTCCATAGCCCGCCTATCAGCTCGATAATGGCAAAACCGAGATTAAGAAAGAAGGCAACTTTGATGTTGCCTTCTGAATGATCGTGATGGTGGTGCGAGTGCCCCACAGTCAATAAGTTATATACCTCTGTTTAGGTCGTATTCTTCCAGATAGTCAGCTACTTTTCGCACGAACATACCTCCAAGTGCACCATCTACAACTCTGTGATCGTAGCTATGTGAGAGGAACATCTTGCTTCTGATGCCTATCATATCTCCTTCAGGTGTTTCCACTACAGAAGGTTTTTTCTGAATGGCTCCAAGCGCCATAATAGCTACCTGCGGCTGCATGATGATTGGAGTACCCATTACATTTCCAAATGACCCTACATTCGAAACGGTGTACGTACCACCTTGTAGTTCATCAGGCTTCAGTTTGTTTTCACGTGCTCTTTTTGCCAGGTCGTTTACTTTTTTAGTAATGCCTACAAGGCTCAGTTGATCTGCATTATGAATCACAGGTACGATCAGGTTTCCAGTTGGAAGTGCAGTAGCCATTCCAATATTGATCGCTTTCTTCTTCACAATGTTGTTTCCATCTACCTGCACATTGATCATAGGGAAGTCTTTGATCGCACGCACGATCGCCTCGATCAGGATAGGGGTGAAGGTTAGTTTCTCACCTTCCCTGCTTAAGAATTCGTTCTTCACCTTATTTCTCCAGCCAACAACCTTTGTTACATCAGCTTCCACGAATGAGGTTACATGAGGTGAGATGTGCTTAGATGCCACCATTCGTTCGGCGATCATCTTGCGCATTCTGTCCATCTCGATGATCTCATCGCCTCCATCTACGGCAACTGGCATAGGCTGGTGAGATGCGGATGGCATTGCAGGTGCTGCAGTAGGAGTAGGGGCTGTAGCGGGTGCACCACCGGATTTTCTAGTTTCTACATAGCTCAGAATGTCATTCTTGGTGACTCTTCCTTCTTTTCCGGTTCCATTGATGGACTCAAGTTCGGCAACTGATATTCCTTCTGCTTTAGCAATGCTACGCACAAGCGGAGAGAAGAATTTGCCTGAATCAGAAGTGCGGGGCACTGCAGTTCCATTGCTAGAGCCAGAAGATGCAGTGGTCATTGCAGTTTCCACCATGGCTTCTGCCTGCTCTACGGGAGCAGCTTCTTCTTTTGGTGTTTCTGATGGCGCTGGGGCGGCACCATTTGAGTCACCTTCTGTTTCTATGATAGCAATGGGCTTGCCTACCTCAATTACGTCTCCTTCCTGGGCTAACACCTCTTTCAATACGCCAGCATGGGTTGCCGGGATTTCGGTATCAACTTTGTCTGTAGCGACTTCCAGGATCGATTCGTCTTCTTCGATGGTTTCGCCTACATTTTTCAACCATGCAAGCACGGTTCCTTCCATCACACTTTCGCCCATTTTAGGCATTACCATTTCTACAGTTGCCATATTATATTCTGTTTTAGGTTGTTTATTTCGTTCCCAAAGATAATAATTTTGTCAATCCTTATCTAAGTTTATTCTAATCATGTTTAGCGCGGCTACCGCACTATAAGCAATATTGATGCTTCTGTCTCTTACAAACTGAAACTTCTTAGCAACAGTTTTCTTTTTGTCAGAATAGCCTATCCAGACCGTTCCAACGGGTTTTTCTTCGGTTCCACCTCCGGGACCTGCTATCCCACTTATCGAAACGCCAACATCTGCTTTAAATTCCTCCCTCACATTCTTTGCCAAAGCTAAAACAACCGGCTCACTGACAGCTCCATGATTACGAATGATTTCGCCATCTACCTTCAGTTTTTCATTTTTTAGCTCATTGGAATAAGGGACGAAAGCACCATTAAACCACTGCGAACTTCCCGGAACGGAGGTGATTTTGTGTGATAAAAACCCACCTGTGCAGCTTTCTGCAATGGCTAGTTTGTAATTTCTATCACTCAATAATCGTCCGATTGCTTCTTCGATTTCTTCGTCATCAAATCCATATACATACTTCTCAATAAGTGGAAGAACTTTATCTATTTGCTCTTGAACTTCTTTTTTGGTTGCTTCACTCTCCCCTGAGGTAGTAAGTCGAAGCTTTACACTGCCCATCGTTGGTAAGTATGCCAGCTTAATGTGAGGAGGCAAAGCTTTTTCCCAATCCTTAATTGTTTCAGCGAGCATGGATTCACCAATGCCGATGGTACGGATCATTCGGTGATAAATGGCGTCCTGGATGAAAAGAGATGCTAATTTGGGTAGCACTGTGTCTTTCATTATTCTCTTCATTTCGTAGGGTACACCGGGCATGGAAACGATCACTTTACCGTTTCGCTCAAACCACATTCCGGGTGCAGTACCCATCATGTTTAAAATGGGTGTGCAATTGGCAGGAAGGTCAGATTGGCGCTCATTTACTTCCGATATTTCCCGACCGATTTTCGCGAATAACCTTTTCACGTTATTCAGCATTTCCTCATTTCGAACCAGATGAGTGTCAAAATATTCCACGAGGCAGGGTTTGGTTAGATCATCACTGGTAGGCCCCAGTCCACCAGTTATTAAAATAATATCCGCATCGTTTTCTGCTTCTTCGAGGTTGGATAGTATTTCTTCACGTGTGTCACCAATGGTTATTCTTTTGGTTACACGAATACCCAGGCTATCAAGCTCGCCACTTATCCAATGGGCATTGGTATCCAATGTCTGACCGTATAGAATTTCATCTCCTATTGATATAAGTATGGCTTTAGCAGGCATCTGATCTTAATTGACGGTGAACAATAATTCACTACTTTTATGAGGCGCAAAAATACGATTTAGACAATGAACTCACGAGTGAAAGTTTTATTAATGACGTTGTTGCTATTTGGATGCACGGCGCAGCAAATTCAATCAATTTCGGATGCAATTGGACTAGAGGAGGAGCTAACGGCTGAACAGGTTGCTAGCGGACTAAAAGAAGCGTTAGTTAAAGGGGTAACAACGGGTACGCAGAAAGTGGGTAAGGTAGATGGCTATTTTAAAAACCCTCAAATAAAGATCCCTTTTCCACCGGATATACAAAAGGTAGAAAACACCCTTCGTGACGTGGGATTAGGTAATGAAGTGGACCGGTTTGTGAAAACACTAAACAGAGGAGCCGAAGAAGCCGCAAAGGAAGCTAAGCCTGTTTTTGTGAGTGCTATTAAGCAGATGACAATCGATGATGCCTGGGATATTCTAAAGGGGACGGATAAAGAAGCTGCGACCAATTACCTCATGCGAACCACGAGTGATGAGCTGAGAGACAAGTTCTCTCCAATAGTAAAGCGTGCACTGGGTCAGACAAACGCCACAAAGTATTATTCAGAGATCATCACCCGTTACAATAAAATACCAATGGTAGAGGATGTGAATCCAGACCTTGAGAGCTATGCCACAGAAAAGGCTATGGAGGGACTGTTTTTTATGATTGCCTCTGAGGAAAAGAAAATCCGTGCAAATCCATCTGCCAGAACCTCAGATTTGTTGAAAAAAGTATTTAAAGAACAGGATTAATTATTTTCGCAAGAAACTATGGCCGTTATGCTCTCTGAACTGCAAATCACTAAGCTAGAACGATTTTTCTACGTGCTGGACTTTGATCGGAATGGAATCATTGAGAAAGAAGATTTTATTGGAATAGCAGAAAACCTCTGCATCCTCTGGAGGATCAGGGAGGGAGAGGAAAAGTATGAGGAGATTCAGAAGAGGTTTGAAGATGGCTGGAATCACTTCAACTTGTTTGTCAATAATAATGACGGAAAGGCCAACTGGGATCACTGGATTCATTTTGCGGAAGAGGTAATTGTAAATGGCGATGAAGAGATTTTCACCCAGTACGTAGATGAATTCGTAGGAGAGATTTTCGACAATTTTGACGCAGACAATGATGGATATATTAATCTGGATGAATACATTGATTTGCTTGTAGGCTATCGCATAGAAGTTCGCTTTGCAGCAAAATCATTTAGAAAATTAGATCGAAATCATGATGATCTAATCAGCAGGGGAGAGCTAATACGTGCAGTAAAAGAATTCTTTCGAAGCGATGATCCAGATGCAGCAGGCAACTGGCTATTTGGTAGGGCTGTCCTTTCTGATTAAGGAAATATCTTTCTTTTTGATTTTCATTTTCACCTTGCCTTTTGTCATCAATTCGCGCAGAAGTCTTTCCAGCGGGAAGATCATAAATGCGATCGAGGCATCCAACAAGAAATCAACTACTGGCGTACTCTTAAAGCTAAACAGGGACCCAATAGCACTTTGTAGAAATTCAATAATTAAAACCAGCGTAAGAAGTGTGAGCCCACCCCTTAACAGTCTATTTTTGGAGCTGTCTTGATTTAGGCGGGTAGAAAAGAATACCAGCCCACCAAAAAATATGATTTGGATAGCATAAAACCATGGGGTCTGCCAGTAGGGAGGTTTTACAGTGAAGGATAAGACTTCACCTTCTTCGACTCTACCAAATGCATCACGAGACCTTACCCTCAGGTTATAGCTTCCTTCGGGGAGGAAACTGAAATCTATTGACTTACTTCTGGTCCACTCTGACCAGTCTTCGTGGAGACCTTCCAACTTATATTGAAATTCAGGATTGAGTAGACCGAGAAAATCTGGCTTTGACAATTCAATACTTAAGAAATTTTCATCATAAGCAAGGGTGAATTTCTTAGACTGATCAATTTCTCCCTTTTCATTGGATACTTTTTTCAAGAAAAAGTTAAACGTTTCAAGCCCTCCTTGTTTTGTTGGATCATATTTGAGGAGCTCATTGTTCTGCGTAATAAGCCACAACTTATCCGTACCCTGATCTATTGAAATAGCGCGTAGGTCTGGAAATAAACCAAGATATTCCAGTTTTTCAATGCTTCCATCTTCCTTGAGGTGATGCCATACCTTGCCATTGAATACCCAAACACCTCTTTCCACAGGATCGTAAAGGTGATGAACTGCTGGTCCAATTTGATCTTCAAGCTTAGTGTTTTCAACTACCTGATTAGCATCGCTATCATAGTAATAATATCCCTGAGAATTTATGAAGTACAGCGTGTCATTCTTGTTGAGAATGTTTACTTCATCAAGGAAAATATTATTTAACGGGAGCTCCTCTTCGATCGTAAATGTTGAATCTGTTGTGGAGGTCTTATAAATGGCTGAAGACCCAGCCATCCACACTTTGCCATCGTCTCCTTCACGCATGCTTACAATTATATCGTCCATAGATTGACTTATCTGTTCAATCCAAACATCTCCATTGAGTTTGTAAACCTTTAACTGAAGATTTGATGTACTGATAACAAGCTGATCCTTACTATTGACCATGAACCATCGGATACTCTCTGGAATGATTATTTCCGCACCTTTTTTAGTCACTTCATAAATACCAGATGTGCTAACGCCTAATAGCTTATCCTTATATGGCAGCACTGAAAGGAACTTGCCATTTGCGCCATTTACCTGCTTAAATGTGTAATTAACATCTACTGGAATTTGCCTTACTTTTCTTACGTATTTAGCATTTTTATCCAGCTTTCCTTTCACTTTTTCAACATTGGAGTCATTATCAAAAATATTTGCAATGGATCCGAATAGCCCTTTTTTCTGTTTTTGATCATCATTCCCGGAGGCAAGTTTCTTTTTGCCGAAAAGCCTTTTTAGCAATGGTTTTTCATCATCAGATTCCTGCTTCTGAGAAGAGGCCTGTGACGTTCGCGATGAAGTCCGTTGGTTTTTTCGTTGAACCTCGTAGTATACCTTATTTTCAAATATAGTATCTCGATCAAAGTAGAAAAGTCCCAGACTTGTAGTGACCCACAGGTCATCATCGTAGTTTGATACGCTGGTTAGGTTGCCATTGAGGCCCTGGAAGTGTGAGTAGCTATGAGCAGGAAAAAGCGGAGCGATGTGCGTAATCCCAAATTGAGTGGCTACCCATATGCCATCCGAATTGTCTGTATGAATAGTGTAAACTTCATTATCAGGGAGTCCTGATTGATAATCGGTAACAACTAAATATTCTTCATCATTTTTATTAAAAATCAATAGGCCATTTTCAAAAGTGGAACAAACAAATAGCGAATCATTAACCCACTGGATTTCTTTTATTTCAAACCCTAACTCTTTAATATGTTTGTTTTGAGGCAGGCTTGAAAACTCAAAGTTCTGATATTCGTAAAGCTCATTGTCAAAACCTACCGCCAGATCCGGGTTTCCTTTTCTTTTAGACGAATAGGATATTGTTTGAAGCGGCGAAATGGATGTGAGTGAATCATGAATAACGAACGTCTCTCCATCGGCTGTGTTTACGAACATCTCCGCGTCTAATTCATAGATGTTCAGGAATTCACCTTTATGGATACTTGCACGCTCAGAAGCAATGTCATAAATGACTAGGTTTTTACTGCCCATAAAGTAAACCCTGCCTTTAAAATAATGAGTCTCAAGAAACAGATCGTCAAGAGAGTCAGCAGGTAATATTGGTTTATAGCCAATCCTCCTTTCGTGAAAATCGATCATTCCAATAGTTCCAATGCAGCCCACATATACTACATCCGTTGAGTCAACTGTAAGTGACAATGCGGCGGAAGGAGTTTGGTAAAAATCCCACGCTTCACCATCATACTTTAAAACCCCGGATCTATTGGCTATGCAGAGGCGGCCATAGTTATCATTAGTGATTTCAAAGTTTGAATTATCTATATTAGAATGTCTGGGAAAATGATGAGTTAGTAAAAAGTCACCTTTCTGAGCATAGATTTGGGATAAACTAAGACAAAAAACAACCAGCAATAAGTGTCTCATGTCTCGAATTTAATGGATGTATATTGAAAAATATCACATATCATATTATCAAATATATAGCTGGGTTTATCCTGCTTTTTAATATCCTCACTTTGATTTGGGTGGTGGTTTATTCTTTCATCCCAATTCCTGTCACAAAACTGATGGTTATTGAAGGACGAGATAAAGAAATAAAATACGAATGGAGATCTTTGGATCAGATTTCAGGCAGACTACAACTTGCTGTAATGTGTGCGGAGGATCAATACTTTCTACTTCATGATGGGTTAGATTTCCGATCTATCAGGAAGGCTGAGGAAGCAAATAGGAGAGGAGGTAAGGTGAAAGGTGCTAGTACGATTACTCAACAAGTAGCTAAAAATGTATTTCTATGGCCTGATCGTACCTGGGTAAGAAAAGCTGCTGAATTGTATTTCTCATTACTGATAGAAATGGTTTGGAGCAAGGAACGTATCATGGAGGTTTATCTAAATGTGGCAGAGTTTGGAGACGGCATTTTTGGTGCTGAAGCTGCCTGTCAAGCATACTTTGGAAGATCCGCAGCTGGAATAAGTGTCACTCAGTCAGCACGACTTGCAGCGATTCTCCCCAGTCCAAAGCGATATTCAGCGGTAAAACCCAGTACTTATGTACAGGGAAGAGTTGATTGGATAGAGAAACAGATGTGGTACTGGGGCTATAAAATGACGTATGATCGAGAGTTTGTAAAGAAAATGGTTGAATGACTAGAAGAGGTTTGGAAAATGAGCCTTAAGCAATTCTCTGATATTGTCTTTACGCATGGGCTTATTCATAAAAGTGCTTACAAAATTAAAATCTTGTGCCTTTTGTCTGTCCGCAGGATTTGTGGAGGTTGTAACCATCGCAATTATCAAATCACCCTTTTGTTCAGGAATGAGCTTTTCGTATGCCTCTAAAAATTCCCATCCATTCATAATTGGCATGTTAATATCCAGAAAGATGACGTTCGGTTGAGGGTATTCACCATCTACTTTAGCAGACAAAAACTCAATTGCCTCTTTTCCATTTTGACACACGTCAATATGATTCGCACAATCTAACCTTCCCAGAATGGTTTTATGCAAAAAGTTGGTGGAGTCATCATCATCAACTAAAAGTATTCGATCAAGTTTTTCTTTCATCTTATGATAGATTTTTGTTTATGGTAAAGTGAAAAGTACTCCCAATCCCTGGGGTCGATTCCACCCAAATTGTCCCTCTATGAAGTTCGATTATTTTTTTACAATGTGCTAATCCAATGCCGGTTCCCTCATACTCACCTCTTGCAAATAAGCGCTGAAAAATTAAAAATATCCGTTCCTGATAATCCTGTTCAATCCCAATCCCATTGTCCTTAACTTCAAACTTCCAATGATCTGAATGCTCTTCTCCGCGAATGATAACTTCAGGCGATACTCCCTTTTTTTGATACTTAATTGCGTTTGAAATCAGATTTTGAAAAAGCTGAGCCACCTCCATTTTATATCCAATTATTGTAGGAAGACCATTAAACTGAATGCTGGCTTTTGTCTGATTGATTGTGGAAGTAAAGTCCTTGAGTAGATCGTCAATAAGCTTATCTACATTTATGGATTCTTTGTTTTTACTGCTTCCAATACGCGAATAGTGCAATAAATCCGCTATGAGTACTCGCATTCTTTTGGTGGCTTTGGAAATGAAGCCTATGGTTTTCTTACCATGATCATCAAGTTTATCTTCATAATCTTCCTCCAGCATGTTTACAAAACTTTCAACGGTAAGCAAGGGCTCCTGTAGATCATGACTGGTGATATATGCAAACTGCTCCAACTCTTTGTTTTTTTGTTCGAGCTGCTTATTGTATTCATTTCGTTGAATTTCGGCTCGTTTTCTTTCAGTCAGGTCTCGTGTTATTAGACTGTAACCCATAGGCTCATCAAGATCATTCTTAATGGCAGTAATTGTAATCTCCGCGAAAAACTGTTCACCCGATTTTCGCAGCAGCCAACTTTCATCTTTGGATAACCCGTTCTTTGATGCTTTGTGAAGCAATTCGCGTGCAACATCTCCATTATCTTCTTTCGAAAAAAGCAATTGATAGTTCTTGTTATGGACTTCTTCTTTTTCAAATCCTAAAATTCTTTGAGCTCCTTGATTCCAGTTTTCTATTTTACCTTCTTTGCTAAGTAAAATGATTGCATAGTCCTGAATAACTTCTGTCATTTGTCTCAACCGCGTTTCGTTGAGTCGTACTTCGATGGTTCGCTCTCTTACTTTTTCCTCCAGGTGGTCATTCAAATGATCCATGCTTTCAAAGCTTCTTTTCGCAATAGCTACCAACGAAGCACAGGTCCAGACAACAATTACGGAAATGAATACATTTATTCCATACAGCTTATCAGCATTTGCATCTGCCGGCGAATAAGTCAAATCGATGATTATCAATAATGTACAGAGAAGAGCGGTGAAGATGCTGATATTCTTAATTGGAATTAACCAGGTGTATAGAATAACGATGCAATAGATTGAACCTAACGCAACTGTTCTGGGTGCATGAAAATCAGCCAGGAAGATAATGCCTAGCAAAAACAATCCCATGAACATAAGGATGATCGCGGTGATCATCCGGTTATTTATATTGTCTTCTTTCTTCAATTTTTATTTTTCAGACCAATAATTTCCTCCTGAAGCTCAGCTATCAAAGCATCTTTTATCTCCAATTGTTTAGACACATCTGATTTAAGATCCAATACCTTTGGTAAATCCCTAATAAGGGCAAACACAGTAGCCATGCTGACTACAGCTGTCAATAATTTTAATAAGGCACTTATGCGATAAGCCGGCCACCAGAAAATAACTGCATCTATTAGGTGGGTAGATCCACATAGAATAATGAATGCACCAAACAGCCAAAATACGGGTACAAAAGGAATATCTGGTCTTTTCTGAATAAACCAAATGATGATTACCGGAATGATGAAATAAGCAAGCCAAATGATGATATCACTTCCAATATATAGCCATCCATGAAATTCTGACCATTTGCCGCATACCCAGCGTGGTGGCCAGTCTTCTGTACTAAAAAGGTTGGTTAAGAAATGTATAAGCTCTTCCATATTCGTTGGTTTAAGTAGAACAGTGTGGAGATGACAGTATGAAATTAAGTCATATTTAGGATAAAATGGCTGATATGCAATTTTTAGAAGTCTATCAACAGCATTTGAAAGAAATTGTGATCAATTCAACACAATGGGATAGGTAATTGTTTGATCGGGACCATGAATGCGCAGAATGTACATTCCTTTTGGTTCTTTAAGTAAATCCACAATGGTTTTATTGCTTTTACTCTTTAAGAGTTTAATCCGTTTACCGTCCAATTGAAATAATTCCAACTGAACCGGAAAATGAGCTTCCACAATTAAAAACCTTGTTGTTGGATTTGGGAAGATTCGAAAATTCTCTTGTTGTAAAGATAAAGGAGGAATAAAGTCAAGCTCTGTGGTATCAATTGCCATACAACCCGAAGCGGTTGTAGCATGTAATACAACCTCGTAAACCTCATTGTCAAGAAAGATCGTAGGCATTGCGGTAGTTTCAAAAAGCTCTCCATCTAAAAACCATTCATAAGAATTAAGCATACTTTCGGCATTAGCGGAAAAGGATACCTTATTCTTAGTTTGTACTTTAGTAACCGAATGCTCGATTTGTAAATTCGTTGATTCGTTGCGGATATTTACTTCAATTGGCAAGCCGGGAAGCCCATCATCCAGCCCAACAACATACACTTTCTCATATGCATTGGTAACTAATTGCTTTCCTTTTTTGATTAGCTGAGTCAGGTCAGGATCTTCATAAAATCCAAAATATGTACCGTTTTCAGGAGCTAGTTTTACAGAATCATTATTGCATGAAATTAAATCTTCCTGAAATGCAACAGGGGATGTACTGATCGATATTGATCTATTTATTATCCTTGAACAGCCATTGCTATTGGTAATTTGGAGCTCAACGTTAATAATCCCGGTGTTTTCTGCAATGGATAAAGATTTATCTGAGCCGGCAGCATCTCCATTTACAACCCATTCTACTGTGGCATCTGATTCGACATCAATCGCTGAAAGCACTAGTTGGTTTGTCTCTGAAGTGGTGTCAGGAGCATGAAAAAGTTTACCCGAAACTTCGAGAACATCGATTTTGACAGGGACCTTTTCACTTTCAAAAGAATTATAAACTCCACTTACATAGACTGTGGTATCACTTTGTACGAACTCAATGGTCACATTGGTGCCCGATTGCGACGGGGTTGCCTGATCGGCAAAAGCATATAAATGAATTTTATCCGCAGTGGAATCCTCAATAATTACATTCTCACCCGGGCACGTAGATATGTCTGCAATTTCTGGCGTTGAAGGCCTTTCAGATACAACAAGTGTTTTAGAAATAGTATCAACACAGCCTTGCTCATTTTCGATTGAAAGGGAAATTTCAAAGTTGCCTTCATTTGAGAATGAAAGGGATGGATTTTGAAGTGTTGAGGACGTACCCTGCCCAAAGTCCCATGCCCATGAAATGGCATCAATGCTTTGATCCTGAAATTGTACAACGTTAGTTGTTGGATGATCGAGGTATAAAGTATCTGTTGACATGTCAAAATCTGCTATATCAGCAAACAGATTGAGACGTATTTCGAAAATGTCAGAAGGATAGCTTCCATCGATATTTCTCGCATAAAAAAGCGTGTCGGTAGTGATGTTAGTGACATCCAAAGATGAACCGGAAGAAATGACGTTTTGACCTAAAGGATCTTCGTAAAAAGTGTAATTAGTTCCAGTTGCTGGATCGATAGAGACGGAAGATCCATCACAGGTAAAAAAGGTCTCAAGAACTCTGGGTTTGAGGATGAATTCGTTCAATCTGTCGCTTGCTCTCTGAATGATTGAATCAAGACTTGATTTATCTGAAGCCACGCCATAAATCACATTTACATACGATTCGCTTGCTGAATCCAGCTGGTTTATTGTGATACCATTAATAGTGGCAACATCATTGCCTGCTCCTAAACCACCGGCTTCTGTACTATTTTGATTTACTAGAAAATCATACTTTGATTCATCCGTAAATAGATCGTTGATATCTTGCTCATTTCCATTGAATGTGCCCATGTCTAGTGCACTGTATTCAATCACATCGCCACCCAACACCTGTACTCCGGCGTAAAGATTACTAGATGAGTTTCTCGTAAAAATGTATTGTCTTAACGAGTCATAGGCTGCATAGTTTGCAGTTTTATCATCGAGCTCCCAATCTGCGAAAATCCCTGCTGATAAGTTGTTAATAGCTGAAGCTGAATTGTTTATGATACGATATCGAATGATCAGGAAATCCTCACCTTCCCAGGTAATATTTGACTGCTCAATAACCAATGGGTGGTTAAGGTCTGAAAACTCTGAGTATCCGTAATGGTCTGCCCCTTGATGATGCTGAAGTCTGTAATTTTTTTGAGTGGCAAAATCCTCATTTCTTGATTGGTTGGTGTAGTTTGTAATGATGTTGTCGGAGACACTAGCGCTATGAGTTGCGAGCATCAGTCCTGTATAAGTCATTAAAGTGTCAAACTGATACTGAAAACCGGAACCCTCAAAATTTGGCCCATATTCATTATATCCCAAATCTCCATCTCCACTGATCGTCATACTAAGTTTGTTGTTTCCAAAATCAGCATAGTCAGGTGAAGTAGTTATTTCCAGAAATTGAAAATCATTGTACCCTGATGCAGAGTAGTCCAGTCGTATTGCAATATCTGTCTCTGGCGCCACATCTTCATCAAGAATGATCTCAAAAGATAATTCTGTTGAATCGTGTGAACCAATATAACCTGGCTGAAATGTATTCTTATGAGCCACGAAATTCTCACCTGGTGATGAGATAGTGATCAGCGGGTTATTAATGGCTGTTAAATAGTTTGTCAGATTAGTGGATACAGTTAATGTATCCCCGTAAAAAACTAAATCACCAAATGTTGAAGTTACTCCTTCCACATCAGCTCTTATAGACTTTACGTTAGATTCGTTTACCGCTCTGAAGACATTCAGTCGTCCTTTACCAAGTTTTCCATCATAATTTTCATTGTTACCAACATCATAAATATCATCTGCAGTAGAGCGTACCCTTTCCATTAATTGGATGGCCGACAGGTTTGGAAACTTATCCTTCACCAATGCAACTGCCGCTGCTACTAGTGGAGCGGCGTAAGAGGTGCCCGGGCCTCCGTCACCATAGCTATTTCCACTGAAAGTAGAGTACATACCCACACCAGGAGCCACCAGATCAACTGCATAGTTGAAGGTAGAACCTGATGATTTATTGTCATTGGCATCTGTAGCACCCACTGAAAGCACATGGTCGTAGCTTGCTGGATACCATTTGTTTTCTTCAGTCGCTTTCCCCCCTTCATTCCCGGCAGCTGCCACACAGACCATATCATGCTCCAGTACTGCATAGTTTATGATGTCCTGTTCCGATTGGAGCGGCTGCCCCATTCGGCCCCAGGAAAGATTAACCACATCAAAACCATTCTCTGCTGCATATATAATTGCATCATATAAACCATTACTGGTTCCATTAGAGCTTCTAAAGCCCTTAAGAGCAGCAATTTTGGTGTTGTACCCAACTCCGGCAATGCCTTTGCCATTATTAGCTCGTGCTCCAGCAATTCCACCTACGATCATTCCGTGGTTGCCATTTTGAATACTGGGATCAGCATCTTCATCTGCAAAATCGTATCCCATATGGTCATCGACATATCCATTGTTGTCATTGTCCAGCCCATCTATCGTATCATTTACATTGACCCATAGATTATCAATGAGGTCTTCGTGATCAGTATCCAAACCGGTATCAATTATCCCGATAGTGATATCATCATCGCCTTTGGTGATATCCCAGGCTGCATAAGCCTCGATTACGTCCAGATAATATTGATTGCTGACAAGCGGGTCAGAAGGAGTGAAGAGAGGAACATATTCGACGATTGGATCCGCATATTCATAAGAGTTAGATACTCTAAGTTCATTGCAAAATTCAATTGGATTTTTGTCTTTGGGAACGGGAATCTTAATCAGGCGATCTATGGAAGTTGCCTTAATACCAGACGTTATAGACGGTTCTTTGGCTTTTAGTTTGGCATAAATCCAATTTTGGTTTAGTGATTGCTCTTTGAAGGCATCAGTTGTCAGAAGCGTTGCTTTTTGCGCAAAACCAATAAGTCCGGCAAGGGTTAAAACCAATATCGAAATTGTACGCTTCACTTATTTCACTCTCAACTTTCTCACAGCCTTTGCAGCAGCCTTTGGCCAAAATCTCTTTAGGTAAATGCCTAATTTTTCCTTTGCCCCACCGATATAGACCTCTGTTTTATTGTTTTCGATTGCCTTGATGATCAGTCGGGCACACTTTTCAGGCGACATTCCTTTCGCCTGTCCCGGATCCATTTTGTTCTGCTGACTACCGTCTCCAACAAGCGCATTATAAGAGATGTTTGTTTTAATATATCCTGGCAGGACAATGGTAACCTTTATGTTGTCATTATGATGCTCGGCACGAAGGGCATCATAGAATCCATGCAATGCATGTTTGGAAGCTCCATAGCCAGACCTGAATGGGGTATTAATTATGCCCACCGTAGAGGTAACGATGACATGATGCCCTTTCTTTCGCTCTACCATCTTTGGTAGCAGCGTTTTTGATAAAGT
The DNA here is from genome assembly GCF_900188325.1 of Ekhidna lutea. Classification (GTDB taxonomy): domain Bacteria; phylum Bacteroidota; class Bacteroidia; order Cytophagales; family Cyclobacteriaceae; genus Ekhidna; species Ekhidna lutea. The sequence continues at coordinate 837,432 of NZ_FZPD01000002.1, read as the reverse complement.
GATAGAGCCAAAGTAATTGACTTCCATTAATCTACGATCAACCTCTAAACTTGTATTAAGAATCGTGTCTCTTTGACTGATTCCTCCGTTATTGATTAAAATGTCAACCTCACCGAAAATAGTGCCCGCTTCTTTTGCCCGCTGCTTAAGCGAAAACTCATCTTCCAAATCCAAAGAAAGAGTTTCTACGGTTTCTGATTTACAGTTCGATTTTACACGATCAAGTTCTTCTTTCCTGCGTGCAGAAATAATGAGTTTAGCCCCTTTTTCGGCTAGTTGATAGGCCAATTGTTCGCCAATACCAGAGCTAGCGCCGGTGACCCAAACTACACTATCCTTTATTTTGGTCATTATTAGCCTTGTTGTTTTCTACAAATACGTAAATACTGTATACACCGACTGCTGTTCCAAACGGAAAACTAAAAATGCAGATGCAGCCAGCGATCAAGGCAATTACTGGTGCCCAGCTTTTTCCTTGCAGTAGTCCTACGCCGGCGATAATTGATGGCACAGCTGAAAAAATTAATAATAAGATGAAAACAGTCCGAATAATGCCGCTAACCATGAATAAGATTTCATCTGCATCGTTTCCAACATCTTTCGCAATTTCATCTGCTATAAAAGGAAACATGATGGAGACGAGGCTGCCTATGAATATAAACGCAATGGTTATCAATGAACCATATACAATATGGAGGATGCCGAGTGTGCGTTTGTGAGATTGAATGTCCATGATGTTGGTGTGTTATTTTCTTGAATATACTACGAAATCAAATGAATGTTTGTGTCTTCCATCAGCAGGGTGATGCTCCCGGGAAACTTCTTTCCATTTTGAATCATCAAATGTTGGAAAAGTTACTTGGCCATCAAATGCGTGATTGATTTCGGTGAGGTAAATTTTGTCAGCAAGCTCAAGACCCATACGATAGATTTCACCACCTCCGATGATAAACGCTTCCGTCTCATTGTTAGCTCTGGCCATGTCTAATGCCTCGTCTAGCGATGAGACAACAAAACCACCTTCAGCTACATAGTTTGATTGTCTGGTGATGACAATATTTGGTCTTCCGGGTAGTGGCTGAAAGGAAGAGGCGAGTGACTCCCAGTTTTTTCTGCCCATGATCACATGATGTCCTTTGGTGGTGTTTTTAAAGTATTTGAAATCATCAGGTAGATGCCATGGAATGTCGTTATCCTTTCCAATTACTCTGTTGCTTCCCATCGCTGCTATCATAGATATGATCATAAATCCGGTGTTAGATTGAAGTTCGTAATTAAATAAAGAATAAAATTAACCACACCCATGTTCATTGCATTAACCCTGTTTATATTCATTTCCATAATTGGAAATATTATCATCTCTCATATTCGTAAGAATGATTATAGGGATTGGATCAGCTGGTCAATTTTAATAGGTCCGCTTAGCTGGCCGGTACAATGGCATTCCACCTGAGACTAGAATTGATAACCTCTAAGAAACTCATCCACTTTCATCCTCCGCTTACCCTCCAGTTGTAAATCAAGAATATTTAGTGTTCCGTCTTTTGTATTGACTCGCAGGTAGTTTTTACCATCCGAATAAATTTCACCACATGGTTTATTGGTACCTGCAGAGGATTTTTCTACCTCGAAAATTTTTAGGTTTTTCCTATTCAAAGTAGTCCAGGCCGCAGGGTATGGAGCCATGCCTCTGATGAAATCATTTATTTTTTTCATCGGCTGCTCCCAATCTATTTTACAATCTTCCTTAAAGATTTTTGGGGCGTGCTTTAGTTCCGGGCTGTTGTCCTGGGGAGTTTGAGGATAATCCTCATTTTCAATGGCTCGGACAGTTTTCAATACCAGGTCAGCACCCTTATGCATGAGTCGCTCATAGAGCGAGCCTACATTGTCCGTGTCACTGATTTCTTCTTTTTCTTGAAAAATAATTTCTCCTGTATCTATTTCATGTTTTAAAAAGAAGGTGGTTACCCCGGTTTCTTTTTCTCCGTTGATAATGGCCCAGTTAATGGGTGCAGCACCTCTATATTGTGGAAGAAGGGATGCATGCAAATTGAAAGTCCCAAGTCGTGGCATATCCCATACTACCACAGGAAGCATTCGAAAGGCTACAACAATTTGAAGGTCGGCATTATATGACTTAAGTTCCTCTAAAAACTCCGGCGATTTCAGATTAGTAGGCTGTAATATGGGTAAATCTGCTTTCAGCGCATACGCTTTTACAGCAGACATTCCCAGCTTTTTACCCCGACCTTTTGGTTTATCTGGAGCAGTAATTACTGCAACCACATTTACCTGATTTTCCACCAGCTTTCGTAAGCTGGCGGCTGCAAAATCGGGTGTTCCAAGAAAAACAATTTGAAGTTCTTCGCTCATGGTGCAAAGAAACCCAAACTAGCTATTAATAAATAAGTGATCTGAGTTTTAGTGAAACGGTTTTTTCTGTGCCTCCCTGATTAATAACCAGCTCAACAGTCTCACCTTCTTGCTTCAGCATTTTCTTTACCTCTGCTAGGTTTACCTCCATCATACTTTTGCCATTGATTTTCACCAACTCATCATTGACATTGATCCCAGCTTCTGATGCTGGACTATCTTCAAATACCTGATGAATAAGCACTTTTTCTTTATCCTCTGATAATTGAACGTCAATACCACTACAGTTTACCTTGAAGTTTGCATCATAGGTATGATCTTTTTCAAGGTAAAGCATTTTTGTGCCATAATCGATAGTGAAATTGTACATTCGAATGATTTGGCTTCCGATGATACCAGATACATTTTTTCTTGCCTGAATACCTTCCTTAGCAGTACTGATACCGATAGGTAAGTCTTCGATCATCTGATTGCCGAATGAGAAGGATATCACGTGACCTTCATAGTGCTTGGTTTCGTCTTTGGCTAGTCCTTTTGTCATGTAAGAGTAATGCTTTCCGGTTTTGTGGATCACATCCCATTGCTCTGCATAAGGTGAATTAAAATCTAAGGTCGTTCCAGCTCCTGTGATGAAATAGAATGTTCCATCGTGTGGTTCCTCATTATTCAAAACCACATTTCCCTTGATTACAGGAATGGAAGTATCTAATGTAAATGGAATCGCATCTCCTTTCTTAGGTGCTTTACCTAAGTCATAGATGTTAATGGTTTTACTATCGAAATTCACATATATGGAGTGGTGTTTTAGCAAATCATATCCTACGATACCATCAATATCCATTCCAAGGCTAATTTCCAGGTGGTCAAAATCAGTAGAGTATACCTTGATGTTTTTCTCCATCAGAAAATGATTGATAGCGATCGTATTGTGCTTGATCAACTGCCAGTTTGAAGCTGCCTGATTCATTTCAATGGATTTCCCTGAAAGGCCAAGCTCTTTGGTTACATCTTCATCCAGTACAGTATACCCGGATCCTGTATCGAATATAAAGTCAAGTGGCTCAGAATCGTCTACACTCACCTGGATGATGATGTGATCACCGAACAACTCAAAAGGAATGGAAGTAATAGGGGCTTGAGCAAATGTGGTTAGGGCTAATGTAAAACAAAGCAGATAGGTAAATTTCTTCATGATATATGGTTATTAGTAATGACAGGTTGAAGTTAAGGAGTTTCAGCGAAAAAGGATGCAATATATATCGAATAAAGATTACTTAATAGATAGATAATGCAGACTTGATATCTCCATTCACTTCCTGTTCTAGATTCGCTATTCATTAATTCAATCAACTATGAAACGGCTATTATTTTCGCTGCTTGTCTGTTTTTTTTTGGGATGTGACACCATCCAAAACCCGAAAGATTATCAACCACTAAAACTGAAAGGAAGTGAATCGATGCATGAGACTTTTGCGAATTTAGCATCTGATTTTGAGCGACTTCAGGATACAATAAAAGTGGAATTAGAGGGAGGTGGTAGTAGAACCGGATTGTTGGCGATTAAAGATCAAACGGCTGATATCGGTCTCTCCTCATTTCCGTTTGATCTGGATTCGATACTTGGAGAAAATCATACTATTGATCAACGAGTGGTTGCTTATGATGGCATTGTTGTGATTAATCATTTAGATAATCCTATTGGGCAATTAACTGATGATCAGATTTCTAATATTTATTCTGGAGTTGTAACCGATTGGGCTGAGCTGGGTGGAGTATCGGGATCAATCATGCCGGTAGTTAGAGATTCAAACTCTGGAACTCAAAAGTTTTTTACTCAGCACTATAACATATTTGAGTTGGCTCCTACAGTGGTGGTCGCTGGAGAAAATCGTGAAATTGTAGATTCAGTAATAAGTAACAAGAATAGCATCGGATTCATTGGATACTCCTATTATACAGCAATGGTAAAGAACGTGGAATTACCTGCTTTAGGTGCAAAATCAAAGGACACTGTAGCCTATGTTGCCCCGGAACCAGACTTTATCAATAGTGGTCAATATCCCCTAAAGAGATCATTGAGAATTTATTACGAGCAGCTACCTGACAAACGTGTAATGGCATTTTTGCAATACCTTGATTCGGATAGGGCGAAAGAGATTATTGAAAGTCACGGCTTAATAATCAATTAAGTCTGAAACAATTTTTGGTTAGCTTCTGTTGATCGGGCTAAATAATTGAAAATATGAGTAAGCGAGTTTGGTTAATTACGGGTTGTTCTACGGGCTTTGGAAGGGAACTGGTTAAAATAGTTTCGGAAATGGGTGAGGTTGCGATTGGGACTGTAAGAAAGCAGGAGCAGGTCAAAGATCTTGAAGCGATTAATCCAAAACTTGTAAAGGGAGTCGTCCTTGATGTACAAAAGCAGGACACAATTAATCAAGCCTCTCAATTCATTGAAAAAGAATTTGGGCGGTTGGATGTATTGGTTAATAATGCAGGGTATGGCTCACTAGGACCAATAGAAGAAACCTCTGAAGAAGAGATACAAAGACAGTTCGATGTAAATGTGTTTGGGTGTGTTCGAATGATTAAGCTGGCGTTACCATTTATGCGTAAGCAGCGAAGTGGACATATTCTTAATATTACTTCTATCGCGGGACTCAATGGATTTCCGGGTGTTGGTATCTATAATGGGAGCAAGTTTGCATTGGAGGGAATAGGCGAGGCACTGGCTGCAGAAACAAAACATATTGGTATACATGTGACCAATATTGAGCCCGGGCCTTTTAGAACAGACTGGGCTGGCAGATCGGCCACTTTTAATGAATCATCCATTGACGAGTACAATGAAACTGCTGCAAAAAACATGAACACGATCAGGGAAGGAAGCGGAAACCAGATTGGAGACCCGGTGAGAGCAGCAAAAGCGATGTATGAGGTGACTACATTAGAAAATCCGCCCGTTCATCTTCCTTTAGGAGCTCCGGCATACAAACGAGTTGGAATTCGGTTGCAGGAGTTTAAAGAAGAGATTGATGCCTTCAGACATATTGGAAAACCAACAGATTATACCGAAGAGGAGCTGTCTAAAATGGATAGCTAGTTCGGGCAGCAGCAAAGTCCCGCAATATTGCATCGCATATGATGGACAAAATTTTGGAGGTATTGTGGGCTTTTTTCATCTTCAAGCGTAATAGCATGCCAGGTGCGATGAATCCCTCTTTTTGTAACAGGTACGAGCGCTAGTCTATTATCCTTAAGATAGGGTTCTACAATCCACTTTGCCATAACGTTCACTCCCATGCCGGCTTTAACTAGCTCTACCACCGCTTCTGTTACCTGTACCTGCATGACCTGACGAGGCTTTACTCCTTCTGGTGTTAATACTTGTGAAAAAAGACTGACGGATTCAAGTGGTAATGAATGGATGATAACATTCTGATCCTCAAAGTCTTTTGCTTCGACATACTTCTTCTTAGTCCATGGATGACCTGTGGGGACAAGAGCAAAAAGTTCATCCCGAAACAATTCATGGTAGGCGATCTTAGCTCTTTCAGAATGCTCGTAAATCACAGCCAAATCAATGGTTCCATCTAATATCTGATCTTCCATCTGAGCATCATTGTTATGAAAAATTTCGATATCAACGTTTGGAAACTCTTTTTTAAAATCTGTCATCAGTGCCGGCAGCCAATGATAGCAGGTATAACACTGTGTAGCTATTCGTAAGGTTCCGCTTGTTCCGGACACATATCGCTTAATAGAGAGCTCCGTTTGCTCCAGTTCGTTTAGTACTTTTTGTGCCGATTCCAAAACCATCTTGCCTGCATTAGTCAATATAAGCTGTTTATTAACCCGGTGGAAAAGCTGTGTACCCAACTGGTTTTCAATTTCCTTCAACTGGTGACTGAGTGCGGATTGAGAGAGAAATAGGGCATCTTTTGCCTTAGTGAGACTTTTCGTCTCCGCTACTTCCCTGATCAGTTTTAAATGCCTTATTTCCATAATGTAATATTAATAATATTCATTCTATTAATAAAATCAATTCATCCAATTAATAGTTCGTTCGAATGGAATTCTCGTTCAATTTGGAACACAAAACAATTACGAAGATGAAAATTAAAAACATACACCTGCTGCTCTTACTCGCTAGTTTTTGGGGACCTTCTTTCTTATTTATAAAAATTGCTGTGGAAGAAGTTCCTCCTGTGATGCTGGCCGCATTACGAATAGGCACAGGCGCTTTAATACTCAATTTGCTCTTATTGCTTCAAAAGAACAGGCTCCCACTAAATATTGACTTCTGGAAGAAAACCTTTATTGCGGGCTTTTTTGCTCAGGCTTTTCCATTCATCATGATCAACTGGGGGGAGCAATACGTGGATAGCTCGCTGGCGAGTATCCTCAATGGTTTGGTGCCCATATTCACCATCGTCCTTGCTCACTTTATGATTGCAGATGAAAAACTGAGTGGCCAGAAACTGAAAGGAGTGATCCTTGGCTTTTTAGGATTGATTGTACTGGTACTTCCAAATATCATCGAGGGTGTTGAGGGTAGTTTTTGGGGCATAATAGCTATTACAAGTGCAGCACTTAGCTATGGAATAGGGCTTGCATACATTCGAAAGCATCTGGTAAATATCCCTTCATTTCAGGCTCCAGCTGCACAACTCTTGTCAGTAAGCATTTACCTCATTCCATTGGCATTTTTTATGTACCCATCCTTTGACTTTGCTGTACTTCAAACACAAACCATTAGTTCAATTATGATCTTAGGTGTATTTGGTACAGCCATCGCGTTTGTTGTCTACTTCAAATTAATTGAGCGATCCAGTGCTGGTTATGCATCATTGGTCACTTACCTGATGCCGATTTATGGAGTTGTGCTTGGAGTTACTATCCTGGATGAGGTCTTAACTGTGTGGACATTGCTTGGAGCAATGCTGATTCTGTTAGGGATAAGGTTGACAAAAAAGACGAATACTATTTCGGTACCTCAATTTGGTAAAAACATTGACCCTGCGCTTTATACCAAATTCCGATGATCATGAGGTATTTCACAATCAGACAATTCGGGCTTCTCTTGTTGCTGGCTTACTCAGTGCTGGCAGCTGGGCAGGTTCGAATGGTCGATTCAGTAAGCTTTAATGAGTCTGGATGGTTGGAAACAAGATTGTTCCTATTTGACACATTGCCTAATCATGAAGTACCAACGGCAACAACAAGAATTAGTGAATGGAGCAATCGAGTGGAACAATCCGAACATGTAGTAAAGATAAAACCTCAATCCTCCGATGACTTTAATGTATACCTCACATTTAGAAAGTTGATTAATTCTACTATGAAAACAGAATTGAATGTCTCCCTGAATAATGCTGGAATAGTTAGCGTAAAGCATACCATTGCACTTCGAAAGCGAGAGAAATAGTTAATGAGTATCGTTCTGGTAGCTCATCTGAAATCCAATCTTATTACCGCCACCCAGCGACTGACTTTTTTCCATCTGTTGCTTTACAGTAATGTTTCTGATTTTAGGAAATGGAGGTGCTATAAGATCGTTTTCAGCAGCCTGAGTGATGATTAATTTAATTAAGACATTCAAATCTGTTCCTTCGAGTGGTTTTCCCGAGACAGATTCAAACATGAAGCCAATCTGTCTGTCGCCTTCAACAATAAAATGATTCTCAACATTGATGAGCAGCCGAGCTAATAAATAGCCGGGATCATTTAAACGATTATATTCAAATGAGTCGGCCATGAAGTTGTACACATTGATCTGCCCGAGATATTTCCGCAGTGGTTTTTCCTTAACATAGTCAGATTTGTTGTAGTCGTAATCGTCTGTGAGAGTGATTATGTTAGTATGCAGTACAAAAACCAACAAGTCACCAGCTATCCTAATGTGAAATTCCTGATCACTAATTGAAGTAACGCTGAGTTTGATGTCCTCATCACGTTCGGTTGTTTTAGCGCTGATGACATCTATCAGCAATTTAGCTTCTTCATGTAGCTGTTTGAATGCCTTACATACATTCCGATAGGTCTTTTGCTTCACGCTAGACTTGTTGAGGAGTATTTCAGCAATGTTTTCAGTAGGGTCTTGGTTCATGAATTATTTCTTTCTTACTGTAAGCGTTTGAATGCCGAATTTGTTCAGGCACTTTGATGTAAAGCCACTCTGTTACCTTCTGAGTCTTCAAAGTGCGCTACAAACCCATGTTCTCCGATGCTCATTTTTTCATTGAGAACCTTTCCACCACTCGACTCGATTTTAGGGAGGACATCATTGATTTCCTTTACTGAAAAATAGACAAGCGCTCCTTCATATGAGGGAACGTATGTTTCCTGCTTAATCAATGTTCCGGTAGCGCCATCCTGATCGGTTTCGAATGGAAAGAAGCTCATGACTGAAGTGCCCATTTCCATGTTTTCAGCCATCTGAATGTTAAAAATAGACTGATAGAAGGCTTTTGCTCTATCCATGTCACTGACGGGAAGTTCAAACCAGTTTGCTCGCATAGTTGTGAATTATTTTAATTTGGAAGATAATAAATTGTGATCTTAGAAAATCGATGACCCGGTAATTTCTGTCAGCAACTCCAATGCTCGCATTCCAGCTGTGCTGTTTCCTTTTTCGTTCAATTTTGGACTCCATACTGCCACGCTGTACATATTAGGATACACGGCTACAATTCCACCTCCAACACCACTTTTTCCGGGAAGTCCTACACGGAAGGAAAACTCTCCAGCCTCGTCGTAGAATCCACAAGTCTGCATAATTGCATTGATACGTTTGGTATGCACTTCACTTAAAACACGTTTCTGATCTTTTAACAATTTACCCTGATTGGCATACATCACAAATGTTTGGGCCAGTTCTCGACAAGACATACTGATTGAGCATGTATCGAAATAGAAATCAAGGACTTCTTCAACGTCATTGTGAATGTTTCCATATCCTTTCATCAGGTTGATCATCGCACGGTTGTTGAATCCTTCTTCTTTTTCAGAAGCCGCGACTCGTTCATTGTAGTCAATTGTGGCATTGCCGGCTATCCTTCTTACAAATTCCAGGTATTCTTTTTTGGGATTATCAAGATGTGAGACCAGAATGTCACAAATCACTAAAGCTCCTGAGTTGATCAATGGGTTTCGCGGAATGCCATTTTCATATTCGAGTTGCACCAATGAATTGAAAGGATCGCCAGACGGTTCTACGTCCACTCGTTCCCAGATTATTTCATCCTTTTCTTTAAGCAGGGCTAGTGTCAGTGAAAAAACTTTTGAAATACTTTGAATCGAAAATCGCTCTTCCGAATCGCCAAAATGGAACTCTTCACCTATTACACTTGTCAGGTGCATCCCTAATTTTCCAGGTTTTATTTTAGCAAGCTCCGGTATATAGGAGGCCACATTGCCTTGCAGCTTTTCCCCTTGAATTTTATCTTCTATTACATTTAATATTCCTTGATAATCCATTCAGCTTATTCGTATAACAAGTACTTTTTTCTACTCAATTTAAATTCTAAAAGTGCAGGTTCCCATGATTGACGTATCTGCGCTTCAGTCTGTCCTTCTTCTATTTGTTTTTGAAGCAAATTAGTTCCAGCCAATCGTTTAAAATAATCATTAAAGAAATCATCCTTGCCCATCTGCTGATAAGCTTTAATGAGAGGTTGAAGTGAAAACGAGTACTGAGGTGATTGACCAACCCATGATCGACCAAAACATTTTTGATCCTCATAAGGAGGCCATTTTGCCCCCTCATTTGGGGTCGGGATGAAGTAATGCATGGTATCAGGATATTCGGGATGCCCTATTTGCTGAAACGGATGTTCTGTTCCTCGTCCAACAGACATGATGGTTCCTTCAAATAAACATAAGCTTGGATATAAGGAAATACTCAAATCATTAGGCAGGTTAGGAGAGGGGTTGACGGGAAGCGAATAGATTTGGCTATGAGACCAGTTTTTAATCTTTATTACAGATAAGTCCACTTTGATTCCATTTGCTAGCCAACCTTCACTGTTAATCATTTGAGCCAGTTCACCGACGGTCATTCCATGAATAATGGGGATGGGGTGCATTCCGACAAATGATCTGTATGCAGTGTCTAAAACCGGACCGTCAACATAGCTTCCATTCGGGTTGGGCCTGTCAAGTATAATGACTTGAATATCGTTTTCTGCACATGCTTCCATCACATAGTGCATCGTACTGATGTATGTGTAAAACCGGGCACCAACATCTTGAATATCGAAGATCATGACTTCAATATTTGCTAACTGAGCTTCTGTAGGCTTTTTGTTCTTGCCATATAAGGAGACCAACTCAAAAGAAGCTTCAGAACTATCATATTCTACCTTCTCACCATCACTTAGTGTCCCTGTAAATCCATGTTCCGGTGTGAATACCTTGACAATATTTATTTGTTGTGACTGTAAGGTGTCCGTTAGATGTTTAGTGCCTATCAATGAGCTATGGTTAACCGTAAGGCCTACTTTTTTATCCTTTATTAGCGGAAGGTAGCTTTCAAGCTGATAAGCTCCTGGTAAAATGTCTGGAGCCTGTTCCTGTGTCTGACTTAGGCAGCTGGTAAAAGTGATAACAGATATAAGTAAAAGCTTTTGCATATTAAATGCCCAAGATAGCTTGTTCTTACAGTATTGAAAACCCTATTTTGCAAGGCAAACGCATGAATCTTCCATTTCTCATATCCAAACGTATTTCGAAAGAAGCAGCCGGCTCATTTTCGAATATCATTAACCGAATTGCGGTCATTAGCATTGCGCTGGGGTTGGCGGTATTAATGCTGGCTTTTATGGTGCTATATGGATTCAAAAAAGAGATAAAGGGTAAAATATTCAGCTTTAGCGGCCACCTGATTGTCAGCAAGTATACGCTTTCAACATCTTTCGAAGAGTCGTCGATCACTATCACAGATTCATTGATTCATAAGTTAAAGTCATACCCATTAACTGAGCGGGTACAGCCTTACGCAATGAAAGCGGCATTGTTGAAAACTGAAGAAGAAGTTCAGGGAGTGATTGTGAAAGGAGTGGATGAATCCTTTGATTCTGTTGGATTTAGCAAACATATGGTAGAAGGTAGATTGCCTGATTTATCAAAGAAGGATTATTCTACGGAGGTAGCATTGAGTAAGCGGGTATCCAACTATTTAGAGTTGAGTGTCAATGATGAAGTGCTTATTTATTTTGTGCAAAATCCGCCGAGATTCAGACGACTTCAAATCACCGGTATATACGAAACAGGATTAGAGGAATTTGACGAGAAAATAATCCTTGGGGATCTGGATCTTGTCCGTCGGATAAACAATTGGTCGGATTCTACAGCTGGGGGAATTGAGGTTTTTATATCGGATATAGATAAGCTGGAGCAAGCGGAAACAGACCTCCATAACGCAGTAGATATTGATTTGTATGTAGATAAAGTTACAGACAAGTATCGCGAGAATTTTCAATGGTTAAGTATGCTGGATAGAAACGTGGTAATACTTCTTACCATTATACTGTTTGTGTCGGGTACCAGCATTATCTCCATCCTGCTAATCTTAATTATGGAGCGGACGCAGATGATAGGTGCCCTAAAGTCCATTGGAGCTACGAATCGTTTGATCAGACGAGTGTTTGTTCTTAATGGATTGAGATTAATAGTTCAGGGACTTATCTGGGGCAATTTGATTGGGTTGTCTTTGGGGTTGATGCAGTACTATCTGAAAATTATTCCTTTGGATCAGGCTAATTATTATATGTCACATGTCCCAATTGTGATTGATCCTTGGACAATTATTGGATTAAACCTTCTGGTTTTGAGTTTGATTGGTGTTACGCTACTTATTCCGGTAGCTATTATTTCACGGATTAGTCCGGTTAAGGCAATCCGTTTTGATTAGGAGAATGGTCTAACTGACCGGTTCATATTTTTTAAACAGGCTTTTGATTTTCATTTGAAGCACGCCGAAAACTGCTTCTTTGAAAATTCCTTTTGACATCTTAGATACACCCTTGGTTCTGTCTGTAAATATGATTGGTACTTCTACGATCTTAAAACCATGTTTCCAGGCATTAAACTTCATTTCTATTTGAAAGGCGTAACCGATGAAGTGAATTTTGTTGAGGTTTAGCTTCTCAAATACTCTTCTGTGATAGCATTTGAAGCCGGCCGTACTGTCCTTAAATGGCATGCCGGTAATGATACGTACATAAAAGCTGGCAAAGTAACTCATTAGCACTCTGCCCATAGGCCAGTTCACTACGTTTACACCAGTGATATATCTACTGCCAATGGCAACATCCGCACCTTTTTCACAAGCATCAATTAACCTAACTAAATCACATGGATTATGGGAAAAATCAGCATCCATTTCGCAGATGTAATCATACCCTTTCTCAATTGCCCATTTGAAACCGGTGATATATGCAGTGCCAAGTCCCAATTTACCTTCTCTTTCAATCATGAAAACCTGACCGGGTCGAGCTTCCATTTCTTCCTTAACAATGGATGCTGTCCCATCAGGGGAACCATCATCTACAACCAAAATATTGAACGCAGGTGTGATGGATATCACGGTGCGAATGATCTCGCGGATATTTTCTCGTTCGTTATAGGTCGGTATGACCACTAAGTTTTTTGGCATAGATGTCTTAACTGAATATCAAAAATAGCCTAAAAGCTTTACGATTAGGAAGGTTTTGTGTTAGGAGTGAATTTAATTATTAATCAATACCCTAATATTTTCATCATAGCATCGCTTCGTTGCTCTTGAGCGAAAAGTTCGTGGGTGATTTTGCCATTCTCGTCCCGGTCAATGATGATATGTTTGGGTGCCGGAATCAGACAGTGTTGTATGCCGCCATATCCGCCTAAAGATTCCTGATAAGCTCCTGTATGAAAGAATCCGAAATAAAGGGTTTCTTTTTCATCATACTGTGGTAAGAAGACTTCCCCAATATGTGCTTCAGAGTCGTAATAATCCTGACTATCGCAAGTAAGTCCACCGAGGTTTACGCGGTGGTAAGGACTCTTCCAATGATTTACCGGAAGCATGATATACTTTTGATTTAATCCCCAAACATCCGGCATATGAGTGATAAACGAGCCATCCATCATGTACCAAAGCTCCTTATCGTTCTGAAGTTTTTGATCCAAAACAGAGTAGATGGTTGCTCCACTTTCTCCTACCGTGAAACTGCCAAACTCCGTGAATATGTTAGGGACAGGAACATGGTTTTTCTTACAAATCCATTGAATATTTTCAATGATTTGCTCAGCCATGTATGGATAATCATACTCAAAGTGAAGTGAATTCTTAATAGGAAATCCCCCACCTATGTCAACCGTGTCAAGCTCAGGACAGATTTTTTTTAACTCACAATATTTGTAAATAAAGCGGCTTAATTCACTCCAATAATAAGCCGTGTCCTTAATTCCAGTATTAATGAAAAAATGGAGCATTTTAAGCTTGGCTTTCGAGTCTTTGATTTGCTCTTTGTAGTAGGGCAGTATATCCCCATATCGAATGCCAAGTCTGGATGTGTAGAAGGCAAAATTAGGCTCTTCGTCTGCTGCGATCCTGATACCAATTTGAAAATCACCTGCTACTTTTTCTTTATAGTGATTCAGCTCATTTAAGTTATCAAGAATGGGAATGCAGTTTTTATACCCTTCATTAAGTAGGGCTGAAACTTCCTGCAGATATAATGGACGTTTAAATCCATTGCAGATAATATAATGATCCTTCGTAAGTTTTCCGGCCTTTAACATACTCCGAACTATGGGTATGTCATAGGCAGATGAAGTTTCTATATGGGCATTGCTTGATAAAGCCTCTTCTACGACAAACCGAAAGTGTGAACTTTTGGTGCAATAGGCGTAGGTGTATGACCCTTCATATTTATGTTTTTTGATGGCATCATTAAAAATCTGATACGCATATTTTATGTTTTGCTCGATCTTAGGTAGATAACTCAGTTTCAGTGGAGTTCCATATTCCTTGATGATATCCATCAGGTTTACTCCATGAAAGTGAAGGTTGTCTTTCTCTACTTTAAATTCAGGCGTAGGGAAGTAGAAGGTTTGATCAATCAGATCGGCATATTTTCTCATTGGCTCACTGGAAATTCGATGCAATTATCCGTTAAATTCAGGATTCTTAAAAAGAAATTGCTTTAGGATTTAAGAAATATGAATTAAGGTGGAATCTGTTTTGAATCCTTGTGGTTGGATTACCATAAGCTTGACTATTCAGATTAATTTTGCATGAATTTTTCAAAACAGAATGATCACCGTAAAAATTTTAGACGAAACAGCACCCCTCGAAGCGGTAATCCTCGGAACTGCGGATAGTATGGGTGACACCCCGGAAATTGAAAAGACTTATGATCCAAAGTCAAAAGAGCACATTTTAGCTGGCACTTTTCCTAAAGAGGTAGACCTAATAGATGAGATGTCAGAAGTTGCCACCGTTTTAGAGAAACATGGTGTTAAGGTTTATCGCCCAAAAAGCATTGAAAACCTAAACCAGATATTTGCGAGAGATATCGCCTTTGTTATCGATGACAAGCTGGTAGTTCCCTGTGTAACACCTGAGCGAAAACTGGAGTCAGATGGCATTCAATATGTCATTGATGAAGTAGAAAACGTTTTGTTGCCGGATGAGCATGAACGAATGGAAGGTGGAGACATCATGCCTTGGAGGGATCATATTTTTGTTGGCTATTCAAAAGCCGATGACTTTGAAAAATACAAAGTATCGAGAACCAATGAGGCGGCTGTTGAATATTTAAAAAAGGCATTTCCTGATTTTACTGTAAAAGCTTTTGAGCTAAAAAAATCAGATGATGATGCAAAAGAAAATGCACTACACCTGGATTGTTGTTTTCAGCCGGTTGGCAAAGACAAAGCGGTTATTTATCGCGGAGGATTTAAAAACGAGGAAGACGCAGAATTTTTAGTGAAATTCTTTGGCGAACAGAATGTTTTCGAAATCACCAAAGAAGAGATGTATGAGATGAATTCTAACTTCTTCTCCATCAGTCCTGAAGTTGTGATTTCAGACAGCAGTTTTAAACGACTTAATGATCAGTTTAGGAAATGGGGAATAAGAGTTGAAGAAGTAAAATACAGGGAGACGGCTAAAATGGAAGGATTGCTCCGATGTTCTACCATGCCATTAAGAAGAAAATATGACTAAGCAGATTACAAATAATATCATGATGATCCGTCCGGTTGCTTTTCATATGAACGAGCAAACGGCTGTGAATAATTACTATCAGAAAAATGCTGAGGGGGTAACACCTGAAGATATTCAGAAGGAAGCCCTACAGCAATTTGATGCTTTTGTTGAAAAACTAAGAGCAGAAGGAGTAAATGTTACTGTATTTGATGACACAAAAGACCCTTCCACTCCGGATTCAATCTTTCCCAACAATTGGATTTCGTTTCATCAGGATGGAGTGATTAGACTGTATCCAATGTATGCAGAAAATCGAAGGTTGGAGCGAAGGAATGATATCATTGAAGGTTTGAAACAGTCTTTTAAAATTGATGAGGTAATCAGTTTCACCAATTGGGAAGAAAAAAGTGCCTACCTGGAAGGGACTGGAAGCTTGCTATTGGATCGCCAGAATAAAATTGCCTATGCAGCAGTTTCAGAGCGCACCATGCCAAATGTCCTCGAGGACTTTTGTGATGAAGCCGGTTTTGATCCGGTTACTTTTCATGCGCTTCAAACAGTTGAAGGGAAAAGATTGCCAATCTATCATACCAATGTGATGATGTGTCTGGGAGAAGCATTCGCAGTTGTTTGTCTGGATAGTATCGACGATTTGGAAGAGCGTGAAAACCTGGTTGAAACTTTAGAGGAGACGGATAAAGAAATCATCGAGATTTCAGAGGAACAGAAAGAGCAGTTTGCTGGAAATATGCTTCAGGTGCTTGGCAAAGATGACCAACGATTAGTCGTGATGTCATCAGCTGCTTTCTATTCGTTGAATGACGACCAAAAAGCACAACTTTCTAAGCACGGCAAGCTGGTCCATAGTGACATTAATACCATCGAAAAATTGGGTGGAGGTAGTGCCCGCTGCATGATGGCAGAAATTTTTAATCCAAAGAAATAGAACCAGGCAAAATGCTGGAACAAAAATTACAAGAAGCGATTTCCAAGGCTTTTGCTAGCCTTTACGATTACCAATTAAATAGTGATCAAATAGGGCTACATCCGACACGAAAGGAATTTGAAGGATCCTATACTTTCGTAGTGTTTCCATACCTGAAAGTCGCGAAAGGCAAGCCTGAAGAGGTTGGTGCACAGATTGGTGAATGGCTCAAAGAGAATCTTGATTTTATCAAGGCATTTAATGTAGTAAAAGGCTTCTTAAATCTGGAAGTGACAGATCAGTCCTGGACTAAAGAATTACATACCATCGCTGTTGATGAAAGCTACATTAAGTTGCCAGCCAATGGGCAGAAAGTGATGGTGGAGTTTTCATCACCAAACACAAATAAACCACTACACCTTGGCCATCTTAGAAATAACTTTCTTGGTGATTCTGCTTCACGAATCCTGGCAGCAAATGGTTATGATGTAAAAAAGGTAAACCTGGTTAACGATCGGGGAGTCCACATTTGCAAGTCCATGCTGGCTTATCAAAAAATGGGCAATGGGGAAACTCCGGAAAGCTCCGGTCTGAAAGGAGATCATCTGATCGGGAAGTACTACGTAAAGTTTGATCAACTTTATAAGGAAGAAATTAATACCCTGGTACATCAAGGGTTAGATCCAGAGAAAGCTAAGAAAGAAGCACCTTCTATTAAAGAAGCTCAGGAGATGCTCCAGAAGTGGGAAAATGGAGATAAGGAAACGGTTGAGCTTTGGGAGACGATGAACAATTGGGTCTATGAAGGTTTTGATAAAACCTACGAGACCATGGGTATCCATTTTGATACGATGTATAAGGAATCAAATACCTACCTGCTTGGTAAGGAACTTGTAGAAGAGGGTCTTAAAAAAGGTGTATTCTTCAAAAAAGAAAATGGTTCTGTATGGGTTGACCTTACAGATGAAGGAATGGATGAGAAACTCGTCCTACGGGCTGATGGAACGGCGGTATATATGACGCAAGACATGGGAACCTGTGATATGAAGCACCAGGATTTCCCTTTTGATAAATCGGTGTTTGTTGTAGGGAATGAACAGGACTATCACTTCAAGGTGCTGTTCGCCATTATGAAAAAAATAGGCAGAACTTATGCTGAGGGTCTCTACCATTTATCCTATGGGATGGTAGATCTTCCAACAGGCAAAATGAAGTCTCGCGAAGGAACAGTAGTTGATGCGGACGATTTACTGCAGGAGATGTTTGATACCGCAGAGAGACATACGAAGGAGCTAGGTAAGATCGAGGGAATGGAGCCATCAGAAGCACAAGAGCTGTATAGAATGCTTGGACTGGGGGCTTTGAAATACTTTTTGCTAAAAGTTGATCCAAAGAAGCGAATGCTCTTTAACCCGCAAGAGTCGATCGAGTTTCAGGGTCATACCGGACCATTTGTTCAGTATACCCATGCCCGAATTTCAGCTATTTTACGAAGAGCAAAATCACTTGAGGTGGATACTTCTTTTGATACCGAAAAAGTAGGCGATCTGAGTAAACGTGAAGTTGATTTGATTTATAAAATCACTGAATATAAGAAAGCACTACAGGAAGCAGCAAAAGAACTTTCACCAGCAATCATCGCTCAGTATGTTTATGACTTGGCGAAAGAGTATAATGGGTTTTATCAGGAGGTGCCGATCTTCAACGAAGAGAATAAAGATAAACTGGGATTTCGAATTGCGCTTTCTTCAGTAACAGCCAAACTCATCAAGGAAAGTATGAGTTTATTAGGTATAGAAGTACCGGAAAGGATGTAATTCGCTAACTTTAATTACATGAGCATTTCAGATTTAAAGTTGAACCTTCATAAAATCATTGATGAAGAAACAGATGTTTCCAGGTTAGAAGCCATTTTTCAAATTTTAAATGACACAGGAACAACAGAAAATCGATTATCTCTGGAGGAGTACAACAATATAATCGATTCGGGAAGAAAACAAATTCGTGAAGGTAAATTCAAGACTCACGATCAGGTTAAAAACATTCTTAATATATAATATTTAGTCTTGAATCAATACAGGGTTCTTTGGTCGGAAAATGCTATTTCTTCGCTTCAATCAATAAAGGACTTTATTGCTCAAGATTCCTCGCAGGCAGCTTTAAAAGTTGTTCATTCTATTTTCGAATCAGTAGAAAGCCTTGCAATCCACCCCAACCGATTTCAATTGGATGAATTTTTTGAAAATAATCCAGGTACGATTAGGAGGTTTTTTAAATGGAACTATCGAATTATATATGAAGTCAGAGATAGTCGAGTTGAAATTATTGATATTATACATACGAGCAGAGAACCACATAAAAAATGAACCCCTGGATCAAAGCATTTCGGTTAAGAACACTGCCTCTGGCCCTCTCAGGCTGGTTGGTCGGAATATCAATAGCTTCTAATTACACACAAGTAAACTGGCCAGTTGCCGTACTTACATTACTAACCGCTTTTCTACTTCAAATATTATCCAATCTAGCAAACGATTATGGTGATGCAAGTTCAGGCGTAGATAGTCAACGAACAGGAGAGGAGCGGATGGTCCATACAGGTCAGATTACATCAAATGCAATGCGAAATGCGATCGTTGTGTTTTCGGCATTATCATTTATCTCAGGCTCATTGTTGCTTTATATTTCTTTTCCAGGTGAATGGATGAATGCCCTGATTTTTATGATTATAGGTATTATTGGGATAGCTGCTGCAATCAAATATACGGTTGGTAAGAACCCATACGGATATGCTGGTTTTGGAGATTTGTTTGTTTTTATTTTTTTTGGAATAGTCTTGGTTTTTGGGTCCTACTTCTTGCAAACACAATATTTTGATTGGCAGGTACTATTACCAGCTGCATCTATTGGGCTTTTCAGTGTAGGGGTGCTGAATGTAAATAACATTCGAGATATAGAAACAGACAAAGCAGCCGGCAAACATTCAATCCCAGTTCGGATCGGAAGAGAGAGAGCAGTTAATTACCACCGAATATTGCTAATGCTGGGAATGCTGCTGAGCATTGCATATGTGAACATCAATTATAGCTCTTGGCATGAATTGTTGTTTGTTATTGTTGGAATTCTTCTCCTGGCAAACATAAAAGCGGTTGCAAATAAGCCTTCGAGTGAACTGGATCCACACCTCAAACAGATGGCACTTTCCACATTACTATTTGCTCTTCTTTTTTCCTTAGGGCAATGGTGATAACCCTTTCTTAAATTTCCTGAAACATATCCGTTCATTTTTTGATTATATTGGAGTACAAAACATCCAATCATAATGAAGAAAATATTAGTTCCTTACGATTTTTCAAAAGTATCAGAGCATGCACTCGATTTTGCCTGCCAAATTGCTGATAAAGCAGATAGCGATATAATGCTACTAAATGTAATAGAACATCCAACGGCTGACTCCTTTAAAACATTGGGTATGCAAAATATAGATCCGATGGAGCAGTTGTACATAAAAAAAATGTACGAAACAACTCAGAATAAGCTTGCTGATGTTGTTTTCAAGGCCAAGTATGCTGATGATCGTATCGCAACAAAAATACAGCTTGGTAATCCGTTCAAAACTATTATCGACCAGATAACAGAAGAAAAAGTTAGCTTGCTGGTAGTCGGGACTGAAGGCTCTGAAGGTCTAAATGAATTCTTTGTAGGGTCTAATGCAGAAAAGATTGTAAGAAAAGCAACATGTCCTGTAATTACAGTACAGGATAAGTGCGAAATAGAGCCAATTGAAAAAATCGTATTTGCGTCAGACTTCCAGCACACCGATGATGAATTTATAGGGCAGCTACTGGATCTTCAGCGTAAGTTCGAGGCTCAATTGAACATTGTAAAAATCAATACCCCTGCGAGTTTCACCTCCACGAGACACGATACGAAGCAGATGGAAGATTTTGTTAAGAAATATAGCATAGAGAATTATACTATTGACATCTATAACTACAAGAATGAAGAAGATGGCATAATTCTGTATGCAGAAGATATAAAAGCTGATATGATAGCCTTAGGTACGCACCAGCGTAAAGGAGTCGGCCATTTTCTTGCTGGTAGTATTGCAGAGGATGTGGTTAACCATTCACAATTCCCTGTTTGGACGGCACACCTTAAGGATGACTAATGAAATTGGAAAAACAATTCCTAATCGTTTTTTCCATGAGCCTCTGTTTTGCAGAGGCTCAATTTTTTTAGCCTGTAGCCAAACATCATTCCAGAGGTCAGGATTTATCTATTGTGCTTGTGGATGATAAGGTTGTGAGGTAAATCAATGTTTGGGTAGAAGGTAACCAACCGTGTTAAAACTAAGAAAAACTAAACAGTCAAACTAAACAGTAAAAAATAAAACCGCCTTCACATTAAGTAAAGGCGGTTTATCTTGTCGGGGTGGCAGGATTCGAACCTGCGACCCCCTGCTCCCAAAGCAGGTACACTAACCGGACTGTGCTACACCCCGAACAATAAATTCCATTCTGAAATGGAGCTCCGTTCCGAAAACGGAACGCAAATGTAGAAATTCAAATTTTAAAATTCAGCATGGATTGTAATTTTTTTAAAGGAAATGGAAAACTTCCTTAGAACACCTTTGATCTTAGCTTTATCATGTTTGTTTAAAGCATTTTCTTTTACTTTTATATCCATACTTCAATCATTTAATAATCAAACTATGAAAAAGATTAAATACTTCGCCTTCGTATGTATTCTGGGACTTAGCTCACTTTCAGCAACTGCTGCCGAGACTGATCCTGTGAAGACTAACCCTCAGGAAAGAGTCGAGCAGTTGGAGAATAGAATTCAGCATATCTGGAAGATGGATTTTTCTGATATGGACAAAGAACAAAAGATGACATTGAAAATGGAGGTGAAAGAGATTAAAAGAGAATTGAAACAAAAAGGATTAGACAGTAAGGTTTCTATTTCTGTGGGTGCAATTATTATCATCCTATTATTGCTCATTTTGCTTACTTAAAAAATATGGCAAAAACTAAACCTTCACGCTACCCCAGCAGGGGGACTGAAGACAAAAAGACCTTACATCAAATTATTGATGAAGGTCTTTTTTGTACCATTGCTTTTGTACGTGATGGTGTACCTCATCAGATACCTACAGGTTATGCCAGAGTGGATGATGACATTTATATCCACGCTTCGGCAAAAAGCCATTTCATTCAGGGAATCATCGGACAGACAGTAAGTTTTTCTGTCACTCATCTGGATGCACTGATTTTGTCACCCACAGCATTTGATCATTCATTTAATTACCGATCAGTAATTGGATTTTCTAAGGTGGAAGAGATCACAGACCCAGCCGAGAAGCTAAAATTTTTCAACCTATTTACTGACCGCTACATTCCTGGTCGCATAGAAGATGTAGGTGTGCCCACTAATGAAGAGGTAAGCATTACTAAAATTGCTCGTCTTTCACTTAATAATGCAGCTGCCAAAGTTAGAACTGGAGATGTCAATGTTAAGATGGAGAAAGACGCACCCTGGTGCGGGGTTATACCACTGGAGTGGAAATATAGTGCTCCACAAATTGATAATCAGCTGGATAGAAGAAGAGAGCTACCGAACTACATAAAAAAACTAATTGATGGATTTGGCAAGCGTTAAAACTAAAAATAATGAGCCTGAAAGCAGGTTTGAAATTGTCCTGGATGGTGCAATTGCGTTTATTGATTATAAAGTAGGAAAGGGAGGAGGTGTTTATATGGTACATACTGAAGTACCTAAAGAATTTGAGGGACAAGGAGTTGGCCATAAATTAGTTAGGGAGTCACTCGAGATCATTGAAGAGAACGAATGTAAAATCGTTCCACTTTGTCCGTTCGTGAGATCCTTCCTGTTGGATAACCGATCAGACTATGAGCATTTGTTAGCTGAAAGAGCTAAATTGTAATTATGGCTGAGAAAGTAAAAGAATACGATAGTAAAGACCTGTCCGTAATTTGGAAACCAGAGAAATGCATTCACTCTGAAATTTGTTTTAAAGGATTGTCCAGTGTTTTCAACCCTAATGAAAGACCTTGGGTGAACGTAAATGGAGCGGAAGACAAAACGATCAAGGAACAGATCGATAGATGCCCTTCAGGTGCACTTTCGTATAAACTAAAAGACGTGCAAGCATCTGATGCAAAAATTGAAGATGAGCAAATAGTAGAAATCACTAGAGGTGGCCCTCTTATGATCTATGGCAACATCAAAGTGAAGCATCATGATGGGTCTGAAACCTCAAAGCATAGAGTCACAGCATTTTGTCGATGTGGGGCTTCTTCAAATAAACCCTTTTGTGACGGCAGTCATAAGAAGATTGATTTCGAGTAAACATCTTTAATCATCCAAGGATGATTGCTTAGAGATCATTGAAAGATGAAAATGATGAAAGAGTAGCGTGGAGGGGAGTTGAACCCCTGACCTCCGGGTTATGAATCCGACGCTCTAACCAACTGAGCTACCACGCCATTAATGACTTTTTTTTGATTAGCTTTTGGAAAGAATTCCGATGTACCTCTCAAAAAGGAACGCAAATCTATAAAAGATTTCTTTTCCGCCATCGGCTTGTTGGAAGAGATTTTTTTTTTACCTTATCAAAAATTTCACAGCGTATGGCAAAGTATCAATATGTCGGGGAGTTCGAATTTAATGCATCAAAGAAGATGCTCTACCCGTATTTCAGTACGGCATCTGGGTTGGCACAGTGGTTTGCCGATGATGTGAATATCAACAACGAGGATAAAGTTTACACCTTTATCTGGGATGGAGACGAAAGTAGAGCCAAACTCACCTCCAACAGAACCAATCATCATGTACGATTTGATGTCATAGATGAGGAGGATGACGACAATAACTACTTCGAGTTTAAAATAGAAATGAATGAACTAACCCAGTCTGTATATGTGCGCATCACCGACTACTCAGATATGGATGAAGAAGAAGCCAACGAACTTTGGGAGACCTTAATTCATGACCTCAAGGAGATTGTGGGAGGATAACAGTGGCACCTTTCTTGCTTTCGTCCAATTCTCTAATTTTGCAACCCTATGAGATTAAAAAAGTTGGACGTATTGATGCTGAGGTCTTTTGTTGGACCCCTTGTGCTAACCACGGCAGTTGCCAACTTCATACTTCTCATTCAGTACCTACTTAAATACTTTGATGATTTTGTAGGTAAAAACCTCGGATTCACAGTTTTCGCTGAGTTGCTTTTCTATTTTTCGTTAAACATGCTTCAGATTGCTCTTCCACTGGGAGTTCTGCTTGCATCGTTGATGACATTTGGAAACCTGGGTGAAAATTTTGAATTAACGGCCATCAAAAGTTCCGGGATTTCCCTACTCCGGACACTCAGGCCAATTTTTCTTTTTGTAGTTGGTCTATCTATCGGAGCTTATTTTTTTAACAACTACACCATACCAGCGGCTAATCTGAAGGCCTACAGTCTACTTTACGATATTAAGCACACCAAACCAGCCCTTGATATCAAGGCTGGGGCTTTTTACAATGGGATACCCAACTATAGCATCAAAGCAAAGGATAAACTTCCTGACGGTAAGACTTTATTGGATGTTATTATATATGATCATTCATTAGGAAGGGGGAATAAGACTGTGATATTGGCTGATTCC
Organism: Ekhidna lutea; assembly: GCF_900188325.1. Classification (GTDB taxonomy): domain Bacteria; phylum Bacteroidota; class Bacteroidia; order Cytophagales; family Cyclobacteriaceae; genus Ekhidna; species Ekhidna lutea. Next base: position 813,266 of record NZ_FZPD01000002.1, on the reverse strand, counting down.
AGTCTCATGTATACGATCATGGACGATCGATATTTAAAGCTAGAAATGTATAACGGTCATTATTATTCAGAAGAACAAAAAACTGGTAGTAACGTAGATCGGTTTTATCGCACCGAATATGCCAGAATGGATATGGTATTTAGTCTGTCATCATTTGATCTTAAGAGAAGAAAAGAGGAGTTGTTTCAAAACAACCGGCAAATGAAAAACATCAGTGAGCTATCTCAAGATGTTGATTCATTTAAAATCATGGTTATAAAGCAAAAGGCCAATTTAATAACGGGTTCTCAGCGATACTTCCTTTATCATCTTCGTAATAAAGACCATATAAGAGAAAAATCTAAAGTTGATAAAGACTCTGTTTCAACAGAACAAGCAGACAATATGGTCGAAGCGTCTCTTATACCATTAAGGTTTTTCCAACAACAGAAACCTGCAAAAACGAAAATGGTCGATCAGGATTCAATTGAGAAAGTGAGAGAAGAACTTTTACTAAAAGAGGATGTTTTTTTAAAGAGAAAACCAGATGAAAAACCTCGAGCCGTGAATAGAGCATTTGGTAATAGGTTTGAGTTCGGAAGTGTGGATACTTTGAAATGGGTTCATCTTGACACCTACCTTGAAGGTAGACTGAAAAATAATAAACCAATTATATCCGACGCTTTAAATAAGGCTCGAAACGTGAAGGTCAATATTAATTCAGCTAAAACCAGACTTTATCAATATAAGAAGGATGTGAATCTGTACACTATTGAGATGCAAAAAAAGTATGCGCTGGCCCTGGCATGCATCTTAATGTTTTTGATAGGAGCACCTTTAGGAGCGATCATAAAAAAAGGTGGTTTGGGAGTGCCTACTATTTTAGCCATTTTCTTTTTCATTATTTATTACCTCTTCATGAGCATAGGTGAGAAGCAAGCTAAGGAAGGCGCGATGGATCCATACCTTGCCTCCTGGATGGCAGATATGATTCTTTTGCCATTTGGTTTATTCTTTTTAAGACAAGCCAGGGTAGATGCTCGCATTTTTGAGATCGACGCTTATCGTGTTGGGATAGAAAAGCTTAGGCGTAGATTTGCTAGGAATAAGAACAAAGCGTAAATTTGCGCTTCAATAAAAAGAGGAAGAAATTTTTCAGGATGTTAGCAAAAGAAAAAAAGGAAGAAATTTTTAAGGAATACGGTAAGTCTGCTACAGACACTGGGTCTGCAGAAGGTCAAATCGCATTGTTCACAACAAGAATCAATGATTTGACAGATCACCTTAAAACTCAGAAGAAAGACCATGCATCAAGATTAGGTCTTTTGAGACTGGTAGGTAAAAGAAGACGATTATTGGACTACCTACACAAAAATGATATCGAAAGATATCGTAGCATCATTGCGAAGCTTAAAATCAGAAAATAAATATTAAAGGGGATCAAATTTCTGATTCCCTTTTTTGATTATAAACACCAAGGGCAAAACGTGCCCTTTTTATCCATTTAATATGAATGTAATTACTAAAACCTTCCAACTTTCGGACGGCAGGGAAGTATCCATCGAAACAGGAAAGCTTGCAAAACAAGCGGATGGATCTGTTGTTGTTAGTATGGGAAAAGCCAAGCTCTTGGCCACTGTGGTTTCTTCCAAAGAAGCCAAAGAAGGAGTGGATTTCTTGCCACTCTCTGTAGATTATCAGGAAAAATTTGCGGCTGCCGGAAAAATTCCTGGTGGCTTTTTGAAAAGAGAGTCGAGACTCTCAGATTACGAAGTTCTAATTTGTCGATTAGTTGATCGAGCGTTAAGACCATTATTTCCATCAGATTATCACGCAGACACACAAGTGTTTATTCAGTTGATATCTGCTGACCCGGAAGTAATGCCGGATGCGCTGGCAGCACTTGCTGCATCTGCTGCCATCTCTGTTTCAGATATCCCTTTTGGAGGGCCAATCTCTGAAGTGCGAGTAGCCAAAGTAGATGGCGAATACAAAGTAAATCCAACACCTGAAGAGATGGCAATTGCCTCGCTAGACTTGATTGTGGCAGGTACAGCTGACAACATCATGATGGTGGAAGGTGAGTCCAAAGAAGTGGACGAGTCTGAAATGCTTGAAGGCATCAAAAAGGCTCACGAAGAAATCAAAGTGCAGTGCGCAATTCAGGAAGAACTAGCTAAAGAAGCTGGTGCTACTGAGAAGCGTGAGTACAATCACGAGCCGAAAGATGAGGAATTGAAGGCTTCCATGCACAAGGCGGTTTATCAGAAGCTATATGATGTAGCAGCGAAGAAAAACCCGAACAAGTCAGAAAGAAAAGAAGCTTTCAAGGCAGTTTATGAAGAATATATAGAGCAGTTCTCTGAAGAGCAACTGGAAGAAATGGATGATTTCCTTCTTGGAAAATACTTCCATGATGTTGAAAAAGAGGCTATTAGAAATTTTGTACTTGATTCACAAGAACGAATTGATGGGCGTAAGCCGGATGAGATCAGACCGATTTGGTCAGAGGTAGATTACCTACCTTCCGCACACGGTTCAGCAGTTTTCACCAGAGGTGAGACACAGTCTTTGACATCTGTGACACTTGGTACCAAGTTGGATGAGCAAATGATAGATGGAGCGATGATCTCCGGGTATAATAAATTCATTTTGCACTACAACTTCCCAGGTTTCTCTACAGGTGAAGTAAGACCAAACAGAGGTCCGGGTAGAAGGGAAGTAGGTCACGGTAACCTTGCGATGCGAGCATTGAAGCCGATGATCCCTACTGAAGATGAAGGAAACCCTTACACACTACGTGTAGTTTCTGACATTCTGGAATCAAACGGATCATCGTCTATGGCTACTGTTTGTGCCGGAACCATGGCATTGATGGACGCGGGAATCAACTTAAAGAGACCTGTTTCAGGAATTGCAATGGGAATGATCTCTGATAGCGAATCAGGTAAATATGCTATTCTTTCCGATATCCTTGGAGATGAAGATCACCTAGGTGATATGGACTTTAAAGTAACCGGAACTACCGAAGGTATCACTGCTTGCCAGATGGATATCAAAGTAGACGGGCTTTCATACGATGTATTAGCAGAAGCACTCGCTCAGGCGAAGAAAGGCAGACTTCACATTCTCGGTGAAATGGCTAAGTCAATTACTGAGCCAAGAAAAGAGCTTAAGTCTCATGCACCAAGAATGGAGCAGTTGAGAATTGACAGAGAGTTGATCGGTGCGGTGATCGGACCTGGCGGAAAAATCATTCAGGAGATTCAAAAAGAATCAGGAGCGACTGTTAACATCGAAGAGGATGAGAAAGGTGGAAAAGTGAGCATCTTTGCAGTTGATGGCGATTCATTAAACAATGCATTGGCCAGAATCAAAGCGATCGTTCAGCAGCCAGAGGTTGGTGAAGTGTATGATGGAAAAGTGAAGTCAATCATGCCATTCGGAGCATTTGTTGAATTCCTTCCTGGAAAAGATGGTCTACTGCATATCTCTGAGATCAAATGGGAGCGTGTAGAAAACGTGGCTGATGTGATGGAAGAAGGAGAGGAGATAAAAGTGAAGTTGATTGATATCGATAAACGTACAGGTAAATTCAAGCTTTCAAGAAAGGTACTTTTACCTCGTCCTCCTAAGCCTGAGCCAGCAGAAAAGACCGAAGAGTAATCTTCAGGACACTTTAGAATTTAATATTGCCTATTGGGCACAAAAGCTATTAAGATGGTGTTCTGAACAGGACACCATTTTTTTATTAAAGTATATAAAAGATAAAATGCCGACAGAAAAAGTAAAAGTATTAATAATAGGTTCAGGACCAGCTGGATTCACCGCAGCAGTATATGCTGCAAGAGCAGGCCTAAAGCCGGTTTTATATCAAGGTGGCCAGCCTGGCGGTCAACTTACCATTACCAATGACGTGGAAAATTATCCAGGCTATCCTGATGGGGTAATGGGTCCACAAATGATGGTTGATTTTCAGAAGCAGGCTGAAAGATTTGGCACTGACGTTAGAAGTGGAATGGTTACTTCCGTTGACTTCAGTGGATGGCCACATAAAGTTACTGTTGATGAAAGGGATGAGATTGAAGCGGAAGCTGTGATTATCTCCACTGGTGCTTCTGCTAAATGGCTTGGATTAGAGAGTGAGCAGCGACTGAATGGTAAAGGAGTTTCGGCATGTGCAGTCTGTGATGGCTTCTTCTTTAGAGGCCAGGATGTGGTGATAGTAGGAGCAGGAGATACTGCTGCTGAAGAGGCAAGTTATCTTTCCAAGATTGTTAATAAGGTGTATATGCTTGTAAGACGCGATGAAATGCGGGCCTCCAAGATCATGCAGCAGCGCGTGAAGAATGCTCCAAACATTGAAATCCTTTGGAATACAGAGACAAAAGAAGTGCTAGGTGGTGAAGAAGTAGAAGGCGTAAAGGTTGTAAATACACAAACCGGTGAAGAAAAGACAATAGAAGCACAAGGCTTTTTTGTAGCGATCGGTCACAAGCCAAACACAGATATCTTTAAAGGATGGATTGATATGGATGAACAAGGCTATATCAAAGCAATACCTGGTACATCTAAAACGAATGTTCCGGGTGTATTTGCCACAGGGGATGCAATGGATAAAGTATATCGGCAGGCTGTGACTGCTGCAGGTACCGGGTGTATGGGCGCTCTGGATGCGGAGAAGTGGTTGGCAGAGAAGGAAGTAGAGTTGGCTGAGGCCTAATCGAAAAACAATAACGAGTTTAAAGCCGGACGAAAGTTCGGCTTTTTTTGTTTTTTTAAACACTCAACAACTATCATAGTTGTTTTTATGAATGGCAAAATCAAAGGAAGATATAAGCGAACAGGTCTACGAATACCTGGTAGAATCCGGTGAAGAGAGAGCATGCGACTCAATTACAGAAGAATCTTGCAAAGAGGCACCAGGAAATTTCTTATTGAATGGATTGAATGGGTTTGCTACAAAATTAGCTGAGCAGATCGCCAGCCCGGAGCTAATTATTCCTTATGTTTTTTCACTTTTAGGCGTCCCGTCTTTCTATTCCGGTTTGTTGGTTCCCATAAAAAATACAGGTTCATTGTTGCCACAGCTCATTGTCTCAGCAAAAATCAGGGCATATCCCATTAGAAAATATTTTTGGGCTATTGCAGGACTTGCACAAGGCACGATGATGATATTGATAGGGTTGACCGTTTATTATTTGAAAGGCGGTACTGCAGGGATTGGTGTTGTTGCTTTGATATTGTTGTTCAGTATGTCAAGCGGAGTAGGCTCCATTGCCTTTAAAGATGTCCTGGGAAAAACAATTCCAAAAGGAAAGCGTGCCAGATTGCTTTCATTTAGGGCAACAGGTGGTGGTTTACTGACTATCATTGCAGGTTTAATTTTGTTCTATTTTCTATCAAATGAAAGTTCGGTTAAGGCTTTTAGTGTACTGTTTTTAATAGCAGGTATGCTGTGGGTGCTTGCAGCATCTCTGTTTTCGTTTATTAAAGAAGAACCAGGAGCCACAGAGGGTGGCAGATCTCCAATTGACAAGATAAAGAAAGGCTTTTCCCTTTTAAAATCCGATAATAATTTTTACAATTTCCTCATTACCAGGTCTTTACTATTGTCTATTCCACTGGTTCAGCCATTTTTTGTCCTATATGCTACAGATAGTTTGGACGTTCAACTATCAGGGCTAGGTTTGTTCGTTATTGCAACTGGAATATCAAATACAATTAGTAGCCCTTTCTGGGGAAAATTCTCAGATCGTAGCAGTAAAAAAGTAATGATTGTTAGTGCTGCATTTGCAGCAATAATTTGTCTTTATGTTTTACTTTTCAACTCCTTTTCGGAAAGTTTTAAGTCCATATACACATTCGGACCAGTTTTCTTTTTTATTATCATAGCTTATGGTGGAGCCAGGATGTCTCGCAAAACATATCTTGTAGATTATGCTCCATCGAAAGAAAGGCCACTGTATGTTTCCGTAGCAAATACATTTATGGGTTTTATTACGCTAATAGCCGGAGCACTTAGTATAATAGCTGGTTTTTTGGGAGTGAAGGTAATGATTGCTTTTTTGATGCTGCTTATGATATTAGCAGGACTCTCAGCTATTAAACTTGAAGAGGTTTAGGTACTATTCCAGATAGGTCGAAAAGCTTATTTTGATATTTAATTCTTGTATTTTCTCCGCGATTCATCCAACTCACAATCACTGTTATCAATCATGGTAATGTCAACTCTACTGACCAGTAGAAATTACCACATCTTCTAATTCGATAAGCGATAATTCTACAAGTTTGCCATCCATATATGCCTGATCGATTTCCTTGAGTGGCACACTATCCTTGATTTTTGGTTTCAGGTTTTTATAGTCTTGAATTGTGACACCATTTACTTTTCTACTATTGTAAGCCACTCTGAAACGTAAACCCCTTCCTTCATCTTCTTCTACATAGCTATAGGCGAGGTAGTCCATGCTGTAATCATCCGTATCAAACCAGTAATAAAAAATATCATCAAAGTCTTCGCCACCACCTTCCTGATTAAAAGTTACCTTGATTTTATAGTAGTTTTTATCCTTAATCTTGATTGTTCCTTCGAATGACTTATTGACAGCAGCATCATTAAGTCTGAAAGGTAGAAAAGCAAAGTAGATCACAGAGTTAACGGAGCTGGTGTATGCAACTTGCTTTTCATCATCAAGTGCAATTAAACTGTCATTGATATACCTAAATAACCCTTCATTATTCAAAACATCTTTTACTTCATTACCAACTGTATCTGTTTGGAGCCGGGTATACGAAAATTGACCGTTGCTCATTGAGTAGGTATAATCAATGCTTCTAAATGTTAATGATGCTCGTGAATTAGCTAGCCTTTTAGCACCAGCAGCTTCTATGGCACGGTCTACTACCTCCTGTGCTGTTGGAGTAGGATCAGTACAACCAATAAGTAGAATAATTGCTATTAGTTTTTTCATCTCACTACCAAACGTTGGATGGATGGCAAGGTTTGTCAGTCTTAAGTCAAAGTTATCTTTTTATGCAGTTTGTTTTCTTTCTTTTGCTTGCTCCATCATGTCATTGATGATGCTATTTAGGGTTTCGACTAATTTATTGACTCCTTCCTCTTTATCTTCTTCCAATAGTTCGACATGATTAAGGAAAAGTGTAATTTGTTTAGATAATTCTGTTTTCCAAACCACAACCTGTGGGGTTTCGTTCTTGATCTCTTCCGTGGTTTTCTCATGATAAACCTTATCAAAATGTTCATGCGAATTCAGCATTTCCACCAATAAGTCCGCCACCCCGGCATGGGATATTTCGTTAGAATATCGTTCTAGGTCGTAAACAAGACTCCTCATTGCCTCGCTTTGGGCAATGTAGCCAAGATTGTAAAGACTGAACCCTCGCTTTCTTACTATTTCTACCAGCCTTTCACCTGCCTGCTTAATGGAAGGCTCTGATCGATAAGAAGATGATAAAACACCATATTTGAATGCCTGGAAGGCATCATCTCTGAGAAGGTCGGCTTGTTGCACTCGGGATGCATGTACGCTGGAAAGTCCCTCATTCAATGATTCAGAAAGCACATTTGAAGCTTCGGTGGTTTTTTTTATTCTATTTTCTAAAATGTCTTTAAGTCTGGAAGCATTTACAGCCTGAATGAAACGTTCGGCAATGATTACTAATTCTTCGGAAGTTAATAGGGAGTGTGAAAATTGCTTTAGCATAGTTCTTTTTGGTTGGTTAGAGTGAGTTATTTGTAGCAAGAAAATACCTTCCGATGAGAATTGTAAATAAACTTCGATAAGGTATTTGAAATTTCAGACGGAATAAAAAAAGCTCTCTTATGAGAGCTTCAATTTTTTGTTTTTAATGTGAATTAGAGTTGTTTGAGAATATCTCTACCCCCATCTATTCCTTCGTTGATTGCATTTTTTACTGCCTCAGTGGATTCAATGCTAATTTCGCCGGCTGCTTCTATAGCAGCAATGATTGAGTTTTTCGTTGCTGAGATTGTATCGCCACCAACCTGCTTCACACCATTGATAGAACCCTTCACAGCTTCTACTGCGACTGATCCTACATCTAGCCCTAGATTCTTTGCGGAGTAAATAGCTTGCTTTACAGAGCCCTGAACAGCATCTTTTTGATCTACACCACTTTCCATTGCGCCCTGAACTGCCCCATTCACAATTCCTTTTACCAGGTCAATAACCCCTTTTCCTATATTGGTTAAGCCTTCGAATGTTCCCTGAACAATGGATGCAGGTACTTGTACCCCTTTAACTACAATGTCTTTTGTTCCCTCTATCGTTTTTAGGGTGACTTCTTTTACCGATGTGACAATTGTACTTCCAAGGTCAGCAGTGCCATCTATAGCACCTTTTACACCTCCTTTAATTCCGTTTACAAGTGAGTTTATGATTTTTGCCATGTGTTGAATTAGTTTGATTCACTAATAGAAGCCCAAAATCATCCCGATCGTTTCGAAAAATATTGATTTCCTGTAAAAACACTGCTGACAAGCCTATCTACGTGATTCCCTCAAATTGTCTAATTCGGTAATTTCCGCTTACACCAATCACAGTGAATATCCAACTTTGAATCACCATTGAGAACTAAAATTTATCGTTTATGAAAGTTAGAAAACCCTGTTTCACACAGTTCCTAGTAGATCTTTTGAATTGCATTGCGTCACGCTCAGTTAAACGAAGCAGATTTGTTCGTTTGAGCTAAATGAAAAAATCGCAGGTTAGGTTGTATTTAAAGCATTGAACACGTATTTGTTTGATGCTTTTATTATGTAAAGTCTTTCCACCTCTATAGGTAATTGGTGACTTTAGTGGCTGTTGGTGTTTCGTGAGTCTTGAATGCCTTAGTTACAAATAGAAGTCTGATCAGATGATAGGCGGAATCAGTAGCATGTAGCTGTTACTTAATTGATAATGGATGTGTTAAAAGGTATCTTGACTTAATAAGACATATTCGACTCTCTTTGATGCTTTTCATCTACCTTTGAATCATCACAACATATAGCCTGCCCTATATTTTTTCATTTCTAAACAGGCCGCAATCATGACATTTATTGATAAAGTGCTCAAAATGCCTTCCTATGGATGGGAAGACGCAGATGGAGCATTAATTGTACCATCTAAGAAGCAACTATTTCGAGAATTCTTTTCAAGAATTAATGTGTTCAAGAATCGGAAAAACTGAATTTCAGATATTAGCTGGGTGATGGTGGTTTGCATGTTGCCATTCTTTTATTTTTTCATTTTTCACTTTTTCAGTCTCGGACTTTTAGCTTTCTTCATGGTTTATGCCATGATTATTATGAGTACGCATGGTACTATCTGGTTTCATCGGTATAGTACTCATCGAGCTTACACCTTCACGAACTCTTTTTGGCGTTTCATTACTCAGAATTTGGTTATTAAAACCTTTCCAGAAGAGATTTATGTAATTTCTCATCATGTACATCACGCAAAGTCAGATGAACCGGGAGATCCTTATAATGCTCAGGCTGGGTTGTTGTATTGCATGATGTCTGACGTCAATCATCAGAGTATTGCCGATGGTCTTACGGAATCCGAATATAAGAAGGCGTTTAACTACATGAGACATACGGGTGTACAATTAAATAATTATAAACAATATCAAAAATGGGGTTCTGTTGCCACACCTTGGTATACGATTTCACATTGGCTTCTCAACTGGGGTTTTTGGTACGCGGCTTTTTTCTTAATCGGTGGAAATGGATTGGCATGCACGGCTTTTAGTGCCGCGATGTTTTGGTTCGTTTTGGTTCGTGCATTTAACTACACCGGGCATGGAAAAGGAAAAGAAAATCATAAAGATGGAATCGATTACGATCGCAGCAACCTGTCTATTAACCAAACCCGACCAGGGACCTTTTCAGGTGAATGGCACAATAATCACCATTTGTACCCGGAAAGTGCAAGAGCTGGTTTTCTCCCCTACCAACTTGATCTGGCATGGGTCTACATTTATTGTATGTATAAGCTAGGGGCAGTAGCCACCTATAGGGATGATAAAAAAGAATTTCTAGCTAAATATAGGAAGCAATAGGTTATTCTTTTTGCTTACTTAGTCTGAGCAGGTCACTGAATAGGGGATATCTCTACCTACAAATTCAGCCCACTCATCTTGGGTGAGATTTCGGTTTATGAAAGTGCAGATTCTCGATGCAAGAATAGCAGGGTCAACCGGCCAGGTTCGAATGTATTCATCTCCACCACCGGTAATAACCTGGGTGCCTGTAGGGTTGAAGCTGCCAGTCAATACCCAGTCATCATGATCATCAAGAATAATAGGGAGCTTGCGCGAATCGGTGAGATCCCAAATACGAGCTGTGCCGTCTCTGCTGGTGGTTAATAGTAAATTTCCATTTGGAGCAAACTGTATATCTGTCACCGTACTTTGATGTCCTGAGATGATTCGGATAAGTGCCCTTTTTGGGATGCTCCAAAGGATCACATCCCCTCTGTCCCGACCAATTGCCAACGTTTTTCCATCCGGACTTATGTCCAGACAGTTTATTGCAAAAGTTCCCATTTCATACCCAAAATAGGATTGTTGCCTCCAGTTTTTCATGATGTCTTCAATGGGGCTTTCTTTGACTTCATAGGGTTTTTCCCAAGCCTCCAACACTCCTTGTTCCGTTCCGGCATAGATGGTTCCGTCCTGCTCATCTACTTTTAATTGGTTTACTTTCAAAGCAGTTTTTCCTACCTGTTCGGATTTTGCATCGAAACCTTTGAGGACTAATTCACCTGTTTTTGCCACTGTAAGGTATTTTCGTTCATCCGGAATAAAAGTGGCAGTTTGCACAGGCTGTGGATCTTCCAGTATCTTGATGTCATCCTGAATATTTTGATCCGTTGGGATGAGCGCAAGGCCTTCCTGATAGAAAATGGCCATAAGCACTTTACCATCTTTTGACATCTCTATGGATTGAATGATCTTATCAGATTCATAAATTGTTTGCGGGATACTCCTTGGGTTCTCCAAATCCCATTTGAGGATTTTGCCGTCAGTAGAAGACGAATAGTAGTGGTTGGAGTCTTTACCAAAGGCAAGAGAGGTGACGGTGTTTGAATGCATACCGACCTGATTATAGGCCATATTTCTTACGGTATCATATCCCAGATATTTGTTTGCTTCATAGAGTGCCTGATACACATTCAGGTGGGATACGTAGGGCTCTGTATTCCCCTCTTTCCAAAATTCATAGGCCTGCCTGGCCACCAGCGCTTTTAGATTGGTGAGATATCCCGGCATGACCAGTGATCGTTGTGACATGGACATGACTAATTCGGTGGTAGTTGGATTCACTTGTGCACTGCTAAGCAATGCAAATGATAAGAGAGTGGTGGTGGTGAGGAAGCGCATAGTTAAATTTAATAAGGAATTAAGTTAGCGGCATTCTCCATCTTTCCACCTTGTGACACCTGCCTGACCTGCAGAGCAAGCATTTCCATATGTATTCCATCACATCCACATACAGGAGCTAAATGTCTGGAACATGCTCCTTTTGAATCAGAATCAACTATTAAGCAGTCGATTCGAGATAGAAAATCTAAGTCGGTTAATTGATTTCCTGTTTGCTTTAATCTTAGAACCTGTGAAACATAAAAGCCTTCCTTGAAAGAGTCAGCTTTTCCATATATCAGATATGTCTTTAGCCGCTCTGGACAAAATGAGCAACTATTGTTACAATTAACTTGAATTGGAATTGATTCAAAACCTATTTGCCAATTTGATTTAAACATTTCAAGGATTCCAATACTGACAAATTCTTTATTTTCAACTTGGTAAGTGGTTCCTGCTATTCCCTGAAAAACAAAATCTGCTTGCTCAAGAGCTTCTCCCATAGTGAGCTCATTACATTCATTTTGATTTGAGGTAGATGAAAAAAAGATGAGTAAAATCAGAAAGACCATATGTTAAAACTACGCATTCTCTTTAAATCACACCCATTTTCTTCATGATGAAGCTGGCACTTTTGTTTTCGCAAATACCTTCTCTAAGCTTATAATCAAAAACCAGTTCGTCATTTACAATCTCTACTTCGAAGCGTTTATTGGATAGGATTTTTGGATGTTCATTGGTGACGTTGCATACTTCCAGATCATGGGTAGCAATACCACCGAAGGCTTGTTTTTCCACCATTTTTCTTATCACCTCCATGGTTCCATTTCGTTTATCGTCAGAATTAGTACCACGAAGTATTTCATCCAGCAGCACAAAACTTTGCTCATTATCCAGATGGTCCATGATTGACTTCAATCTTTTGACTTCCGCATAGAAATAGGATTCACTATCGGATAGTGAATCAGAAAGTCGCATAGATACAAATACAGGCATGGGATGCACATTGGCCTTGCTAGCATAAACAGGAGCACCTATACCCGCTAGTACCATATTGACACCCAGCGTACGGAGAAATGTACTCTTCCCCGACATATTGGAACCTGTAAGGATAAAGAACTTTTGATTGTCAAAATCGATTGAATTGGTTACCGACTTTTCTTTAGAGATCAGTGGATGTCCCAAATTTTCAAACTGGATGTGTTGCTCTGAATTGATGTCCGGGAAGACAAATTCAGGATTGTTATGAGTAAAGTTGGCCAGGCTATTCAGCTGTTCAAACTCACCAATCACCTCCAACCAATCTTCGATGTGGGTGGCGTACAATCTCCGCCATTTTGCTAAAGAGCGTAGCACATGAAGATGATAGGTGAAAAGTCCATTCAAAATAGGTCCGGCAAAAATGTTTTGCACATGTTCCAGTCTACCAAAGAGAAGTGAAAGCTCATGAATCGATCTGCTGGCTTTTCGGTGTGTTGATTGCAGTTTGTTCTGAAGGTTTTTAAGTTGGGTAGATTGAAAAGAATGTTTTTCAATCTCTTTCAGCAGAAAAGAGTATTGCCTGAGGAGATGCTCGATTTTGGTTGAGGTAATTAATTCACCTTTAATGGCAGCAATTTGAGAAGCAACAACTCCCAGGTTGATCAAGCCGAGCAATAGGCTGATTCGACCTGCCAGCTCATTTGAGTAAAAGAAATATAAGCCAAGCCCAACCAACATCAATACAGGACTTATGAAAGAGAACACATTCAGCAAACCCAGCATCTTAGTTCTCTGCTTGCCTGCCCATTTCATCAGATCTGAATAGGATTCATAAGTATCCGGATTCAGTCTGGCCAGTGCTAACAAGTGCTGACGCCATTCTACCTGGGGCGTTATTTCACGAATAGCCTCCTGACTTTCATTAATTTGCTCTGGTGATTTTATTGACTGAAGCGTGTCAGCCAGTTTTCGCTTTCCTGTTACGGTTCCTGTTCGATTAAGCGTTTGAAAGAGCGACCGATCTCCGAAAAAATCCAGATCATAAGAGTAGGGGTGGTCATGCTGAACGAACTCATCACCACTATCAAAGTTCAAGTCTCCTTTGATCAAAAATGAATGCTCGTCTTCGTTGATTTGAATTTTGGCCTTCACCAGTTCGTGCATCCAGCGAACAGATCGATGCTTGTTTACAAGCATGAAAAAGGTGATAGTAGCCAACAAACCCGATAGGAGAAATAGAAATTCTTCGGTTTGCAGGTACTTGTAAAATAAGAAACCAGCAGCCAGGATGGTAAGCAAGCGAGCTGTGCTCAACCTTCGATCACTGACTGCTAGTTTGGTAGCTTCTTCTTGAAGCCGGGCAATGTTGTTTTCGTAAACTTTCAATGTGCATTCGTTATGAATGCAAGGTTAACCATTATCATCCTTAGCTTTCAATGGTACCTGAGGAATCGGTGTGCCATGCGCTCCATCTTTGCAACACATCGGCAAATTGTCATAAGCTTTAGAATCTCTCGCGAGTGTATCTGCGTGATAGCCAACTAAAGTGATTCGCCTGCGAATGGTCTGTGCATCAGTTCGCTTAGGATGATAAACCACTGTGAGCACCTTGTCATCCAAATTAAGTGTGGCTTCTTTAACGCCTTTTTCGAAGGCCAGGTCTTTTTCCAAAGTATTCTTACACATCTCACAGATGGCAGAGGTTTGAATTTCCACTTTAAATCCTCCATCTACTTCAACGGGCTCTTTTTGAGAGAAAGAAGAGGTTAGCAATGAAATCATTAATAAACCTCCCCCTAACCCTCGAAGCGTCGAACCGCTCCAAAGGGGGATAAAATTCTGATTTTGTTTTTGTGTATTATTCATATCTGATGTCTGTTATCTAATGTCTAAAACCTAACTTCTTATTATCCCTTAATCTTATATCTAAACCCCGCATACACCATGCGTCCGGCTACTGGAGCCCATACAAGGGATGCATCAAAATTATCACTGAAGGGATTTTCCGAGTCAATGATCGGGTCGTCCTGGGTAAATCCAAGCAAGTTTTCCGAACCTATGTAAATATTACCCCATCTGAATCCTCTGCTTACCTGAGCATTCAGCAAGAAAAAGTCTGGTGAAGCTGATCCTCTTTGAAACTCTGCTGGCTTGTTTGAAGTGTCCGGTAACCGCTTGCTTCCAAACCATTGGAGTGTTGCATCTGCTTCCCATTTGTCAAATTTCGTAGCATATGATCCATTCACGAAAAACCTGTCTCTGGCATTGAAAGGAACTTCCTGCAATTCACCATTAATTGTGGCTTGCACATCGTATAGCTTGTAAGCAGCCTTGGCACTGAATCGATCAGAGAACTGGTAATTTCCTTCCAGTTGGAAGCTATGAGCATACGATTTACCTCGAAGGTTATACACCCTAAGTTGACTAGCATTCTGATCCATATCGTAGATCAGCTGATTTTCAAACATTGTGTAGAAGTAATCAGCAATCAGGTTCAGCTTTTTATCACCAATATTGACAGCTGTAACCAAACTACCTCCCATGTTCCAGGAAACCTCCGATTCCGGATTCTCCTCAATAATCAGCTGACGAGAAGAGACCAGGATGTTACTGTTTTCTACGATTGTATTAGGTGTTCGGTATCCACGACCAATTGCAGCTCGTAGTGTGGTGTTTTCTGTAAACTGAAAGCGTGAATGAAGTCTTGGAGTGAAATAGGTGCCGTACAAATTATGAAAGTCCGTTCGTGCTCCTGCGAGTAGCGTAAATTTTTCTCCGGGAGAAAAGGTGTACTCGTAATATAGACCCGGAACTACTTCCTGTCTGCTAAAAGCCGAATCAGCATACACTTCATCAAACTCATCATAAAGCATACTTACGCCTGTTTTGTATTGATGAAATGAGTTGCCAATAATGTTTTGAAAAATCACATTGCCATAAAGCGTTTTTTCTGTTCCCTGATAGTTATCCCTTCCAAAACCACCATCAATATCCAGATACGATGCTGAGTAAATAAATCCCCAGCCCTTATACGGTTTGTGAGGAAATAGGAGTCCTGTTTTGCCAAATACCTCTGCTCTTGTGGTATTGTTTTCAAATCCGTATTGAGCTGATGTACGAAAATCATCTCCAAAATCAAAACCTAGCTGTCCACCAGCTTTTTCGTCCCGCATCACCGTAAAGCCTATCTGAGACTCCATGTTTTTTCCATGATATTTATATCGATTCATCACATTGATCTGGCGTCCTTTTGGAATATCCATGAAGCCGTCATCATTCTGATCTACTTCATTATTGAAATAGTTTGAATGGAATAAAAGGGCAGTACTCCACTGATCGTTGATGTCTCTTGCATGATTCGCGTTGATTTCCAAACGGCCAAACGAGTTAGCATATCCGTTGAGGTAAACCTTTTCACTACTTTCTGGTTTTTTCAGCTCTACGTTGATTTGACCGGTCATCGATTCAAAGCCATTAACAACTGTTCCTGCACCTTTTCCAACATCAATGGATTGCACCCAGGTGCCAGGCACGTATGAAAGGCCATACCGTCCGGCTAACCCACGAACATTTGGAACATTCTCCCGATTGATCTGAACATAACGACCGTCAAGCCCTAGCATACGGATGGTTTTAGCTCCACTCACTGCATCCGTGAATGAAACATCGACGGACGCATTGGTTTCAAAACTTTCGGAAAGGTTACAGCAAGCAGCTTTCGTCAATTCTGCTTCTGTGATTACTTCGATGTGTTTTGATTCACGATCGTCTAGAAAAGTGCTACTAGCCTGAACGACCACTTCTTCTAATTCAGAGGCGTTTTCTTCAAGCATAATGTGCATCATTCCGGATAGATCGACGTTCACTGTGTCGGCAATGAAGCCTGAATAAGAAATAACAAGTTTCGATTCTCTATTTTCAAGTTTTAAAGAAAACTGGCCATTCACATCTGTGATGACTCCATTTTGAGTGCCCAACTCTTGTACAGTAGCGCCAATGAGGGGTTCATGCTCGGCTCCATTGCCAATCATTCCTCTAACTGTTTGCGCCTCAGTTGATAAGGCTAACAAAATTGATGTTATTAGTATAAATATATGTTTTACCATGATTGTATTTTTTAGTCAATGAAAAATTGATATGGTGATTAAATCACCACAAAAACACAATCTGGTATTATATCAGAAATGACTGGATTAAAACAGGGATGTCTTTGTCCGGGATGGGAGGGTCATAATATTGGAGTTCAGGTTTTTCTTGCTCCAACGCGTGTGAAATATCCTTTAGGAGGATATGATTAGTAATCGCAAGTTCAAAAAGGTCAGGCGTAGCATCAAAATCGAAAGAATGATAAACCAGTTCGTCAAGGCGTAGTTCTTGAGAGATTTCCTTGCAGCAAGGAATATCTTCTGCTTCACCTTCATAGCAGTGATCAGCGTGAGCATTCACCGCCATAGACTTCAAATCCCCCAGGCAATAATGCTTATTGAGGGTAATGCCTGTTGTAGCAATCAGTAAAATGATTGCCAGGAGACTGTTCACTATGTTTTTGGCTATTCGCACTGCTGCAAAGATACGTAAATCGGCTGTTTATGGTTTGTTGATTGGTTCAAATTCAGAAAAAACCTCCTGAAACTCTTTTATATTGACAGGCTTTTCAAAATCACATGCTTCGTCATATTCTGCCCACATTTTTTGTACTTCTTCGTTTGAATGTGCTTCCTCAATGGCTGTTTTCGATTTCCATTCAAAAACTTCAATGACAGAACCATCCTTAGCTTTCATAAGGATTGGTGCTCTGTCGGTAACCAATCCCTGTTCATTTAATCGGTCGTAGTGACTTAATGATAGTTGAAGAAGTTTTTCTTCTTTACTGGGTTTTGGTCGATAGCATGTAATTACAATTCTTCCCATAATATTTATTTTTTTGGTGAAAAAGCTTTGCCAAATTTCTTGAGTTACAATTAAGAATCTGATCAATAGTGTAAATCAGACGAAAACTCCCATGATACAAAAATCAACAGATTTTCAGCTGAAATCGTTACAGAATTTTGGTAATCCTTTATAGGATTTAGTCATCAAATGACACCTTCTTCTTCCAGCATCTCACGTATTTCTTGATGTTGCTCCCAGAAGTTATCCTTTATTTTTTGAACAGTGGGTTGGAAGTCATCATGTTGAGACATTTCCAGTAGGATAGGGTCAATTTCGAGAAATAAGATCAACCAGTAGAAGTAGTCTGTTTGTTTTGTGAACGCCTTGAAGTATTTGATCCCCTCATTTATATCTCCCTCATAGGCATAATATGCACTTGTGCTGAGGTCCTTGTAGATGGAGTTATCACTGTCGATGTACGCCTTGTAAGCGTTTAAAAATCTTTCCGCCTCATCCGGCTGACCCAGCTTTCTAAGCACATAGGCAATTTTTAAATCCTCTGCTGGGTAGATGTCTAATTGAAGCGCTTGTTTAATGGATATAAATGCTTCGTAATATTTCCAGGCTTCCTCATAATCTTCCATAGTGTAACATAACTTGGCTATTTCTTGCATGACATCTATTCGTGATGAGTCTTTCTCTAAAATATCAATAAGCTCATTTTTAGTTTGTTTAAGATTTAAATCCTGAGCCATTTTAATATAGATATACAAATACTCAGCAAAATAATTCTCCGGATTGTAAGCGAGTGCCTGCTTTACATATTTTACTGATTCTTTTATAAAGCCTGTTTGTGCTAATGCATTGGCCAAATGGAGGTAAGTAAAGCTTGCTTCGATAGAGTCCTGATCAGAAATGGCATTTTGAATCCCTCGAATAGCATGTTTTAGGTATTTCTCTGTGTTTGGGATGTTGTTTCGATAGATTTCAGAGAGGAAGTTATGCACCCAGCCGGAATTGGGGTTCAGGTTCAGGACTTTATCTAAGAATTCAATTGCCAGGTCGTATTGTCCATTTTGGGTGTGATACATCGCTTTCGCAATGAGACCTTCTCCTAATTCAGGGTCGAGCAAAATCGCTTTATCAGCGTAACTGTTGATCGTATTGCCATACTTTTTGTCTACCTGGTAAATGTCTATGTAGTAATAACAAATGGCGATATAGGCATGTGGATTTGCAAAGTATGGGTCTTCATCAATGGCCTTTTTGAAATAGTCAATCGCCTTTTCAAGTTCTGCACCACCATTTGCTTTATTTGTGATATCAAGCCCTTTCAGGAATAGATCATAGGCTTCTAAACTTTCAGTGGGAACCTTCTCAATCAGACGTTTTGCCTTTGGAGTAATAATGACCTGAATTTGATCTGCGATTGTTTTTGAAATTTCGGATTGTAACTCGAAGATGTCCTCATTTTTTCGTTCAAACCGACTGGACCAAATTTGCTGATCTTTTTCAGCATCAATCAACTGTACGGATAGCACTATTCGATCTCCTACTTTCTGGCCACTTCCTTCCACAAAGTATTCTACTTCGAGCTCTTTGGATATTTCAGGAATAGACTTGTTCAAACCTCTATATTTTTCAGCTGTTGTTCTACTAGTTACTTTAAGCTCTTCGATTTTCTGGAGATTACTAAGAATGGCATCCATTACCCCATTAATGATGTACACATTGGTGGTGTCATTACTGTCGTTTTTAAACGGTAAAACCGCAATGGATTTAAATTCCTTTTGGGAGGCCACACCTGGATGAAGAATCCAAACCAGTACTAGTAAAATGATGAGGCTAGGGACAGCAAAATAGATCCATTTTCTTTTTTTTGACGCATTAGATCCATTTTCATCTACATTCTCTTTATCCGGTTGTTGTTTGGCCGGAGTTGTACCGAATTCCTCCCGGTAGCATTTGGTAAAATAGGAGGTGCTGCCAAATCCAACCTTGTAAGAAACCTCCGAAGAGGTTAACTCATTGGACTGAAGCAATCGTCTGGCATGATGAAGACGTACTTTTCTAATAAATACACTTGCGGATAGGTTAGTCAGGCTCTTAATCTTCCTCAATAAATTGGAGCGACTCATGCTCAATTGATTAGCCAGCTCTGTGACTCCAAACTCTTCCTCCGAGAGGTGTTCTTCAACAACACCAATTGCTTTAAGGAGAAAGGGATCTTTTGGTTGGAGAAAGTCTGACATCAGGTTGGATTATTGATGATGCAATAATCGACATTTTTTGTTCAGAAGATGTGCTTTTGCGTCATAGTTTATATCCAATCAGCATAGTTGTTAGAGATAAATCATAGTTAATAATACTGTGAGCATGGTTACTAAATGTGCCTTTGAATCCCTTATGAGCTTTGTACTATCAAATTATTGCAACAATTAAATTTTACAAAAAATGAAGAAATTAAAGTTTATCTCAAGTCAATCATCATTGGTCATTCTAATGTTATTCTCCTTGATTACTATTTCCTGTGAATCTAAGGGACAAAGCAGTGAAGATGCCGGGGAGGCACCCAAAGTATCTATACATGAAGCTGCCTTTTTTGGTAATGTAAACGCCATAAAAGCTCATATCGCTAATAAGTCTGATCTCAATGAGAAAGATGCCTATGGTTCCAGTCCTTTATCAATCGCAGCACTATTCGGAAAACCGGATGTTGCAAAGTTGCTTATCAATGGGGGAGCAGATCTAAACGCCCGAAGTGCAGACGGGAGTACACCATTGCATACTGCGGCATTTTTTGGCAGAACCGAGATCGTAAAAATGCTTTTGGAAAAGGGGGCGGATTCATCGATCAAAAATAACTATGGAAATACAGCTCTTGAATCAGTTTCTACAGATTTTGAAGATGTAAAAGGATTTTATGATCAAATGAGTAGAGATCTGGGTCCGATGGGCTTAAAACTGGATTACGATCAATTAAGAAAAGTACGTCCACAAATAGCGCAGCTTATCAGTGATGCTGAGAATTCATAGTCATGACGGAAAGAAGATATGATATTGATTGGTTGAGGGTAATTGCGATTGGGCTACTGTTAGTCTATCATGTCGCAATTGCCTTTCAGCCGTGGGGGGTATTCATTGGGTTTATACAGAATAATGATACTGTGGAATCCATCTGGACCCCCATGTCTATGCTTAATGTATGGAGGATTCCGCTGCTGTTTTATGTATCAGGGATGGGTGTGTATTTTGCCATGAAGCGCAGAAACTGGAAAGAACTAATCATGGAGCGATCCAAACGTATTTTGCTTCCTTTTCTTTTTGGCATGACAGTAATTGTACCAGTGCATGTTCTAATGTGGCAAGGCTATTACCATCAGCCACTGAGCTACGAGTTTAGTCCCGGGCATTTATGGTTTTTGGGAAACATTTTTATTTACGTGCTGGTACTCTTACCCATATTTCTTCTGCTCAGAAAGGTTGAAAACGACTCAGTAAGTAGGGTACTGGACAAAATATTTAAAACTCCAGTAGGGGTGGTCATTCTGATTATTCCATTTGTTGCAGAAGCAATGATTGTAAAACCTGAAAATTTTGAAATGTATGCTTTTTCTACGCATGGCTTCTGGCTAGGATTGTGTGCATTCTTTCTTGGATTTATTTGCATGATGTCACAAACATTTTGGCCAATGATTGCCAAGTGGAGGTGGCTTTGGTTAGGAGTAGCTATTACTTTCTATCTGATTAGATGGATGATATTTAACTTACAAACCCCTGATTATGCTATGGCGATTGAATCTAGCTTTTGGATATTCGCAGTATTTGGATTTGGGAACAGGCATTTGAATAAACCAAGTAAGTCATTGGTATATCTGAGCGAATCAGCATATCCGATCTATATTATTCATATGCTATTTATTTACCTGGGCTCGTTATTCTTTTTTAGCCTCAATATTTCAGGAGCGTGGACACTTACATTTTTGACATTGTTTACCTTCCTGGGATGCTTTATTAGCTATGAGTTTTTAATTAGAAGAGTAGCATTCTTAAGGCCATTATTCGGCTTGAAACAAGTTGGGAAATAAAATGAGGATGTCATTATGTGACATCCTCATTCATTTAGAATTATTCATACCTCAACGCTCTAACCGGATTCATTTTGGCAGTCTTATATGTTTGAACGCTGACCGTAATGAACGCAATCAGAACAGTAATAAGCATAGTGATTGCAAAAATCATCGGGTTTATAGAGGTGTGGAATGCAAAATCATTGAGCCATTCATTTCCATAATGCCATACCAGTGGGATCACCAGTAAGTTTCCGATTAAGACAAGTAGCATAAATTCTTTGGAAAGAATAACAATTATTTGACCAATGCTTGCACCCATGGTCTTTCTGATTCCAACCTCCTTCGTTCTGCTTAGGGCTACAAAGGAGATGAGACCGAATAATCCTATGGATGAAACGATCAGAATAATAACGGCAAAAATGGTAAGCACTTTCGCTAGTTGATTCTCTTCTCTGTATTGCCGATCAAAGTCTTCGTCGAGGAAGAAATAATCAAACTCATAGTCACCATATACATCGTCCCATGCACTTTCGATTCTTTTAATCAAATCATAGGTCTGTTCGGAACTGTATCTGATGGCAAAATATTTACCGTAAGAGTAGCTTCGGTAATCCATCGCTTGCGGCCAGATTATATCCTGAAGCCCAAGTCCATGATAATCTTTGACTACTCCAATGACGGTTCCTGCGGGTCTTTGAGAAGGGGAGACTATTTCTTTTCCAATAGCATTTTCGGGAGTATTCCATCCCATAGCTCTTACACAGGTTTCATTTATGATCAAGCCTGCTTCTAACTCTGACGGTCTTTCCACATCAAAATTTCTTCCGGCCAGGAATTGGAGCCCCAACACCTCTGCATAGTTTTCATCAATCGCCATGTATTCGGTATCTACCTGCTCACCACCTTCTTTCTCAGGGTAGGCCCATTGTCCGAGCCATCCCGGCCGCCCGGGCAAAGCGTTGGTATGTGATACAGCATGTACCCCTGAAATAGATTGTAATTGACCTCTTAAAACATCGCGACTCGAACCTGAAGGAGCATCTGTAGCATTGATGATTAATACCTGCTCTTTCTCAAAACCAAGATCTTGAGTACGCATGTAATCGATCTGACTTATTACAATAAAAGTTGCTATGACTAATCCGGAAGAAATAAAGAATTGAAATGTGATAAGAATCTTCCGTAGACTAAGTCCCTGGAAAGTTTGTCCCAACTTTCCACTAAGTGCATGTAATGGATTAAGACTGGATATGATCCATGCTGGATAAAATCCCGAACCAATGGTCACAGCAATGATTAATAAAACTATGCCTGTAATAAACTTTAAAGACAAGAAGGAAACAACGCTATACTCTTTGTCCATCAGGTTGTTGAAAAAGGGTAATGAACCGTACATCAGCAGTAGACCAACAATAAATGCGATACTGGTGAGTAGAAACGATTCGGTCATAAACTGAGCGACTATGGAAGTCCTGGAAGAACCCACCACTTTTTTCATCCCTACTTCTTTGGCTCGATAAGATGATCGGGCGGTGCTCAGGTTGACATAGTTTATACAAGCAAGGATTAATAAAAAGATCGCAATCCAGGTGACAGTATTCACTCTTTTTTTCGAACCTTTAGGCCCAAATCCATTATAATAGGTTTCATTCAGGTAGACATCCTTAAGTGGGATGAGCTCGGTTGAAAATGATACCCCCATTTCATCTAACCAATCGCCGATATTTTCATCATAGAGGTTTTTGATTTTAACCTGAAAAACGGATGGGTCAATCCCCTCTTTCAACAGGAGGTAATTCCGTGCATTGAAATTGCCCCAACCTTCCGTGTAGCTCCACCATTGCAACTTTTCGATGGTTGGAAATGAAACAAGAACATCAAATTGGATATGGGAGTTGCTGGGTGGATTTTCAATTACTCCTGTAATTTCAAAATCTAGTGTATCGGCAAGTGTAAGTGTCTTACCCAGCGCGTCACCATCAAAATATGTGTCTTCTACTGATTTGGTGATCGCCACGGTATATGGAGCAGTGAGCACATTTTCACGGTTTCCTTTGGTAGTGAGATCAAAAGTGAATAGATCAAAGAACTCCTGACTAGCATAGAATATGGTTTGATCATACCTTTTGTCTTTATGATTCAGTTTGGCAGTTGAAGGAAAGTTTTTCACATACAGTACAGATTCAACTTCCGGAAATTCGGTTCTTAGCTTATATCCAATAGGCCAGGCATTGGTTTCCATTCCACCCTCAGAAGCCGTGACTACTTTGTAGACCCGATCACCTTTTTCATGAAAATTGTCAAACGCAAGTTCATCCATAACATACAGAAGGATCAGCCCTCCAACAGCCAGCCCCAACGAAAGACCGATGAGGTTGATGCCGGAATGTGTTTTGAATTTTAAAAGGTTGCGAAATGCAAGTTTGATAGTTCTCATGATTGTAATGATTAGTCCTATTTTATAAATCCATTTTAAGTTTTTTATCAGGCTAAGCCTGAAGAGTTTAAACACACCTAAGGTGTAGTGAAGCTTCGCTTTCTTTAGTGACAAGTGCTCCACATCATCGAAGAAGACCTCTTCCAAATCTCCTTCAATCTCTTCTAGATAGTCCTTATTTATGAATAGCCTCAGGAGTTTTCCTGGCCATTTTGGTGGGAAAGCATTTTCCATTATTAAATGGTTTTATAACTTCCTTCTAATGCAATGTTTTCCCAAAACCCAGCTCTGATTTCCTTAATTTCATTCAGCACTTTAAATGCGTGGGGGGTAGCAGTATATATCCGCTTTCGTTTACCACCTCGTTTATTGGTAGCCTCCCCAAATTCAGAATTAAGAAATCCTTTCTCTTCCATCCGCTTGAGTGCCGATTGAATGGAGCCAACACTTAATCGTTCGCCTAACCGCGCTTCCAGCTCTTTCTTGATTTCTACACCATATGCTTCTTCCTTTAGCAGTATCACTGCCAACAACACCATCTCCTCAAACTCACCAAGTTTTGTCTTCTTCATTTGTCTGTTTTTTTTGTACTTTTTTCAGCTGTTTGCCACAATCCCTAAATTGAAAAACTAACTAGTCAATGCCGCCTAGCTAAGATTTTCTTACCCTCAGTCCCTAAAGGGATGACTTACTGGTTTCAGACATTCCCCCTTTAGGGGTCAGGGGTTACATCAAATAGCTAAAAACTTCCTTAACTAAACGGCATTAAACCAATCTCTCTCAATAAATAGATCAAGCAGCATGCTTGATATTATTCGTAATTGCAGTAAAAATAGTTACAAATATTATTCGTAATTGCAGTTTTTATATTAAAAAGAAACTAAATATTATCGATAGAGCGTCGTTGAGGTTGCTTTTGCTTTTTGAATTCAGTAGGAGTGAGGCCAGTCTCTTTTTTGAATTGTGCTGAGAGGTGCGCCACCGAACTGTAATTCATTTGGTAAGAGATTTGCGAAAGAGAGAGCTGATCATAGATGATTAATTCTTTCACACGTTCAATCTTTTGTTTGGTGATGAACTTTTCAATTGTGATGCTTTCCACCGATGAGAATAGTTTGCTCATTGTTGAATAATCTTTTCCAATCTTTTCAGATAAGTAGGTAGAAAAATTCATTTTTAGTGGTTCATGACTATAATGGATTTGCTCAATGATCAATCCTTTAATGTTACTGATTATCGCGGAGGTTTTGTCTTCTAAAAGCTCAAAACCTTTTTTTGCTAAAAGGGGAGCGAGGTTAGCTTGTTGTGTTTTATCCAGCCTCCTTTTAAGCTGAGCTTCTCCGAGTTCCACCTTTTCAAATCCTACATTGGATTCATTTAAAGCATCTTTTACCGCTTCAATGCATCTGGGCATACCATATTTTAATATGTATTACTACAGCCATAGGTCTAAGTTATGGAGTATTTGAATTTGATCATCGATAATTTCAGCCATTTACCGTTCATTTTTGATAGCCCACCGAATATGCTGAAAACAGATAATCCGGATATAGACTTTTGAACAAAAATTAATTGATATGAAAATATTCGAACTGAATCTAAAGCAACAAAAGTTCATTTTTAATGCGTTCATTATCTCACTAGGCATTTGCATCATCATGCTTTCAATTGCCGCATTCTAATCACATAAATATTCTCATAGTGATGAGGCTAAAGGGTTGTAGTTATTGCTGCAGCCCTTTTTTATTTCCATTTAACCTACTTTAACACATTACTTGTACAAAAACACAACTAAGTATTTAACTTGTGCGTTTGTACAACAAATCATCAATTAAATATGAAAACACTACTCTATTTTTTAGCAATTGGAATAGCTATTTCAGCCAACTCGCAACAACAAGGCAAACAATCACTTGCTCAACTCGAAGAAAGCCCGGCAGGGTCAAAGATTATCTGGTTTTTTGATGCTGTCAAATCCGGAGGTGTCTCAGATGAATCGATTGAAAAATATTTTTCTCCAAAACTCATTGAGAAAATGGGAGCTGATCAGTTAATGGGAGCTTTTGATAATATAAAAATGAACGATGGTACATTAATTATGTATCAGGCTGATAGAAAGAAAATAACTGAATACAAGCTGATTGTTAAAGGATCCAAATCAAATGAATGGATGGAAATGGGATTCTATTTTGAAGACAACCCTCCTTATCGAATTGCAGGATTTACGATTGATACTATTGAAGGGTCGTTTGACTCATTAGAGTTGATGTATCCAAAATCAAACTAACACTTATGAGAGGAGAACACTTAGGCGAATTAGAAGAGCTGGTTTTACTTACTGTAGGTTCATTGACAACCGAGGCTTATGCCGTCGCTATTCTGGAAGAGATTGTAAATAACACGAATCGTAAAATGGATGTAACTGCTGTTCACTCTGTTTTGAGAAGGCTAGAGAAGAAGGGCTTTGTTACTTCCGAGATGGGAGGAGCTACAAGCGACAGAGGAGGAAGGCGCAAGCGCTTTTTCACTCTTACCAAAGCTGGTAGAAGAGTGCTGGATGAAACGATGGAACTAAGGCTTTCTTTATATCAAAAGATGCCCAAACTCACATTTGCAGTTTTATCATGACACACTCGCCTCCAAAATGGGCTGATCGGTTTCTTGCATGGTTCTGTGATGAGGGACTAATAGAAGATTTGCAGGGAGACTTGTATGAGCTTTATATAAAACGTCGAGAGCAAAGCGGAAAGCTTCTAGCTAATATTTTATACGTATGGTGGGTTCTCCGTTCATTTCGATTATCTGCATTGAAAAGGAATCAAAAACTCAATAACTCATTTATGACTATGACTAAGAATAACTTTAAAATAGCCCTGCGTGTGCTATGGAGGGATAAATTCAATTCCTCATTGAATCTTTTAGGGCTAATGATTGGGATTACATGCTTCCTGCTGCTTGGCTTTTATGTTAAACAGGAGGTTAGTTTCGATAAATTTCATTCTAAGAAAGATCGCATTTACAGAAGCTGGTTAAAAGAAGATTATGGAGAAGGTCAGATCTTTTTCAACTCACAAACACCACTTCGTTTTGAATCTCTGTTTGAGGACAATTTTCCTGAAGTGGAAAAAGCAGTTCAATACATTGAGCAAAATTTTTTGGTAGGCAGGGGTGAGAATAGAATCAATGAGACAGTATCTATCATAAGTCCGGATTTCTTTGAGGTCTTTGATTTTCAAATGGTTGAAGGAAATAGGGAGAACCCTTTACCCTCGCCAAATGATATTATTATTTCACAGGAGTATGCGCAAAAGTATTTTGCGGATAATGAGGCACTTGGCAAAACAATTTCACTGCAGGTAGGAGAAGATATTCGTGATTTTAATGTTTCTGGCGTTTTTAAAAACATCCGATACGAATCCAGTATCAATTTTGATTTAGCTATTTCAACCGATAATAATCGATTGCTTTTTAGTGATCGAGCCATGAATGCATGGTTTAACGTGATAGCTGAAACATATGTGCTGTTAAAAGAGGGTACGAGTATTGAGAGTGTAAATAGTAAAATGCAGGATGTTGTGCTTAGCCAAATGGGTGATACGGGTTATGGAGATGAAGCGATGCAAAGAGATCAATATAACATTGGCATGCAACCTCTAACA
The DNA here is from genome assembly GCF_900188325.1 of Ekhidna lutea. Lineage (GTDB taxonomy): Bacteria > Bacteroidota > Bacteroidia > Cytophagales > Cyclobacteriaceae > Ekhidna > Ekhidna lutea. The sequence goes on along the minus strand of NZ_FZPD01000002.1, from coordinate 785,874 downwards.
GATATTCATCTTAACCCCGATATTCCTTTAGGATATGCACCTGTAGCTAACCCTCAATATGTTTTCATTTTAGGAACAATAGGTCTCCTTGTGTTATTTATAGCATGTATTAACTATACCACGCTATCTACCGGTCAGTCGCTCCGAAGGTCAAAAGAAGTGGGAATAAGGAAGGTTCTGGGTGCATATAAAAAGACGCTCATTTATCAATACTTAAACGAAAGTATCTTATTAACATTCCTGGCAATGTTGATAGGAGCTACAGTGTCATACCTGTTGATCCCAACATTTAATAGACTGACGGGTACAGAGATATTTCTTCAGTTTGAATGGTGGCATGCGGGTGTCTATACACTCTTAGTATTAATAATTGGTACAATTGCCGGTTCCTACCCAGCTTTAATTCTTTCAGGTTTTAAGACTATAAACATCCTTCGTGGTGGCAGTCAATCTGGTGGAAAGATGACAGCCAAAAAAGGAATGGTTGTTTTTCAATTTCTGATTACAGTGTTTTTGATTACTACCACGCTGATTATGAGAAAACAAATTCAGTACCTTCAGGAAAAAGATCTGGGAATAAATTATGAAGCGGTGATTTCCACTCAGCTGCAAGCCAGCCCTTCAGCACAGCGCTTATCAGAAAGAATTACTTCCGGATTTGAAAATGGGCAGTTGCTAAAAGCAAGGATGGAAAAATATCCAGAGATTTCAGAGGTAGCAATGGGGACCCATGTGTTTGGAACAAGTGGTTGGGCTCATCTGGCTTATACTGACGATAAGGGAGTCTTTCGGTGGTTTAGGTTGCTTTGTGTGGACGCCAATTATCTTAAAACCTTTGATATCGATATTCTTGAGGGTCGTGGCTTTGAGGAGGGTAATGGGCTGGATATGAGGCAATCTGTAATTTTAAACAAGTCAGCAGTTGAGCACTTTGGTTTAAAAAATCCTCTCGGAGCAAAATTACCTGGTGATGAGTTTGGCGACCATCAAATCATTGGAGTGACTGATGATTTTCATTATTCCTCCTTACATTCCGAAGTAGAGCCATTGGTAATAGTAATGAATCCAATGCCTATATTCATGGGAGTCTCAGATGGAGATTTCATCGATACCCCAATACCTAAATTAGTGTTTAGCTACAATGGCTCCAATTTATCAGAAGGAACAGATATTCTAAAAAAAGAGTGGGAAGCACTCTTTCCAAATGAAAGCTGGAATTTTAATTTCATTGATGAACAAATTGCAGCTCAGTATGCAAGTGAAACGAGAATGAATAAGCTTGTAACCATTGCTACAGTTTTATCCATCATAATTGCGAGCCTGGGACTTCTTGGACTCTCCATGCTGGTAGTAAATAGCAAGGTGAAGGAGATTGGTATTAGGAAAGTAATGGGAGCATCACCTACATCAATCTTTCGGTTGTTAGCAAAAGGATTTTCAATTCAGCTATTGATTGCGATTATACTTTCTATTCCCATCACTATTTACATGATGAATAAGTGGTTAGACAATTTTGCCTACCGTACATCGATAGGGGCATGGCTGTTTATTCTCAGTAGTATTGTAGCATTGCTGATTGCCTTTCTGGTAATCAGTTATCATACGATGAGAGCTACACGAATTAACCCAGTGGAATCGTTAAGAACGGAGTAATTATAATTTTATCGAGTAGATCTTCATAGTTGGATCAAAAGTGTCGGTTATACTTTTTATAGTTAGCTGACACTTTTTTATTAGCCCTTCCATGTATCCATTTTGGCAGTATTCTATGTAGTGCCGGTAATGCGATGTGAAACGCTGATCGAACCACATCAAAAATCGCTGTTTTTTATTCTCAGGAGGAGCAAAGGCACATATGATCAATCGGTCGGAATAAGTGGCTGTTGACTTCAGGATTTGAGCAGCAAGCTCTTGAGGAAGGACATGGAAGAAGAGGGATGCGGTAGCGTGAGTGAAATACTCTTTTGGTTTGAAATGCTGATGGATCATCCGATGTTCGAATGTGAGGTTAGCGATATTCAAATCCTTCGTTCGATTTTGTGCATACTTGACTAGTGATTTTGAGCCATCCACACCAAAACCAGATTCGATTTTAGAATGAGCTTTTATAAGGAAGTCCCCTGAACCACAACCCAGGTCGATGACACGAGCCCCCGGATCCAGCATGTCGATCATTTGCTCTCGAATTGGAGTCAGGTATTTGTCGGAAGTGAGAGATTTTATCCAGCCTTTCATCGAAGTTTTTTGATCAAACAAGAAAGGGTAGAGATACCATTATTTTGGTTTTTTCACCTTAACGATTTGCTGGAAAAAGATATTATTAGGGACGGTGAATATGCCGTCCTTATCCTGAAGTTTGGTGTAGATCAAGCCAATGTCAATCACCTTTCCCGTCACTTCTTTTTCCACCAATACAAGCGTATCAGTAATTTTGAAAGGGTTTATGGTATAAATGATGATTCCTGCAACTATGTTGCTGAGGATACTCCAAATGGCAAAAAAACCAATTGCAATGACACCTAGTATGCTTCCCAGAGATATCCATAGGTTATTCAGGTTTCCGCCCCACACGATCACCAGTACAACGATGGTTATGGCATAAAGAGAAAGAACTAATATTCGTTTGGTCGCTGCGGTTCGGTTGGGTTCGTGGTGATATTTTCGTCCCAATTTGGTGATGCTTTTTTGAAGCAGCCAACGAGTGGTCAGAAAGAGTATTACCACCAGGATGGTGAGGATAAACTTAAAAAGGATAGGTGGATTGAGGGCGTTGATGAAATCGGTAATTTCTTGCATTCGACAAAGTTAAGCTGATACCGCTCACATTTGAAATAGTGGCTAAACATAAAAAAAGGTTACTCTGAGAGTAACCCTTTTTTGAAAGCAGAAATTTATTGTTTGACAGTGGTAAACTTGTGTTGGATTAGCTTACGAGGATATTTACTACTAAAAGAGATAAGGCTAACCCTGTCGAACATATCACAAAACTCTTGTTGATTATTCCTTGTTGTTTCTTGGTTAATTGAAGTACAGCCATGGTGGTAATTTGTTGGTTATGAATATGAAGTAAGACATAAAAAAAACCACCTGCAATTTTGTTCGTTGAAGCTGCAAAGAGTGTAGATGATCACCCTGTTTTTAAAGATTAGCCTATAGCCATTTTTTACGTTTGAAGTAAATAAGCATTCCAATAAAAATAGCAATCATCACCCCCCAGACGATAAAATAGCCATTTTTATACTGTAATTCAGGCATATACTGGAAGTTCATCCCATAAATCCCGGCTATAAATGTTAGTGGAATGAAGATGGTTGCCACGGTAGTCAACACCTTCATGGTCTCATTCATCTTCTGGCTTAAAGAAGCATAGTATATGTTGGTTAGGCTTTCTAAGGAGCGAGCGGTTGAGTCTGCCTCTTCTAGTGCATTGGCACAGCTCATGCGAAGATCATTGATGTATTTAACGTTTGGCTTTTGAAAAAAGGAAGTTCGGTTGTTTAATATGTAATTGATGGATTCCATAAATGGAGTAAGGGATTTTTTAATTAGATCCGCTCGCTTTTTGCTTTTCTCAAGTTCAAGTAGCGTCTCTTGTCGTGGATTTTTGTAAACATCCTGCTCCAGTTCTGCTGTGTCTTCATTGATGTCTTCAATGGTTTCGAAGTAATTATCCAGAATGGCATCCAGCAATTGAATCAAGAGGTAATCAGACGAACGCTTTCTGACAAACCCAACTCCTTCTCTGATTTTAAAACGAATATCATCGAAGTGATCGCTCTCCTTTTCCTGAAAGGATACAACATAATTTTTGCCCAGGATAAATGAAAGCTGCTCTACGTCCATGTGATCAGTTTCATCCAGTAGCATGGACTTGATATTGAAGAATAAATAATCATCAAATTCCTCAACTTTGGGACGCTGAGTAGTATCCAGCAATTGACGAACAGACAGTCGATCCAGGTTCATGATTTTTGCAAGGTCTTGAATGAGGTCTACTTCATGCAGCCCATGAATATTCAGCCAATGAATATGAGAATCTTTAGGATTAGCCATCGGACTAAAATCCTTCTCATTGGATTCGGATACTTCGGATTCGTTGAAGGTAAATAGCTGAGCCTTTACCTCTTCTAGTTTTTTTTCGCCGATGAATGTGATCTCAGCCTTCCCCTTGGATTTAGCCTTTAGGTCAGCATACATATTGATAGGGGTGAGGGTGAGCTCAGTCAGTGTTTTTAGCCCTGTAAAAAGCAACTTATCAGGTCTGACTAAATCAATGGGATTGATTTTCTTCATCTTCTTTCTCATAAGTCCAAGATAAAGGATACATCGGTCAAAATGAAAGTAAAATTGTTGGCTTGCAATGTGAAACCTACTTCCTGATCTACCGGTTAAAGGATAGTACAGGGGTATGAGTGAAAAAGAAATAGTTCAGGAAAGATTGCAAGAAAAGCAGCGTATGATCAATGCTGGAAAGCACATGACAAAACTGTTTATTGTTACCAGCTTTCTCATTTTCGTTACGCTCTTAATCGTTTGGATTCTTCAACAGCTCCCGGATCTGATTATCCCTACTATCTATGAAGTGGCCACCTGGTTTATTTTAGTCAGTAGTGCCTTAATCGTTATGAGCCAAATGAAAATCCGAGAGGATGAAATTGAGAAGGCCTTTCGATTCACAGGTCTGGGGTTGTTTTTTGGGTTGTTGTTTTCTGTATTACAGGTCATTGGATGGCAGGAACTCCTAAATTCGAATCTTTCATTTAGAAATATACTTTTCCCATTTGCATTCATTCACTTCATCCATGTCGCTGTGGGGCTTACTCTGCTTATTACTGTTTTTAGAAAAATCAGGGAGTATAGGGTTCATTCAAAATCCAGGCAATACGCCTACAATGTTTTCACGTTCTGGCATTTTTTAGGAGGTGTTTGGCTGGTTTTTATTTTTTTGGGATAGGGGGGTATTCATTTACTTTCTCAATTGAACTATCTCCTATCGGATATCAAAAATTCTCACTGGAGCCACTTCCTTCAGATCAAGGATAGGTGTGTCCTCTGGAAGATTATCAAACCTATTTTGTATATTGATTTTGAAATAAGGGTTAATATGTTCTCAATTTGGGTGTTCTTTTCATTATGGGTATTGGTTTTCAATGCAAATTGAAATCATCTTTTACCAAAAGTCAGAGAAAGAGCAGTAAACTTAATTGAAGCGCCATGTCATGCTAAAGAAACCATTTATACTACTAGCTCTATTTATTACATCCCATACTTCAATTTGTCAATCTTATAAACTGGGCGTACTTGGAGGTCTGAATGGTAATCAAATGAGACCGGATTTTGATATCTATTACTTTAGTCCCCGTGACAATGGTTCTACTCAACCGCTTTTTGGAGGTCAGTTTGGAATAATACTTACCAAACAACTAAGCAGTAAAGTGAATTTAAAGTCAGGAGTACTGACGAAATTGAAGCGAATTACATTGAATTGGGAATTTTATGTTGATGGTGCTATAGGTTATGATGATAATGGCCGTCCGCTTTACGGAATTAGCAAAATAGAACGGACTTATGATATTTCACAAGCCTATATATCAATACCTTTTTTTTTAGAATACAGTATTACACCAAGAATCAAAATAACCGGTGGACCAAATTTGGATGTAAGCTATTATCATAGCGTTAGTAATGAAGGCAATCCAAATGATTATGGATACTATAGTAAGGCAAAATATGAATCTGAACAATTTGATTTTGGTATAAACTTAGGTCCAACAGTTAGTTTTAAGAGAATTGACTTCAGTTTCCTTTATAATAGAAATTTCATGGATGTTTCAAAGTATTTTTCGGAAGCAGACATGTCAGGTTATAAATTTCATGCATTGGAAATCAACCTGATATACTACTTTAAGCTCCAGGATTTACCTTAAGCAAACTCTCATCAGTATCAGGGCGGCAGGATTACTCATACCTACAACCATACCGAACGATCCCTCGTGAAGCTTCGCTTTCGAACCATCAGGCCCTAAAGTATAAAGCCAGACATATTGCTGGCTAATGGTGGGAAGTACTGGATTTGACCGGGCTGGAGTTCCAGCGGACCGGCGTACCGGCCAGCGACCCTCGCCCCTGAATTCAATTAGTAGACTATTTTTTTGTGAAGTGGGAAGTACTGGATTCGAACCAGCGACCCCCGCCCTGTCAAGGCGGTGCTCTAAACCAACTGAGCTAACTTCCCAAAATTGATTCGGTGAATTTATGCATTATCCATCACTTGATCCAAAGCAACATTTAATTTGATTTCAATTAATTAATGTTAAAACGTCACCCTATGACTTCTTTTTTCGTAATGTTGTAATAAATGTTATGATTCTGGTACTAATCACCTAAAGCACCGAACAATGAAACAGAATTATCAAAAAGTAAAAAGCCAATTGAGAATGTTTGCCATAACGCTTGGCTTCATCCTTTCCGGAATGATTGTTTTAGAGAGTTTAAGTCAGGGCAAGCATGAATTGAGTTCAACCAAAGAATCTTATGATTCACTGAAAACCACGATTCAAAACAACAAAGCTTTACTTGTAAATTCCTATTTATTAGGAGCTTCCATAATAAAAGAAGCATTGGATTGACCTCCCATTTTTAATGATATAATCAAGCGAAGAAAAATTCTTCGCTTTTTTTATTTCTGTTCTTTGCTAAAAAGGCCTAGCGTTCTATATTTGCACTCCCAAAACAAACACGGTCCGTTCGTCTAGGTGTTAGGCACGGCCCGGTCAGGGCGACAGGTTTTAAAAAAACCTGGCTTTCGAAAGGAAAAAGTTCTGCTGTTGATTGGGATTTTATTGAAACATGGTCCGTTCGTCTAGGGGTTAGGACGCCAGGTTTTCATCCTGGTAACAGGGGTTCGATTCCCCTACGGACTACAGTAAGAGCCTGGAATTCAAGTAGTTCCGGGCTTTTTTGTGTCTGAATATCTATTTTCAGTACAATTAAGCACATTTCTCAAATAGCCCATTACTCGCTTTCTCCTGATTTTGCTTCAAAAAAGTTATACTAAAGTTGTACACGCTTTTATACCTACTTTGGGTATAAAAATCACTCTAGATGAATACAAGTGTTATAGTGGATTTGCGGGCACTTTAGTATAGTAATCTAGATGAGACCGGTAGATAATTTTGCAATTGAAGAGTTTAATTCAATTTCGTTATGGTCAAATACGATCTTGTTTACAATCGAAAAGGCATCTATTACCTCAAATCAATGTAAATATGAAGACCTTTCATCTTCATTCCATCTTAATCTTATGAGTTTTTTCAACCTTTAAATTTTCGAAATTATTGTCAAAATCGGTTGAGTGATTCGATTGTTGGGTTTCCATTTCAGAGGGATGGTTGATAAAACATCCCTCTGTTATTTTTTTAAGTAGAGCGTTTTTTTAAAAACAATAGAAGAAAAAGTTTGAAAGATTTTATGGATGAAATAAAGATTAGTACTGGTTCGTCATTGCTTTCATGGATTCAATTGATCACCTTTTATCATTTCCCCGTTATTTTATCAAAAGATAAAGTTGAAGATTCCTTTTTCTTTCATATTTTGAGGTCGTTTATGAATTGAATGTTTTTGACAGGATTGTAGGTGTATTTGATAAAGTATTTTCAACTAGCAGCTTTATTCATTTTCGTTAATCACGCTCAGGTTTTTGCTCAACAAAAACTCATCTTGGAGGGTGATGAAGGTGTATTTAATATCAATCCACACACACAGGTTTTTTCAACACAGGATTCGCTTGAAGGTAGTAAGGCCTGGCAGTTAATAAAGGAAGGAAAGTTGACGCCTTTGTCAGAAAAGGTTAACCCAGGCATATCAAATGCTGCTTATTGGATCTACATTCCACTAAAGAATAACCTACCTCAGTCAGAAGCTTTCTATCTGGAAGTAGACTATGCACAGTTAGACTATATGCAGCTTTACGAAATTGTTGATGATTCAGCAGTTCGATTATATGAAACAGGAGATCGGTTTGTGTTCAGCCAACGACCGGTTCAATATCGTAACTTCACTTTTCCAATATCCATTAAGGAAGGGGAGGAAAAGGAGTACCTACTGAATATAGACAAGCGGAAATCTGCTGTTCGATTCCCGCTTACACTTTATACCACCAATTCATTCTGGACGATGTATAACAAGGAGACCATTTTCTATGGATTCTGTTTTGGCACGCTGGCACTTGTGATATTGATTTCTTTATTGGTAGGAATTAGACTCAGTATGCCTATTTTTCTATGGTACGCGCTCTATGTACTCACGTTTGGGTTAAGGTGTTTTGCTAAGCTTGGTTATGGTTATCAGTATATCACTTCTGGTCTTCCGGAATTTAACACCCACTTCTTCCCATTTACGACTCAGCTGTCCATGGTTTTTCTCATTATGTATATTCAGCAATATTTCAACACGGTCAAAAACCTGCCTGTTTTCCATCGTGTCATGGATGGAATTTTACTTTTGTTTATTGTTAGTTCTATTGTATGGGTTCTATTTCCGGGCTTCATCATTTCATTCGGACCTGTTTTGATATCGATGCGATATGTAGTGGTTTGTACCATTATTGTATTCGCTTACTACAGTGCTTTTCAGCATTTAAAGATCAATTCTTTCCGTGCCAAAATGTTTCTGCTTGGCTATTCAATGTTCTTCCTCGGGGTTTTTAGTCAAATTTTAATGGAGTATGGGGCAATAGACCGATCATTAGTTCCAGGAGATCCACTTTTTGCAGGATTTTTCATGGAGATAGGAGTGCTCTCTTATGCCATGGTTGTGTTGATTGTAAACATCGTGAGAGAGAAAAATACCCTTAGCAGTGACAATGAAAAGCTACAAAACAATCTGGAAAACCTAAAGGAAAAATCTAAAGCCACAGAGAACTCTTATGTGGTTTTAAAAACCAAAGCGCTCCTTGATCCTAAGCGCATTAAATACATTCAGGCAGACGATCACTACCTGGAGTTTTATTTGATCGATAAAGAAAGACCGGAAATAGACCGGAATAAACTTAGTGAGTTGCTTCAATCCCTCCCCATGCAATTTGTGCAAACCCACAGATCCACAATAGTAAATCTGGAGTATGTAAAAACGATCTATAGCAATCACCTGCTGCTGTATGACGACACTGAATTGAGATTATCCAGAACTTTCAAAAAGAAGGTTGAGGAAAGGTTGATTAAGTAGATTTCTGCATTTCACGTCAAGCTATATGTCACTCACGACAAAAGTTTGTTTTTACCGAAGTAAGGGCACTTAATTAGGGGTATGGAAACAACTAGCACAATCATCGAAGAAAAGCTTAATAACCGCGAAATTCAGTTGATTAGGTGGTTAAGCAAAGGCTATACACGGAGTGAAATAGCAGACAAAATGGCCATGAGTATCCATACTTACGATGGGTATCGAAAAAATATTCGAAATAAACTACAGATTAAAAATCATGCAGATTGGGGTAGGGTGTTGTATCAGATAGCAAGCTGATTAAGGTAATTCCTCTTTTAATATCACAACCGCATATCTATGAACAAAGAGAATGTAATTGCCTCATTAAGTGATCGTGAAACGCAGCTAATCCAATGGGTAAGCAAAGGCTATTCACGAAGCGAAATTGCAGAAAAGATGAGCATGAGTGTACACACCTATGATGCTTACAGGAAAAATATACGCATTAAGCTTCAAATTAAAAACCAGGCAGATTGGGCTCGAATATTAACACAGCTTGATTAAAGAATACCCCATGTTAGGTATTGATAAGGAAATGGGTAATTTCTATCTTCAACTTCTAATTAATGAAACAACTAGGAAAGTTCGTCAAAAGTGACGACTAAGGCTGCCCCGATGAATTTTCATCGGGGTTTTTTCTTTGATTAGTAAAAACTTTCTCATTTCGAGAAAAACTCATAATACCTCATCCACTTCCTCATACCCTGAATGTACTTTTAAAGACTCTGGAATAGTTTTTTCATATAAAATAGTTGTATTAACAACGACTTTTTAAATATGGAATTTGGAATAACTAAAGCAGTAGAAATTTTAACGGATAAACTTCAGGGATGGCTTGAGTCGCTAACGGCCATGCTACCAAACTTTGTGGTAGCGATAGTTGTGCTCGTGTTATTTTTCTTTTTAGCAAGAGGTGTAAGGTTATTATCAGATCGGGTTTTCAAGAAATTTTATGACAATCCGGCTATTCGAAATTTATTTAGTACCACAGTATATATCACAGTAATTGCTATAGGACTCATGGTGGCATTGAACGTGTTACACCTAAAACAAACTGTGACTTCATTGTTAGCCGGTGCTGGTATCATTGGTTTGGCTCTTGGTTTCGCTTTCCAGGATATATCGGCCAATTTCATTTCCGGTGTTTTAATAGCGATCCGAAAACCTATTCAACCTGGAGATATTATTAAAGTAGATGATTTCATGGGTACAGTGGAGGAGATCAACCTTCGCGTAACCATCATCAAAACCTTTCAGGGATTACATGTCATAATCCCAAACAGGAAGATATTTCAGAATGCACTCACTAATTATACCAAGACCAACGAACGTAGAATTGATTTGGAGTGTGGAGTTTCTTATGGTGATGATCTTGAGAAAGCCAAGGAGCTGGCTGTGGAAGCTGTGGAGTCACAATCGTTCATCATGGACAATTCTGAAGTAAAGCTTTTTTATACAGGTTTTGGAGATAGTTCCATTAATTACGTGCTACAGTTTTGGATTAAGTATCCGGACCAACCTGGTTTTCTCGAAGCAAGAAGTCAGGCGATTATGGCAGTGAAGAAAGCATATGATGAAAATGATATTACAATCCCATTTCCAATACGAACACTGGATTTTGGAATAAAAGGAGGGGAGACATTATCAGATATGAATATGCAAGTGTCCTCCAAGAACGGATATAAAAAAGAATCTGTTAATCAATAAGAAACATTTACGGAACCTGAAAATTTTAAATAACCATGGAAGAACTAAATATTATAAACGAAGCATACATAAATCAAAAGAATAAATACGAAGAAAGTATCAAGACTTTTGCTGATAAGCTTGAGGAAAAGATCAATTTCTTAAAAGAAAAAGCTTCTGATGTAGAGCAGTCTGCACGCGTGACCTATGAAAATAGGGTTGATCTACTCAAACAAAAAAAAGATGAAGCTTTGGATCATTATCAAAAGATACGTGAGACTAGTGAAAGCAAGTGGAGTGAAGTAAAAGGTGAAGCTTCAGCTAAGATTAATGATCTGAAAGATGAAACTGAAACAGCATACACTGGAATTAAGAATGGGTTTTCGTACCTGTTCGATAAGTTCAAAAGTTGATTGGTTATTCCCAATCTTCCATATGGCCGACAGAAATGTCGGCTTTTTTGTTGTTTTCCAAATGATCTTTTGATGAGATGAAATGGTTCATTTCTATTATATATACTTGCCATTTTTAAAACTAAAACCCTATAGAGAACGATGAAGAAAGCAGTTTTAATGATATGCATGATCGCATACTTCGGTGTTGTAAATGCGCAGGAAGAAATAACGTTTAGCGATGAGGAGTTGACGAAGTATGCAACCGTGATGGTTTGGGCTGAAAAGCAAAAAGAAGTAATGACAGAAACCTATAATGGTTGGATTAACAATGATCAAACACTTGAAGCCGCTCGATTTGTTAAGATCAAAAGTGCAGGTGGAGACTCTTTGAAGCTTCAGAAGTTTGAAGTGACAGATGAGGAGTTAGTTGCTTTTGAACAGATTCAAACAAGCTACGACTCAATGACTTCATCCTTTAAGGAAGTATACATAGGCAAAATCAAAGGGGATATTGGTGCTGGTCTTTATAATTCATTGAAGAAGGAATTAAAGTCTAATGACGAGATCAAAACCAGATATCAGGCCATCTACGAAGGATTGAAAAATGAAAGTGCTACTGAGGAGGAGGAAGAATCTGAGGAATAGTTAAATAAGAGATCAAACTATATGCCTCACAGATTACTGTGAGGCTTTTTTATTTGACTAATCTAATCCCGTCTTTTTCTAGTGAAATTAATTTCCCTTTATAAAGAATTCCAACCGATCGTTTGAAGTTCTTCTTACTCATTTGAAGCAGTGATTGAATTTCATTCGGATCACTTTTATCATGAAGAGGGAGGTAGCCATCATTGTTTTTAAGCTCGTTTAAAATTTGCTGAGCACCAGCTTCCAGATTTTCAAGACCTTCCTTCCTTAGGCTAATATCCAGCTTGCCATCAGGTCTCACAGCTTTCACAAATCCTTTTATCTTATCTCCCTCTAGCACATCATGAAAGAGGTCGTTCTCGTAGATCAAGCCTTTGAATTGATTGTTCACCACTACATTCACACCCAGGTCAGTGGTGTTGGTAATAAGCAAGTCCACTTCCTCGCCCTCTTCTACATCAATCTCATCACTGAAATACTTTGCTACCTTGGCTGTAGCCACCGGTCTGTCCGTCTTTTCATCAAGAAAGATATAGACCAGGCACCATTGACCTGTTCGAAGTTTATTTTTCTGCTCTGAAAACGGGATGAGTAAATCCTTATCTATCCCCCAATCCAAAAATGCTCCGACACTACCTGCATCTTTTACCTTCAGATAGGCAAACTCAAAAACTGTGGCATAAGGTGTTTGTGTAGTGCAGATGATCCGATCTTCTGAATCACGATAGACAAATACCTTTAGCTTTTCGCCTTTTTTTGTGCCATTTGGGATGTATTTGGTGGGGAGGAGGACATCCGTGCTTCCATCTGTAAGATACGCCCCCGGATCAGTTAATCGATCCACCATGAGTGTTTGATATTCGCCTACATGCATAGGTTGCAAAGGTAAACGAACTTAACTGTGCATGAGCTAAATTTTCATCTCAGGAATTTCTCCTTCCACTACAAGTCTTCCTGCGGTTGCATTTTTGATTTCTTCTACAGACACGCCGGGAGCTCGTTCTCTTAGTTTAAATCCTTCCTCCGTGATATCTAAAACGGCAAGGTTAGTCACGACTTTATTTACACACTTAACTCCGGTGAGGGGTAGCGTGCATTCAGAAAGAAGCTTGGATTCGCCTGCTCGGTTTGTATGCATCATTGCGACAATGATGTTCTTTGCAGAAGCTACCAGGTCCATCGCACCACCCATGCCTTTTACCATTTTTCCTGGTATTTTCCAGTTGGCTATATCTCCTGTATCCGTTACTTCCATAGCTCCAAGAACAGTCAGTTGGACATGCTGCCCTCTGATCATGGCAAAAGAGGTAGAAGAATCGAAAATCGATGCTCCGGGTAATGTTGTGACTGTTTGTTTCCCGGCGTTAATAAGGTCAGCATCCACTTGCTCTTCTGTGGGAAAGCCACCCATGCCTAGTAATCCATTTTCCGATTGAAACTCTACATCAATTCCTTTAGGGATGTAGTTGGCTACCAGCGTCGGTATTCCAATGCCAAGATTTACATACCATCCGTCTTCCAGTTCTTGTGCGATTCGTTTCGCTATTCCGTCTTTATCAAGCATAATTTGGTTAATTAGATAATTAGTAATTAGTTAATTGGATTTGCAATTGGTTTTAATCTTAGCAGGACTAATCAACCAATTCACCAATCAACTAAGTTCTAATTGTTCGTTGTTCAATTCGTTTCTCGTATTTCTCACCTTGAAAGATCCGCTGAACGAAAATTCCCGGTGTGTGAATGAAGTTGGGGTCAAGCTCACCGGGTTCTACCAATTCTTCTACCTCAGCTATAGTGATCTTACCAGCCATCGCCATGGGTGGGTTGAAGTTCCGTGCTGTTCCTTTAAAGATGAGATTACCAGCCCTATCGCCTTTCCATGCTTTTACAATAGCAAAATCAGCGGTTAGAGCCGATTCTAAAATGTGTGGCTTGCCGTCAAACTCCCTTACTTCCTTTCCCTCAGCTACCTCTGTTCCGTATCCAGCCGGAGTGAAGAATGCAGGTATACCTGCACCACCAGCTCTGCAACGCTCAGCGAGCGATCCCTGGGGAATAAGATCTACTTCTAGTTCGCCACTCAGCATTTGTCTCTCAAACTCGGAATTTTCGCCAACATAAGAAGAGATCATCTTATTGATTTGTCGTTTATGAAGTAAGAGTCCGAGACCAAAATCATCCACTCCTGCATTATTAGAAATACACGTAAGTCCTTTTACTCCTGATTTCACAAGAGCGGCAATGGAGTTTTCTGGGATGCCACATAGCCCGAAACCGCCGAGCATGAGTGTCATATTATCTTCAATTCCGCGGATGGCTTCTTCCGCATTGGCTACTACTTTATCAATCATGGTTTGAAGTTATTGCGATTGTGCAAATAAAAAAAGCCATCCGCAAAACACAGATGGCTTCTTTGAATTTTCGCTTCTTATTTATTCGTCTTTTAGACACTCCACAGGGTTAACCCTAGTTGCTTTTAAGGTTTGATAAGCAATGGCCGCCAATGTCAACAGGGTTGCGACCACTACCGGCATGGCTATTAGCATAAAAGAAATATTGGTACGGTAAACGAACCCCTGAAGCCAATCGCTCATAAACCAATAGGCTACTGGTAATCCAATAATAAATGCAATTGCAATGAGTATCAGGAAACGATTACTTATAATCATCCAGATATTTTGAGTGGACGCACCCAACACTTTTCGAACACCTATTTCCTTGAGCTTAGTTTCAATAATGAAACCAACCATGCCGATAAGCCCCAAACACCCAATGAGAATAGCAATGACTGCAAATACTTTGATCATAGTGCCCAGTCGCTCCTCTTTTTGATATTGATCATTAAATAGGTCATCAACAAATCGGTAATTCGGATCACTTTCCGGATCAAACTGAGCAAAAATATTTTCGATATAATCAAGTGTTCCTCTAATATCTTCAGCACCTATTTTGAGACTAATGCGACGATATCTATCTCTGGTAAGAAACAGGGTAGGTACGATTGGACTATGCAATGATTCAAAATGAAAATCATCCATTACGCCAATGATTCTCCCTTCCGATGGACCATAGCCTAACTTTTGTCCCACTATTTCAGCTGGGTCTTCGAATCCCAATGCCTTGCAAGCTTCCAGATTAATAATGTAATAGCCTGTTACCATGGTGTCCTGTACTAGGTCTGTTTCCATTCCATCTCTAAAGTTTTCGCCAGCCAAAATGTCTATTCCATAGGTGTCGAGGAAATATTTGTCAACAGTAACTACTGGTAGTCTAAAGCTTGTGGCAATTGCAGAGTCTCCTTTGTAAAAGCGGGAACCCCAATTATCAGCTAACCTGCCTGTTGGGATCCGGGAAGAAAATGCGGCTTTTTCAATTTGTGGATTCTTTAGAAGCTCACTTCTAAATGTCTCGTTGCTATAGTCTCCCCGAGGTAATCTTAGGGTAACCATATAATCCCTGTCAAATCCCGGATCTGAATTTTGAATAAAATTCATTTGACTTTCTATTACCCCAATTGCAAACAAGAGCCCGATCGTTACAATGTATTGGAATGTGACCAGAAAGGACCTAAAATTCCATTTACTGGAATTCATTGACTGCTCGCCTTTCAATGCCTGCACAAGATTGATTTTAGAAAGAAAAACTGCTGGATAAAGGCCGGCTAATCCACCTACTAATACCATCAATAAAATGAGCCCCATAAAGATGTCTGTCTGAACGAGCGGATTAAATGAAAGCTGTTTTTCCATAAACTCATTGAGATAGGGGAGTGCCCATAAAATCAGCAATACCGCAAGCGGGAGAGAGACTATCACTACCAATAATGATTCAGATAAAAACTGTTTGATCAAAGAAGATTTAAATGCTCCTATCACTTTTCTAACGCCTACTTCTTTCATACGTCTGGAGTAATGGGAGGTAGCGATGTTCATATAATTAACACAAGCAACAAGTAGTAAGAGTATACCTACAACACTAAAAATGTACACTTGCTCTATGGATCCGTTTGTTTCATATTCACCTTCCAGGTTAGATTTTAAATGGATATCAAGCAGTGGCTGAAATTCAAAATCGTAAAAGTCTCGTGCAGCTGAACCGGAATCAAAATTTCCGATGTACTTATCCCAAAACTCATCATTGGCAGCTTCTGTTAATTTTGGAATGTCTGCTTCCGGGTTGGTGCGGATGAAGGTCATCCAATTGTAATTTCCTCCAACATTGTTGGCTGCATCTTCTCCCATTATCATTTCCACAAATCGGATTGGAGCCAGGTAGTCAAAATGAAAATGTTGCTGATCGGGCATGTCTTCAATAACAGCAGTTACCTTGAAAGGAGCTTCATTATCATCCCGTGATAAGCTCACCGTTTCACCTATAATGTTTTTTTCCTCCCAGTCATTGCCGAATATTTTAATTGCGGAGGCACGTGTGAGAACTAAAGAGTAGATGTCTGGAAATGCGGACTCTTCAGAGCCGGCCAAAAACTTAAAGTCAAAAATTTCAAATGCATCAGGATCACAAAAGATCACAGGTTCGCCACGAAATGTTTGTTCCTGGTACTCCAGGTCTGGGAAAGCCCATGGATAGAACCTGGTTGAATGGGTGATTTCAGCATAATCTTCTTTTAATAATTTAGCGTGTCCCGCCGATGCAAAAGCCCATTGACGACTGATATCACCATCAGTTGTATAGTTCTTCACAGTTACGCGATAGATATTCTCTGCATGCTCATGATGCCTGTCATAGCTAAGTTCGTCTTTTACAAATAAAGCTATGAGCACAAATGCGGCTATCCCTGTAGAGAGACCGATTACATTGATTACCGTACTGGATTTATATTTCCAGAGGTTTCTTAGTCCGATTTTAAAGTAGTTTTTAAACATAGTCGTTTCCTTTTCAATTGAGTTTTGAGCTTCTATTTTTTTGACCTTATCAGGTTTAAATAACCTGAGTATTTGAAGGGTATACCACCGCTTAGCCCGTAGCAGTCCAATACCTTGCGCTTTTTGATTAAACTCCTCTTCCAAATCTCCCTGCACGTCCTCATAGTAGTCCTCTTTGAGGAACCATGCTAGGAATTTTGTAGACCAGGATGGGGGAGTCTTCCGCTGCTTATCCATGCTTTTACGTATTCATATGATACATCCGGGATGGCTGACCAAAGTTTTTGACGTGTCTCTTTAGCATAATCCAGTGCCGCCTTGCCTGTCTTAGTGACCTTGAAGTATCGCTTTCGTTTGCCACCTCTGATCGCTGTGGCTTCCCCAAGTTCGGATTTCAAATAGTCCTTTTTTTCCATCCTTCTCAATGCTGTTTGCAAAGCACTAACACTCACACTTCTTTTAAGACGTTCTTCAATATCCTCTTTTATTGAAACGCCGTAGGCTTCCTCATGTAAGATGGCTACCGTAAGCAATACGATTTCTTCAAACTCTCCTAACTGATACTCTTTCATTACATAGACTTTAATTTCTAAATGTAAATTAAATAATAAAATTGCTAAACGTAAATAATATAAAAAGGTTGAAAGGTGAGTCGTCCCACCACTTTAAGTGGGGACGAATGAGATCGAAGAAGACTTAGGCACAAAAAAAACCGCCCTGAAGAATCAGAGCGGTCTACAAATTGATCTAACTTATTTCTAAATTAGATAGTTAGCTTAAAGTTAACAGGAACTGCGATTAATCCAACAACCGATTGTCCTGCTGCATTTTTTGCAGGTTCGAAGTTCAAGTTTGGTAGAATATCTTTTACAGCATCTCTAAGATCAGAGCATGGGTACTCTTCAAACCTGTGATTAATTACTTTTCCCTCTTTATTTATTTTCAAAGTCACAATTACTTTTCCCTCAATGCCTTTTTCCTTGCATACCTGAGGATAATCAATGGTAGAGATCACTTCTTTGTAGTTAGTTGGTTTTGGATTTACCGCTTCACCATCTCCATTAGTTGCTTGTACCCCAAGTACACACAGCACCATTGTAAGTATCAGTAATTGTTTTTTCATAATCGTGTTTCCTTTAATGTTTCCTAAATATTATCTAGGTGAGGATGTAATGTTATCTCAAAGTTATGAAAAATCAAAATCTGCGCAATTATTTGTTAACATTAAGATAACATTGGAATTAATATGCGCTTATCTTTCTTTTTATAGTGTTTTGCCCTTATAATAAGTATGCATGCAGATTATTATACTGAAAAAAGGTATGCATGCAGATATAATATTTTGAAAAAAAAATACAGTCTTTGTACATTGCCATTTTTTATGGAATAAATACAATTACTAATTCAACCTTATCACTATGTTAAAATCACTATTTACAAAGGTGATTCAGGCTGCATTCTTTTGTTGCTTTGGGTTACTTTCAGCTAATGGGCAATTGTCTTCTCAAGACATTGCAAACAATTTATCTTCTGATTCAAGAGTTTCTGATTACACGATGGATGCTAATAGAGGTACTCCTTCGATTATTAAAATGAATGAATCCGGGGCTACACTGGCTGTGTCAGAAGTTCCGGCATTCTTACAGTCAGTTTTGGGGTATGGAACTGAAACGGAGTTCGTTTCTGAATCTATTACTACATCACATGGTGTTACTGTGGAACAGTTTAGGCAGTACACTAATGGGATAAAAGCCGAACATGGAGTAATTAAGGCTTTGTCACGAAAAGGAGTGGTGACGGGGTTCGCAGCAGAATATTATGCGCTTTCTCCCTCTTTGATCAACACACCCTCACTTTCAGAGGCTGATGCTTTGGCAGCAGCACTTTCTCATATAGATGCCAGCTTGTACGCTTGGGACTATATCGCAAGCTTAGGCTCAGGGCCAGATTTCGACGCGGCGTATCAGGAAGCCTACCCAAAAGGAGACCTGGTTTTAGTTGATAATTACAATACACTTGAAGTAGATGTATCGCTGGCTTACAAGTTTGATATTTACGCGGCAGAGCCATTGTCAAGAGATGATATCTATGTCGATGCTGCTACTGGAGAAGTCCTCCTGGTTGATGCGACGATCAAACATGCGAACGGACACTCCAAAGATGAAATTCTTGAGACAGTAGAAAAAAAACGAGTGCAGAGTACTCAGGCAACCGGGGATACCCGATATGCAGGAACGAGAAATTTTGATACTTCTCAGGATAGCAATGGTAATTGGGTGTTAAACGGATTTACTCCAACTGGGGTAGCAAATGAAACCAGATCCTACGATGGACTTGTGCCAGATGCAGTACCATTGGTCATATACACCCAGCTGGTAACACCACTCTCTGTGGCAATTGCTGATGGTGACGGTACCGTTCTTCATCCTGAGGTAGCTGATAATATATGGAATGAATCTGAGCACAGAGTGGATGATTTTAACACCACTCCATACCCGCTAGGAAACGAAGCTAATAATGATGACATAGCATTAGATGCACATTGGGGAGCTGAGGTCGTGCTTAATTACTGGGAACAGAAGCACGGAAGAAATAGCTATGATGATCAGGGCGCTAAGCTTTTCAATTACGTCCATTATGGAAACGCCTATGATAATGCCTTCTGGAATGGAGAATCTATGACATATGGTGACGGAAGCTATCAGGGAGGAACGAATCCTGATGGAAGTTTTGCACCTCTCACATCAATGGATGTTTGTGCCCATGAAATTGGACATGGTATTTGCGAGCATACTTCTGATCTGGTTTACGCACGTGAATCGGGTGCTATGAATGAGGGATTCTCAGATATTTGGGCAGCTGCTGTTGAGTCTTACGTGCTGACCGAGATAGATGCTTCTTTAGAATTCGATCCGTGGGGAATTGGTGAGCAAGTAGACGAAAGAGATGGAGGACTTCAGCCAGGAGATCCAATGGCGAGAGCCCTGAGATGGATGGATGATCCTAAAGCTGCCGGAGACCCGGATTCTTATGGTGGAGAAAACTGGATTAATCAAGTAGGTTGTACGCCAGGTCTAACCAATGATCAATGCGGGGTGCATACAAACAGTGGAGTACTGAATAAATGGTACTACTTACTTGTAACAGGAAGTGGGCAGTCGTTTTCAGTAGGATTGAATAAAAGTGCGCAAGATGATCAAATCAATGATGCGGGCGAGTCATATGCTGTAAATGGCCTGGGCTATGATCGAGCTTCTCAGATTGCTTACATATCTGAGACACTGTTATCTCCGAACGCAACTTACGCTGAGATGAGAGAAGTGTCCATTTTGACAGCTCAAACACTATTTGGACTTGCTTCAGATGAAGAGATTCAGACAACTAATGCCTGGCATGCGGTTAATGTTGGTGAGGCCTATAGCATAGGTGAGCCTAATACCATCATGTTCAGCGATAGCAATCCGTTAATCTACAGTGAGGACAATGATTTAAATGGTTGTGAAGATTTCAACGTGTATCCAGTGTTCATTTCAAGTGTTGAGGTTCCGTCTGGTACTACTGTGAATTTAAGCACAGCCGGAACCACTGCTTCAGAGGGATACGATTATGATATTTCAACGCGAACATTGACTTTTAGTGGCACAGAAACTCAAAGAGTTGATATAACTGTGTACGATGATGCAGATATTGAAAATGTAGAAACTATAAGTCTTTCATACGTTTTTAACGGGGAATTTTTCAAGCAGGAATTTTCAATCTCAGACAATGATTTTACCCCAAGAACCGGTAGTAGCGTGATGGAATTATTACCTACAGAGACCTTTGACACATTCGGTTTTCCTACGGGGTGGTCTTCAGTAACCTTATCTGAAGGGAATAACATGTGGAAAGTCAATGGAGATTTGACTGCAGCTGGAAGGGCTTACATTAGTGATGGAATCACAGATATCCCATTCTACGACCAAAACTCTCCGACATCTGTAATGTTACTTTCGCCCGTTATCAACGCTAAAGGAACGAAGGATGTGACAGTAAGCTTCGACTGGGAAGCTGGCGGTGAGCGAGATGCCCTGGATCATAGTGTTATTTATGATCATGGCGAGTTGATGTACTCGCTGGATGGTGTATGGTTTGAACCTGTACAAAAGTTTGTTGGAGACGGAGTGCTGGGTGCTGAAACCACCAGCGGGACGTATACCGCAACTTTGGGAGATCTGGATGGTGAAGATTTCATACTGGGATGGAAATGGTTCAATGACACCAACGCTGGAACCCAGTTCAGTTTTGCTATTGATAACGTGACTGTGACAGCCACGCCACTTGGCATTGAGACGCAAGCAGGTTCAACTGCCTCCGCGTCTGTGAATAAAGGTTCAGTGGTTTACTTCATGAGTGATCAGGATGGAGCACTTATCGGGATGATTGAGAATACATCCGAGGATTTAGGATGTGTCACGCTTTCAGTAACAGACGAAGGGTCAAGCTTTAGCGTGTTCTCAAACATTTCTACGGCAAGACCTTCAAAAGCATTTGGGATTGAAGTGGAAAATAGTAACGCCACGTATGATCTGACAATGTACTTTACAGATAATGAACTAAACGCATTTGATGAAACCATTGCTTTAATTCCTATCAAAGTGAATTCTAGTGACATTAATGATGCGGATGATAGAGCGCGCAACTTCCAGTTAAATGGTACTGTCACTGATGTTAATAGTGAAGACATGTATCGCGCATATACTGGCACATTCTCAGGTTCTGGGTCCGCCAGTATTGTTCAGGATTTTGCATACTGCACGGATGCACCTTCACCATGGACATCTGCAGATGTAGGAAATGTGGGTGCTACAGGATCTATCTGTCACATCGACGGCAATTTTGAGCTTTCTGGCTCTGGTCGAAGAATCGGTAAAAAGTCTGATTCGTTTTACTTTACTTATCAGCAGCTCAATGGTGATGGAGAAATTATTGCACGGGTAAATTCATTGCAGAATACACACCGTGAGGCGAAAGCGGCAGTCATGTTTAGGGAATCACTGGATGCAAATTCAAAATTTGCAATGACCGCTGTAGTTGCAAATCCATTGTTGACCGGAACGCAGGCTCAACTGGAATACAGAAACTCAACAGGAGCAAATGCAAAAGGTAAAGGTTACAATAGCGTTCAAACGCCGGAATTTATTCGAATTGTGAGAAGTGGAAATACGTTCACCTCTTACGTTTCTGATACCAACGGAAATTGGCAGCAAATTGGAACAAGAAGTGTAAACATGGGACAAACAGCATATGTAGGATTAGCGGTTACTTCTCATTCTTACGGAGCGCTTAGTACAGCGGAGTTTAGTGATGTACAGGTGACACAAACCGCTCAAAGCGCTAGTGCAAGAAGAGCTGAATCAGCCAAGCCTGCAAACACCTCCACCTATGATTACACGATGTATCCAAACCCGGCTACAAATAGTATTCAGGTGAGAAATGCTGGAGCTACCCTTAGGTCCATTGAGATTTATAGCTTATCAGGAATGCTGATGAAGCAGGTTTTACCTGAGCAAATGAGCGTTATTACCATTGATATTGCCAGTCTTCCTAAAGGTATTTATGTGATGCGCATGATTCCACAAGATGGTGAAGTTGTAACCAATAAATTTGTTAAAGAATAACAGCTATTTGGATTAAGTTGATAAGCCACTGTGACTTTGTTGCAGTGGCTTTTTTTATATATTGATTTGAAATTTTCTGCCTTGCCTGACTAAGACTTATTTTCGTATCCATGTCGCTCACCATATATCGATCTTCTGCGGGTTCGGGTAAAACCTACACTCTCGCCAAAGAGTATTTAAAGCTGGCCTTGAGGAGCCCTGATTATTATCAGCGCATACTTGCTGTGACTTTCACAAACAGAGCCGCCGAAGAGATGAAAGAGCGTGTACTCGAATTTCTCATTGATATTTCTAAAGGAAAGCATGAGCTGATTTCAGTCTACGAGGAGGAATTAGGCAAGTCACGTGATGAAATCATGCAGGCTGCAACTAAGTCGCTGACACATCTATTACACCACTATGGTTACTTCAACATCACCACGATTGATACATTCTTTCATCGGGTAATCCGGGCTTTTTCACGAGAGATTGGCTTGCAGGGAAGTTTTGGGATAGAGCTGGATATAGATAAAGTAGCAGAATTTATCACCTCACATGTATTTCAGGGAGTAGAGGAGAATAAACAGCTTCGGGATTGGCTGGTGGATTTCTCCATGAGCAAAGTACTTGATGGAAGCAGCTATGAATTTAAGGATGATGTAAACGAGCTGGCCAGGCAGCTTTTCAAAGAAGAATTTAAGAAGCTCCCGAAAGGGCAGTTTGAAGATGAGCAAGCCCGGGAGAAAGTAAAAGAGCTCAAGTCTGAGTTGTTGAAGAAGAAGCTGGCTTTTGAACAAACAATCAAAAAATACGGTCAACAATTTTTTGATGCCCTTGAGGGTACAGGAATAGAACTGGACGATTTTAGCGGGGGGAAGAAGCGTACCATTCCCAATTTCTTTAATCGATTACTCAACGCAGACTACTCCATAAATAAGACCATTCAAAGTGCGACAGATGATGCTTCAGCCTGGTCAGCCAAAACGAGCCCTAAAAGAGATTTAATCATTCAGTTTGCGGAAAATAACGGTATTGCCTTATTAAAGCAGATGAGTGAATATGTGGAGCAAAATGAGAAAGACTACTTGACGGTAAAGGCTATTTTAAAGCACCTGTTTACTGTTGGGCTTATCGCCAACCTTTCACAACAGCTACAGGAATACAAAAGAGAAGAAGAGGTTATCATGATCTCAGATCTTCCGGACTTCCTCTCTCAGATCATAGATGATTCAGGCTCTCCTTTTATCTACGAAAAGGTAGGGACCCGGTATTCGCATTTTCTTATTGACGAATTTCAGGATACCTCCCAGTTTCAGTGGAACAACTTCAAGCCACTACTGGAAGAAAGTCTTGCAAACGGAAATGAGAATGTGGTTGTAGGTGATGCTAAGCAATCTATCTACGGCTGGAGGGGGGGCGATCCTACTTTGCTACTGAAAGGAATCCAAAAGGATTTGTCAGCGGAGCTGGACCACACCAAAAGCACCAACTGGCGGAGTGCACGAAACATTGTGGAGTTTAATAATAAACTGTTCTCATCATTGCCCCGAATCATGGCAGATGAGATGAGTGAAATTATTACTTCTGAAGAGCGAGATACCATTTTAGCAACCTACGATGAAGTAGAGCAGGAGGTGGCACCCAAAAATCAATTGGTAGATGGGCTCGTACAAGTAGAGTTTCTGGAAGCTGAAAGAGGGGAGTGGAAGCAGCGCGCAATGGAACGAACAACAGAAGTGATTGAATCACTCTTGCTTGAAGGACATCAGCTTAATGATATGGCAATCCTCGTCCGATCTAATAGAGATGCCGCAGATATAGTCAATCACGTCCTGGAGTACAGACGCACGACGGAAACCAAAGTGGAGGTGATATCGGCAGAAGGGATGTTGCTTGCAAATTCATCAGTCGTTCAGTTGTTACTCTCTGCCTTTAAGCACCTGATCCAACCGGAAGATAAAAGCATTTTAGCCGATCTGGTGTATCGCTATCAGCAAGACAGTAAGAACAGACATTTTGAATCTCATGCAGACTTTTCGAAACTCGCGACCGGAGGCTTACCGGGAAGTTTTACCAAGTATAAGCAGCATTTGCTTCACCTTCCCATTCTTGAGTTGACTGAAGTTTTGATTCGTTGTTTTGAACTGGACAAAGTAAAGGCTGAATTTGCATACCTACAGGCCTTTCAGGATGCCGTGTTGGAATACAGTAAAAATCACCGATCTGATTTGCGCTTATTTTTAGAGTGGTGGGAAGATGCCGGGAAGAAGCGATCCGTTCAGCTAACCGGAGCATTGGATGCCGTGGAGGTGATCACCTCTCACAAGTCTAAAGGGCTCCAATACCCGATCGTGATTGTGCCATTCTGCAACTATCGATTTGATGCCATGTCGCAACCTACCTGGTACCAGTCGCCTTACAATAATATTGAAGCAGTACCGGTAGATTATAAGTCAGAACTGGATAAAACCCACTTCTCGCCCAGCTACAAAAAGGATTTTGCGAAATGGCATCTTGAGAGCCTGAATGTGCTGTATGTAGCTTTTACACGGGCAGAAAATGGACTTTATGCCTTTTGTGAACCACCACCGAAGAAGCAGGACACCATGTTTGGTACAGCTTCCAAGCTATTGTTTAAATATTTTGATTCTGAGAATCCTGAAGGTTGGAATGCTGCGGCTTCCATCTATCATAAGGGTACACTTCCCGTCAAGCATAGAGAAGCCCCGGATCAATTAACTGCTTTAAAAGGCTACCCGACTTTTAAATGGAGTAAGAAGCTGACCGTACGCAAGACCGGAAAGGCCTACTACGACGATGAGGTCGAAAAGCAACGAAATGAAGGAATTCTACTTCACCAGATTCTTTCCGAGATCATTCATTGGGAACAAACGAAAGATGTGCTGGATCGATATGAACGGTCAATGCAGATCACTCCGGAAGACCGCAAACGATACGAAACCCTGATCAATAATCTTTGGAAAGACGAACAAATTAAGTCTTGGTTTAGTGGAATAGGTGAGGTGAAGACTGAAGTAGTAGTGCTACCAAAAGACGGAGATACGAAGCGTATGGATAGGGTAGTTATAGATGGAAACAAAGCCAGGGTTATTGACTTCAAAAGTGGCTTTCCTAAATCAGAGGATAACCGCCAGCTAAAGGAATATGCCTCTTTGCTTGCCCAGATGGGCTATGAGGTGGAAGGATATCTGCTATACCTGAAGAGTGGGGAGGTACGAGAAGTATAAGAGACTTGAAGATCCCGGCACAGGGCCGGGATATGTACTCGCAGTATCCCGGATTATTCGGGGACGCCTAGTCCGGGATCTTCCATAGAATCATCTTCCGCACAGGGCCGGGATATAGGACTTGCAACTATCCCGGATTAATTCCAGGCCATATTGCTAGTTGAGTCTATTTTCTATTCCTCCTTACTCAGTGGGGTGGAAATAAGTTTTGTTTTTCATTGTTTTGTTTGCAAACAATATCGAAAACAGGTGGTTATTTATAAACCTGAATCCAATAATTAGCATCTTACTACCTTTATTGAAACTTATAACCTAACTGAATATGAAAAAATCAATCACTTTATTACTGGCCGTACTCTTTTTGGCTGCTTGTGGAGGAGGTTCTTCCAAAGAGGCAAACGAAGAGATATCCGAAGAACAGGAGGCCGAGATTGTTCAGACATTAAATGACGACCTGGAGGCCGAAACTCAAGCATTGGATGCGGAAGCTGATGAAGCCTTAAATGAAATTGATTCTTTACTAAACGACATAGAATAATATGAAAAAGCTAATAGGATTTCTAGTAATGTTCTTTTTGATCTTTGGCTCAGTGGAGCTTAACGCTCAGGATCAAGACAAAAAGAAAGATAAGAAGGAGAAGAAAGAGAAGAAAGAAAAAGATGAGAAGGAAAAAGATGAGGATAAGAAGAAAGAAGACGATGATGAAAAGGATGAGGATGATGGTGACGAAGACGATGAGGATGAGGATGAGGATGACGAAGGCGATGATGACGATGATGATGAAGATGACGATGAAGATGGAGACGAAGAGGATGAAGATGGAGACGAAGATGACGAAGAGGAAGATGGAGACGAAGATGATGAAGACGAATCTAAAGGCAATGCCTATGGTAAGGATAAGGGTGATCTTTCTGGAAAAGAGTTTGGAAAACTGCGTTCTGAAGAGGCTCGCAGTAAGGTGAATGAGAAGAAGGCAATACTAGAGGAGGAAATAAAGGAAAACGAAAACAAACTAAATGAGCGCAAGGAACGGCTGGCAGTAGCTAAAGAGAAAGTGGCGAAAATGAAAGCAGATGGCAGTGTGTCAGAAGAGGAGCTGACTAAGAAAGAAGAAGCCATCAAAAGAGTTGAGGTTCGGATTGCTGAAATGGAAAAATTGATTGCCGAGAAAAAAGCAAAGGTGGCTGCTATGGACGCTGATATGGATGAGGAGGAAGATGACGACAACTAATTTATAGAGACTATTTTTTGTATAACCCTAACCTATTGGTTGGGGTTTTTTGTTGCTGTCCATAGCGATGCTTTGAAGTGAAGAAAGGAGACGTTTTCCACTTTGCCTCTGAACCAATTTCTCATGCCATGGTTTGTATCTTTCACAAACCAGCGTTTCATGAGGGTACGAACCGAGGCTGGGAGAGGAGGTTTAATTCATCCTCGTTACAACGAAGACGAGAGTGAGGCTTGTGAGCTAGCAGTTGTTATTCTCGTCCCACAGTTAAAAATTCTACGGTGTTCGGTAAGTGACCAAGTTTTGATCGAAGTTCTCTGGGCCTAAAGTTAATTTGGTCTAGTTTGGATATATCAAACCATTGGAAGATTAAATGATCTTCAAGCCCTTTGAACTCATGGGCCGGTTCGTGTTTAGCATAATCAACTAAATCCATCAGATATATAGTTGCAATCTCATGAAAGTTGGTTCTTCCGATTTTGAAAAAATTTTCAATGAACCAAACAGGTCTATTCGCCTGTACTTTCCATCCAAGTTCCTCATAAATCTCTCTTACTACAGTATCATTGGAATTTTCAAAGAGTTCAACACGGCCACCTGGTAAAGCCCAAAAATCATCCTTTAAATCTCTTTGAATTAGAATGCTGTTGTCTTCGATAAGAAGGGCAATACTTCTAAAATTAAATTGATTGTTTCCTCTCTCAAACCTTATCATGATCAGTAGTCATTGATTATAATCTAGTGTAGATCAGTAGTGGATATATGTCAGAACAAGATACCTAATTAAAAATATAAATGGCTCGAGAGTACTCCCGAAGCACTATTGCTATTATTCATTGTTGGCGAGCATTTTCATTTTTTAATATTGATCAACCCCAAAATTATTTGATTCGGACTTGTCCACATGGTATCGATATATAATTATTGGGTGCATCAAAGCTTATACCGTAGATAAGATCTAAAGGCTGATTTTTCAAATGGTAATGGACGGTTGATTCTACAGGATAATGTGGTGATTCATCATGCCCTTCAACTGCCAATTGAGACCTTGTGGCACCATTTGCTATTTCTGAGGCAAAAAGCATCCCTATATATATAGTGGATTGTTTATTCGGCTCTATCACTGAATTGAATTCAAATTTCTGGGGATCACCAGACTCAAAAAACTTTTCTAAATCCAGGCCGAAATTGAAAGTGTCCTTTATTGCGATTGGGATATATTTTTCAGGTACAAGGAAAACATTTAACTCAATAGTAGAATCAGGTAAAAGTGATATAGAGCTTCCGGGAAGTTTTATGTCAAAATTTATTGGTGCAATCGTGTCATTAATAATTTGTATTCTAAAAACTGTATATCTATAGTCAATGCCACTAGAATTTAAATAACGACCACCCCTTGGTCCTGTATTGATTATGCTAAAACCACCAATACTGTCTGATTCCTTTTGGCGATTTGTCAGTGTAATGGCTTTCTTTTCTAAAGTGGATTCAATTGCTAGTTTTTTATTTTCAGTTTGGACGCATGATGTTAGAAGGAGCAATCCGATTAGGTAATGTGCAATGAATCTCATCTTTGGTTTTAAATAGCTCTTATCTAGTCCTCGTTTGCAACGAGGATTCTTAAAAATTTAAGCTGTTAACTTATCCATTCAACCTCAATAATACCTTTAAAACCAGCATAATCTTTTGCTGAGTTGTATATATAGTTTGCCGGTTTCTCTTCTGCACGCGTTGTAAACGCGCGCTAGCGGAGTAACTGGAAGATCCCGGCACAGGGCCGGGATATGTTGATTAACCATCCCGGATTTATTCCGGGATCTTCGATGTAGACTGGAGGATTGAGTAACAGTGCAGGGATATGGGACTGCAACTATCCCGAATAATTCGGGGACGCCTAGTCCTGTAACTTCTGCGTAGATCTGGACAGTTTATTTTTTAAGAAACTCTGTCTTTTTGGAAGATCCCGGCACAGGGCCGGGATATGTTCTCGCAGTATCCCGGATTTATTCGGGGACGCCTAGTCCGGGATCTTCTGGATAGATCAGAACGGTTTATTATTTAAGAAACTATGTCTTTTTGGAAGATCCCTGCACAGGGCCGGGGATATGTACTCGCAGGTTGCCGGATTATTCGGGGACGCCTAGTCCGGCATCTTCCATTTAGGTCATGATAGCAAATGTTAATTTTAGAACATGTACTATGTCTACATCCTTTCTAACTATTCAAAGACGGTCTTTTATGTAGGGATGACAGATGATCCGGGTAGGAGGATGTATGAACATAAGAACAAAATCTATCCCGGATTTACTGAAAAGTACAATTGTGATTTACTTCTTTATTATGAAGAATTTGAGGGTAGCGATCAGGCCGCTCATAGAGAGCATCAACTGAAGCGATACAGAAAGGAGTGGAAGCGAAACCTCATTGATTCTTTGAATCCTGACTGGAAGGATTTAACAGATCGTTTTCCATTCGAGCCCTAAAGGTAACTGGAAGATCCCGGCACAGGGCCGGGATATTGGACTTCAACTATCCCGGATTTATTCTGGGACGCCTAGTCCGGGATCTTAGATGTAGACTGAAGGGTTGAGCAACAGTGCAGGGATATGGGACTTACAACTATCCCGGATTAATTCGGGGACGCCTAGTCCGGCATCTTCCTTCATGTATGCCTTGTAAGGGCGCGATAGGACGCATTAACAAACCATATAAATTTTTTAGGTTTTCGATTCGTGTGGACACGAACCGAGGCTGGGAGAGGAGATGTTTTTAACTGAGCACAAGCGGATGCTTGCGCTAGGTTGGGAATAGTTATTTCTCTGGTGTCTTGTAGCCAGACTGGTACGCTTTAGCTGCCCAAGTATTGGCTATGGCTTTAGATGCTTTTAGTTCGTTAATTTTGGAATCCAATTCAGAATTCAAAGAATCTATTGCATTTTTACTGTCAACTAGTTCAACGGTTAAATCCTTAACCTTTGAATTTGATTTCAAATATGAATATGAAACAAATACAACAGTTATAATTAAAATTGTTATAATAATATTCTTTTTCATAACCTTTAAATTTTAGTCTACTGGATATAGTGTGCGCATTGCCAAGATCCGCTGCAGTCAGTACAAACCCACATTACACCGAAAGAGCTTCCATCACTGTATGTATATACTTGAAAGGTCCAAATTTCTCTACAACTTTCTATTCTACCGTTTTCATTTTTTTCTAATGAATCTAAAAATGTATTGAAATCAAAGTTAGGTTGATACTCCTCAAATATTTTTCTTAATTCAGGTATTATAGAATCATCTACTATTTCAATAGAAATTTCTCCTTCTAGTTCAGATACTTCTGGGATTTCATTGGTTGTTCTGCCACTTGTATTAAAATCATTATTTACAATGTTCAACTTCCATGACGATTGTGATAATTCTGTTAAAGCATTGAAAAGGTCTGTTTCTAACTCAGTTTTTTCAGGTTCTAATCCCTGTTCATTACAAGCTAGACAAAAGAATAATACAAAAAATGAATAGACTATTTTCTTCATAATTTTTTCAGTTAGGTAAGATTCGAGAATAAATATATAATTATTTCTTGAAGTAAAATGACTTGTAACATTAATGTAACGCACACCAGTGCGCGTTATCTACCTATCAAATATAGTCAGAGTGCACGGTTACATCCAATATTGGATTTTAGGTTTTCGATTCGTGAGGACACGAAATGAGGCTGGGAGGAGATGTTTTTAACTGAGCACAAGCGGATGCTTGCGCTAGGTTGGGTTTTTAGGTTTTCGAACACTTTGTCCGGTCTTCTGTTCTAAGCACGCGTTGTAAACGCGCGCTAGCGGAGATAATCTTTTGCTGAGCTGAATATATAATGTTCCGGCTTCTCTTCTGCACGCGTTGTAAACGCGCGCTAGCCGAGATCTTCCATAGAACCATCTTCCGCACAGGGCCGGGATATATTGATTAACTATCCCGGATTTATTCCGGGATCTTCCACAGAAACATCTTCCATTAAGTTTTAGAATTGTTAATTTGAAACTGTACTATGTCTACATCCTTTCTAACTATTCAAAGACGGTCTTTTATGTAGGGATGACAGATGATCCGGGTAGGAGGATGTATGAACATAAGAACAAAATCTATCCCGGATTTACTGAAAAGTACAATTGTGATTTACTTCTTTATTATGAAGAATTTGAGGGTAGCGATCAGGCCGCTTATAGAGAGCATCAACTGAAAAGATATAGAAAGGAGTGGAAGCGAAACCTCATTGATTCTTTGAATCCTGACTGGAAGGATTTAACAGATCGTTTTCCATTTGAACCCTAAAAGTAACTGGAAGATCCCGGCACAAGGCCGGGATATGGGACTGTATCATCTTGAATTTTTTAGGTTTTCGATTCGTGAGGATGCGAACCGAGGCTATGAAAGGAGGAGATGTTTTTAACTAAGCACAAGTGGATGCTTTCGCTAGAGTGGGTTTATTTTTTATTCTTGTTTAAGATGTCGATTACGCATTCAGAATTAGCTGGATGCTTAACTAAGCTAATTTCTGCCAGTCTTGCTTTTACTATGTAGTTAACACACATTTTGTTGTTATAAATTTCACCTGATACGTGATTACAGGAAACATAATCTTTTTCACAAATTGAGCAAGTGGTCTTATCTGCGATTCCCGAAATGCTTGCACCTCTAAGTTCACTGTTTTTAATTCTCTTCCAGCTTTCTGGGTCGTCTATTGTACAACTTTCAATTACAATCCCTTCGTCATTTATACTAATATCTGCCCATCCAATAATCTTGGAAGTGTGCTCAAGAAAAATCGGAACTGGTAGTTCTGGATGAGGAGAATTAGCTTTGAATGAATCATGGAATTCGTTAGCGACTTTCTGAACTTCATTTTCTTTTCTCACTAATGAATTTTGACTTAAAGTTTTACCGTCAATAGACACAATTTCATTGCCCGAGATATTGTTGATTATGACATTATCTGTATTCACATTAGTTTCAAAAGTTGGATTTTTCTCTTTAGACTTTTCAAGTTTCTTTTTAATGAATTCATTGATCACATTTATAACTATAGTTGTTGGTATGCCAATCAAGAAAAGGAAGAATGGATCTTGAAATAATGTAAAATCACCTTTTCTAAAAAGGTACTTGAGTTCACGTGAATCGTCCGGTATAAATTCAACTTCGAAACCTTTATTTCGAAGGGTTTTGACAAGTGCTAAAGTTTCATGCGTTATTACTTTATCCTCTGAAAATTTACCAACAAAAGGGTTAAAGGTTTTTACTTCAATTTTTGACATTGCCATTATACCGCCCAACTAAAATGAGTATGCGCTCCAGTTGCTAGAAGCAAGTTAGTATCTAGTTCGCATTATCTTATCAAATAGCTCAGTTCGCATATTCATTTTAGTGTTTGTTATGGGCTTTAATTTCCATACTTAGCGAATCTGATTTTTCCATCTTTTAAGTTTTTGTAATTCTCCAAGATATAGTCTTTTCCTTGATATGTAACTATTAAATCATTACCGTTCCATTTGTTAGACGTTTTATTAGCAATGCTCTCTCCGTTCAAATAGAAATAGTAAGAATCTCCCTTGCTACTCCATGTAGGGATGGGTAAAGCGATTCTCATTTTTCCATCTTTTTGATTTTTATAATCTGGCAGGATATATCCATTAGTCTCGAAGTACACTATTAAATTATCACCAAGCCATTCATTTCGGGTCTTATTGCCCACACTATTGTCATTGATATAGAAATGATAGCTATTGCCAGTTGAAGTCCATTTTGGTAATTCAATTGCTGTCTTTAGACTATTATTTTTTTCATTATAAAAATTAGGCAATAAATAAACGTCCTCTTTGTATTCTACTAATAAGTCATTTCCATATACAAGATTTTCTGTTTTGTTCGCGACACTCTCGCCATCCACATAGAAATAGTAACTTTTACCATCATATTTCCATGTAGGAATATTCCTTGCCAATCTAATTTTTCCATCTTTTCTCAATTTATAATCTTCTAACAAGTAGGCATGATTTCCATTGAAAACCATTAAATCATCACCAAACCAATCATTAGTTGTTTCATTTGCTATGCTATTCTCGTTGTAATAGAAATAGTAGCTGTCACCAGTAGATTTCCATGTGGCAAGTGGTAACGGTTCTCTCTTAATCCCATCCTTATTATCCCCGTAATCTGGAAGTAAATAAGCGTAGTTGTCATAATAGACAACTAAGTCATTTCCTTTCCATTCATTCGTGGTTGATACATTATTTCCTTTGTAATAGAAGTTATACCCAGTTTCACTTGCTTTCCACTCTGTTTTATATGAATAGCTTGAGTTTGATGTATAGCCTGAATTATTCGAATTGGATGAGTTTGTAGAGTGATTAGAATATGTATTCGTGTATGTGTAATCATAAGTGTTATTGTCAGGAGTAATCCAACCTGATTTACCTGTATATGGGTTTACATTTCCGATTGTCGAAAAGTTATCTCTGTTCGTACTATTAGGCGAAGTTCTATAATGACCACTTACATAAGTGCCATTACTTTTATAATATCCATTTACATAAACATGTGTGGAATTTACTTGTGCAACGAGTAGAATCGGACACAAAATAAAATACAGGAGTGTGACTAAATTCTTCATTTTGTAGATACAATATCGATGATATAATTGCCCATAACACCTAAACTAAAATGAGTATGCAGTCACATTTGCTAAAAGCACTGAATGTTGAGGTTCGCATGGTCTTATCAAAGTGCTCAGTTCGCATATTCATTTTAGTGCTTGTTGTGTTTAGTTATTAATTGAGGAGTCTATTGAATAAGAGATTATTCTTTTCGTTTTTCTCTTTAAGAGCGGACTCAAGTTTCATTAGTTCTCTCAATACTCTTAATTCTACGGAGTGATTCATAAACCATTCGAGTAATTCAATATCCTTTAATGCTTCAGTAACCTTGATTTGGTGTACTCGCGATTTATCGTCAGTGTATTTGTTAGAGAGTTGGTTCTTCTTATCAGGTTCAAACCACGTATCTATGTTGAAAATTCGTATGATGAGCCTTGTTATTCCCAAGTCCAAACTTTTTTTGTTTATGGTCTTTGATTCTTCATCTCTTTGGACGGACAAACTTGCCGATCTTTCGTGGTGGAAAGTAACATTATCAAAATATTCTTTTGAAAATTTCTTAAACACTGTTTTTGTTATTTTTCCTTTGAACCCTATGCGCTCCTTAAAATCTGATAGGAATGGTATGATCAACTTTTCTTCAATCATTGCTGGATTCATTCCATATGCCAACTGTAGTGTTATATCAGTATCAGCACGTTTTGAAAAATGCTCGATTAATTGCGTTTGATTTTGTTCATTAGTTGAGATTAAATAGCAAGCGGCAAAATATTCTTGGAAAGACCTATGAGTGTATTCAAATACAGTTCCATCTTGTAATAACATGCAGTAAGCCTGTAGTAAATCAGTTATTAATTGGTCTACGTTGCATTCACAATCCGCTAGCTTGAGGGCTGTATTAATATATTCTTTCAATTCATAATGATTGAAAGAGGTCACATTCTTAAGGTATGTTATTAATGAAAAAGATGACATAATATCCTTACCCTTACCAACAGGCAAATTTGTTAAGGTTGGTCGTTTAAAAGTTTTGGAAGCATCATGCCTGTAATAAAGAGCTTCAAAAGCCAAGGAGTAAAAATTATGTAATTCCGAAGGTATTGAAGCACTATCCCTGTAAGTCAAAAGCATGATTGAGAGAAGCAATGGATTTTCAAAAAAAGATCTGTGCGAATTATATAAATCTCCTTTCAAATCCTTCAAGAACTTTTCTTTGATTTCGGGATCAAAATTTAATCTTTTAATCAAGCTTGTTGCCTTTTTTTGAGTTAAGGGTTTAGTTCTGAGCTCAATGAAATTATTCCATGAAATAAACTCTTGACCTGGCCTTGATGTGACTATAAAAGTACACTTGCTAAAGTTGTCTGTGAGATGCTCTATTTCTTGGCTAATGCTTTGTGAAAAGGGATTTGATAGTTCATCAAATCCATCTAGAAAGAATATGAAATTACCCCTATTAAAAGCTTGTTCCAAAAATTCTGAATCAAGGTTCACACTCTTTAGTTGCAGAGAGGTGGTAATAAAATTTAACAAACTGGATTGAGCTTGCTCCACATGCCTAAGCTCAATGAAGATAGGAATAAGCTTTGTGTTTTCTAATGTATCTAGGAGTAAATATTTTAGCAGTGTTGACTTTCCGGAACCTCCAGTTCCGGTTATTATTAGAGGTAAATTCAGGCTTACGATATCGCCAATTTTTGGAGTTTTTAACTCCATTTTATCGTTTCTCAGGTCAATTGGTTCATAAAACTGTTTAATTGATTGGGGAGTGTCTCTGTAGATTATAGTCTTTGTGCTTGAATACTTACGTTGAATTCCTGCTAGGTAGGTTGCAAAGGTTCTACTTAATCGAGATTTAAGTTGTTGGTTAGCATTTTTTGCAACTGATTTTGACACTTCAAATAATGAGTCAAGATTTGATTTAACAATTTCGGCAACAACCTTATTAGAATCTATTTCTTCCATATGCAGTAATTAAACACAACATCAATCTAACACACACCAGTGCACGTTATCTACCTTTCAAATATAGTCAGAGTGCTCGGTTACATCCAATATGGCGTGTAAACGCGCACTCCATTCGTTATCAGCCGGGCTCCACTATCCCCAGGATCTCCAGTAGCTGCGGGTCGCTTTCCAGTGCTATGCGTGCAATGGCTACAAAATCACTGGTCCAGTCCAGCAATGCCTCCAGTGCTTCGTCTCGCTGCTGGGTAGATTCCTGTGCTTCGCCTTTTTCCTTGAGCTGTGCCGCCAGCCTGGCTTCCACATCGCGTACTTTGGTTTGTGCCTCCTGCAGGACGGCCTCATCTATCCCAAAGTCTGCCAGCTTCGCTTTGATGGCGGTATCTCCCAGCGCATTGGTATAGAAGATATTGCATTGCTTGATCCACCCGGAGTAGGACTGCTTTCGTCTGCCGGCCAGCTGCAGCGCCTCAGTAGCTCCGCGCATGCCATTCAGTGCTATCCTGGCTACTTTCACATGGCGCATGTATACCTGGTTGGCTTCCGTCACAGCCTGGTCCAGCTCGTCGGTAGCGGCAAACTGCTCTCCGTACTCCTTCTTCTGGTTGGCCTGCTTGTTTTGCGCCTCGTCCAGCAGGGACTTTCCGGCCAGGAGCTTGGTTTCGCTGTACCCAAAGAGCGCCACGGCTGCTTTGATGGTTTCGTTGCTCAGGGCATTGTCTATGGCCACTTGAGCACTAAGAAGTTTCGCGTCAATTGTGTTGTTTTTCATAATAAGAAAGTGAGTTATGATTAAAAAAATAGTAAATGCCTGGTAGCTGCTTTCCGCAGATGGTAGCTGTCATATCTTGGTTGGTAGCTGTCATTCCTGACCTGGTAGCTGCGATTTTTTGGTGGTAGCTGTCGTTCCTGAGGTGGTAGCTGCCGTTTTTTGCTGGTAGCTGTGACTCATCAGGTGGTAGCTGTGATCTGTGGGCCGTAGCTGTCGTTTGCAGGTCGGTAGCCCTGATTTTTTTCTGGTAGGTGGGTGGTTGCATTAGGTGAGATATAAATACAGCGCCTAAATTCTGGAAAACGGTGGGGAAGTGCAATACCCAATTTTGGGTAAAATGATGAGACGGCTTAGCTATCCGTAGGAGCGTTCAAATGCAGCCAGATTTTGAGAGAGACAAAGTAAATCACGAACGCAAAGGAGAGTAAGCTAAACATCATATGCCACCCAAAAAAGACGGCTAAAATTATGATTCCTACTAATCCAATAAAGCTTAGGAAAGCAACTCGCATGCTACGTATTGAATAGCCATCAAGGCTTTGCTGATAATAGCGGAAGTAAAACTCATACATGTCAGATCCGATAAGTAAGAATAGTATTACCGCACTTATGTCAAATTTAAAGTTGTAATAAGTGAACAATGTAAGTGTTGAGTAAATGAGCAGAACAATTAATCCCAGTGATATGAATCGTGCCAATAGTAGGTTATGCTTTGTGTGATTATGAAGATAAGCGTATCCTAGCGTGATGAGGAAGCATAAAATCAACGACCCATAAATGTCTAAATGTTGACTGTAGTCAATGAAATCCTCCTCGATAATCATTTTGACAGAATTCGCAATAATAGTTGTAGCATACATGTCTGGTATGCGATTGCCCATTATCTCAAACTTTAGTGGAGTAAAAAAATTATCTTCGAAGCTATAGTCATAAATCGATGGACCACCCAGAAAGCCAAGCAAAACAACCTTATTCTTAACAGATGAAAAATCTGTAATATCATGATCCAGAATGGAGAAATTGAATTCACGCCCATGAAATTTGATAAATTCTATCTCCTTATTTCTCTCTGAGATGGTGTTTTTTGATGAGGGATTTATGAGTGATGCCATTTCCACTGCTATATGCCAATAATCATTATCTGCAATTTTGATTTTTGGACGAAATGATCGCATTATACCCAGTTTATCATCTTGAATATCTGAGTAAGTTATTATTGCATTTTCTGTAAAGTAGGGGTGCGAATCTCTGGAAGCATTTGTTGAACTGTTGTATCCTTTAATCATTATAAGGTCCCCGGTATTATCAATGGCATTCTTAAGTTTTTTATCTTGTAAAGAATCTCGTCTTTCATTAAAAAACAGATGGAGTCCGATAGCCAAGGGCTCTTCCTTGTTGACTTTGGTGATTAGATCAGCAATACCAGCTCTATCCAGGTAACCGATATTTACGATAACTAAACTGGTATCAATCGGTACTTTGCTATCATCAAAATCGTCATAGTAATGGTCCGTAAAATCCCAATCCAATACAGGATCAACAAAGGAATCCAAATAGGGGACATAGGACACTACATCAAGTGTGAAAAAAGCAACTAGCAGAGAAAGGATAGTAGCATTTGCTGCATGCCAGATTTTATACTTCAAGATTTTGTGATTTGTCTATTAAATCTAACTAAAAAACTCCTTCCCATTTCTGAGAAGGAGTTTTTTCTTAATGCGTATTGTGAAGAGGGTAATCTCTTGCCATGGTTTGTGTCTTCATAAAGAGCGTTTCATGAGGAAATGAATCAAGGCTGTGGAATCTGATTTTTGGAAGATCCTGGCACAGGGCCGGGATGTGTAGATAGACTATGCCGGAATTATTCGGGGACGCCTAGTCCGGGATCTTACTCATACATCAGTACTTCAAAACCCGGTCACCTAGTCTTCAACTCAAATGCAGCGCATTTCATCGAGTGTGTTTCGCAAACAATCGAATCAATCGGGAAAATATAGGGCTTGACGATTCTTATAGGTACTAAACATAAAGCCTGTCGTCATGAAAACATTGAAACTCTTTTTGCTTCTCGTTCCATTTTTAAGTTTCTCTCAACACAATACCTACTACATCGGTCATAGTGGCTTTGGTTGGGATTTGATTGTGGGAGAAATGGTCAATGACCTTGCTGCAGATGCGGGAATCAACACCTACGATTATGGATTTCAATTTATAGGAGGGACGTGTTTAGCGAATCAATGGTATAGTCATGCAAGCCCGCAAGGGGGAACGGACTCACATGTTGAGTTGTCATCAGGAGAATATGATATCCTTGTTTTGGCGGAGCAAATCCCTATTCAGGAGGTCTTACTTGGTAGTCAATTTTGTCATGAGAATGTGATCACCTCTTATCAATCGGTAGATGAATTTTATGACCTGGCAATAGAAGCCAATGCATCCACCCAGGTTTACCTGATGGAGTTTCACAATGAAATAAATCTGACGTCAGCTAATCCCTATGACGACTGGATCGAATTAAATGCAGCCATGCGTCCGCTTTGGGAACAAGTGGCAGACTCTGTCAGTGAGATAAATAATGGACGCAATATTCGCATTGTTCCGGTAGCTGCCGCATTTCAGGCCATGGTAGATAGTGTGAACGCAGGCGTGTTTCCAGGCATTACAGATTGGTTAGATTTGTTTGATCCAAATGATGCTCCGGAAGCGACCATACATCCAACAGAGATGACTTACTACCTGGCTGCATGTGTGCACTTTGCTACACTTTTTGAGCAGTCTCCCGTAGGGCTCACCAATGAAACATTCGCTGCAGCAGGCTGGCAGTTTGACCCTCCAACAACAGCGCAGGCGGCTATGATGCAATCGATAGCATGGGAAATTGTAAGCTCGGATGATTATGCCATACCACCAGTGGTCATGTCAGCTGAGTCAGAATCAGATCTACACAAAATTGAAGTTTATCCCAACCCTTTCATTGATGAGCTTTCGATTAGAACAGCAGTTAACCTTAAAAACGCTTCCTTGAAATTATACCAGCTTGACGGAAGGTTAGTCTATCAAATGGAAGGTATCAATGGAAATTTCTTGCAATTGAATATCAAACGTTTACCACAAGGCACCTATATCTACGAGTTAAAGGATGAGGATTATTACTATTCAGGCAAAGTGGTTTCGAGGTAAACACCACATAAATTAAATTAGAATTCTTGTTGACATCATATTTTTAGATCTAACAAAAAGTTAATGACCAAATCAATTTATCATTGGATGGCTATTGCTTATGCTTGTTGCTTATTGAAAACAAAACGAGGGTAAGTAATTTTTTATACACATGATTCCGAAAGGACTTCTTGTGAAAAATTGATAGTGTATAAAGTAAGCTCTCAATTATATTAGCCACATTAGCACCTGAAAGGCCCATTGCTTTTCCATGCACCCTTGGCTTATGATTAATTTTAACCTCCTTAAACTTAGCAGATTGCTGATATTTCATTTTGACTATAATCTCTAAATCATAAGAAGCGCCAGTGCTCCAGCTACCTATAGCCTTTAACTTTTGTGAATCAAATATTTTGAGTCCGGAATTGACATCTTTTAGTTTTAACTGAAAAAATGTTGTAATCAGATGATTAAAAAAGGTTGAAGCAATTTTTCGATATACGGAATCTTTACGGTTGAATCGATAGCCTGTTAAAATGTGATATTCAGGAAGATATTCACAATATTTCGTGATATCTCGCATGTCATATTGAAAGTCACCATCGGTATAGCCTATATATTCGTATTTGCAAATGGCAACACCTTGTTGGAAAGCACCTCCAACATTCAGGTTCTTTTGGTTGGTATGTATACGTAAAAATGGATAGTGACTTTGTAGAGACTTTAGTACTTCTTCAGATTTATCAGTACTACAATCATTCACAGCAATTATTTCATAGTTATTGAAATTGGATTTTAGCGTTTGATCGAGTTGAGCTAGTAAAGAAGGAAGTGAACCTGAATCATTATAGACTAGAATGATAAATGAGATATTCATTGCTTTGGAGAGTAGATTCTGTGTAATCCACTGACAGAGACTCTTGGGTGCTTGCCACCGGATATTAAATGGATTTCATTATTGATGACTCCACCTACTATTCCATGGCGTCCTTCAGGTAAACTTTCATGCTGCATCCACTTTTCTTCTATTAAGTCAAAAACCTCAATTTCGCTATAGCAACTCCATACGTTCTCACCTCCAAATGTGAAAATCTTATCGTCGAACACAACACTGGAGAAACCACCTCTTGGAGTCGGAATAGGTTGCAGTAAACTCCAACTTTCAGATTCAATATTATACTTTTCTAAATGGTCCAGATTAAACCTTAAGTCGTCTTCCCTCCCTGAAATGGCATAAAGATTTCCTTTATAATATTCCATTCTCATGTGGTCTCGAGCGTATTTCATAGGCGCTCGTTCTGTCCACATATTAGATTCAATATCATATTCAAAAAGTGAATTGGAAATTTCTCTTTGTGAGTTTATTCCTCCCACATACCAGATCTTTCCCTCGCCATAGCACACCCCGCCTGCTCCTCTCGCTTCTGGCATAGAGGCCAACTCTTCCCAGGATTCAGTTTGTGGGTGGTACCTAATGAGTATATTGTAAGGATCCCATTTTGCAAACATAAAACCACGAATCCTGATACCTAATGGCTTGATTCCACCAACTACATAAACATATTCACCATCCGTTACAACTCCTGGATGATTGACGTAGTAAGGGACATCAGGAAGCCGATTCCATTCATTTTTTTCCCTATTGAAAACATGAAAATCGTTCAGCGTCTGTGCTAGCGAATTGATTCCACCAAGGATATAAAAGTTATTCCCAATTGCAGTGCCTCCTGATTCGGTCCGCTTTCTTTCTAAAGGTGGTCCAAGCGTAAAAATTCCATCTTTAGTTTCTACTTTTTCAGTTACTGGAGAGATAGATAAAAACCAATATAAATAAATAAATATCAGAGAAATTAATCCGGTAAACAGGAGGATTATCAGATTTTTAGTGAATTTAGACTTAAGATGCATAACCTTATTTCCAGCAATAAGTGGGTCCTGATTTTTATTGTAATAATAGCTCAAATTTCTTATTACAATTTTAACGCACCGGTTACAGGGGATCTTGCATATTTTAGCTATTACAATTTGATGGTGAAAAACGGCTTAAGCCCTTACACACTAAGTAGCTTTGGTTACACACCTTTATCTATTATAATTTCTGGTTATACCGCCAAACTTTTTGAAGGAATCATTCCATTTGAGTATGTGATGAGTGCGCTTGGTATGATTAATTACTTAATGCTTTGTTGGCTTATTTATTCAACAGTCAAAAAAATTCATAAAAGGAATGATATAGCCACTTACTCACTGTTATTGTTTTTGGGAGTGGGAATTGTGGGAAAGATTTCTACTGTCATACTTGATCCAAAGGTTTTGTTGAGTACTTTATTTGTATCTGCTTATTATGCCCACCTAAATAAAAGGGTGGTACTTAGTTTCTTCCTGGCATCATGTGCAGTTTGGGTGTGGCAGCCATCAATTATTATATTACTAGGGTTGATACTTTTGGTACTCCGCAAGGTAAGTGTAATTAACTGCTTTTATTACCTGGCAGCAGGGACTTTATTAGCTTCAATTTTACCAATAACTTATCTTTTATCTAGCGGGCAGCTTCAGGATTTTATTCAAACCGCAATAATTGACCGGTTTGTGTGGGCTACTGAAGAACGAAACTTTTCACCATTCAAATTCCTAACCTATCCATTTTATCAAAAATATGTTTGGGATTTATTATTTTTTATTCTCGCATTAACTGGTTTTTTAGCTTCCCTGCTATTTCGTTTTAAGCAATACAAATGGAAAATTTTTTCAAACGGGTATTTTGATGAATTATTGATAATCACTTTTTTCTTTGTGCTTCTTCTAAATTTGGAATCCGGGAATAGGGATTTATTGACTTTTATGAGCTTCCTGGCTATTTGGGTTAGCTACTCATTCCGATTTCTTAAGATTCATAAATTAAATCTCATTAAGGTTTATGTATTACTTATCCTTATAGGTTTTCTAGATTTTTTTATTCCTTATCATAATGATAATCACACTCAATTAGGATTGGTTGCAGATCAAATTGCGAAAACCAATGATATTAAAAATGGTAATTACCTTACTGTGGGTCGATCTAGTGAAGGCCTTAATGTTATTTGGAAGACTTATCCATATGATTACCGATTAAGGTTACATGTAGTCAATATTGGTTCAAAATATAACTGCAATTCTTATGATCAGGAAATCGGCAATTCTATTCGGTTTATTGTTTTAGACAAATCTCAATTTCAGCCTACTAAAAGCAGTTGCTATTTGGTAGTTGCTGAGGCAATACAACAAAAGCCACATGTCACACATACTTATGGCGATATTTTGGTTTTGGATTTCATAGCTAGGTAATTAGTAGACTTGAACTTTAATCAACAGGCTTGTTGATTGAGGAATTTGAAGAGGTCAAGTTATAAGTATTTTTTTCTTATATAACACATTTAAACATCTCGTAAACCATGAATCGAATCAACAGGAAAATATGAGGGAATTTGCTAACCTTGCCCCATGACCTTTCTCTCTCAAGTTGCCGACCATCTGATCACAAATCACAAGGAAAATCTGGGTGATGTTACGGTGGTGTTTCCTAACCGAAGGGCCGGACTTTTCCTGAAAAAGCATCTTTCCAAAAAGGTAGATAAGCCTGTGTGGTCACCCACGGTTTATAGTCTGGAAGATTTTCTATTTCGCTATTCCAATGTAAAAAAGACAGACACGCTCGCATTAGTGTTTGAGTTGTTTGAAGCATTCAAGACACATCACCCGGG
Source organism: Ekhidna lutea (assembly GCF_900188325.1). Classification (GTDB taxonomy): domain Bacteria; phylum Bacteroidota; class Bacteroidia; order Cytophagales; family Cyclobacteriaceae; genus Ekhidna; species Ekhidna lutea. The sequence goes on along the minus strand of NZ_FZPD01000002.1, from coordinate 742,602 downwards.
AAGCGAAGGGTTTGAGTCGTTTTATTTCTGGGGCGAGATGTTGCTCAGGGATTTTGAGGAGGTAGATCATTACCTTGTTAACCCCAAGCAGCTGTTTCATCACATCAAGAGTGACCGACAGATTGCCGAAGATTTTTACTTTCTGGATGAAGAGCAGGAAAAGCTCATTCAAAAATTCTGGCAGGAGTTTTTTCCGTCCGCCACCAAATCCCAGGAACAGTTTGTGGAGACATGGAAGATACTCGCTCCTGTATATGAAACATTTAAGGAGCGTCTCCAAAAAAATGGAATCGGCTACACATCTCACATTTACCGTCAGCTTGCCGAGAAAATAGATGGCGAGCAACTTTCTGTAAAAGGACCAGTGATCTTTGCAGGATTCAATGCCCTGACACCTGTGGAGGAGCTGCTGATCAAACACTTCGTAAGTGAAAATCAATCTGAGGTGCTTTGGGATATCGATGCTTACTACCTCGAGAATGATGTGCAGGAGGCAGGTGGTTTTTTACGTCAATATCAAAAAGATAATATTCTTAGAAAGAGCTTCCCGGAAACAATACCATCTGCTATCAATACCGAAAAACATGTGGATGTAACCGGTGTGTCATTGGAAATTGGCCAGGCAAAAGCAATAGGAGAACAAATAGGCGAGCTGCTGGATGATGGTGTGCCACTTGAGGAAATCGTCATTATCCTGCCGCAGGATTACATGTTGTTTCCTGTGCTCAATGCCATACCGGAGCAGGTGGATAAGCTCAATGTCACCATGGGGTATCCATTGAAAGAAACGCCGCTTTTTGGATTACTTGAGGCTGCACTGGAGGTGCAGGAGCACTCACAGCTCTCTGCGACAAACGGGCTTTCATTTTATCATAAGCCTACACTTGATGTACTAAGCCATCCGTATTTATATAAAGAAGAAAAGAACCCACTGGATAAACTCATCAAGGACATTAAGAAGAAAAATCAGGTGAGGGTTTTTCATGATGACATCCAGGAGGTCGGCTCGACTGTACTCAACACGATTTTCCGACAAATTAAAACCGAAGAAAACTACGCGACTTATCTACAACATGTGGTAGAAGTACTGGGTCAGCAAGTGGTCGAGCGGTTTGGCCTGGAGCGGGAATACCTGTACCACTTTCAGCAGATGCTTGCGAGGTTGAACCAGATACTGGCAGCACAATCCACTCAGGTTGATTTAAAAACATTTAAAGGGCTTTTTAGAAAAGCTACCCGGTCTATAAAAATACCTTTTAGTGGTGAGCCAGTCGAGGGACTGCAGGTTATGGGAGTGCTGGAAACACGAAACCTTGACTTTAAGCATGTCTTCATGCTCAACATGAATGAGGATATTTTTCCAGCCGCACAGCGTAATGGTTCATTTGTTCCATACCGTATTCGTAAAGCCTTTGATCTTCCGACGTTTGAGGTACAGGATGCTATTTATGCTTATTTGTTTTATCGACTGTTCCAGCGGTCAGAGCGGTTGTCTTTCTATTACAACATGTATGCAGATTTTGGCATGAGTGGGGAAGTGAGTCGCTTCATTCGTCAGCTAGAGCAGGAGAGCAAATTAACGATCAGACGGAAGAAACTGTCAAACTCCATCCAGGTAAAGGAGCGACTCCCAATATCCATAGATAAGACGGATGATGTATTAGAGAATCTGTCCATCTATACAGATAAGGTGTCACCCAAAGATCAAAAGCGTCTTTCCGCATCGGCACTCAATGTGTATTTCAATTGCAAGCTTCAGTTTTACTTTAAATATGTGCTCCGTCTTTTTTCCGGTGACGAGCTGAGTGATGAGTTGGATAAGCGGAACTTTGGTAACGTACTCCACATGGCGCTGGAGTACCTCTACCTCGATGCGATAGACGGGAAGCCTGATCGATCAATCACTGAAAATGATTTTTTCAAGATTCGGAATTCGGTTGATGGAGCCATTGAAAAGGCCTTTCGCAAGCACTTTGGGATGGGTGACAAGCGGAAGTTTGTTCTTAAGGACCGGAATGTGGTAATGGCGGATCTCATTCGAAAATTTGTGAATAAGATCATTGATCTGGATGAGGAGTATGCTCCCTTTTCCATTGTCAGCCTGGAAAAAGAAGATAAGTATGAACGAACCTTTCGCGTTCAGCCCAATGGATCTGTATATAACATACGGTTGGGAGCAGATATTGATAGGGTGGATAAGAAGGATGGCGCTGTTCGGGTGATCGACTATAAGAGTGGAAAAGATGCCAGGGAAATTGAGAATGTAGATAAAGTATTCGATACCACGCCGGGTACTACCTGGAAAAAGGGCAGAAACAAAGCGGGCTTCCAGACCCTCTTTTATGCCTGGCTGTATACATCCAAGCATGGAAGCAATGATGCGGTGATTCCCGGGTTGCTCAACATGCAGGAGCTCTTTCAGAAAGATTTTGACTACCGCCTCACAGAGGGGGGGGAGCCATTGACAGATGCAAGACCTCACCTGGAGGCATTTGAGTCAAAGCTTGGTGATTTGCTAAAGGATATTTTCAGTAGGGATGTGCCTTTCGATCAAACAGAAGATGAACGAACCTGCAAATTCTGCGATTTTAAGGGTATCTGTGGTAGATAAACAAGGTATACACCACTTTTAACACTTTTTAAGATTTATTGGCATTCTTATTGTCTTTTTCTTGTTGTATAAGCAAGAAAGGAGAAAGAAATGAAGAAGATAGGAATGTACTTAGGATTCGTTTTTTTGGGACTGATGACCTTCTCACAACAACCCCCAAATAATAGTGAGGAGGAAGAAACCAAAAAAGATAAGAAGGAATCGAGGAAGGAGTTTTTACAACAAAACCTTGATACAATAAAGACTCTTATTGAAAACAAAACATACGCACTTGAGGCCGACATGCTGAGAGGAAGATATGATACCTACAATATTTTTCAGGATAATAACTTCATCAAGGTTATGGGTGATGAGGTGATCATACAGTCGGCCAATGCTACACGAGTTGGTGCCAATAGTCTTGGTGGTCTTACCGTGAGAGGAAGGCTGTTGACGCATGAGATTCAGCCGGTAGATAATGGTGTCAATGTAGTGATGACGGTCTCATCGGTAATTCTTGGAAATTTTAATGTCTATCTCACGGTCAGTGCCAATGGAAATGCTCAGGCAAACCTTAGAGGAAACTTTGGGTTGTACACCACCTTTATAGGTGAGTTTGTTGAAACTAATGACTTAAACCAGTTTCAAGGTATTGTAAGATTTTAGTTAGTGGTAGAGTAGTTTGAGTGATGGCCCTCGCCGGAAGGTGAGGGCTTTTTATTGCACATGGTGTTTTTAATAATAATGCCTATAATTAAATAGGTAAGATTATCAGCCCGTTAAGCGTATTTTCTTGTCCACCTTTGTTATCTAATTTATAGAAGAGATGAAAAGCCGCTTACTCAATTGGTTAATTGGAAACTTTACCGTGCCAAAACCCGCACTGGTTCAACGTCAGTCTATCCTGATTTTTTCCATTCTAATCTTCTTCCTGGTTCTCGCTGAATGGTTCATGGACTTGAATACAACATCATTCAATATTCTCATTCCTTTGCTATTGACCAATGTAATTATAACCATCATTGCTTACACGAATTTTAAGAGTTGGTTGGGAACAGCTCAGCTTTTGATATTGTTGCTCGCTTTTCTGGCTCATTGTTTCCTGGTGCCGGAAAGTTTTCATGTAATGGTATTTTGGATGAGTGTTATTCCGCTTATTGCCTTAATGTTTGGTGATGTAAAGTCGTCAAGGATCTGGCTTGCTATTACACTGATTGGGATGATTTGCGGCATTGTATATGGTCAAAAAACAGTGGGCACCTACCAAATCAATATATCATATGTGGCTTTTGCTATACGAGGAACAATTTTTTGCCTTACCATCGTTTCTTGTTTTTATATCATTCATAATCTTCTAGGTAAGGCAATCCAAAAGCTTGAGAATAAGAATCAAGAGATCAATCAGCTAAATCTGGAATTGATTTCACTAAATAAAAATCTTGAAAAGATTGTTCGTACCAGAACATCAATGATCAAAAATAAAAATCAACGATTAACAAAATATGCCTTTATGAATTCACATTTAGTGCGAGCTCCTTTGGCAAACATTTTAGGTGCCATTGAGATATTGGGAGAAACAGAAAGCATGGAAGAATATGAGCAAATAATGAATATGATCGCATTATCTGCCACTAATCTTGATAATGTGATTAAAGAAGTTGCTTTAGAGTTAAGAAGCCCTGAAGACTTGACAGTGAACGGTACCTACAATTGATTTGCTAGACGTATTGCTTTGATTTAAAAACATCAATTAACATCTATTCTTTTGTAAAGACGTTATTAAAGACCCTCTTCATACATACAATTTTAAATCCTCATTGGTTAAAAGTGGGGATTTTTTTATTGTTCCCTTAGAGTTTTATCCATATCTTGGCATTGATCATCAGCTAAGGACAATAATTTAATGCGAGAGCTATTCAAGGATTGGCTCCTAAAAGACTATAACGTACCAAAGTCTGAAGGAGTACAGTTCATAACCATCTTAATGCTTACCATACTTATTGGTATGCTTGCTATCGGTGAATACTTGGTAGACCTAAAGGCAACAACACTACCCCTTATCCTTTCACTTTTTGGTGCCAACCTGATTTTGTTAGGTGCGGCTAAAAGATTCGGTAAGAGTGTGATCGTTGGCAACCTCCAATTATTTGTGCTTTACCTCATGTTTCAGCTTACCTTTATCACCTTACCAAATGTATTTCATGTGATAATATATTGGATGCCGACTATACCACTTCTGGCATTCATGTTTGGTAATTTAAGAACCTCGCACATTTGGTTGGTTATAATATTGATAACACTGGTTTTAGATACAGTGTATGGAAATAGTGTAATGGGGCAGTCATATACGGCTGAAATTCCTTACATGCCTTATGCTTTTGCCGCAAGCATTTTTACCATCACATTTGTTGCTTGTTTCTCTTTACTTCACAATCTACTTGGGAGGTCTTACAGTAGGTTACGTTCAAAGAATAGGGAAGTAGTAACGCTTATTGGTCAGTTAAAAGAAATGAATGATTCGCTTGAAAAGATTGTGAAAGAAAGGACAAAGGATATCGAATTGCAGAATAAGAAGTTAAAGCGATATGCTTTCATGAACTCTCATCTTGTTAGAGCGCCATTGGCTAATATACTCGGAGCTGTAAATCATCTGGACAGTAGTTGTGACAGTAGTGAGCGAACGGAACTCTTGAATATTGTTAAAGTCTCAGCCAATAGTTTAGATGATGTAATTAAAGAGGTTGGGAAATCTTTATCAGAAAAAGACAATTAAGAAAAATAGATTTCTACTTTGATTCCATTATAAAAAAAGGTAAATTCATTACGGGTTTAGTCAGTCCTGACTAAGTCCATCAGGAGGTTAGATTGGACCTTGTAATCCACGGGTTACATAGGCCACACCAACCCAAAGGCGAGTAACCCTCGCCTTTTGGATTTTATACGGAGTAAAGCGCCATTCAACTCCTTTTTTCAACCGATCTCTTTGTAACTGTAACCAATTGCTTTCTGCTAGGTATTTATGATAGATGCAACTTTTTAGCTTTTGCTGCATCTATATATTAGACACCTGGAAATTACAATCATGGAAATATCTACATCTTTATCTACTAAACTGCGAATTGCAATACTGGTTTTATTTAGTGCTTTTGTTTTTAGAGCTTTCGCTCAAGAACAAGTTAATGCCCGGAAAATAATGATGGACATAAGAGAAGGCAAGGACATTAGTTATGAAAATGTCACTGTCATTGGCAATCTTGATTTCACATATATGGCTGATAAATTGCCGGATCTTCCAAAGAAGTCAAAATGGTGGGGTGATGGAAATACGGTTGAGGAGTCAATTGACGTAGCAATTTCATTTGTGAATTGTACTTTCGAAGGGGATGTGCTAGCATACATCCATGAGGATATGTCTGAATATACGTTTATTGCAGATTTTGACAAACGTGTAACATTTAGCGACTGTGAGTTTAAAAAGGATGCAATGTTTAAGTACTCTGATTTCGATGGATTGACAGACTTTTCAGGATCATCATTTTTACGAGAATCTACTTTTAAATATGCAGAATTTGATGAGCGAGCTGACTTTTCCAGCACAAACTTTGATGATGATGCCACTTTTAAATATGCCCAATTTGATGAAGGAGCATCGTTTAAGGATGCGGTTTTTCAGGAATCATGGAACATCAAGTACATGAAGGCCAGAGGTGAGTTTGATATCGATGGATTAGACGTTCGTGATGATATTGATTCCAAATACACCAAAATAAATGGCAAGAGTTTTACGAGCTTCTTGTTAGAAACCAGAAACTAATTCTCTTCATATTTATATATACCACGATACCAACTCGTGACTCATAAAAGTCTTTGTTGCTTGCAGCAGAGGCTTTTTTTAATTTTTTGCGTTTCGTTCCCAAATAATACCTCTTGTGGTTTTTGCATCCTCCACAATTTTAGCTTCGCGTAGCGAGTAAAGCACACCTTCAAGCATTTTGTTGCTTACCCATCCATTTGTGGACCACTCCGTAGCATGATACCATCTTTCTGCATCCTTAGTAGTAAGGCCATATCGGTCAGAGACCAGCTGAACAGCATTTTCGAGATTCATGAAATTTTGATTGGCATTGTGAATGATTTTTAAGACTCTGCTTAAAGTAGCTGGATCTGATTCAATGATCTTATTGGTAGCAGCTATCATGAAACATGGCCAGGGAGAAATAAACTCATCTACTTTTTTTAGCAGACCTTTTTCCACGTAAGGTTTCGTGGTAAATTTTTCCCAGTAGAAAATTTCTGCATCCCCATTTTCAAGTGCATCGATTCCACCATTCACATCTTTCACCTGTACAAATTGTTCTTCTTCAATGCGCTGATCTTTCATCATAGCATTCACAATCGGCATGAGGTGTGATCCGGAACCAAATCGGCTGATGGCAATCTTCTTGTCAAATATGGATTCTGATTCTGGCATAGGAATGCGTGTGTGTGTATGGATTCCCCAGGTCAAAGAGGTCTTCACATAGCCGCTTACAATTTTGGAAGGGTTTCCTTTTAGAATATCAGTGACAATTCCCTCAGTCAAGAGAATACAAATGTCCACTTCATCTTTTCTTAAAGCCTCCTTCATGTATCCGGACCCGCCCGGAAAGTCTTTCCAGGTTAATTGAATGTCCTCTTTACTGAACCATTCATTTTCAATGGCTAAATGAATAGGCAGGTTGAAGTGTTCTGGCACTCCCCCAATTCTGATTGTCTTCATTTATGAACTCAGATATTATGTAGTCGCTCCACCACAGCTAGACCCTGCTCCAGCGGTGCAACCGTAACAGTGTTGGTTTAGGATAATTTCTCTGTTAGACAGAGCTTTCAAATCAAACTCACTTATGTGACTTGGAGCATTTACTTTTAGCTCCAGCATCTGATTGAAATCACAGTCGTAAAGATAGCCATCCCAGCTTACGCTCAAAGTGTTTCGACACATTACTCCGGCTGCTGCCGCAGGATTAAATGCGTTTACTAGCTCATGCATATAGTCTTCATATTTTTCAGTTTTGACCAAGTACTCCAGAAAACGACTAACCGGAAGGTTTGTAATCGCAAAGAGGTCATTGAACTCAATATCATATTCCAGGAGTTTACGCTTAAATTGTGCAGTTAGCGTCTCCTGATCACCTGGTAGAAATGCACCGGCCGGATTATAAACGAGATCCAATTTAAGGTCTGTGCCTTCCTTGCCGTACCCAACTGCATTGAGCATTTGAAGTGCTTTAATTGATTTGTCAAACACACCATCACCACGTTGAGCATCGGTGCGTTTTGCAGTAAAGTAGGGCAGGCTTGATACTACATTTACTTTGTGCTTTTTGAAAAACTCAGGTAGGTCATTGTATTTTGGATTTGCAAGAATGATAGTCAGATTACATCTTACAATCACATCTTTACCAATAGCTCTTAGCTCTTCAACAAACCACCTGAAATGTGGATTCATTTCGGGAGCCCCACCAGTTAGGTCTACAATCTTAATATCAGTACCTTCAATTGCATCCAGACACTGCTGCATTGTCTCTTTTGTCATGATTTCCTTTCTGTCCGGACCTGCATCTACATGACAATGTGCACACACCTGGTTACACATCTTACCAACATTCACCTGAAATATTTCTATTCCGGTAGGCTTAAATTGTGAAAAGCCAATGTCGGCCATTTTGTCCTCGAAACTTGGAATGTTGATTGATTCCGCATCATCAAGTACTTCAATTTGTCCCTCCGGAGAAGATAGTTTGTGATTTTGTCGTTTAAGAGATTTAAGCATTCTTACATTAATTTATCATTCACCTGGTTCATCATTTGAACACCATGAACCAAAGCAGCACCACCTTTAATTGCAGCGGTAACATGCACGGCCTCCATCATTTGCTCTTCATCTACTCCTTTTTTCAGAAGATCAGTAGTGTATGCATCAATACAATACGGGCACTGGACTGCATGAGAAACTGCCAGTGCGATAAGTGATTTTTCTCTTGCGGTCAGAGCTCCTTCTTTAAATACGCTATTGTAATAATCAAAAAACTTGTCGCCCAGTTCTTTTTGCCATTCAGTTATTTCGCCAAATTTTTTTAAGTCCTCTTTGTTGTAATAAGTCTCTTTCATTTTCCAGTTTGTTATTGTCGTGAAGTTAAAGCATTAAATTGCCAGCTCATTATTCAATCATACGAAACGTCAGACAAGTTACGAATGAAAGTATACCAACTACGAAGAACAGGGAAGCCTAAGATTTTAAAAATCGAAGAAATTAATGAGCCTACTGCAGCAGCCGGAGAAGTAAAGGTGAAAGTAGAAGCGATTGGAATTAATTACGCTGAAATTTTATCCAGAAAAGGGCAATATAGCTGGGCACCTAAAAAACCATATGTAATGGGAATGGAATGCTATGGAGAGGTGACTCAGGTAGGAGAGGGTGTAAGCAGTTTCAAAGTAGGAGACAAGGTAATCGTTGGTCAGCAGCATGGTTCTTATGCAGAATATACCTGCGCTCCTGAGCATTTGTGCTTCCCTGCATTTGATGGATTTACACCAGAGGAAAATGCAGCCTACCTTGTCAACTTTATGACTGCATGGGTTGGTTTGAAGAAAATGTGTCGGGTTGAGCGAGGGGAGAGAGTGTTGATCCAGGCGGCAGCAGGTGGAGTAGGCACTGCCGCGGTTCAGATTGCAAGCGCATTGGGGTGTGAGGTTTATGGAACCGCAAGTAAAGATGATAAGCTCAAGTTAATAGAAAGCCTGGGTGGTAAACCCATCAACTACCGTGAAAAAGATTTTTATCAAGAGATAATAGCTGATGGTGGTCAGGTAGATTGTGTTTTGGAGACAGTGGGAGGGGAAGTTTTCAAAAAGAGTATGAAATTACTTGCCCCGTTTGGGCGGTTGGTTGTAATTGGCTTTGCCAGTATGAATCTGAAAATCTGGAATCCTTTTTCATGGATCAAAACTTACAGAGATGCTCCTAAAGTAAATATGATGAAGATGGCGACTGAAAGTAAGGGCGTATTTGCCTCCCATATAGGTTATTTAACCGCTAATAAAGAGCTAACATCAGATATATGGGAAGAGTTATTTTTATTTACAAAAGATCATGATTTGCGGCCGGTAGTTGGTCGAATTTTTGATTTTTCAGAGTTACCGGAAGCGCATGCATTCATGGAATCACGTCAATCTACTGGGAAGTTAGTCGTCAAATTATAGTTATTTAACGAAAGTTGATTTTTATCTCTGACAACTCTTTTACATTATCATTTGATAAAAAAAAATACAAAATCCTTTGTTAGGTTGTCAAAACCTTATAAATTCGAAACATAGATAGTGAGTATCTATTTTCCATAGCTGGTTCTTAATGATGAAGGGTTGCCCTAAGCAACCCTTCTTTTTTTTTGCTTTAAAAACTATTTATTACTTTTATCTTATGATAAATGACCGTATCCATAAATTGATTAGGGTGCTAGATATGAACCCCACATCTTTCTCAGAAAGTTTGGAGGTAAGTGTAACGGTCATTTTCAATATTATTAAAGGGAGAAGAAGCAAGCCAAGCTTTGACCTCATCCTCAACATCCTGAAAACGTATGACAAGTTAAACGCCGAATGGCTGATCAAGGGTGAAGGTTCTATGTGGAATGATGATATCGTAACTTCCGCGGAAATCGCTCCTACTCATGTGAATCTTCAAGCCAGAATACGGGAGTTATTTGTTAAAATGCGCCTGGAACAACCTGAATCTCACGAAGTGTCTGAACTTGAGGAGTTGGTTAATTTTATGATGGATGAAACCACGGAACAAAAGAATAAACTCATTCTACTTCACGAAAGACAAGAGGGCATGCTGAATGTTCTTAAACAAAAGTTAAAACTGAAAGTCTGATTACTTCAGGACTTGTAGGTCTACTAAATCCTTAATGATGCTTCTTCTAAGGCGTACTTTCTGGTACCAATTGAAACCTATTGTAAACAAAAGGAGGGCCAGGAGACTACCTGAAATTAGTCTTGAATAAAACAATATAGAAGCAATTTTTTCTTGTTTAGCAACCTCATCAAAATAGCGCTTGGTAATCAAATCCATATTATAGCGTTTGTCAATGCTCTGGATTTCTTCTTGTAGATTCAAGTAGTTGTTGAGGTTTGCAGAATACAGATCTTCATATTTTTTTGACACATTATAATTGCCTTCATCAAAATATAAATTAGCTATTAATTTCAGGACACTAAAAGTTTGTGGTTTTTGATCAAGCTGGGGGATTAAATCTTCTGCGTGATGGTAAAATGCTAAGGCAGCATTTGTGTTTTCTTGAGCTGTATATAAATTTCCTTTATCTACGAATGTTTCAAAAAGTGCTTTTTCTTTATAAAACCTATCATTAATAGTTTTAGCAGTATCGATTGCCCGATTAAACCACTTGTCAGCATTAGTGAAATTTTTTGCAGACAATTCTACTCTGCCTAAAATCTGATAGGTATCAATTAATTCTTTCTGAGATGGAGATCCTTGATTTAAAATTTTTAAAGCAAGAACATACGCTTCTGAATATTTTTTGTTGTCAAGGTATATTTGAGAAAGCCTGTTATTAATATCAAAAAAATATGGATGTTCCGGTGAAACTAATTCAGAAACCTGGTTTAAAAGTTTAATTGCCATTTCATCATTACGCATTTCGTTAAATAATCCTGCCATATTGTATGAAATGCTAATAATCTGTTTATGATTGTCAACATACTTGGCAAGATCGAGTCCTTTTTGATAATATTCTATTGATAAATCAAAGGCTTTGAACTTTCTATAGATTACACCGCAATTTTTATAAAGCGAGATAAGATTTTTCTGCACATCTGGATACGATGAATCTTCTGCATATCGGATAGCTTCTAGATAATAAACTATGGCTTTACCGTAATCCACCTGCAACTTATCATGTATATATCCCAAAATGAAGTTTGACTGAACAATACCATACTCGTGATTATCAGATTTCGCCTCATCTAAAAGCTTATGACTTAATGTAATAGCTGAATCGGTATGCGATTTCATTATCTCAATAATGGAACTTATTGATTCTTCCACCTTATCAGCAGCTGATGAAGTTCCAAAAAATGATAGGAGTATTAGAACGGTTGAGATTATCCGCATTAGAACTTAACTGTTTCTTGTTGCAATATAAAAAAAAACGCCAACACTAATGCTGGCGTCTTTATGAATTAGATGAACTGACCAATTTTAGCCACCACCACCCGGGGGATCGGTATGATCGTCAGGATCAGATGTCTGATTCAATTCAATATCTTCTACAATTTCATCCATAGCTGCGTCTTCCTGGCATGATGTAAACGCAAATGCTCCTACTAAGAGAAGAGCTGTAAATAGTTTTCTTTTCATAACTCAATCTGGTTTTAATGATGATTCAAATATAGTTATTTATTTTAAATTACACATAACTAAAGGATTTTTTTTATTATTTATTTTATTGCAGTTAATTGTCTGATATTAATACAGTTATAGACAATAAATCAAATTATTTACCAATTGATTAATCGAAATAATTAGTAGCGAACTATCTTCGCAGAAAAGAAAAATATTATGCGGTTCATTATCATACTACTTGTGGCCATTGCATGTGCAGCGCCTAGTGAAAAGTTTTCAAGTCACGGCGATGAAATAAGTGCTGAAAATGCCATTTCTACAGATGAATTTTTGGGAATGGTAGGGGAAGAAAAAAAATCATTCAAAGTTCAGGGTACAATAGAAGAGGTTTGCCAGATGAAAGGATGCTGGATGACACTTAAAAATGAATCCGGTGAAAACATTCGGATCACATTTAAGGATTATGGTTTTTTTGTACCTAAAGATGTGAATGGCAGGGAAGTGGTTATAGAAGGAGAGGCCAGCAAAGAAATACTAGATGAAGATGTAGCACGGCATTATGCTGAGGATGGAGGCAAAGAATATGATGAATCCATGAGAAAAACTATTTCATTCGTGGCAAAAGGGGTATTGATAAAAGAAAGCTAGCTGTATAGGCTTCTCTGCTTTGGTTTGATAAACAGCTGACGGAAGGTTGTTCCGGATAATGCAGCAAAACCTCCTGCAAGACCACCAATCAACCCTGTTGCGAAAACTAAAAGTATTGGGTCACCAATTTGCATAATCTCAGCAGTAATGGAACTGAAGGCAGAGTCATTCTGTACATCAAGATTCCATGCATGTCCCATCCACACCAGTCCTACTCCCAGAAAACCTGCAACAAAGGCATTTAAACCAGAAGAAGGAGAGACATAACAAACTAAAAAAGCAATCAACATAACAACCCACCACATGGTAAATGGGGACAGAAAATAGGTCAATGCTCCTATGACAATCAATCGGATGATTAGTTTCATTTTGCTGGTTTTAAAGTGATATTATGAATGATTTTATCATTTTTCTGATCGATTTTGGGTTCAAAGAGTAGTGGATGATACACTCCACTAGCCCAGCCATCAATCATATGACCATACGTTGGATTGCCTGGATTACCTGACTGACTTCCCGGATAAATTCCCCAGGCATTAACCTCACCATCACCCAGCTCAACTACCATCCGCCAGGATGGACCATGACTACTGGAAGCGGCATTTACAATCGATCTGTTGCCGCCAATTTTAACCTTGTTTCTGTTGAATGGACTTATACGAAGTAGGTGTCTGATCGTGGTGTTTTTAAATGTGTACCAAAGCAGGGTGTTTCCCTCAGTTTCAAGGTAATCTTCAAGGTATTCAATCGTTTCTTTAAATGTCAGCCTATAGAGGTCTCCACTCGTTTCTCGTATACTGGTCGATTGATTATCAATCATAAAGAAATCGGATTCCTTCTTTAGAATCTCAACCGTATTGAACCAATTGGGTCGATATAAAGCAACATCACTGCTATCGATTTCATCCCACAACTTATTGTTTAGTTTTTTCCACCAAACTTCATAGATGGTTGGGGCTTGTCGGTCAGGTTCATTAAAGTAATCCCAGTTATTTAGTTTTTTATAATATTCCCATTCCAGATCGGTGAACGACGATGAGTCCAGACTATCCATCATCATTGGAAGTGCTTCGAATGCATTGTAATTAAAATTATCATGCTGAAGATCCATCATATCCTGAACCTCAATGTTATCCATCACTCTCAATCTGTCATTGATTCTTCTGCCCCGATAATATTCATAATGATAGTCGTACTGATAGTAGGGGTACAGCGAGTCAGCTGGGTGTTGGTTGGCAGAGCTCACAAAATTTTGAGGTGGATTTTTTACATGCAGGTTGTGTGATTGCGGCATGTAAGCTTTCCATTCATGATCGATATTACTTCCATCCATTAAGAATTTACCTTGTTCTTCCCATTTCACCGGAAACTTTCCATTAATCCACAGCGCGATATCGCCATTGACAGATGCGTATGAATAGTTTTGGGGTGGGCCACTGAAGTAACTGAATGCTTCAACAAATTCATCATAATTCTCAGCTTTATTGCCCAAATACAATGCTTTAATCTCTTTACTGCCTTCATGTGCTGTCCACTTCATTGCAAGGTTGGTAGCCGTACTTTTTTCACTAGTTAAATTTCGATCGTAAACCACCGGACCATGATGAGTGTAAACGATGGTATCATAATAGCTAAAGGATCCCCTGACCTTTATTTCCTCAATGACTTTTTTCGTAGGCACCCAGTTGTCATTGTACAGGTACTCTTCGCGTGATTGATCCTTAAATTGAATTTTGTACCAATCAACCAAGTCTCTTTTTGCATTCGTATTTCCCCAGGCGATTGAATCATTAAAACCTATGATTACTCCTGGTCCTCCTGGTAAAGTGGCTCCCATTACATTTAGGGATGGACTATTCAGGTGCATTACATACCATATACTTGGAAGGTTCAAACTAAGATCCGGTTCATTGGTGAGTATAACACGTCCATTCGCTGTTTTTTCTCCATTGACCACAAAACTATTGCTACCATTATCCTCATTTGATCCTTCAACAAGCGGTTCTGTAAATTCCAACGGAAATGTGACATCCGGTTTTTCAACTTGTATGGGTTCAAAATTAAATTCAGTGCCTGCTGGAATAACAGGATCTATGGTGTCAGGCCGTTCAGGATACAAGGTGTTGAATACTTCTCGTCCCCATTTTTTTATTGCATTGGTATGCTCCAAATCTCTCTCTCTTCGTGAGAGCATATTATTCATATTGGAAATGAGGAGAAAACACTTTAGTGTTGTCCAATCTTCCGGTTTATAGTCAAGCAGCTTATACTCTATGGGATAATCTTTATAGTCAAGCGATTGAATGTACGCATTCACTCCAGCGGTGTATGCTTCTATAAGGGCATATACTTCTGGCTCTTCTTTCTTGAAAAGCTCCTCAGATTTTTTGGCACCATACATCAATCCAATGCGTCTCATTCTTCTGTCAATTTCAACAAGACTTGTATTGCCTATGCTTGGTCCAAGGATTTCTGCCAGCCTGCCAGCTGCAGAATATAGCTGAAACTCCATTTGCCATAATCTGTGATAGGCCGTGACATATCCTTGTGTGAAGAAGAGGTCTTTTTCATTTTTCGCAAATACGTGAGGGATGAGAATTTCATCAAAATATACATTGACGCTATCGGTAAGACTATCTTGCGAAGCGGATTGGATGTCGATTGCTTCATTCTCAGCATTTTGCCAGAATCCATGAAATGGGCTAAGAAATTTACCGAGTGGGGGTATCGATTCAATTTTGGAATTGAGTGCAATACCTAGCGCTAGAGTAATGCTTAATGATAGGACGAAGCGAAAGGTTTTCATGTGCTGATCACAGCCTTTTCGGCTATTTCAAATGCTGATTGAATAATGAAACTTATTTGGAGGTGAAAAATATCAAATAAATAGGGTAATGCCTATTTTTAAAGCAATGAGGGGAGGTAAATTTTATTTGAACGTAGTAAAACCGCTTGGGGACCGTGTTGTTGCTTTCATTCTATTCATTATTCTGCTTCCTGTAATTTTCATTTTAAGTCTTATAATCACTTCGCACTTTTATGGAAATCCACTTTTCAGTCAAAAGAGGCCAGGTAAAGAGGAGCATCTATTTTCGGTAATAAAATTTAGGACAATGAAAGTGGAAGGTGATGAAAGTAGCACATCTAGATTGGGTAAATTCTTACGCTCATGCTCATTGGATGAGTTGCCTCAACTCATCAACGTGCTAAGAGGAGAGATGTCTATTGTTGGTCCAAGACCTTTGTTGAAAGAGTATCTCTCATTTTATAATTCAGCAGAGAAAAAAAGACATCTTGTAAAGCCGGGCATCACAGGTTGGGCGCAGGTTAATGGTAGAAATCAAATTGATTGGGCAAAGCGAATGAAGTTTGACCTTTATTATGTTGAAAATGTTTCATTTTGGCTGGACTGCAAAATCCTTTGTAAAACCATAATAGAAGTTTTGAAAAGGGATAAAGCAACCTACAAAAACGAAAGAACTGTTAAGTTTAGCGATTACGCCTCCAAAAGATGAAAAACGAACGCATATATCTATCGCCACCCAATACTGGTAAGGAAGAAGTGGATGGACTTTCCGGAATTATGGATACGGGGTGGGTTGCTCCGGTAGGACCTGCAATAGATGCCTTCGAAACTCAACTTTCTTCATATGTTGATGGTGAGGTTCTAGCCCTTAATTCTGGAACCTCAGCGTTGCATCTGGCTTTGATTCTATGTGGAGTTAAGGATGGGGATCATGTGATTGTTGGGAATCACACCTTTGCAGCTTGCGCAAATGTTGTACTGTATGAACGGGCTATTCCCATTTTCATTGATAGTGAAAATACCACCGGAAATATTGATCCTGATTTGCTGGTGGAGTATTTGCAAAGCACTGACCAAATACCAAAAGCGATAATTGTAACACATATATATGGAATGCCTGCCCAGATCGAACGGGTGTGTGAAGTAGCAAAGAAGTACGGCGTTATCGTAATTGAAGATGCTGCAGAAGCACTTGGGTCAACAGTGAATGGTAAGCCCGTCGGATCATTTGGTGATTTTGGTGTCGTTTCATTCAATGGAAACAAAATAATCACCACAAGTTCAGGAGGCGCTTTAATCTGCACTCCGGAAATGAAGAAAAGGGGACTTCATCTGGCAACACAGGCAAACGTAGGAGATCATAGATACGACCACAAAGAAGCTGGCTACAACTATCGGATGAGTAATGTGCTGGCAGGAATTGGCATAGCACAATTTTCAAAACTTGATGAGTTCATTCGAAGAAAGCGTGAAATATTTGATACCTATAAAGAGGCCTTAAGTGAGTACATATCTTTTACCGATGAACCGAAAGGCATTTTTAGTAATAGATGGTTAACAGCCGGGTTGATTAGGGAAAATATAGAGGTGATGGATTTGATTTATCGGTTAGAAAAAGAAAACATTGAATCAAGACGATTCTGGAAGCCATTGCATTTGCATAGTGCTTTTTCAGAAGCTCCATATGTTGGAGGTAGACTTTGTGAAGATATGTATGAAAAAGGAATTTGCCTGCCATCCGGAACGGGCTTAAGCTACCAGCAGCAGGAATTGGTCATTGAAAAAATTAAACAATTCTTTGATCAATAAGCCGATGGCTTTTTTATGATCGCTTTATTTTTCCCCGTAAATAGATCAGAAGGGAGGAAAATTTCTGCTTTAACGCTTAGTTGTAAGAAACTGTCATTATTGTTGGGATTTCCTCTTGATGCACCTGGCTGGATCTGGTCATAAAAATCAGGATTGGTTACCCCGATTTCATCTTTCCGATCACTTAGTAATCGTGCTGTCGTGCTCGAAAACTCAGTCGCATAGGTGTTGGAGACATCATCCAGATAGTCAGTAAATGCGAAATGATAGGATGCTTCAATGTTTACATTCAGAAACTCATTGATTTTAAACTTCCCACCAACTCCTGCAGGGATGGTAGTGACCCATTTTTTATATTCTACCCCTTCCGTTTGCGCTTCTCTGAGAGAATATCGTTCACTACCCAACTCAGTTGTAGGTTCAAATCTCATATATCCAACTCCTCCGAATAAGTAGGGATCAAAAGTCCAGCGCTTATAGTAATCGCCTTGGTAAGGCTTGAGGTAATAGATTATATGAAGTTGGCCGTGAAGATTTTTGGATTGAAATGATAGATTGCGTTGGCGTTGAAAAGAGCTATCAGGCGCATTTGCATCATTGCCTTTAA
The DNA here is from genome assembly GCF_900188325.1 of Ekhidna lutea. Lineage (GTDB taxonomy): Bacteria > Bacteroidota > Bacteroidia > Cytophagales > Cyclobacteriaceae > Ekhidna > Ekhidna lutea. The sequence continues at coordinate 724,736 of NZ_FZPD01000002.1, read as the reverse complement.
GCGTGAAGTAGGAGCCTTCGATTCTCGCTCCGATTCGGTTTAGCAATCGTGCTTCAATTCCAAGACTGATCTGCGAAGGATCATCACTGATCGTGTTATTTGCATTTAATTCACCGAAATAGGTTGAAGTCCCGGTTCCCAGTGAGAAAGAAAAATATCGATCAGAAAATTGCCACGAAAGAAAGTTTTGAGCTTGTGTAGCTGTACTGGCGAGAAGTAAAAAAGCTGTGAGAAGATTTTTCATCAGGGTTCAAATGTAATTGCAGAAAAGTTTTCGGCCACCTGGACCGAAAACAATTTCTACAAATAATCACCCTAATCGTTTGCTTTTACGTTTAAACCATACTTGTTCTGTGACTACAAATACAGCAACTAATATCAATGAGAAAATTAATGTCATCATAACTAAATTGTTATAATACAATGATACGGCAGGAATTGAGGTGATTTAGCTGGTGTATTGTACTAAAATTGGATAGGTAAAATGCTTATCAATTGATAATAATTGTCCTAAGCGATCATTTGATGATTTTTTCTAAATAGGTTTTTGCCTCCATTTCTTCTTCTCTCCCTGCTTTTTCTTGCTGTCCAGCCTTTTCTTTTTAGAGGCTTTGGTAGGTTTTGTTTCCTTTCGCATTTTCTTCCTTGCAAAAGCTTTTGTCAATATCCGATCCAGCTTTTTAAATGCTAATTCCTTGTTCTTGACCTGAGAACGAGCGCTATCAGCACTGACAAGCAACTCTCCGTCATTAGTGAGCTTAGCAGCCAGTTTTTCTTTGAGTATCGATTTTTGATATTCCGTTAGAACTTGCGATTGGAATACATTCAATCGAAGAATGACCTTCGTTTCTACTTTGTTTACATGCTGTCCTCCCGGCCCTCCACTTCTGGCTGTTGCTATTTGAATTTCTGACTTAAGCTTGCTTAAAGTTGGTTTCATGATCCCGTTCGCCTACTATCACTATGCTGATAGGCATCATCATAATCTGAACGAATGGTACCCATTATGCGATCCCAAAACAAGAAATACAGTCCATAATTGCCCGTGAATTGTTTATGGTGCTGATTGTGATTCACGGAGGTATTAATCCATTTTCCAAGCCAATGTTTATTGAAACCCTTCGGGTATAATTCATACCCGAGATGCCCGTAGACATTGTAAACGATCATAAACACCAGGAATGCAAGCAGAGCGGTGCGATGAAAAGGAATGATGAACGCAATCGGAAAAATGATACTTGCTTCAACAAAGGCTTCAATCGGGTGGAAGGCATAGGCTGCCCAGGGTGATGGATTAGTTGATTGATGGTGCGTTCGATGTACCCACTTAAAAATCTTTGGATGATGCATCATCCGGTGCATCCAATAGAAATAGGTATCGTGGAGTAGTATCATCAAGAAAATACTTAGCCACCAATAGCCCATTCCATACACATCAATACTTTCATATAGCAGGGTGTAATTGCGAAGTGGAGAGGCGAAGATGATAACGGCGACTATCATGAAGATGATAACCGTAATGAGCGAAAAGATGATCTCACGCCAGTAATCGTTAGGTTTTGGAAATGTTTGCTGGATTTTCCAGTACGACCATCTGGATTTAAAAATCACATAGAAAAGTAAAAACGCAAAGCCTGCTACTCCAAAGTACCGGAATAGATTAAGTGATACGGATCGGATTACGACTTCCATTACATCCATAATCCTAAAGTAGTGTGGCTAAAAGCTATCTGCAAGTCATCCCTCTAATATGTATCCTTTACCATGTACGTTGGTAATTTGAACAGACGAATCAACACTCAGGTACTTACGGATTTTAGAAATAAATACATCCATGCTTCTGCGTTTGAAGTAGTCATTTTGACCCCAAAGCTCCTTCAGGATATGATCGCTCTCAACCAACTCCCCATAGGAGATACATAGCATATGTAATACCCTGGATTCCTTCTGCGTTAAATGAATGGATTTGCCCTCTCTTTCCAATTTTTGGATCTTAGGATCAAAATGGAAGCTTCCAATGTTGTATTGCTGCTTCACCTCCCTCAGGTTGTTACTTCTGCGCAGAACTGCATGAATTCTGGCAATCAATTCTTCCTCATCCACCGGTTTTACGATATAATCATCACATCCGGCCTTGAAGCCTTTGAGTTTATCAATCTTTAATGATTTAGCCGTAAGGAAAATAAGTGGGATTTCAGGGCTTTTAGCTTTTATCTCATGAGCAACTTCAAACCCATCTTTTTTAGGCATCATGATATCCAGGATGCATAGGTCAAATTTCGAAGATTCAAACACCTTCATTCCTTCCTCTCCATCTTTGACCCACTCCACGATCAAGTCATTCATTTGGAGATACTCTTTTAAAATGTACCCCAGGTTTGCATCATCTTCTACGAGTAAGATTCGGTTCATGAGGAGATAGGTAAAAATATTTTAAACATACTGCCCTTGCCGGGCTCACTGTTTAGACTAATCGTTCCTTTATGGAATTCAATGATCTTTTTAACGTAACTCAAGCCTAATCCAAATCCTTTGACTGTATGCAGATTGCCTGATTGGGCACGATAAAACTGATCGAAGACATACTTCTGGGTTGTCTGATCCATTCCAATGCCGTGATCTTTGATCGTTAGAATAACCCCATTATTCTCTGCGTCTTCAGTGATAATCTCAATCTCTGGATTTTTGTCCGAATACTTTTGGGCATTATCAATCAGGTTGAATAACACATTGTTTAAGTGTGTTTCATCAGCCACAATTTGATGTTTAGTAGCATTCAGGTTGAACTTGATGGATCCTTCTTTTTCAGAAATAATCATTTGAAATCCTTCGGCAACATTTTGTATGGATTCATGCAGGTCAATCACTTTTTTATCTAAGGTGAGATTGCCGGAATCAAGCAATGCCATTTGAAGGATTTTATCCACCTGGGTTTGAAGTCGCTTGGTCTCATTGGAGATGAGATTGAGATAAGAATCGGCTTTTGGTGCCTTTTTTACTTCTTCCAATCCTCTGAGCGATTTTGAAGCTAAAGAAATTGAAAAGATGGGTGTCTTGAATTCATGAGTCAGGTTATTAATGAAATCACGTTTTAAGTCTGATAGCTTCTTTTGCTTGCCGATGGTACGGATCGTAAACCAGAAGGCAATCAGGATAATAGCTATAAGGAGAAAGCTGGCTTTTAAAATATTTGCCGATTCACCTAAAACCGTTTCCTCCTTGTTGGTATAGGTCATGGAGATGTCCAGTGTGTTAGGCAGGATCATGCAAAAACACATGTGATTATCTGCGTCCATCACTTTTTGTGCTTTAGGTAATTCCGGCCTGTGTCCTCGGTGGATCATACAGCCATATTCATCGGAGACGAACCCATCTACCTGGTATTTTAGATCAGGATAGTTTAATGAAATCACTTCATCCAGACCGTTTTTTAATACGAATTGAAGCGGGTCTGTAGGATTAGAATCAGATGAAAATTGGAAGGATTCGGTTCCCTGATAGATTCTCACCAGCCTGTCCAGTTCCCGATTAAACATCATGTTGTCATACAGGTCTGAAAGAATACCCGGAATAGCAAATCCCATCATGTTTTGGTTATTCTTGATGTCTTTTTCAAGAATTTGAAATTGAATAACCAGTAGCACTCCCAGGGAACTAAGCACCACAATGAAAAGAGCCGCAAGTGTGTATTTATTGATTTTCATAGGACAAAACCTTGGTCGAAATTAACCCTAATTGATACTTTTTACGGAGATTTTAACTTTTTCTTAACGCTTTTAACACTTGCTTAAGTCTCTTTAACGAGGACTTAACGCAATGATATCTGGGTGTTTTGTAAACTGCATGAAAAATCACAATCATTATGCAAAAATTCAAAATACTCATCTTATTTCTAGTGCTCCTTCCCGGCTTGGGAGTCGCTCAAAACGCTTCCATTTTAGTTGGGCCGGAGTGGCTGGAGAAACGAATGCAAGAGGACAACCTTGTCATATTTCACATCGGAAGGGAGAAGGACTTTAAGGAAGAACACATTCCGGGAGCGATTTATCTGAGCTCAGATGACTACACGATTGGAACAGAGGATAGAAGCATTGTTTTTGACCTGCCGACCAATGAAGATCTTCAGTCACTCCTGGAGAAAAATGGTGTAAGTAATGAAACGGATATCGTCATTTATACTCCTGCAAATTGGATTCCATTGGTGACTCGCTTGTACTTCACCCTGGATTACCTGGGGCATGGACATAAAACCTACATATTAGATGGTGGCATAGTTGCCTGGAAAAATGGAGGAAGTGATATAAGCACCGAAGTGGTAACTCCTGAAAAGGGAAATTTCAAAATAAAGCCTAATAAATCAATGCTTGCAGATGAGGATTATATGTTGGCAAGCATTGAAAATGAAGACAATACCATTGTCGATTGCCGATCAGAGGTTTACTACAAAGGTATTGAGCCAACCCATGGCGCAAGGTTGGGCAGAATCCCCACAGCCAAAAATATCCCATACACAAGCTTATACGAACCATCTGATATTGGTGCATACACATTCAAATCTATCGAAGAGCTAGGAAACATTTTCAAAGCACAAGGACTAAACAAAGAAGAGCCACTGGTTCTCTACTGCCACATTGGGATGCAGCTTACGGTGGTTTACACGGCAGCTAAATTGTTGGGGTACGAAGATGTGCGAATGTATGACGGCTCATTCCATGAGTGGGGACCTAACGAAGATTTACCAATTGAATTGGACTAATGAAAGAGCAGATTAATAATCCAAAACCTTACTGGAATCCATACATCTGTGGCATAGGACTTGGACTTGTATTGCTTGCCACATTTCTTGTGATGGGCAGAGGGATAGGAGCCTCAGGAGCCATGACCTCTGTAGTTGCTACCGGAGTGCAGACCGTCTCGAAATCTCATGCGGAAGCGAACACTTTCTACATGGGGTATCTGGGGGATGGGACTGTTCACCCACTGAAAGATTGGCTGGTTTTCGAAGTTTTAGGTGTTTTAATCGGAGGGTTTATTTCGGGAAGGCTGGCTGGTCGAAACAAAATCAAAATTGAAAAAGGGCCTTTAATAACAAACAATCGAAGGTTTCTATTCGCTTTTGTTGGTGGAATTATCATGGCTTTTGGGACGAAGCTTGCAAGAGGCTGCACCAGTGGTCAGGCACTGACCGGAGGTGCGATGATGAATGTTGGTAGCTGGCTCTTTATGATTGCTTTGTTTGCCGGAGCTTATGCGATGGCTGGATTTGTAAAACGACTGTGGATATGAATGGACCATTTTATGACTTTGGATGGATAGGTGAAGAAGCAAGCTTAGCTTTTGCTTTATTCATTGGTGTTGCTTTTGGGTTCTTCCTGGAACGAGCTGGTTTGGGTAGTGCCAAGAAACTTTCTGCCCAGTTTTATCTGAAAGACATGACGGTCTTTAAGATGATGTTTACTGCCATCATTACCGCAATGATTGGGGTGTTTTGGCTGAATTGGTTTGGCATGCTGCATGCAGACATGATCTACCTGACACCCACCTACGTTTGGCCCCAAGTAATCGGAGGATTGGTTTTCGGTGTGGGCTTTATCGTGGGTGGTTATTGTCCAGGAACCTCATGTGTTGCATCGGCAACCGGAAGTCTGGACGGCATGATGAATGTGGTTGGACTGTTGTTGGGAATCCTTGTCTTCGGTGAAATATACCCGTGGATTGAAGGGTTTTATACGGCCGGAAGTATGGGGCAGATCACATTTCCCAAGTACTTCGGCTTGCCTAGCGGACTGATGGTGTTTATCCTGGTACTTACAGCACTTGCAGGCTTTTGGGCTTCTGAATGGATCGAATCAAAAAATGCAATCAAATGAATGATATATCTATCAATAAACGCCTGGCCTTGATTGGGTTTGGAATAGTTCTGGCAGGACTGGTGATGGCACTGGCTTTTCCAGACGGACTCAAGGGAGTCAACAGGCAGCCTCAATTCATTGGAGTGGTTGAGCTGGCACAGAAAATTAAGAATCGCGAAAAGATGCGTATCGTTGACCTGAGAGATGAGGAGGCATTCGAAGAATTCCATATCCCAACAGCAATAAATACCCCATTGGATCAATTTGACCCCAACTCGATTAAGGAGCCAACCATTGTTTATTCGGGCGATGATTTGTTGACCCGGAGACTTTGGAATGAGCTTCCTGATTCAATAAGAAGTCGAACTGTCATTGTGTACGGAGGTGTTCATGACTGGTTTGATCGGTTACTATATCCAAAGCTTCCGTTTGGCAATGAGATTAAGAACAAGAAGCTGGTAAATCAAATTCACGACTTGTGTCAATTCTATGGTGGCTTTTCGGATTTTGAAAATGATCCTGATTTGATGGAGTATTATGAGAAAGACCTGTCCAGCGCCTCCTGGCCCAAAGTACAACGTTCCGGGGGATTAATTCGAAAAGGATGCTGATCGCAGATTCACCTATTACCACAGTGACCTCACTTGAATCTTATTTCGAAACTTTTCGAAAAGGAATCATTGGTCAAAACCAATACATCGAAACGGATGAAAAGGTCGTAAAAATGCTATACGCCGACTGGACGGCCAGTGGCCGATGCTATAAGCCTATTGAAGATAGCATTCAAAGTGAGGTACTCCCATTCATTGGAAATACGCATACAGAGACCAATTATGTGGGTTCATACATTACTGACCAGTATTTATCGGCCCGAGAGCAAATCAAACGTCATGTCAATGCCAATGAGGATGATGTACTGATCTCATCCGGGTCCGGAATGACAGATGGCATAAACAAGCTGCAAAGAATTCTTGGATTAAGAATACCTGAATCAAATCACTGGGTAACACAATCTGTGACTGATAAACCTCCAGTTGTTTTTATTACTCATATGGAGCATCACTCCAATCATACCAGCTGGCTGGAGACGATTTGTGAGGTGATCGTGGTTCCTCCTGATGAATGCGGATGTGTATCGGTTGATAATTTCAAAGAAGCCATCGAGCAATTTTCTGGAAGAGTACGGATTGCTTCTATTACTGCATGTTCCAATGTAACTGGGATTGAAACACCCTATCATGAAATCGCTAAGCTGATGCATGAGAGTGGAGGATATTGTTTTGTGGATTTTGCTTGTTCCGCTCCGTATGTTGACATGGATATGCATCCTGATGAAGCGTCATATTTGGATGCCATTATGTTTTCACCTCACAAGTTTTTAGGTGGTCCGGGTGCTTCAGGTATCTTAATTGTCAATAAGAAACTGATCAATAATGCCGTCCCTGACGTGAGTGGAGGTGGTACGGTTGATTGGACCAATCCATGGGGCGGACGAAAATATGTAGCTGATATCGAAGCGAGGGAAGATGGTGGGACACCTGCCATCCTTCAAACCATCAGAGCAGCAAAGGCCGTAGAGCTAAAAGAGCAAATGGGATCAGAATTGATGTTGCAGCGTGAAAAAGAGCTCATGGAGATCCTTTGGGAAGGTTTAGATGATATGTCTGAGCTGGTAGTACTAGCAGATCATGTACGTGAACGACTTGGAATTATTTCCTTTTACATAGAGGGTGTTCATTACAACGATGTAGTTCAATACCTCAATGATCATTATGGCATCCAGGTAAGGGGAGGCTGTTCATGTGCCGGTACTTATGGACACTTCTTACTTGACATAGACAGAAAAGAGTCTAAACGTATCACAGACTTGATCGACCAGGGAGACGTCACTCAAAAACCGGGCTGGGTCAGACTTTCCATTCATCCTACGATGACAGATGAAGAAATGCAATACATCATTCATTCGATCAAGGAAATGCTTACCTCACTTTAAGTTCTTTCTCGCGATTTCTTATTTCTTTCTACTTTATCGAAACAAATAAAACCACCTCCTCGTATATTAGTTTGCAAAATAGAAACTAATACAATGAAAGGTACTAATCTGGGTGAATTTGAAGAGCTACTTTTATTGGTGGTTCTGATCCTACAAGAAGAGGCTTACATGCTTCGTATCAAGGATGAGATTAAAAATCAGGTGGATCGCTCCATTTCTATGGGGGCACTGCACACCACGCTTGCTCGGCTTGAGCAAAAGGATTTCTTGAAATCAGAGATGGGTGGAGCCACCAATGAAAGAGGAGGCAGAAGAAAACGCATTTATGAACTGACGGCAGACGGTAAAGCTGCGCTCAATGAAGTAAAGGAAATGCGGGCCAGTTTGTGGAATCAGGTACCTGCTGTAGACTTAAAGTTCAGTCATGCCTAAGGATCTACCACCAAGACTATCATTGAAACTGGTTCGATGGCTGTGCAAACAGGAGCTGGTAGAGGAACTGGAAGGTAACCTTCATGAGTATTATGCAATTCACAGCCAATCGAATTTTAAAGGACTAAAATACTGGTACCAGGTATTGAACTACCTGCGACCATCTACTCTCAAATCATTCAAAAACTCAAACTCAGGATCTATGTTTATTTTCAATCCCGTTCTCACATTTCGGAACCTTTATCGAAATAAATCAACCTCACTAATCAGCATTTTCGGGTTTACACTAGGTCTGGTCGCGACCATTTTTCTGTATTTCTATCTGTCAGGTGAGGTGACTACAGACGATTTCCATACTAATAAGAATCAAATCTATCGTGTCTTGAGAGTGTCAGAAATGAACGGCACTCCTTATCGGATTGGTGTTACTTCAGGGCCTTATGCTGAAGCATTGAAAACGGATTTTCCTTCGGATATAGAAGCAACCGCTCGGGCCTTACCGGAAGATGGGTTGGTTGTTGTGGGTGAAAAGCGATTTGTTGAGGACAATCTATTGTTTGCTGATCAAAACTTCTTTGAATTCTTTTCTTATCCGTTGAAAACAGGAAATCCGGAAACGGTTCTTTCGACTGTAAATGCAGTGGTTCTAACACAGGCTTCAGCTAAAAAATACTTCGGGGATGAGGACCCAATGGGACAGGTAATTGAAGTTGATAATGAGTTTGAGTTTATTGTATCCGGCATTATGGATGAGTTGCCGGGAGAAACCCACATAGATTTTAGTATGATTTTCTCCATTGGTTTAATGGAACGATTCGAATGGTTTGATGGATGGTGGAATAATGGCCTGATGACCTATGTTAAAATTCCAACCCCTCAGCAAGCACAAAATGTAACTAACAATCTGGTTCCATTCATTGATAAATACATGGGTGAGGATTTTGCCCGGTCAGGTAAGCGAATTGACGTGGTACTGGAACCTCTCACAGAAATCTACTTCAACGATGAGACGCGCTATGATCCGGCCAGACATGGGAATCTCTCATCTATTCTTACGCTTGCAGCAGTAGCCATTGCCATTTTGTTCATTGCCTGTTTCAACTATGTCAACCTTTCCATTGCCCAGTCATTTATGAGGGCCAAAGAAGTAGGGGTGAGGAAAGTGTTAGGAGGTGGTAAATCACGATTGATCATACAGTTTTTGTCCGAGTCATTTTTGATTTTACTGCTATCACTGATTTTGTCTGTAGGATTATGCGAACTGCTCAACCCGGTCTTTAATAGCTACTTCGGACTGGATGTCACACTTCAATGGTTCGATATAAATGTCATTCTGTTCTTCATGGGTCTAACATCTATTATTCTACTGTGCGCAGGTGTATATCCGGCCATGCTACTTTCGGGGTTTAAACCTGTAAGCATTCTAAGAGGAGGGAAGCTTTCTTCAGGTAAGAGAGTTGGGCTAAGAAAGGCGCTGGTAGTAACGCAGTTTTCTATTTCCATCTTTTTGATTGTTGCGTCCATTCTTATTGGGGTTCAAACCCAATACCTCAATGCGAAGGATCTCGGTTTTAACAAAGAAGCGCTGGTACTGGTAGATCTCAATAACAGTGAAATACGCGAGAATCGTGAACGGTTTAAAGAAAAATTACTTGCAAATTCAAATATTATAGGAGCAAGCATGGTTTCGGGTGAGCCGGGTGGTTTTCATGATGCATCAAGCTTTCGTGTGACTGGTATTGATGCTCCTACCCGTATGCGAACGCTGTTTACAGATACGGAGTATATTGATCTTCTTAACATCGATATTATTGCCGGCCGAAATTTTTCAAAAGAACTTGCTACGGATGAGGAGTTTAGAGTGATCATCAATGAGCGTGCTGTGCAGGAGTTGGGGATTTCACCAGAAGAAGTAATAGGTAGAAAAATAACCATGCCGGGTTGGGACATTACTGATGTTCCAGTGATAGGTGTGGCCGCAGACTATCATTTCAATACATTGAAAGATGCAATAGAGCCATTAGCCATTTTGTCTGGGGGATTTCACCGGAAGATGCTGGTGAAAATGAATATGCATAACGTCAAAGATGGGTTGCTGTTGATTGACGAGACATTTGAAGAGCTGGCATCCGGATTTCCTATGTCCTACCAGTTTATGGACGATCGATTAGCGGAATTGTATGAAAATGAGCAGAAACAAGCACGGGTCTTCAGTACATTTTCAGGGCTTTCGATCTTTCTTGCTTGTCTTGGAATATTTGGTCTGGCCACCTACTCAGCTCAGCGAAGACAGAAGGAGCTAGGCATTAGGAAGGTACTTGGTGCCACTGCACAACAGATCATTGGTTTGATTTCCAGAGAGTTTGTTTGGTTGGTGATTGTTGCTTCTGTGGTAGCTATTCCGGTAGCCTGGTACTTCATCAGTCAGTGGTTAGGAGGATATGCGTATCGCATTGATATCCTTGACTACTGGTATGTGTTTGTTGTGGGAGGCGTTCTGGCAGTAGTAATTGCGTTGATCACAGTTGCTTTCAAAACCTATGGTGCTGCCATTTCTGATCCTACGGAGAGTATAAGGAATGAGTAACCCTTCGACAGGCTCAGGATGACACGCACTCTTTTATTTTATGGAACTTGTCATTCTGAACGGAGCGCAGCGGTGAAGAATCTTTGCAAATCATTGGATTGTTTGTCTTCGGTGCACATGATCTGTTTCGTGAGGACACAAACCATGGCTAGGGAAAATGGTGATTATTTAATACCCAACCGAAATTCTGAAGAGGCTTTGCAAAAAAATAAAATAATATGTAACTTTTATGTTAATATCTATGCTATTCTATTGTGCGAACCCTTAAAACCATATGTGCATTTAGTTCTATAGGGCTATTAGTTATTATATTATCCTGTTCAGAAGGAGAACCTGATATTGAAGATTTTATAACCCCTTTAGTTGGAACGTGGGAATCATATAGTTTAGTGACGACTAACTGTTCTGATTCAGCAAATGAAGGTACTTTAAATTGTGAAGGAACTCCTTGTTATCAATTGACTATTAGGGATGATCCGGACTTTTCGTTCAATAATTATGTAGAAGGAACTTCCATGGATGGAGAACTACGAGTTACAGCCACCACACTCCAGTTCTGTGATGAAAACAATACTAATTGCAATCCCGAAGTTGAATACACAGTAAATAACGATTTGCTAACCATCGTTACCTATTGGCAAGAACAAGATTGCGATATTATAGTAGTGTACAATAAGGTCTGATTCAGCGATAATCTCATAATATTACTAAAGAAGTATCATCCGAAATAAATTAGGAACTGGCTTACCGCACAAACGATGCAATGGCTTTTACATCACTTACAATGTGGTTGAATGATATGGGTGGAGAGTTGATCATTGCTTCAAGAGTTAATTGAAAGAGAACAAAGCTGGATATTACTGCTACCTGATCCGATACTTAGCTAAACATAAAGCATCTGCAAAGAGGTGAGTTGAAGTAGTGTTTCTAAGCTTAATCTAAGCTTTGGTAATGTGAATAGATTAGATTGTTAAATGCTTTTTTTGACTCAAAAAATGAGAAACGGCTACTTTTTTAAATCTTAAATTCTCGAAACAAAACAAATTTTTATCAATGTCTATATTGGATATTTTTGCATTTTTGAAAAAGGAAATCCATCTTATTTCTTTAGGGCTTAAAGATGCTTGGATGTGATTTTATGATTTAAATTGGATTCTAGCTACTTTATTTTAACTAGTGCTATTATCTGTAAACAAGATGCATTTGAACTTAATAATCTCTAATAAGTTATTTAGATTCATCACATTTCTATTTTTAGCTTATACAGCATATGGCTGTGGTGAAGAAGCCAACCTGACAAATACATCTATAGATCCTCCATCGATTGATTCATTGATTACAGACTCATTAGCTCTCAGTTCGTTTAGAAAAGAATCTCCCTTTGATCTTGGGGATGTTCAAGCTAAGTTTTATCAGGAAATTCCATATGACAGTAAAGTCAGAACTCAGTTTGATATTTGGATTCCGGAATCAGATGTGCCAACCGGATTAGTATTGTATACACATGGGGGCGGTTTTACTAGTGGAAACAAGGGTACTGTTTACAGTCCGAAGAAAAATGGTCTTTGGGATTGGCCAAAAGATATTCGCTATCTACTTAAAAATAAGATAGCTTTTGCTACTATAAGGTATTCCTTGTTAGACTCAGTAGAAACAGAGGGGATAAAGAAGTCAATTAATGATGTACAGAGAGCGTTGCAATTCATAAGACATCATGATGAATTGCTAAATCTTGCCAAGAACAGAGTTGTTTTAATTGGTAACTCAGCAGGCGCGTCAATTTCATTGTTGATTGCTTTGAATGATGAGTCTGCCAACGAAAATAGTGATGATCAAATATTGAGAGAATCAACTCGTGTTCAAGGTGTTGTGGTTAGAGAAACGCAGGCTAGTTTCAATATCGAAGATCGGTGGACTTTTGATGTTTTTGGTGATTACGACATTTCTTTTGATGAGATATTCAATTTAATCAGGTTTAGGTTTTTAAAATTTTATGGCGTTTCAGACATGGAAGAATATGAAACTGTCGAGATTGATGAATATCGCAAATCTGTTGATATGTTAGAATTATTGACTCACGATGATCCTCCTCTTTGGGTAAATAATACATTGGAGAGCTTAAACCACCCATTAACTTCTGGTTTGTCTTTATATCACCATCCTTTCCATGCAAGAGCACTGAAGGAAAAAGCAGATGAAGTGGGTGTTGAGAATGTTTGTTATTATGGCAAGAATCCTGCTATATTTTCTGACCCATCTAATGAAAGCTGGACTGATTTCTGCATAAGGATGATCAGTGAATAACAATTGTTATCCAGTTTACTTCGTATAATGTAATGAACATTTTCAAACGACACATAGCAATAATTTACTGCCGAAAATCAAAGAGGTGACCTCCGTCACCTCCTTTTAACCCAAACTACTAATGTAGCGACTACCCAAAGTCCGGTCCATATCACATCGTTCAATGGCCGGTTCATGGTTTCTTCTACTAATCCAACATTAGAAATCTCCGCGCTGATGTTGACAGCTCCATGGAAGATAACCGGTACCCAGATCACACGTTGTTTATTGAAAGCCACACCAAAAGCGATCGAGAATAAGATCGTCACCATAGGCATCAGCACGATTCCTCCAAGGACCGGATAATCCGGGTAATTATGCCCTAACAGAATACCTGGCAAGTGCCACCAGCCCCAGATTACACCGATCATTAGAAATCCAAATAACGAGTTATTAGATGCCCATTCTTTTTGCAGGTAGCCTCTCCAACCCAACTCTTCACCAAAGGCAATAAATAAGCTGTACAGAAGCATGCCTACAAAATAGGAGAGGATGAAATTGGGAATAAAGATATACCAGGGTTGACCGGAAGCCCCCAATAGCATGGCCATCCCCTTCAAAGCTACCTGACCATTTTCAATAGTGATGAATCCTTCCTGTAGTTGAGCTACACCTGTCAACACACTGAGTACGATAGTTAGAATCTCGATGGTAAATGGAATGAATGCGGCTAGTAGAATCCATTTCCATCCTTTCAACGGATTCCAAACCAAATTACTAAACAGTCCTTCTTTATGAACCAGTCGAAGGATGATGGCTGCCAGTCCGGGCATCCACATTAGGAGCAGGGTCCAACTAGAGCCGGTATCTCCACCGCTGATGATGAAGAAGTAGGGGATGGCAGATAGCACCACTGTGAGCGCTACAAACTGCCATCCTTTATTACTGAGTTGTTTAAGCTTATTCATTGATCTTCTTTAGTTCGTTTCCAAATGCATTGATGATTCCATCTTTATAGATGATAGACTGCCCACCATATCGCCCCAACCCAGCTACTTTCGCTCGATCATCATTGATGAAATCCATCACCATTTCAATATTCTGACCATCTGTTGTGGTTTTGAAAGAGAAGACCAGTAAATCATCTTTCTCGGTAATACTGAAGCTTCCGAAAAATGGAATTTCGCCCGGCAGTGGATTGACGATTTCATAGTCCCCGGTTCTTGATTTCCATGCTTGGGGGATTTCTTGCTTTTCAAATCGAGCGGCAATCAGCTCTTTAGGATTACCTTCTTCCAGGCTGGTCATGAGCGGGTAGCCGTCCACTTCCTCAAACATCACTCGCTGATCGCCCAACCGAATTGGGATGAGATGCAGAAGAATTACCTTCGGAATGAATTGGTTGTTCTCTACAGGAATCAACTCCAACCGCAAACCCTGAAGCTTCATAAACAATTTTTTGTTTTTGCGATACACATCAATGTAAGCCCCTGGGGCAGCATAGATGCCTGTGTATTGATCCAATGATTCAGGAGCTACTTTGATTCGGTCTTTCGATCCCATGGCCTCTTCCTGTTCGCTCTCAATTTTTGGTAATCCTTTGCTCTCAGCCACCTTATCAATGATGGTGTGAACTTCTTTGTATACACTTCTACCTCTGGCAGAATTGGTCAAAATGATGACGCCTACATCTGCTTTTGGAGAAAACGCCATCGCGGCATTGAAGTAAAGCGTGGTACCTGTGTGGTAATAGATGTCACCGGCATGAGGACGGCTCGTCATGCTCCACCCGAGCGCATATCGATCACCAAAATTCAACGGGGTGTTGATGTGTTGATACTCTAAAATCTGTTGATACGTGTTTGACTTCAGCAAATCTTGAGATTGACTCAGGAATGCCTGCAGGAATTTAGAAAGGTCCTTTGAGGAAGTGAACAATCCACCAGCAGGTGTGTCCCTCAAATTCACATCTGATTGGAACTTTCCTTTGCCATCGTAGGTCTTGCTTGCTTTTTCCAATGCGTTGAATTCGGTGTTGTTCATTCCGAGCGGTTGAAGGATGTTTGTTTCAATATATTTCGGATACTCCATACCACTTACCTCAGCAATCATATGCCCGAGTAGGGTATAACCAGGATTGGAATAAGCCCGAATCTGGTTGGGTGTTCCGGCCATGTACTCATCATTGATGTAATTGACCAGGCACTTGTAATCTTCCGGCTGTTCACTGAACATACCTTTGAAGATGTCAGACGGTAGGCCGGAATGGTGCGTCATCACATTTTGTGGGGTCACTCCATCACTGTAATCCTGCATCTGGAAAGAAGGCAGGTACTGACTTAGCGGGTTGTCAATGTCAAGCTTATCACGCTCAGCTAGTTGCATGACCGCAGCGGAAGTCAATACTTTGGTTACTGATCCAATTCCAAAGATGGTTTCACTAGTGACTGGTTTTTCGTCTTCGACATCTTCATATCCGAAGTTGTCTATCCAAAGAATTCCTTCTGAGGAGACTACAGCAACCGAGGCGCCAACCACTTTACTTTTTTTCATGGTTTTGGTGATTCGCTCTTTAAATTCTGAACGGATGGCTTCCAAATCAGACTGTGCCTGTAGAAACATCTGTGAAGCAATGAGCAATAAGAATAGGATGGATTTTTTCATCGTTTTTATGAGTTTAATCCAAGGTTCGGTTGAATTCCTGACCCAATAAAATGAGATACACCAGCCATCAAGTATTCGTGATGAACATTGAAAAGGAATTGATAGAAGCGTTCGTGTAGTTTTTAAGGGTGTTCGTCAAGTGTGAGTAAGTGCTGATCAACCAAAGACTATTCAGAAGTAGATACCGCTTATTTTTGGCTGGAAATGAAAGAAATCAAACCGTTTGAGTGGCTAATCCATGCGCTGGTGATTGTACTGGGACTATTGCTCCTCAATTATCCTGCATTTGACCTGACGTTTGGTGTCTTCAACTCAGGTGATGGCTCATTGCTGTGGCCATCCGTTTTGGGTACGGCGTTTAATCTGATTCTATTCTATGGCATTGCGTTCTACCTGATACCGATCACATTGAAAAGGGGCACTGGGATATTTAGCATCCGGCTGATCGTTTTATTTTCATTCGTTTCTACAGTGGAGGTATTGATTGACTCTACTTTTTATCGTTCAAGTGGAAATTCGATAGATAGTGGTATTTGGTCTGAGTTGGTGGTGATGGTGCTATTCACACATGTTTTGGTTGTGATTGTTGCTTTTGCCTATCGGTTTTCCAAAGACTGGTTTGCCAATGAACGTACCAAGCGAAAGATCAATGAACATCAGCTGCGTTCGGAATTGGATGTATTGAAAAGTCAGATCAATCCGCATTTTCTGTTCAATGCACTTAATAACCTCTACTCCATGTCGCTACAGGCGGGAGATGAGAAAACTGCCGAAGGGATCAGCGTATTGTCCGAAATGATGCGCTATGTTTTTGATAAAACAGGAGAGGATAAGGTTGCGCTACAGGAAGAGGTTCAATACATCAGTGATTACATCTATCTGCAGCAGCTTCGCTTCAATAAGCAGGTTAAGGTTCAATTCGATCATCCTGAGACCGTTTCCAGTTTTTACATTGCACCGATGCTATTGATTCCGTTTGTAGAGAATGCTTTTAAATATGGTGTTTCCAATCATGCCAAAACCACGATTGATATTCGAATCGCATTTGAGGAAGGTCATTTTGTGTTTGAAGTAAAGAATCAAAAGGCTGAGCGAACAGAAACGATCCCTTCCAGTGGGGTAGGATTGAGTAATGTGAAAAAGCGATTGAACCTGATTTACAATGATAAACATTCACTGAGTGTGAACGAGAGCGATGACTTATTTCGGGTTAGATTAGTTATTTTGAATTCATTATGAAGTGTGTTGCCATAGATGACGAAGTACATGCGCTCAAGGTCATTGAGTTGCATGCTGAAAAAGTTGAGAAGCTGGAAATGGCAGCAACGTTTACCGACCCGGTACAGGCGGCTGACTTCCTCGAAAAGAATCGGGTGGATTTGATCTTTTTGGATATCAATATGCAGAGTTTGAATGGCTTTGAATTATTGGAATCTCTCACGCAAAAGCCACAGGTGATTTTTACTACCGCTTACAGCGAATATGCAGTGAAAAGCTACTCAGTAGATGCACTGGATTACCTGATGAAGCCGATATCCTTTAGTCGATTTCTGAAGGCAGTGAATAAAGCGGATACTGGTGGAAAGAGCATGGAATCCTCATCGACAGATCAGATAGCAAACCAAGAAAGAGTGATCTCGGTGAAAAGTGGCACCACCATTCATCGGATTAACCTGAATGATCTTTTGTACCTGGAAGCGGATGGCAACTACACAAAGTTTGTGACCGATAAGGAGTCTATCATGGTCTTGTGCACGATGAAAGACGCTTTGAGCAAAGTTGACGATCGGTTCATTCAAACACACCGATCCTATGCGGTAGCCACTTCAAAAGTGAATAAAGTGGAGGCACATCAACTACGGATAGGTGACAAGACTATTCCGATAGGATCATCATATCGAAAGGAAGTCTTAGAGAAATTTTCAAATTAATCTCTACTGTGTCTTACAGGTTTTAATTCCAAACGGAGCATATAACGGGCAGAAACTGATAAAGCTGGTAAGCACAAATACGCCTGCCAATATGATCAATACTAAGCCTAATGTGCCTGTGATTACATTTGTGAAGTAGAGGTATGCCATAATCGCGGCAAGTATTACTCTGATAATCCGATCCATTGATCCCATGTTCTTTTTCATCTCATTGATGTTTAGTTAGATAAAAATTCTATGATCAGGGTAATGCCATAAACGATACTGACGCATAAAATGCATACACCGATAAGCTTTGCAATTTTCTCCCTGTTCACAATTCAAACGTAGACAGGAAATGCATTTAAAAATCTGATTTATGTCAGGTCAGAAGCTAATTAAATCCTGCTTTGATACGTATATAGATCGAAGTAGCGTCCTTCTTTAGCAATCAACTCACCATGGGTACCTCGCTCGACGATTTCACCGTCTTCAATAACCAAAATCTGATCTGCTTTTTTGATGGTACTTAATCGGTGTGCAATCACAAAAGTGGTTCGGTCTTTCATCAGGCCATCTAAACTCTTCTGAATGTACGTTTCACTTTCGGTATCCAGGTTGGAAGTCGCCTCATCCAGGATTATGACTTTTGGATTAGCTAACAATGCTCGTGCAATGGAGATACGCTGTTTTTGTCCACCGGAAAGTTTCACTCCACGTTCGCCAATCACGGTATCCAGTCCGTCCTCAAATCGGTCCGTGAATTCATTTACATAAGCACCTTTCACGGCATCAAGCAATTCAGCTTCGGTGGCATCAGGCCTGGGGAAAAGGATGTTTTCACGGATGGTCCCTTCAAACAGAAAGTCATCCTGAAGCACAACGCCCAGATGCTTTCGATAGCTAGAAAGGTTCACTTTGGTGATGTCATATCCATCAATAGAAACGATTCCCTTTTGAGCACTTAAAAATGTAGCTGCCAAACTAGCGGTGGTTGACTTGCCTGAACCTGAGCTGCCCACCAATGCAGTAACGGAACCCGGTGGGGCGTGGAAGGAAATATTCTTGAGAACTTCTTTCCCTTCTTCGTAGGCAAAGGATACATCGATGAATTTGATATCTCCTTTAACCTCATCCAGCATTATCGGACGATCATCCATCATATCTTCCGGATCCATTTTCATGATCTCCTCAGTACGGTCCAGGCCTGCAAAAGCTTCTGTTAGTTGAGATCCAATGTTGCTCATCTGCACAATTGGAGCAATCATGAAAGCGAGAAGCGAAATGAATGAAATCAATTCACCGGAGGTCAGTTCATTTTCAATCATGAAATAGCCGCCCATAGCCAGGATGCCAGCACTGGCGAAACCAATCAGAAATGTGCCTGAGCTGGTGACCACAGCGGTGGCGGTTAGACTGGATTTTACATTTTCATAAAGACGCCTAGCTCCATCTTCAAATGTCTTATTTTCGGATTCTTCCGCATTAAATCCTTTGATGACTCGTACGCCATTTAGGGTTTCTGTCAATCGGCCGGTCACTTCTGCATTGAGTTTTCCGCGCTCACGGAAAATCGGTCGAATCCTTCCGAATGCCTTTAACGCGATAATAGCAAATAACCCAACAGGTACTAAGGTGAAAACGGTCATAGAAGGGCTGATGTTGATGAGTAGGATCAGGGCCAAAACAGAAGTAATCGTACCTCCAATGAGTTGAACAAGACCTGTTCCCACCAGATTTCTAACCCCTTCCACGTCTGTCATGATTCGTGATACCAGTGCACCTGACTTGTTATTGTCAAAGAAATTGATTGGGAGGGAGAGGATCTTCTTCTGCACTTTCACACGGAGTTCCGAGATCAGGAACTGAGCTTCAACACTAAGTATGCGAGTGAGTAGGAAGGAGGAGACGGCTTGAATTGCTAATGAGATTACAATCACAATCACGATGAGTTTCAACATCTCAAAGTCTTTGTTGGGCACTGCATCATCCAGGAGATACTTGGTGGCTGCAGGAAGAACGAGACCTGCCGGTCTGCTTATGACGATTAGTAATAATCCGATAAGGATGGTTTTGCGTCTTGGCCAGATAATATTTCTGACAGCCCAGGCAAAGGTGACATTTTTATTTTTGCTCATCGAAATGCTAAACCTGAGATTTAATGAAATGGTTCTTTATGCCATTAAATCCTGAAACCAAAAGTCAACCTCACCTTCACCAGTTGGGTTAGGGTAGTAGCGTTTTACTTTCTCTCCCAAATGAAAATTGATGGGTTCTCGGAAAATAGGGCCATCGTAGCAAAAAGTGTGAAACTCGCCATTCTCACCACATGGGTCAATTCCTTTTGGCAGGTCTTTCAAAAATGAATGATCGATTTCTCGTCCAAGGAAGTCCGGCCCCATCACCTCGTTTACACAAACAACTACTGCCTTAAAGCCGTGATTTATAAATTCATTGATCAATTCTTTTGTATCACGTTTCCAGATAGGAAACAGGGATTGGAATCCCAAACTATTCATTTGGTTTATCCGATAATCACGCAAGTCTTCCAGAAATATATCTCCGAATGCAGCATTGGTTATTCCCTTGTTACTGATCATGTGCATTGATGACTGGATCATTGCTTCATATTCCTCCATGGTTGCTGATGTTGATAACTTCATGAATGAATAGGGTAGGCCTATGGAGTCAAGTTGTTTCTTCAATAATTCAATGGGAGTTCCGTGCATGGTCACTCTATTCAGATCTTTGTTGATGGTGGTGATCAGGTGTTCAACTTTATATGCTGTGTTATTGAGAATTTGATGAAGTGCAAATGCCGAATCTTTACCCGAGCTCCAAAAGAATGCAGTCTTATCTGGCACAGTTCACACATTTGTTACTTTCCGGCATCAACAAAATTCTTCCTATGGGTATTTGTTGCTTGCATTTGATACACAATCCAAAGTCTGGTTTTCCAATGTTATCCATTGCCTGATGAAGCTTAGAAAGCTTGGATTCAGCTTGCCGTAGTGCTGACTCAGTGATGCTTTTATTGTTAATTGCATCCATTCGAGAAATTCTTCCTATAGAGTTGTCTAATGTGATAGGTTTTGATTGGTCTTTGTAATCGGTGATTAGTTGAGTGGTTTTACTTATTTCCTCTTCGATCTTTTTACGTATTTCATCGACTTCCATATTCGAAAGTAGCTAAAAATGCAATTTTGAGCTATTAGATTTTTATTTTTGGATTATAGTCATAAATTCTTAGACTTTTAATGGAAATTATTATGAAACACCTAAAAAACATTTTCCTACTGCTCTCATTTTCCTCACTGCTCTTTGTCCTTTCATGTGGAAGTAGTGAAGAAGTTACAGTTGACTTAAGCGATGTAGAATTTTCATTTGATGCGTCAAATCCACCTATCGATCAGGAGATTATTAATAATCTTCTTGGTTCTAATGATAACAATGGAATTACTATTGGTAGTCATTTGAGTACTGCCAACGCCATGACTGCTTACCTTGGATTTTTTCAATCACAGCCGAATGCAGCACAATCCAATACACCCATTGGTTCTTGTGGAGGTGATGCACTTGTATACACCTATACATCCAGTGTGGAAGGGCAAACAATAAGTATTGCATATCAAATTTGCGAAACCTCCGATAAGTACATTTTCCAGTTATTCATTTCAGAAAATGGATCTGATTTTAATGAGTTCATGTATGCGGAGGAAACCAAAGGTGAGCGAAGGCAAGGATTTATGGAAATATACGCTGCAGATATATCAGATGCTGGAACAGGAAGTACACCGTTCATCAAGTATACCTGGGAGGAAAGCACTGACGGTACTTTCGAGTTTATTGTGACAGATAATAGCGGAGAGTTTCAGCTAACTATCAATGTGAATAGTGACCAGTCCGGATCATTAGATTACGTCGTAAGTGGTAATCTCAGCTATGAAGCAACCTGGAACGCTACTGGAACTGCTGGCACGTATATTTACTATGATAGTGAAGGCAATGTGACAGCCGAAGGCAACTGGCCTGCGCAGTAATTAAATGATTTTGAAATAAAAAAGGCGATTTGATTAACAAATCGCCTTTATTTTGGAATTATTGTAGCTAAAAATATCATTTGAGTTGGGTCCACATTCTAGAAATAATTTTCCATGATCCATCATTACCTTTCTGGTAAATAGTGGATGCATGTGAAGTTGATGATTTGGTCATTGTGAAATCACCTTTCGTATAAGTGAAATTCAAGGTGCCCTTTTCTAATGAATAGGCCATAGTTTCCGTTCCGGCTAAATCAAGTAGCTCTACTTCATAGGAGTGAATCGTGGTACTTGAACTGTCATTAGGAAACCAGTATCCTTCTATGGCTTTCAGGCCATTAATTGGCGACATTCCATCTGGAATGATGGTCGCATCCTTTGAAAAAAGTCCAAGAATCGTTTCACTATCCCTAGCGAGCCATCCTGAGACATAATTTTCTCTGATTTGATTAATAGAACTTTTGTCCTGCTCTGAAAAAGTTCGTTCTGGTTGTGTAGCGCACGCGAAAGAAAGCAGTAATATGATAAAAAATCTCATTTTTTCTTGGTTGGTTTTGGTTTTAAAGTCTTGGCAAATTCATGACTCTTATTCATATACGCAGCAAGTTCTTTCGTGTTTTTCAAAACATCTTCAGGGACATGCACATAGCCTTGCATGGTAGCTCCATAGGAGATGGCTGGTCCTGCATTGTACGTATCCATAAACGCTTGCTTTTCTTCCTCAGGAAGCCGGATGGCCACATATCCTTCTTTTGCTACAAAGGAATACATGTTGCCATTCATGGATGTGTAGGGCATGTTTTTGCCCTTTTGCTCTAGCCCCACAGTAGCCAGTAATTCGGAATAAAGCCGAAGTGTTTCTTCAGATGCTTTGCGCCATATTGAAAGGTAGGAAAATTGGAGATTAGATATACCCCTTTCGTTTCATTTCCTCATGGATAGCCAGACAAATCCATGCATCTGTGGCCGCATACTTTTGCTGGGGTGGTGAGAGTGTTTCTGCCTCCCAGTTTGATACCTGCTGGTTTTTGGAGATGCGAGATTCAAGAAAAACTGCCGCAAGCTTCTTCACACCCATGTGCTTTACTCCCAGCTCTCGAACGACATCATTAAGGTCTGTAAAATTCTTTGGTTTGAACTTTCTTGCACGAATCAAATCCTTCAGGTCATCGTCAATGCTAATGCCTAATTTTAGAATAGATGGATCAGCCATAAAGTCGAAGAGAGAAGTAGGGTACCCCATGTTATTCAGTCGGAAAAGGTAGGCATCCTCCATGGTGGATAGCTGTACCATTGCTGTGTGGTTGTACTCGCCTTTAACGAAGGTGGGTTTCTTTTCTGTATCAAACCCCAATACATCAAATTTCCGCAGTTCATCTACTGCTTTGATGCATTCTTCCTTTGTGTCAATGACATGGATTTTGCCTTCAAATGCAAGCAACGGAAGCGCACGCATGTCTTCCTTAGTGATATGTTCCGCAAATCGGCTATTCACCTTTTCCTTTCAGTTTCTTGATTTTGTATCCGGTATACGCTACCAGGATAGTCATAAATGGGCTAATGATATTGAAAAAACAATACATAAAATAAGTACCTGTGGCCACACCTAAAACACTGGCGTGATAAGCACCACATGTATTCCATGGAATCAATACGGATGTTACAGTTCCTGAATCTTCCAGTGTACGACTGAGATTCTCAGGAGCAAGGCCTTTCTTTTTGTAGGTGTCTGCATACATTCTACCGGGTACAACGAGGGCCAGGTACTGATCTGAAGCTGTCCCATTAAAGAAGATACATGTTCCAACAGTGGATGTAACAAGAGAGCCTGTAGAGTTTACTTTGGATATTATTGCTGATGCTATTCTTTTCAACATACCGGCTCCTTCCATTACTCCACCAAAAATCATGGCCGAAATAATCAGCCAAATGGTGCCAAGCATTCCGGCCATGCCCGAGGCACTTAATAATCCTTGATCATCCAGTACCGCATTCCCAGTGGTAAAAGATATGTCACCAAACATGGCCTGCATGGTGCCGATAAAGGGGTTGCTGAATCCTCGTGGTAAATATTTATAAAGCTCGCCATCTCTGCTAGCAGTTGCAGCAACCAGTGCTACTAAATCTGGCTGGAAGATGAGTGCGAAGACAGCACCCAGTAAGGTCCCAATTAGTAAAGCCGGAAGTGCCGGCATTTTTTTAACGATTAGCACCACTACAACAACGGGAACTATGAATAACCACCCATTAATATTGAATGCACCATCAATGGCAGATAGGATAGCTTCTTTTCCTTCTATAGCACCATCTGAAGAGTTGGATAAGCCGATGATAAGGAAGATAGTGAGCGACAACAAAATTGATGGCACGGTGGTGATCGTCATGTATCGAATGTGTGTAAACAGATCCGTTCCTGCCATGGCTGGTGCCAGGTTGGTTGTGTCAGAAAGTGGAGACATTTTATCTCCGAAGTATGCCCCTGAAAGTATAGCGCCCGCAACAAGTCCCTCTGAGATTCCTAGCGCCTGACCTATGCCAATCAAAGCAATACCAACAGTCGCTGCTGTTGTCCAGGAACTACCGGTCGCGACTGAAACGATGGAACATACAATACAGGCTGCCACCAAAAAGATAGTGGGATTGAGAATTTGCAATCCATAATAGATCATGGCAGGAACTACTCCGCTGAGCATCCAGGTACCCGCAAGCGATCCAATCAATAAAAGTATAAGAATGGAAGCCATAGCTGAACTGATGCTCTTGACGATTCCATTCTGAATGTCTTCCCATTTATTCCCGACCTTAAAGGCTACAATGGCAGCTACACCTGCTGAAAGGATGAGTACGATTTGGTTGGATCCTCCTAATGCCTCACTACCAAAAATTCCAACGTTTATTACGAGGAGTAGAATAAGGAAAATGATGGGAATAAGAGATTCGAATAAAGTGGGTTCGCGTTTTGTTGTCATTTTGGGTTAGTTCTCGAACCCTCGAAAATAGGGTTTTTTGGTGGACTAGTAGATATATAGTTTCATATTTTCGATTCATCGATAAGTGGTGTTTAGTTTTGGAATATTACAGTACTTTTTTGTATCTTGAATGGTTAGTTGCAAGAAAGATTTATTCCCTACAATAATCTTATTCACCACCAATCATTTTTTATATGAAAAATCTTGCTTTAGCAATCTTCCTTTGCGGGTTTACTCTGGTCTCGATTGGTCAAGATATTAGCTCAAACCTAATTGCTTATTACCCCTTTTCTGGTAATGCTAATGATGTCTCAGGAAATAACAATAATGGAACGGTCTTTAACGCAACGCTGACTACAGATCAGTCAGGAAGTGCAAATAGTGCATATTTCTTTAATGGGACAAATGCAAGAATTGATCTGTTGTCGGATGCCTCAGCCATTAATGGCGCACAACAAAGAACTATATCGGCTTGGGTGAATCAAACAAATACAACTCACAGAACAATTTTTCATACAGGCTCTTTAGGCTCTTGCAATGAGTTTGCTGCTATGGGGAATGGCTCTATACAGCTAGGAAGTAGTGGAGGATGCGATATAAGTGGGGCTTTCACTCCACAGACATCTAGTTGGCACCATATTGCAGTCGTTTACACAGGAACTAACGTCATTACATATTTTGATGGTGTACAAACCGATAATACTGCTCGGACACTAAATACGAGTAACACCGGGGTTAGGATTGGTTACTGGCCAGACTTAAATAGTTATTTTACCGGTATAATTGATGAGGTAAGAATCTATAATCGGGCTTTAACCTCCACAGATATTGGTGTCCTGTCCAACGTTGTTGATACCTATACTGTTACCAATACAAATGATACAGGAGTTGGTTCTCTTCGCTGGTGTATTGACAATGCCAATAACACTGCAGGAGCTAATAGTATTACTTTTGACCCGTCAATTGATGGTGGGATAATTACGATTGACAATAGTCTGGTATTAACCAGCGGAGATGGAAATGCTACAACCATAAATGGCGACATTGATGGTGACTTTGAGCCAGACATAACAATTCAAACTGGTAATGCCATCTCTGGGATAGAGATTAATGGTGGAAGCTGTGTTATTCGAGGACTACATATGCGTGGATTTTCAGGTTCTCCTAATGCGGCAATCTTAGTAGATGGCTCAGGTGCTACAAACAATGAAATCTATGGTTGTAAACTAGGGGTCGCACCAAATGGTAATGCTACGGATGTAGCCAATTATTCGGGTATTTCAATTAATAATGGAGCTACAGGCACGATCATCGGAGATGGCACACTTTCCGGAGCTAACATAATTGGAGGAAATTCTTTCGGAATCAGAATTAATAATTCATCCGATAACACAATTATTTCTGGAAATAGAATTGGTATTGGTTTGGATGGATCTTCAGCTGTTGCCAATTCAATTGGAATTGATGTCCTAAATAGTGATGGAACCACGATAGGTGTTAGTGGGGATCTTGTAAATGTTATTTCAAACAACAGTAGTGAGGGAATTCGTTTAAGTGCAGCCACAAATACAGATATTCTTAACAACTATATTGGCGTTGACATTACAGGTCTTCTAGATAGAGGAAATGGATTTGGAATTGAAGTTGGAAATGCGAGCACTGGTGTTACGATTGGGGGAAATGTTACAGCTCGAAACATTATATCTGGAAATACAGGATATGGGATTGATGTAAATAACTCAAACAGTGTCACAATTACAGGAAACTATTTAAGCTTGGGGTCAGACGGGTCCACAGCAATTGCGAATGGAACAAACGGAAATCCAAACATTAGGGTTCAGGGCACTTCCAACAATACTAGGATAGGAGATGTAACAGGTACCAATCCCCCGAATGTAATTTCAGCGGCCGGAGGTGCATCAAGTGCAGGCATACTTGTTTCAGCTGCAAACACCACCATCGTTGACAATTACATCGGAACCGACGCAGCAGGTAATTTGGATAGAGGTAATGGAGGTGCCGGAATTAGTCTGGCAGGAGGCTCAGGAACTATAGGAGGTTCCGGACTGGGAAACGTTATTTCTGGCAATAGCTACGGAATAGGTGTCAGTGTTGGCGGCTTTACGATAACAGAAAATTACATCGGGACAAATGCTGCTGGTACATCTGCAATACCAAATGACAATGAAGGAATACGACTGAGTGTTGGTACCGGCACTAGCATTACCAACAATGTCATTTCTGGAAACACATTGGATGGAATACTTATAGAGGGAGGAACAACTACAGGCAACAACGTCAATAGCAATCTGATCGGTATACAAGCTAATGGCACTTCTGCACTTGGGAATGGTGCCAATGGTATCAAAATCGAGGGAGGAGCTAATGGAACCTCACTGATGAGCAACACAATAGCTTTTAATACATCGGATGGTGTAGAAATGGGAGATCCCTTTGCCGGTGGAATTATAAATAATAGCCTTTCCCAGAATTCCATTCACACCAATACGGGAGAAGCAATTCTAATAACGAATGGCGCCCAAAATGGTGTTTTACCTCCAACCATAACTTCAACACTAGACGGACTTATTACTGGAACAGGCACAGCTGGTGCCACGATTCAGATTTTTGCTGATGTTGCCGATGAGGGAGAACAATACCTCGCATCTACAACAGTGACTGGTGGAGGCACTTATAGTCATCAGGTAGACGTGAATACTATCGGATCAGGGCTGTTTAATATCTCAGTTAATCAGACTGCTTCTAATAACTCATCTGAGTTTGCTACTTCGCCACTAACCTTTTCTGTTCCTACTACTCAGGCATCTAATATCAACTTTTCCAATGTAGATTTCTTTGACATGGATATAAGCTGGACTAACGGCGATGGTTCAGCACGACTTGTGGTGGTGAAGGAGGGAAGTATCGTTGATGCTAACCCGGTAAATACAACAACTTATACCGCCAATACGCTGTTTGGAGCAGGATCTGAAATTGGAACAGGTAACTATGTGGTTTACAATGGGACAGGGTCTAGCGTCAGTCTAACCGGATTGGATCATAGTACAACTTACCATGTGATGGTTTATGAATACAATGGTATTCAGGGTCTCGAAGAATATTTAACATCAAGTGCTACCGATAATCCATCGTCACAACCGTCATTAGGTGCTTTCATCACCACATGGCTAGCTGATGCATCCGGTCAAATTACCATTCCAATTGCAACCGGAACTTATAATTACGATGTATACTGGGAAAATACGCTGAATGCTCTAGACAATGGTTCGTTGAGTAGTCAAACAGGAGGAGCGCTATTAACAGGATTGACGGATGGACAAACCTACCGAGTAGAAATAACAGGTACTTTTCCAAGGTTCTGGGCCAGGGCAGATGGAGCTGCTGAAAGAGAGAAGATCTTATCGGTGGAGCAATGGGGTGATATAGCCTGGGCAAGCATGCATGAAGCCTTTTACAATTGTCCAAATCTAACTGTACCAGCAACAGATGCTCCAGATTTATCCGGGGTAACCAGCCTGCAAAGCATGTTTTATAACTGTGATGCATTGAATAATCCCATGGATCATTGGGATGTAAGCACCATCACCAGCTTCTTTGGAATGTTCCAGAATACGGATATTTTCAATCAGGATCTTAATTCCTGGACGATCAACACCACTCCCGGAGTGAATATGGAGAGCATGTTCAATACTGCTTCTGCTTTCAATGGGAACATCAGTTCCTGGAATGTGATCGGTGTTACGAATATGGCCCGCCTTTTTTCCAATGCAGATTCGTTCACAGGAGACATTAGTGCTTGGGATACGGATAATGTAACGAATATGACATTAATGTTTAGCCTGAATGATGCCTTCAATGGAAACATTACCAACTGGAACGTTTCTAATGTGGTAAATCTGAGTGGTATGTTTCGCTTAGCCACATCCTTCAATCAAGACCTGAATTGGAACGTGTCAAGCGCTACGACTTTCAGTGGCATGTTCGAAGGCGCTTCAGCCTTTCAGGGAGATCTTTCTTCTTGGACAGGTACGTTTAGTAGCAGTTCAATCACCATGTCATCAATGTTTAAAGATGCCAGCCTTTTCAATTCCAATATCAGTTCATGGGACTTCACCACGGTGACGTCTATGCAAAGCATGTTTGAGAATGCTGATGCATTTAACCAAAATTTGAATAGCTGGGATGTGAGCACAGTCACAAATCTCTCTGGTATGTTCAGCTGGACGGAATTGTTCAATCAGCCTTTAGATACGTGGAACCTAAATCCATCGGCAAACTTATCCTCAATGTTCTACCAGTCACAAGATTTCAATCAGGACATTAGTTCATGGACACTGACAGGCATAACCAACCTTTTCAACATGTTCGCCTTTGCAGATGCGTTCAATCAGCCGATTGGATCCTGGGATGTGTCAACAGTTACGAACATGGGTAATATGTTCCAAGATGCCTCTGCATTCAATCAGAATCTTGGAGCATGGGACCTTAGTAGCGTTACTTCTGGAGGAATTGGGTCCATCTTTACTAATACCCGCATGTCGGCATCAAACTATGATGCTACCCTTTTGGGCTGGTCTCAAATTACAGGTTTAGAAACCGCCATCCCTGCTAATGTTACTATGAATGCTACTGGGGTCAATTACTGTGACGATACTGGTCGGCAGGACTTGATTGACAATCATACCTGGAACATCAATGATGCTGGACAAGCGTGTCCTTTCATTACCACGTGGCTAGCTGATGGAACAGGTCTAATCACCATCCCAACCACAACCGGAACATATAATTATGATGTTTACTGGGAAAATACATTGAACACTTTAGACAATGGTTCCCTTATTAATCAAACTGGAGATGCAGTACTTACTGGCCTAACCGATGGCCAAACATATCGTGTCGAAATCTCGGGAATTTTTCCAAGAATTTACTTTAATGGAGGAGGGGATCGTCTAAAGATTCAAACTGTAGAGCAATGGGGAGATATTGCGTGGACCAGCATGGCAAATGCGTTCTCTGGTTGCACAAATTTGACAATAACTGCAACTGATTCCCCTGACTTGAGTGCAGTAACGGACCTGAGTTTTATGTTTGGAAATGCCACCTCGTTGACCACCCTCAATTCTACATGGGATGTTTCCACAGTCACCAACTTCACCAACATGTTTGCCGGAGCTAATAGCTTCAATCAGAATTTGGCTTGGACGATCAATTCTTCCGTGCCGGTGACGATGGAGGGAATGTTCAATGGAGCCTCCTCATTCAACGGAGATATCAGCGGATGGAACGTGAGTCAGGTTACAGATATGAGCAATATGTTTATGGCTGCATCGGTATTTACCGGAGACTTGAGTTCCTGGCAGGTGGGAAATGTCACTGAGATGAATTCGATGTTTCAGAATGCGGCATTGTTCAATTCGAATATCGGTTCGTGGACCACTTCCAATGTCAATACAATGACCCGCATGTTTCAAAATGCTGCTGATTTTAATCAGAATCTAAGTTGGGATGTTTCGAATGTGACAAACATGGAGTGGATGTTTTCGGGAGCAACAGATTTTACCGGAGACATCTCCTCATGGACGCTTACTAGTCTGGATCGAATGTCCTATATGTTCGAAAATGCGACCTCATTCAATAGCGATATTACCGGATGGAATGTCGCTGAAGTGGATTTCATGCAAGGGACTTTCGCCGGGGCAACTAGCTTCAATCAGGACATATCAGGTTGGAATGTAAGCGGAGTAACTATTATGCAGGAGATGTTTTCCGGAGCGACTGTCTTCAATCAGGATTTAGGAAGTTGGGATATCGGAAGTGTTGGCAATATGGCCTTCATGCTTGATAATTCAGGTTTATCTACCGACAATTACGATGGAACGTTAATTGGATGGGCGGATGATAATGGAGGATTGGAGACAATCCCATCAGGTATCACTTTAAATGCTACAGGACTTACTTATTGTACATCACAGGCTGCAAAAGACATATTGGAAGGAGCGACCTACAACTGGACTATAACTGATGCGGGAAGTAATTGTCCTTTTGTCACCACATGGCTCGTAGATGCAACTGGAGAAATAACCATTCCAACTTTTGCAGGAGAGACGTATAACTATAGTATAACCTGGACCAACCTGGACAATGGCGGCCTAGGTGATGGTTCAGCAACGGTGATGTCTGATGTGCCTTACAATATTACCGGACTACAAAATGGCGATACCTATCAGGTTGAAATTTCTGGAGCCTTCCCTAGAATTTATTTTAATGCGGGTACGGAGCGATTAAAAATTCAAACCGTTGAGCAATGGGGTGATGTTGCATGGACTTCCATGGCTCAGGCATTTCTGTCTTGCGACAATCTCACTGTACCTGCAACAGATGCACCCGATCTGTCCAACGTGATTGATATGACATCCATGTTCCAGTCATGTCCGGCTTTAACTACTGAGAATTTCAATAACTGGAATGTCAGCAATGTGCAGAACATGACCCAGGTATTTGCGTTCAGCACAGCGTTCAATGGAAACGTGGATATGTGGGATGTGAGCAATGTAACTACCATGTTCGGTATGTTCTGGGGTGCTCAAAGCTTCAATCAACATTTGAACACTTGGACACCTACGGCGGTGACCGATATCAGCCGGATGTTCCAGACAGCCATCTCATTCAATGGAAACATTGATGGATGGAATATGCCAAATCTTACTACAGCTGTTGAAACTTTTTATCAAGCCTATGCCCTCAATCAATCGCTAAACGGCTGGACATTCGGGGTACTTGATAATATGAGTGGAATGTTTCGAGAGGCTATCATTTTCGATGGAAACATTTCTTCCTGGGATGTCAGCACTGTGACTGATATGTCGAACTTGTTTTTGTCGGCATTGGCTTTTGATCAGGATATCAGCGGTTGGGAAACTTCGAATGTAAATACCCTGGCTGGCACCTTCTCTGGATCACCATTCAATAGAGATCTTATTACAACACCTGGTGGAGGTAACAATGGAGGAATCGCCTGGGATGTAAGTAGCGTCACTAATATGGCGAACACATTTTCCGGAGCTACACAATTCAATGGTAATATAACGAACTGGGATGTTTCAAACGTAAACACTATGACCGGCATGTTTCAGGGTGCTATTGCATTTGATCAACCCATTGACTCCTGGAGCACGAATACCAGTCTTGTACAAGATATGTCCAACATGTTTGCACTTGCTTCTGCGTTCAATCAAAACCTGAATTCATGGGATGTCAGTACTGTGAATAATATGGCGGGAATGTTTAACGGTGCTACAGACTTCAATGGAAATATTACATCCTGGGAAACAAGTCTTGTTACTGATATGTCAGAGATGTTTCGAGATGCGAGTGCCTTTAATCAGGACATTGGTTTATGGGATGTCTCCATAGTTAACACAATGAATCGCATGTTTTGGGGTGCATCAAATTTTAACCAAGATTTAATCTTTCAGGCAGGTGCCGGAAATGGTGGAGGTGACGCGTGGAACGTGAGCACAGTTGGC
The DNA here is from genome assembly GCF_900188325.1 of Ekhidna lutea. Lineage (GTDB taxonomy): Bacteria > Bacteroidota > Bacteroidia > Cytophagales > Cyclobacteriaceae > Ekhidna > Ekhidna lutea. The sequence goes on along the minus strand of NZ_FZPD01000002.1, from coordinate 692,459 downwards.
AATATGGAACTCATGTTTGCCGCAACTGGAAATTTTAATGGAAATATTAGTAACTGGGACATCAGTGGTGTAAGCGCTTTTCGTCAAATGTTTGAAGGGGCAGTTGCCTTCAACCAGGACTTGAGTAGTTGGGATGTAAGTTCTATTGTTGATATGACTAATCTGTTCAATAATGCGACATCATTCAATCAGTCTTTAGGAAATTGGGACATTGGCATGGTACAGTTTATGAATGGGATGCTTGATAATTCCGGACTTTCGACTGGAAACTATGATGCAACACTGATTGGCTGGGCGGATGATAATGGAGGATCAGAAACAATCCCAGTGAGTATCACTTTAAATGCTACCGGAATTACCTATTGTACCTCACAGGCAGCAAAAGACATATTGGAAGGAGCGACCTATAACTGGACTATAAATGATGCGGGAGTAGACTGCTCTGAGGCATTTGTGGTGACCAACACGCAAGATGATGGGGAGGGCTCGCTTCGGTGGACAATTGATAATGCAAATGTCATTTCGGGTCAGCAAACCATCTCCTTTAACATCCCAAATACTGATCCTAATTACAATCTAGATGGCGGTACGGGTGATGAAACCTGGACAATTACTCCTGTTACCGGTTTGCCGGTTATTACGGAAGATTTGGTTTTGGACGCAACAACCCAGGCTGGTACTGGGAACTTTAATATTGTCCTTGATGGACTCAATGGCCCAACCAATGGCATAAATACCCAACCCGGAGTGATTGAAGTATATGGTTTTTACATTACTAATTTCACAACAGGTATTAGACTATACGGCGATGGAGCAAACGGTTCCATTATTGGAGCTCCCGGAATGGGGAACACCATTGTACTTTGTGTCGATGGAACCAGATCGACCTTCACGGATCAAATCGTATTTCATGGCAATTACATTGGAACTGACGAATATGGAAATACAGGGCTTGGAAATACCAATGGAATCACCACTTCCACAGGCTCGAACACTCATTTTATTGGAGGTGCAAATCCAGGTGAAGGAAATGTTATCTCTGGGAACAGCACAGCTATTGCTACAAATGGAGCTTCCTTATCCATCATTGAAGGTAACTATATAGGGACTGATCCAACAGGAACGTCTGCAGTACCGAACAACACTGGAATTGGCCTTGGCTTATCCGGAAATTGTCAAATACTGAATAATGTTATATCTGGTAATTCAGGGACGGCTATTTCACTCAACACCTCGGATGGAACAATAATTCAAGGTAATTTTATTGGGGTAGACGCCAATGGTTCATTACCACTTCCAAATAACAAGGGATTTTCGACCGTTGGCGTTGGAGGTTCTGGGTGCGACAATAATATAATAGGTGGCACAGGGATCGGAGAAGCAAACACTATTGCATATAATACCGCTGTAGGGGTGGAAATCACACATTCGGTTCATCAGGGTAATCAGATTATAGGCAATGAGATCTATTGTAATGGAACGGGGATTGATTTGATCAGTGGAGCTAATGGTGGAATTGCTGCGCCTATTATCAATGAAGTTACTGCAACCACCGTAGGAGGTACAGGAACTTCAGGTAACACCATTCATGTTTATCGAGATAACTCTGCCTGCTCCCCTTCACAAGGCACGGAATACTTAGGAAGTACAACGGTAGATATTTCAGGTGATTGGGAGATAACGGGGCTGATAATTGCACTAGGCACAGATGTAATTACAGCAACCGCAACCAATGGAACCGACGGTACCTCTGAGTTTGGTACTCAAAATCCATTTCTAGTGACCAATACGCTGGACGATGGAATTGGCTCACTCCGTTGGTGCATTGAAAATGCGATTGCAAGTCCAACAAAAGCTACCATTTCATTCAATTTACCTGGAGATGGGTCAAGTGATTCATGGAAAATTGATGTTGCATCTCAGCTTCCGGTAATGACAAACTCCGGAATTGGAATGATCATCGATGGGACCACTCAACCGGGCTGGGACATAGACGCAGGATTGATGCCACGTATAGATGGGGCAATAAATGGGATAAGTCGTGGATTGGAAATTGGATCTCTCGGCAATGTTGAAATTTATGGGCTTCATATTACGGGGTTTACGAGTGTTGGAATTTTTGGACAAAATTTACCAGGCGGACCGGATAATAGTACAATTGGAGCACCTAATAAAGGGAATGTAATCAGTTCAAATGGGAATGGAATCATATTTTATCAATGTAATAATTGTGTGATACAAGCCAATCGAATTGGTACAACCCCTGACGGATTAGCACCTGATGGAAATGAAAGTAGTGGGATTGTAGTTGGCTATACCTCCGGGCCTTTCATCATAGGAGGAGATCGAGATGCCGGCGAAGGAAACGTTATTTCAAATAATGGAGCGATTATCGAAGATGGAGATGCATCAGAATACGGTGTATTTATAGCTGATGGCGCCAGTGATATTCAGGTATATGGCAACCTGATCGGAACGGACATCAATGGAGAGAATAATTTTGGCAATAGGACTGGGTTGATTATTTCTAATGGAACAACGAACAACTGTATCATAGGAAGTCCTACTCCTGGCTATGAAAATGTTATCTCCGGAAGTTACCAATGGACCAATGTCTATTTTGGTGCAGCCTCTGATAATAATATCGTTCAAAATAATATTATTGGACTAAATGCTGCTGGAGACACGCCGATTGGTTCGTCAAATCCTGATCTGGATGGCGTTTGGTTGCTTGCACAAGCTGGTGATAATAATCTTAGTTTTAATAACAATATAATCGCCGGGAACACCGGAGATGGAATCTATATCAATGGGCAGAGTGCCTTTGAGATTGAAGGGAACACAATAGGTCTAGGCCTGGACGGTATCACAGCCATCGGAAATGGCGGACATGGAATCTCTATTTCTGATGCGACTACTTCGGTATCCATTGGTGGCACAGGAGTAGAAAATATCATTGCCAATAATTCGGGTTCAGGCATCTATTTTGAAAATCTTTCTGACGATAATGGAAACAATATTTTACGCAATTCATATTACTGTAATTCCGTCAAAGGGGTCGAATTTGAGCTTACTCCTACCGTAGATTTTCCACATATTACCTCCATTTCGGCTGGAGGAATATCTGGGGTCACCATGGCTCAAGATGGTTCTACGGTAGATATATATCAAACAAACTCCACCTGTAGTGACCGTCAAGGTTACGTTCATATCGCTACCGTATCTGCAAGTAGCGGCACTTGGTCATACACCGGTTCAATTGATATTGAAGAGGAATATGTGACAAGTGTGACCGATGTGACAAATGGCATTTCTGAATTTTCTTTTACAGAACTTATTCTGGGTGGTGTGTTCGAACAAGACTACAATGCTTTAGTTGCTTTGTACAATTCAACCGATGGCGCCAACTGGACTAACAATACTAATTGGTTGAGCGGAAATGATGTGAGTACATGGTATGGAGTAACCGTATCTGGGATTAGGGTCAATTCGATTGACTTGAATAGCAACAATCTCGTAGGCACGATTCCTTCAGAGATAGGAAATTTGCCTGAGCTTGTTGCACTTATTTTAGGGTTCAATCAGCTCACAGGATCCATTCCATCAGAGATAGGGAATCTGACCAGTCTTGAAAATTTGAATTTGGAGGTAAACCAATTAAATGGCGTAATTCCTTCTGAACTAGGCAATCTTGTTAATTTGATTGAACTAGATTTTGAAGAGAATCTACTTTCAGGAACAATCCCAATGGAATTGGGTTCCCTATCTGCCATTGAAATAATTGATTTAGAAGACAATCAATTGACAGGATCCATTCCTTCGGAAATTTTTGGTCTCGCAAACCTCAATTGGCTGGTTCTTTCAGTAAATCAATTGAGCGGGGATATACCTCCCGGACTAGGTACCATGGTCAACCTAGAATACTTATGGCTTGATGATAATCAATTTTCAGGATCTATTCCTGTCGAACTTGGCGATTTGTCAGCACTTGTACAGCTTAGACTTAATTCGAATCAATTAACGGGATCAATACCTGTTGAGCTAGGTAACCTATCAAACCTTCTTAGTCTTAACCTGGGAACAAACCAATTATCAGGCACTTTACCTGTGGAACTCGGATTGCTTGTTAACCTTGAAAGCTTCGATATAGACAACAATATGCTGACAGGGAGTATTCCGACCGAACTGGGAAATTTAACTCAACTTACTGTTTTTCAATTAGATAATAATCAGCTAACTGGTTCAATTCCATCCGAACTAGGCAATCTAACTCAATTAGCTGATATGCAATTAGCAGGAAATCAGTTAAGTGGAAGTGTTCCTGCCACATTTTCAAATTTAACTCTACTTTCTAAACTCGAAATTGAGTCTAATCAATTATCAGGATTGCCTGACATGTCTTCCATTGTTAGTCTAATAGAGTTTGATGTCAACGATAATGTGTTAGAGTTTGATGATTTGGAACTCAATATTTCAGTATTGAACAATTACAGTCCTCAAGCTAATATTACTGCTCCCACAGACCAAGACTTAAATGCTGGAGAATTACTTGATGTAACTATTAGCGTAGGCGGATCTAACAACAGTTACCAATGGTACCTGGATGGAAGCCCGGTTTCGGGTCAAACAACAGACAACCTTAATATAGCTAATGTCACTGAAGCAGATCAGGGATCTTATCACCTGGAAGTGACGAATAGTGTAGTCACTGGTTTAACAATCAGTTCGGATGCGTTCAACGTCACTGTAGATGATAACCCAACTGTCATCACGCAGGATATATCTGTTTCACTAGATGCTACCGGCAATGTTTCTATAGCGCCATCGGATATTGATAATGGAAGTTCAGACGATGAGACAATTGCAGCTAATCTAGTCCTTGTACTAGATGTGACTGATTTTGATTGTACTACACTTGGTGCAAATACGGTGACACTGACGGTTACGGATGAAGGAGGCAATAGCTCCAATGCTTCGGCAACCGTAACAATAGTTGATGATGAGGCGCCAGACGTGGTGACTCAGGATATTACAGTCACCTTAGATGCCACCGGCACAGCAACGATCACACCAACAGATATCGATAATGGCAGCACGGATAATTGCTCATTCACTTTGTCATTGGATCGAACAGACTTTGACTGTACGGATGTTGGAACTCAAACGGTGACTTTAGCAGCTACTGATGGTACCAACACCTCAACGGAAACCGCAACAATAACAGTGGTTGATGATACAGCACCAGTAGTAGTTACTCAGGATATTACAGTCACCTTAGATGCAACTGGTACTGCTACGATCACACCAACAGATATCGACAATGGAAGCACGGATAATTGCTCATTGACCTTATCATTGGATCGAACAGACTTTGACTGTTCAGATGTTGGTAATCAAACGGTTACCTTATCAGCTTCTGATGGTACTAACACCTCAACGGGAACCGCAACAATAACGGTTATAGATGATACAGCACCAGTAGTAGTGACTCAGGATATTACAGTCACCTTAGATGCAACTGGTACTGCTACGATCACACCAACAGATATCGACAATGGAAGCACGGATAATTGCTCATTCACTTTGTCATTGGATCAGACAGACTTTGACTGCACTGATGTAGGCGATCAAACGGTGATATTAACTGCATCTGATGGTACCAACACTTCGACAGGAACCGCAACAGTAACGGTAGTTGATAATAGCGCACCTATAGTAGTCACGCAGGATATTACGATTGCCTTCGATGCAACAGGCTCAGCTACGATATCGACAACAGATATTGATGATGGAAGCACGGATAATTGCTCATTCACTTTGTCATTGAATCAGACAGACTTTGACTGCACTGATGTAGGCGATCAAACTATGATATTAACTGCATCTGATGGTACCAACACTTCGACAGGAACCGCAACAGTAACGGTAGTTGATGATAGCGCACCTGTCGTAATTACTCAGGATATTACAGTCACCTTAGATGCAACTGGTACTGCTACGATCACACCAACAGATATCGATAATGGAAGCACGGATAATTGCTCATTCACTTTGTCATTGGATCGAACAGACTTTGATTGTGCTGATGTTGGTACTCAAACGGTGACCTTATCAGCTTCTGATGGTACCAACACCTCAGCGGGAACCGCAACAGTAACGGTTATAGATGATACAGCACCAGTAGTAGTCACTCAGGATATTACAGTCACATTGGATGATACAGGTTCAGTTTCTATAACAACGACTGATATCGACAATGGAAGCACGGATAATTGCTCATTGACCTTATCATTGGATCGAACAGATTTTGATTGTACGGATATTGGAACTCAAACGGTGACTTTAACAGCTACTGATGGTACCAACACCTCAACGGGAACAGCAACAGTAACGGTTATAGATGATACAGCACCAGTAGTAGTGACTCAGGATATCACAGTCACCTTAGATGTAACTGGTACTGCTACGATCACACCAGCAGATGTTGACAGTGGCAGCACAGATAATTGCACTTTGACCTTATCCTTGGATCGAACAGACTTTGACTGTACGGATGTTGGAACTCAAACGGTGACTTTAACAGCTACTGATGGTACCAACACCTCAACGGGAACAGCAACAGTAACTGTGGTAGATGATGAGGCCCCAGTCGTAGTTACTCAGGATATTACAGTCACATTGGATGATACAGGTTCAGCTACCATTTCACCAACGGATATCGATAATGGAACAACTGATAATTGTACGTTTACCTTATCAATTGACCAAACTACGTTTACAATAGAGGATTTAGGAGATAATACCATTACACTGACCGCAACAGATCAATCTGGTAATGAAGGTAATGCAACTGCTATCGTGACTGTTGAGAGAGGTAATCAATCCCCAAGTGTCATTTATATTTTCTATATCCATGAAAACACTCCAAATGGTACATTAATAGGGAGTGTGACCGGTTCTGATGCAGATAACAATGAGTTGACTTACTCCATCATTTCAGGAAATGAAAGTGGTGCATTTTCCTTGAATGCTGTTAGCGGTGATCTTACGGTTAATGATGAAACTATACTTGATTTTGAAGTGACACCTTCATTTGAATTGATGGTGGAAGTAGATGATGGAGCGGGAGGGATGACCTTTGCTGACGTAACGATCAACCTAATTGATATCGATGAAGATGCATTAGGTATAGATCCGGAAGTTGAGGGTATAAGAGTATACCCTAATCCAGCTTCAATGAGCCTATTTATTGATTCGCAGAACAGAAACACTCAAGAACTTACGGTTGAACTATATGCACTTAATGGAAGTCAGGTAGAGATTTCAGTTGATCAAAGAGAAGCATTTTTCATGAGAATTGATATCTCGGATATTGCTTCCGGTATCTACAACCTGATTATCCAATTTGATGACAAAATGGTCTCTCGAAATATTGTAATAAAGAAATAGTGAAGAAATGAATGGGTTAAGAGTTATATTATTCTCTCTGTCTTTGATACTTGCTGTTGTATTGCAAGCGCAAAATGAATCGCCAGATATTTCACTGGTTTATTATGTAGAGGAAGGTACGCCAAATGGAACACTGATTGGCACTATAACCGCTGAAGATCCTGACGGAGATGTGCTGACACATTCGCTGCTTTCGGGTAATAAAAATGATGCTTTTGCCCTTGATCAAACTACCGGCGACCTTACTGTCAATGATCAGAATGAATTGGTTTTTACAGCTAATCCCACTTATGATCTTGTAGTGGATATAAGTGATGGAAATGGAGGGGATATCATGGCATCTGTTAAAATTAACGTAACAGAAAAGCCTTTAGGTTTGGCTTTTCAAAACGAAATGTTCTATCCAAACCCGGTAACGAATTACCTCTATGTAAATCTCCATCATGATAAGAGAACATTTGATCGAATTAGCATCTATTCTCCAGCAGGAAAAAAGGTCTTCAATTCACCAATTCAAAATCAAATAAACCTATCAGGGTTAAAGTCTGGAGTTTATATAATTGTTTTTGAGGGCTCGAAAAGTATTTTGACCAACAGACTAATCGTAAAATAGAATAGCTAAGATGCCACTTTGAAAATTTCTTTGGTGGAACAATCTACTTTAGCTTTCAAAGCATGGAGGATGTTATACAATCCAAAAAAGGTTCTGTTGAAGTAAATGAAATGCCGTGATCCTCGTGCTTGTAATCGGTTCATTTCCGGATCTTTTGAGATGGCTTCACCTTTCATATAAATCTCAGTGAAGTACCGATCATCACTAAAATCAAAAACTCCTTCGTTGAATGGTCGAGATAGTAGCCTGATTAAGTCTGTGAACATTGCGGTTACGATTTTGACATCCTTTTCAGGGTCATCTGGTCTGATAATTTCTAACTTTCTAAAAAGCTCATCCACCCGTTGAGGGTTATCCAATACCTCATAGCTCGTAAGTTCAAAGTATGCGTCATAGAAATCTTTTGGTATATGCTTGATGCACCCAAAATCAATAACACCTAAGTTATTGTTCGCATCAATAATGAAATTACCCGGGTGCGGATCTGCATGCATCATCCGAAGCTCATGCATTTGGTACATGTAGAAGTTCCAAAGGATTTGTCCGAGCCGATCTCTATCTGGTTGTTTTTGCTCATGCTTCATCCAGGCTCCAATTGGCTCGCCATTCAACCAACTCATTGTAAGAATTTGTGGGGAGGACAACTCTGGAAAATAAGTAGGAAAGAACACCCCATCTACATTTTCACATTTCTGTGCAAAATCCATGGACTGTCTCAGCTCAAGTGTGTAATCTGCTTCTTCAAGTAGTTTTCCTTCTACCTCTTTCATATAAGGATCTACATCCTTACCCTTTACATTCATGAGCTTTAGCGCGAAGGGTTTTGCAAGCTTGAGGTCACTTTTAATACTATCAGCCACACCTGGGTATTGGACTTTTACAGCCAGTTTCTGTCCATTCAATTCTGCTTTATGCACCTGACCCATTGATGCAGCATTGCTCGCACTCTTACCAAAAGTGTCAAATATTTCATTTGGCTCTTTATCCATATTATCAATGAATGTCTTTTTCACCAGTGGGTAGGAGAGTGGTGGTGCACTGTATTGTGCCATGGAAAACTTATCAGCGTAAGCCTTTGGAAGCACATTTTGATCCATACTTAACAACTGGGCCATTTTGAGGGCACTACCCTTTAACTCACTGAGCGAATCATAGATGTCTCTCGCATTATCATTATCCAGTTCATTTTGATCTAGTTTACCTTTTAAAGCCGCTTTACTATATGCTTTCACATAGTTGGCACCCACTTTTGCTCCAGTAGTTACGAACTTGCTTGCCCGCCTTACTTTTCCAATTGGAATTCTATTGAGTTCTTTTGACATCAGGCTGTAGTTTTTGATAGTCCCATTTTTTGTAAGAAAAACTTACTTAAATCTACGATTGACTCCAACGCAGGTAGCTCCCCGATATCAAATGCTGTACGGGTGGATTTTTCAATGAAAATATCCGTATCAGTGCTATTTGCAGAGTCGTCTTTGACCCAAAAGAATAAGGTGGCAATGGTGTGAGACCAGAGCATTCGTTTGTATGCAGACTGAGATATATTTTTAGCTTTATCTGGTATAAAATCGAATGTTTTGGCCCAATCTATTTCAGACTGTGTAACAATTTTTTGTGTTTTTGTTAATTCTTGAGGTAACTCATGTGGTTTTTTTCCTTCCAGCTTGAAAAGCACATACGATCTGTCTGGTTTGATTAATTCCAGGAAAGTGTAGAGGAATGAAAGATGCTTTTCTCTGGCATTCATTTCTTCAAAATCAGGATCGTTAAGAACGATCTTGAAAGTGTTGGAATAATATCCTTCCCAAACGGAAGCTTCAATGCCTTTAAGTGAGCCGAAGTATTTATAAAAATCATCATCGGTTATTTTTAGAAAATTAGTGAAAATCCTAACAGTCTCCGGGGCTTTCCCTTCCTCTAGGAGGTAGTTCATATACCCCTTTTGAATGGATGATTTACTTGTGTTTTTTTTTGCCATGACTTATTTCTGTTTAGCTATCATTAAAACCAGCAAATGGGTAGTAAGGTTTATACTATTATACTCTTTCTAATACAGAAACAGTATATGTAAATTTTTTCATCAATACAAAATGTCCATATTTATGTATGCACCGCCTTTTCGCCATCATTTTATTTGCATGCACTTTATGCAATAGTGTTTTCGGACTGAACAAACCCGTCCAAAATAACCGTGAATTAAAAGTAATCTGGTTCACCTCTTTCCCTTTCATTTATGAAGATGAGAACGGTACTGTAACTGGTATTGAAAAGGAAATGTTTGAATTATTTAGGGATTACATGCAGCAGAAAAATGGGAAAAACATTCAAATAACATTTTCCAAAGCACCTGATTTTTCTGGCGTTTTATCCAGTATGAAAAATGGAGATGCTACGATTGCAGGAGCGTCTGCACTTTCAATCACGGCAGAGCGTCAGGAATATGCTCAATTTACCATTTCATACCTGCCGGATGTCACAGTCCTGGTTTCAAGTGCGGGTACCCCTATTGTTCAAACAATTGAGGAAAAGCTGGAAATGGTAAGGAATTTAGATGCTGTGACCATCAAGGGAACAAAATATGAAACCTTATTGAATGATTTAGAAGAGGAGACTGGTGTTAGTTTAAAAACTATCTATATAAACAGCGATCAAAACATACTGGATGGAATTATGGGCGAACCCGATCGATTTGGTTTTATTGATTTACCAATATATTTAATGAGAATACAGAATGGTGGTGAGGTAGTTCGTCAAAATTTTTTCACGACTATTGGACAAGGCTATGCTTTTATACTTCCGGATAATAGTATTTGGAAGGATTATCTCGATGACTTTTTAGCTGATCCGCAATCACAGCAAGCAATTTCAGATATCATATCAAAATACCTCGGAGAGGAGTTGTTTGAATTCGTAGACAATCTCCATGGAATAGAAGAATTAGGCACCTCTATTCTAACAAAAGAAAAGGAAATGCAGCTTGCCTTGATTAGAAATGCAAATTTGAAATTGGAAGAAGAACTGGCTGTAAGAAAGATATTAATAATAAGTACTTCAGTACTTTCGGTGTTATTGTTCGTTATTGGCTACTTGCTTTATAAAAACTACAAGTCTACACGGTTGCTGATGGGACAAAAAGAACAGATAGAAGAGCAGCAAACAGATATTCACCTAAAGAATGAACAATTGATCAACAGGAATGCTCAGCTAGTAGCATTGAATGAGGAAAAAAACAACCTCGTTAGAATCCTTGCTCATGATATAAGATCTCCTTTAAGTCAAATCATTATGATCACTGAAATCGTCAACAAGAACGTCAACCAAGATATTACCGAACAGGAGCAAAAAATGCTCAATCAGGTAACAATAAGTGCTGAACGTATTAACCAAATGGTGACTAAAATTCTGGATGTGGATGGCCTTGAGGAAAATAGAGTTAAAGTGCTTCATGAACGTGTGGACATTCGTACGATTATGAAAGATGTGTCACAGCGCTACCGACCTATTGCCGCTCAGAAAGATATTGATCTAACGGTAGAATTTTGTGAGGAACATAACATGATTCGTACCGATCACCTTCTCTTGTTGTTGGTGCTGGAAAATCTGGTATCGAACGCAGTAAAGTTTTCGCAATCGGGAACATGTGTATCCTTAAAATCAGAATGCGAATATGATAGTGCACTTTTTATGGTATCAGATGAAGGACCGGGCTTTTCTGATGATGACAAGAAAAAGCTTTTCAACAGATTTCAAAAGCTGAGCGCCAAGCCTACTGCCGGAGAGTCTTCAACTGGACTTGGATTGTCTATTGTAAAAAAATATGTAAATGACCTGGGTGGTGAAGTTTGGGTTGAGTCGGAAATGGGCAAGGGGAGTACATTTTTTGTTAAGCTGACGGTTTAGCTGTTAACGATCAACTCCGCCACCTCTTCACCCACTAGACTACCTATCGCAACACCCATTCCTCCAAGCCGAACGCCAATAGCTATTCGATCAGATACCTTTTGGACGATAGGCGCTTTGTTTTGTCCGAAGGCCATGATTCCAGTCCATTCCATTTCTATTTCATAAGACTGGTTGGGTAAAATGATATTTTCAATATCCAGAAGGAGCTTTTCCCTGATCTTTTTATTGACTCCAAATTCGGTGGTTTCCTCTTCCTTCAAAGCCAGATTTCGCCCGCCACCAAAGAGCAATTTTCCGTAGTAGTCTCTGAAATAATAGTATCCTTCTTCATAGTGGAAGGTGCCTTCAAACGGAAGTGATTTGTCAGGTACGATACTCATGACGATCCCTCGCCCTGGTGCAATATCTAGTTCCTCCTTAAGGAGCTTGCTGGTAAAGGCGTTCGTACATACGCCCACTTTTTCAGCAAGGAATTTGACATTGCCGCATAAGATAGAAACACCATTTTCTTCTTCTATGATATTATCTACTTTACATCCTGTATGAATCTGCACGCCTAATTCAGCGCAGTATTTCCACAGTGTTGCAATCAATCTCCCGGTATCCAACTGTCCTTCCAGATGGTTCTCAATTAGGTGATGTGTTTGCCCAAGTCCAAACGAATCGATTTTAGCATCAGAAAGCTTAAACACATCTTCCTGGAAGAAAGGGTTGAGCAGTTGATTGACATTATCAATTTTTTCTACAATCCCGGAACCCTCTTCAAGAATCAGTTCATACCCACTTTTGACTTGAATGTCTATTGCGCTTCTCCCCAGCCGTTGGCAGGTTTTCTGCAAACCATCCCACCTTTTTTCCACCAGATTGACCATGCCTTCAGGACCAAGCGTATCGATATCATTTAGCAATTCTGACACACTACCAAAACAGGCAAATCCGGCATTTTTTGTACTGGCACCTGTAGGCAGCACGCCTCGTTCAAGAACAGTGACTTTCATGTCGGGAGACAGCTCCTTCAACGTGGCAGCAGCGGATAGTCCAGTAATGCCGGCACCTACTATGACCACATCAGGTGAAAGAAATGATTGTTTTTCCCAGAGGCTATGCATACGTTTAAAATTTACTGATCCCGAAATTAGTCATTCTGAATAGTTGACCCTCAGGACTTCTACTTTGATTTTTGCAGAGTCCAGAAAGTCCAGCCAAAATAGCTGCTGTGCAGATAGCTGATCATTCGGAGATTTTACTTCGTAGAATTGATAGTCATCATCTTTCCAAAGAAAGAGGTCTGGAAACCCGGCACTGTTTTCTTTCATGATTTTAGACATTTCAAGCAATACCGTTTTCAATCCTTTAAGCGGTAGTTTTTCGATCATCACCTCAAGTGTGGGAAGTAAGGATTCATGCCAGTAGACAAAGCGATTGGCTATTCCATACTTTTCATCGTGAATCCTTTTAATATGATTAATGAACTGCTTTCTGGTCCTAAACTTATTCAATTGATCATTGAGTAGCTCCTGTCTGGATTCAAAAAAAACAGTATCATTCAAATCGGAAGGTTGCCGTTGAAGCGGGTGGTGAAATGAGCCATGACTTTCATCGAAGATGACTGACCAGAACGACAAGCCAAAAAGCCCTCTCCATAGAAAGTTCTCTGAATGCATACCGTCCCATCCATTTTCAATGAAGTAATCCAGAACAGCATCTTCTACTTTACCCGTTGGTCTTGATATGCTGATCAGCGGTGCATTTTTAAGACGTTCTGTCATACTGCGGTTAATGCGGACACCTTTTCTATTTAGGAAATCGTAGGCAAACGTGTATTCCGTAGCATTCCTTGGATCCTCCAGCATTTCATTAGCAAGGGCTATTGCGCCTTCCTTTGCGTCAAGTTTTTCAAGAAGTCGGACCTTTCGCTCGCGTGCCGGGGGCTTATCAGTGAATGAATAATATTCCAAGGCCTTTTCCCACAACTGAACCTGCTCGAAATAATAGGCAATTTTGAGAAGCAACTTTTCTGCTGACTTGGCGGAACGAGGGTAGGAGAGCCAGGTATCCCAGGGCATCTCCTCCAGGTAATCTTCAAGTGGAAGGTTTGCCTGTTGGATTTCATAAATCATCCGCTTAAGCTGAGATATATGCATCACCGAAAGCGCCTCTTCTCTGGATTGGAACCATGGTTTAAACTTGGTTTCATCAAGCTTTTCAATTTTCACATTACCAACATCCCTCACAACAAAATCCGTCATTCGCCCACCTCGATGACCAAAGAATAGTAACTTAATGAAGTCTACTTCTTCGTTTTTCAACACTTCAGCTATTTCATCAGACTCGTGTAGCGTTGGCACATCAGCTTCGCTTAACTCCAGTAGGATTTCCTCTTTCTTTTGATTTCTATCAAGAAAATCAAACTGCTTCAAAAGCTCTTGTTTTGTGAAAAGTTGAAATTGCCTTGGATCTGGACTTTCATTGATACGGATGAATCCCTGATGCATTAGCTCCTCTTTTGTATCCTGGACATCCGGGATTTCAGCATATGAAATCTTACTTATTCGAAAGAAATCACCTCGTCGATTTGAAAATCGCAAATAGAGACATTGAGCTTGCTCTGATAAATCTCTGAAAGCCTGATAAAAAAGATATTCCGGTTGATCCAGAACGTGCTTATACTGTTGCTCAACAAATGAGAGGACATAATTAAAGTAGTCTAAATAGTACTTTTCAGGTAATATAATTGGATCTTTCTTAGACATTCACTACACAATCCGTCTTTTATGGTTACACTCCACGTATAAATAGTATTATTAGTAGATAACACCGTCAAAAATACATGATGAAGCTCATTGCACTTGTAATATTTCTTACAACGGCGCACTGCATTTATTCTCAAAGTTACGTCGATTCCGGCATACAACATTTTGCTAAGGAGGAGTATGAAGAGGCGATGGTGGATTTTAATAACGCCATTGACATTCAGGACATGCTTACTGAATCTTCAAAGGCAAAAATCTACTATTACAGGGGAATGATCTGGCTCAAAAGAGCGGAGGATTCTAAAGGGAATTATGCAGAAGAAAACCCGGTTCATCAGGCGCATGAGGATTTAATTAAAGCCACGGAGCTAGACAATAGCTGGGAGCCACATGTTAAGGATGCTTTTGTGAAACTCAATCGTTTCCTTTTGGACGAAGCAGAAAACTACCTAAAGCTGGAAAAGAAGGCAGATGGGATTGATGAAAGGACCAGTCTGCTTGACAAACGAATACAATATTTGGAGCGAGCCAAAGAGTTGGAAGTATCCTCAATGATAGATCTCTATTTAGGACAAACGAATAAACAGGCAGGAGACATCATTTTTGATAACACCACCAATGTCACTGTCATGCAGCGAGCTAAGGCGTATTATGAAGCTGCTTTGATACACTATGAGATAGCACGATATGACGATCCATTCTCCAAGGATATAATAGAGGCATTACTCACAATCTCTAAGCGCCTGGGTGACGTAGATAGGATAGCTGAGTATGAAAAGTTGCTAGAACTCGCTGGGGGGTGAGATTTATTATATCTTTTTAAGTGGTTTGGAGAGGTTATTTCTAACGTCAAACTAAAATGAGTATGCGTTACAGTTCCTAAGAGGACAAAAGCTTTTATTTTTCATGACTGTATCAAAAAACTCTGTGCGCATATTCATTTGGTGTTTGCATTAGGTAGCTCTTCTTCAATCTATCTGATAGATTAGATACAACTATCTGCTATAACCTTTTAAAAATAAATTCTCCTACATTCTGATCGACAAGTTTTAGAGTATTCCTATCTATTTCTTCTAGTTTAATTTCTTTAAAATCTCCGTATTTAAATCCAATTCCGTAACTGAAATGAGCAAAACCTATATTAGTTTCATTAGTGCCTGAGAAGTATAGATTGGTTCTCTTTCTGGTGGCCATGTTGTAAGGATAAAATAACTTAGAAAAATATTGGTACAATTGGCTTTCTTCTTCATTATATGCAACACCCGCTAACCCACAGTTTTCAATAATTTCAAAGTTGATTGTTTCCCCAGTAATTCGAATTCTCACTTTTCCACATCTCGTAATTCCTTTAGAAGCATCCCAATTAGAATTACTTCCTCCATACCATTCGTAAGTGCCTGAACGATATTAATAGTTTATTTGTGATTTTTTTTGAACAAGTTGATCAACTTCAGTAATATCAGAAGGTAAAGATGCTTCTTTGAGATTTGAGCTGGTTGTACTCACAACTCGAATATTATTATAGTTTGGGAGGGATTCAGGTTGATATTCCGCTATTTGAAAAACCTTCCTATCGACAATGCTTAAATCAATCTTGTTATTAGTTTCATATTGTACCTGATATGATTCGATTGATACAAGATCATTAGACTCATTAAAGTGTAGAGTCCATTTCATTTCATTAAACTCATCATTTAAATATTCAGTGTAAAATTGAATGTATCCATCTCCCAGGGTTCCTTTTGTGAAATATTCAATCTGCAAAATTTCGAATATTGGGTGCACTAAGAAAAAATCAACTTTTGCTTTAACAAAAGTTTCAGTTGATTCGTAGTATTGATAAGCAACCCCATTCTTGTAAACTAGTTTATTATCTCCATATGTATACAGAAACTCTTTACTATCATTGGTTGTGATATTAACATCTTCAATTTGTATTTTTCTATTCTTAATTGAATTATAAATTATATCATAGCATTTCTCTTTTGTCAATGACTGGGAGTGAGATAGCATGGAATATAAAATGGTGATGGAAACAAGCGTTAACCTTTTCATAATTATATTATTTTGATTAATTAAGTACAACGCCCAGACATGGCGCTGTGGCCTTCTAGCTAAATTAATTACAATGAAATTAGTGAATCTGCCGGTGTATTCAAAGTATTAAATGTCCACTGCGCTATGAAGAATAATAACTTCCACCGAGCAGAAGATTAGAAAGCATATCAGGTTTTGCCTGCCTGCCGGCAAAGGCAGAGCGGCAGATAAGCATTTGCAGGCAATTATACACGGGTATAACACACACTTCTTTATGTCAAAGGGCCTATTTCAAATATATCGTTTTATAGAAAAAGAGAGCAACTCGTTTAAGCGTAAAGCTCTAATGGAAACTCACATCTGCCCCACGAAATCCGCAAACACCTTCTTATGCAGATCCAGATCTAAGTCTGGTGAGACAGACACCCGAGCTATGTAATCCTTGTCTGATTCTTTGGTCGTGCCCTGTGTGGAGGTTGCCGGGATGGTCCAGTAGCAACCTTTTAGCTGTCCGTAGCTCACACAATACTTGCTGTCGTTTGGAATTTCTGTGATCATCATGGTGATCAACTTGTTATTCAATGCTCGCTTATGAGCCTCTCTTTCTTCATTGGTAGCTCCTTTCGTGGGAAGGTCTAATGAAAAGACAGAAGGAGTAAACCCTTCTTCAGCAAGCTCCTCTGAAACGAAATTGATTTTAGCTGCCGGTAACGTATCCTTGATGAAGTTGACGAATTCGCGCGTGTTTTTATACGCATCCACAATCCGTTGATTCATGGAAGGCATCTGCTCGGCTAGAATTTCCAGCTGAAGATCGGTCGCTTCGTTATCACAAAGTTTCAGATGCTTGTCTATTTTTTCCATCAGGCCTTCTGCTTCTTTGTTTGCTACGCAGTAGCCTGCTGTGCATTTCCCTCCACTGGGAAACTTCGATCCGCTCACATAGGAAATGGATCTGATCGTTGATAGTATTCCATTCTCCTTTAAAAACTGAACGTTAGGACAGAAGGTTTGATCCAGAATGAAGACAGGATCAATGGCATCCTTACCTTCAGTCGTTTTACGAGTAGTACTTAATACAGTCTTTAGCTTATCAAGGTCCGGAACTTCCACCCGTGGGTTGGTAGGAATCTCTGCAATGATATACGGAACAGCATCCTCTTTTGCTACCTGATCCAGTACCCGATCAATGCTTTGCACCATGTCATGATTCCCATCTACGTGCAAGTCTAAGACCTCTACATTAGCCACGCATGCGGCTACACGCCGAGCCTGATCGTTGGTACCACCGTAGCAGTTTGGTGGCACAATGAATTTGATGTCTTTTCCGGGATGCTGCTCTAGTGCATCGTCAATGAGTCCCATCATGATAGCATATTGAATGGACAGCCCGCTGGAACCGACCAACGCATTAGTATCTGAAGCGGTTATCTCCTTAATGGTGGCTATCACTTGTGCCTTGTTTGCTGCAACATCACTATTAGAATTATTAACCTGCTCCTCACCAATCAATTGTTTTAGCGCAGAAAAGCAGTTGATAGGTGTCATGGCTATGGTCTCACGTCTTCTTACATGCTGAATTTTAGAGATATAGTCCTGGTTTTTTGATCCATTGACCAATAGGATACTTCCGAGGTTTGCATGATCATGGATATAAAAATCTATAGAAGGGTGGAGGTCTACCTGCCCGATGTGCGCTTGTTGCGAAACCAAAACAGTACTTCCATCAAACGCTGAAAGCTCATCGACGCTATCTATTTTCTTTAAATCGAAATGGTATCCATACACACGTTTTATCAGGTCAGCATCAAACGATTTTGGTAAATCGTCCGTGTAAATGATTCGGGTGTTTTTCTTATTGAATAGGTTTTTTCTGAGTACAGCTAAAATAGGAACGGTACGTGAAGAAAAACTGATAACCTGTGCTGGCTGGAGGTTATTTACTTTGGCGATCGCCCATTCTAATACAGTCGATAACGGATGACCCAATCGGATGTAGTCATAGGCAGTGGGCAACTCACTTAAGGCTGCTGTCTCAGCATTATTAGCTTCAAATAGTTCTTCAAACTTTTCTAAAAACTCTGTTTTAGCCAGTTCTTCATTGTAAATATCCAGTCGGTGGGTGGTGAGGTTTAACCAGTCAGACGGAGTGTTATTAACTACTTCCTTAATGAACGACAGCACGTTATCTTCTTTCATAAATCTTGATTTGAAATCGAATGATTGTTCTAAACATTAATCCACGATACGGAGTTTCGCGAAACTATAATAATATGCTTAGACAGCCTGTAAAGAATTATTGAAAGAATGGGATAAAGTGAAAACGTTACTTCTTTTTCATAATGGCATTCTTTGGAAAATAGACCTGCTCTGTTGGCTCTTTTGTAATAAACCATTTTAAATCTCCATTACTCAATAGGGTTAACTCGGCCTCACCGATTTCATTGGAATAGCTACTTTTAAAGGTGATAGTAGCCTTATTTCCTGAGGTGACTCCATTGATACTGACAGAATCATCGATAGTAGAATCTATACAGTCAATTCTATTTCCATTCATTGCTATGACACAGTGCTGACCTGTGATATTTGTTTCGATGACTGTCAGTTCTAAATTAAATGATTTAGAAGAACTATTTTCAACCCATACCCATTGACCCTGGAATGAATTGTTGATGTTGATTAGGCTTGAAAGCGCGAGAAAAATAATTTTTGGTAGCATTTGATTTATAGTCAGAAGAAGAATTATTGAGTGCATTGAACGAATATAATAACTCATTAAATTTGACAGAAAATTAGTACCGTTATATTATATCATATGATCTATGAAATTTAGAGCTTTATTACTTTTCTCAATGTGTATCATTTCTTATTCAATTCAGGCCCAGAACACATCTATTTTAACCCCGGTTGAAGCTGCAACTAAATTTCTGAACATATCATCAGATTCTGTTTCTCAAGCGTTTTCTATTTCAAAAGAAGTGCCTTTCCTTGAAAACTCTATCATATACGCAATGTTGACTATCAAGGAGCAAGGAGATGAGTATACTGAATTTAACATTAATGTTCTAGTGGTTGAGAATAACAACACACTACTCGGAATACTAAAAGAAGACAACAGCATCTACACTGATGCATTGAGGCTTACAAATGTTGAAATTGATACAGCTCCTTATATGGTAAAGGAAAATAGTAGAGCATTTGGGCTTAGACTTAGTTATTCGGGAAGTTCTCGGGTGAATCCATATAGTTCGGAGACCATAAACTTGTACGAATTTTCAGGAGGTGAACTAACGAATATTTTAAATGAATTTCAAGTATTAAGTGAGCGTGGTGAAAATATCGGATGGGATAGTGGAACCTTTAAAAGCCAAGAGTCAATCTTAATAATCGGTGATTCCCAATCCAATGGCTATAATGATATAGTTGTGAAGGTGAAAGAAAAAGTTCGTACTTATACAGCGGAAAATGAAAACGAAACCACCTCAAAGTTTACAGTAAAAGGATTTTTGAAATATAATTCTGAACTTAGGGAATATGTGTTTGAGGATACAGCTTCCAAGCAGGGTAACTAAAATCAGGTAGAATTAAATTAAGGTCAGGTTTTAAATATGTTGAACAAAGTGTAGTTAATCCACGATGCGGAGCTTCGCGAAGCTTAGCAAAAGCGTCTTTTCACCTGCTTTTTCAAATTCCACTTTTGCTTTTTTATTAGACCCCTGCTCATCAATGTTGACTACTAGTCCAAAGCCAAACTTCGGGTGCTCCACCTTCATGCCTTCAGCCAGGTTAGTGGTATCGCTTGGTTCAAAATCAGCGCTTGGGGTGTGATTGACCTTCGCAGCAAAACGCTTGGTTGTATTCTCTTTTTTAATGTTTGAGACAAAGTTTTTCGTCACATAATTCACTCCGGGTGAGACAGGGTCTTTGGACGAGAACTTTCGATTCACTTTGATGAATTGAGGTTCTACTTCCTCCAGGAATCTACTTGGTTCACAGTTTTTCAGCCGTCCAAAGCGATAGCGATTGAGTGCATAACTCAGGAATAGTTTCTTTTCAGCACGCGTGATGGCTACATAAAACAAACGGCGCTCTTCTTCCAGGTCAGCCCGGCTGCTCAGCATCATTTGAGAAGGGAAGAGCTCTTCTTCCAGTCCCACAATAAAGACATATGGAAACTCAAGACCTTTGGCCATGTGGATGGTCATCAATGTGACCACATCTTCTGATTTCTGATTTCGATCTTCGTCGGTCAGTAGCGCCACATCCTGTAGAAAAGCACCCAGGCTTTTGTCTTCTCTTTCCGGGTTGTCGGTAAATTCTTTGATGGCATTAAGGAGCTCCTGCGTATTTTCATACCGATTCATCCCCTCTATGGTCTTATCCTCATACAGCTCCTTCAATAAGCCGGAAGTCTTGGCAATCTGCGAAGCAGTATCGTATGCATCTTTCTTTTCGTTCGTAAGACGAAAGGACTTGATGAGTGTAGTAAAGTTTTCCACTTGTGTGCCACCTCGGTTGCCTACATAGGATGTAGCTTTTTCCATGATGTCCCAAAGCGGCTTTCCTTCTTCACTTGCAGCAACCACCATTTTATCAATGGTACCCGGCCCGATTCCTCTTTTTGGCAGGTTAATGATTCGTCGCATCGCCGTTTCGTCATTCGGATTGACGGTATATCGGAAGTAGGCAAGGAGGTCTTTGATTTCTTTACGTTGGTAGAATGAAAGTCCACCAACGATTCGGTACTTGATGTTCTTTCTTCTCAGTGCTTCTTCCATTGCCCGCGACTGGCTGTTCGTTCGGTATAGAATGGCAAAGTCTTTCTCAGGTACATGCTGCTGCATGCGAGTTTCGAAGATCGCAGAGGCAACCAACTGTCCTTCTTCGTTATCAGAGGTTGCTTTGATTAGCTCAATCAGGTCTCCATCCTGATTGGTGGTCCATACATTCTTTTTCAGCTGCGCCGTGTTCTTTCCAATGACAGAGTTGGCGGCATTTACGATCGTCTTGGTAGATCGATAATTCTGTTCAAGACGGATGGTTTTGAGGTCGGGATAATCCCGCTCAAAATTCAGAATGTTTTGGATGTCGGCACCACGGAATGCATAGATACTCTGTGCGTCATCACCTACCACACAGATGTTTTGTCTAACGGCTGCCAGCCTTTTAGCAATCAGGTACTGGGAGATATTCGTATCCTGAAACTCGTCAATCATCACATAATGAAAGCGCTGCTGGTATTTGTTCAGCACATCCGGATGCTCCTGGAAAAGAATGTTTGTATTAAATAATAGATCGTCAAAGTCCATGGCATCAGCAGCAAAACATCGCTCCGAATACGCTTTGTAAATGCGCCCCATCTCCGGACGCATATTTTGGTTGTCGTCTTCCAGGTAGATTGGGTTGTTTTGGTATTCCCGCCAGGAGACCAATCGGTTTTTAGCACTCGAAATGCGATTGTAAACGATATTGGGCTTGTACACCTTGTCGTCCAGGTTAAATTCCTTTACGATCAATTTGATTAAAGATTTGGAGTCATCAGTATCATAAATGGTGAAGTTGCTGGGGTAGCCAATGCTGCTTGCTTCGGCTCTTAATATTCTGGCAAAAACCGAGTGAAAAGTACCCATGAAGAGATTTTTCGCATCATTCCCCACCATTTGCTCAATCCGCTTTTGCATCTCACGAGCAGCTTTGTTGGTAAAGGTCAGCGCCATGATATTAAATGGATCGACATTATGTGCCCGAATCAAGTGAGCGATCCGGTAGGTGAGTACACGTGTTTTCCCGGATCCTGCACCTGCTATAATCATGCATGGTCCTTCTACATTTACTACACCTTCTTTTTGTGGGGGATTGAGTTGATCAAGGTAATCTGCCTGCGCTTCTGCCATCCGGCAAATCTATTTGATTTAAGAGAATATTTTTTCAGCCGGAAGGGTATGATGTTCAATTTTTAAACATCTTGCCGACTATGCTCGGAATCATTATTCAACTCGTCATTTCATGGGCACTTTTATACTGGCTGGAAAGTAAAAATTTGAATGCGCTTGGTCTATTGCCTACTAAGCAGAGACTGATTCAATTCGTTAGTGGATTCTTGATTTCCAGCTTGATGTGTGTGGTTTATTTTCAAATCCAAACAACTGTCACATCGACCGAATGGAGGCTAAATCCTACTTATGGTTTAATGGAGGGGTTAGGAAGCACCTGGTATATGGTCAAGTCCGTGCTTTTTGAGGAGCTGATTTTTCGAGGAATACTATTATTCATTTTGATTAAGAGAATTGGTGTTCAAAAATCATGTTTGATATCCGCCGTGTCTTTCGGGATATACCATTGGTTCTCCTATGGAATTATTGGCAGTCCTATTCAGATGATTTTCGTGTTTCTGCTAACAGGAACATGGGGATTCATGTTTGCGCATGCATTTGCAAAAACGGGCTCACTGTATTTGCCAATTGCTTTGCACCTTGGTTGGAATTTAGTACAACTGGTTGTGTTTTCTCAAGGCGGTTTTGGCGATCAATTGTTAATTAGCTCCGGTGGTGTAGAAGCCAAAGGTCTGGTGTCACTAGGCGTTTTCTCAATACAATGGCTGGGCGTTCCTCTTATCTTGTTCTTTTACCTGAAACACTTAGGAAACAAATTGAAAGTACCTGTTGAGAATAATAAACGCTAAAAACCCAAGGAAAACGAGTACCTCTATAATCAAGATTAGATTGCTTGCTCGAATGAATGGTTTTTTCACAACAGTCAAAAAAGTGTGTTTACAAGGGTTTTGTTAGACTAAAAATAATCAAACAATTAAGATAAATGTTATTGCAAGGTTAGTATCAGATTCTTTATCCAGGAAACGCCAAACAATATTTTTCAATAAATCGACACTGATGGCGTGATGAATAATGGTGGAAAACAATTATCTTGAATCATTCAATAACTAACTTAAACTACACAATTATGGATTTTTCATCAATTAACTGGTTGGCGGTTGTGGTAGCTACTGTATCAGCTTTTGTCGTAGGCGGAATTTGGTATGGGCCATTGTTTGGCAAAGCCTGGATGGCGGAAATGGGTTTTACTGAGGATGACCTCAAGGATGCCAATATGGCAAAAATTTACGGGACGGCTTTCGTGCTGGAGTTTATCATTGCGTTGCAACTTGCTTTCTTTTTAGGTCACGGTGGAACAGAACCTTCGGTGGGGCAAGGAGCAGCCTACGGATTCCACATTGGGTTCTTTTTTATTGCTCTGTCTATGGGGGTGAACGCCTTGTTCTCAAGAACATCATTCAAATTGTGGTTTATCAATGGCTTCTACTTTGTAGTGCTACTTACATTGATGGGAGTGATTTTGACTGTGATGTAAGCTTTGTAATTTAAATAATCAAATCTTTAAAACAACCCTATAATCCCCTCAAGGGGATATTCCCCCTTTGAAGGGGGCTAGGGGGATGTTTAGTTAATAATTCTTTCTACTTCACCTCCACAAAAACAGGGGCCTGCTCAAACAGTGTGTCTGTCGTAACCTGTGTGATATCGCCTGATTCATAATTCATCGTGAAGATGTCGAAATTCATTTTCCCTTCTCTGCCACCCGAATTAGCATCAAAAGTGATCATGCTTCCATCGGGAGACCAAGAATGCCATCCGATGGTGATTGAATCAGGAGTTAGTTTTTTCAAACCTGATCCATCCGGGTTGATTTGGAATAGATATGATCCACCTTGCTGTTTCGAGTGATAGGTAATAATATTTCGATTTGGTTCCCAGAAAGGCGGGCCTGCATGGTAGCTGTACCAATCTGCCGTGGTGTCTCCTTCAGGATAGTAGGTCAGTTGTCTTAAGTTGCTGCCATCCACTCCAACAATATACAGTTCATCCTGATAGCCGATATTCGGACGAAAGCGCTTCTCAGATCCTCTGAAAACAATCTCCGATCCATCAGGTGAAAAGCATGGATCACTGAAGTAGGGGAGACCGGTATAGACTTTTTGAACCAATGCACCCTGTCTGTCAATAATGTAAAATGCACTATCACCTTTTACTATGGGGTTTACAATGATTTCTTCACCACCTTTTCGCGTACTCATCCAGCTGTCTTTAAGTTGCGGCCCGCCAATCTTTGAGTGTTCGGTACCATAAGCATCTGTTGAGTAGAGGAAGTAACACCTGGCACAGGTGTCTTTGTCAGAGATATAGAGTACGTCCGAACCATAAGCAGAATACGTCCACTCAACACCCAAAAGATTGGTAATGTTTTTGGCATCAGAACCATCTGTTTTCATGCTGAAAACTTCATAGTTATCTCCTTGCTGGTCTGTCCAGACATTATAGGCAATACGATAATTGTTGGTTTCAGGTTCTTCATTTGAGGGAGACTGACATCCAAATAAGACAAGGAGGACTATGTATATATTGTTTTTTTTCATTTTAATCGATGTTTAATATCCATTCTGCGATCTCTTCGCGTTTTGGAGATTTTGTAATTTTTCGTTCTTCAGAGCCATCAGGCCTTATAATATGGATATCGGTTTGCTCATTTTGGGTTGAAGTAAAAGCGATCCATTCCCCATCCGGAGACCACCTCGGCCAGCGGTTGTCATTCTCATTCGTTATTTGCCTAATGCCGGTTCCGTCTCTGTTAATAATGAATATATGACAGCCTCCCTCAACGCAACCATGAAATACAACCTGACTTCCATCGGGTGACCAGTCGGGTAATGCGTCAAACCCTTTCTTATCAGTAAGCCTGGTTTCAACCTTCTTTTTTAGGTCATAAATAAAGAGCTCTCCATTTCCGGTTACATCTGTGGAATCTGGGGAGGTGATTTGCCTGCTGAAGACAATCCGTTTTCCATCAGGAGAAAATTTTGCCGAAAGTTCCCAAAAATCATTGGAAGTAATTCGTGTCTCTTCTCCTTTGGTATTTATGTAATAAACTTCCGGTTTTTCACTGTCCTTGTTGGAAACGTAAACCACACATCCATCTTTGGTCATGTCCATACCACCTTCTTTGAATTCGGTTGCAATGAAATCGGAGATCTCACCGGATTTGACATCATATTTTCTCAGATCCGGGGTACTTCCTTTGAAATCCCGAAAGTAGATGGATCGACCATCTTTGGAAGGAGCCAGGCCATATACATAGTAGGAAGTATCACCAAATAGTTTGATCGGCTCATTGGTTAGGTCAGTCTTGTAAACCTCCATTTCCTGAATATTAGCGTCAGTAACGTATACAAGCGAGTAAGATTTTGATGGTTCGCTGCATCCATTGATACCAATGCAAACAATGATGAGAAAGGCGCTCAAGTATTTCATGTTTCTTATGACGATTGTTTAATAGGAATTATCTCCAGATTCCCAATATAAAGCCAATCAGAGTGAAATACACTACAATGTAGCCTCCATTGATCAGCATGTAGCGGATGGATTTTTGCTCATACATGGCAATGATGACGAAGATCATTGCTGCCCAACCAAATCCTGTAAGAAATCCTGCGGTTGTTCCCCAGACCCAATCTGTGTTTGAATCTCCCAGAAAAAATGCCATGTTGTAACAGATGATGACCGAAAGAATGGTAGATATACCATAGAGTTTTCCAACATTAATGTCTTTAAAATCATCGTCTGTTTTGTTGTTTTCATTTTTCCATGCATTGTAAAACAGCGCCGGTGAATACCAGATTGCTCCAACAATTAAGTTGGAAATTGCAGCGACGAGCACTGCCCAGTGATTGATGTACATGTCTTCCATACGTTTTTTAGGATAAAAGTAGGTGGTGACGAAGACTCTGTATTGGAAAAAATTTACCTCAGAGGAATATAGTTGAGATCGGGCCCTTTCTCGGAGAGATATTGTTGGGGATTATACCCGGAGAAGGTTTTAAACTCATTGATGAAGTGTGCCTGATCATAATAACCACAATCCAATGCGAGTTGAGTCCAGTTGATGGTTTTGACAGATTCGAGATCTTTTACCACTTTCTGAAAACGCATTACCTTTTGAAATCCTTTGGGTGTAAGCCCAACATATTTCTTGAATTGATTGATAAAATGCTTTTGACTGTATCCACTGTTTTCAGATATCCATTTCAATGTTCCTGCTTTGGGATTGGAGGCAATGAGGTTGGAAGCACGTATGATAGCTTCAGGAGGGCTTTGATCCAAAAGCTTTTGTTTTAAAAAATGCTCGGTTATGGAAAACTTAGTTTGAACTTCTGCTGTGTTGAGCAACTGCTCTCTTAGTGAATGTATTTGGGATTGAAAAAAGACATCTGCGTCTATGACCTGACTTCTTGTTTGTTCTGAGGGATGATGAATAAATTGATAGGCACCTGTGAAGGTAAAGTTGATCACCAGCATGCTGGAGTTGATACCTCCGGAATCAATGGTGAGGAGCTCATTTCTGGCACCTGAGAACCAATAGTGTTTACATAGCTGCTTATCAGTGAGGTCAATATTATCGAAGATGCGCTTGGGCGTTTCGGTAAGATCAATGATCAGGGTCTGACATCCATCGGGTAGCAAACGTTCTTTATCATGATCCGGACTGTAGGTGTCAAAATAGGCAATAGATTGAATGTGTAAGGCTAATTGTCCTTCCGGTATGTGAAGGTGAAAGTTCATTCGTTTGGAAATAAGACTCTTGGAATGGTCATGATTTCTGTAGCTCGGCCATCAATATACCTCACATTTTCACCATCAAAGAAGGCATCTTCTTCCAGCATGATCCGAATTTCTTTTCCCCATTCTTCTAAATAAACTCCAGCATTCAATTCGATGGAATGAGCCGTATTTGGATATAATGGATAATCTCCTTTTCCTGGCACTCCCCCTTGCTGATCCCATAAACCGATGGTGGGCCCGGCGGCATGACCATGAAAACCGATAGGATGGGTATAGATCACACCTTTTAAGCCTTCTGCTTCGCATTGATCGAGTGTAGCTTTCAGAATTTCATTGCCACTTCGTCCGGTCTTAAAATTATCAGTCAGGATATCCTGAACTCTGTTTCCTTTTTTGAAAGCCTCTTTGAGAAAACCGGGCGCTTCCTTTTCATCTGGTTTCAAAACATACGCATGCTGTTGAGTATCGGTGTTGAGCCTCAGGTAAGTGATCCCAAAGTCAACATGTAACAAATCACCGGGATAGATGATTTGCTGTTCCGGTCGTTCAGAGAATGATCTTAGGTGGTCAAATGATTCCGGATCTTTTCGCTGAATAGATACAGAAGGGTGGAACCATGCCGTAAAGCCGAGCTCTCGTATTCGATCTCTGTACCACCAGACTACATCGTCAGTGGTAGTGACTCCTGGCTGAATGATTTTTTCTGAAAACCCTTCAGCAATAATCTGATGCGCCATTCTTACGATGTTCTGGTAGACTATCATCTCGCTTTCTGTGCGGGTTTCCAACCAACCGATCGCTACATTTTCAGCGTTTACAACACGCGACTGATATTTTTTGGGGAGTACTTCCATCAGCATATCATAATGCGTGGAGGAGATGCCGTCAGCCAAAGCAAATGTTTCCGACTTATTAATTCCAATCTTCTTCGGTTCTTTGGAGACAATCATATCAGCCAATGCTTTCCATTGATCTGGTTGTTCTTCCTTGTTCCAGACTGTTTTGAAAAGTTCACCAGTATTGTACCTGGACATTCCGAATGTCTCCAAAGGCTTGCCTTCACCCGGATTATATGCGATGAGCATGGTGGTTCGTCGCGCAGATTGCCAGGTGGCGGGGAGCAGTGTTTTGATGACCGGATCTTCATTGTATTCCCTGGCTATGATGATCCACATATCTATCTCTGAACGGCGCATCACTTCAGGCAATACAGTTTGCACTCGTTCTTCTAACCATTGGTCTATGACCTCCGCACGCTCTCGCATGGAAAGAACTTTTGGGAAATAAGAGTTTTGCCCCCAAATGGTTGTACCAAGAATAATAAGGGATAGAGTAAAAATTGATCTCATGTTTTAGTGTTTGGGCACTAAAGATAATGATTCAATTCGGAGCTTATTCTACTATTATTCGAGTGGATAATTCAGTCCCATCCGAAGCGGTTACTTTTAAGAAATAATAGCCTTTTCCTATATCTGCAGTATTCACAAGATAATTAAGCGAGTTTTCCTGAACAGTATTCTGTGACAGGCTTTTAGCTTCACCACCTGACAGGTTGTAGAGCGTAATTTGTTTGATCTGGAATGGAGTGTTTGATGTCAACTGAATTACACCATTTTTAACAGTAGTAGGATAGGCAATGATTTGGCTCATCTTACTTTCTATTCCTGTATCGACCCGTTTAACCTCAAAATATTCAAATTGACCATCAAAGTCTACCTGCTTTAAACGGTAGTATTCAACTTGCGACAGAACAAATTTATCTGTGAATTCATATTTGATTTCCTTGTTGGAATCTCCATTTCCATCTACTCTTCCTATTTCATAGAAATGAGAGCCATCTTCGGACCTTTCGATAATGAAGTGATCATTGTTGATTTCAGAAGCAGTTGCCCAGGTGAGGATAATGTTGTCAGATTTTGATACATCAAAGTAAAGCAGTTCAACAGGTAGAGGTGTAGAGCCTCCGCTATTCACATATTCTTCAATTTCATCAAAGCCGTCATCAGAAAGTTGGTCAATTGTGAATGAACTATCTTCACCTGTACCATCGTCAATGGTAGATTGAGCATCGCCACTGTAGGATCCGGCATATACATTTCCATCACCAGTGTATGTTCCCTGAGAGCCATTTTTATGAAAATTCCCACTCACTACCAATGTTCCACCACTAGCGATATTGATTTTATTATTCATTTCCAGGTCCCCAAATATTATAAAAACACCATCATCACCTAAATTTAGGTTCATTGCTTTATTGGCAAAGGTTACATCTCCATGAACAACCAATGTGTCATTTACAGTAAGATCATAAGCATCTTTGTTAGCAGAAAATGTTAAATCTTGATCTGAAACCGTAGTACCAACTTTTATATTTCCCTGGATGGTAATGTCAGCATTGGTCTCCGGGAGGTTTAAAAAAGCAGGCGAACCATCAGTCCATCCGCCAGACCAGGAAGCGTTATTGCCCCAATCTCCGGTGTAATTATTAAGCGAAGTTTCTTGAGCTACTATAGCAAAAGAACCAATCAATATTAAAAACGATATGACCTTTTTCATCTTATCAATTGATAACATATCAAATATACGTAGTTGTTAGTGCAATTAGTTTTGCTAATCATGAATTTCAGCCATTTATTTCGATGTAGTGTCCAAATAGGAAGTTGAACTGTGTTTTTCTACCTTTGCGTTTCATTCTAAAACTCAAAAATGAAGTATCTAAATAATCTAACGGAGGGAATCGGAAATACCCCACTTCTCAAACTAAATAGTGTCAATAAAGGTATAAAAGGGACGATTTTAGTTAAAGTAGAGTATTTCAATCCCGGAAACTCCATCAAGGATCGAATCGCGTTGAAAATGATTGAGGATGCGGAAGAAAAAGGCATTCTTAAACCGGGAGGGACCATTATCGAGGGTACTTCAGGAAATACAGGCATGGGATTAGCACTCGTGGCTATTTCTAAAGGCTATAAATGCATTTTCACCTTGGCAGATAAGCAAAGTAAAGAAAAGATGGATGTGCTTAGAGCCATGGGTGCAGAGGTAGTGGTTTGCCCGACAAACGTAGCGCCGGATGATCCTAAGTCATACTATTCGGTTGCAAAACAGCTCGAAAAGGACATTCCAAATTCATTCTACCCCAATCAATACGACCATCCTGCGAATGCAATCTCGCATTACGAAACAACAGGTCCTGAAATTTGGAGTGATACAGATGGAAAAATCACACATTATGCTGCAGGAATGGGGACGGGAGGTACAATTAGCGGAACATCTAAGTACCTGAAAGAGCAGAACCCTAATGTAATTACCATTGGGCTGGATTCGTATGGATCTGTTTTTAAAAAGTATAAAGAAACAGGCGTTTTTGATGAAAAAGAGATTTATCCATACCTGACAGAAGGAATTGGCGAAGACATTCTGCCAAAGAATGTGGATTTTGATATGGTGGATCATATCGTGAAGGTGACTGACAAGGATGCGGCGATTATGACCAGAAGACTTGCTCGAGAGGAAGGACTGTTCATTGGATGGTCCTGCGGATCCGCTGTTCATGGGGCACTGGAGTATGCAAAAGAAAATTTGAAAGAAGATGATGTGATGGTGATCATCCTACCGGATCATGGAACCAGGTATCTTGGAAAAGTTTACAACGACGATTGGATGAAAGATCATGGATTCCTGGAAGACCGAAAGTTTGCGACAGCAAAGGATATCATCATGAGCAAGAATGGCGCATCAGATTTGGTGACCATTGAACAGACAATGAAGGTTGGGGAGGCGATCAAGCTGATGAATCAAAAAGGCATAGATCAGGCACCAGTAGTTGATGGAAACGAATTTGTTGGAAGTGTTTCAGATAGTTTGCTGCTCAAGAGCCTGGTTGAGAATCCTGAATTGAAAGGAAAGCCGGTTTCTGAAATAATGGAAGCACCATTTCAGTTTATTTCTTCGTTGGAGCCAATCGATGTAATGTCATCAATGTTGAGCAAAGAGAAAAAAGCTTTGATGATCAGGGATGAGAACAACAATCCGCATATCATTACACAAAGTGATCTTTTGGTTGCGATGACGAATTGAGTAAATTTGAATTAGCACAATTAAATTTTAACTCTTTACTTGCAGCCCCTTGGTTTAATTTACTGAGGGGTTTTCTTTTGGAAATAGAAATTCCAATATCCAAGAAACCAAATCCCAAATAAACGTTCAAATTTCAATGTCTGAAAAGGTTTACGATCTAGAAGAGCGAACATTTCAATTCACTAAATCAATTCGAATGTTGTCTAAGAAATTACCAAAAACTCCTGCTAATATTGAAGATGTAAAGCAAGTAATTCGATCTTCTGGTTCAATTGGTGCAAACTATATCGAAGCAAATGAAGCTTTGAGTAAGAAAGATTTTTTGTTCCGTGTTAAAATTTCTCGGAAAGAGGCCAAAGAAAGCGCATATTGGTTGCGTTTAATACTAGAGACGAATGATCAAGAATTTTCTAGTGAAATAAAAACTCATTTTGATGAAGCCACAGAGTTAAAGAAAATTTTGTCTGCCATTATCAGCAAATCAGGTTGAGTTTTGTTATTTGTAAGTTGATTTTTGTTTGGTGTTTGATCTATTGAGTTTTTGTTTGTCATTTATTATTTGAAATTTGGAGGTTACTGAAATACATGAAATCTAACCAACCCATTGGCATCTTTGATAGTGGAATAGGAGGGCTTACCGTGGCAAGAGCGGTTAAGAAGGTGCTTCCAAATGAGTCTATTATCTACTTTGGTGACACAGCGCATTTACCCTATGGAGATAAATCAACAGCGGCGATACAAGCCTATTCGGTTAGAATTGCTGAAATGCTTTTGAAGGAGAAATGCAAGGTGATTCTGATTGCATGTAATTCAGCTTCTTCAGCTGCCTATGAATTAGTAACAGAATATGTGGGGAAGAAAGCCAGGGTGTTCGATGTAATAAACCCGACTGTAGATTTTATTCGTGAAAACCATCGTGATGACAAAATTGGTCTAATTGGTACTAAACAAACAATTTCAGCTGGAGTTTATGCGCGTAAAATAGAGCAATTGAAGCAGAACATAGATTTTGCCTCGCTCGCCACTCCTTTGTTGGTACCAATGATCGAGGAAGGTATTCATGATGATATCATAAGTACCAACGTAATTTCTAAGTATTTAAATGATCCACTTCTCAATGGGATCAAATCATTGATACTTGGTTGTACCCATTATCCAATCATCAAAAATGAAATCGGTCAACATTATGCCGATTTGAACGAGGAGGTTGAAATCATCGATTCAGCTGAGACTGTTGCGAATGCACTGAAGTCTTTTCTGGAATACAACCAGTTGATTAATAAAGGGTCTCTGGAGTCAGATCGCTTTATGGTTTCTGATTTTACCCCATCATTTGAGCATACAACCAAAACATTCTTTGGTAAAGAAGTTCACCTTGAACGTGTCCCTATTTGGGATGAATTGCATTAGATTTAAATATGAATAAGTTGTTGATTTCATTTCTTATCCTGGGAGCTTCTGCATGTGCAGTCAATAAGAGCACGAAATCAATGCATCCGTACTCAGGAGGAAGTTTGGGTTGTGGAAATTTTATCGTTTATAAATTATCGGAGGATAATACTGAATACGTTTCTGTTATTCTTGACGTCAGTTCAATAGAATTGACACAAGTGCAGGCATATGCTCTTGGGAAAGCAGAGGTCGTTCAGGTAATTCGCAAAAAATTCAGTGGACCAATAGACGCCTCACTTTGTAATGATGTGATGAAAGACCGACCTGAGGATTTGTTAGAAGAGAAAGCAACACAAGGAATCGTGGAGGTAAGGATCAATGAAGCTGAACGTGAAAAAGCATTAGCCAAGCAGCCGTATAATGTGACGGTTATCCTTAAAAATGTGATTTTTGGCACCATGACCATTGACTATCTCCGAGTCGATAGTGTTAATGTTGGCTGGCTTCCAGGATAATTCGCACATAAATCCCAAATAATATTTTCTTAAACCTACTTGGTAGGTAAATTC
The DNA here is from genome assembly GCF_900188325.1 of Ekhidna lutea. Lineage (GTDB taxonomy): Bacteria > Bacteroidota > Bacteroidia > Cytophagales > Cyclobacteriaceae > Ekhidna > Ekhidna lutea. The sequence continues at coordinate 659,032 of NZ_FZPD01000002.1, read as the reverse complement.
GAGTGTGATTTCATTCGCCTTCTACCTTGCGTTCCTATTAATCTTTGTTGTCTTTGCTGTTTATGCGGAGCGGAAGACCGCTGCTTTCATCCAAAACAGGCTGGGACCAATGGAGGTAGGACCAAAAGGAATACTTCAAACAGTAGCAGATTTGCTGAAAATGCTGCAGAAAGAAGATATCAGAGCAAGTGCTGTAGACATCATTCCTTATTTACTGGCACCATTTATTGTTTTTGCTGCTGTATTCACAGGGTTTGCTGTATTACCTGTCAATGCAGATCTTTCAGGATCTACGATTACAAGCGGTGTATTTTTCCTACTCGCCATTGTTTCACTCGATGTACTTGGCATACTGATGGCTGGCTGGGCTTCCAACAACAAATACAGCTTGTATGGCGCAATGCGGTCGGTTGCTCAGATCATCTCTTATGAAGTGCCGCTTGGCTTAAGTGTCTTATGTGTGATTATTATCTCTGGAACACTTGATTTGCATCAAATGAGTGTGCTTCAATCAGGCGGGATATTATCCTGGTATATCATCAGCCATCCGGTACTCATCATTCCATTTTTCATCTTCTTTATATCCGGACTGGCTGAATCAAACCGAACACCTTTTGATCTGCCGGAATCAGAGTCTGAGCTAATTGGAGGTTATCATACTGAATACTCGGGATTCCGTTGGGGTATTTTCATGTTGTCTGAGTATGGAATGATGCTTCTGCTATCGATTCTTGCATCGATCCTGTTTTTTGGAGGATGGAATTCTCCAATGGAAAAGATAGCCAATGGACCTATTTGGAGTACATTTTGGTTGTTATCCAAGTCACTGCTTTTGATCTTTGTGCAGATGTGGGTTCGGTGGACTTTACCTCGATTAAGAGTCGATCAGTTGATGAGTTTGTCATGGAAATACTTAACTCCAATCTCGATTGTGATGCTGTTTGTTTGTGCTTTATGGAAATTATGGTTGATTGGTTGAAATGAGCTATTTGGGTAACATATCGCAGGGAATTCAAACTACATGGAAAGGCATGATGCTTTCCATTCAGTATTTCTTTCAAGCCAGAAAGGGTAGAAAGAAGGAGTCTGTCACAGAAGATAACTACTTTGAAAAAGCAAACGGTACTTTCACCGTTCAATACCCGCATGAGCAAATACCTGTACCGGATCATGGAAGGTATCAGCTCCACAATGAAATCGATGACTGCATCGTCTGCGACAAGTGTGCAAAAGTTTGCCCGGTCGATTGCATTGACATTGAACCTGTTCGTTCACCTGAGGTATTTGGTCAAACGTCAGATGGCACTCCGTTAAGAATCCATGCGGCAAAGTTTGACATAGATATGGCAAAGTGCTGCTTTTGTGGTTTATGTACAGTGGTGTGTCCAACCGAATGCCTGACCATGACGAAGGAGTTTGATTTCAGCACGAACGATATTCTGGATCACAACTTTTCCTTCAGCAAGATGACTGATCAGGAGATAGCTGAAAAGAAACAGGAGTTTGAAGATTATCAGGCAGACAAACTGAAGGCTAAGCCTGAACTGCCGGCCATAAAGAAGGAATCTGATGTGATGAAAAAGCCCGCTGCAAAACCTGTATTTAAACCGCGAATCCCTAAAAAGAAATGATAATTACAGTTCAGATATTTCTTTTGATGATGGTACTTGCAGGAGTTGGTATTATCCTCTTTACCCGAAATATTGTACATGCGGCGTATGCCTTGTGTCTTACTTTACTTGGTATTGCTGGAGTGTATGTCCTGGTGATGTCTGAATTGCTGGCCGTTGTGCAAATCATGCTTTACGCTGGTGGAGTGGTTATACTTCTGGCTTTTGGAGTGATGATGACCAATCGATTGAGGGGCGAAAAAGTCCTGTCAGGATCTAATAATAAGTGGATTGGAAGAATCATTTCGGTAGGAGTGTTTGCCGGCTTGTGTTATCTAATTTCAATCTCACCTTTCCAAACCACTTCGGTTGAAAAGAATGAAGATCAGATCGCTCAGATTGGAGTTAGTTTTCTGACTGATCATATAGTTGCTTTCGAATTGATCGCTTTTGTATTGTTGGTTGCGCTGGTAGGGGCTGCCTACCTTGCTAAAAATGCTGCGGATGAGTGAACAAATGTTAACATATTATCTCTACCTCGCTGCATTTTTGTTCGCATCAGGGACATACATCGTGCTTACCCGAAGGAGTGCCATTTTTGTGCTCATAGGAGTGGAGTTGATGCTAAATGGAGCTAACGTAGTGCTTGCTTCATTTTCACAATTTGACCCGGCAATGAACGGCCAAATTTTTGCCATTTTCGCGGTGGTTCTCACTGTTTGTGAGGTATCGATTGCGCTGGCTATCCTGTTAAATATTTACCGCAAATCCCGAGTCTCAAACCTGGATGAGTTAAACCAAATTGGAAACACATGAAAAAGGTGGTAGATACAAACTGGCTCGAGCAACGTCTTGACGATCCGGAACTGCTTATTCTGGATGCCAGTCAGTCAACAAGCGTAAATAAGCAGGAAAATGCTATTCAGGGGAAATATATTCCAGGGGCAATTACTTTTAACTTGAAGGAATTTTCAGATCAGTATAGCGAGCTACCAAACACCCTTCCAAGTCCTGAATATTTCGAGCGAAAGTGTCGTGAGTTAGGAATCAATGGCACTAGTAAAATTGTGGTTTATGACAATGCCGGAATTTACTGGAGTCCCCGGGTATGGTGGATGTTTCGTGTGATGGGACATGAGGAGATAGCAGTATTGAATGGTGGTTTACCGGCATGGATAAAAGAAAACCGGGCAACAGTAGAATCTCCAAGTCAGGCAGATCGACCAGGAAATTTTAAGACTAATTTCAATAAGGAGTTGGTGAAAAGCATTCAGGATATAAATCAAAACCTGACTTCACAGAGCTTCCATGTTGTGGATGCCCGATCCAAAGGAAGGTTTGATGGAGCTGCTCCTGAGCCAAGGGAAGGTTTGAAATCTGGTCATATTCCAGATTCATCAAACATTCCACATGAGGATGTTTTAAACGATGGTTATTTCAAATCATCGGATGAGCTAAAAGAACTATTTAAACATACCAACCTTGATGAACCGCTTGCTTTTTCCTGTGGATCAGGCCTTACAGCCTGTATTGTTTCACTGGCTCATTCGCTTATTTCCGATAAAATAAGCCCTGTTTATGATGGGTCATGGACGGAGTGGGCACAAAGTGGTGGCCCTATAAACACAAAGGAAGCGTGAATGAAGTATTGATCATATCGCTTTTGTTCTTACCTCTTGCAGGAGGAGTTTTTGGAATGCTCTTCAAAAATACCTCTTACTCAATAGGCGGTATCGGACTTTCATTTGCAGCTTCATTGCTTGTTATTATAAATAGCATTGAATTCAATACAGCCATCCAATGGCTACCTGATTATTCCCTTGGAATTAAACTGGATAGTACAGCAGCTATTCTAATATGCCTGGTGACACTTATATCCCTTTTGGTGCACACTTTCTCCCTGGAATACATGCGAGAAGACGATGGAAAGCACCGATACTTTGCCAAGCTGGGGCTATTTACCTTTTCCATGATTGGACTGCTTTTGGCGGATCACTTAATCCTGCTGTTTGTATTCTGGGAGCTGGTTGGGCTTACTTCTTACCTGTTGATTGGATTTTGGTATAAGAAGGATGGAATCCCAGCTTCAGCCAGACTTTCATTTATGGTCAACCGAATTGCGGATGTAGCACTGCTTGCAGGGATTTTAATGATAAACAATTCCGGATCGCTCAATATTTCTGAACTGAGCGGAACCTGGTTGTTCTTGCCTTCAATATTGGTAGCCATTGGTGCTTTTGGGAAATCTGCTCAGCTGCCATTCTCGGGCTGGCTGACCAAAGCGATGGTGGGCCCAACACCCGTATCAGCCCTGATACATGCTGCTACCATGGTTGCTGCAGGTGTTTACTTACTGTTTAGAGTGGCTCCATTCATGCATGAAAGCACATTGATCATTGTCGCATTAACCGGAACATTCACTGCGCTTTATGGAGGTTTGTGTGCGCTATTTCAGCATGACATTAAAAAAGTATTGGCCTATTCAACCATTTCTCAATTAGGGTATATGGTCATGGGAATAGGAGTGGGGGCAGGATCAGCATCCATTTTTCATTTGTTTACCCATGCTTTTTTCAAAGCAGGATTGTTTCTTGGAGCCGGAGCTATCATTCATTACCTACATCAAGTGACCAAAGCAGATGCACAAGACATGCGAAATATGGGAGGCTTGAAAAAAGCACTTCCATGGACCTACAGTACCTTTTTAGTTTGCGCACTCGCGCTTACTGGCATTCCTTTTTTCAGTGGGTTTATGTCCAAAGAAGGAATCATTATTGCCGGGTGGGAGTGGGCAGAACAGATAGGTGCCTGGGCGTACATTGTGCCTGATGTCGGATTGATTACCGCATTTCTTACCGCGCTTTATGTAGGAAGAATGGTGTTATTGGTATTCTATAGTGAAAATAGGTTAGAGGAAAAGATCGTGGCTTTTTCTGAAAATCTATCGCTGAAAGTACCATTGATCGTTTTGGCTTTAGGTTCATTTTGGTTTGTCTTTGACTGGAATCCATTCGCTCATGAAAGCCGGCTTTCAGGGTATTGGAGTAGCACTCCTAGTCACTCAAGCGATTCTATTTCGCTGATTGTGATGATCTTGTCAACATTGCTTGCTATCTCAGGACTGGTTTTGGCTTACTCCTTTTTCAAGCCTGGTTCAAATTACGAGCAATCGTTCTCCAAACTGGAAGTTGGAAAGTTCAAATTAGCTTTCAATGGATTTTATCTGGTAGCATTGTATCAATCTATCGGAAGAGGTTTCAGTCGATTTTCGCAATTCACTTTTGCCGTTGATCAAATGGTCGTAGATGGATTCATTCATTTCGTTGGTGTTGGTTCAGTGGTAATATCTAAGGTGATTGCCCTGATAGATCGTTTCATGGTTGATGGACCAGTTAACCTATGTGGTCATATTTCAGCATTCGTAGGAAAGCGGGTGGCAGGTTTGAGTTCACGTGATATACAAACGCAGCTAGCCTGGCTACTTGCAGGAGTTATTTTGATTTTAAGTTGGATACTGTTTTTTTAGCGTCGCATGCAAAACACCCTAACCTATATATTCCTGTTTCCATTGCTTATTGCATTGGTTATGCTTTTCATCCCGGCAGAGCGATGGAAAGTATTTAGAAGGCTATCTTTTGCTGCTGTAGCAATCCAGCTGGTGCTTTCAGTCATACTGATGATCAACTTTGACCAATCACTGGTTCCTGAAAGTTGGGAAGGAGCCTTTCAGTTTGTAGAGAAAGCAAACTGGATCAACATGTCTCTGGGGAGTATCGGGACAATTAGTATCCAATATTACTTAGGCGTTGATGGCATCAGCATGCCATTGGTCGCGCTTTCAAGTTTTGTTCTGCTTATCGGGGTGATTTCATCCTGGAATATTGAAGAAAAAGCCAAAGGCTATCATATCCTGTATTTGGTACTAAGTTCAAGCATAATAGGCTGTTTCATTGCACTTGATTTCTTCCTTTTCTACCTGTGTTTTGAATTCATGCTACTTCCAATGTTTTTCCTTATCGGGATATGGGGAGGAAGCAGGCGTTCGTATGCATCCATTAAGTTTTTCCTTTACACACTATTAGGCTCCCTTTTCATACTGGTGGTAATGATTGGATTGTATTTGAGCGTTGTAGATGGAGATTCAAGCACCTTTAGTATGGTAAAAATGCTGGATGGTGCCTATGCGTCAGATACTGTGTTAGACCCAGGATCTCCTCAATTGATTTTCGGATATTCAGCAAGAGTATTGGCCTTCATCTTTTTAATCATCGGCTTTGGGATTAAGCTACCTGCGGTTCCGGTTCATACTTGGCTACCTGACGCACACGTAGAGGCACCAACACCAATTTCCGTAGTATTAGCTGGTCTTTTGTTAAAGGTTGGTGCTTATGGACTACTCCGGATCGCATATGGTATCTTTCCTGATGTAGCAATTGATTTTTCCGGTTTCGTTGCGATCATCGGTGTGATATCCATTCTGTATGGAGGCATGAATGCACTGGCCCAAAGGGACCTTAAGCGGATGGTCGCTTATTCTTCGGTCTCACATATGGGATTTGTTCTGGTAGGCCTTGGATCAATAACCTCGGTAGGTTTTTCAGGATCACTTTTTCACATGATCTCTCATGGATTGATTTCTCCCGCACTCTTTCTAATTGCAGGCGTGATTTATGACCGTACCGGAAACCGGCAAATGGAGAATTTCAGCGGATTGGCTGCCAAGATGCCTGTTTACACATTTTTCATGGCTGTATTCTTTTTTGCAGGTTTAGGGTTGCCTGGATTATCCGGATTTGTGGGTGAATTGATGGTATTAATGGGAGCCTTTGGTAGTTCTCAGTTCTCACTTTGGATTGGAATACTTTCCACACTTGGAATAGCAGTATCAGCTGCCTATTTCCTTTGGACCATCCAGCGCATGTTTTATGGAAAATACTTTGTTCGTGAATCTGCTTGGGAGAGTAGTATGTTTGATCTCACTGCCAGAGAAAAACTCATGTTGATCCCGTTGACCATTCTGGTAATTGCCATGGGTATTTACCCGCGGTTGGTGCTGGATTACAGCAATGAAACCATCAATTTTTTCATTCAGCAATTTAGCATCGGTCAACCATGAACCTCATTGACCAATTAAATGGAATATTAGCAGATCTGCAAGGTGTATGGGCAGAGAGTGCTTTGATGCTTGGCGCAATTGCGGTTTTAGTGCTAGGTCTAGCTCGATCTGGCAGAGCGATTAAAGCATTATTCCTTATAGTTTTAATATTTGCTTGCTACCTCAACTTGACGAATGGATTAAGGGGAGACATCCTCTCTGGATCTCTATTTCTGTCAGTTCATACGTCTACTTTTGGAATCCTTTTTCTAATAACCGCTTCGTTTTTGCTGTTGTTTAAAAGGGGAGATAAGCATAGCACAGAATTCTACTTCTTTATCCTTTCAATGTTGACAGGGAGTCTGTTAATGATGAAGGCTAATAGCTTGCTCATCATCTACTTATCTATTGAGCTGGTTTCATTTTCCTCTTACATCCTGACCAATTTTTCATTTAAGAAGAAGGGGTTTGAAGCAAGTATAAAGTACTTGCTATTCGGAGCAATATGTTCAGCTATCATGCTCTTTGGTCTTGGGATAATCTATGGATCAACAAGCACCTTTTTGGTTAGTGAATGGAACTCTGAAACATTTAGTGCCCTCCTTCCTCAAGTTGGGTTTATATTATTGCTGGTGGGTATCTTTTTTAAAATCTCTATTGCACCGGCTCATTTATGGGTACCCGCCACTTACCAGGAAGCCCCTGCAGATGCGACTGCATTCATGTCCATCGTTCCAAAACTAGCAGCTCTGGTGTTGCTAAAGAGGATATTTGAAGGGCAAATTTTTACCTCAAACCATTGGATATACAGTCTTGTTTTAGGGCTGGGGATTCTCACCATTGTTGCTGGTACTTTGGGAGCTTTTAGGCAAAGCAATGCTCGGCGTATGATCAGTTTTGGAGCCATTGCTCATTCCGGCTTCTTATTGCCTTTGACATTGATCCAATCGACTACTGCATCAGAGTCATTATGGTATTACTCGGTTGTTTATGCTATTATGAACATGGTCACTTTTTACCTGTTAGATGTACATGAACGAAACGGAATAGTTGAAATCGATGATTACAAACAAACCTCCAGGTCTGTTTGGATAGGAGCTATATTTTCATTGATACTTGTTTCGCTTGTGGGTTTACCGCCACTGGCTGGTTTTACTGCTAAACTGTTCCTGTTCACCACCTTATGGGAAGGGTATTCTTTATTGGAAAACAGTCAGATGTTGTGGTATTTAATTGTCGCAGTAATTGCTACAGTAGGCTCGCTCTTTTTCTATCTACGAATCCCACGAGCGATATTTCTAAGCCAGTCAACAGATAATCAGTCTATTAATTTAAATTTATCGACGAAAATTCTGGCAACTCTTTTCTGTATTGTGTTGTTATTGTTGTTCTTTGCACCTCAGCTGGTAATGGAAGCACAACAATTGCTTAACAACGTCCATGAGTGACCCGATAAAACACGAATGTGGCATAGCCCACCTCCGCTTAAGGAAACCCCTCCAATATTACATTGACAAATACGGCACGCCTGCTTATGCAGCCAAAAAGATGTACCTGCTGATGAAAAAGCAGAGTAATCGCGGGCAGGATGGTGTTGGAGTAGCAAGTATCAAAATCGATATTCCACCCGGGCTGAGGTATATTTCCCGTTACCGTACGATTAACTCAAATCCGATTGAAGAGATTTTCGGGAAGATCAGCAAGAAATACTTGAAGGCAAAAAAGGACCCTAGAGGCGATGAATCTAACGCCCAATGGCTGAAGGAAAATTATGCGTTTACAGGGGAATCATGGTTGGGTCATCTGAGGTACGGAACTCACGGAAAAAACAGCATCGAAAACTGCCATCCATTCTTAAGGCAGAATAACTGGAGGAGTAGAAACCTTGTAATGGCTGGAAATTTCAACATGACGAATGTTGAAGAGCTTTTTAATATCCTGGTTGGATTGGGACAGTTTCCAAAAGACAAAGTTGATACTGTCACTGTGATGGAAAAGATTGGTCACTTCCTGGATGAAGAGAATCAGCGAATTTTTGATAAGTATAAGGATGAGCTTTCCAATGAAGAGATCACTTACAAAATAGAAGAAGAAATTGATCTTCAGCGCGTTCTTCACCGGTCATGTAGAGATTTTGATGGTGGATATGCGATGGCTGGAATTATTGGGTACGGAGCGTCATTTGTCGCCAGAGATCCTGCAGGGATTCGACCAGCATACTACTATGCGGATGATGAAGTCGTTGTAGTGACATCAGAGAAGCAAGCAATCAAAACTGCCTTTGGGTGTGAATATGATGATATCCAGGAAATCAAACCCGGTCATGCACTGCTGATTGGTAAGGGTGGTAGTTACGAACAAAAACAATTTATAGAGCCACTAGAACGCAAGTCATGTTCATTTGAGCGCATCTATTTTTCTAGAGGAACAGACCCGGATATTTATAGTGAGCGAAAGAAGCTTGGGGAGCTATTGGTGCCTCAGATATTAAAGTCAATCAATTTTGACTTGAGAAATACCGTGTTTTCTTACATTCCAAATACGGCAGAGACATCTTTTCTGGGAATGATGAATGGAATGGAAAAATACCTTATTGCCAAACGCATGGAGGTTATTCTTGAAGGTAAGCCATCTGCGGATTCAATTGAGGAAATGCTCAACTTTCAGCCTAGAGTTGAAAAACTGGTGTTGAAAGATGCAAAGCTCAGAACGTTCATCACTGATGACAAAGGGAGGGATGAACTGGTCTCACATGTCTATGATACAACCTACGAGGTAATTAACAAACATACGGACACGCTGGTGGTAATCGATGACAGTATAGTTCGTGGAACAACACTCGAAAAAAGTATTTTAACGCTGCTTGATCGTTTAGAGCCTAAGAAGATCGTTATTGTATCTTCGGCACCTCAAATTCGCTTCCCTGACTGCTACGGAATTGATATGAGCAAGATGAAGGAGTTTCTTGCCTTCAGGGCTGTTTTGGAATTGCTAAAGGATCATGGCAAGGAAGAATTGCTGGATATTGTATTTGACAAATGTCTGGCCAGCCAATCTGATCCTACTCCTGTTAATCATGTTAATGAGCTTTATCATCAGTTTACGGATGAAGAGATATCTCAAAAGATCACAGAGATAGTGAAGCCTAAAGGTATGAAAGCCGAAGTTGAAGTGGTTTATCAGACGGTGGATAACCTGCACAAAGCTTGTCCAAATCATTTAGGCGACTGGTATTTCACTGGTGATTATCCTACACCTGGAGGAAATAAAGTAGTGAATAAAGCATTTATCAACTTTATGAAGGGGATAGAAGTAAGAGCTTATTAAATGCCTTTCTCACCACATTTTTTGTTTCTCATTTCTTTCCAATCAATTTATTTAAATGTGCGATTGACAGTACATGCATGAATACAGCAATCGGCATAAGACTTCCTGCAACCAATACGTAAGGGTAAGTCATAGCAGCAAAAGGTAGTAATGGCTCATTTGCTCCATAAAGGTCAGGCTTGTAAACACTCGTCATAAATACAAAAATGACAGTGGCTAAAATTATTAATCCTAAATAGTTCCAAAATCTTACAAGCTTCAGGTTTGGAGACTTTCCATTAAAAGCGATCAAACCAACAATTGGTACTGTAATCGCATAAACCATATCGTAATTGTACCCTTCAATGCTTGCTTCCTTATGTAGAATGCCGGCTGCCACAGAAGCAACAAATAAGCTTTCAACCAAAATTCTAAAAGACTGAAAATAGAAGATTGACTTTGTGGGAAGGTGTTGTATCCATACCTCATTTCTATTACGATAAACAAATACCCCTGTAAAAATGAAGGCAGGGATAATCATCATAAGTGCAAAACGAGGCGGGAAAGAATAGGATTGAATGAAATCCCATGAACCGACAAGTACCAGATAAATTTGCCAAAGAACAACTCCTGCAATAAGTTGGTTTTTTTTACTCTTCCGTTTTGAGGCCTCAAAGCTTTTATTGATAGCTATAAAACCAAAATGAATGAGCAAAACACACACAGCGATTGTAAGTCCAATGTAACCGAGTTTGAGCATCATAGTTGTGATTGTTTTAGTTTAGTTAAAATGGTGTCTACCGCCTCTTCTCCATCTGCGAGTAGAAGCGATCGAATTTCCTTCATAGCTTTTCTCCAGGCCGGGATGGCTTTTTCAAGATGTGCTTTTCCTGTTTCTGTGATATTGAGCGCTGGAAAATCTTTTTTAGTAACATACTTTTGATCAACCAACCGTTTCAGGTTTCTGTTAAGTGTAGATTTTTCCATGAAGAGTATATCACACAGTTCTTTTTGAGTCAAATCTCTTCGCTTAGAAAGGACGAATAGTAAGCTCATTTGACTATTCGAAAGTCCGTACTCTTTGATGTGCTTTCTAAAGATATTAGCGGTTATACGGCTTATCCGAGACATCTTCCCTGAGAGGCAGGTAGTAGGGTCTGTAGCTTCTAGTAATGGATAGTTCATATCAGTTGTATATACAACTTTACGATAAATATTTGATATAGTTGCTATTCATTTTAATTATTTTGAAATATGAAATGAAAATGTATGTTGGAAACAATTTGACCTTAAAATCACTTAATAGGGTATGAAGGTTAGCAAAAATGAAATACTCTACATATATGACTCATCTGATATTCAGCAGAGAGAAGGTTTAATTTATGCTAAATCGCTAAGACATTACGAAACCAAAGAGTTGGATATCAGGCATGATAAAATCACACAACTTCAACTTAGCAACCTGGCCGAAAAGCTTGGAATCAAGGCTAAAAAATTAATCAACGTTGACGGGGAGATTCAATTAAGTGAAGTCATGGAGTTGGACAGTCATGATTTTTTAGATTATCTGTCTTCAAATCTTGAAATGTTAAAAACTCCCATTGCAGTGTATCACGATCATGCCTTATTTGTAGAATCGCAATATGAGTTGATTAAAGAAGATGGAATTAATAGTAGAACGGATGTTCAAACATCAAAAACATTGAAGCAGCGAGAAACCAGGGATTAATCTAATTTGATCGGCTGGTCAGTTCCATATTTTTGAATCTTCCACCTTTCACCATAAACAGAGGCATAAATGATCTCTATTTCCGGTCTATGGACTCTGGTAGTATCTCCTCCAGAAAACCAAGACCAAAGTTTGGTTGCATTTGTACTATCGTCCAAGGCTTGAACTAGATTAATTTGCGTTCCGGCCGGTACCAGCCTGCCCTTGCGGATGTTTGAGTGACCAAAGCGAGTGATCGTGTCAATTGGATCAACCACATTTCTGGTAAATTCTGCCGGGTCAAGCTGATAAACACTGTCTTTATATAGAATGCTGACTTCTTCAATAAATGCAGGGCCAATACCATTATTAATTAGAATTAGCCGGTACGAGTCATTATTTGAAGAATTCCACAATTCTAAGTAGGGGAGTACAGATGCATATTGCTGTTTTCTGAAAATATCAGTTTGATAGATGATGGTGAATAGCGTTCCTAATGAAGCAACAATAGCAACAATACTAATCCAACGATCGGAAGACCATTTTTTCATGCGACTAAAATAGTCACATCTCTTAAATTTCTATACTGAAAAACTCTCTCCACATCCACAGGTTCGGGATGCATTTGGATTTACAAACTGAAAGCCTTTGCCATTTAGCCCGTCAGAGAAATCAAGAGTCGTATTAAGCAGATATAGCAAACTCTTTTTGTCTACCAGTATTTTCACACCTTTATCTTCAAACACTTCATCAGCTTCATGAATCTCCGGGTCAAAAGAAAGGTCATACATTAAGCCCGAGCATCCGCCTCCTTTTACAGAAACACGAATGTTGTTCTCCAGGGATTTACCCTCTTTAGTCAGCAAGGTTACGATCTCTTCTCTTGCTTTGTCAGTTACATTTATCATCAGGCTACAGGATTTAATACTATGCTAAATACAGTCAAATTATTCATATCTCGGCCATAATACAGTTTGTCCATGGCGTCATACATGTTTTTTGCGCGGAAATAGGACGTCTGAAGTTCATTCATACCTTTCATCATCCACTGAATGGTAAAAGAGCTTTCCTTGTCTTTATGGGTGCGTACATAATCCAACATCTTGTGAAGGACATCCATCTTATCAAATCCCGTTATGGTTTTGAATAAGAATGACTGGTTATGACGAGGATTGATTGTGATCAGGTCCAGCTTCACTTTCCCATCATTGTTGGCAAATTCAAAAATCACCTCATCACTTCTTAGTCCCAGGAAGTTCTTTATTTCATTCTGAATCTTCGCCGATTCTACATGTACGTCAGATCGTAGCTCCATTTCCTTTAATTAATCGGTAAACTTTTCAGATCGACTGAAAGTTCCTGCATTTTTGCAAACTTAATAATAATGAGCATGATGCCTGCCTTTTGTCAACTGCCTGTCCGGTAGGCAGGGCAGACAGGCTAAACCCAATTATTGAGACAAATTGTACATACATAGCTGAAAATCTGCCATTTGGCTCACCTGTCAGCTTTAATGAATTAATAAAAATGTGGAAAAACGTTGAGCATATTGGCATAGCAGTCAAAAACTTAAATGATTCAAACAAGCTTTTTGAAACTCTTTTCAATAAATCTGCTTACAAAGCTGAGGAAGTAGAGTCTGAGCAGGTAACCACTTCATTTTTCCAACTCGGAGAAACAAAAATTGAGTTGCTTGAGGGAGGAAGTGACAGTGCCATTGCGAAATTCATTGAAAAGAAAGGAGAGGGTATTCATCACATTGCTTTTGAGGTGGATGATATCTATGCGGAAATGGATAGACTGAGAGCAGAGGGTTTTCAGATATTGAATGAAGAACCAAAAAAAGGTGCGGACAATAAGTTGGTTTGTTTTGTCCATCCAAAATCAGCCAATGGTGTGCTGGTGGAGTTGTGTCAGGAAATTAAGTGATTTTTAATCGCAGAGGGCACGGGGTATTTCGCGGAGAGCTCTGAGCTTTTTGAGTATTTCACAAATTTCTCGGCAGTTGAGGTTTATATAAAAAAGTAATAGAGAAACTGATTTTTTTTTGCAGGTGACTTCTCTGAGGTCTCTGTTTACTCTCAGTTTTCTCTGAGGTTAAATATAAAATATGAGCGAAGAAAAACGTACAGAAATAGGCGAAATAGGTGAGTTTGGTCTGATCGATCGAATTGCTGAAAAGTTTGAGCCTAAGAATGAAAAAACGGTCAAAGGTATTGGTGATGATACGGCTGTTTATGATTTGGGTGACAAATACCTCCTTACCACCTCAGATATGCTGCTGGAAGGTGTGCATTTCGACCTTTCGTACATGCCTTTGCCCCATTTGGGTTACAAGGCGGTAGCCGTTAATGTCTCGGATATTGCCGCCATGAATGGCATACCCAAGCAAATAACGGTGAATCTGGGTCTAAGTAATCGGTTTTCTGTTGAAGCTGTCGAGGCTCTTTATGAAGGTATCAAAGCGGCTTGTGATGAATACAATGTTGATTTGGTAGGAGGGGATACTACATCATCTTCAGCTGGATTGGTGATTTCAGTAACAGCCATTGGTGAAGTTGATCGTGACAAAGTAGTCTACCGTAACGGAGCAATGGAAAACGATATTCTTTGCGTTACCGGTGATCTGGGAGGGGCGTTCGTGGGATTGCAAATTTTGGAACGCGAAAAGGCTGAATACCTTGCCAACCCGGACATGCAGCCAAAACTGGATAAGTACGATTATGTGGTGGGACGACAGTTAAAACCTAAAGCTCGGATGGATATCATACACGAGTTTAAGGATCTGGGGATTCAACCAACCTCCATGATTGATGTATCAGATGGGTTAGCTTCAGAAGCATTCCATCTTTGCAAGCAGTCTGGTTTAGGAGTGGCGATCTATGAAGATAAAATTCCTATTGAGAAACAGTCTTTTGAAACAGCCGCTGAGTTTAGCATTGATCCAAATTCGTGTGCGCTTAATGGTGGAGAAGATTATGAACTGCTATTTACCATAGGGCAAGATGATTTCGAGAAGATTAAGAATCACGCAGATATTCATACCATTGGGTATATGCAAGCGCAGAAGAAAGGCAGAACGTTTGTAACCAGAAATCAGAATGTGGTGGAATTACAGGCGCAAGGATGGAAGCATTTTTAAGCTTCTCTACTGCGTTTTTCTTCAATAAATTGCCTACAGTTATCTTTACTACCAAGGAATAGTAGACTTTTTCCTCTGTAGACCCTCCATTCATTCAATGATTTGTTGTAAACCAATTTGAGTGGGTACAATTTTAAGCGGTTATTAAAGTTCATGCATTCACAGGTTGATGACTGCAAAGGTGGAATCATCAAACTTTCGATTCCTGCATGTTCTATTACAATTAGATACAAAAAAAGGACCGCCCGATTGCTCGAAGCGGCCCATCACCTAATCACTAACCTACTTTACTTACTCGCAACTAAGCTCACGCTAAGTTCAAAATTGTCATATATCGTTTTATCTCCAAGGTTATCAAAAAAGCTACCTGATCCATACCGAACGTCGAATTTTGATCGGTCGATTGTGAGGTCAGCTGACGCGGTAATCTTTCCATCTTTTTCTTCAACATTAGCTGTAAATTGAATCTCCTCTGTGTTCTCTTTAATGGTAATGTTTCCTATCACTTTGTATTTACCGGGTCCTTGAGGAACGGCGCTTGTGATCACAAACGTAGAAGTTGGGTATTTTTCCACTCCAAAGAAGTCATCAGACTTCAAGTGACCTTCCAGTTTGCCTTTATATTCTCCTGAAAGGTCTTTATCTTCAATTGTAGTCATATCAATGGTGAATGTTCCGCCTGTAAGCTGTCCATCTTCCATTTCAAGCTTGCCTTCTTTCAATTCAATCACTCCATTGTGTTGGCCTGTTACCTTTTTGCCAACCCATTCTACAGTGCTTTCTTCTGCGTTTACTTTGTATGTTTCTTTTGCTTCATTGCTTAGAAGCGCTGCGAAAATGATAAATGCTTTAATCATGGTTTTTAATTGTTAAGTTTTCTTTTCTCAAATTAAATGTATGTACATATAATGTATAAGCGAATAACGTGCTCGATACAAATTAGTTCCATAATTTTGAAGAAAAATTGAAGGTTATGATCGAGGTAGGCAAGACGTTGGTTTCTGATGATGTGATAGAGGAGGCATTTGTATGTGATTTAACCAAATGCAAGGGGGCCTGCTGTGTAGAGGGGGACCTGGGCGCTCCACTTTTGAAAGATGAGCTGCCCCGAATCGAAGAGGTTATTGAGCTTGTAAAACCTTACCTGACTCAGGAAGCCATCGATGTATTGGAAAAGGAGGGAGGCTACATCCTGGACGAGGACGGAGATTACTCGACAAGCACAATTAATGGAAAAGAATGCGCATTTGCTTTCTATGATGAAAATAAAGTCCTGAAGTGTAGCATCGAGCAAGCACATAAGGATGGCAAAACCGACTGGAAAAAACCAATCTCCTGCCATTTATACCCGATTAGAATTTCAAAACTTCCTGATTTCGAAGCACTCAATTATGATCGGTGGCAAATCTGTTCTCCCGCATGCGATCTCGGAAAGGAGCTTAAAGTGCCTGTCTACAAATTCCTCAAAGATGCCCTGATTCGAAAGTACGGAGCGGATTGGTACGCGGAGTTGGAGGAGCGTGTGAGCGAGGCTTGAGTTGTTGATTTTACTCAGATTCTTTTGAAAGAAATATGGTGAACTAAACCATATCAATAAGCATTACTCTTCATTATAGTCAATTCAATACGCATGAACGATAGAAAAACCACCAACATCCTACTACTAATTCTTGTCGTGCCACTGGTGTTTTATTTGCTTAAAACGCTTTCTTTTATTTTCATTCCATTGGTTTCTTCAATGTTCATTGCATTGCTTTTTTTACCTCTAATGAGATGGTTTAAGAAGAAACGTGTGCCCAAGATCTTGAGCATTACGATCGTAATCCTAATAATTGCAACTTTCTTTAAGCTAAGTGGTGAATTGATTCAACTTTCGAGCCGTGAAATCTTAGCAACAGACAATGCCTTTTTTGAAAAAGCGAAGATCAAACTCACCACATTATTGAATTCGGTTGAAGTATTCTTTGGTGTTGATTTTTTGCAAGGAGAAGACACATTAGGTTCATTGATTCAAAAAGATACGATCATCAAAAATTTTGCTCCTACAGTAAGCTTCATCACTGATACTGTATCTATGACACTTGTCACGATATTCTTTGTAGTACTCTTCCTGGCAGGTTCCATTGATATGCAAAAGGTATTGAATAGCACGATTCTGAAGCAGCACTTTTCATCGGTCAAAACCTTCATGAAGATAGAGAAAGAGTTGATTACGTTTATTAAGGTAAAATTCTTTCTAAGCTTATTCACTGGCATAGGTATAGGAATTGCCTGTTGGGGTTTCGGTGTAAGCTTTCCCATCTTTTGGGGGTTGTTTGCATTTATGATCAATTTCCTTCAGATGATTGGATCGGTAATCACCGTAGTACTTCTTGCAGTTTTTGCTTTTGTAGAAATAGAAGCAGCATCCATGCTTTTTTTATTCGTTCTTACTACAACAGGAGTTCAAACTTTATTTGGAGGTGTTTTAGAGCCTATTTTTATGGGAAAATCATTCTCAATCAATGTGATCACGATCTTGATAATGCTGATGCTTTGGGGATATGTTTGGGGAATCCCGGGCTTGATCATGTCTATTCCTATTACCGTGTTTCTTAAAATACTTTTTGATCAATCTGAAAGCACAAAGGTTATTTCGGAATTAATATCTGGTAAGTCAAGAAGTTTGGCTTGATACGAATTGTTTCGAGGTATAAAAGGAAATCCTTAAGCAACTAGGACGAGGCTGAGCATTTCTAAGAAGCCTTGTCTTAGAAATCAGATACTTCCAGACACAAATTTCAATTCCCATGCTGCACAGGATAACCCATTTGGGCCCAAACTAAGATTCCTTCGTCAATGATGGCCGTATTTTTAAATCCATGACGCTTTAGGGTGTTTACTACACGTTGGGAAGCTGCATGAGGACAAGCACAGTATACGAAAATCATTGTGCTGTCATTCGGCAGGTCATTTACAAAATTTTCGGGCTCCTCATAGTATGGGACCGGAATAGCGCCAGGAATGTGAGTTTGGCGCCAGGCCACCTCAGACCGTGCGTCCAGGATCACCATTCGGAGGCTGTCCTCCATGGCTTCCATTACTTGTTTTGCCGGAACATACTTCCCTTCCTTAAGTGTGAATTTTGGAGATTTCCTTTCAGGATTCAATACATACTTTTCCGGAGGTGGAATGGTGAGCGTGTCAGCCTGAGGTACATCCCACCCTGACGCTCTACTTCTGAGAAAAGCAGTAACAGCATCTATTTCCTCGCTTTTGAGTGTCTCATTAAATGCAATCATTGGTGTACCATCCCTTCCCTCTGTAATTGCATATCGAAGAAAGTGATCGGTAGCTGTTGCTAAGAGCATGGGGTTTCCCAGGGCAGGAGCTGTAACCCCTTCACCATCCGCGCCGTGACAAACGGCACAGTCATTGGCATAGATGGTTTTTCCCAGCTCCAAATTTCCTAGGACTGGCTCTCTGGACAATTCAATAGGCTCATTTACTTCACTTGTTTCATACAGCCATTGTAATAAAATCTCAATGTCAATGTATTCCATCGGACCGCCTTGCCGATCCAAATATCCAGCCATTGCTGTACCTGAGCGACCATATTGGATGGTATATCTTAGGAAATTGGAGGACTTGCTTGTTGCCAATAAGGACTGAGAACGAAGGGAGGGAGCATTGTCAGCTGCATACCCTTCACGATCTGCCCCATGACAGAGTGCGCAGTATTTTTCGTACATACCTGCTGCATGAGATGCCGCGGCACTATCCAGTTCATCATCTGGTCTCAGCATCTTAGCCATCAATGCCTGTTCATCCGGTTCCTGTACAAACTCCAACTGTACGCCATAAGCATGCTCTTGCGATATTATCAATTTTGATGTTTCCATCGTCAATGCTACCTCAGGCAGACGTTCTTTGAGATAAGTGTGTGTTGAATCAATGTTGGCAACTTCCAATTGCATAGCCATTACTCCGGGCCCCCGATCGCTAAGAAATTTTGAAACTGAAGGATCTGTTGAGAGGACTCCTATGATATGTATTTCCTGATTTCGAATGAGTTGATAGCGAGCAATAGTGTCATTTGCTTCCAACTCAGTGAATCCCATTTGCTGAAATTCCTTTCTGGCTGCTTGCACATTTTCAACTGCAATTCTTATCGCGGATGTACCCACAACTCCATTTGGATGCTCGTTATATCGTCTGCCATAACCGTAATAAGTTCTCCATTGCTCTTGTGATTGCTTATAGTTAAAGTCTGAGTACTCAACAAACCTGGGAAGGTGTGCTGGTGGGTTATTTGAATCAAAATCGAGGCTATAGCTTTCAGGTTCACCATCATCCCACGACCAGCCTTCAGGTGCTTCTTCAGAGCTTCTATGTGATTGGATAGAATCCAATTCGAAACCTTTTGAAGTAAGCCACATTGATGTTGAATCGGTAGAAGAACTTGACAATGAGAACACTCTCACACCTGTGTTGGATTTCAGAAATGATGTAATAAATGAAGGTTTTAGACCGTCCACAGAATCATTCAGCGAAAGGAGTTCGATAAAAGACATGTCAGCCAGTCCAGCTGAAGCTACTATTGTTCCCATGAACTCTCCTTTCTCAACGTCATCTACATCAAAGCCTAATGTAGTTGAGAAGTAGCTTTTAGCTGAATCGAGATCATCAACTATTAGTGTAGCGCTATTGATGCCATACCCTTTCCCAAATAGAAATGGTTTTTCTGCATGCTCATTTTGGCAGGATGAAACAAATCCCACTAAAAAGATTAATACTACAAGCTGTGAGTGTAAGAAACACTTTCCCAATAATGATTGGGTGAGGTTGAAATAGTCGTTCATTACTTGAAGGTGAAACAGGTAATATTCCATTAAATATAATGAATCCAATCCTCTGTTAAACAAAAACCCCTCACCATTCCTGGCAAGGGGTTTCAATATTATCAAAGCTTTCTAGGCTATTTCAACACACTAAAGTCCCAGGTATCTAGATACTTCGTGGTGAAGTTCCCGGACCTAAACGCTTTGTCATCCATCATTTTTAGGTGGAATGGAATGGTCGTTTTGATGCCTTCAATCACCGTTTCCTCCAAAGCCCGCTTCATCTTAATAATAGCTTCCTCTCTGGTTTGTGCACTCACGATTAACTTACCGATCATTGAGTCGTAGTAAGGAGGGATGGTGTAGCCAGCATATACATGACTGTCGATTCGAACTCCATGTCCTCCCGGGAAGTGAAGGTTCGTGATTTTACCAGGGCTTGGTCGGAAACCATTTGCCGGATCTTCGGCATTAATCCTCACTTCAATTGAATGCAATTGAGGGTAGTAATTTCTTCCTGAGATAGGCTCACCAGCAGCCACTTTGATTTGCTCTTTAATCAGGTCATAGTCCGTTACTTCCTCAGTGATCGGGTGCTCTACCTGAATACGCGTATTCATCTCCATGAAGAAGAAATCGCCATGCTTATCTACCAGGAATTCTACAGTACCTGCTCCTTCATACTTAATAGCTTCTGCACCTTTAATCGCAGCAGCTCCCATTTTCTCTCTCAATTCTTGAGATACGATAGGGGAAGGCGTTTCTTCAATCAGCTTTTGGTGTCTTCGCTGGATCGAGCAATCTCGTTCAGAAAGGTGACAGGCTTTTCCATTGCTGTCTCCAACGATCTGAATTTCAACGTGACGAGGTTCTTCCACGAATTTCTCCATGTACATCCCATCATTTCCGAAAGATGCCGCAGCTTCCTGACGTGCACTATCCCATGCTTTTTTGAATTCCTTCTCTTCCTTGATCAGTCGCATCCCTTTGCCACCACCACCGGCGGTCGCTTTGATCATCACCGGGTAGCCAATCTCTTTCGCGAGACTCATGCCTTGCTCAGCGGATTCAAGTAACCCTTCAGATCCAGGTACAACGGGAACACCAGCAGCAATCATGGTGGCTTTAGCTGTTGCTTTATCACCCATTTTACTGATCATCTCCTCACTTGCCCCGATGAACTTGATGTTGTTTTCAGCACACACTCGTGAAAATTCTGCGTTCTCAGATAAGAACCCATATCCCGGGTGGATTGCGTCTGCATTGGTTACTTCTGCAGCTGCTATGATGTTAGGAATCTTGAGGTAAGAGTCCTTTCCCGGAGGTGGGCCGATGCACACAGCTTCATCAGCGAATCTTACATGTAAGCTATCAGCATCTGCTTTGGAGTAAACAGCCACAGTCTTGATGCCCATTTCCTTACATGTACGGATAATACGTAATGCAATCTCGCCTCTATTGGCAATCAATATCTTGTTAAACATAGGGTGGTTGTTTATGAAGGTTCAACAAGGAAAAGTGGCTGATCGTACTCTACTGGTTGCGCATTGTCAACCAATACTTTTACGATTTTACCGGACACTTCCGATTCAATTTCATTGAATAACTTCATCGCCTCGATAATACAAACGGTATCACCGGCGCTAACAGAGCTTCCTACTTCTACAAATGCAGGTGACTCAGGGTTTGCAGATCGGTAGAAAGTACCAATCATTGGAGACTTGATTTCTACAAGGTTACTATCAGAAGCCGGCGCACTACCTCCATCCGCTGCTGGGGCAGGAGCTGCTTGAGGAGCGGGTGCTGGCGCTGCAGCCGGTGCTGGTGCAGGAGCCGCCTGAGGAGCTGATGCGATTATATGCTGCTCAGCACTTCGCTTGATGCTTACCTTGAAATCATCTGTTTCGATATTCACTTCTTCCAAGCCTGATTCAGAAAGGAAGTTTATTAATTCTTGTATTTCTTTGGCCTTCATAGGTTAATTGTTGATTAATAAAATCTTAAGAACTAAGGTATAAAATTTCTTTTTGCTGAGCGCAAATTACTTCACGCGCTCTACATAACTCCCGTCAACAGTATTGATTTTGATCACTTCATCCTGATCAATAAACATCGGCACCTGAATGGTGGCACCAGTCTCAAGTACTGCATTTTTCGTAGCGTTGGTTGCTGTATTGCCCTTCACGCCAGGGTCTGCTTGCGTAACAGTCATGATCACATGCTGCGGTAGTTCGCATCCCAGAATCTTTTCTTCTTCGGCATGGAAGAGGATTTCTACCTCTTGTCCATCCTTCAAAAATTTAGGTGCGTTGATTAAGTTTTCCTGCACAGCTACCTGCTCGTACGTGTTGGTGTCCATGCAGTGATACCCCATGTCATCCTTGTACAGAAACTGGTATGGTCTTCTTTCTACACGCGCCGTAGTGATTTTATGACCTGCAGAGAACGTATTGTCAATCACCTTACCTGTAGTGATACTTTTCAATTTTGTTCTTACAAATGCAGGACCTTTACCTGGTTTCACGTGTTGAAACTCTACCACACTGAACAGATCGTGATTAAATTCTATCACCAATCCGTTTTTGATATCTGAAGTAGTTGCCATGATGTATTAAGCTATGTTAGTCAATTATTTTGGATCGTAGGCCCATTTTATCCAAATGGCCCCCCACGTAAACCCGCCACCAAATGCAGCAAGGATTAGGTTGTCACCCTTTTTTAGTTTGCTTTCGTAATCCCACAAACAAAGAGGAATGGTGCCGCTCGTTGTGTTTCCATATTCTGAGATGTTGAGCATTACCTTCTCATCACTCACACCCATTCGGTTGGCCGTCGCATCAATGATGCGCTTGTTTGCCTGGTGAGGCACCAGGTATGCAACGTCATCAGCGGTCAGGTTATTTCTTTCCATCACCTGAGCAGCTACGTCGGCCATATTCTTTACGGCAAACTTGAATACAGTAGAGCCCTCCTGATAAGCAAAGTGTTCTCGGTTCTTTACAGTTTCTTCTGAAGCGGGACGTCTGCTACCTCCGGCTTTCATGTGAAGAAATGGCTCACCTGAACCGTCAGATTTAAGGACAGAATCCTTTATTCCATAATCTTCTTCAGTAGGCTCCAGTAAAACAGCACCAGCGCCATCTCCGAAGATGATACAAGTAGCTCTGTCCTGATAGTCTACAATGGAAGACATTTTATCAGCACCAATCACCATTACCTTCTTGTACTTCCCAGTCTCTATAAACTGAGAGCCGGTAGCTAATGAATAAAGGAATCCGGAACAAGCAGCCTGGATGTCGTATCCAAATGCATTTACCGCACCGATCTTATTGGAAATAATATTGGCAGTGGCAGGAAAAACAAGATCTGGTGTTGTAGTCGCACAAATCACCAGATCAATATCTTCTGCTTTGGTATTGGTTTTTTTCAGGAGACCTTCAGCTGCTTTTACAGCCATTACCGAGGTACCCTGATCTTCACCTTTAAGTATATGCCTCTTTTTGATGCCTGTTCGGGAAGTGATCCACTCATCATTGGTGTCCACTATCTTTTCAAGATCCTTGTTGGTCAACACGTCCTCAGGAACGTAACCATGTACGCCAGTAATGGCTGCTTGAATTTTAGGCATCTGGACTTAGCTTAGGCTAAAACTTCTTTTTCCATCACCACTTTACCTTTATAGTAAAGTTTGCCTTCATGCCAGAAAGCTCTGTGTGGAAGGTGTGCCTCTCCTGTAGTCGGGCAGATCACAAAGCTCTTTGGAGTTGCTTTGTAATGCGTTCTTCTCTTGTCTCTTCTGGTTTTCGAAATTTTTCGTTTTGGATGCGCCATCTTCTTTCTCTATCTAAATTTTTCTTATTTCAATTTCTTTAGGGCTTCCCATCTGGGATCAGTACTTTCTTCTTGTGACTCCACCTCTGTTTCCGAAACGTAAATCATTTCGTCACTGTCAGGTTCATTCTGGAATTTTGGATGAAGTTTCTTCATCGGTACTTCCAGGCTAATTGATTCGTACAAAAACGTTGAAATATTGATTTCCTGCTCACCTTTTAAAATTACAAATACATCCTCACTCAATTCCTTCTCCTCATCTCCGTATTTGTAAATGACTTCCTTATTTACTGAAATAGGAAAGTCAAAAAGCTCGAGACTTCTGTCACATTCCAGTTCAATAGCTCCCTCAATGGTTAAATTGAGAGTGATCATTGAATCCGTTTTTGTCAAAACCACGTCACAAGTGCCTTTGCCCTTGCTTACCAGGCTATTTTCGAAATGTGAGAAAAATTCATCGTCAAAGGTGAAATTGAAGTCGTGAGTGCTGTTACTCAGTCCGAAAATCTCAATTTTAAACGCTTTCAAATCCTTCATGTCCGTCCACTTCCCGGTAAAGACCCGCAAATTTAGATAGAATCCAAGTACTACAAAAGGTTTATGAGTTACTTTTCATCCGCACTTTCATACTGATTTTCATTTCGCTGGCGAATAATGTCATTGGCGAGGTAAAGCGCGTTGCGAAAAGAGGTCTCATCTGCCTCATTTTTACCTGCAATTGCAAAGGCTGTTCCATGATCTGGAGAAGTGCGAACAAACGGCAATCCGGCCGTATAATTGATACCTTCCTCAAACGCCAGTGTCTTGAAAGGAATGAGCCCCTGATCATGATACATTGCGAGCACACCATCGTATTGCTTATAGGTTTTCATACCAAAAAAACCGTCTGCAGGAAATGGACCCATGACAATATGATGTCCACTCTTCACTTCATTGATGGCAGGAATAATCACTTTCTCTTCCTCATCACCAAGCAAGCTATTCTCACCTGCGTGTGGATTTAGTCCCAATACCGCTACTTTGGGTTTTTTTATACCAAAATCCTTCTGCAATGATTTGATCATCTTTTGCAGTTTGATCACAATCTTTTCTTTCGTCACTTTCTCACTCACCTGATTGAGAGGGATATGTCCTGTAACAACACCGACACGTAGCGTATCGTGAACCAGAAACATCAAGCTTTCTGCTTCCCCCGCTTCTTGTGTGAGATATTCCGTGTGCCCTGGGAATTTAAAATCATCTGACTGCACAAGCTCTTTACTCAATGGGGCAGTAGCTATCGCATCTATTTGTCCTTCCTTCAGATCTGCAACTGCTTTTTGTAGTGACAATACTGCGTACTTCCCGCCGATCTCATTGGCTTGCCCGGGATTGATCTCAACAGTTTCAT
The DNA here is from genome assembly GCF_900188325.1 of Ekhidna lutea. Taxonomy (GTDB): domain Bacteria; phylum Bacteroidota; class Bacteroidia; order Cytophagales; family Cyclobacteriaceae; genus Ekhidna; species Ekhidna lutea. The sequence continues at coordinate 634,130 of NZ_FZPD01000002.1, read as the reverse complement.
CCCAGACATTTAATACATTGACCTTTTTGTGTACTACCTTATCGATGCTCGAAATTTGCTGGTAGTTAAAGTTTTCTTTATCCAGGCCTTTGCGATAGTAGGAAATTACTTTTCCTGATCCGTAGATAACCGGTGTGAACTGTTTTAGAATGCGATTGTCTTCCAGCGATTTGATGATGACCTCAGGGCCAATACCATTAATGTCCCCAATGGTGATTCCTATGACAGGTTTATTTTTTTTGCGTGATGATTCACTCATTTTGAAGCAGTACTTTTATCAAATCGGAAGTTATTTAGAAAACTTCGATCAATGTCGTTTAGTTAAGATTTTCTTACCCTCAATCCCTAAAGGGATGACTTAAAGATTTTAAAATCATTTCCCCTTTAGGGGTAAGGGGTTCTTATCAAATTGATGCAAACTTTAGTTAACTAAACGGCATTGATTCAGGACAATAATATAAACAGCAAATAAATTGGCAAGCGTAAAACCAAAGAAACATTTAGGTCAACATTTTTTAAAGGATGAAAACATCGCTTTGAAGATTGTGGATGCATTGAAAAATGAAACCAACCTTCCGGTGTTGGAGATAGGCCCGGGAACAGGTGTGCTCACCAAGTACCTGATTGAGAACAAGAAGCACCAATTTTATGCACTCGATGTGGATACCGAATCCATTGATTACCTCAGAACTAATTATCCACTGCAGGCCAATCAGTTTCTTTTTCAGGATTACCTGAAATATGATGTGCCCTTTGATCGATTCAATGTAATAGGAAACTTCCCTTACAATATTTCCTCACAGCTCTTCTTTAAGATTTGGGACGATAGGGAAAAAGTGGATGAAGTGGTCTGTATGATCCAGAAGGAAGTAGCAGATCGGATTTGTGAGAAGGAAGGCTCAAAAACGTATGGAATTCTAAGCGTGCTGTTGCAGGCATTTTTTGATATTGAATATTTGTTCAAAGTACCTCCCGGTGTTTTCAATCCACCGCCTAAAGTTCAGTCGGCGGTTATACGGCTGAAGCGAAATAAAGTAGACAAACTTTCCTGCGACGAAAAGCTTTTTAAACGGGTGGTTAAGGCAGGTTTTGGCAAGCGAAGAAAGACCTTGCGCAACGCACTAAAAGACCTAAATTTGCCTGACTCTGTCGCTGCTCTCGATGTGATGAATCAAAGAGCGGAACAGTTGTCTGTTCAAGAATTTATCTCGCTTACTGAAAAAATTTCCTGATATGGAGGCAGCAATGACTTTTGAGTTATCCGTTGAATTCAAAGATCGCTTTCAGCAAGCGCTCGATGAGAAGGATAGTGCATTTATTAAGTCAAGCCTCGACGGTGTAAATCCTGCGGATATTTCTGCTTTACTAGATGAGTTTGATGCGGAAGAATGCAAATATGTGTTTGATCTGCTCACCCCCGAAACAGGCGCCCAAATCCTTGAAGATTTGGAAGAGGATGTTCGGGAGGAATTCATAAAAGAGTTTTCAGCTACGGACCTTGCCGCTTTTGTTGAATTAATGGACTCAGATGACGGAACAGACATTCTCTATGAAATGGGAGTGGCTGATCGTAATGAGGTGATACGCCAGATTGAAGATGAAGAGAAGGCCTCCAACCTGATGGAGCTTCTCGAATATGATGAGGATGTGGCGGGTGGTCTGATGGCGAAAGAGCTCATCAAAGCAAACCTAAATTGGAGCATTTCACAGTGTATTGAGGAGATTCGGCTGCAAGCCGAAAATGTGCAGAAAATCTACTCGGTATATGTAGTAGACGATCGTGAAAACCTGCTGGGTAAAGTAGGAATCAAGAATTTGATCCTGGGTAAGGCCGGGTCAAAAGTTGCGGATATCTATGATGATCAAATCATCTCGGTGGAAACATCTACCAGTGAAGAAGAGGTGGCCGCTATCATGCAGAAGTATGATTTGGAAGCTTTACCCGTAGTGAATGCCAGAGGGAGGTTAGTCGGACGTATTACCATTGATGATGTCATCGATGTGATTCGTGAAAATGCAGAAGAGGAAAGGCAACTGATGACAGGGGTAAGTTCAGACGTGGAGGAAGATGATACGGTATGGAAAATTTCTCGAGCTCGCCTGCCCTGGCTAATCATTGGTATGGTTGGTGGATTGGTAGGTGCTCAGTTTCTTGGGTTCTTTAGGGACGAAATTATCATAGTGCCGGCATTAGCTTTTTTCATACCACTTATTACTGCTTCAGGCGGAAATGTGGGTATCCAGTCTTCCTCAATAGTTGTGCAGAGTTTAGCCAATCCCAATGTCTTTGCGGACAGCATGTGGAAGCGTTTATTAAAAGTATTCTTTGTGGCTATAGTGAATGGAGCCATACTTTCATTGATGGTATTTGGAGCCGTCATTTTGTTTATGAGGGAGCAGCCTTTGGCAGCTACGGTTGCTATAGCACTCTTCGCTGTTGTACTTCTCGCTTCCTTTATGGGCACAATTACCCCTTTAGTGCTCAACCGAATTGGTGTTAATCCGGCGCTGGCTTCCGGTCCATTTATTACCACTACGAACGATTTGCTTGGTTTGGCTGTCTATTTCTCGATAGCACATGTATTATATAATTTATGAGTTCAACCAAACGCATTCTCATCGTTGATGACATGCATGAGTGTATACTTCCACTTCTAAAAGAAGCGGGGTTTGATCCTGTTTATCTGCCGGTGATTGATCGGGCAGGCATACTCGAGATCATTTCTCAATTCGAAGGATTGGTGATTCGAAGTAAAACGGCAGTAGACAGGGAGTTGATTGATGCAGGAACTAACCTGAAAATCGTGGCTCGGGCAGGTGCCGGTATGGATAAAGTAGATGAGGAATATCTGAAAGAAAAGGGGATCAAGGCAATTAATGCACCTGAAGGCAATAGAGATGCTTTGGCTGAACATACGCTTGGGATGTTATTGGCGCTGCTTCACAGCATACCATCGGCACATGAAGAAATCAGAAGTGGAATCTGGAATAGGGAAGGCAATCGAGGGATTGAGCTAAAAGGCAAAGTAGTTGGCATTTACGGGGTTGGTAATATGGGTATGTCTTTTGCCAGCAAGCTACGAAGTTTTGATTGTGAGATACTTGGGTATGATAAGTTCAAAGGTGAGTTTCCGGGAGGATTTATCAAAAATGTAGAGCTGGATGAGCTAATGGAACGAACAGAAATATTGAGTATCCATGTTCCATTATATGATGAAACCAGAAAGCTTTTTGATGAGGCTTATTTGCGCAGGTTCAAAAACCTGAAAGTTTTGCTGAATACAGCACGAGGTGAAATTCTGGATACAAAAGCGCTAATCAAAATGCTAGAGGCTGGTTCAATATATGGCGCTGGATTAGATGTTCTCGAGAATGAGAAGCTTGACACCTATTCTGATGAAGAGAAGGCTCAGTTAGATAAACTTTTATCTATGCCTAATGTGCTTCTTACTCCTCACGTAGGCGGGTGGACGTATGAATCCTACCAGCGAATCAGTGAGGTAATTGTTGAAAAAATCAAGGAAGATTGATTCAAATCAGCCAGCTAATGGCGTCCTCTACATTGTTAAATTTTTTTATTTTAAGTTTTGGCATAACCAATCGAATCACTCCCTCAATAAGGTTACTGAATATGATTCCCTTTATGGATTTCGCATTGATCAGAGCCAATTTGTCAACTGAATCGGATAGTTTCTTAGCTCGAGACTTAATAAAACTCTTAATCCAGATTGTTGCTTCTGAATCAAACTCAAGTAGACCTGACTGATTTAGAATTACTTTGCTGTATTTATTGTACTCTACATAATCTCCTCCAAGACCTACGAGTTGCTGAGCCTTTTCAATGTCAACGACCCCATTCCAGTTAATCCTACAAATTCCAAGATTTTTGTTTGTATCAAATGTATTTCCATCAAGGTCCTTGATGACTTTGAAATCTAAACCATTCGAGAATTTCTCATCGTTCGATTTTGAATTGGAAATAATAGGATGATTTTCTTGTTTATAAGTTTTAAATGCGTTGGAATGATTATAAAATTGGTCTCCTAAATAAGAAATATTCATGGCAGTATTAATTAGTGGTAGAACAATATTACGTTGTATCAATGGAGGTTATTTTTTCTTACGACAGAAATACCCAAACTGAGTGATGAACTGTGGTTAATTAACGATATGCTATTTTGGATAAAATTGACCTTAATAGGGTAGATAGAATAATTAGGAGATTTCAATATAATTATTTTAAGTTTTTCCACTATCGAGTGGTATCCAAATTGATTTAGCTATTTGACATCACTTTATCATTGATGTATATTTGCGACTGAAATAAGAAAACACAAGGAAACGGCTTCACTATGAGGCCGTTATTTTTTGTTTAAAGGGGTAAGAACAATTATGGCAGTTAATTACTACACAAAGGAAGGACTTGATAAGCTCAAAGCAGAATTGAACGAGCTTAAGACCAAGGGAAGAGCGGATATGGCAAAGCAAATTGCGGAAGCTCGTGATAAAGGAGACTTGAGTGAAAACGCTGAATATGATGCAGCTAAAGAAGCACAGGGACTTTTGGAATTGAAGATTTCAAAGTTAGAAACGGTGGTTGGTGATGCGCGTGTAATTGATGAGTCTACCATAGATACATCTAAAGTGTCCATCCTTTCTACTGTTAAGATCAAGAATAAGAAAACCAAAATGGAGGTCAAGTATCAGTTGGTTGCTGAAGAAGAAGCTGATCTGAAAAACGGTAAGATTTCCGTTCAGTCCCCAATCGGAAAAGGACTACTTGGAAAGAAAAAAGGTGAAAAGGCAGTAATTAAGGTGCCTGCCGGCGATATGGAATTCGAAATCCTGGACATCACAGTCTAATGGCCAGTATTTTTACAAAAATCATTGAAAGAGAAATTCCTGCACACATCGTAGCAGAGGATGATAACTATCTTGCATTTCTTGACATCAATCCATTGGTGGAAGGTCACACCCTGGTGATCCCAAAGAAAGAGGTAGACTATATTTTTGATTTGGATGATGATACCCTGGCCGGACTTCACCTGTTTGCAAAGAAAGTGGCTGCCGGAATTGAAGAGGTGATAGATTGTGAGCGAATAGGTGTGACAGTGATGGGGCTGGAAGTGCCGCATGCGCACGTTCATTTGATCCCCATGCAAACCATGGACGACATGAACTTTGCCAACATGAAGCTTTCACCGAGCAAAGAAGAAATGGCAGAAACTGCTAAGAAGATCAGCAAGGCGATTAAGTAATTAAAGCTATTTTTAGGAATAAGATATTGACCCACCGGAAGGTGGGTTTTTTTGTTTTAATTACCTCACATTAATTTACCCACCATGGATGCAGCAATGATCAAAAAAATAGATGAGGTTCGTTCACTTCTAACCGATCCGGGAGAATTTGATAAAGTAGTTGCTAAATACGAAGCTGACCCTTGCGAAGAGACCCTTAGAGCTGTCATTGATCAGATGACTGTTGAGATTGCAAAGGGGCGTGTGAAGGGTATGGAGAAAGAGTAGTTATTAGAATTGAACCCACCTGAAGGTGGATTTTTCAATTTTACGATATACCCAAAATCTGGTAATTTTTGGTATATACCGCCATTAAGTAGCACAATTTAGCTGATCCTTTTATTTTAGCCACCTAAACCTAGTACTATGAAGAACCTAATTAGCCTATTCACCCTATTCTTTTTATTTCATGTTTCAATAGCTCAAGATATTAATTCCCGATGGGGAAAGGTATCGAAGGAAGAGCTTCAAATGACGCAATGCCCCTTTGACTCCACCGCAGATGCAATGGTCCTATCAAAAACAGGAGAGCTTACCTTCAGTTATAGCGATGAAAAGGGATGGCGATACTCAATAGAGGTCACAAAGCGAGTAAAAATCTTTAATGCTGACGGGAAATCTTATGGCGACATATCGATTAAGGTTTATGATCCTGTTTCCGGTAATAACCGTGAAGAGATAGCAGCTGTAAAAGGAGTTACCTATAACCTTGTTGGTGGAAAAATTGACAAAACGAAGTTGAGCAACGACATGGAGTTTGAGACGAGACTAAGTGACTATCGTTCAGAAACATCCTTTGCTATGCCTAATGTAAATGAAGGGTCTGTCATTGAATATAAGTATACGCTCACTTCCGACTACATTTCAAATTTGTATGAATGGCACTTTCAGGAAGAAATTCCTGTCAACTATGTAAAATATCGAATGACTGTTCCTGAATTTTTTATTTACAGTCATAATATGGTCGGAAATGTTATCTCTGTGGAAACTGAACAAAGCCGGAGAGATGAAACTATTACTTACATGTACACCCATATGGCTCAAGGTGCAGCTCCTACCAAGAAGCAGGCAACCATGAATTCGAACAGCTTTGTAAGTAAAATGGAAGCATCAAAAATTCTGGCCCTTCAAGATGAACCCATGATGAATAATAAGTCCAATCTGCCATCACGAATAGAATCTCAATTGATTGCTACAGATTTTCCAGGACAACATTATGAGTCGGTTGCACAAACATATGATGATTTTTCAAAAACACTCATTAGTAGATCTTCATTCGGGGGTATAATTAAACGCGGAGGATTTGCTAAAGAACAAATTGAAGCTCTTGGTGGAGAAGATGACGAGACTAAGATGGTGAAGCTGTATAACTGGCTAAGAGATGATATTACATTCAATAATGTTTATGGCTTCACAAGCGATAACGCTAAACGAAAACTAATTCAGAGTGGGGAAGGTACCGTAGCGGATATTAATTTAACGTTGGTCTCCGTACTTAGAGAAGCTGGTTTCGAAGCTCATCCTGTGATCTTAAGTACAAGGGGTAATGGGATACCCCACCCGGTTTATCCTAACTATGAAGATTTTAATTACGTGATTGCCTGCATTGTTAAAGATGACTACCTGATCTATGCAGATGCTGCCTCTAGCTTGCCTTTTGGTGTTTTACCCTCTCGTTGTTTAAATGGGAAAGGATGGTTAGTTAAGGAGGTTGGAAGCCAGTGGATTGACTTAAAAACAAATACCAGGGAATCTTATGTTGTTCAATCAGATATTTCTGTTTCAGAAGGAACCTTAAACAGAAAAACGCTAGTTAAGTTTGACGATTATGCACTTTACAGGCAAAGAGGTGCCTATTTAAAAGATAAGGAAGAATACAGTGAAAAATTGGCTAATAACTTCACCAGCGAAAATGTCACAGTTGATGTCGAAGACGAAGAAGGATTAAGGTTACAAATTGAATCGAGCAATGAACTTGGTGAGGATTTTATTTACCTGGATCCTTTTCAGTATGGTGTAATAAAAGAAAATCCGTTTAAAAGAGACACTAGGTTTTCCAACGTAGATTTTCCATACGGTTCATCAAGAAAAGTTATCGTCAATTTGGAGATACCTGAAGGATATACAATTGAAATACCGGAAGCAACAGCTATTGCATTGCCGAATGGTGGAGGTAGATTTGTTTATACAGTCCAAAAAAATGGTAACAGGGTAACAATCCTGAGCCAATTCCTATTGAAACAAACAATCTTTTCAGCGGAAGAATATCCGGTTTTAAAACAGTTTTATCAACTAATGGCTGATAAGAACTCAGAACCGGTGGTTTTACAAAAGATCTAGTAAGAGATGAGTCGGATCCTGATTTCATTCGTTTTTGCAGGCATATTTTTCTCTAGCCTTGGCCAGTATGATCTTTCAGCCTTGGAAGACTCCCTGATTCAAAACGCTAATGAGGTTATCGTATTTGACAGTACCCTGTTTTCTGTAAAGGATATTAATGAGTCTAAGCTTGTAAGAAAATACAAGGTTATTATTTTAAAAGATCCTTTAAATCAAGGCAAAGATCTTTACCTGCATCAGGATCAATTTAAAAATGTAGAGTTTGTCAATGTTACGGTCAGATCTTTAAATGGAAGCGTACGGGAAAAGCTGAAATTGAAGGATTTCAATGATGTGAGTCTTAAGGGATACAGTATGGCTTCCGATAGCAGGCTATTGTATCGGAATATTATTGAAAACGACCTTCCCTATGAAATAGAGGTTGATTATGAAGTCACCTATTCGGGATCCATGTTTTATCCAAAATGGCAACCGCAGGATGAAGATGTAGCTGTTATCTCGGCAGCCTTTACCGTCGAAAGTGAGCTTCCAAACTCATTTCGCTTCAAGTCTTTTAATGTTGATCCGGAAGTAGTTGAAGAAGGAAAAAAAGTTCATTGGCAGGTCACCAACCTCAAACCCTATAAAACGGAGTATTATACCTATGATGATGAATACTATGGTCCGGTTGTTTATACCGCTCCAAATCAATTTCAAATGGACTTTATCGAGGGGAATATGGACAGCTGGACCTCCTTTGGAGATTGGATTAGCCGGTTGAATGCCGGAAAGGATGATCTGGATAGTGCAGTATTAAATGAGATACAGTCTCTAATCCCTGGCGATGCAAGTGAACATGAAAAAGTCAAAATAGTGTATGATTATTTACAGGAGCGTACAAGGTATGTAAGTATTCAGCTTGGCATTGGTGGTTGGCAGCCATTCAGTTCCAACTTTGTTCATACGAACGGATATGGGGATTGTAAAGCATTATCTTTTTATACCAAATCACTGCTTGAACGAGTAGGAGTAGATTCCTATTACACGTTGATAAATGCTGGAAAGAATGCTTCTGATACCAAGAAAGATTTTCCCATGTCGAAATTCAATCATGCGATACTTACAGTACCCATGGCGAACGATACAGTTTGGCTGGAGTGCACCTCTCAAACGAACCCTTTTGGATATATGGGGAGTTTTACGAGCGATAGAAACGCTTTACTTATTAAGGAGCAGGGTAGTGAAATAATAAGAACAAAAAAGTATGCTCCGGCGGAAAGTAAAAAGGTATCAAAATATCAAATTAAGTTAAATCCCGATGGGATTGTAGCAATTGAGTTGAATAGGGTTTACACCGGACTAATGATCGAGGAAAATAGGTTTGATGACTTTTCGGTGGCTGATGATCAGGATCAGATAGATTGGTTTGTAGATAGGAGTGATTGGAGTTCAATGAACCTGGAGGACATAAAATTTGAGCCGCCAACAAATGAAATTGTTCCTGAAGGAAAGCTTAGTGCGACCTTTCAACTGAATAACGCAGTGAAAAAAGCCGGGAAAAGACTATTTGTACCTTTGCGTGGATTTCTAAACTCGGATGATTTGATAGTTGATAGAAGCACCAAACAGTATCCGTTTGAAATAGGATATGGTAAAACTTATTTAGATTCTCTGATTTTTGAAGTGCCGGTTGGCTATCATCTTGAATCAAACTACAGAGACATGAATATGAAAGGCGAGTATGGTTCGCTTGATTTTAGTGTCATTAAAGATGGGGAAAAGGTAATCATGGTTAGAAAGCTTGTGATTAATGCTGGTCTTCATGATCCATCTAAATATGCTGACTTTCAGGGTTTTGTTTCCGATGTAAAAAAGACCGAGGTTAGACAACTAGTGTTTGTAAATAAGACTTAAGGTTATTTCATCCTTCCGTAACTGAGCATATTCAGGTCTTGGGAACAACCTATTAATGCCCAACCATCACCTCCGTCCAGTAATTTTCAGTAGTTCCACTCAATTCATTCAATATCTCAATGGCTAGTTCTACTTTCTTTCTTAGCCGTTCATCTATTGGTAGCCATTTGAGCAGGTCACCCCGTTCCCGCTCGTTCATTATTAATGCAACGATCATGGCCCGATCTTCTTCTGCTCCGGTCATCGCATAATTGCCAATGAACCCTTCCCGAGGATGATTATGTGAAGTGAAATCAATGTTCTTGTAACGTTTATCAAACTGCATGACCCCACCATATCCATAGTTGAATTTTTTGGGATTGATTTTATTCCATTTCTTGTAGTATTTGTCCGCCTTTTGAAGGGAGTACTCGGCAAAATGATGCAGCTCATGATGAATCACATTGGCCATGTATGTCTCATCGTATAAGATCGGGTAGGAGGCTTCATACAGTAGTGTTTTGGATCTGTAATGGGGAATGGCACTACGTTTGGTTTCACCCACATAGAGCTTTTCACCCAGGGCAATGGCCTCAACTCCGTTTTTAACCAAATAGCCATCCGGATACTTTGATAATTCATTATCTAAAAAAATCAAATACTGATAAAGTACTGTATCTCTTGGCTGAGGGTGGAATGCATCACCTGGAATAATAACCGTAACATTTCCATGCTTATTTCTTTGCTCTAAAGGAGAAATACCTTGATGGATCACATCGATGGAATCAACCAGAATGTCAACTTGAAATTTGGCTTCAAAGTCAGCAATGGTCTGTCCCAGGTATTGTGCCTGTATAGTGCCGATGCAGGCTAGCGTAGCAATGATGAACCAACGCTTCATTTTTCGCCGGACGTTTTATCGATCAGTTCAAATTTTTCTTTGCCTATTTTTTCTTCCAGGTGTACGATTAAATCCAGCATATATGGGTGTTTTCTGATAGGTCTTTCTGCTGCTCGTCAGTAAATAGCTTCACCTCGTACGTATCCTGGCTCACATCCCGATAAGTGCGCTGATCTTTTTCGATCACTACCTTTCGTATGTCCGTGAAGGCAAAATGTGCCGTGCTTCCAAACGCCGGAACGAAATACACGGCTGTCTCATCAATGTAAATTTTTTCGACCTGGAAAAATCCAAAGAAAAGAGCCAATCCCAATAACAGGCCGATTAGGCATAGCACATCTACAAACCATCCCAGGTCATAGGCATAAAACATGATGGCCAACCACAGGAGTAGTGCGGAAACACCAAAGTGGAGGGCATAAGCTTCTCGAGACCAGCCATAGGAAAATCGCGTTTCTTGGAGGTTTTCTGATTTTCGATGTACATTTTTATTGGCTTTGTGAGCAAGAAAAATACTGAGCAGCACGTACATGGGTAATGCGTAAAGTAGGCTGGGGTAGAGGAAGTTGGCAACAAACTCCCGCATCACTGACTGTTTTCTTCAATTTCTTTAGGAGTCATGTCTTTCATCCTTTTTGCTCCGTGCTCGATTAGGCGCGCCTTCATACCATCCAATGAGTTTTTAAAAGCTGGATTCCCCTCCACCTCCCTGGTAGGCTTTTCTTCGGTAACATAGTAGAGGTAGTCCAGCAGGGTACCTTTTACTTCCAGGTAGTCGTTGATGATGCGAATTTTATTGATAGGTGCTTTAAAAACTCCTTCAGGATCATATAGCGTATATACCCAATTTTGTTCTTCATGGTAGAGCGCCATCATATCTAATGATCCGGTGATGCTTGAGGTGATTTTACAATAGACACACGCGTATTTTTCCTCCCAAATCTTCGCGAGCCACTCATGGGCTTCTTTTTTGGAAGGGAAGTCTGGATAGGGTGTTCCTTCAATGTCAAAAATTACCTCAAAAACTGCGGGAATGCCCCAATCATAAAAGTTAGGTAATTTACCACTTGTTGTTTCACAAAGGTCATTGATGTCTTGATCAGTAAGCCCCATCTCTTTCACCTTAGCGTTGGGGTCTTTTGTCTGACCGAAAAGGGTGCAGGGGAGAAGGAAAATAATTAGGTATTTCATATCACTGACTGTTTTCTTCAATTTCTTTAGGAGTCATGTCTTTCATCCTTTTTGCTCCGTGCTCGATTAGGCGGGCCTTCATACCATCCAATGAGTTTTTAAAAGCTGGATTCCCCTCCACCTCCCTGGTAGGCTTTTCTTCGGTAACATAGTAGAGGTAGTCCAGCAGGGTACCTTTTATTTCCAGGTAGTCGTTGATGATGCGAATTTTATTGATAGGTGCTTTAAAAACTCCTTCAGGATCATATAGCGCATATACCCAATTTTGTTTTTCATGGTAGAGCGCCATCATATCTAATGATCCGGTGATGCTTGAGGTGATTTTACAATAGACACAGGCGTATTTTTCATCCCAAATCTCCGCTAGCCACTCATGAGCTTCTTTTTTGGAAGGGAAGTCTGGATAGGGTTTGCCTTCATATCCATACATATATTCCATTATGGTGTAAATCCCCCAATCTGTCCTTTTTGGAATTTTTCCGATAGCAGCTTGGCAAAGCGTACTAATTTGATTTTCACTCAATCCCATCTCTTTCACCTTAGCATTTGGATCTATATCCTGAGCTATGAGGGAAATTGGGAGAAGTAGAATAATTAGGTATTTCATATCACTGGCTATTTTCTTCAATTTCTTCGGGTGTCATGTCTTTCATCCTTTTACCCCCATACTTGATGATTCGGGCTTTCATCCCATTGAGTGAATCTTCAAAGGAAGGATTTTTCTCAACCTCACGAGTAGGTCGCTCCTCTGTGACGTAGTATAAATAGTCCAACAAGGTGCCTTTCACCTCCAGGTAGTCATTAATGACGCGAATTTTGTTGATGCCTTTTGCCTTGAATGGCCCCTCAGGATCATATAGGATGTAGACCCATTTTTCCCAATTTCCGGTTTCATGATAAAGCCCCATCATATCCAAAGTCCCCGTTATAGAATCCGTAATCTCACAATAGACGCACGAGTACTTTTCTTCCCAGATCTTGTCCAGCCAATCGTGGGCTTCTTTTTTCGTAGGAAAGTCAGGGTATGGCTTACCTTCTACATCATAGATGATTTCAAAAACAGGAGGGACTTCCCAATCATAGTAATTAGGTAAATCGCCGACTGCAGCATTACAAAGATCAGCTATGTCGGTCTCAGTTAGTCCCATTGCCTTCGCTTTAGCATTGGGGTCCTCTGTCTGAGCGGTTATGAAAAAAGGTAGAAATAGAATGAAATAACTAGCAAGTATTTTCATGGCTGTTGGTGACTGGGTGTTAGACTAATTTACAAAATATCTCTCACACCCATTTGGTTGAGGAGTGATACATCCGGATTATTGAAAAATTTAAATTGAGCTTTTTGGCAGCTAAAGTCAATACCTATCAAAGGGTAATTGATCAAAAGTCGTCCCACGACTCCAAGTCGTAGGACGACTGATGCTGCTTGTTATAATTCAATGCCGTTGAGTTAAGAAAAATTTTCAGCAATTTGATTAAACCCCTGACCCCTAAAGGGGAATGACTCAAACCTGTAAGTCATCCCTTTAGGGACTGAGGGTAAGAAAGTCTTAACTAAACGGCATATGATCCGCGAGCTAGCATGAATCTGTTACAAATTTGGAACATATCACTTTTTTATTTCGTATATTTGTACCATTGTGGTACACAAATTAAAATCATGTTAGTAATAAGTAGCAGAGAGTTTAGACAAAATCAAAAGATGTATTTTGAAAAAGCAGATAAAGGAGAGCAGATTATTGTTCAACGGGGAAAAGATAGAGCATATGCCCTTACTCCTGTAGGAGAGGAAGATCTTTACTTCAATGCTGAAATGGTAGAACGGATAAAGGACAGCCTGAGACAGGTTGAAGCAGGTAAGACTAAGAAGGTTTCTTCTTCTCAAGAGATCAATGAGTTACTCGGTCTATGAGCTATACGTTAGAATTCTCAGATCAGGCATTGGAAGACATAGAAAAACACAAAAAGGCTGGAGATCAATCAATTTTAAAGAAGATACAACGATTACTTAACGAGCTAATGGAACATCCAAAAACAGGAACTGGGCAGCCTGAAATGTTAAAGCACGAATTGGCTGGTTTATACTCCAGGCGGATTAACAGAAAACATCGGTTGGTTTATGCTATCAAAGAAAGAGTAGTTACTGTATACGTATTAAGTGCCCATTCGCTTTGCGGAGATAAATGAAATTATACTCGAGGCGACTGAACCGTCCCGAAACCGCTAAATCCCCCTTTGAAGGGGGTGCGTTGGAGTTGTGTAATGGCAGGGGGATGTTGCTCACCTTTTACACCAGCTCACTTCACCCTCCCAGGATTATCAGAAATAAACGCTTTCCAGCTTTTCTTACCACCGCCTCCGAGCGGCGACTTGGAAGTATAATGATGACAAATCGCTACCGCAAGTGCATCCGTGGCATCCATAAGTTTGGGCGCATCTTCAAATTTCAACAGCATCTGGATCATATTGGCCACCTGCTCCTTGCTGGCATTGCCATTGCCGGTTACGGATTGCTTCACCTTTTTAGGGGCATATTCATGAATGGGCATATCTCTGTTCAGTGCGGCGGCCATTGCGACACCCTGCGCTCGTCCAAGCTTAAGCATGGACTGCACATTCTTTCCAAAGAAAGGAGCTTCCAGCGCGACTTCATCGGGTAGGTATTCTTTCAGGAGCTCCGTCACCCGATCAAAAATTTTCTTGAGTTTTATCTCATGGTTTTTATACTTGCTGAGATGGATTACCCCAAACTGGATAACGCTCATTTTTTCACCTTTGCAATGGATCAATCCATATCCCATTACATTCGTGCCCGGGTCTATTCCTAAAATGATTCGCTCTTTAATCGCCACAGATGCAAATTAGTGTCTTTGAATGAACTTAGGAAAAACGCTGCGAAAAGGAGGGCGGGTAAGAAAATTTGGCAGCACATTTAATTTTGTACGAGCTTTGAGTTTGTCACTTTTTTCAGTGGTTCGCCACCGCGGCAAGAAAAAAAGTGAAAGTAAACTTGAAGTCTCTTGTTACAAAAAATCAAAGGAGCAAATCGAAGAGTACAGACAATCTCATTTAAGTAAACCCTGGCTAATAGCATTCTTGAAGATTGCTTTATTAGTTACGTGTCTTTATTTCATCACAACCAAGTTCCAGGATCAATCAATAAACCTAAATGAAATCAAATGGCCGAAATCATTTGGACTTACCCTCGGTTTTGTCTTTTTCCTAATGATCTTGAACTGGTATCTGGAAGCTTTGCGCTGGAAGGTGTCTTTGCAAAGTTTCGATCCCATTTCAATCAGAAAAGCTTGGAATGTGATTCTGAGTGGCCTGGCATTAAACTGGGTGCTCCCACTCACTTCTGGTGACCTTATCGCTCGTATTTCTCAACAACGAGATAAGTATCAGACCACTTCGGCTGCTATCCTGAATAGGGGTATTATGCTTTTTTTTACGCTGGTTTTGGGACTGTATGGAGTTAGTCAGCTTGCCTTGGAGTACGAGATGAACGGCTGGTTTATATTAATCATCCTGTTTGGAATTCCACTGATAAGGTGGTTGTTCAAAAAGTCTGAAAATCGATTTCTAACCTACTTTAAGGAATTGCCCAGACAGCTTTTGATTCGAATCATTGGCATTTCCCTCTTGCGTTATCTGACTTTCGTGTTTCAGTTTTACTTACTCCTCACAGCATTCCTTCCGTTTCTTCCAGTCGATTCAATCATCGCCGGGATAGGTTGGATTTTCCTTATACGTACCGCACTGCCGCTGTTTTTCGGTGGAGTTGGGATACGGGAAGCTTCGGGCATCTTGTTTTTTGAGCCACTGGTGAATGACCTGCAGCTGGTGGTCATTCCAATTTTTCTCATCTGGGTCATCAATACGGTGATCCCCTCGCTTGTTGGATTAGTTTTTGTCTGGGGAATAAAGCTTACCTCAAATTATTCAGGTTAACATTGCGTGATGATGATCCTGATCACGGCTTTTACGTTACTTCATGTCCTCTTTTACCTGCGACTGGCTCAGGGGTGGAGGAAGATTCCTGTGGTGGAGAAAAGTGGGAATAAGATTTCATTTTCAGTAATTATCCCTGTCAGAAATGAGGCCACCAATATTCAGACTATTCTGAAGAATCTGGAAAGTCAGCACTATCCGAAAGAGCTATTTGAAGTGATTGTGATTGATGATTTTTCTGAAGATGACACTGCTCAGATTGTTAATCAGCTAATACCATCTCTCAATTTGAATCTACGGCTTGTGCAGCTTAGTGACCCAACAAAGCAGGGTAAAAAGCATGCCTTGACAGCTGGAGTAAAAGCAGCGAAGTATGAAACTATTCTCACCACCGATGCGGATTGTTGGTTTGGTGAAAGTTGGATTAGGTCATATAGCGATGCATTTGGCAAAGAGGTAAATATGGTTGCAGGGCCGGTGGCTATCGAGGGAAGAGGAATTTTCGCTCGATTGCAGCAGGTGGAGTTCGCAGGGCTGATTGGTTTTGGTGCGGTAACTATTTCAGAAGAAAACCCAAGCATGTGCAGTGGTGCAAACCTGGGATTTAAAAAGGCTGCTTTCGAGGAGGTAGGCGGCTATACCGATAACTTGTTTACTCCATCCGGTGATGATGAATTTCTGCTTTTCAATATCATGCGGAAGTTTCCGCATTCTACCATATTCCTTCAGTCTAAGGAGGCCGTAGTTTGTACTCCAGCACACTCAAAACTTCGTTCTTTCGTGAATCAACGAACCAGATGGACGAGTAAGTGGAAGTACAATAAAAACTGGAAGGTGAGAATAAGTGCCATCCTTTTTTTCCTTGACTACTTGATTTTTTATGGAGCAATTGCGGGAGCTATTTTGGGTATTGTTGATGATGTGTTCATTACAGGCATTGCAATTATGCGATTCTTAGTTCTTTTATTTTTTGTGTCTCCGGTGAACAGGTTCATGGGAGGTAGGAGCAGCTTCTTTCCTTTGCTACTCTTCCAAATTATTTATCCGTTGCACGTTTTATTCATGGGTATGAACTCTATCTTTGGTTCATACACCTGGAAAGGAAGGAAATACGGATGACAGACGCGGAGTTTGATATAATTGACGAGCTTTATTTCGTTACAGCCTACAAAGACTTAAAAGAAGCCATTGATTTGACGGACGAGGAGCTGGCTAAAAACCTGAGCGGGATGGCTAAGAAAGGATGGGTCAGGGTGTATAAGAATGTGGATGAGGAATCGGAGCTAGATCAACTGAACATGGAAAAGGACTACCAATCATATTTCTACCTTGCTTCCAAAAAAGGACTATTTAAACACAACACTCAGTGAAGGAAACTTCCATCGACATAAAAGATTTGCAACTCAATGCGCTGCTGGAAGTTACCCAGGCGGTTAACAATAACCTGCCTGAGGATGACCTGCTGAAAATTTACAAGTTCACCCTACTGGCAGATTTGAAGATCAATAAGCTTGCCCTATACACGCAACAGAATGAAAAATGGGTGTGTCGGGTAAATTTCGGAACGAAGAATAACCTGATCGGGAGCGAGCTGCCAAAGAAATATCAGGAGCTTGAAAACAAAATGGGTGTCACCGAAACCTCATTTGATGAGTTTGATTCAGTGTTTCCTGTTTATCATAAAAGCAAACTGCTGGCAGTCGTTTTCATTGAATCGGATTCAAAGCTTGGCGTACAAAATCGGTTCCTGAATGCACTCACAAATATCATTTTGGTGGCAATCGAGAATAAGCGACTGGCCAGACAGCAGATGGAACAGGAAGCGTATCGGAGAGAGCTGGAAATTGCGAAGAAGGTTCAAAACTTTCTCTTTCCGAAAGAACTACCTAAGATCGAGCGGTTGCAGATCGAAGCGTTCTATCTGCCGCACCATGATGTAGGTGGCGACTACTATGATTACATTCAGATAGATGAGAATAAGTTCCTAGCTTGTATTGCTGATGTGTCAGGGAAAGGTGTTCCGGCGGCTTTGCTAATGTCTAATTTCCAGGCTTCCCTGAGGGCGCTCGTTCGCCAAACGAAAAGTCTAGAAGAAATTGTGACTGAGCTCAACCACAGCACATTCGTGAGTGGAAATGCTGAGAATTTCATCACGTTTTTCGCCGGAATCTATGATTTCAAGACAAAGAAACTGGAATACATTAATTGTGGGCATAATGAGATCATTCTAAAGCATAACGATAAGATCGAGTTGCTGAATGATGGCACCACAGTGCTTGGGATGTTTGATCCTTTGCCTTTCATTGAGACAAAGCTTTTAGAAGGGTTGGATGAATTCTTTTTGTTTACCTACACAGATGGACTAACTGAAACGTTCAATGAGGCCGATGAAGCCTTTGAATTTGACCGACTGGTTGAGATCGTGAAAGGGGATTGCCCGGAAGATTTATCCGAGTTTCATAATCAAATTCTGAAAGCATTGAATGACTTTAAAGGTGCAAAGCCTTATCATGACGATATCACCATGCTTTCCTGCCGCATTCAAAACAAATGATTCGTTTTTTCAGGACACCTTGGATTGTAAGAAGTTGGTACCCTAATTTAACCTGGCGATTACCAACAGAGCGATCCATTTTTATAACTTTTGATGATGGACCTGATCCTGAAGTGACTCCCTGGGTTCTCGATGAACTAGATAAAGTGAATGGGAAAGGAACTTTTTTCTGTGAGGGAAGGCAGCTAGTGAAGTTTCCCGAATTAGCCCTGGAAATTACAAAAAGAGGTCATTCTATTGGCAACCATGGGTTTAATCACTTAAGCGGTTGGAGTACTCCTGATGAGGTTTACTTAAACGACATTAAAGCATGTGATACTATATTGAATGAAATCGGGGTTCAAAGTGATCTTTTTCGTCCTCCCTATGGTCGTATTAGAAAGCGACAAATTCATAGACTAGAAAATAAAAGAATCATTATGTGGACGTATGTATCCTATGATTTTGATTCAGGGGTAAGCCCTCATAACTCAATCAAACTATTGAAACAAGCTCAAACAGGCCATATCCTTGTATTTCATGATAGCCAGAAAGCCTTTAAAAATCTTCAGGTTATTCTTCCTGAAATCCTTACCCATTTCCAAGAAAAAGGATTGAAATTTGAAGCAATTAAATGATAGACACCCACGCACATATTTACCTCGAGCATTTTGATGAAGACAGAGATGCGGTTATCGAGCGAGCACTTGAAAAGGGCGTAAAAAGAATCCTTCTTCCAAATATTGATAGTACTTCCATTGACTCAATGCTGGCGCTTGAAGAAAAGTACCCGGACATCTGTTATCCAATGATGGGCCTTCATCCATGTTCAGTCAAAGAGGATTTTGAAAAGGAACTACAACTCGTTGAAGAATGGCTGAATAAGCGGAAGTTCCTGGCAATAGGAGAGATGGGCACAGATCTCTATTGGGACAAAACCTTCTGGGAGCAACAGAAAGAGGCTTTTCGTTTTCAATGTGATTTGGCGCTAAAGCATGAATTACCCATTGTGATCCATTGCAGAGAAACCATTGATGAAACCATTGACTTGGTTGCAGAATATGAAGGCAAGGGATTGAGAGGTGTTTTTCACTGTTTTACAGGGTCGGTAGATCAGGGAAAGAAGATAACTGACTTTGGTTTTTACATGGGGCTTGGAGGAGTCAGTACCTTCAAGAATGGAGGGATGGATCAGGTCATCCCACATCTTGATCGGACAAAAATTATTCTGGAAACAGACAGTCCATACCTCACTCCGGCACCTCATCGAGGCAAGCGAAATGAGCCGGCATATACTTCAATAATTGCCGAAAAGGTTGCTAGCTATTTAGAATTGTCAAAAGAAGCAGTGGATGAATTGACAACAGCTAATGCAAATGCGCTATTTTTCCCCTCTGAAAAATAACAGACTTGAAATACAAGATTGTAAATATCAATGACACGGGTGATCGATCCGTTCTTATCATTTATACCGGAGGTACTTTCGGTATGATTCAGGATGCAAGTGGGGCACTCGCACCATTCAATTTTGGGAAGGTGGTAGATCGAGTTCCTGAGCTTAGGCAATTGGGCATCAAGCTCACTGTCATCTCATTTCCCAAGCCCATTGATTCATCCAATATTGGACTACAGGACTGGAAAGATATGGCATATATCATTGAGGAAAATTATGCTCAATATGATGCTTTTGTGATTCTTCATGGTACAGATACCATGGCTTATTCTGCATCCATGTTGAGCTATATGCTCGTTGGGTTAAATAAGCCAGTGATATTTACCGGGGCTCAAATGCCAATAGGGTCAATTCGGTCAGATGCTCGCGAAAACCTAATCACTGCATTGGAAATTGCAGCAGCACATAATGAAGGTAGGCCAATTGTAAGCGAAGTGTGCGTCTATTTCAATTACATGTTACTACGAGGGTCACGTTCTCAAAAGATACGGAGTAGCACTTTTGCAGCCTTCGAGTCAGAAAACTATCCGGTATTAGCTGAAGCTGGAATTGAAATTGAATTTAATTATTCAGCTTTAAAGCCGTATGACCGTAAGTCCAAACTAAAGGTTAGTAACAACCTTAGTGATAAAGTGACAATTCTGAAAATATTCCCAGGTATCACTGAGACAGCAGTTAGGGCTATCCTTAGCGACGAGAACATTGAAGGTATTGTGTTAGAATCCTTTGGATCAGGTAATACAATGAAATCAAGTTGGTTTATCAAATGCCTAAGCGATTCAATTGATGAAGGGAAAACAATTCTAAATGTAAGCCAATGTATTGGTGGAGAAGTGGAGCAGGGTAGGTATGAGACAAGTAAAAAATTAAACGATATAGGGGTTTTAAGTGGCGGAGACATTACTACAGAGGCCGCAATTACTAAAATGATGTTTTTGCTGGGATCAAAGGATAAAACAGCACTTAAACATCAGTTAACTCATTCTCTGGCTGGAGAGATGGACTTAGTTGAAGAATGAATGTCATAGAATAACCTTGATGTTGGGATAAAACTTGCATAAAGGTATTTTTCATGATTTATTTGTAGCCCGTCAAAAAGTGGCGGACCACAGAGAGGTGGCCGAGTGGTCGAAGGCGCACGCCTGGAAAGTGTGTATACCCCAAAAGGGTATCGAGGGTTCGAATCCCTTCCTCTCTGCGATTTTGCAGAGTAAAGTCTGCGGAATTCGACAATTTTTGATGAGTGGTGCGAATTTTGTGGGAATGAAAATGCAAATTTGGATTTTACTAAAACTTAAATATTTAAACTAAACCGAAGACTTAACTTAGAAGACTGAATTATGAAAAAGTTATTGACTCTCTTAATGTTGGCAGGTGTATTCACCTTCAGTGCTACTGCTCAGGGTTTTTCTGACTCGGCAAATGATTCTACTGAAGTAGATTCCGCAGCTGTTGACTCAGCACAGGCCGAAGAAGTATACGAAGAGCCTGTAGAAGAAATCGCAGAGATTGTTGCTCCTGAAGAAGAAGCTGCTCCATCTAAAGGATTTCACCAGGTAGTAAAAGAACAGTTCATTGATGGTGGACCTACCTTTATGGGTATCGTTCTTGCGTGTTTGATTCTTGGACTGGCTATTGCTATTGAAAGAATCATTCACCTTAATATGGCATCTACCAATACTAAAAAGCTTCTTGCTGATGTTGAAGATGCATTGAATGCTGGTGGTGCAGATGCAGCTAAAGAAGTTTGCAGAAACACAAGAGGCCCGGTTGCTTCAATCTTTACACAAGGTCTGATGAGAATGTCTGAAGGAATCGAAATGGTTGAGAAGTCAATCATTGCTTACGGTTCAGTTGAAATGGGCAAACTTGAAAGAGGAATGATCTGGATCTCACTTTTCATCTCACTTGCTCCGATGCTTGGTTTCATGGGTACTGTAATTGGTATGATCGAAGCTTTCGATGCTATTGCTGAGGCTGGTGATGTATCCCCTGCTCTTGTGGCAAGCGGTATTAAAGTGGCACTTTTGACAACTGTTGGTGGTTTGATTGTGGCTGTAATTCTTCAGCTTTTCTACAACTACCTGGTTTCTAAAGTAGATTCAATCGTGAACAGCATGGAAGATGCATCTATCTCTTTGGTAGACCTTCTTGTGAAGCACAATCTTTCTAAGTAATCTAAAAATAGATTAGACTATGGTTGATGTAGGATTATTTATATCATATATACTCATTGGTGTTTGCTTGCTTACTGCGGTAGGTATGCCACTGGTGAAGGCGTTTGGAGACCCGGATTCGTTAAAGAAGATGGGAATGGGAGTTGGAGCATTAATTGTTGTTTTCCTTGTGTCATTCTTTTTGGCAGATGGAACTCCACAAGGAGATGCTTCTTCTACAACAGCAAAAATGGTAGGAGCTGGGTTAACCACCTTCTACATACTGGCAATCGGAGCGATTGGCGGAATTGTATACACAGAAATCAAAAAAGCAGCTGAATAATGGCGAGGAATAAAGAGAGAGGTACTCCGGAAGTGAGTTCTGGCTCTATGGCAGACATTGCCTTCCTTTTGCTCATTTTCTTCCTGGTAACAACCACGATAGCAAATGACAAGGGAATTCTAATGCAGCTGCCTCCTCCACCGGAAGATGATCAGCCTGAAATTGAATTTCAGGAGCGAAATATCTTTAAGATATTGGCTAACTCAAATGATCAACTATTGGTTGAGAACGAGCCATACAATAAGCCTATGTCGGAGTTGAAAGAAGAAGTCAAGGCATTTGTTTTAAACTTTGGTAATCCTGATCAGGAGGGTATTGATACATACAATAGCCTGCCTTCTCAGATGAAAGTCAAAGCAAAGCAAAGTCCGGAATCTTCTGATCACCCAAAAAAGGCAGTAGTTTCATTTAAAGCAAATAGAGGTACTAGCTACGAGCTTTACATAGATGTGTTGGATGCAGTACACGCTGCATACAACGAAATTTATGGTGAGCGTGTAGGTATCACATCTAAGGAATTTCTTGAGCTTGATCAAAGCAAGGACGTGGAGAAGAGAATGTATCAACAAGCAAGAGCTGGAATTCCTAAGGCGATCTCAATTGCAGAACCAGATAAATAAGGTGTACTATGTCGAAGTTTAAGAAAAAATCGAGCGCATCTCAGGATATACCAACAGCAGCATTGCCGGATATTATCTTTATGCTTCTATTCTTCTTCATGGTAACAACTGTGATGAGAGAGCAAGAGATTTTAGTAAAGCAATTACTTCCCAAAGCAGATCAACTTTCTAAGATCCAAAAGAAGTCATTGGTAAGTCATATCTACATCGGAGAACCAAAGAACATTGGTACGTACGGTGAAGAACCAAGGATTCAAACCAATGATGTTTTTATGGAGCCTGATGAATTGACACTATTTGTTAATCAGGAGAAAGACAAGCTGACTGAAGCAGAGAGGGATCGTATCACTATGGCGTTGAATATCGACTCAGAAGTGAAAATGGGTATTGTTTCCGATGTTGAACAAACATTGCGAAAATCAAATGCCCGAAAGATTCTGTACAAGTCTGTTAGAGGTGTAGATAAATAGAATAACTTTTTCAGAAATATATATTAAACCCAGGCATAAATTGTCTGGGTTTTTTGTTTAATCCTCTATCTGTTTTTTCTTCTCCTCTAGCCATTCCTCATATTCTTTTTTGGCATCATTGATTGCATCTTCCAGTTCTTTTTGAGTTGCTTTTCTGAGCTTATCCGCCTCATCAACCACTTTTCTTCGTTGTTTCTGCAGCTTCTTTAATGCGGTTTCAATGTCTCGTTTTGCATCTTCTGCAGCATCTTTAGAGTCTTTCTTTAATTCCTCTATTTGATCCTCAAGTTCTTTCTTTCGCTCCTCAAACCGTTCAAGTGCTTCTTCCCTTTCATTTTCTTTCTGGTTCTCAGAAGGATTGCAGGCAAAAGCAATCACACCCATTAAAATGATGGATAATCTTTTCATTCTTTTTTTGACTTAAAGTTAGTACTAGGCGCTAACTTTTTTCGGATTTAGATAAGGGGCCCAATCATCTCGAAAAGCACCATTGTTCATTCTTAGAAAAGTAAGATAATTAGGCTTTATGGGAGCTTTTGTCAGCTTCATGCCAACCTTCTCAAGGGTATAATCACTTTTCTTTGAGTTACATTTTTTGCATGCTGTCACCAGATTCGTCCAGGTGGACTTACCACCCCTGGATCGGGGCACCACATGATCAATTGTAAGGTCGCTGCTCGTACCGCAGTATTGACATTTCCCACCATCACGTTTGAAAATATTATGCCTACTCATAACTACACCCTTGTAGGGTATGGACACATAATACTTAATCTTTATTACGGAGGGGAATGGGAATGATTGAGTTACTGATCTAAGTTCTTTTTCTTTAATCTGAGTGATTAAATCAGCTTTCTTTAGGAACATGAGCATAAATGCTCGCTGTACTGAGCACACAGTTAGGGGAGTGTAGTCTTGATTGAGTATCAGTACAGTGTTCATCATATCAAATCTTCATTCGTTCGAGTTCTCTTTTTTGATCCTTCTTCTTAATGCTGTCTCTCTTGTCGTAAATTTTCTTTCCTTTAGCCAGAGCTATTTCTAACTTCGCTAAACCGCGGCTATTAATGTAAATGCGTACAGGAACTATCGTTAAGCCCTTCTCATCCATTTTAGATTTAAATTTCTCAAGTTCACGTTTCTTAAGTAGCAGTTTGCGATCCCTAGTCATTTCATGACTCTCAAAGCTAGCTTGTGAGTAAGGTGATATATTCATTCCTTTAATATAGAGTTCCTCTTTCTTGAAATAGCAGTAAGCCTCCTGAATGCTTGCCTTGCCTTCTCTCAATGATTTTATTTCAGTACCCTTGAGCATGATTCCAGCTTCTACCTTTTCTACAAATTCATACTCGTAGCTCGCTTTACGATTCTTTATTTGAACGTTGTTAGAAAACCTGCCCTTGTCCTTACTCATAGTTTAAATATATAATAGACTTCTTAAAATGGCATCCTGGGAAGCGGACTGTCAGTCAGCTTCCCAAATGCTTGTTCCTGAAAAAGTAGGTGACCGCTTATTGCGATCATGCCAGCGTTATCGGTGCAATATTGAAAGTCGGGAATAAATATGTCCCAACCTTTTTTTTGCGCTTCTTGTTCCAATCTTTCTCTAAGGCCACTATTTGCAGAGACGCCCCCGGCAATTGCAATCTGATTAATATTCTCTTGTTTGGCGGCTTTGATAAGTTTATCCATCAACATGGATATGAGTACTTTTTGAATACTTGCTGCCAGATCATTCAGGTTCTCATCAATGAAATTTTCATTTTTTCTGACCTCCTTTCTGAGAAAGTAAAGAATTGAGGTCTTAATCCCACTAAAAGAATAATCCAAATCAGGCATCTCAGATTCCGCAAAAGAGAATTTATTTTCATCTCCTTCTTTTGATAACTTATCGATCATGGGACCACCTGGGTAAGGAAGCCCCAATAGTTTAGCTGCTTTATCAAAAGCTTCACCTACTGCATCATCCTGTGTTTGGCCAAGGATATTCATTTCGGTAGGACTGTTCACACGCAAGATTTGTGTGTGACCTCCGCTTACGGTCAGGCATATGAAAGGATAGGTTGGTTTGGGGTCATCGATGAAGTGCGCAAGCACATGAGCTTTCATATGGTGGACCGGTATCAGCGGAATATCAAGTGAACTTGCCATTGCTTTTGCAAAACTTGATCCTATTAATAAGGCTCCAAGTAGTCCTGGCCCTCTGGTGTAGGCAATCCCATCTAAGTCTTTTACGTTAATACCGGCGTGGGTAAGCACATGATTGACAACTGGCACGATATTTCTCTGATGCTCTCTGGAAGCAAGCTCAGGAACGACACCTCCGTACTGCTCATGTATATCTTGTCCGGCAATCTCATTATTGATTACTTTGCCGTCGATACAGACAGATGCTGAAGTTTCGTCACAAGAAGACTCTATACCTAGAATAATTGCCACTGCTTTTTTTGAAGGCCAAGATAACGATATCGCAAGTTCGTAGAACACTCTGGAAGCTTTTTTCAGGTGTTTTCTTTTATTCCATAGCTATTTTGCTGGTGGTGATGCTATTGTTGCAGCTTCGTCCTGTTCAAACTTTTCTAGCTCATGAGGTACTGGAAATAATCTCAAAGAAAACAGATCACGAAATTTCCATTCAGCGTGTGAAAGTCTCCTGGCTTGATAAGGCGAGTCTAATGGAAATCTTAATTAAAGATCATGCTGGTGATACCATGGTGTACTCGCATGATTTGGAAATAAACTACAGAATATGGGATTTGATCTTGCAGGATTACCTCAGTGTGGAAGAAATATCTTCTCTCGACCTAAGGTTGAATTTGATAAAACATGACAGCCTGTCTAAGCTTAATCTCTCCGAGTTTATTAATGCGTTGAAGAAAGATACAGTTAAGAAAAAGTCAAAACCCATTCATGTGGGGCAGATTACATTATCAAATTTGAATCTAAGCCTTAAGGATAAAACAAAAGAACCTGTTCGAACGCGATTAGATTTCGCGAACCTTAATTTTTCAATTCCTGATTTCACTGTAGCTGATCTTTCCATAAGGTCTGACACGATTACTGGTGACATAGTGCAGATGAGGGGTATTGAACAAAATTCAGACTTTACAATAAGGGATTTTAACACAAGATTTCTTGTTTGTAATAGTTCACTCAGTGTAGATGATTTGAATTTACGAACACCCACGAGCCATATTTCTGATAGTCTTGAGTTTTTCTACAATGGATTGGATGATCTAGGATACTTTCAGGATAGTGTTTCCTTCATTTTGCATTTCAAGGATTCCAGAATTTCTGATGAAGATATAAAAATTGTAACCGGGCTTGATAAGGTAAAGGATGATATTACCATTGATGGAATAATATGGGGTACTGTAGGTGATTTTAATATAGAAGAGACACGGTTTGGTTATGGTCAGTCCTATTTTGTAGGAGGTGTGAGCTGTTTTGGTTTACCGGATATTTCACAGGTATTTATTTTGGCAGATTTCACTGACTCTCACCTTGAACCAAGAGATTTAAGACCTTACATTGGTGAGTACACAAGAAATCTTAACCGCATGGGCAAAATTGATTTCACCGGGAGTTTTGCTGGCTTTGTTAAAGATTTCGTTGCACGTGGTGATTTTGTTACTAATCAAGGATCTGTTCACACAGATATAAATCTAAAAATCCCGGACAACCCCGAAGAAATGTCCTATGTGGGAAATCTTGAGTTTAAGGATGTCAATGTGGGGGCTTTTTTTAAAAACACGTTGGTTCAGCGCGTAAACCTAAAGGCGACTGTTAATGGAAAGGGAATAAGACCAGACAATGCAGAGTTTGACCTTAAGGCTCTTGTTTATTCGAGTGGCCTCAAAGGGTACGTGTATGATACCATCGAAGCTGACGGGAAATTCGCTAAGAATTATTTTGAAGGAATTTTTGCGATTCGAGATCCCAATTGCCATCTGCGAGGAGAAGGACAGGTTGATTTTAGGGACGAAAAGGAAGAATTAAAGCTAAATCTGGAAGTTAACACCTTCAATGCAAATCAGTTAAATCTCACCGAAAGAAGAATATCAGCATATGGAAAAATTGGCCTGGATGTACTTGATTTAGACATTGATAATTTTGTAGCTCGACTAGATATTGATTCGGGTCTGTTGGAGTATGACTCCAAAAATATCATACTTGATTCCATTCGTTTTACTGCTAATCTGGAGGATAGTACACGTCTAATTAAATTAGCTTTCCCTGGCTTTTATTCTCGAATAAACGGAGAATTTAAAGTAAGCGATGTATTAAAAGATATCCCAAATATGGCCGCCGGGTATGCATCGAAGCTCCTGATAAACACTGATACTAGTAAACGTGCAGGAAGCGGGAACACTTACAAATTTAAACTTGATGCTCGAGTCGATAATATTTCAAAATATCTTGACTCTCTACAATTACCTGTTTCCTTTGGAGGCAAGACTATAATTGAAGGTGAATTTAGGCAAAGTAAAAATGCGAATCTTTCCTTTTATCTCGAATCTGACACTTTTTTTGTAGGCAGCAATGAATTTTATAATCCCAGCCTGGAAGTGAATGGTTCAGAAGATATGGATGAAGGATCGATTCTTACAAACTTCATCTTTCAATCAGACAAACAGGTCATAAAGGGTATGCCCAGCACAGAAGAGCTGCTTGTGGAAGGAGTATGGTATGACGACAATGTTGATCTGACAACATTGGTGAAGCAGCCTGGAACTGGAAGTGATATTCGATTGGAGAGCAATGTTGTGTTGGGTGATGATTCAATAGTTGTAAAGATGCTTCCATCTTCAATTAAGCTTTTGGAGGACAATTGGAAGTTTAACCCATCCAATAGAATCGTCATAACAAATGAAAAAACAGAAATAATAAATCTTGAAATTTTTGACTCCAGTGAATCGATTGCAGTTGAAGGTGTCTATGCAGACTCTATTCCAACAAACATTGTAATTTCTGCTGAAGATCTTAATATGAATAAGGCAGGATTATTTTCTCAAGCCACAATTGGTGGATATTTAAATGGAAACTTTAAAATTTTTAGAGAAACCAGTAAAGAATCATTCAAGTTTGATGGAGGGTTCTTGCTTAAAAACTTGAAGTACGATGACCTTGAGATCGGCGATGTAAATGGTACCTCCAGGTGGGATCCTTTAAAGGAAAGCATCTACACAAAAGTATCTGTCCAAAGGGCAGATGTGAGTGCGATCAATGTGGAGGGGTATTATTTTCCATTAAAATCTAGTGAACAACTTGATTTTAGCATCACATTTGATGAGGCTGACCTTCGGATGGCACGTCCTTTTGTTGAAGCTAACTTTTCAAGTTTTAGTGGGTACGCCAATGGATCATTGAAGCTTTCTGGAAGTATAGCCAAACCCAATGTTGTTGGAAATTGTAAGATCCAAAATGGAAACCTAACAGTCGATTACTTGAATACAAATTATAATTTTGAAGGTAGGATTGATTTTGATGCTAATCAGATTAAACTGATAAATTTCGGGCTGATTGATAGGAAAGGAGCCAATGCAGTGGTGTCTGGGGTGGTAGGACATAACGGCTTCAAGAATTTTGTATTGGATATCAATGTATCTGCCAATGATTTCGAGTTTTTGAATACCACCAGCCTGG
The DNA here is from genome assembly GCF_900188325.1 of Ekhidna lutea. Taxonomy (GTDB): domain Bacteria; phylum Bacteroidota; class Bacteroidia; order Cytophagales; family Cyclobacteriaceae; genus Ekhidna; species Ekhidna lutea. The sequence goes on along the minus strand of NZ_FZPD01000002.1, from coordinate 605,360 downwards.
ATAATAGCTTATACTATGGATCTGCATATGGAACAGGTGATATAGATATTGAAGGCGGGTTAAATGACCTTCAAATAAAAGCAGAGATTAAAACGGAAAAGGATACAAGATTTTTTGTTCCAATTGCAGACGGCACAAGCTCCGGTCAAGAAGACTATATCACATTTATTGATTTCTCAGATACAACTAGAGTTACAGATGAAGATGATTTTACCATCAAAGGACTTACACTTGATTTTGACATAGAAGTAACGCCAGACGCGTATTGTGAGCTTATTTTTGATATTAAGACCGGAGATATTATCCGTGGGAGAGGCAGAGGCAACCTGAAGCTAAGATTGGATACAGATGGCGATTTTAACATGTTCGGCCCGCTGGAAATCACAGAAGGGGCATATAATTTCACTATCCCGAACTTCATAAGTAAGGAATTTGATGTCATTCCGGGAAGCAGAATAACTTGGTACGGTGATCCATACAATGCTATACTGGATTTAGATGCGACTTATTTACAACGCGCCTCTTTCGAAGAGTTGAAAAACCCTGAATTGCAGCAACCGGAGGAGATGGCTAACAAGGTTCCTATATTGGTTGTACTAAGGTTAAATGGAGGAATGCTATCACCTCAAATCGATTTTGACTTAGAGGTTCAAAATCAAGGTGATCAGACAAGAAATCCCGTGCTTACGCAAATTATTTCTAATGAACAGGAGCTTAAAAGGCAGGTAATAAGTTTGTTATTCTTAAAGCGGTTCTCACCGAGGGAAAGTTTTACGTTGAGTGGTGGTGGAACTGTGGGTAATAGTGTAAGCGAATTTTTATCCAGTCAGGTAAGCTACCTGGTCAGTCAGATAGATGAAAACCTGGAAGTTGAGGTCAACCTGGCAGATTTGAATAGAGATGCGTTCAATACATTTCAATTACGGTTTGCCTACACATTTTTAAACGGCAGGCTCAAGGTTACCAGAGGAGGTGACTTTGGGAGCCAAACGGATAATAATGACAATGTATTAAATGATATTGTTGGTGATTGGTCTGTTGAATATAGCCTTACAAAAGATGGAAGGTTAAGAGCTAAGGTATTTAGAAACTCAGATCAGCAGAACTTAATCAACCAAAATCAACAAAATCAAGAGACTGGGATAAGTCTAAGGTTTGTACATTCCTTTAACGACTTGACTGAACTCCTTACCATGAAGCGCAACGAAGTGCTCTCCAGAAGGAAGGAAGAGGATGAGCCGGCCACTCAAGATGACGAGCAAGAATCACAGGATGAAACACGAGAATAATTGATTTATAACATGGCAGCTAATTGAAAAGGAATTATTATCTTATGATTCTAAACCTGAATCGCCATGAACTACAGAAAATTTAGCCAAAATTTCGCAAAAGAAATAGGAGGGGAGTTTCGAGAGTACGATGATACTCAGTCAGTAATAATAGTCCCATTAAAAGATGGGAGATTTCAAACCGTGACTGGACATATTGTTGAGCACTCTGGCTATAAAAGAGAAGTAGTGCATCTGAAATCTAAGGTTTGTAAGTTAACCTATGACATTCCATATTTAGACTGCCTGGAGGCATCTAAAGAGTATCCGTATACCAAGTTTATTGTTGAAGATGGATTCCTTAAAGTTGAGGCGATTAATTTCCTTGTAAACCTTAAAGACAAAATGGTAAAGGAAATGATACTTGAAATTGCCCAACATGCTGATGATTGGGAATTAAAGATCACTGGTAAAGACATTCATTAATACTTTTGCAACGCAAGCCGACCTGTCGCACTGACATTTGCTGTTAGTGAGGAAAGTCCGGGCAGCATAGAGCAGCGTACTTCCGAAATGGAAGCGTGCTGACGGTTTTCGTCAGTATAGAGATAGTGCCACAGAAAACAAACTACCTGCCATTGGTGGGAAAAGGTGAAAAGGTGAGGTAAGAGCTCACCGGTCTCGATGTGAATCGGAACGCATGGTAAACCTTACGCGCTGAAAGACCAAATAGGTTCTGCAATTGAGGGTCGCTCGCCCGAGCAGAATTGGGTAGGTCGTTTGATCTTGCTGGTGACAGCAAGGCTAGATAAATGACGGGATAGAACAGAACCCGGCTTACTGGCTTGCTTTTTGTTATTGATTAAGTTTTTAAAAAATATCTTATGCCTAAAATTTTAGTTGTTGACGATGAAAAAAGTATCAGAGATGCACTCAATGATATCCTCACAGAGGAAAAGTATGAAGTCCTAACAGCTGAAGATGGTGAAGATGGCTGGAACAAACTTGAATCAGAGAAGATCGATTTGGTCCTCTGTGATATTAAGATGCCCAAAATGGATGGAATGGAACTGTTAAATAAAGTTTCTGAAGAAGGGCTTGATGTTCCTTTTGTAATGATTTCAGCTCATGGGACGATTGATACAGCAGTGGATGCAACAAAAAAAGGAGCCTATGATTTCATTCAAAAACCGCCGGATTTAAATAGAATTTTATTGACTGTTAGGAATGCACTTGAGAGTTCTCAATTAAGCACCGAAACGAAAGTATTAAGAAAGAAAGTAAGTAAAGGACTTGAGATAATTGGTGAGTCAACTGCAATCAAAGAAGTTAAAGAGACAATTGAAAAAGTGGCTCCCACAGAGGCACGTGTTTTAATTAATGGCGAGAATGGAACTGGAAAGGAACTGGTGGCCAGATGGTTACATGAAAAAAGTAATAGATCAAAAGCACCTATTGTTGAGGTTAATTGTGCAGCAATTCCCTCCGAACTGATTGAGAGTGAGCTCTTTGGTCATGAAAAGGGGTCATTCACATCTGCGCATAAGCAGCGAATAGGAAAGTTTGAGCAGGCGCACGGTGGCACATTGTTTCTGGATGAGATAGGAGACATGAGCTTATCTGCTCAAGCAAAGGTCTTAAGAGCACTGCAGGATAAGAAAATCACCCGAGTGGGAGGAGATAAAACAATCAATGTGGATGTAAGAGTGCTTGCCGCCACAAATAAGAATCTGAAGAACGAAATAGAGAATGGTAACTTCAGGGAAGATCTTTATCACAGGCTGAGTGTAATGGTGATTAGTGTTCCTCCGTTGAGAGAAAGAAAAGAAGATATTAGGCTTTTAACGGATCATTTTTTGGAGCAAGTAGCATCGGAATACGGTACCGCTAAAAAATTAATAGACGATGCTGCCATTAGTCAATTGGAAAAATATGACTGGACTGGAAATATAAGAGAATTACGAAACGTAATTGAAAGATTAGTTATCATGTCTCAAGACAAGATAACCCAAAATGACGTAAAGAAATACGTTGAAGCTTAAGCGTCAGCTTGCTGTTCTGTTTTTACTTCCTTGGTATCCTCCTGCGCATAAGTAGGGCATGTTCTTTGAGTACATGCACTCATAGCAAGGATTATTACAGCTAATATGGTAAGTTTCAATTTCATAAGCGGTTTTATTCGATGAGCAAGCTATTTGTTTGACAACCCTTCAAAAATAGAAGAAATAATCTTCTAAACAACAGAGAATCGTCTAAAATATTGCGTGTTTTTCGCTAAACCATCAGGTTACATCCACGAATATCACTATTATCGAAACGACCAAGGACCTCAAAAGATTCCCCTGATACCCTTCCCAGGTCTTTCGTTTCTATAAAACAACAACTATCAATGTTTGCAAGGTCAATAACGTTTATACCACCCGATCTGCCGGTTTCTACATAGGAGAACGGATCATTAATGTCTCTAATCATGCATTTGGCCCATGGTGGGAAAACGAAACTGCCATTCGGTCCATATCCCTGACTCATTAATTCGGTCATGCCATATTCAGACCAAATTTCATCTACCCCAAATCCCTCTGTTAGTTCAGTATGTAGCTCTTTCCGCGTCATTTCCTTTCGCCTTCCCTTCATACCTCCTGTTTCTATGATTTTAGTATTTACAGTTCGAATGCCTACTCTTGCAAGGTCTAGCAAGGCATACGAAACGCCAAATACTATCTTTTTCTTATCAGTCTCTAATATGGTTTTAACATTATCATTTAAGTAATATCCCGACCCTTGCTTTCCGAATCGAATAAAGTAATCGACCATGCTGATGAGGGAAGAATCTCCTTGCTCCTGATAGGAAGGCAGTATTGCTATGATTTGCAAATCACTTAACGGGCCAAAAATACTTTCGAATAATGATCTGGAAAGTGAATGATAAAGGCTTTCATCTTTCACATAGTGATGACTTCTGCCTGTATCTGTAGTTCCACTACTTTTAAAAATTTTTGATTCAGACCAATTTCCACTTTTTATCGCATGATTTTTGAAGAATTCAATGGGTAGGAAAGGAATTTCTGAAGTAGTCTGTATGCTGTCTGGGGCAATATTAAGATACTTACAGTATTCCTGATAGATTTCGCAGTGATGATATTGATAATTAAAAGCTGCTAACGAACTATCATTAAACGTTTTTTCGTTTATCTCAGCGAGTGAGTCTTTAAATTCCTCAGAGAAACACATAAATTAGTCCAATTAGGGGCAAGGTAGTTTATTTTTGTTTTGACTAATATGAATCGAAAACTATTGTATTTAGGCTTGATCATGGCAACTCTTACAAGTTGCTTTGACAAAGATATTTTTCCTGACACACCTAGTATAGCTTTTGAGGATATTAAGTTCATTGATACGCAATCAACGGACTCCCTCAAGTTGACTTTCACTTTTGAGGATGGGAATGGAGATGTCGGACTAGACGATGGGCCAGATCTGTTAGTGCCTTATCAAATCTACGATCTGATAATTGATAGTGAGGACTCAGTGATTACAATAAGCACAGATCCCTCCAGAATATCTCCACCATTGTTTAAAGCCCCTGTGTTTATCGGGGAAAACAATGGAGAGGTGGAATACATATTCTTCCCTGGTGATAAGGTATTGTTTTCGGACGAAGATAACCGACCACCTTATAGTTGTGATTCATATGAAATAATTGAATCAGATACGTTCTACATTGCACGAAACGAATTCTATTATAATTTTCATATTGAGTTTCAAAGGAAATTAGGAGAGGATTCGTACGAGCCAATTAATTTCCGTCAGATTTTCAATAATCCGGATTGCTCTCTAGGCAATTTTAATGGCAGAATACCATACTATGATCCGGAAGGAAAGAGTGGCACAATTACTTACTCTATGCTCTCTCAAGCTTTTAGGTTAGCCTTCCTTGATGATGTAATACGTGTTAAATTCTATATCTATGATAGAGCCAGGAACAAAAGCAATGAGGTTGTTTCTCCTGATTTTGTTCTGGCAGACATCACTCAGTCTCAATAAATCGAAGGAAACTCCTCAGGATTAGTTTCCGAGATCATGGCGTACACTTTATCAAAGATTTCTTCAACGTTTGGTTTAGAGAAGTAGTCCCCATCACTGCCATATGCAGGTCGGTGATTTTTTCCTGTAATCGTTAATGGTTTTGAATCAAGATTAAAATAGCCATTATCCCTTTCCAGAATCTGCTGCAAGATGAAAGCAGAAGCGCCACCTTCCACATCTTCGTCTACTACCACTAGTCTATTGGTCTTTTCAAGAGAATCAACGATCATTTTTGGTCGGTCAAACGGAATCAATGTTTGCGCATCGATTACTTCCAATTCAATCCCTTCTTCAGATAGTTGATTAGCTGCTTCCATCACTACTCTGCATGTGGAGCCGTATGTGACAACAGTTGCATCACTGCCTTCTCTCAAAATTTCCGGCTCGCCAAGAGCTAGTTTGAATTCAGTGAGATTCTCCGGCACACGTTCTTTTAGTCTGTATCCGTTTAATGATTCGATTACCAATGCTGGATCATCTGATTGCATTAGTGTATTGTAAAAACCTGCTGCCTGCGTCATATTACGAGGAGTAAGCACATACATGCCTCGTAGTGAATGAAGGATCATTCCCATGGGTGACCCTGAATGCCAAACTCCCTCCAGTCTGTGACCTCTGGTTCTAATAATCAAAGGAGCTTTTTGTCCTCCGAATGTTCGATATTGTAATGTAGCAAGGTCATCAGAAAGTGTCTGTATAGCATAAAGTAGGTAGTCGAGGTACTGAATTTCAGCAATTGGTCTTAAACCTCTAACCGCTGCACCAATACCCTGACCAATGATTGTTGTTTCACGTATTCCCGTATCGGTTACTTTTAACTCACCATACTTTTCCTGTAGGCCGGCAAATCCCTGGTTTACATCACCAATTTTTCCCACGTCTTCACCAAAAGCAAAGATTCGTGCATCAGTTTTCAGAAGGTGATCGAAGCAGGCATTTAGTACCTCACGTCCATCTACCAACTCGCTATTTTCATTGTAGGAAGCAGGAATGGTCTCCACATTTATGGCAGCATCTGCAGACTCACTGTATAGTTTCGAACTAAATTGATGTTCGTATACATCAGATTTTTCATTCAGCCAATTAACAAGGTTCTGCTTTTCACCGGAGGGCTGACCTTTTAAAAGTCTCAATGTCTTTTTTGCACCTTTAATAATATGAGACTTTTCAGGATTAAGCTCCTTCCTCAAAGAGTCAGCAATTTTAGCAATCTCTGCTTTTTTTGATGATGAAATGGCAACTTTATCAATTAAGCTCAATACCTCATCAACATCTTTTTTGATATCAGTGATGTAATCTTTCCATGCCTGATCTTTCGCCTGTTTCGCTGATTGTTTTGCTTCTTTTTCCAGTTGATCAAGCTCATCAGCTGAAGCGAGTTTTTCAGATATTATCCACTCACGCATCTTCAGGATACAATCGTGTTCTTTTTCCCAGGTTAATCGATCCTTTGATTTATATCTTTCGTGTGATCCGGATGTAGAGTGCCCCTGAGGTTGAGTCACCTCAATAACATGTATTAAGCATGGAGTATGCTTTTTTCTAGATATATCAACTGCTTTTTTATACGCTTCTAATAGGCCAACATAGTCCCAGGCTTTCACTTTTATTACTTCAAACCCAGCTTTATCTTTCGTTTGCTGAAAGCCGCTCAATGCTTCTGAAATGCTTTCTTTGATGGTGTGGTATTTCTGTGGAACAGAGATACCATAGCCGTCATCCCAAACAGACATGATCATTGGAACCTGTAGAACACCAGCTGCATTCATGGTTTCCCAAAAATGACCTTCAGAGGTGGATGCATTACCAATTGTTCCGAAAGCAATTTCATTTCCATTGATAGAGAAATCTTCAAACTCACTTAGTTCTTTATTTTCACGGTATAGCTTGGAAGCATATGCAAGTCCTAAAAGACGTGGCATCTGACCAGCAGTCGGGGAGATATCTGCGCTACTATTCTTTTTATCTGTCTGTGTTAGCCATTCTCCTTTTTCATTGAGGTACCTGGTGGCGAAGTGGCCATTCATCATTCTTCCTGCAGATGCCGGATCAGCTTCTACATCCGTATGAGCGTAAAGTTGTGCGAAGAACTGTTGTGTAGTAAGTTGGCCAATCGCCATCATAAAAGTTTGATCACGATAATATCCGGATCTCCAGTCACCGTTTTGAAAGTACTTGGCCATAGCGATTTGGGGCAACTCCTTACCATCACCAAAAATCCCAAACTTGGCTTTTCCCATGAAAACCTCCTTTCTTCCAATCAAGCTGGCTTCCCTACTTTCCACTGCCAACTGATAGTCCTGAAGAATTTCTTTTTTTGAAACAGGTAACTTGGTCTTGTTTTTAGCTTCGCTCATAATAGATATTTACTGTGAATGGTTGGCCTTAGGCCACTTTCAAAATTACTAAAAACAAGCCACTTTTAAAAGTATAACCTTCGATATAAAACTATGGTTTGATATCATTAAGCCCACTGTTTAAGTATATTATTTGGATAATAATTATTAAGTAAAATAAAATTTTATATAATTATTAATTACTGATAGGCATGTTTTGTATTTTGAAATGTTGACTTTTCTCTAAAGTGCAGACCCTATATTTGCCATCCATAACGATTTACACCATGATAATAGGCGTTCCAAAAGAGATTAAAAACAATGAAAACAGGGTGGCTGTCACTCCATCAGGAGTAGTGGAGTTCACCAAAAGAGGTCACGAAGTTTATATACAAACAACTGCTGGTGACGGAAGCGGATTTACAGATGATCAATATACTGAGGCCGGGGCTAAAATTCTTCCGACGATTGCAGAAGTGTATGATATAGCGGAAATGATTATTAAAGTAAAAGAGCCGATCGAGCCAGAGTATAAGCTTTGTAAAAAAGACCAGCTCATATTTACTTATTTCCACTTTGCGTCTCATGAACCATTGACAAAAGCAATGATTGATAGTGGGGCAGTTTGCCTGGCTTATGAAACTGTTGAAAGTTCAGATCGATCTCTTCCTCTTTTAATTCCCATGTCTGAGGTTGCCGGCAGAATGTCTGTTCAGGAAGGAGCTAAATATTTAGAAAAACCATTAAAGGGAAGGGGAATACTTCTTGGAGGTGTTCCTGGAGTAAGACCTGCAAAGGTTATGATATTAGGTGGGGGAGTTGTTGGTACCAATGCAGCGAAAATGGCTGCTGGAATGGGTGCTGATGTAACGATCCTTGACCTGAATTTGCAGCGCTTACGATATCTGGATGATGTAATGCCTGCGAATGTGAATACCTTCATGAGTAGTGAATACAACATTCGCGAACTGATAGCAACGCATGACCTCATCATTGGAGCTGTGTTAATACCTGGGGCTAAAGCGCCAAACCTTATTACAAAAGACATGTTAAAAGATATGCAACCCGGAACCGTCCTGGTTGATGTAGCGGTTGATCAGGGAGGATGTATAGAGACTTGTAAACCTACAACTCATCAGGATCCTACATACATTATTGAGGATGTTGTGCACTACTGTGTTGCCAACATGCCGGGTGCTGTTCCATACACCTCAACTTTAGCCTTAACCAATGCCACACTTCCGTATGCGTTGCAACTTGCCAACAAAGGGTGGAAGCAGGCGTGTAATGATAGTAACGAGTTAAAATTGGGACTTAACGTAATTAGTGGTGAAATTGTGTACAAAGGAGTATCTGAAGCTTTTGATATGCCTTATACACCGGTTGAAAAATTCTTATAAGATTAAAATTGCACACTTTAGAGCCCATCTTAACTAAGATGGGCTTTTTTATTTCCACTCATCGTAATTTTATGACCATTCACTTTAAAGCATACTTGCAGTAACGTCACCATCCCTTTCTTTACAGTACAATTTAATTGTATGACTAGGAATAATTCGTATTGGCTTTTTCAATCAGTAGGCTGGTTCATTTACGGTATGATTGGCGTTGTAGTAGCCTTTCTTTTTTATGAGAATGTAGACGTTTGGGTTATTCTAGCTCAGTTTTTCAGTGCTGTGATCATGCTGATTTCTACTCATCTGCTTCGTTACAAAATGAAGCTTGATGGCTGGCTTAAGCTTAAAATACAAAAGCTGATTCTTCGTCTTGTTCCTACGCTTATCATTATTTCCATTTTGGCAAATGGTATTGTTGTTGGATACACAATCTTGACTACCGAAATTATTGAGGTTGAGAAATTCAGTATCACAGTTTTCTTGCTTTTCTCCTTTCAAACATTCGTTTATTTCTCACTCTGGACCGCCTTATATCTTATTATTTATTTTTTCAGAAACTATAAGAAAGAAGAGGTCGAAAAATGGCGGCTGCAGACGGCTGTTAAAGACGCTGAACTGATCGCCCTGAAGGCACAAATCAATCCTCACTTTTTATTTAATGCACTAAATAATATAAGGGCTTTGATTCTGGAAGATCATATGAAAGCCAGGGATATGGTTTCGCACTTGTCTGAGTTACTACGATATTCAATCCAATTCAACGATAATGAAAAAGTGACGGTAGAGGAAGAGCTTGAAATTGTTAATAAGTACCTTGAGCTTGAGAGCATCCATTATGAGAATAGGTTACATTATGAAATTCTGTCAAAAAAGGAGTTGAAGAAATGTAAAATTCCGCCTATGCTTATCCAACTAATGGCGGAAAATGCGGTAAAGCATGGAATTTCCCAGGTAAAGAATGGAGGAGATATCTTAATTTCTGTTGATCAGGAAGATAATGACCTTGTTTTGGAGGTTAGTAACACTGGAAAACTCAAGAAAAATCTTGGAAATGGAATTGGGCTAAGAAACGCTACAGAAAGAATTAGAATTTTATTTGATAGCGAGCCAGATTTGGATTTAACAGAGCAAGGAAACATGGTTCGGTCAAGACTTAAATTACCAATAGTTAAATGAAGACACTACTTGTAGATGATACACGACTGGCTCGGCAAGAGCTGCAGTTTTTGTTGAAAAACCATAAAGACGTACAGGTCATTGGTGAAGCAGAAAATGCAGATGAGGCCAAGACGATGATTGAGGAGTTAAAGCCAGATTTGGTTTTCCTTGATATACAGATGCCTGACAAAGATGGATTTGAATTATTGGAAATGCTGGATGAGGTTCCTCAAATTGTCTTTACAACAGCATATAGTGAATATGCGATTAAAGCATTTGACTACAATGCGCTTGATTATCTGAAAAAGCCAATAACAGATGATCGCTTATCGGTGGCTCTTCAACGTGTAAGAGAGAATCTTGAGAAATCAGATGAACCCAAGGGAGTGCTTAATGAAAACAGTCAGGTTTTTGTAAAGGATGGGGAGAAGTGCTGGTTTGTCACGCTAAAGGAAGTTCGACTTTTTGAAATATGGGATAACTATACCCGTATATATTTTGAAGACCACAAACCAATGATTCCAAAGACGCTTCAATACATGGAGAGCAGGCTGGATCCCAAAGTTTTTTTTAGAGCCAATCGTCAGCAGATTATCAATATGAAGTGGATTGATAAGATAGAACCCTGGTTTAGTGGCACTATTCGACTTTATCTAAAGGATGGAACAGAAGTCGAGGTAAGCCGAAGACAAACCTCCAGGTTTAAGGATTTGATGAGTTTTTAAGCAATCGCTGAAGTTTTCTAATCGATTTCTTATTGCTTTCAATGTGTATATTTTCCAGTATGTGTTGCTTCTCCTTAGTGGTAAGGTGCCAGCTTAATGAGGCTCGCTCAACATCAGTTGTATTCTCATCTTGTTGAAAAGAGTCATAGGCGATTTCCACTACATCAATGTCACCTTCGAACCAGGAATTCATTTGTTCTAAACGAATATCATTATTGATATCCTGCATGTTTGTAAGGTTATTATATACACTGGCGATAGGATAGGTCAGCCGATCTATCACAGACGGGTTAGGTCGTTTTTCAATGGGTTCATTTGATTTGGTATCCCTGACGACCAGAAACACAACACCGTCTGTGTTTTCAAGAATCCAATCTTCAAATACGCCTATAAATCGGATCGCATCAGAAATACCGAAGTTGTCAGAAATTCCAGCATCCATGATTTCAACCCGAGGTTCTGCAGGGAGACTAATATTGGGAGTTATGTAAGGAAATGAAGCAGACATTCTAAGAGCAGACAGAAAACTCAGATCTTCTGGTGAGTGTGCTTTAAAAAAGGATTGGAAGTCAACCGCCCGCACTTTTGATTCCTTTCCGTCAAGTATTTGGGAAGAGACACTCATAAAGGACACAGGCTGTGAAGAAATGTAGAGTTTACGGCCATCGTTGGCGATAGTCGGTGACATTATCAAAGTGGGAATTTGGGCCTGCTCTTCATGAACCTTATAGTCTTTTATTTGCTTGTTTAAAGTGTGCCCAAGGTTTTTGTTAAGATTACGTTCAAAAACGAATCCTCTATCCACGCTGTAGGTCCTTCCAGCATACTCATGTGTACGGATTTTGAAGAACAAATCATTTACAAGTAATCCGAAGATGACAGGATTAAGGTTGTCTTTACCCATATTAGCTAGCAAAGTATGCCTGTCTTCTGATAATGCTATTTTGGAATTTCGCCGAAACATTTCACGATAATAAGCTGCTCCAATAACCCCGCCTGATGCACCAGTAATCAAAACTGTTTGGTCCATCAAAGACCCATTCAAAGCACTATCTGCCTTTAGCAGGGAGTTAACTGCCCAAAGAGCTGCTCGCTGACCTCCACCACTGACGCATAGGAAAACCATTTTTTGATCTTTTGGGTTTTCCCATTTTTGCTTCCAATTTTCTAAGGTTTGAAGCATGTGTAGCTTGTCATGGACAAATTGCTCCTTAGAATGATTGTCTAGTAATGTCTCAACTGAGTAATTGGTTTGAATGGTATCGTAATTAAGTCCGGCCGCCTGATTGATGCCTTTTCCTAATCCTACTTTCACTCCCGCATTGACCAGGATAAAAACACCTAGTGCAAATGCGAGTCCCCATCCTTTAAACCAATAGCTAATGGCCCCTACAAGCATCACAGCAATCGCAAATATGAGTAATGAACTTGCTGCAGCAGGAATTTGCAGGTATTCAATATCCATAAAGAAGCCCAGCAAAAGAATCACACCTATGATGCAAAGCTCAACCACTACCGAATTAAAATGATTTTGATCAAAGACCCTTATGACAGCTTCTTTATTCCCAAAATCTACAATGTGTTCCGTCGATCTAACCTTAAGTTTTAAGTCTAAATAGTTGGTGACATTATATTTATCGGCGCGGTTTTCACGAACTTTATTCATGACTCTGTCCCTGCTTAGCACATTCTTCCTCAACTTTCTGTCAAGTGTTCCAGCAAGGAAAATAAATATATCCTTGTTGGTAAAGCGGAAGTAAAGAATCATAAGCAGATGCATGGAAATAATCCCGAGCAGGAGACCTAAAACATACAGTGCAATCTCAAGCGATTCGGCTAATCCATTATTAACCTGGAAGCTCACTAATATGGCAATATAGATAGCCAATATTAGAAGAGGGATGAGGCTGTTATTGATGGAAAATTTTGTAAAAGGTCTTTGTAGTACCCCTACAAATCGAAACCTATGCCCATCTAAAATATAGGTTGTGATATGCCAGGCCATTATGAGGTTTCCAAAAGCTAGCCCTACAATAAAAAAGCTCCAAAAACTTACAGAGCCAAGATATTCAGGATCCAGAAAGAGGTAATGAATGCCATAGACTTTACCCAGACCGCCGGAAAAGGCAGCTATAATAATGATCCATACGGTAAGCAACGCCAAATTCTTTTTGAAATGATGGAATGTCAATTGCATCATCAATGAATGAAGAATTTGAAACAGCGCTCGTTTTATTTTATTCATGTTTGGGTTTATCGAGTTTTAATTGCTGTCGAATTGGTTATATAAGGCGATGGTCGAAACAAACCAACCAAGACCGAATATACGCAGTATATTCATATATCTATTCACAACTAATTCCGATTCAAGGTCTTTTCGACATAGCATCAAAAACCCCGCTTTTGCGGGGTTTTTCTTATTATAAGACTACTAACCAATGGCCTGATCAAGATCTGCTATTAGATCGTCAATATCTTCAATGCCTACACTTAATCTGATTAGAGAATCAGTTAGTCCGCTGACTATTCTTTTCTCTTTTGGTATGCTTGCATGTGTCATTCCTGCGGGGTGTCCTACCAGAGATTCTACTCCACCTAGTGATTCAGCTAAGCTAAATAGCTTGAAACTGCCTAGTGTTTTTTCGGCTTTCTCGATGGTGTCTTCTTTCTGTATAAATGAGATCATACCTCCAAACCCTCGCATTTGCTTTGTCGCAATGTCATGGTTAGGATGATCTTTAAACCCCGGCCAAAACACCTTATCAACTTTAGGGTGATTTCTCAAGTGATTTGCAATCACCTCCCCGTTTTCACAGTGCCTCTGCATTCTTAAGTGTAAAGTTTTTATTCCTCTTATTACAAGGAAGCAATCCTGTGGGCCAGGAACTGCGCCACTTGAGTTTTGGATAAAACCAAATTGTTCATCAATGGCTGTATCATTTGTTCCAAGAAAACCCATGATCACATCTGAGTGCCCAGCGATGTATTTTGTGACAGAATGCATGACGATATCTGCCCCAAGATCAAGCGGGTTTTGAAGGTAGGGAGAGGCAAACGTGTTGTCCACAGCCACTTTAGCTCCATATTTATGACCTATAGTGCTTATTTGCTCAATGTCGATAATATTGAGCAAAGGATTGGTTGGCGTTTCTATCCAAAGAAGCTTCGTTTTGTTACTTATTGCTTCTTCAACGTTTTTTACATCTCTCATATCCACAAATGTGAATTTGATGCCAAATTGCTCAAATAATTGCGTGAAAAGCCGAAAGCTTCCACCATATAAATCTCCAGTACTTATTACTTCATCCCCTGGTCGTAGTGTTTTGATTACAGTTTCAGTAGCACTCATTCCACTTGCAAAACACCTTCCAAACGTCGCGTTTTCCAGGGACGCAATATTCTTTTCCAAAACACTTCTTGTTGGGTTTTGTGTTCTTGCATATTCAAACCCTTTATGAATTCCGGGTCCATCTTGGACGTATGTGGAGGTTTGAAAAATAGGAGTCATAATGGCGCCAGTAGATGGATCTGGCTCTATGCCTGCGTGTAATGCTTTGGTTCCGAATTTCATTTGGTCTTGATTATTAAATTCCAAGGAAAGGTCGAATTTATATAGTAAGTTCCTTAGTAGGAACCTGTTTTTCATCCAAGTTGAAGTATTTCTTAGTTTTATCGAATAAATAGTGGGTTATATATAAATTTTAGAGGATTTTCATTAATATATTTATATTCTTGTATTGTCATCAGCTAATGAATTTTTAGACCACCACCTAAAAAACGCTTAGCGCATGAAACTTTTCGCCACATCACTGCTTTTACTTTTTTCTGTGCTTTCCTATAGTCAGTATTATACTGGTTATTACTTAAGTGATCCTCAGGTTCATTCATTCGATCATTTTAAGATAAAACAGGCCCATGGGCACACGAAGATCGATGGAGACCTGACTATTCATGCTTACTTGGGCCATAGCGAGTTATGGGAACAGACGGCTCATTTTGTAGCCAATGATGAAGAAAGAGGCAAATTGATTGCCGAATACAGCCATGGGGAAGAAATTATTTCCGTTCATGTTTTAAAATTTATGTGGGATGGAAATGAATGGGAGTATATCCTTCTAGGATATCACGGTGAGGACAAGCACAGACACTTTATTGTGATTGAAGAGATATTCAACGATGAATCAGAAAGTGAATTACTGGAATTTCATCGATTTGATTGGGTAAAAGGACACCACCTTACTATATCAGAAAATAAATAGACAAGCTTAAGATCAGATTCATTCGTTCTTGTGAAAAGATTTTAATTTCAAGGATTAAAATCTAATGAATGGATCTATCAAACAATCCCCAATCTAAGCCATTTGCAGAGGAAAATCCCTTTGTTTATCAGCATTCTAAGTCTTTTGCTCAAATACTTTTTGCATTGAAAAGCAGCTTGGTACTCAGTACTTATCAAACTGGGAAGGTGGTTATGTTTAGTCCTAAATCTGAAGAGAAATTAATCCAACTTCCCAGAAACTTCAGAAAACCAATGGGAGTCGCATCTCATGGTAAACATTTGGCAGTTGCCTGTATAGATGAGATAATTTTGACTCATCGGTCTCAAAATGCTGCGAAAACTTATCCGAATAAACCGGATACTTATGACGCAATTTACTTACCCAGGTCTACTCACTATACAGGTGTGGTTGATACCCATGATATCTGTTATGGGAAAGAGGGTTTATGGGCTGTTATAACCCAATTTTCATGCATTGCTCAATTGGATTCTCGTTTTAGTTTCTTGCCTAGATGGAAGCCAAAGTTCATATCAGAAATTATGCCGGGAGATAGGTGCCACCTAAATGGCATGACTTTGAAGGATGGAGTGCCAAAATATGTAACGGCTCTCGGTAAATCAGATAAGCCTGGCGGATGGAGAGATCATAAGCTAGATGGAGGCATACTAATGGACGTTGATACAAATGAAACTCTAATCGATGGCCTGGCCATGCCACATAGTCCAAGGTTAATAGGTGACGAAATTTATTACCTGCAGTCAGCACTTGGTGAATTATGGAAGTATCATATACCAACAAAAACTAATAAGCGAATTTGTGAAGTTCCTGGATTTGCAAGAGGAATGTCATTTTATCAAAATTTCCTATTTATTGGTTTATCCAAAATCAGAGAGGACAGTAAGGATTTTGGCAAGATGCCGGTTGCCTCTAAAAATCCCATTGCTGGAGTAGCTATTGTAAATCTGATGACAAAACAAGTAGAAGGTCTTTTGGAGTATAAAGATGCGGTTAAGGAACTCTATGATGTACATATTCTTCCTGGAATCATGCGTCCAAATATTTTGAATAACATAAACCCTACTCATTCTCGGGCAATCATAACCCCCAAAAAAATCTTTTGGACACAAAACCCAGAAGAGTCTAAAAAGTCTGATAAATGAATTGAACTTATTACATATCGTCGAAACAGGATAATTTAAAGATTAAATTGTAAAATATCCGTTGAATTTTAAAGGTAGATCAGTTACCTTTAGACGATAAATTCGAGTAGCTGCATCCTTATCGAAATCCGTATGAACCACTACCAACGATTACTATTTAATTCAACCCGGACTAAATACTTCAAATTTAAATCACGATTAGAAAAAAATATTGCGAATGGTACTTTTCAATCCATGCCATATCGCAAGAAAAAAAGCTTAATATCTAAGGTTGAAAAATTCAGAAAGAGATTAGAATTCTGGAATTTGTCTTTAAGAGGCGCAATGGTAGCAGGGTCTATTGCGGGAGCTGCACTTGTTCCAAGTATTGCTAGTGCTCAAAATATTGATCCTAATATCTATCTTAATAAAACTTCAGGATCATCCATTTCTGCACCCAGAGATATTGTAGCTATTAATATTGATCAGGATGAAGATCTGGAATTAATTATTTCTACTTCAGTAGGTGGTGAAATAGGTAACTGGGATGGTAAAGATAGCTATGAGTTAAGTGCGCCAAACTCATTGCAATATGCAAGGCAGCTACTTCTTGCTGGTGACATTGACGGTGATTCGGATATGGATCTGATTTTCACTAATAACGGTGATTTCACATATCTTTATAAAGCAATAAATACAGGAATAGGGACATTCAATGTAGACTCCATTGGTGAAATTGAACGCCCCGATGACATTGAATTGGTTGATTGGGATTCTGACGGAGACCTTGATATCGTTTCTGCTTCAGGAAGTGACTACCTAGAAATTTTTGAAAATAATGATGGTGACTTCACACCATTAGCTGATCTTGATTTAGGAGCAAATAGCTTCGTGAGTAATGTCACCAGCTTTGAATTTGCTGATATGGATGCTGATGGTGATATGGATTTGATTCATGTCGCCTACTACAATACATCTCCTTACAGAGGAAATGTTTATGTGCTAGAAAATACATTAGATGGAGTTGGTACCCCAGTTTTTGACACTGCGAATCCAACCTATTCATATGAAAAATATTACAGTAGGATTGATGGGATTGAACTGCTGGATTTTGATGGGGATGGGGATGATGACATCTTCTTTTTTGATAATGGTTCAGGTTTTCTGCTGTCTAACCAATTTGAGGAAGGTTACTCCTTATCATTTAACACGGTATCAGTAGATGGCTTATCTCCTGCTGGAACTATAACTGAAGCTGTGTCAGGTGATTTTGATAATGATGGCAATGATGAGTTGATTGTCGCCGGCAGTTCATCAAACAGATTATTAAGCTATAATGGATCAGTACTCCAGGGTTATGGAGGTGGATTAGGTGGAGAAATAGGAGAAGTTACTGGGTATTTAAATAGTTTATTCGTGGCTGATCTCAATCAGGACGGTAACCTTGATCTTGCTGCAACAGATAGTCGTGCATTGGAAGTGGGAACCTATTTTGATAATGCAGCACCATTCATAGGAGGTTTTTCCGGTGACCTCATTGTGGATGAAAATGTTGAAATCGGCACGAGTCTTGGAACCTTTGTTTTTACGGATATTCAAGGAGATCCCATCACAGCGACATTAGCTGGTGAGGATGCTTCATATTTTAGCTTAGATGCCGGGACTGGTGTACTCACAATAAATGCCGAATTGGATTGGGAAACAAAAGGAAGTGATCTGTCACTTTTATTCAACCTTTCCGATGGAATGAAGTCGAGGGTCACGGGCGGGGTTGTAAAGATTAATAACCTGCCCGAGTTGGGTAATGGGACCTTTAGAGTTGATCCTGTAAAAACCTTTGGCGACCGTACTGTAGATATTTTCGTGCCTGGTGATTATGATATGGATGGAGATGTTGACATGTTCCTTACATCTTCCAGCGGCCAGTTTGATAACAGTCTTTTACAGCATAATGAAGGTAGCTTTAGTGATGTTTATTTGTCCGCATTTAGCAGTCAGCAAAATGCAGCAGCATTCGTTCATACGTATGCGATGCAAGACTTGATAGTTCATGATTCAGAAGTTGACGAAATACGCCTAATTAGAAATGGAGACTCTGGATTTTCAGGTGGTTATACCACATTACAAACAGGAATTACCGATGTGAATCAAATGGTAACCGGAGACTTTGATGGAGACGGTTTATTTGAAGTAGCCGTTAGAGCTACGAATTCTTTAGGGTATAACGTGGTACATACATTCGAGGATCGAAATGGCTGGACTAATAATCAATATTTTCTAATGAGCAATGGGTCAAGCGGCTTATTGGATGGGGTTGGTACATTTGACGAAATCGCAATTGCCAAAATAAATGATGATGATTATGGAGATTTAATAGCCACCACCAGGAACGGTGATGATGTTATTTTCTTAGGAGGGACATACCTAGGACCCGGAGATTATGGTTTTAGTGGTTCTTTCACTTCAGTCATTACAGATTCAGATGGAGGGGAAACCGAATTATCCATTGGTGATATTGATGGTGACGGATCCCAGGACATAGCTATCATGAGGTGGGATAACAGCACAAACTATCAAATTCATGTTGACATTCATCTTAATGACGGAACCGGATCATTTAACAGAAATCAAACCATTGCACTTGGCGGTGAATTTTGGGGAAACATAGATTTAGCAGATATAGATGGCGATGCTGATCTAGACCTGATAACAACCAACCTGAAAGCCGTTGATGTAGGTGGAGAATTTGATATATCTATGTCGCTGGAAACATTTACGAATATTGGTTCTGGTTATTTCAATGCATTCCAAACCATTGATGAAATTGGAGGTGAGAACTTCAAAATGATGGATGTTGATGGTGATGATGACCTTGACCTTGTATTACATGGAGATATGGCCGCTCCGACTGGGGAAGAGTTTCAATTAAAAGTATTTAAGAACGTCAACGTTTCTCCTACAGCAATTAACTTATCATCAAGCTCATTTGATGAACACCTTGCGCTAGATACTGAAATAGCAACTATAAGTATTGAAGATCTTAATATTGGTGATAATCACGTATTATCGTTAGTTACGGGTGACGGCTCTAACGATGAGCATAACAGCTATTTTACGATAGATGGAAATAGCTTAAAACTTACAAAGAATGTAAGATTCGAAGATACACCCGAATTGTACATTCTTGTCAGTGCCTATGATGGACATCAGACCTTTGAACAGCCAATCACAATCAATGTTAATGACATAAATCAAGCGCCAACTGCAATAGATTTATCCTCTACAAGTTTTGATGAAAGTACAATTGGTGGAACAGCAGTTGCTGATATCTCAGCTACAGATCCGAATGGAGGAGACATTCATACCTTCAGCTTTGCTACCGGCGATGGCTCCAACGATGCTGATAATAGCAAGTTTGCAATCGAAGGAGACCAGCTGATCTTACTGCAATCAATCGCAAATGAAAATCAGGGTAGTGTGAATCTATATCTTGAGGTGACTGATTCATTTGGTGAGACTTTTGAGCAGGCGGTTACTCTCACTGTGAATAATGTCAACAGTGCACCTACCGGCATTCAGCTTTCAGCTACGAGTTTTGATGAAGATACCTCAGCAGGTACCTCTGTAGCTACTTTATCTGCTGATGATGTTGATGGCGCTGACACCCATAGCTTTGATCTTGTCTCAGGCGATGGCTCCAACGACACGGATAATAGCAAGTTTGCAATTGAAGGTAGCCAGTTGATCTTATTACAATCAATCGCAAATGAAGATCAGGGTAGTGTGAACCTATATCTTGAAGTGACCGATTCATTTGGTGAGACTTTTGAGCAGGCGGTTACTCTCACTGTGAATAATGTCAACAGCGCACCTACCGGCATTCAGTTATCAACTACAAGTTTTGATGAAGATACCTCAGCAGGTACCTCTGTAGCTACTTTATCTGCAGATGATGTTGATGGTGCTGACACCCATAGCTTTGATCTTGTCTCAGGTGATGGTTCCAACGACACGGATAATGACAAGTTTGCGATTGAAGGAGACCAGCTGATCCTATTACAATCAATCGCAAATGAAGATCAGGGTAGTGTGAACCTATATCTTGAAGTGACCGATTCATTTGGTGAGACTTTTGAGCAGGCGATTACTCTCACTGTGAATAATGTCAACAGCGCACCTACCGGCATTCAGTTATCAACTACAAGTTTTGATGAAGATACCTCAGCAGGTACCTCTGTAGCTACTTTATCTGCTGATGATGCTGATGATGCTGACACCCATAGCTTTGATCTTGTCTCAGGTGATGGTTCCAACGACACGGATAATGACAAGTTTGCGATTGAAGGAGACCAGCTGATCTTATTACAATCAATCGCAAATGAAGATCAGGGTAGTGTGAACCTATATCTAGAAGTGACCGATTCATTTGGTGAAACTTTTGAGCAGGCGATTACACTTGATGTAAACAATACGAATAGCATACCTACCGGCATTCAATTATCCAGCACATCTTTTGATGAGGGGATTGAAGCTAGCTCAACCGTAGCTACTTTATCAGCGGAGGATTTGGATTCAGGAGATAGTCATACATTCAGTTTGTCAACCGGAGATGGATCAAACGATTCGGATAATAGCAAATTCCTTATTGATGGGAATCAGTTGGTCATTAAATCATCTCCAAGTTTTGAAACGCAATCAAGCTATAATATTTATCTGTCAGCTGAAGATTCTGAAGGAAGCGTCGAGCAGGCGTTTGTTTTGACGGTTAACAATATCAATAGCTCACCAACGGGCATTCAGCTTGATGCTACAAGTTTTGATGAGAATACAATAGTCGGATCATCGGTTGCAACGCTTACTGCCGATGATGCAGACGAAACAGATACTCATTCATTCGACCTGGTTGCCGGAGATGGTTCAAATGATGCTGACAATAGCAAATTTACGATTGAAGGAGACCAATTGATACTTTTGCAATCAATCTCCCAGGAGGATCAAAGTAGTGTAAGTCTTTACATGGAGGTAACGGATTCATTTGGTGAAACTTTTGAGCAGGCCGTGACTCTCACTGTGAATAATGTAAATAGTGTTCCAACTGCAATCGAACTTTCGACAACTGCTATTGATGAACACATTGCTGCGGGATCATCCGTCGCAACAATATCAGCAGTAGATGTAGATGAGAATGATACTCATGCCTTCCAGCTTGTGGCTGGGGACGGCACAAATGATGCAGATAACAATAAATTCCTGATTGATGGAAACCAGCTGGTCATAAAGCAAGCACCAAGCTTTGAAACACAGGCGAGTTATAACATTCATGTATCAGCGTCTGATAGTGAAGGAAGTGTTGCGCAGGCTTTTGAGATTACAGTAAATGATATCAACCAAGCACCAACTTCGATATCACTTTCAGTTACGGCATTAGATGAAAATATACAGATTGGAGCTACAGCAGCTACGATAGAAGTTACAGATGCTAATCTGGAAGACAGCCATACCTATGTACTAGTAGAAGGCGATGGAACAAATGATGTAGATAATGGCAAGTTTGTCATTCAAGGCAATGCTTTGATTCTGATATCAGAGCTGGAGTTTAATGATCAATCGAGTGTAAATATCAATTTACGAGCTACAGATTCGTTTGGTGAAAGTCTAACGCAGGCTTTCTCACTTACGCTTAATGAAGTGCTTGGAGTTGGCGATGAAATCCAAAATGATTTGGGAATTTATCCGAATCCGGGAATCGAAAACTTTCAGGTTAAACTTGAAAATGAGTTTACTGGTGAAGTTATAATGAAAGTTTCAGATCTTTCGGGGCGTCAAATTCATGAGTTGATAATTATGAAAACAACCAGGATTTTAACTCAAACGATAGAAATGTCTTCCGCTGAACCGGGCGTCTATATTGTGGAGATGCTTATCGGAGATCAAACAATATTGCAGCGATGGATCAAGAGGAATTAAACTTCTGATGAAAGGGATTAAGGGCGATTGACTCATCTAGTCAATCGCTTTTTTATTTCTTAAACATCGATTCTAATTTCATTTCAGCATCGTGTCCACTCATATAGCTTGGAGATAAAGAAGGTTGACCCGGAAGATTTTCAATATGTAATGTCTGAGTAGGGAAGGCAAAATTGACACCCAATTCTTTTCCTAACCTAACTATGCTCATTAGTATTTCATGCCTTGCTTGTAGCTCTTCTCCCCAGGACGGTACATTGAAGAAAATATAAAACATGATATTGAGTGAACTGGAAGACATTTCATTAAAATACACATGATAGTTGTCTTTCCATGTTTTAGGATGATCTTCTACAATTTTTCTCAAACCCTTCACAAAAACATCAATCATTTCCGGAGGGGTATCGTATGTAATGGATATCTGAGTATAAAAACGACGATACTTTCTCAGTCCATGATTATCGATGGTGTTATCAGCCAGCCTGCCGTTTGGGACATAGATAACAGAGTTTCTAAATGTCCTGACTCGTGAAGATCGAAAACCAACCTCTTCAACAGTTCCATCCACATCATTGGCAGTAATCCAGTCGCCCACCTGAAAAGGCTTGTCCACAAAAATCATTACAGAACCGAAGAAATTCTTAATGGTGTCCTGTGCTGCCAGTGCAAATGCAAGACCTCCGATAGATAAACCAGTGAGTAATGGAAGGATTGGTACATCCAGATTGTCCAATATGAGTAAAGTACCAATGATAATGACGAAGGTCTTCAGTGTCTTTCTCAGTAATGGTACCAACTGATCATCTAATGTACTCTCTGTGGTCTGGGCCATCCGCATCAGAAAAACACTGATGATATTTACTAGACGGTATAATATAATTGTCCCGAATAGAGGCATCATTACCCGAAGGATAATATTCACATACTTGGAGTAGGTGACAGGCAGTTGGAGAGCGGGAGTAAATAATAGAAGTAACCCAACGATGATTAAAACGCTGGTTGGTCTGGCTATCTGCCAAAGGTATTTTTCAGAAGCTTCTCCTTCATACCCAAACTTCTTCACGATTCTCGAAAAAATTCGCTCAGTAAAAAATGCAAAAAACCGATACACCAGGGCACTAATAAGTGCCAAAATAAAGATGGTAATGTATTGATAGGTATATAAACCGAACGTCTTCTTTGTTCCGAGTTTTGGAAGCAGATTCAGTAGTTCACCAGTCCCAAATCTGAAAGTTTCTTTGTAGAGCTCTTTTATAGCATCAATACTTGAGTCAGAAAAATACCACTTCCCATTATCGGCCTTGAGCAAGAATATGTCTTTGTACTCTTCTATGAGTATGTATTTGTTTTTTTTGCTGGCAGAGTCAAGGTAGTTGGGGGACTTTGGGATTTCATCAAAATAGATATAAATCCCTCTTCCATCAAGCACACGTTTAAACTGAACAGCTGTTTTTCTGGCACTCTTCATATCCCTGTTGCTGGTTAAAAATGGCTGGGCTGCCAGAGAATCATTGTGATTTTCAGGCTGAAGATTGGCAAGAAAAGTTTTTACTGAGTTGTGAGGGCTATTCAGATTAACATATGGTTCCTGTGCTTTGGAAAGTAAACCAAGTGATAGTAAGAATAGAAGGAAATAGGTTCTCATATCTTATGCCTTTTTTGCAAAAGTAAACTTCCACAGCTATTACCTTTGCCGCCTCTTTAATTAAATCAAAATTGCTGCAATGTCGAACGTCTTATTATCTGATTTTCAAACGAAATACGAATTACCTCCATTTACAAAAATTAAGATCGACGATTATAAGGATGGGATTGAAGGTGCGTTGGAGGAAGCGCGAAATGAGGTTCAACAAATCATTGAAAGTAAAGATGAGCCCGGATTCTCAAATGTGATTGAAGCCTTAGAAGAGAGTGGTGCTAAGCTCCAGCGTAATGCTTCTATTTTATTCAACTTGAATTCGGCTGAAACAAGTGATGAATTGCAAAAAATTACACAAGAAATCTCCCCGAAACTTTCGGAGTTTAATAGCGAGGTAAAGCAGAATGAGGATTTGTTCAGGAAAGTAAAGGCTGTTTATAATCAAAGAGATACTTTGGGTCTGAGCACCGAACAAAAGAAATTACTTCAGGAAACCTATCTGGACTTTGTGCGAAGGGGAGTGGAGCTGGAAGGTGACAAGAAGGAGAGGTTCAAGGAGATTACCATCGAGCTTTCAAAATTATCATTATCATTTTCTGAGAATTTGCTTGCAGAAACTAACGATTTTGAATTGGTGATTGAAGATGAGAGCGATCTTTCAGGACTACCAGCAGATGTTTTGGATAGAGCACGAGAGCTGGCCAGAAAAAATGGTAGAGAAGATGCGTGGGTGTTTTCCCTTCAGGCCCCAAGCTACATTCCATTCATGGAGTATGCTGATAATCGTGAGTTAAGAGAAAAGATGTATAGGGCATTTATGTGTAAGTGCTTTAAAGGAAACGGTCGGGACAATCAGGAGCTTGTTTTAAAGATCATTCAATTGAAAGCAGAACTAGCTTCATTGCTGGGATACCCAACGTTTGGTCACTACGTGCTCGAGCAACGGATGGCGGAATCTCCTGATACTGTTTTGGCTTTTTTGAATGACCTGCTTGAAAAAAGTCTGCCGAAAGCTAAGGAAGAGGTTGAGGAAATCAAGGAATTTGTAAAATCCAGGGGAGTGGATATTGAGCTTCAACGCTGGGACTGGGCTTATTATTCAGAGAAGCTCAGAAAAGAGAAATATGAGCTGGATGATGAGTTGGTGAAACCATATTTTAAACTTGAAAATGTAATTAGTGGAGCCTTTGAAACAGCAGAACGATTATTTGGAATAAGCTTCAAGGAAAATACGGAGCTGGAAGTATATCATAAAGATGTAAAAGCATACGAGGTTTATGATGAGTCTGGAAAAGTCGTTTCTGTTTTCCTCGCTGATTTTTTCCCTCGAGACGGGAAAAGAGCTGGCGCATGGATGACTTCTTATCGGGATGAAAAATATAAAGATGATAAACGGGTCATTCCGCATGTGAGCATTGTCTGTAATTTTACCCCTTCATCATCAAACCACCCATCCTTACTAAAATTTGATGAGGTAAAGACGCTATTTCATGAATTTGGGCACGCATTGCACGGGATGCTGGCTGACACAAGATATCAAAGCTTATCTGGGACAAGTGTTTATTGGGATTTTGTAGAGCTTCCATCACAGATTATGGAAAATTGGTGCTATGAAAAAGAGTGCCTTGATCTATTTGCAAAGCACTACAAGACTGGCGAGTTAATCCCTGCTGATTTGGTTGAGCGCATCAAGAAGTCCTCAACGTATCACGAAGCATATGCAACCGTGAGACAAATTAGCTTTGGCTTATTGGATATGGCATGGCACAGCCTTTCTTTTGAAGAAGCTAAAAGTGTATCAGATGTGGGAACTTTTGAAAATGAATCGTTTGCACCTACCGAACTATTCCCTAGGGTTGAGGATACAAATATGAGTGTTCAGTTCGGACACATATTTGCCGGTGGCTATGCAGCAGGGTATTACAGCTACAAATGGGCAGAGGTCCTGGATGCTGATGCATTTTCTGTATTCAAGGAGAATGGCATTTTTGATCCTGCTACTGCCAGTTTGTTTAAAGAAAACATCCTAAGCAAAGGTGGAACTGAGCATCCAATGGTTCTTTATAAGCGATTCAGAGGACATGAACCAAAACCTGATGCGCTTTTGAAAAGAGCAGGATTGGTATAGTTAAGGAGTAGGCAGATACTCAATCTCAGAATTCAAGGTTTTGCCTTGACTGTCCAAATCTGCTTTTAAATCAGAAATCAATTTCTTGAGTTGTGCGTTTAGCTTTTGAAGCTCTTTCTGTTTATCCGGACGACCTCCAAATACGCGATCCTTTTCCGAAGGAGAAAGCATCTGGTTAAAGTACGCAGCATCAGATTCAAGCTTATCGAGCATTTTTGCTACAGTTGGTAAAAGTGAAAGCACCTTGTTTGCTGGTACAGTCAGATCAGCTTCGGGGATGTTGTAAAGAATGGCATTAATTTCAGAATCTCGCAAATGAATGCGGTCAACAGCATCGGCCCTTAGTGATTTCAACAGCCTGGACATTGCCTTCAGGTTACCATTGGTATGTTGATCACGAGCATTTATCCTCGCAATATTTAGAAAGGGGAGGTACTTCTTCACCTTCTTTTTTGCAAAATCAAACTCTGCAATGCCCTTATAGATTTCATTACGAGTTTTAACGTATTCAGCACTGTTGATCCACATTGACGGCAAAACATCAATCTCACAAGTAGGCTTTTGTGCGATGACCCTGATACGAGTCTTATCACTATAGTCTACAGATTTCAAGGTTGGATCCTTTGAAAGGACATCCAACAAATCTTTGGCTAATATCTGCATGTCTGTGTGAGGCTTTTCAGACACATTTTTCTTAATGACAATGATTTCTACATCCCCATAAAGTCGAATGTTAGAATAAGTTTTCAACGCACCCTGATACCTGTAATCAGCATCATAACCCTTCTTTTTTAATACTTTTGCAATGTTTTCGTGAATCCTGCGTGAATTGGCGTAAACCTTGTATGCGTAAGAAGGGTCGATTTCCACCATGGATTCCAATGTATAACGCAGACAATCAGAATATCCACACTGATGAAAAGCTTCTGATAATACTTGCTCACGCAAGGCTTCATCATACCTTCTTCCCTTTAGGTTTTCTACAAACAGGCTGTAGTCGTGTTCCATCGAGTGCCAAAATAATCAATTATGTAAATATGAATTGTATTTTTAGAAGATTAATCGCTCAGATGAGGAAATGCTTGGATTAAAATTGTAGATATAAAAACACCTTAATTAGTCCTTTTTCGACTTGATTAATAGTTTTAGAAGCAATTTTTAAAATAAGCATATGCGTGATTCCAATTTTGAAGGAAACAAAGATTTTTGCCTTTGTTGTAAAAATTATGTCTTCGGATTAGAGTTTCATATAAAAAAATATACTACCATTGTAGTCTTATGATTCTATTCGCAGAGATTGTAAATACCACGCCCTCTCGTATCAGAGGGTAACCCCCAGGCTGGGTATCTCAACCTTCCATACATCAGTATATATTAACAATTTCTTATGCTGCATCTGAGACAAGCAGCTACAAACATTTAATTTTCTTACGAAAATGACGAAAGAATCATTCTCTATATCCAGAGTATTTAAGCTCTTTATATCCGCCCTTAAAGGCAAAGAAACAGAATTTACTACCGGCAGTATTAATCGCGCAATTGTGCTTTTATCTATCCCAATCATTGCTGAAATGACAGGCGAAGCATTGTTTGCACTTATTGATATGATTTTTGTATCCAGAGTGAGTGTCAATGCAGTCGCTACTATTGGATTGACAGAGGCACCCCTCATGATCATTTTTTCACTCGCAATTGGTCTTAGTATGGCCGCAACGGCCATTGTTGCTAGAAGGGTTGGTGAAAAAGAATATGAAAGAGCTGCAAATGCAGCATTTCAAGCAATAATAATCGCCATAGTTATAGGAATTACTCTTGGTATTTTCGGATACCAATATTCAGCTGAAATCCTTGAACTAATGGGAGGTGATAGCAGCCTGATTGAGGAAGGAGTAGGTTATACTCAAGTAATGTATGGGGCCAATATCAGCATTGTTTTGATATTTCTTATAAATGGAATTTTTCGGGGAGCTGGAAATGCTTCCATTGCTATGAAGTCTCTTTTATTGGCAAATGGCCTTAATATTATCCTTGATCCCATTTTCATTTTTGGTTGGGGAATAATTCCTGCATATGGTGTCGAAGGAGCCGCAATTGCCACTACAATTGGGAGATCTTGTGGGGTAGTTTACCAGATTTTCTATTTGTTTAATGGAAAATCACTGATAAAGATTACTGTCGCCAATTTTATTATTAAATGGAAAACAATTAAAGAGATCATTGTGATATCTGCAGGAGGAATTGGGCAGTTTTTGGTTGAAACATTGAGCTGGCTGTTTCTTGTAAGGATCGTAAGTGAGTTTGGTAAAGAAGCCATGGCAGGCTATCAAATATCCTTTAGAGTTATTTATTTCACTCTATTACCTTCTTGGGGGATGGCAAACGCAGCTGCAACATTAGTAGGTCAAAATTTGGGAGCTCTGAAACCTGAACGAGCAGAAAAGTCAGTCTGGGTAACCGCAAAATGGAACGCCATTTTTCTCGTCTTCATCACTGTCCTTTTTTCACTGTTTTCAACAGAGGTGTTGTCAATATTTGATCAGCCAAAATCAGTTATAGATATTGGTTCTGATGCATTAAAAATTATATGTGTTGGTTATGTGTTTTTTGCATACGGGATGGTTTTAGGCCAGGGATTTAATGGTGCGGGTGATACGAAAACCCCTATGTATATCAGCATCGTCGTGTTTTGGCTAATCCAGATTCCTCTATCTTATTTCCTTTCTTTCACTATGGGATGGGAAACGAACGGTGTATTCTTTTGTATAGCCTTCTGCCATAGCTTATATGCTTTGGTGGCTATGGTCATATTCAAAAGAGGGAAGTGGAAAACGGTAAAAGTATAACCTCTTATTTATGAGAAAGATCGTTTACTATGTAGCTACTTCTCTGGATGGTTATATCGCCGGAGAGAACGATGATGTCAGCATGTTTGCCGTTGGAGGAGAGGGTGTGGAGCAATACATGTATGACCTGCAATCCTTTGATACTGTGATAATGGGTAGACGAACCTATGAGTTTGGCTATCGGTTTGGGTTAGAGCCGGGACAGCCGGCCTATCCGCATATGGATCATTTCATTTATTCTAGCAGCTTATGCTTCGATAATGCAAATGATCAGGTGAAAGTTGTACCTCCGGACCTCAACCACTTAGAAGCACTCAAAAAGGAGTGTGGCAGTGAAATTTATCTATGTGGAGGAGGCAACTTTGCAGGCTGGTTAATGAAAAATGGGTTGATAGATGAGGTCAAATTAAAAGTGAATCCTATCATTTTAGGTGGCGGTATTCGTTTGTTTGGAGAGCATAAAGTTCAGACCAAACTAAAAATGGTTTACTGTCAAAGCTACCCGGATGGTATGCAAATAATCACCTTTGAGGTTGGGCACGTGCTTAATAACTGAAAGTATAGAGTTCCAGGTTGGAATCCCATGTGGTATAGACCTGGAACTCTCTTTTTGCACTCGAATAAATTAGACTTATCTCATGTGATGAATTCAGCGGATTACCGGTGACCAGATTCCCGGATTTATCATAAATATATAGACTCTTATTGGCCGTATCGGTAAACACTACCAGGTCTTTACCAGCACCAAATTGATAATATTGGATCAATATAGGCCATTGTGAGAGATAGTCTTTTTTGAAAAGTAGATTCCCGGTATCATCTAAGACTTCATAACTGGTGCCCTCTTTTCGGATGATGATAAATGAATCACCACCAGTGTCAGGAATTAACTGGAAAGAAGCATCGGCACTTGTTTTGATAAGCTGATCTCGCTTGATCACACCTCCCTCAAGTGTGAGTTCAGTGAGTTCGCCACCATTGGAAATGACGGTGAGCGAGGAATTTCCAAGTGAGTTAGATTGTCTGATGAAATAGTTTTTGCTGATCGATTGTTTTGTTTCGAATGGGAATCCGGACATCATTTCACCTCTTCTGTTCATAAGGTTGATGACCCCATCTTCCTGCAATGACAGCATTACATCCCGTCTTCCAAGCCTCGAATGATTAAGGGGAGCAAGAGCCCGTCTGGATAGTTTCTTTGGATTCCATCCCTCAAGTACTTTTAAATCTTTATCCGAGAGATAAATGTTACCATCTGTATCCGTGATACCAAAACGATAATTTCTACTCCTGTCATAGTCGATCACATTAAAGTGGTCAAAGGACACATTGCTGATTGATTTTGGGTAGCCGGGAATATAAGTGCCTGTTCGATCGATGATATGGATTTCAGACGAGGTAGCAAATGCATATTGGATTTTGCCGTTTTTATAATAGTCAATGGCATGAACTCCTTCGCGTATTTGCCCTCCAACATCCTGCGACCATAGCGCATTTTGATCAGGATCCATGTAGTAGACGGTGTTAGTGCTGTCCTGAACGAGAATATCAAATTCCTTATGTGCATGAGTTCGTAGCAAAATCGGTTTACTGGTAAGATTGCTTATGAATCTCACGCCATCTTCTGCACTGGTTTTTGGGATGTTTTTGCTCCTGCGTATTGGTTGGGAAAGCGTATAGTTGGTATAATACTTACCATCTAAGTAGCTATATTGAAAGGCTGCAAGCTCAATTGATTTGTATGAATTTTCATTTTGTTTAAAGTGTTCTTTCCATTCTGGTTTCAAGTTGTCCAAAAGGGTACTCCAGGCACGGGGAATATTGATAAACAGACTGACATTCGCTGCGTTATTAGTACGACTCAAAAAATTATTTACTTGAATGGATTTACCCCAGGTATCTTCTTCTTGTACCGCGGTGATCAGGTTTTTTAGTTCCTGCAGGTCATTAGAGAAGATCAAATAATTACGATAGCTGATATAAAAGCATTGGCTAAAGCCACGACCTGGTTCACCTAAAATGGTAGAAGGAAATTCTGCAATTGGTAAGAAACGAATTTCATTTTCGCTGTATGATTCAGTATAAACAGAGTCACCTCTTGCAAGCGCAATTCGCTCCGTTAGCTGTCTGAAGAAGTTAATTGACTCACTCATGTCATTCACTTCCAGGATCACCATTTTTTGCTGATCTCTTGCTCGCGGTGATTCCAGGTTGAGCACCCCAATCTCATTGTCTACCAAATCAAGAACCTGGTCTGCATTGAAATCATATAGCGACTTGAGCGAATCCTGATAATGTTTGGCTTTTGGGTCAGTGCTACGTAAGTGGGCGATTTGCTTTTCTTTCCAGCTCGTCATTTCTGAGGACGTGATGTGATAGATATAAGCCGTATTTTCCGGCACCACTTCTGCCATATCAAAAGTTGTTGGTTGTGATGTATGGGTGTCCAGCCAGCCTGAAGCTGTATGCGAGAAACCTGAGAGTTGAAGGAAGGAAGAGTCAACCATTAACTCGTAGCTACCACTTCCGATAGAAAAATCAATCGACGAAGGAGTGAATGCTTTTAAAAGTTCAGATCCTTTCTCATAGTTTATGAAAAGGGAAAGTATACCGTTGGTCCCAACCTGATCCAGTTTGGAAAACTTCTCTTTAAAGGATTGTAATTCAGTATCACTAATTGCCCTTACGGCATCTTCTACCAGGTATGGAGTGAAGCTGGCCAGGAAAAAATTCTTATAAAAAATGTAAGTGAGTGTCTCTCCATCTTTATTGATCTCACTGATTTTAAAATCATTGTAGTTACGTGTTTTAAAACGGTATCCCTGGTTTTGAAGCCTACCGATGGCTGCATTTGCGAATGTGTTTTGGGAGATGTTTTGTAGCTCAACAACAAAGAGAAAATCAATACTGTTGCTTGAAACTTTATGAGCTGAAGCCAGAGTGGGAGCTTCCCGAAAGATGGCTGAAAATCCTCCTTCTCCATTGATGGAATCAAGGAAAGCCAGTCCAATTCTTAAATTATCAAAACCGGATGACTGAGAAACAATCTCCCAAAGCGGATAATTCTTAAGTGTCTCAAGGTCGTTTGCTACTGTTCCCTCCAGGACAAGAGCGGCATCTGCAGGGATAAAACTCCAGGTGGTAAGATTTGAGTGCTTTACCCACTTTTCGTACGTGAAATACCCCGCACCAAGCAGGAGCAATACAGCAATTACGATTAGAAGTTTCTTCAATGCTATTGGTTGATTTGTCTCAAAAATAACTTAGATATTGACCAATTAGTACGGAAGCTGCACCTACAATTTATTTTTTTACACAAAGGGTCAATATACACCAATCGAAAAAGCGATATATTAGCTAATTATGTCTCAATACAAAGAGCTGGGGTCGTTTATTGACCGAACGTATAAAGTCGTACGGCAGGATTTGATCAATAGATTTAAAAATGCTGGTGTTGACATTACACCCGAACAATGGGTGATTCTAAACAAGCTGAGCGAAAAAGATATGTTCCAGACAGACCTGGCGAGCATGAGCTTCAGAGACAAACCGACTGTTTCACGAATTGTTGATCTGCTGGTAAAGAAGAATTTGGTAGAACGGATAAGGGATAAATTGGACGGAAGAAAGTATCATGTGAAAATCACACCTAAAGGGAACAATGTGATACGCAAAGCAACACCGGCAGTTGAAGCATCCCGTAAGCTTGGTTGGACTAATCTTTCTGATCAGGAATACGAAACACTGATTGCCACACTCGATAAAATTTTTACAAATTACAGTGAGCGGGATAGTTAGAGGCTGTTTTATTGGAATGAGTACGTGTTATAGTCGTGCCATTAGCTGATGAGTTAAACTGAATCCCTGTCAGGGTTCTAAACCCTAACAGGGTTAGTCAGCGACTGGTTGAGGCTGAAAATAGTAGTTGAGCAGTGATACTTTATGTTTTTTGTTGGAATGATCACACCTTGCAATGCACGCAAATCGATATTGAACTAGTCACTCGCCTTCACACACCTCACAGAGAAAGCATAGGTGGGATGTTGAGAAGCTTTGCGGACGTTATTTTTTCCTTTTTCCAGGATATAGGTCCAGATGAAATGCTCATCTTCTATCGAAGATGACCAAAAGAGGGTGTTCTCCCCAAAATTATTCGGATGCTCCTGGTTGTTTCCTATGCCGGTAGGTCTCGCTGAAAATTGCGTGCTGTTGGTGTTTTGTGCTTCCTTCCAAAAGTTGGTGTCTTTGTAGTTGCTGGCATTGGTATCCCCCGAGAAGTTGAAAAGAGTTTCCCATTCTTCGTTGGTTGGCAGTCGCCACCCTTCAGGACATACCTTACAAGCATTCTCAAAATCATAGAGCAACCCATAAGTCACGATATTGGTTGAATCTCCATCAGGAATAAAGTATTGAATCTCATTCCCCTCGCGATCATGTGTCACTTTCAGGTTCTCAGCCATCCATTCAACACCATCCAATTGAATGACTTCATATTGATTTCCATCTACATCCACCAACTTCTTGTTGGTTGGTTGGCAGCTAATCAGAAGGGCAAGCAAAAGGAGGGATGCAGCATGGATACGATTCATGAATTGTCGGGTTAGTGAGACATGGTGCTTTTATACGGACGGAATTTGAAAGCGTTTGTAAAAGTTTTTGGGAAAACTAACGCTTCTACCCCGCAGACAAGTCCCTCAGTCCTTTCTTATAGTTTCAAATTGACCGGGATTTACTTTGATTGGGGAAGGAAAACCTTTACCCAAAACTTTCATATTATCTTCATTCAACCCCTCTATATTATCAAACCCACTGTTTACAGCTTTTTCAAATGACTCACGTGAATCCCAGACAACTATATTAACAAAATTGAAAGTGTTATCCGGATTAATCGATTTATAAAATGTAGAACTTACAAATCCCGGTTTGGTTTTAAAATACTTGATGTATGTATCTCTAACATTAATTGCCATTTCTTCGTGTCCACTGGGAACTTGAATGGAATTGATTACGCTTATTTCTTTCATTTGGTATTCTCTTGGGGTGGTAACTATGTTTTACAATGTGGCACACCTCTTTTCACTCACACTTGACGCACCGAACCATAAATCTTCGTAATTTTTTTTCTTGATTCGGCTTCAAATGATGTTTGTGACGATGTATTCTGATTCTAATGTCTCCATCAAAATGAACATGCGTCCTTTCTGGTTCATCTCGCTGAGGTTCCAATACCCAAAAATGAGCACTTGGGGGTTCCATCATCTTAGAATCAAACCATTGACCGCCTTCCACCCATGCGGTATGGTTGATTTCAAGTGGATTAATAAGGTTAAAGATGTCTATTTTACCCCAGTAATCAATTTCGACAATCTCATCCATCTTATTCTCAGTAATCTTTATGGTGGAGTCACCCAAATTATCGACGATATATTCAAAATAGGTAAGCCAATCCTCTTTTCTTGAAACAATCCACTTTGGAGGACAAACAGAGTCAAGTTCATTGAGGTGATAAAACCGACCAGGCGGAGCATGATTTTTTGATGAGTCGGCCGCTAATGAAAGTTGAGAATGATAATTTAAGTTATCGAGCATCCATGTCGTTCCGTTGATGGATTTAATTCTGTAAACCTGTCCGTCACGCTCATCGGTTATGGTGCTTTCTGATTGGCTGAAAGCGTGAAAAGAAACTTGCAGGCAGAAAAACGCAACTACTGATGTAAACTTTAATGCTCCCATCATTTGAGTATGTGGATGACTGTTATTTCAAATATACCGATTTTAACAATTTTTCAGGCGCTGGTTGGAGTGCTGGCAGACTTTAATAGGAGCTTATTTTCTTCATTCTTGGTCTTAGAACGTTCACAAATGTGTTCAGCCAAGTCTTAAAAAAGTCTTTGATTTCTTCTCTTTTAGAATCATCAAAGATATCGTCACACGGAAACCTTGTCGAAACATTTCCATTGTCGTCCCAACTCCAAATTGCATCGTTTCCAAATTCTTCCTTCATTTCATCTTTGAAGGTACTTAGCTCTTCAAAAATTCTTTTTCCATCATGGTCGTTCTGGACTCGAAAATATACTCCAACTCTCTTCTGACTTTTAGCGAAATATGCGCTAATCCAAGCTTTCTTAGTTTTTCCGGGATAGACATAAAGATTCTGTGCTGTCCCCGGATTAGGCATGGGTTGACCAGGATCATCAAAGTTAAGTTCAGCCACAAGTTCGTTCCAGAAGCAGATGTAAAAGTTCCTTTCATGACTTTTTTCTTGTGAAGATGGTTCGGATGGAACGGTTTCAAAATCATCACTCTTGGATAGAACGAAACCCTTTGGAATTTCAACAGTCATTTTAGATATCTCCGTTGTTTTGACTAATGTTTTGGGGACTATCAAATTTCCAATTCCTTCAGCTGAATAGATATTGAGTTCGACCATCGCAAAGGTAAAGTTCAGGTGACCTGAACTTGAAAGAAATTCAGCTATTCCAATTGCACCTTCTTTAATTCCATCACCAGCAATCAACAGAAGAAAGCGACCCCTTTCCAAGTTCCTACTTACTGAATCTACAAAGTCAGACTCCTGAGGAACCAAATCCTCATGTGCTTCCTTGACCAAATTGTAGAGTGTATTACCCTTGGAGTTTAATCGTCTGTTTATCTCTCGTTGAAGATCTTCATATGCCCAGTTAGATAGTTCCTTTGCATAATCCAATATTTGAGCAACCACTTTTCTTCTTGCTTCGGGGTTTCTCCAGAGTTTGGTTTCCACAATCGTTAATTCGCCGTTCGGAGAAACCATTAGAATATCCAATGGTCCCACAGTTGTGTTAAGTTCCATGCAAACTGGAACAACTGGATTATAGGATTCATCAATGTCGCTAATAGGCAAACAGTCGGGGTTTTTGAAAATTAGTTCCTGAACAGCGAGTTCATCGTCAGCTTCAACTTTGGTCAGATGGGTTACCTCGTTGTTCGAGTTAAGAAAAAGAGGTTTACCGTAAGCAGTTTGTTTCATAAGGTTCAGATGAGTCTTTTGTCAGAAAGTTATTGCCCATAACATTTAATGTATCACACATGTACGTGATATAAACCATTCAAATATACCGTTTTCAATCATTATCCATAAAAAAAGGAACCCTCTCAGGTTCCTTCTTCAGCGTGATTAGTAGTGAGTGATATTTATAGTGTGCCTCGCAGTTCCTGTTCTTTTTCCAGTGCCTCAAACAAAGCTTTGAAGTTACCTTTTCCGAAAGAGGTAGCCCCTTTTCGCTGGATGATCTCAAAGAACATGGTCGGTCGAGCCTGCACCGTCTTGGTGAAAATCTGCAGCAGATAGCCTTCATCGTCACGGTCTACCAGGATACCCAAAGGCCTCAGTGCTTCAATGTCTTCATCTATTTCACCTACTCGTTCTGCTAAAGCATCGTAGTACGTGTCTGGCACTTTCAGGAATTCAATTCCTCTGTTTTTAAGATCAGTTACGGTCTGGATGATGTTATCGGTGGCGACTGCAATGTGCTGAACACCTGCACCTTCGTAAAACTCCAGGTATTCATCTACTTGCGATTTTTTCAGTCCGGCAGCTGGTTCGTTAATAGGGAATTTGATTCTCCCATTGCCATTGCTCATCACCTTACTCATGAGCGCGGTGTACTTGGTAGAAATATCTTTATCATCGAATGACATGATCTGCTTGAAGCCCATCACTTCTTCGTAGAACTTCACATATTTATCCATGTCGCCGAGCTCCACATTACCCACCATGTGATCCACATACTTTAAGCCAACAGGTTCAGGGTTGTATTCGGTGTTCCATTCGCGGTATCCCGGAAGGAAAATCCCATCGTAATCATTTCGTTCAATAAAGATATGCACCACTTCACCATAGGTATGGATACCGGATTGTACCACTTTACCGTGTTTATCTTCAATGGTGTTGGGCTCCATGAAGGATTTAGCTCCTCGCTTTACAGCTTCATTATATGCATGCGTTGCATCATCCACCCAAAGGGCGGTTACTTTCACGCCATCACCGTGCTTATCGATGTGCTCGCCGATGACCGTGCCACTTCGGAGAGGGGAGGTTAGCACCAGTCGGATTTTGTCCTGGACAACCACATACGATTCCCGGTCTTTGATGCCTGTTTCCAGCCCTGCATATGCCAGTGCTTTAAAACCAAAAGCAGAACGATAGAAATGAGCGGCCTGCTTGGCATTGCTCACATACAATTCCAAATAGTCCGTGCCATTGATTGGCATGAAGTCCTGCGCTTCCTGTGTTTTTTCTGCTGTTGCTGTAGTTTCCATGACTAATGTTTTTAATTAGTTGTTGTGACAACAAAGTTACAAATATCTAATCGATTAACAAATATCAAACGAATAGCATAAGGCTAGGGTTTAAGACCAGCAGCGATGCGTTTGTGACCCTCCATGATTCTCGTAAGCTCCTGATCATTAGGATTTAATGACCAGTTACCTTTTTCGGAAGTTCCGCCAAGGATGATTCCATCTTTGCGAGGAAACATGTACAACAGATCATCGAAGGTAGGAATCACATATCCATAGTTGATTTCCTCCTGAGGAAGGAGTACTGCCAGTTGTCCTTGTACAGGAATGAGGCTTTTGTCCTTAAATAAGTCATGCGATCCTAACCCGGTGCAGTTCATAACGTATGGTTCCTTCAATTGGTTGAGTTCATTCAGGTCATTGAATTTACGAACTATCAATTTTCCGCCCAGCTGGTAAAAATCATCCAGAAGGGCCTTCATGTAAATAGGCGGTTCAATCATCAATGAGTATACTTCATCGTTAATTTCAAAACCAGTGAAAGGAGAGGAGGTTGAATTGTGCTGTTTGTAGTCCGGGTAAAGGTTTTTCCCACCCGGGAAATCAAAGCTCGCTCCCAGAAAAAAGCTTTTGATCCACCAAACGCCATATCTTGAACCTACAAGATCCTGAAACATTCGCTGAGAGATTATGGAAGCTCGATTAAATTCATCCATGAACCCTGTGGCAATCATACCTGATTCAAACACAGAAACAGGTGCCCAGTAGGCGGCCGCCACATTGGAAGTGGTATTGGGTGGGAGGCGATCAGTGTAAATAGTCACCGGCCTTCCTTGCTTGAGTAAGAGAATAGCGGAGGAAAGTCCGATCACACCTGCACCCAACACTGCGATTGGAGTTGATTGCGAGGCTTCAATTTTCTCAATGGCCAGGCTGGCTGTTCCCCAGGAAAGCGAGATGCCACCGCCTCCATGACCGTAATTATGAATGATTGCTTTCTCGTCCAGCTTTTGTACACTTAGGTTGAAACCGGAAGGTCGGTATGGCCTCAAACCAACGACCTGTCGGATGATGCGCTCCGGTGATACATTCACAGGCTTCAGCGGAGAATACTGTATGGGTTGATTTAATACTTGCTCGAGTGCATACGAGGGCAAGCTCATGGTAGACATAAAAAAACCTGCGGCACCCAGCTTTTTTATGAAATTTCTTCGGCTATCATTTTGTTGTGTATGGATCATGATAATACTTCCAGCATAATCACTTGTAAAATAATAAGTTAGGAAGAATCATCGAACGAGTGTTAAAATAAATCAAAACGAAAATGCAGGCAATCAATCCGGCGACCGAAGAATTGTTGAAATTTTATGCGGATCACAATGATGGTCAAATGGCGAAGATCATTGATGCTACGCATGAAGCGTACTCCTCCTGGAAGGATACCACTTTTTCCTATCGCAGTGAGTTGATGAAAAAAGCGGCCGCTGTTTTGCGTTCCAAAAAAGCGGACTTTGCAAAGATCATGACCGAAGAAATGGGGAAACCCTTGAAGAATAGTGAAGCAGAAGTGGAGAAATGTGCCTGGGTTTGTGATTATTATGCAGATAATGCTGAAGCCTTCTTAGCAGACGAGGTGATAGAAACGGATGCCTCCAAGAGCTACGTAAGTCATCGTCCACTCGGCATTGTATTCGCAATCATGCCATGGAATTACCCC
Source organism: Ekhidna lutea (assembly GCF_900188325.1). GTDB lineage: Bacteria > Bacteroidota > Bacteroidia > Cytophagales > Cyclobacteriaceae > Ekhidna > Ekhidna lutea. The sequence goes on along the minus strand of NZ_FZPD01000002.1, from coordinate 566,397 downwards.
TTCTGGCAGGTGTTTCGGTTTGCAGCACCAAGCCTGATGGCGGGAAATGCTGCCTTGCTGAAACATGCACCCAATGTACCCGGATGTGCGGAGGCGATTGTTGCTGTTTTTGAAGAAGCTGGTTTTCCAAAACATCTTTTCAGCAACCTGTTTATCACCAATGATCAAGCTTCCGAGGTAATCACTCATAAACATGTAAAAGCAATAACATTGACCGGAAGCACACGGGCAGGAAAAGCGGTGGCCAAACAGGCTGGAGCTGTTCTCAAGAAATGTGTGCTGGAGCTGGGAGGAAGTGATCCTTACATCATTTTAGAAGATGCCGATTTGGACCTGGCTGTGAAAACCACAGTAGCCAGTCGCTTAAAAAACAACGGACAAAGTTGCATCAGTGCCAAACGTTTCATTGTTCCTGTTGCGATTAAAGATGAATTTGAAAAACGATTGATTGCCGAGATGAAATCCTACAAATATGGTGATCCTACAAATCCGGGGGTCGATTTGGGTCCTTTGGTAGGGAAGAAGTACCGGGAGCAATTGGCCGATCAGGTAGATCGGAGTATTAAAGCAGGGGCTAAGTGTCTGCTGGGTGGCGAAGTGCCTGTCGGACCCGGATATTATTACCCACCAACCATTCTTACCGATGTAAAGAAAGGAATGCCTGCGTATGAAGAAGAATTGTTTGGACCGGTTGCTTCTGTCATCACTGTAAAAGATGAAGTGGAGGCCATGAGGGTAGCTAATGATACCTACTATGGACTTGGAGGAGCGATCTTTTCCAAAGATGTAAAACGAGCCGAAGTGCTGGCCGCAACCAAACTGGAAGCAGGCTCCTGCTTCGTAAACGCCATGGTGCAATCAGATCCTCGCTTGCCATTTGGAGGGATCAATGAAAGCGGTTTTGGTCGTGAGCTTTCACACCACGGCATCAAGGAGTTTGTTAATGTGAAGACGGTTTATGTGAGGTGAGACCAATTCATTCAAAAAAATGACACCTTACAATCTCCTCTTGGGAGGAGGTAGAGGTGGGTGATGGACATAAAGTCATTTTTTGAATGAATGTGTTGTAAACCCACCCCAACCCCTCCCAGGAGGGGATTTGTGCTTCTTATTGTTTTACAAATTGTGTTTAATCATTCATTCCTCAACGATTTCACCGGATTAGCCTTAGCTGCCCGTCTCGCCTGATCTGATACAATCAGGATGGCAAAGACAAGCACGATTATTCCTACCACAGGGAATATCCACCATTGAATGCCTACTCTGATTGTGTATCGCTCTAAATACTGATCGAGCAAGTACCAGGCGAATGGAGAGGCCAGAACAAACGAGATGATCACCAGCTTGGCAAAGTCTTTAGACATCAGATTCATCAGACTGGCGATAGTAGCTCCCAGCACTTTTCGAATGCCAATCTCTTTGATGCGCTGCTCTGCAGTATATGAGGCCAGCCCAAATAATCCCAGCCCGGTGATGATGAAAGCCAATGTAGCAAACAAGCTAGCCAACTTTCGGGTGAGGTTGATGGTCGTGAACTTACGCTGAAACTCATCATCTGCGAAGTTGTATTCAAAGGGATAGGCAGGATTATGTTTGGTGAAAATCTCCTCAACCCCGGCAAGTGTTTGTTGAAGATCATTTGTTTTTTTTAGTCGTACGGAGATATAACCACCCCAATCATCCAAAATCATAAACATGGGTTTCACCGGATCATAAGGTGAGCCCATCAGCACATTGTCAATCACTCCAATTAATTTTCGTTCATCTCCCCATAAGTCCAGATTAGTCCCAATCGGATCTTCCAAACCCATAATGTCCAATGCCGCTTTGTTGATGACGATTGCTGTCGAGTCACTGCCATAGTCCTTGGAGAAATCACGCCCCATGAGTACGTCTATTCCCATTGTTTTAGCGTAATCATAGGTGGTGGTAATGGTTGTGAAGATGACACGTTTATCTTCCGGTTTACCAGGCCACCCCAGAAAGTTATTTGAATTGATCTGGGTAATTTGTGAGTTGGATCTGGTAACGGATTCCACCAGCCCGGAGGACTCTAGTTCCTGCTTCACGATATCATAGTTTTCTCGCAGATCTTCTGTCAGTTCAACTGCGATTAAGCGCTCCTGGTCATATCCTAAATCTCTGTTTTTCACCAGGTTGATCTGCTGAAAGATGACGATGGTACTGATCATTAGCACAATGGAAAAGGCAAACTGCATGATCACCAAAACCTTACGTGGTGTAGTTGCTCCTTTGCCCGCTTTAACTGTTCCTTTGAGGGTTTGTACCGGTTTGAATGAGGAGAGATAGAAGGCAGGGTAGCTTCCGGCGATAACCCCTAATACGATGATGATTCCTACAGCAGCCAACCAAAATATGGGAGAAGCATAGTTGATACTTAGTTCTTTATCAACCAGGCTGTTGTAAGCGGGCAGGGCCAGTTCGGTAAGGAGTACAGCAATTCCAAAAGCTATAAAGGTGATGAAAATTGATTCACAGATAAATTGGTAAATTAATCGTGAACGAGTGGTGCCCAGGCTCTTTCGGATACCCACTTCTTTGGCTCGCTTTTCAGAACGCGCGGTGGCCAGATTCATAAAATTAATACAGGCAATGATCAGGATAACAATGGCAATGGCTGTGAATAGTTGTACATAGTCACTTCGACCACCTGCCTGTTTGCCTTCATCGTCCCAGTTGGAGTACAACCTCCATTGAGACATAGGATGTAGGAAATAGTGTTTCTCCATGCCATGTTCTCCATCTTTTTCCATGGCCAGATCATATATACTCTGTTCCACATCTACCTCACGAGATGGCTCATTTAATTCCACAAATACCTGGAAAGAATAATTACCCCAATTGGTTTTATTATCCTTTACCCATTCGTTTACCGATTCTCGGTACTTCCATGTTGCGAGATAGTCAAACTGGAAGCTTGAATTTTCAGGAAGGTCTTTTACAATAGCAGTGACTTGTAATGTACCTTCATTTTCGAGTTTCACTTGCTCACCAATGGGGTCTTCATCACCGAAAAGAATCTTAGCAAGGGATTCAGAAAGCACAATAGACATGGGATCCTTTAGCGCTTCCTCATGCGTACCGGAAGCCAACTCAAATTCAAACATTTCTAAAAATTCTTCACTGACATAGTACCCTCGCTTTGTTATCCGCACATCACCTGCTGTAAGTAGCCGGTTGCCTCCCCATCCGGCTACTACTGAGTTTTTAATGTTGCTATCGATGACTTTCATCTCCTCATAGGTTGGGAGAGGGACTGATCGCCAATTATTCACCTTATCGTCAAATTCAGAACTGATCCAAAGCTGATACAGACGATCGTATTTAGGTAAGAACTTATCGTAGGACACTTCATCAGCTACCCAAAGCAAAATGAGTACACTACAGACAATACCGATCGACAAACCGGAGATGTTAATGACTGAATAAAGTCCGTTCTTTTTCAGGTTTCGGATGGAGATGAGGAAAAAGTTCTTAAGCATGACGTGAAAGTTGAGTTGTAATTAAGGACTGTTTTTGATTATCAATAGTTGCATGATAATGGAATTACCGAAGCAGATTGAAATAGTTACAGACGAACCAGCAACTAATGATTTATTTTCACATTCATCCTTTTTTAATCTGATGCTATACTTATATGTATTATAGTTTATAACTGACCATTGTTATCATTTGATAATAATTACGTTTTGTGAAAAAAAATCAATTGATATCTTGTTAATTAGACTTGAACGCACCTATTATTGCCGTTGTATCCCGCTAACCTAACATTATGTGGGATATATATATTTATTCACCTAATTTTTTTAAAGAATGAAAATCACTAAAAACCTAATCGCACCAATTTGGTTTGCAATTGCTTTAATTGCATGCCAGGAAAATGAAATGCTTCCTCCGGAAGATGAACTTATCAAACCAGAGATGTCGCATGCCATTCTTTCAAACGATCAACTTCAGCAAGTTGCTATATCAATGACTGAATTCATCAATGATGATGATGTACGATCTGAACTTATTTCTTATGCTACTCCAGGAACAGATAATGAGGTTTATAGACCATTTAAATATCTGCTTACTGAGGAAAGCCCCAATGGTCGTTTAAGCTCTGCATTAGCGACAAAATTGGAAAGTAGTCTAGCTAAGTGTAGTTCTTGTAGAACTCAAAATAGCGACATTGACGATATTTTGGCCATACTTGAAGAACATTATGTTATTTCTGCTCCATATCTAGCTGAAGACTTTTCAGAATCAACTGAGCCTCTAACTATTTCCTGGTGGGATGGAATTGATGATAGTGGCGTAACTCCTGGTATACTATCCACTGACCTGAACAATGGAAGAGTAACTAATGAGTTGATTTCTGTAAATGATCAGTATGCGTCCAGTCATCCTACTTTAGTATTGATGCCTGTTGATGAAGAACTTTGTCCGATTGGAGATCCATGTGATCCCGGATCAGGTGGAGGGTCATCAGGCGATCATGATAGTTTACCGAGAGATATTGATTGCAGAGCCCTGGAAGATGATGCCATAGTTAAGATAAAAATGCCCCAATTTAGGCTCCACTCAAATACAAGAAATTGGCCTAACTCCAATAGATTGTATTTTTGGGCTATAACTGGAGGCGACTTTACAGTAAATAGTAATGGGTTGGTCGTAAATACGGATCCTGATATAAATGAGCCATGGGGAGATGGTAAAGGATTTAAAGTAAGCAGGAAAAATGCTAAAAATCAAAATTGGGTAGGATCTGATATGTCCTTTGTTGTTCAAGACTGGAAAAAAAGTCAACCGGACTTAAGGATAATTTTTGCTGCAAGGAATGACGGAGAAGGTGACATTAGCTATACAGACAATGTTTCATTGGATACAGATGAGGATTTTTCAAGAGATACTGATGTTGCATTTCATGTTACATCAGAAAAACATGCATATTTTCTTATGAATGTATCTTTTGATCGCTGTGCTACTCTTGGAGAAATTGCATCAGATGGTGGGTTTGGGTTAAAAAATAATTATCAGATTTACAGGTTTGGCGATGTTTCGTTTTACTTAGCTGATGAAATTAGAGAGAACAATTAAATTTTTATAGGCTGTTCTATAAACATCAATTTGTCTGATATTACAATTTTTTAGAACAGCCTTTTTTCTTACAACTATGAAAAAGTTCTTAAGCATTTTAATTATTATAATCTCTGCAAATTCCATTTTTGCACAGAAAAAAGAGATTAGTTTAAAGCTGGGTGTCATTGATCCAGAGAGTTTCGGCGAGTACGGATATAATATTGAATTTGGCTACAAATTTGAATTTGAGAAAATTCCTAGATTATCTGCTGGTATAGGGCTTGGTTTTGGGAAGCGAAATACTTTTACAGACATGTTCAATAAGTCGTTTTTATTTGCAGATAACAATGATGTCACCCAGGAGATTGATGATCATATCAGAAGCCTAACTTTTGAGGAGGCACTTGACTTTCATTTTGAGTCCTATAATGCAAACTATTTAAGATTTATGGTCTATTTTGAAGTAGTCCAATTTCTAGGTTTTAAATCTTCTCTGTATACAGGCGTGTTTATTCGTGATGAAAATGGTGCGGATTTTGACATTTACCAGTATTCATTGGAAAACAATATGATCTCAGATTACCGATCCAATTATAGAGTATATCAAAATACATCTCTGGGTTGGCCTCTTGGGATAGAAATAGAGAAAAAAGTGGCATTAAAGTATAACCTTTTAATTGATGCAAACTACGGAATACCCTTCAATACTGAAGACGATATTTTTGTAAACTTCTTCTTGAGAGCAGGCATATCCAGAGAATTTTAAAGCTCTGTCAGGTTTTATTGAGATAGTTACAAGCCACTTAGCTATTTTCAAGGCTCCATTTAAAACATGACCACTATGATTCTTACGACATTCGACTGGCTTGTCATTGGAGCCTTTTTCATCATTGTATTAGGCATTGGTCTTGCGGCCAGCAAAACAGCAGGAAAGAGTTCATTGGAATATTTCCTGGCTGGAAAATCCATGCCCTGGTGGCTTTTGGGTGTTTCAATGGTTGCTACCACTTTCTCAGCAGATACACCTAATCTGGTGACAGGCTTTGTACGTGAGGGAGGAGTTGCGAAAAACTGGGCTTGGTGGTCTTTTTTGATTACTGGAATGGTTACGGTTTTTATCTATGCCCGATTATGGAGGCGATCTGGGATGCTGACCGATCTCGAGTTTTATGAGCTTCGATATGGTGGAAGGGCTGCATCATTTCTTAGAGGGTTTAGGGCTCTTTACCTGGGCATTTTTTTCAATTGCCTGATAATGGGGTCTGTCACATTGGCGGCAATTAAGATATCATCTATTCTCTTTGGGATAGAACCACTTCATACTGTTGTTATCGCTTCAGTGGTGGTGGCTGCATATTCAGCACTTGGAGGTATTAAGGGTGTGATCTGGACAGATTTTTTTCAATTTGGTATCGCTTTGATCGGTGCTGTTTATGCTGCTTATGTGGCAGTATCACAGCCGAAGGTTGGTGGTTTATCCGGTTTACTGACTCATGAATCCCTCGAAGGTAAACTGGATATCATTCCCGATTTGAATAATACTTCATTGATTGTTTCAATGTTTATCATTCCTCTTGCGGTGCAATGGTGGTCAGTATGGTATCCGGGTGCCGAACCGGGTGGGGGAGGTTACATTGCACAGCGTATGCTAGCTGCAAAAAATGAGAAACATGCAGTAGGGGCTACCTTGTTTTTCAATTTTGCGCATTATGCACTTCGTCCATGGCCATGGATTCTAGTGGCACTAGCATCAATCATTTTATTTCCAGATTTGGCTTCTATTAAAGCAGCATTTCCAGGTATCAATGAACAATATCTTGGAGACGATATTGCCTATCCCGTCATGCTTACGCTGTTATCCCCCGGGTGGCTTGGATTAGTTGTTGCTTCACTTATTGCCGCTTATATGTCCACCATCAGTACACATCTAAACTGGGGATCATCCTATGTGGTCAATGATTTTTATCATCGGTTTGTAAAACCAAAAGCATCAGAGAAAGAGTTGGTAGCAGTGGGTAGAATTTCAACTATAATACTAATGGTCATAGCAGGAGCCCTTGCTCTTACTGTACTTGAAAATGCGACACAAGCCTTCAATATCCTATTACTATCAGGTGCCGGAACGGGTGCGATTTTCTTATTGAGATGGTTTTGGTGGAGAATAAATGCTATTACAGAAATTGTTGGAATGGCTATAGCCACTATTAATGCCTTCGTTCTTGTTCTATGGGTTTCTGATGAAATGCTTGCGCATTCGGTTTTCGATGCTTTCACCATGCGATTGCTAATTGCCACAGGAGTTACTACTGCTTCATGGCTGGTTACGGTGATGCTAACCAGACCGGAAGCGAAAAGTGATCTTTTATCATTTGTGAATAAAGTGCAACCCCAATTAGGATGGAAACAGTTTCAAACTGGCTCAGTTCGTTCATTTAAATATCAGCTACTAAGTGTTTTTGTCGGAACAGTGGGCGTCTATTCTGCTCTTTTCGGAATTGGAAATATCCTTTATCATAGCTATTTAGTGGGGTTTGTTTTCATTGCTTTATTTACAATATCAATTATTCTGATCTTCAAATGGTGGAAGTACTAAAATGGGGTATAAAAAATACCCTGAAGTGGGTATTGATTATCATTTGATAAGTTGTGTACTTTGATGTATAGACTTACCGCTCTATTCACTGCCTAATGTAGAGGCCTTTTAATCCGGGCCTCTTTTTTTATGCGCCATTGGCTATATTGCCACACAAACAAATACTTTATGACGCACACACAAGGCATGCTAAGCCCGGAATCGCTGAAGGGCAAAACAATCATTGTAACAGGAGGAGGAACAGGACTTGGAAAATCGATGGGAGCCTATTTTTCAGAGCTGGGCGCGAATCTGGTCATTACCAGTAGGAAAATGGAAGTGCTGGAAGAAACTGCAAAAGAAATTACAACGAAAAGTGGATACCCGGTTCATTGTGTGGCATGTGATGTTCGGGATTATGACCAGGTTGAAAAAGTTATTAAAGAAGCTAAGGAAAAATTTGGTAGGGTAGATGTGCTGCTAAACAATGCGGCCGGAAATTTCATCAGCCCAACGGAGCGCCTTTCACACCGTGCCTTCGATACGGTTGTTGATATCGTTTTGAAAGGAAGCTACAATTTCACACTCGCACTTGGCAAAGACTGGATTGAAAACAAACAAGGTGGCAATATTTTAAGTATTGTAACAACATACGCATGGACTGGGTCCGGCTATGTAGTGCCATCTGCCTGTGCAAAAAGCGGCGTTCTTGCGATGACCCGCTCCTTAGCCGTGGAATGGGCAAAATACGGAATTCGTAGCAACGCCATCGCACCAGGACCGTTCCCTACAGAAGGTGCCTGGGATCGTTTGCTACCCGGAGATTTGAAAAAGAAATATGACCCTGCTAAGAAGGTACCATTAGGTAGAGTAGGGGATCATCAAGAGCTGGCCAACCTTGCTGCTTATTTGGTGTCGGATTATTCAGCATATATCAATGGAGAAGTAATTACCATTGATGGAGCAGAATGGCTGAAAGGAGCTGGGGAGTTCAATCAATTGGAAGCCATACCGGAAGAACTATGGGATGCCATGGAGATGGGCAGAAAAAAAGGTAGTTCAAAGCTGAAGATGATGTGGCTGTATTTCAAAGGGATGAGGAAGCTTAAAATCTAAGTTCTTAGTGGGCATAATGCTTAGCAATCTTTAAAGATTTTTTCCAGTATTAAAAAAAGTTTAGTCAAATACTTTTGCTAAAGTCAGATAAATAGAAGTTTCATTCTCTTTTTCTGCTTTTTAATAAACAACTGATTAATTTAATATTTAGTTAGTTGTAATGTTTAAATAATTAGCGAAATGTCAAGGCTAATAGCTTCTATATTGTTAACCATTGGATTAAATTGTTCCGCCCAGGATTTAATTATTACTGGTGTTATTGATGGCCCACTTGCTGGCGGTACGCCAAAAGTAGTAGAATTATATGCCACTGCTGATATTGCTGATTTAAGTTTATATGGAATCGGATCTGCAAATAACGGTGGAGGCACTGACGGGGTTGAATTTGAGCTGACTGGAAGCGCTTCGAATGGTGATTTCATCTATGTGGCAACAGAATCACCCGAATTTAACAATTGGTTTGGGTTTAATCCTGACTTTACCTCAAGTGCTGTAAATATCAATGGAGATGATGCCATAGAGCTATTTTATGATGCAACGGGATTATTTGCCGGCTTAGAATCGGTAATTGATGTATTCGGAGATGTAAATGTGGATGGCACTGGTCAGTCTTGGGAATATACGGATGGTTGGGCTTATCGAAACGATGTAACCGGGCCGGATGGTTCAATATTTAGTATAGGGAATTGGGACTTTAGCGGAGTTAGTGCTTTAAGTGGAGAATCAGCTAATTCAACTTCTAGCACTCCTTTTCCGACTGGTTCTTATTCGCCAGTGGCAGGTGATAACACTGCTCCTGTGTGGAGCCCGTCTTATCCGTATCTAGATAATTTAACAAGTACATCCTTTGATATCTTTGGTCAAATAGATGAACCAGGTACGATTTATTACCTAGTGATTCCTAATGATGCGATTGCACCGTCTTCTTTGGATATTACCACATTAAGCTATGCAGGAACAACACTTTTTTCAGGAAGTATTCCTGCAACAACTGCTTTTTCGACGGTTTCATCTCCATTAGCCGGATTGATTGAAGGATTCAATTACGATGTATATGTGGTTGCACAGGATGATGAATCAACACCGAATGTTCAGTTTACTCCAATAAAATTAGATTTTCCTCCTGAATTAATTGCCATCACAGAATTTATGAATAACTCTTTAGGTACAAATAATCTTGATCCAACCATAGGTGATGAAACTACCAATGAATGGATTGAACTATTTAACTATGGATTGAATTCTGTTGATCTGACAGGATGGACGATTTCTGATGAAGATTCAGATAGTGATGTAATTGGTGCTGTTTCTATTGATCCGGGTGACTATGTGATTCTCACCAGATCAAAAACCTATTTTGAAACACAATGGCTTGGAGGTGTTCCAGATGCGCATGTTGTACAATTGGGCATTACACTTGCCGATGGGGCCGATGAAATTATTTTGTCGAATAATGAAGGAGATGCTATTTGGAGTCTTGCTTATCCAGGTGGTCTTTCACCAGGGAGTGGTACTTTTTTGGGATATTCTGAAAATTCATCGAGTACCATCTATGGAAGCAAGGCGTCACCTGGAATTGTCATAGGTGGGGATGATGCATCTGGCTCATCCGGTTATGAAAATTCCGGAGATCCGAATGCATATAACTCTACAGCTGGTGATTCTGGAAGCCCACTCGACGGGCAGTATGCTGCCCCACTTCCTGTTGAATTATTGTCCTTCACAGGCGAACAAATTGATACGAATGCACTGCTTGAATGGGAAACTGTTACTGAAACAAATAACAGTGGTTTTGAAATCCATAAATCACTAGATGGCTTGATATTTGTAAAGATTGGATACGTTGTTGGAGCCGGAAATTCAAATGAAAAAATCCACTATCAATTTGAAGATGAACAGTTTTATCAATCAGCTTATTATCAGCTAGTACAATTCGATTATGATGGAAAGTATGAAAGTTCTGAAGTTATTTATGTGACCGGAGAGGCTGCCTCTATTTTCATATTCCCAAATCCGATTGACGATCAAGCCCATCTGACGGTTCCGACTGATGCATTTGAATTCATCATTCAAGATTTAAAGGGAAGTATAATATACTCAGGTAAAATAACGACGAACGTTGCGGAACAGCAGTTAATAAGCCTTCGAAAAGGGCAATATTTTATTGATGTAAAAACGGTTAATTACCATCAAAAGCTAAGGGTTATTAGAAAGTAATTATTTTGAATAGAGCAAGCTATTGTTAGAAAAATCATACAACGTAAGTCTTCTTAAATCATAATATGCAATCCAATACGTTCGTAGCGCACTAATGTAGCTTCTTTTGGCAGTATCTTTTTCAGTCAATGCGATGTTTAGATTTGTGATATCAATCTTACCGATTAAGTATCGATTCTGCGCTACCTCATACCTCTTTTGAGCGACCTCATCCGACTTTTTAGAAATCTCAATTTGCTGCCTGAGCACCTCAAGTTGACGAACCTGGGTAATGATCTCTTGCTCGAAATTTTGCTCTTCCTGTGCGATTACATAGTCGGTAAGCTGCTTATTTGCTAATGCAGTCTTCATCCGTGCTTCGTTTCGTCCCCAGTTTACGATTGGAATGTTTAGCGTAAGGTTAGCAAATTGTTGATTTTGTGCATTCTGATATGACTCGTTAAAGTCTCCACCTGCACTATTTAGACCAAACGACGCATTTAAGTTCATCTGAAAACGCTCTCCCTTTGCTTCAGCAACTCGAGCATCCGCTTCAATTCTTCTTCGTTCAAAGGCAATAAAATCGGAGCGATTGTCTTTGGCATATTGGAGCGCCAGATCTTCGTTTACCGGGAAGATGGGAATTTCTTCGGGGAGAGCTAAGTCAAACGATTGACCTTCATTAAGCCCTATGAATGTTCGAAGCGCCAGCCTGGAAGTCTGCAAGTCTAATTGAGCTTGTGCTAAGTCCTGTTGCGAACGGAGCAGCTGGAGCTCTACTTGAAGCAGCTTGTCCTCTGAGGCAGTCCCGATGTTGTACCTCCCTTTCTCAATGTTGTAAATGGTATCATTATTCGCCAGGTTGAATTGGGCAATTTGATAGTTTACCTGAGCGTCCAGGTAATCAAAAAAACGATCCACAGCCGTTCTTGATACAAATTCCATTTCTTCAACATATCCTCGCTTTGATTCCTCATAGCGAATAGGTTCAATTTTCTTATCCCACTTCAAATCATTGAAAGCAAATATTGGCTGATTGACCGTGAGGTCAACTATGGTACTTCTCCATCGTGTTTCGTCGAATACCAAATCCTGAAACTGACTAGCTCTTGTGTTAACAGATACGCTTCCTCCTGTAGGAGAGATGGGCTGAAATAGTCCAAGATTCAGGGATGAGTTTGTTTGCTCTACGGGTCTAAATTGCGTTGACCCATCTTCCTGTGTAACTGGGATAAATTGATTGCTGTAGGCAGGTAGATTCCCATTCAAAGCCAATTGAGGGTTATAGTTTGATTTGAATAACCGATACTGCCAAAACCTGTTTTCCTTACGTGTCTCTGCCTGCTTTGCCAACGGAGATTGACCTTTAGCAAGGTTAATGATGTTATCAAGGGAATAAACTACCTGAGCATGTGAACCGATTGCAAGTCCGATCAGGCAAATTGCAATAACTATTTTATTCATATCTAAGAGAAGTGATTGGGTCTTGAAGTGCTGCTTTTCTTGCGGGAGCAATCCCGAAAATTAATCCGATTGCAGTAGCAACTCCAAATGAAATGAGTATAGAGCCAAATGAAATAACAGTGGGAATATCGGCAAAGCGACTGACAGCTGTAGCCATTATTATGCCCAATACAATCCCGATGAAGCCTCCGCTAATGCTTATCATCATCGATTCAAACATAAATTGATTGATGATGTCGGTTTTCTTAGCTCCAATGGAAAGTCGCAAGCCAATTTCTTTAATTCGCTCCAGAACTGAAGCGAGCATAATGTTCATAATACCGATACCACCAACAATCAATGAGATTCCCGCAATTGCTCCTAATACATAACTAAAAATGTCATTGGTTCGCTGCTGTTGCTTAAGCAAAAGTTCAGGAATTTCAATTTCGTAATCAACTACTTCATTATGCTTTCGTTCGAGCATCCGCACAATGACATCTGCTGTTGGGTTGAGCTTTTCTGTTTGAGCTACCTGTACTACCAATCGATCTAACTGATGATAATTGACCGCCTGCTTTGGTGCTTCATCTTCACCACTGCCGCCATTGCCGCCAAAAAATATCATCCCTGAGGAACCACGATTAGCCCCCTGAATCATCTCCTCTGTAAGCATCGCTCGATTTTTGTAACGAACAAGTACTGTTTGGAGAGGTGTATACACATCCATGTTGTAATCTCGGATGCCCAGTTTGCTGATACTGCTCTCGCTAATGTATCGTTCATCTAAAACACCAATTACTTTCAGCCAATTAGGACCACATTTTAGCATTTTACCGATTGGGTTTTCAGAAGGAAAAAACTTTGCTTTGATGGATTTACCTATGATGCAGACGGCTTCACCTTTATCCAGCTGAACATCATTGAACATTTTACCTTCTGCCAGGGTAAAATTGAAAATGTCAAAATAGGAGGGTTCTACCCCTACAAGTTTGGCTGATCGCCTTATGCCATTCTTAATGATGTAGGTTTCAAGTAAAACCTCCGGACTGATCGTTTCTACTCCGGGTATGGTCTTTAAAATGGATTCTTTGTCCTCTAACGTAAGGCCTGGTGAGAACTTCTTCTTTTCCTTACCTTCGTCTTCTTCCTGAAGGTTTTCCTCGGTTTGCTCTACAACGGGCTCAATGATGATATTGTTTACACCAACGAGTTTGATTTGCTCGAGAATTTCCTGCTGTGCTCCGTTTCCGATTGCCAGCATGGCGATAACGGCAGCAACACCAAAAATGATACCCAAAGCAGTTAAGATGGATCTTACACGATTAGCAAATACAGCGTCTATGGCAATCAATAAGTTGGCTAAAACTCGCTCCTTATCCATGCTTAGTTATTTCTTCTCCTACGTTGGGGCTGTTGGCTTTCATTTTGAATCGGCTCAGGTTCCGCTTCTACTTTCTGTGGGTTTCGCTTGCCATTCATCTCTTCAAGTAGAATCACTTCTTTATTTTCCATACCCTGAACAGATGACAAGTGTACTCTATCACCGGCATCTAGTCCGGCAATTATATGAACGTGCTCTGCATTTGCATCACCGATGATGACCTCTTGTTTTACAGTGGATGCTCCACTTTTCTTATATACATAGGTAATAGAGTCGTGCTGGGAGTGCAGGCATTCCAACGGAATGAATAGGGCATCCTCTACTGTTTTCGTAATGATTTTATTGCTAGTCGTCATACCTGGTTTGAGCAATGGATCTGTTCCGAAAACTTCAATCTCGACTTCAAATACTTTGGCATCTGAATTAGGCCTTTGCTCGCCCACATTAGCCACTTTAGTGACTCTTCCTTTTAGATTCTTATCAGGAAAAGCATCAAATCCAATTTCAACGCTCTGTCCTCTTTTCACCTTTCTGATGTCCACCTCATTGACATACGTCTTGGAAATCATCTTTGTGAGGTCAGGAAGGGTGGCTACTACAGGATCCCATGCACTAACTTGTGATCCAGCCTTTACAGGCTTACCATCCCAGCTGCGTTCATAAATAAGCATACCATCCTGAGGTGCCAAAATGGTGAAGCCCTGTGATAGAGCCATCAAGCCTTCAAGTTCGTTTTTATCCCCCCGTAATTCAGCGGATGCTTCTTGCATTTTTGCTACATTTTGTTGGCGCTTTATTTCATAGTTTTCCTTCGCCTGCTGCAACCCTCTTTTTGCTTTTTCAAGCTCTATCTCTGCTTTCTGAATAGTAGCAGGAGGTTCAAATTGAGATTGATCCAACGTGAGCTGCTTTTCTCGCACGGTATATTCAAGGTTGATGAGCTCATCTCTGGCTTGACGCATGGTTAGCGCAGTATCCAGTCTTGTCTGGGTAAATTGTGACTGAGTCTCATCTACTTCGAGTTGGGAATCTTTGATTTTTCCGGTTAGTTCGGATTGATCTAGCCTTGCAACATATTGCCCTTTTTTTACTTCCGTGCCTTCATCAATAATATCCTGAATGGTCACATTCCAAATTCGATAATTTCGTAGACCAGTTGGCCCTTTTATTGGAACTGAGTTTTTAGCATCTAGTGATCCGGATGTCATTATATCTATCACGAATTCGCCTTGCTCTACTTCTACCACCACTTCTGGCCCGGTCTCGGATGAACTTCCTGAAAACACGAAGAACAATATGACAAGTAGGAGGACACCACCGCCTATAAATAGTTTATTATTTCTCTTCATTGATCATTAGGTCTATTATCATATACTTTCTACTGAGCATTAGGTTACTCAGTACCCAACCAAAAAGATCTGATTTTTTGCTGCTCTGGTGAAGGGTTTTCAATTACCTCAAGTGAATGTTTTTGAGATGATTTTACTTTTTTTGCTTTCGCCTTAAGTTTTACTTCCTTCATTTTATTTTTTACTTCACGTCTGACCAAAACAGTAATCTTATCACCCGCTTCTGTCTCATTATAAAATGATTGTATTACTTCAGAGAAAGTTTCAAGCGTGATTTCTTTTCCGTTCCACTCCAATAGCACATCCCCCTCTTTGAATCCTAAATCTTTACCAAACTCATTCATCTCATCAACTCCTGCAACGTAAATTTCTTGTTCTTCATTTAATGCAGGAGTGAATTTACCTGCAGTAATTACCTGCTCATCGCTTTCAGGAGAATATCGAATGCCGGCCCAACCCAGAATCTTACTGTACGGCAGCTTTTCAGCACCACCGACATATGTTCTGAGGAAGTCACCAACTTCATTGTTAGTGATTTTCTCAATTTCTGAGAACAACTCCTCATCTTTAAACGCCTTTTTGGGTCCATATTGTTTAGAAAGCTCTCTTAAGACTGCTTGTAAATCTTTTTGCCCATTGGTGGATTTAATGATGGTTAAATCCAGACACCATGCGATTAATGCTCCGCCGGCATAAACGTCTCCATATCTTCGTTCATTTACAGGCTCAAGTATGTTTTCACTAAACTCTGTATATGGTATGTCGACATTGTATTGATCCTGCTGATTCATTTTATCCTTCATCTGTTCGAGGAAATCTTCCAGGTCGTACAAATCATATTTAACCTGGACGTGATGGGATGAATATTCAGTCACACCTTCATAGAGCCAGAGGTGCTGACTCATTTCGGGTTCGATGTAGTTGAAATCGTGAATCTCTTCTGAGTGTATGTTTAGTGGAGTTACAATGTGAAAAAACTCGTGAGCCGCTACATCTTTCACTGTCTGACTGATCCTCGCTGGATCCATTTCAGGGAGTGTGTAAAGGGAAGAATAGGAATGCTCCAATGCACCCCATGCTCCTGAGATGGTAGGTCCATCAAAAAGGTAGATGAGGTACGCATATCGGTCCACAGGTAGTTTGCCTCCCAGGTATTTGGCCTGGGCTTCCATTAACTCATCGATGTTGTCCATCACGTCTGCGGCACTCAATATCTTATTTGGCGAATAAACCGATACCAGCACCTCAGCACCGGCAATCTCTTTGGTAACTATATCCGGCTTTGAATACATGATTGGTGCATCGGCAAGAAAATTATAGTTGTCAGCGATAAATGTATCGCTGGTTGCAGTCTCATTAGATCTCTTTAGAGAAGTAGCGCCTTTTATTTCTTCGTCATGTGTTATGGTTAGCTCGAAGGGTTTGAATTTATAACCATCAACATAACCAATGAATCCAAATGTATTCAACACATAGACTCCATTGTCAGCTTCGATACTCATTCCTCCCGGTTCGAATAGTTTATTATCACCGTACCCATCAAAGTCGTCATAAGAGTCTTCTATCCAGTAAGAAATTTTGGCTAATTCTTTTGCGTTAGGGATGACCCACCTATTGGTGCTGGCTTTTTCAAACTTGAGCTTATTACCTTCCTTATCAAAAGCTTTAAACTCAGTGACAAACCTTCCAAAATCTGAAATACTATATGTGCCTGGAACTACTTTAGCCATGTGGTATTCTACAGTATCCTCAGTAATCTCCGGTAGGGTTATTTCTACAGGGACTTTATCGTTTTTTGCTTTAGTGAGGTCGATATTGATCTTGTAGCTTTCCTGTGCAAGTAAAGATATGCTTGAAAATAGCAGGGAATAAGCGAGTAATTTTTTCATAATGCTCTAAAACTATTGAATATGCAATTTTAAATGTTAAACCCTTGTTTAGCTGTTATCAGTGTTTAATTTATATGGATGGTAACGTTTGAGGTTTTGTGGTTTGTAAAATAAAAAAGCCTACTGTAAAGTAGGCTTTAGATGTGTTGCTGAAATATTATCAACTATGTCATAGCGGATTCTGCGTTGGCCATTCGCTTGCGCTGATTTTCATCCAAATAGATCTTTCGCATTCGGATTGATTTTGGTGTCACCTCAACGTATTCATCCTTTTGGATGTACTCCAAGGCTTCTTCCAGACTGAATTTTTTGGCAGGAATAATCTTCGCGTTGTTGTCAGTACCAGAAGTTCTCATGTTTGTGAGTTTCTTTCCTTTTTGGATATTCACAACAAGGTCATTACTTCTTGAGTGCTCGCCAATTACCTGACCTACATACAAGTCTACCCCAGGGTCAACGAAGAAAGATCCTCTGTCCTGAAGTTTATCTATAGAATATGCAGTTCCCGGACCGTTTTCAATTGAGATCAATGAACCGTTGATTCTACTTGGAATATTCCCTTTGAATGGTTGATATTCCTTAAGTCTATGTGTCATCACCGCTTCTCCGGCAGTTGCCGTTAGCATGTTGTTTCTCAGTCCAATTAATCCTCGTGAAGGAATTTCAAATTCCAGGTGCTGAATATTTCCTTTCGGCTCCATTACTTTCAATTCTCCTTTACGCTGAGTCACCAATTCAATCGCTTTTCCAGAATATTCTTCCGGAACATCTATTACCATATGCTCTATAGGCTCAAGCTTTTGACCGTTTTCATCTTCTTTGAAAAGTACCTGTGGCTGACCTACCTGTAGCTCATAACCTTCGCGACGCATGGTTTCAATCAATACAGACAAGTGAAGCACGCCTCTACCAAACACTAGAAACTTATCTTCTTTATCTGTTTCCTGCACTCTTAATGCAAGGTTTTTCTCAAGCTCCTTCATCAAACGATCGCGCAAGTGTCGAGAAGTCACAAATTTCCCTTCTTTACCGAAGAATGGTGAATCATTGATAGTGAAAAGCATACTCATGGTAGGCTCATCAATAGCAATTCGTTCCAGGATTTCTGGGTTGTCAAAATCAGTTAGTGTATCACCAATTTCGAATCCTTCAATGCCTGTAACTGCACAGATATCACCTGCTCTCACTTCAGCAACTCTCTTTTTACCCAGACCTTCAAATATGTGTAGTTCCTTGATTTTCACTCTTTTCATTGAGCCATCCTTCTTGCTGATGCCAAGTGAAGCACCTTCTTTTAGCGTTCCTTGCCATACTCGACCAATCGCTATCCTACCCGTAAAAGATGAGTAATCAAGCGAAGTGATTCGCATTGCTGGGACACCATCTTTGAATTTTGGTGCTGGTATTACTTCGATTATTTTGTCTAATAATGGAGTGATGTTGTCGGTAGGCTTTTTCCAATCGTCACTCATCCACCCTTGCTTACTTGATCCGTAAAGCGTGTGGAAGTCAAGTTGTTCCTCAGTCGCATCCAATGAGAACATCAAATCAAATACTTGTTCGTGCACCTCGTCAGGACGACAGTTTTCTTTGTCCACCTTGTTTACTACAACGATCGGAGTAAGGCCAAGAGCTAGTGCTTTTCCTAATACAAATCGAGTTTGAGGCATTGGCCCTTCAAAAGCATCACATAATAGGATTACCCCGTCAGCCATTTTCAATACACGCTCAACTTCCCCACCAAAATCGGAGTGACCAGGTGTATCGATGATATTGATTTTTACGCCTTTGTATTCGGCGGATACGTTTTTGGAGAGTATCGTAATACCTCTCTCACGCTCCAGGTCATTGTTGTCAAGGATCAATTCTCCTTTTTCCTGGTTTTCTCTAAACTCCTGCGTTGCATAAATGATTTTATCAACGAGTGTGGTTTTGCCATGATCAACGTGTGCGATGATGGCGATATTTCTTATTTCTTGCATTCCAATTTGAATTCGAGCGCAAAATTAGACCAAATGATTGTGGAATACACTATAAGAGGTAAACACAAAACTTATATTTGCGGACTCTTATCGAATTTATGAGCAAACAATACAAAAGACATACAATCTCAGCAGCACTTCCCTATGCAAATGGGCCTGTTCATATTGGACACCTGGCAGGTGTATATGTGCCAGCAGATATTTACGTAAGATACCTCAGGAGTAAGGGCGAAGATGTGGCCTTTGTAAGTGGCTCGGATGAGCATGGTGTCGCCATTGAATTAAGGGCTAGAAAAGAAGGGAAGTCACCACAAGAAGTCGTGGATTTTTATCACACCCAAATCAAGGATTCATTCGAGAAGTTTGGGATCAGTTTTGACATCTACCACCGTACTTCTTCAGAGCTTCATCATGAAACAGCTTCTGAGTTCTTTAAAAAGATGGAAGCTGAAGGAAAGTTTGCTGTAGAGACCTCTGAGCAATTTTTCGATGAGAAAGAACAACAATTTCTTGCTGACAGATACATCAAAGGAACTTGTCCAAATTGTGGATTTGAAGAAGCTTATGGCGATCAGTGTGAAAAGTGTGGATCTACACTTAGTCCAACTGAGTTGAAAAATCCAAAGTCCATGCTGAGTGGTGAGGTTCCTGTAATGAAGGAAACGAAGCATTGGTACTTGCCTCTAGATAAGTACGAACCATGGCTTAAAGAATGGTTGCTGGAAGGGCACAAAGAATGGAAGTCAAATGTGTATGGACAGTGTAAAAGCTGGATCGACAATGGCTTGCGCCCACGACCAATGACAAGAGACCTGAAATGGGGAATCCCAGTTCCAGTAGAAGGAGGAGATGGAAAAGTCCTATATGTTTGGTTTGATGCACCGATTGGATACATCTCTGCCACTAAGCAATGGGCAAAGGACAATGGTAAAAATTGGGAGGATTACTGGAAGTCTGAGGATACCCGTTTACTTCACTTTATAGGAAAAGACAATATCGTTTTTCACTGCATCATTTTCCCAACGCTTTTGAAGGCAGAGGGAAGCTATGTGCTTCCTGACAATGTGCCAGCAAATGAATTTCTAAATCTGGAGAGCAACAAAATATCTACATCACGTAACTGGGCGGTGTGGCTGCATGAATATTTGGAAGAATTTCCAGATAAGCAAGATGTCTTGCGTTACACGTTAACGGCCAATGCGCCAGAGACTAAGGACAATGATTTCACGTGGAAAGATTTCCAAACAAGAAATAATAGTGAGCTGGTAGCCATCTTCGGAAACTTTGTGAATCGTGCGGTGGTACTGACTCACAAGTATTTTGATGGTAAAGTGCCAACTAGAAATGAATTGCAGCCTATTGATGAGGATGTGATAAAAGCTGTCAATGAAATTCCAGCTAAGATTGAAGTTGCGTTGGATCAGTTTAAGTTTAGGGAGGCACTCAGCCAGATGATGGAGCTTGCTAGAATTGGAAACAAGTATTTAGCAGATACTGAACCATGGAAATTGATAAAAGAAGATCAGAATAGGGTGGAGACTATTCTGAATATTGCACTGCAGATCAGTGCCAATCTGGCGATTGTATGCGAGCCGTTCCTACCGTTTACTGCTGAGAAGCTGGTAGGCATCCTGAATACCGTACGGAGAGGCTGGACTGAAGCAGGTGGTGTTGACTTCTTATCGAATGGACATCAACTGAATAAAGCAACGCTGCTTTTTGAGAAAATTGAAGACAAGGATGTAGAAGCACAAGTGAACAAACTAATGGAAACGAAGAAAATGAATGAACAAGAAAATACAACTTCTGATTTACCTGCGCTGAAAGATGAGATCGTTTTTGATGATTTTATGAAGATGGACCTAAGGGTAGGAGAGATCAAAACTGCTGAAAAGGTGGAGAAGTCTAATAAGCTACTGAAGTTTACCGTTGACATGGGACTTGAAACACGAATAATTTTAAGTGGTGTTTCAAAGCATTTCACTCCTGAAGAGATGGTAGGTAAGAAGGTGACTGTGATGGCTAATCTTGCTCCACGCAAGATTATGGGTGTGGAGTCCCAGGGGATGCTGCTTTTTGCAGAGAATTCTGATGGGAAGCTTGTAGCCGTTAGTCCAGGAGCTGATGCACAAAATGGTGCCACAATTGCTTAAGAAAGTATGCTGAATTTAAAAGCTAAGAGCATAGGGTGACTATGCTCTTTTTTATTTTAGAGCCAAATTGAAAACCAAATGCCATATATCAAACAGGAAGACAGACCCAAGCTGGATCAACTAGTTGAACAAATGAAAGAAGCGGGCATTGCTGCAAATGGTGACCTGAACTACCTTTTGTATGCCTTTTGTAAACGGCATGTGAGCCCGTCTTACAACAACTATAAAAACTTCATTGGAGAGTTAAATCAATGTGCTACAGAGATTGAACGGAGAATATTGGCACCCTATGAAGATGAGAAGATGAGAGAAAACGGAGATGTGTGAGGTATTAGTTTCCCTTAATTGTATGATCGTTTCGAATTGACTCAGATAACTCGTCAATTAAGATGTTAAGTTGATCTGTCTTTTGATAGATTTTGTTCAATATCGTATTTCGTTCAGGGTCATCCATTTTTATCAAATTAATCATAAGACGTATTTGTGAGATGGGATTTTTGACAAAATGTGAGTTAGCAAAACTGTAATTTTTCAGAGTTTGTATTGCGGCTGAGGTTTTTTCTTTTTTTGACTTCAACAATAATTCCTTTTGTTCTTTTAGTGCTTCTAAATCACTTTTTTGAGAATGCAGCATGTTTTCTAGATAGCTGTGTCTTTGTTCCTCTTTTTTAAGTTCATTATTAGTAGCTTCAATCTGCTTTCTCCGTTTAAAAAATTCATTCTTGAAGAAATAAATCGGTCCGGAAAGAATGATAATGTTGATTAAAAAATTGAAGCTAAGCGTATTGACATCTATTGGAATTATTGCATCAGACTTATAAATGTAATCTATCCCAAAAATTAGTATGATAAATACCCCAATAATCAATAACCTAAGCCAGCCATGCGAGGTGATTATAACAAATATTAAAATGCTCATGTAAGAAAAGGGAACTGTACCAGTCCAGCCGCCAAATGAATTCCATGATATAATCAATAGGCAAATCAAGAGACCATACATTGTCAAGAGACACACTTGGAAATGAGTTTTATAAAACCACATAAGTCCGATTAGAATACCTATGGTCAGCAGGTTGATAAAAATCACAGAGGCGTCAAGTTCCAAAAAGACATTGTGAAGCACTCGCAGTACCATGAATAAAACCGCGAATTTTAAGCAGTATTTGAATACTACTTTTTCGTATGATTGTATATCCGGTGAACTACCTGTCATCACCTGGGTTTTCAAATTGATGTATAGCTCTTTCAAGTTCTTTTGCTGATTGCAGAATGCTTCCATCATAGGGGTTAGATTCAACTAACTCTTCACAAAGCTCCAAAAGCTCCTTGACCGGTTGTTCCATTTTTTTCTTAACCACATTCATGTGATTATTGATAGCAGAATGATGTTTGTTTAATTCATCCGATTGTTGATTAAGTTCTTCTGTTATTGAATCAGCCTGTAAAAGCAATTGTTTTCTTTGCTTATCGATAGCTTCAAGTTGATTTTTTCTTATTTCAATTTTGTTTTTTAAACCTATTTTCTGCTGACTCAAATAGGTATTTTCATTGACCATGGCATACTTGAAATAATAAACCAAAGCCCCTATTGAAAGGGTAATCACGATAAAGTCTTCTTTCGTATGTAGTAATTCAATGAAAAATACTGACTGCAGAAATTTGATCGTAATGCCATCTAGTAATACAAGAAGGACGCAGGTGATATAAAATGGAAGAAGAAATTTGAGGTCTTTCTTGTGGTGCCCAAGGATGATAAATGCACCTAAACCAAATAAGTTGAAATCCGTCATACCCTCCACACCTCCAAACTGAACCATATTGATACATAAAAGCACAATTAAAACGATAGTTATAAGTATGGGAATTTTTTTTATAACTCCTCTATATATCCCAATGGTAATTGAAACGAATGCCAGCGTAAGCAAACCATCTACAATTAGTTCTTCTTTGATGATTGGTGCGGAGATCAAATCCATGATAACTCCGTAGAGCGCACGAAGAGAGCCGATAACTACAGCTATCAGCCAGATTTGCATTTCAAAATTTCTTTTAGACGATCTCATTTTAAGCGGGTAGCCCTATATAAGTAGTTCAAGGATAAAAATGTTTGAACCACTGTGTCAAATCAGCAGCTATTATTCGATGAACCGGTGTAAATAAGGAATTAAAATTTCATAGCAATTAAAAATTGCTACTAAACCTGCTTTTTTTAAAAGAGATGGAGGATTGGTTTTGGTGTAGAGTAACTTAAAATCCCCACTTTTTTATATCAAATTCGTACTCTTCACCAAACTTGATCATATCGGGCTCCAGACGATCTTGTAATTCACTGTATTGTTCAGACGATAGGTCTGCTGACTTCATGGTGGGTTTGGTTTTCTTGAATTGAAAGAGCTTTTTTCTGGTTTTATTGTGGACTTTGTCGGCCTGAATAGGGCAGTCCTTCAAATTCATGAAGTTGAAAATACGGCTTACAGTCCGTTGGGTATCGGCAACCATCTCATGAAAGTCAACGATATGTATTTTCTCCTTGTTGAAATATTTTCTGTATTGCGCTAGCTGCAAGTGGTAACTGCTCACATTTACCAGATACTGATCAAGTATTTCAATTTTTCTATTACGAAGAATTGAGTGATTATAATGGGAAACGAGACGATCAATTGGGTTTCGAACAATGTAAATTAAGTAGGGATCTATTTGATAATCATTGATTGCTTTTGGTACACCGGGAAAAGCAGGGTGCTTACTATAATTTGTTGATCCCTCTAAAAGAACAGTGTGATTTTTGTTAGGTCGCCATAATTTTTGATAGTCAGCAATTGTTTTTGTTTCGGGTTCCTGATTCGAAAAGAAATTGATTTCCTTAGGTTTGGAAAGACATACCTCAGGATGCTGTCCCAAATACCTGAAAAGGGAAGAGGTACCTGATTTCATAGAACCAATGATTATTGCATGTTTTTTCGTGTTCGAATTCACTTAATTGCCTATTAGGTTATATTTTTTGTTATTTATGTCAACTCTAACATATGTGCTGACCGGCTTACCATTTATTTTCATTGGGGACCAGTTTTCTTCGATTAGATCGTAAAGCTTTGTGATAAATTTATCTGTGTTTTTTTTACAGTCTGTTTTACCTTTTTTGCCTATTAAGTAGCCATCGCTTGTAACAATAAATGAGATATTCACTTCACAGGAAGTATCCCTGATCAATCGATTTACAATAGTTGCAACTTTGCTTTTATAATGAATATTATCTAGTAAGGGGAAGTTGTAGAAAGTAGCTGTATAAACCGTATCACTATTGTGAATGAAGTAATTTTCTTTTTGAGTATCTATTAAAGAATGATAACTAACAAAGTGCATTTCGCCGCAAGAGCCTTCGGCGGGTAGTTGTAATAATAAAGTGTCTGTAGTTAATTTTTTAATTTGATACGTGACATCTTGAGTGATGATTTTATTCCCATCTAGTTTAAACACTTTTGAAGATTTATAATCTGGAAACAATCTACTTATTTTCAAAGTATCACTAGCTAAAAAGTCATAAATCCAATTTTTATGTGGTTGTAAGACTTCAGGCTTATTGCAATTAGGATTATTATCCCAAACCCATTTTTTATTTAAAGTAACATTTTGGCTGTACGAAATAAGTACAATTAAGTGAAGTGTGATTAGGAAGAATTGTTTCATAAAATAAATTTATTTCACAAATACTGTGAAGCTAAACTATAATGAATGAATTTTTTTATTTCTTAAAAACTGATCTTTAAAAACAAATTGGCTGCAGGAATAGTCTTATCAAATGAACGGCCATACCCAGGTATGGAATAGACATCTACGGCTTCTTGTTCATCGTAATTAGCCAAAACTCTTAATCGTAAATTAAGTCCAATGGTGAATAAGTCTGATAAGGTACGATCAGAGTATACTACGACCTCATACCAATTGGCTTTGAGGTCTTTTCGATTAATGTTTTGGATATAGCTTTCTTGTGATCCTGATGGGCTCTCAATGAAAATTCGCCCATTCTCAGAAAATTTCGAGGCAGCATACCTCGTGGATATTCCTATTTTATTTTTTGGTTTGAACTGGCTAACATACCCCGCACCTAACCGAAAATAGATTCCTTCACTTTCGTAGGTGCCGTTTGAATAAGCACCTTCAGGAGTAAGTGTAGCTTGGCCTAGTTCAAGAATCAATGGAAATTTTTCATTGATGAGTAATTCCAGTCCTCCCTCATATTTGGTTTCAAGGGTACTGGGTATAGTAAATAGCTTTCCATAGTCCAGGTATAACGATGGAGTAATTGCTCGCTTATAATCAATGGAATCTACCTCCGCTTCCTGAGCGAGGCATGCCCCAGTTAAAAGCACAAGGCTAAAAATAAATAGTAAACGTTGCTTCACCATCTACACAGTTATCATTGCAATTTGTAAGAATTGAATCGATTTTATTTTCTGTAAAATCAATTATCTGAATGTTTTTTGCTCTAATCAGAACATTCCTTGTGTCATCTACCTCCTGAAAATTTTCATAGTCAAACTCTATGATATCAGATATGCCTTCAATTGTAATTTCATACTGATTGAACTCTTCATTATAGGAGAGTGGTATGCTCCATACAGTTGCACTATCCTCATAAGTAAAAATTGTACTTGTCCCCAGAATCTCAATTTGATCAAGTTCAACCAAGCCCGAATTTATTGTAGCCTTGGTAGCATTAAAAACAGCTGTTAGAGAGTCTGCATCCTCATTTAATGTCGCATAAAATGTGCTATCGCTTTGTCTTTCAGGTATGAGTTTTAAGATTTTATCTTTCTCGGATTGTAGAGATGTATTTCCGGTATCCAAACCATTTTGAACCTCTTCAAGTCTATCCCTCAGAGTATCAAGTGCACTTTCATGAACACTTAAAGCAGAGTCATTAAATGCAAATACAGCTAAACTGTCATTTAAATTTTTAATACTATCCTGATTTATGAACACCAGGGCAACAGTTGGCTCGAAACTGACTGTATTACAATCATCACACGGATCGCAGGATACGATCAAAAGGAAAAGAATGAAAATGCTAAGTAGTTGTTTCACTTGGTTCGCCACTATATCGGGTCTACGTCAAATACCACGCCAACACTTTTAAAAGCCGGCATCTGCTTCATCATGACTTCCACAGATTTCAGGTATTCTTTTACAGCCGGCAAGTTAATGCCTTGCTTCTCAATTTTCAATGTGATTTCGTGGAGGTACAGGTTTCTGATTTTTCCAATAAGAGGTTCTACCGGACCGATCATTCGTTGATTTCCCAAATTTTTCCTGATATCTGATGCGAAAAAGTTGGCAGCCTGAAAAGAAACATGCTTCTCCCGATGCTTGAAGGTGATATTGATGATCCGTGTAAATGGTGGATAATGAAAACGTTCCCGCTCCATGATCTCCCATTGGAAAAATGCCCTGTAGTTATCTTTTTTAGCTCGCTGGAGCAGTTCCTGATCGGGATCATTTGTTTGTACGATTACCTTACCATTCTTCGACTTTCTTCCTGCTCTTCCACTGACCTGTGTGATTAGATGATAAGCTCTTTCGTGAGAGCGGAAGTCCGGAAAGTGAATCATGCGATCGGTATCGAAAATACCCACCAGGTTTACCCGATCAAAATCCAGCCCTTTGCTCACCATTTGTGTGCCAACCAGAATATCAATATTTCCTTCTTCAAATTCTTCAATGATTCGCTGGTAGCCATACTTACTTCGAGTCGTATCCAAATCCATCCGTTGGACAATAGCCTGGGGAAATAGAAGCTTCAGTTCTTCTTCAAGCTCTTCCGTACCAAACCCAACATTTCGTAACTCAGTACTACCGCATTGGAGGCAATCGGAATACATGCTTTGATTATATCCACAGTAATGGCAAACGAGCTTGTTGTTGTATTGGTGGTAGGTGAGGCTCACAGCACAGTTCGGACATTTAGGAATGGTACTGCAATTATCACAGGTGATGTAGGATGCATACCCCCGACGGTTTTGAAATAGGATAACCTGTTCTTTTCTGTCCAAAGATTCCTGAATGGCCTCCACCAAAACAGATGTGAAGTTTCCTTTGAGTTTCCGTTGTTTTCGCTCGCGATTTACATTGGCAAACTCCATGGCTGGATTATAGGCCTCTCCATAGCGTGAGGTTAACTCTACGATTCCATACTTATCATCCAGTGCATTTTGATAGGTCTCAAGAGATGGGGTTGCTGTTCCAAGCAGGACATGTGCGTCATGAATAGTGGATAGGTATATGGCTGAATCGCGGGCATGATACCTTGGGGCTGGTTCGAATTGTTTGTAAGATGGCTCGTGCTCCTCATCTACAATGATCAATCCCAAGTCGGAGAAGGGGAGGAAAACTGCACTACGGACACCAACCACAAATTGATATTCTTTCTTGAGAACTTTTTGCCAGACTTCCACACGCTCATTGTCTGAATACCTTGAATGGTATACCCCAAAAGAATCACCAAAAATCTTGTGAAGTCTGGCGATGATCTGAGTAGTGAGCGCGATCTCCGGAAGTAAATAGAGCACCTGCTTACCTGAAGCTATCTGCTCTTTTATCAATTCGATGAAGATTTCGGTCTTACCACTTCCGGTTATTCCATGGAGAAGCGTAGTATTATGCTTTTCGAAGGATTGTACGATCGATCGCTTGCAGGATTCCTGCACCTGACTTAGCTGAACAGTTCCCTGCATTCCAGAAGTATCAGCTGGAAGTCTGGAAACCACTTCTTCCCATTCGATAAGAACATTATTTTTTACAAGTGTTTTGACGGAGGAGGGACTAATGTCTGAGGAAAGCAGGGTTGATTTCTCAATTCCACGGGCATTGCTATTTGGGTTATCTAATACAGGGATATCTCGCAGGTATGCCAGAATCATATCCTGTTGTTTTGGTCTGGATTCCAACTCATTGATGAGGGCCTCCAGCATATCTTCTTCCAGGAAGTCATCTGCAATCCGAATGCGTTTGACCTTCTTAGGTTGGTACTTATCTTTTACTTTTTCAAACAGGTCAATGAGTCCTTTTTCTGAAAGCTGCTTAAGGATACGCTGAGGTTGCTTTAGCCCCAATACCTCACTTACATCTTTCATGGTGAGGTCGTTGGTTTTTAAAGCTCGCAGCAACTCCCACTCTCGGTTGTCCAGATCTTCATCATCGGGATTGATTTCAGGATTGATACCCACAAATGACTCACTTGATAATTTAAGTGCAGCTGGTAATGCCGCATTGATAACCTCGCCTAATGAGCACATGTAGTATCGACTCATCCATTGGAAAAACTTCAACTGCAGTTCATTGACAATAGGCTTGTCGTCCAGCACTTCCAGTAGTTCCTTTGGCCGATATTCTTCGGGAGACTGATCATGTAGCTTGAGTACGATTCCGGTATAGATTTTCTTCTTCCCGAATGAAACAACCACTCTGGATCCAGCTGCAACTTTTCCCCGATCTTCGGGTGGAACCAGATATGTAAAGGTGCCCGGAAGGGGGAGGGGTAGTATGATTTCCGCGTAAGTCATTTTAGAAGTTGACGAGCAGAATGATGAATTCTTAAAATATTGATTTCAATCTCAGAAACTATTCGGTATACAATCCGATAGTTTCCTTTAATAAGCTCTCGGATTCTTTTATCGCCGAATTCCGGAACCACTCTTCCTGATTCAGGATAATTCTGAAGGATTTCAACTCGCTTAACTAAAGAATTTGAGAGCCTGGAGGCAGCTGTTAAAGAATCTAATGAAATGTAATCGTGTATCTCTTTGAGATCGGTTATGGCATCATCAGTCCAAACTATTTTGCCCATTTACTAACCATATTTTTAACTTCTTCATGTGAAGTCAACTTACCTTCTTCAGCTGATTTTAGCCCTTTCTTCACCTTTTCAATAAAAATGAAGCGATCAATTAATTCATCAAGGGTAAATTCATCAGGCATGTTTTTTATCCCATCAATGATTTCAGCCTTACTCAATGTTGAATCCATAATATCAAATTTAATCCATTTGCTTTAAAGCATCCTCAACGGTTGTTACGGGTCGCTTACACGATTTATTGTAGCATACATAGATGGTTGTTTCACCATTAAGAGCCGTTTTTAGTTCAAATGGTGTCTTTTCTGATTCTGTTAGCGTTCCGGAAATAATCTTGTCTGGTAAAAAATACTGGTTGATTTGATTGGTGTATTCTTTTGCTTTCGGACCAACGATGATCACCTCTGCGAAATTGCCTGAAAGCTCCAATGCCAGGAGTCCCCAGTTGCTTAAATATTCCGGTTCCTGAATGATCAGTTTTTTAGTCTGTGCCAGAATAGATTCCCCTTTTTCAATCATTTGATCATCATAGAAATGTGTGCCAAGATGAACCAGGTTCCACGCCATAATGGAGTTGGAGGATGGAATCACATTATCAAAGAGTTCTTTCTTTCTGGCTATCAGGTTAGCATCATCATCGCTGGCGAAGAAGTAGAGATTCTCGCTTTTGTCAAAAAAGGCTTCCTCTGCTCTTTGTGTTAAGTCTTTGGCTAGCTCCAGGTATTTGCGATCCAACGTAGTTTCATAATATTTAATGAACCCCTGGATTACAGCAACGTAATCCTCCATGAAGCCTTCCATTTCCTTATTTGGAAATCGTTTGAGCTCGCCATCTCTAATGAGACTCTTGATAAATGAAGCATTTTTTGAAGCTAATGAGAGAATGGAAGAATCTTGCAAGGCCTGATATGCATCAGACAAGCCAGTTAATGTTAACCCGTTCCATCCTGCAATGATCTTATCATCCAAACCAGGTCTAATTCTCTTTTCACGTTCCTTCAAAGCTTTTTGCTTAAAGGCCTTTATTCGTTTCAGAAACTCTTCTTTTGTTAAATTATATTTCTTAGCCAGTTTCTTTTCATCGACGACCACCCTAAATGCATTCTTCCCTTCCCAATTGCCACCAGGTTGCACATCGTAATACTCAGTAATCATTTTTGAGTCATTGCCAGCTAGCTCAACAATCTCTTCATAGCTCCACACATAGAATTTTCCTTCTTCACCTTCACTGTCTGCATCTAAGGCTGAATAGAATCCTCCGGATTCATCCAGCATTTCTCTCTCTAACCATTCAATGGTTTCAAGGATGGTTCGTTCAAATTTTGGATTTTTGGTTAGCTTAAATCCATTGGCATACAGACTCAGCAGTTGACCATTGTCATAGAGCATCTTTTCAAAGTGGGGAACATGCCATTCTTCATCCGTACTATAGCGAGCAAATCCACCACCCACATGATCGTAAATCCCACCATCTGCAATCTTCTCGAGCGTAAATTCCAGGTGCTTTAATGCATCTTCATTTTTAGTTTGGTGATAATAGGTAGCTAAAAACTGCCACACAGAAGGCATTGGAAACTTGGGCGATTTTTTGATGCCCCCATCGACACGATCAAATTTCTTTTTCAGCGTTTGGTAGATCGTATTGATTTCTTCTGTGGACAGGCTGTGGTCCGTTCCTTCCAGTTTGTACTTTTCTGATTCTTTGGCTTGCAGGTTTTGTGTGAAAGCTTCTGCAGATTCGTTGATCTTCACTCTGTTATTTTCAAAGGCTTCATTGATGCTAGTAAGTAGATTGATCCAGCCTTGTTTGGGGAAATAAGTGCCTCCATAAAATGGTTTCTGATCTGGTGTAAGAAAGACATTCAATGGCCAGCCTCCATGTAAGCCCATCGCCTGTACAGCATCCATATATACCTGGTCTACATCCGGTCGCTCTTCCCTATCCACCTTGATGTTTATGAAGTGATCATTCATGATTTTGGCAACAGCCGTGTCTTCGAATGATTCCTTTTCCATCACGTGACACCAGTGACAGCTGGAATAGCCAATACTCACCAGGATGGGTTTGTCTTCATCTTTGGCCTGTTGCAACGCTTTTTCACCCCATTCCTGCCAATTGACTGGGTTGTGCGCATGTTGTTGCAGGTATGGGCTTGTTGAATCGATCAGGTCGTTGGTGTATTCGTGCATTTCAGTTTGACTTTTTGATTGACAGGCTGCTGTAATGATCAGTAGAATGAATAGAAGTCTCATGTTAATTGTTGACTCACTTTAGCAACCTCAACACTCAGATCTACTTTTTCATTCAGTTTTTTTAGCTTCTCCAGGGTCGATTTAAGAAAGGCCTGATGAGACTTAGATTCAGGCTGAAAAGGGCGATGATGAATGGCAGCTTTTAACTTGTTCCATTCTTGTAGGAAGTCTTGAGTTTCACTGTCAAAGTAGGTTTGAACAAATTGATTCCATACATATTCAGTTGCTTCTTCAGTTGGGTGAACTCGATCAGTTTTGAAAAAGCGGTAATCTCGTAATTCATCTACCACTATTTCATAAGATGGAAAATAGCTGGTGTTTTTGTACTGTGATGTGATAGTATGAATGGCATCAATCAGAATTGCTTTACTTCTGTTGTTTTCAACTAATCCATCACGAATGTGTCTGACCGGGCTAACTGTAAACACAATTTTCAAGTCTGGATTTATATCATTTAGATAGGAGTGAAGACTTGAATATTGACTGATGATTTCCTCCTGATTCAGGTATCTTTTTTTAAAGTTCCCTGCAGGCACCTTATGACAATTAGCAACGATGTGGCCTGCCTGATTTTCGTAAACAATCGCTGTTCCTAACGTTATGATTAACCAATTGCAATTTTTGAGGAACGCCTGTGATTCCTTGTTTCGCTTTTCAAATACGGAAATGGTTTCTGATTCACTTAACCCGGATATTTCCCCATGCGCATCCCAGTGATAGAACACACTCTGGCTTTCAATCACATCATTAGCTTCTGCTGAATTAGATAAAAGGTTGAAAATCGAATATGGATTGTAGATTGTCCCAAAAGGATTAGAAAGACTCTGTAATTTGTTTTCTGTAAGGGTTTTTCCAATCTCATTTGAAAAGCATGAGCCGATCAAGAATATTGAATCCTTGAGGTTGATTTTGGTGGATGATTCGGGAATATTAAAGTCTATCTTAAACACAGTAAATACCTTTTCATCAAAGGTAGACAGATTAATTATCTGCTTTTAAGCTGATCATGATTGGCCGATGATCCGAAACCTGTGTCAGGTAATTGGTAATACAGTCATCAAGTCTCACGGTGTTTGTGGAAGCCAGATTATCACATAATTCATTTGTAATTAATATATGATCAATATGACTTGGGCAATAGGATGCGCCAGTACAAGGGTAGCTATAATCATCTCCTGAACCTGCATAAATAGGATAATCAGCAAATATGTAATTGTCTGTATCTGCCAGAAAATTGGTAAAGGATGATCCGGTTTCAAAATCCTCATTCCAATCTCCCAGGATGATTACTTCTTCTTTCGAGAAGTTATCATCTATATAAGCTTCCAATTTTTTACTAGCGTCCGTTCGCCTATCCTCAGAGCCCCCGCAACATTTCAGGTGGATGTTAATCAGTTTAACGGTCAATCCATTTATATGAGTTACATCAACTTCTACTGGCTCACGCGGAAAAGGGCTGGTCTGTCCATCAAAAAGCTCAATGGGTGTTCCAAAGCTAGCGATCTCGCTTGTCTTATAAATATATCCTAACTCAATTCCACCTCTTACATCATAAGCAATACCTTCATACCCTTCTAGCGAAGTTATAAGCATGTTAAACGCATCTATGTCGTCAATTTCCTGGATAGCATAAATGTCTGCATTTAAATTCCTGATAATTTCAGCAACAACCTCAATCGTATTGGACGCCATTGGAAAGTTTTCAATGTTCCAGGTCACCACATCCAGGTTGGATGTTGAAAGCGAAGGGGTGCATTGGATAGGCTCAACTTTAAATGAATCATCTGTACAGGTAATGGTATAGTCAATTACTTCTTCTTCCTTATCTTCCTGAATAGGAATTGGTTCATTGTTGTTATTGCTACATGCAAGTGCTATGAAAAGGAACAGAAGTGTTAATTGTTGTTTCTTCATTTGAACAAATTTCATAAAAAAACCCTGAACCTTTCGGGACAGGGCTTATATATCTAAGAATTAAAATGCTTAGTCAGCAACCACCTGAATCGTAATCGGGTGATGTACTTCTTTGTGCAAGTCAAGAAGTGCAGTGTACTCACCTAGCTCCTTAATTTTCTGCTCAAAAGAAATTCTCTTTCTGTCTACCTCATGACCCTTAGCTGCGAGTGCTTCTGCAACCTGAATTGGGGTGATAGCTCCAAAGATTTTTCCGCTCTCACCAGCCTTTGTCTTGATCTCAAGAGTCAATTCACCAATTTTCTTGGCTATTTCTTCCGCATCCTTCTTTGCTTTCTCTGCTTTATGAGCAGCCTGGCGAATGTTTTCGCTGATCATCTTTTTATTAGAATCACTTGCGATTATTGCCATCCCACGCGGGATCAGAAAGTTTCTGCCATACCCAGGCTTTACATCCACTGTATCGTTTCTGTAGCCTAGTCCTTGTATATCTTCTCTTAGTATTACTTCCATGTCAGTACTTATTTAAGGGAATCTCCAACATATGGCATCAACGCTAGGTGTCTCGATCTTTTGATCGCCTGAGATACCTTTCTTTGATACTTTAAACTTGTACCAGTAAGTCTTCTAGGAAGAATCTTACCTTGTTCGTTTACAAACTTTAATAAGAAGTCAGGATCTTTGTAATCGATGTACTTGATGCCGTTCTTTTTGAATCGGCAGTACTTCTCCTTCTTCTGTTCTCTGTTTATTGGTTCGTTCTGTAATGTCATTTGGCTGCCTCCTTCTTAGTTTCTTTCTTCTTATTGAATTCGCCTTTTTTTCTACGCTCGTTGTAAACAACTGCGTGCTTGTCAAGTGTAGTGGTGAGAAATCTCATCACTGCCTCGTCTCTCCTGTACTCTGTCTCTAGCTTAGCGATTAATTCAGGCTCTGATCGGAATTCAAACAGCTGGTAAAACCCGGTGGTTTTATGCTGAATAGGGTAGGCAAGTTTGCGTAATCCCCAGTTCTCTTCGTTAACAAGCTCTGCGCCGTTATCAGTTAGAACTTTTTTGAATTTTCCGACAGTATCCTTCATCTGAGCTTCAGACAAAACGGGAGTCAAAATGAATACCGTCTCGTAATTCTTTGTCATGTGTAAATAAATTAAGAACTAATGTTTTAAAAATGAGGTGCAAAAGTAGGTAATAGCTATTAAAAAGCAACTATTGATGTAAATGTTTTAGTCAACAGTCGACGGAAAAACTGCTGATTAAAGAATTTACTTCACCATAAAACTACCCTTACCCATAAGGTAATCATCGGTGTACACTTCTACCTTATGTTGTCCAACTGCATACTCAGAACCCTTGTTGTAGAGAAAAGTCACTAGCTGGCTATTTCGATCATACAAGATTTCCTGCTTTGCGGTGTAGAACATCTCTCGATTTTCGAAAGTAAAGGAACCTGAACCACGAGTTACATCAAATAAAACATTCCCATCCGGAGCAATTACTCTCAAGAGAAGTTCTTTTCCTTCTATGGGTGCAATTTCATTTTCAACGACAGTAAATTGAATTTTGAGTTGTTCGATATGCCTGTTTCTATATTCCCCACCATCTCTTTCCTTTCCATTATCATTGATGGCATTGATGCGCATATCTTCGATCTCTAAACGGGAAGCAACCGCCACTTTACTTGCCAGTTCTTGTTTGTTTTGCTCCAACTGCTGAACCGTCTGATTCAATTGGTTCTTCTCTACTTTGAGGGTTGTATTTTCCTCTGAAAGTTGCTCGTTCAATACTTTCAGTTGTTCAATTTCCTCATCCTTTAGAAGTAAAAGCTCTTTGTACCCATCAACCCTGTTATTTAGTTTGGTGATTTGCCCTCTTTGATATTGCGCATCTACCAGAAGTTGTTTCTTGTCCGCTTCCAGTTGGGTTTTCAATGCCTCCAACGTATCGATATTACCTCCAAGTTCTTTGATCGTCTGGATTCTTATTTCCAGCTCATTCGAAACTGAGTCCAGCTTTAGGTATGTGTTCGATATCTCCTGCTGCTGTTGTGCGCGCTCTTCCTCCAGTTGCTGATTTTGATAATAAAAGAATACAATAGCAGCCAGCAGCAGGAATGTGATGACTATAAAAACAGGTGTCCGATTTTTCTTTGGTTTAAGGTAATCTGGTTGTTCTGATGAGTTTTGATCTTCCATTCTTTGATTAAAATTATGCGGCAAAAGTAGAAAAATGCCCCCTTATTAAAAACGTAATGTAAAATGCTGCTTTGGCATTTGCATATTCGGGAAGATAATCCCCGCCTGAAATATATCAATAGTCAGGGCAAAACGAGTATCAGACGTGATCTTATCCCATACTGAGCTCATATCAGGAGACCAGTAAATATCATGAACAACAATGCATTTAATTTTTGGCGTGTGTTTCATGATAGCATCAACACATGATAATACAGCGGATGATCGATGGTCAGCATCGATGAAACAAAACTCTGGCTGTTCCCGAATCAATAGTGGCTCAATCGTATCCTGGATAGTTCCTTGTTTGATTTCAATTTTGTGTTGGAGGAGCTTGGCAAATTGTTTTTGAGCAATAGAGGCTATAATAGGAGAGGCCTCAACAGTGCAAACCTTTTTTACACGCTCAGGCCCAGCCATGTATAGGCCATTAATACCTAATGAAGTACCGGTTTCAAGCACTTTTTCTACTTCAAGAAGTTCCAGGAGTTTATAAAGGAACGCTGAAAATTTTGGTTTACTTAAGGATGTTTTAGCAATAGAGCTAATGGTTCTACGGTAACTTGTCTTTGTTTTTAGATCGAATAGATCGATAACCTCATGATTTGCTTCAAGATCTTTTCTGAGTTTTTCTACCGTTGATAAACGAAATGTGCGAGCAGGCTTAACTGCCTTATTAAATAAATCAAATAGGAAAGGTGAATGCAGGGAGTGGGGGCCTACAGCATTCCATTTGTACTTCAAATAACATTGAAGTCTAAACCAAAAAACCGAATTCAAGCTTAATTTAGTTTGAATGGAACCACCATAAGAAACTCTGGAATCTCGACATTAAAAAGCCTTCCATCAATGATTCTTTCCATGATATAATAGCCTTTCATTTTACCTATGCCGGAGCGAAGGTTACAACCTGAAACATATTGGTGAATCTCTCCTGGCTCTAATACAGGCTGTTTGCCTACTACTCCTTCACCATCAACCTCATGGCTGGGGTGAGCTGCATCCAGAATATCCCAGTGACGGGCTTTCAGCTGAACGGTATTGTTGGAATTATTTTCAATGGTAATTCGATAAGTAAACACAAAATGCTCGTGTGCCGGTTGCGAATGCTCCGGTTGGTAGTTCGTTTCTACAGAGACTTTTATGCCTTTTGTGACTCCAGTTATCATAATCCTGGCGGACAATTTAATAGAATTTCAATTTATTTTACCAACAACCCGGATCAAGATATAAAAATGAGTATAAAAATTGAAGAAAGTTGGAAGGTCAGATTGGCGTCAGAGTTTCAAAAGGACTATTTCAAGGAGCTGACGGATTTTGTGAAAAAGGAATACGCTTTGAAACAGGTATACCCTCCGGGTTCTTTGATATTCAGTGCTTTTGACCATTGTCCTTTCGATCAGTTGAAAGTGGTAATCGTGGGGCAGGACCCATACCATGGTCCCGGACAAGCTAATGGTCTGTGCTTTTCTGTTGCTGATGGTATAAGGCAGCCACCATCTTTGCAAAATATTTTTAAAGAAATTCAAACCGATTTGGGTCAGCCAATACCTGAGTCTGGTAATTTAGAAAGGTGGGCAAAGCAAGGGGTACTACTTCTCAATGCCACGCTAACTGTTGAAGCCAGAAAGCCCGGCTCTCATCAAGGAAAAGGCTGGGAACCTTTTACAGATGCTGTGTTAGAAACTATATCTAGGGAAAAGGAAGGAATTGTGTTTCTACTTTGGGGTGCTTACGCTCAAAAGAAAGGAGCCTTAGTTGATTCTAATAAGCATTTGGTTCTAAAGGCCAGACATCCATCTCCATTTTCAGCTCACAATGGATTTTTTGGGTGTAATCATTTTTCGAAGACCAACCAATACCTGTCATCCAAGGGTCTTACCCCTATAAAATGGTAATTTTACATTAATTGCTTCCTAAGCAATATTTGAGAGGACTAATACAGGAAAAAGGGTAAATGAAAGGTCTAAGATTTCTACTAATAGTTGGTGTTTTTTCATTATGTGTGTCAGGTTGTACAAAAGACGATGGCATCAATGTCACCTTACAAAATGAAATTAATGAGTTTGTGTGGTTTGCCATGAATGACTACTACTTCTGGGTTGATGAGGTTGAAGATCTTTCTTTGGAAAAATACCCTACCTATAATGCTTTATACACTTTTTTGAATGGGTACTCATCCTCGGAATCATTGTTTTATGATTTGACGGTCGAAAAAGATCGATTTTCGTGGTTTGTGGAGGATTATGAAGAGTTGGAAGCTTCCTTTCAGGGCATCACCAAATCCTTTGGCTTTGAATACCGACTGATTGGCACTGATGATTCGAATAATGTATTTGGTTTCATAAAGTATGTTGTGCCTACTGGACCAGCTGATCAAAAGGGTCTTGTTCGTGGTGATATTTTTACCGCGGTTAATGGTACATCACTTACTCGAGACAATTTTCATGCATTACTTTCCCGCGATCAATATGCACTTACACTTGGGGAAATTAAGGATGGAAAAGTATCTGATACACAGGAGACAGTAGAATTAGTTTCTATTGAACTTACTGAGAATCCGATTCATATGGCAAAAACACTTGATGTTGATGGAGTCAAAGTTGGCTATCTGGTATACAATCAGTTTGTAAATAATAGATCGTACCATCAGGAAATGAATCAGGTATTTGGTGAGTTTCAATCAAATGGAATTTCAGATTTGGTACTAGATCTACGCTACAATCCGGGTGGGGCAGTGCTAACATCTCAATTATTAGCATCATTGATCTACTCAAAAGGTCGAACGAGTGATGTTTTTGCAGCTATTGAATACAATCAGGAAATCACGGATATACTCGTCGCGGGTGGGAGTGACCTTAATTATTATTTTATTGACAAATTAGATGATGTGGGAAGTTTTAATAGACTTGATTTAAATAGGTTGTTTATTCTTACGAGTGGGAATACTGCCTCCGCATCAGAACTGATTATATCTGGACTTGACCCTTATATGGATGTTACATTGATTGGAACAAAAACGGTAGGCAAAAACCTTGGCTCAGTGACTATTTATGATTCTCCAAACTATCAAAAGACTCCAACTTCTGGCAGCACCGTAAACCATACAAACCCCAATCATAAAAACGCACTGCAACCAATAATTAGTAGAATCACAAATATTCAGAACATTGATTATACAGACGGATTTTCTCCAAATATAGAAGTGGATGAGGTAAACTACCTCGAAGACCTAAAGCCGCTTGGTGATCCATCTGAACCTTTGTTAGCAGAAGCTCTGGCAATCATAACGGGTGTCGCCAGGACTGAGCGAGTGCCTGACACGGGGATGAAGGTGCTTTTTGACTCAGAGTCTCTACAAAAACATACGAATACGATTCTGTTGGATCAATTAGAGATTACGAGAACATCAGCAGAAAGAGTTTTCTGAAATTCTCAATGGAAATAAACTCAACAAAAAAGGCACTCAGTTTTGAGTGCCTCTCTATTTTCTTCAATTATTTTTCTATTACTCAATTCCATCAAACAATCGTTCCCATCTGATTTTATTGATGAAGCTTCCATTCGTGTTGAATGACATCCAAATAAAAGATGCTTCTCCAACGATATTGTCTTCCGGCACAAACCCCCAATATCGAGAGTCATCAGAAGCATGTCGGTTATCACCCATCATGAAGTAGTAGTCCTTCTTGAAAGTATATTCGCTTAGCTCTTCACCATTTACTACCAATTTATCAATGTCGATTTCGACTGAATCATTTCCTTCATAATTGGAAATAGTGGAGCCATACATCGCCAGGTTTTCTTCATTTACCTCAATCGTCATTCCCGTGGCGGGGACTGTAAGAGGCCCGAAGAAATCACGATTCCAGGGGAAGTATCTTGCATCAGGGAAGATGTTTTGTTCTGAACGATTTTCAGGTATTAGCTGAAGGGTAACACTCTCAACAAATTGCAGTTTCTCCATTTCTTTTGCCACATCTCTAGGCATATGTGCCACGTACCCACCAGGCATCCTGTTCCTATTTTGTGGGTCTACATTGTACTTTTCAAAAATCCTGTCACGAATCGACTCATCGGTTTTTATAAAATACTGGTGTTGCATTAAAGGAGGGTTTTCCTGTTCCTCACCATTGATATACACTTGAGTAGCCTTTATTTCCAGTGTTTCCCCTGCCACGGCTACACATCGTTTGATGTAATGTGTTTTGAGGTCCATCGGGTGATACCCTCCATCATTTCTTTGATTGTAGTGATCATTGACTGGGTAGTTGAAAACAACCACATCGTTTCGCTCTACTTTACCTAATGAAGGTAGTCGTAAACTTGGTAAAGAAACACCTGGAATATAAGATGGAATCTCAGTTCCCCAGATTGTTTGATGTGTTAGAGGGACCTGCATTGGTGTTTGTGGGGTTCTTGGCCCGTATTCCGCTTTGCTAACAAAAAGGAAATCACCAACCAGCAATGAACGCTCCATCGATCCTGTTGGGATTACATAAGCTTCCATGAAAATCCAGCGAACGAACGTAGCGCAGAATACTGCAAAAACAATTGCTTCAAACCATTCTTTGCCAAATGATTTCTTAGGCTTAGGAATCTCAGTTGCTTTGTCAATGTACTTGGTGTCCGTCCACGCGATATAGTTCATGTAAATAGGAGCGAAGATCACCCCTAACACCTGATCCAGATAGGTGTACTTGCCGAAAGACTTCATTAGATCAAGGTGCATAGTTAGACCAACGAAGAAGTTGATTACCGGGACAAAGAGAAGAACCACCCACCACTTAGGTCTGCCTACTATTTCCAGATGAATGTAATAGTTAAGCACAGGCACAAACCCTTTCCACCCTTCTTTACCAGCTTTTTCAAAAAACTTGTAATAAGCGGTACCCTGTAGGACATACCACAGGACAAGAAATGTGATGACAAACACCGGATTAAAATCGTGAAAGTACATATGGTTAGTTATCGTTTATAAAATCTGACATGGTAAAAACTCCTTTTTTGCTGTGAATCCATTCTCCTACTTTCATTACGCCTTGTGCAAACACACTTCTGTTATGGGCAGTATGAGTTATTTCTATAGACTCTAAAGGAGAAGAATAGCTTACGGTATGAGTACCCGGTACGTTGGGAATTCGCTCTGAAACTATTCCTAATTTTTTATGATCGGTGGATTCTTCGTTTACCCAGGATGTTAGCAGTGGGTGAGAGGCGGTGATGCCTTCAGCTAAGGTAATTGCTGTTCCACTTGGACTGTCTTTTTTTTCCGTATGGTGGATTTCTTTAATAGCTGGTCTAAACTCAAGTTGAGCCATTTTTTCAGCGAGCCATTTGTTCAATTCGAAAAAGAGATTAACACCAATGCTGAAGTTGGATGCATAGAGGAATGTTCCATTTTTTTCTTTGCAAAAAGTCTCTATTTCAGTAAGCTGATCCAGCCAACCTGTAGTTCCTGAAATTACAGGAATTTGATTCTTTAGGCAGTGAGAAAGGTTTTGAAACGCTGATTCAGGCTGTGTAAACTCAATTGCAAGGTCCACAGAATTGGGAGCTAAATGAGCCAGGTCTTTGGGTGATTTTATAATAAAATCGATCGTGTGACCTTCCCCTAAAGCAATTTGCTCAATGGCTTTCCCCATTTTTCCATATCCGATCAATGCAATTTTCATCAACTAAAATTTCAATACGAATGAAACTCCTACAGCCTGCGAAAATAATGGAGTTGGTTGAATAGATGGCTCAATACCCAATGCAAGACTGTCATTTAGCTTGAATTCCTCAAGGTGTGCCGAAACGTGAGCATCCACAATCTGAAGTATGTAGAATGCCGAGCCTACTATAATTAACATATCCCTGTTTCTTCTGAATACATCTCTGTTTCGTATGAGTGCACTTTCGTTGGTAATAAGTGATTTGTATGGATTTAATTCAGGGTTTTGAGCATTTAGTAACGCTGCATTTCTTAATCCATGATAAACCTTGTTGTTGTAGTCGATAAAGTGACCAAAAGTGAGCACCCCGGCCCATACCAATGGCACTTTCCAATACTGCTTATTGTATGCTTGTCCTAAGCCTGGAAATATTGCAGAAAGTAATGCTGCTCGCTGTGGATCCAGCTCAGACACTTCCTGAAATAATTCAGCATCATCCTGCGCCTTAATAAAAGTTGAGTCTTCTATCAGAACTGGCTTGTCCTGTGCTTGAACACCAATTAAACAGACAATACTTAGTACGAACAATAATTTTTTCATCTTGAGCGATTGCTTCGCAAAGTTCGCGCCTAAATATGAAAAGTAGTGTAGATATCTAATTAAATGTCTAGAATCTCTAAAATACGATTTAAATCTTCTGTAGAGGCAAATGGAATCTTGATTTCTCCTTTGTTTTTCTCGTTAGACTTGATTGCAATTTTAGATCCGAAGTGCGTTGAAAGTTTGCCCTGCAATTTCCTGATTTCCGGATCTATCTCAGAAGGCTTGGATTCTTTTTCCTCCTTTTTACCTTTTGAACGAACAAGTTCTTCTACTTTTCTTACCGAAAGATCGTTCTTTATAATCTGGTTAAAAATGTCAAGTTGAAATGAAACATCCTCAATAGAGATAAGTGCACGGGCATGTCCCATACTCAGCCTTCCATCTCTTAAGGCAATTTGAATATCAGGTGGTAGTTTAAGTAGACGAAGGTAGTTCGTTACTGTACTTCTGTTTTTTCCTACACGATCGCCAAGCTCTTCCTGCTTTAAGTCACACTCTGCCAAGAGTCGTTGATAGCTTAATGCAATCTCTATCGCATTCAGGTTTTCACGCTGAATGTTCTCGATCAAAGCCATTTCCAGCATTTGCTGATCATCGGCGATGCGGATGTATGCAGGAATGGTTTTTAGACCGGCTTTTTTACATGCTTGTAGTCTTCGTTCACCTGAAATAAGCTGAAATTCTTTCTCGCTTAAAGCGCGAACAGTAATAGGTTGTATGATTCCCTGAACCTTAATAGATTCAGCAAGGTCATTTAGTGCATCTTCATCAAAGTCAGATCTTGGTTGCCATGGATTGGTTTCAATCTGTGAGATTTCAATTTCATTGATCGCACCTTTTGGAGTAGCACCTGAGCCACTTATTTTTTCCTTTTCTCCTGAATCTTCCAGCAGGGCACCCAATCCTCGACCTAGCCCTGATCTCTTTTTGAATTTACTCTCCGCCATTTTCTCTTCAAGCTGCTTTTACCTCGTTTCGCTCCATGATCTCTTTGGCAAGATTCAGGTAGCTGATAGACCCTTTGCTGTCGGCATCATGCGTGATGGCCGGCATGCCAAATCCGGGTGATTCGCTTAGTTTAATGTTTCTTGGAATCATTGTGCTGAATACAAGTGATTCGAAATGCATCTTTACTTCTTCCACTACCTGGTTGGCTAGGTTAAGCCTCACATCGTACATGGTAAGCAAAATACCTTCAATTTCTAAATCCTGATTTAATCGGGTCTGAATGATCTTGATGGTATTTAGAAGTTTGCCTAGACCCTCTAGAGCAAAGTATTCACACTGGACCGGTACGATAACGGAATCAGATGCAGTAAGTGCATTAATCGTAATCAGCCCTAGGGAAGGAGAACAGTCAATAATGATGAAGTCATAATCATCTCTAACCTCAGCAAGCGCCTGCTTCATTTTTTCTTCTCGCTCTTCAATGTTTACCATTTCAACTTCAGCGCCCACTAAATCTATGTGAGAGGGTAGAAGATCCAGAAATTTAATCTGGGTATCTACTATGCTCTTTTTAGCACTTTCGCCATCTACCATGCATTCATATATACTCACCTCTACGCTTTTTGGATCAACCCCAACGCCTGAAGTAGCATTCGCTTGCGGATCAGCATCCACAATGAGGGTTTTAAATTCAAGAGCTGCGAGGCTTGCTGCTAGATTTATAGCAGTAGTTGTTTTGCCTACTCCTCCTTTTTGATTTGCGATAGAAATGATCTTACCCATATAATTTTCTTTTCAAATGTGATTTTAGGTAGCGTAACGGACACAAATATATCCAACCTGTTCTCAAGATAGTCATGTTGTGAATAACTTGTGTAAAAAAGAAAAACCTTGATTCAATAACTTAGAATCAAGGTTTTTGGTGCGGTTATCAACAATCTATTTTTTCTTTTTACTCTTTTTCTGAGCTTCCTGGTTTGCTTTCATAGCATCTTCTAAACGCTGCTGAAATTTTGACTTTTTCTTGTTCGCATTCTTTTTCTTGTTTTCCTGCAACAAGGCATGGATTTTATCTTCATCAATAATTTTTCTAAAAAGAAGTGTTTGTCCAAATGTCACCATGTTAGAAACAAAGTAGTAAAACGTCAAACCGGATGCATAGCTATTCAAAACAAATAGGAACATGATTGGCATCATGTACTGCAAGGTTTTCATTGGTCCCTGTACGGTTGTGATCTGGCTATTACTCCAGGTATATAGAATGGTCGATAATGTCATCAGTAGCGTGAACAAACTCACATGATCCCCATAGAAAGGAATTTCAAATGGGAGATTGATGATGCTATCATATGTTGATAGATCGTGTGCCCACAAGAATGCCTCTTGTCTCAGTTCAACTGCATTTGGAAAGAAAAAGAATAAGGCAAAAAGGATAGGCATTTGCAACAACATTGGGATACACCCACTCACAGGATTAATACCAACTTGCTGATAGAGCTTCATTTGCTCCTGTTGAGCTTTCTGCATATCACCATCGTGCTTCGCTTTGATTTCATCCAGCTCAGGCTTCATCGCCCGCATCTTGGCCATGGACATGTGCGATTTCCAGGTGAGAGGCGCTAGAATCAAACGGATAACGATCACAATTAGCAAGATGA
The DNA here is from genome assembly GCF_900188325.1 of Ekhidna lutea. GTDB lineage: Bacteria > Bacteroidota > Bacteroidia > Cytophagales > Cyclobacteriaceae > Ekhidna > Ekhidna lutea. The sequence continues at coordinate 522,113 of NZ_FZPD01000002.1, read as the reverse complement.
TGATTCCATAGTTAGAGAGGAATCCTTCAAGAAAATGAAATATAGGGATGATCAAATACTTATTGACAAGGGGTAGTGGCCCCCAACCCATGTCCAGATTCTCTTCAAAGTCAGGCGCTACTTTTTTGAGTATTCGGTAGTTGTTTGGTCCGAAGAAGTATCGGGCTTTAAATTCATTTGCAAAATCCGAATAAGGGATCAGCATCTGCATGGAAAGATTCTTAACAGATGTGGTATCTCCAAAATCAACCGTTTGATTTACATAGCCTGATTGGAAAGCATTTTTAGCAATGATGGCAGCCGTAAAAAACTTTTGCTTGAATGAGACCCATTTTACCTGACTCCCCAAAGTTTCATCTTCAAATTCTGTAGATCTTTCAGACAGCTCATCATAATCGCCATTTGCAAGAAGATAACGAACGTTACTGTTTATTCTTCCATCTTCCAAATGAGCTTCTGCTCGATTGATCGCATGATTCCAGTTGAAGTTGACATCAGTTGGATTCAGGATAGTGTTCAGGTTTTTGCTTTCAATACTGTATGCAATCTCAAATCCTTTTGGAGGGACTAGGTATTTCTGAATGATAGAGAAATTACCATCCGTAAGCACAAATGAAATTTGTGTAGTATCTCCAATTTTTTTTGTCGTTGGAGCAAACGCTAACTCAGAGAGGTTGATTTTTCTGCCGTTATGATCAACTACAAGATCACTTTTTGATTTCGAGCCGTCAACCAAAACCAGGTCATTTCCAAGGTAATCTTTGTGATTTTTAAGAATCACATCTTTGATTCTTCCCCCTTTATTAGATAGGTTGATTATCAGCTCTTCATTTTCTATTTTTTGAATGGACTCATCTCCGGATGCTGCGAAAGCAAACGCCCCATATTTCTGGGTGTTCAGTGAGTTTTGTTCAGAATCTGAAACTACTGGTAGTGTAGTGACACTGTCAGTTGGGGTTGCTTCCTGAATAGTCTCAGTAGCGGGTTCTTGCTGAGTGGTGAGCTCTTCTGGCTGAGGTGCGTCAGGCGCGAACCAGGTAAAGTAAACAGCCAATAAGGCAAACATTAGGGTTAGACCTATAATTTGATTTCTGTCCATGTAGTATGAATTATATTTCCTGACTCTTCTTCAGATCAAGAGATGTTTTGATAAATTTTACAAAAAGTGGATGAGGATCCATCACTGTAGATTTCAACTCAGGGTGGTATTGGGTACCGACAAACCATGGGTGATCTTTAATTTCCATTATTTCCACAAGATTGGTGTCCGGGTTGATACCCGTTGCAATCATGCCTGCATTTTCATAATCCTCCAGATACTTATTGTTAAACTCGTATCTATGTCGGTGACGCTCCATTATTTTCTTTGATCCGTATGCTGAATAGGCTTTACTGCCTTTTTTGAGCTCGCAAACATAAGCCCCAAGACGCATGGTTCCGCCCATATCTTTGATGTTTTTCTGACTTTCCATCAGATCAATGACAGGATAGGATGTCTTTCCCATTTCAGCACTGTTTGCTTTTTTCTTTCCAATGACGTTTCTGGCAAACTCTATAACCGCACATTGCATACCAAGACAAATACCGAAAAATGGTACTTTATTTTCACGGGCATATTGCACTGCATAAATTTTTCCTTCAATGCCACGCTCACCGAAACCGGGAGCAACAAGAATACCATCAAGTCCTGAAAGTTCTTTCTGTACATTGTCGCCATCCAATTCTTCCGCGTGAATCCATTTCAGGTTCACCTTACATTCATTGGCTGCACCTGCATGAATAAATGATTCTGCAATCGACTTATATGCATCCTGTAGCTCTACATACTTTCCAACCAACCCGATATTTACAGAATCTGTTGGGTTTTTAAGGCGACCAAGAAACTCTTTCCATTTTTCGATTTTCGGTTCCTTCTTATAAGGCATCTTAAACTTGGTAAGCACACGCTCATCAAGTTTCTCTTTTCGCATGAGAATTGGCACATCATAGATTGTTGGTGCGTCAAGCGCCTCTATGACCGAATTGATTGGTACGTTGCAAAAAAGGGCTAGTTTCTTTCTAATCTCTTGTGTGATTGGATACTCAGATCGACAAACTAATATGTCGGGCTGAATTCCTGCTTCTAACAATTCTTTTACAGAATGTTGTGTGGGTTTGGTTTTTAATTCACCGGAGGCCTTGAGATAGGGAATAAGGGTTAGGTGAATAGAGATGCTATTGCTTGAGCCAAGTTCAAATTTAGCCTGACGAACTGCTTCAATAAATGGGAGGGACTCAATGTCACCAACACACCCTCCAATTTCAGTAATAACCACATCGTATTTTCCGGTTTCCCCCAGCTTGTAGATGTTGTTCTTGATTTCATCGGTGATATGTGGAATGACCTGTACGGTCTTACCTAGGAATTCTCCTTTGCGTTCTTTTTGAATTACGTTATAGTATATCCTACCAGTCGTGACATTGTTTGATTGAGAGGTTTCAATACTCAAAAACCGTTCGTAATGTCCCAGATCCAGATCGGTTTCTGCACCATCGTTAGTTACATAACACTCACCATGTTCGTATGGATTTAATGTACCCGGATCAATATTAATATATGGGTCAAATTTCTGAATAGTTACGGATAAGCCTCTGGCTTGTAGTAGTTTACCGAGCGAAGCTGCGACGATTCCTTTTCCGAGGGATGATGTTACACCGCCCGTAACAAAGATGTATTTCGTTTTAGACATGAAGAGTGTTTACCTATTTCTTGTTACGGGACGCAAAGGTAGGCTTTTATTCTTTATACCGTTGATTATTTGAAAGGTATTCTATAGGAAACTGATGCACCAAAGTATCCGATTGGATCTACCTCAAAAAACTCATCAGGAAGCTTTACAGGAATGCTGTAGGTGTAGCTCAGAAGAATGTTCCAGCGATTTGTAGAAAAAGATATTGGGATTGTAAAAGCATAGTTAAGTAATCCAAACTGATTGCCATCCAGATATTCATCATACTCAATTCCATCTTCTATGAGTGTCTGAAGTTCTTGTTTTTCCTCTTCGGTTAGTTGATTGGAGTTTATTAGCAAATTTCTATATTGATCTCTTTTTCGCTCAGTTATTCTCCCGTTTTCAAACGCTTCATTTACGGAATTCCAAAGCTTAATTTTTTGCTCTCTTGTGAGCTCGCTAAATTCAATCAGCAATTGAAGTCGCTTTTTATTTTCATCAGATAGCTGTTCCCGTGTAACTCTTAGCTGAGTAATATCAGCATTCCCATACATCATATTGAAACTGGGATAAATGTTAACACTCCTAAAAACCCACCACTTTCCTAAATTAATTGTTCCTGTTAGGTTGCCAATCAATCGATGTGCTGTTTCGCTACCAAAGAGAAAAGAATAATCAATGCTGGCGTATCCAAAATTGAAATCATAGCTTAACGAACTAGCTACAGAATGTCTTAATGGATTTTCGGAAGAGTCATTAGGGTTAAAAAACCACTTTTCATAGTCAAAGGAATAGCTCCATTTAGGATTAATGTTTCCGAGATAACCTATAGATAGCACCGTAGGATTGTAATGCGGTTCCACTCCGCTGTTCCAATAGCCAGACAAGTCGCCGTAAAATCCTTTTTTATGATAGAAAGTAATACCGGATGAAACGCCAGATTGATTGAGGTTATAATCCCGTCCCGCGCTTGTCACACTGGTTGTCACTCCGACCCGAACATTAAGTTCATTTGAAATAGATGTCTCAATATTGAACAGACTATCAATCAGATTGAAGATGGATAATGAATCCATCTCCTCTTCAATGGCTCTTAATTGCTCAGCATAGCTTAAAGTATCTTGAGAAAAAGATAAAAAAGCCGTACTTAGCAAAATTGCTATAGTGACTGTTCGACGCATCAGGTAGGGTAGGTTGGTTTAGTTACGTCGATCGTTTAGTCTTCCATCGTTTCTCCGTTGTTTTTGTCGTTTCATTTGTTCTGCTCTTATTCGCTTGAGTAGCATTTCTTTAAAATCATTCTCCGCTTTTCTCAGATTATTTAATTGCCTGGTTGTGATAACATTCAGGATTCGCTCAGAATAGGCTCGCTCGAGTTTTAATTGTCGCTCCTTTACCTGATTGGCCATTTCAAGCATTTTTTTGTTTTCTTCTTCCGTGGCTTTATTAGAGTCAAAGGTTTTTCTTGCCTGGTCAAACTCTCTCCTTATTTCAAGTCGCTTATTACCAAACTCGCGGTAAATAGGCCAGAATTTTTCTGCCTGTTGAGGACTAAGCTCCAAACGCTCTGTAATAAGTGCGATTTTTGCAGCTTCGATTTTTTTCATTGCTTCAGGGCTCTGGGCATATGCCATTGCACTGGCAATCATTAGCATGATTATTAAAAGCTTTTTCATTGTTATAAATATTCGTCTTCTAAATCGTATTCTAGTAGCACATCGTCAAGTGCCTGATTGTCTAAGTCTATTCCGTCTAAAACATTACTGTCTTCAAACTCAAACATCCCATCCTCTCCTTCAAAAGTGCTTGCAATGTCGTATTCATCTAACTCAACATAATCCAGGTAAGCAATCAATTCATCTTGTGAAACCTCTGCTAGTAATTCCTCTGCTGTAGGATCGTCACCTGGATTTATAAAAACAAAAGTGACTATAAGGGCCATTGATGCTGCCATCGCGAGACTCCACACAGCCCGTTTGCTTCGGCTAACAGGTGGCTCTACCTGGATTCTATTTTGAATCTTTAAAGGCAGGTCTTCAAAGTAACCGTCTGGGACTTTGAAAACCTCATTTTTGTCAATATCGTCAAGTTTGTATTTCATCTCGTTTGCTTTAGACAATCATTCCTCTGAATGGTTTAATCAGGATTAATAAAATTTTCAATTTTTTTCACCGCATGATGATAACTAGCCTTTAATGCACCTACGCTAGTTCCTGTGATGTCTGCAATGTCAGTAAACTTCATGTCATCATAATACTTCATATTAAAAACCATTCGTTGTTTATCGGGTAGCTTTAGCAATGCTTTTTGAAGATTCATTTGCACTTCGTCACCTGTTGGTTCCATGCTACTTGTAAGTTTCTCCGTTAACTCACCTTCCAAATCATGGATAGGCATGAAAAACCTTCTTTTTTTCTTCTTTAGAAAATTAAGGCACTCGTTTGTAGCTATCCGATAAACCCAGGTATATAGTTTGGAGTCCTCTCTAAACGTTGAAAGGTTCTTCCAGACTTTAACAAAAATTTCCTGTAAAAGATCATCTGCATCATCATGATCAATAACCATCTTTCGCACATGCCAATAAATTCGCTCCTGATATTCACGTACCAACAGGTTGAACCCATAGTTGCGAGTTTCATCTTCACGGATTTTTTCTATAATCAGCTCTTCCAATTTACTATTCAGGTGGGTATTGACTCTTAGATGCTAAAGATAGCTGATGGTTTAATGTCGTTTGAAATTTTGATGGATTTGCACCTATTCTTAGAGGGTGTTGTTACATTTAATGTAATCGTATTTAATTTGTAGCATGGGAATTTCTGAAGAGATCAAGCAGGAGAAGTTTAAAAGTGAATATGAAAAGGCAATCGTGAATATCATTTTCACGAATTCCTGGCTCAATCAACAGCACGTTCGACTTTTTAAAGAAAGTGGGTTAACAACCCCACAATATAATATTTTAAGAATCTTGAGAGGCCAACACCCTAATCCTGCAACTGTTAATTTATTAATTGATAGGATGATTGACAAAAGTTCTAATGCGTCCAGAATCGTGGATAGATTGGAACAAAAAGGACTTGTAAAAAGGAGTCAATGTGCAAAAGATCGAAGAGCAGTTGATGTTCTTATATCTGACATGGGACTTCAACTACTAGACGAAATGGACATTAAAATGGGAGAGTGGCAAGCTTCGAATATCAATCTAACTGAACAGGAAGCTTCAACTCTTAATACGCTTTTAGATAAGATTAGAGAATAATCAGAGATCTTTTAAGGTTTCTAAAATTCCTGCTACCGCACCCTTCTTTCGAATGATCATCAAAGGAATGTCCTCATTGATTCTAATCATCCTTTCAGACTTGCTGCCAATAAATAGCGCTGATGCGGTTGTTCGCCCTTTAGCTCCCATGACAATCAGGTCTACCTTTTTCTTCCTCGCTTCAGTCATTATTAAATCGATAACCTTGCCATGCTCATCGAGGGTGGTTACCGGAACCAGCTCTTGAGATTGTTTTTCGGCTTTTTTAATCAGCACTTCCAGATCCTTTTTGGCATGACCCTTCATGATTTCTGAAAACTCTTTATAGCTCTTTCCTGAGTATCTATAGCTGGAAGGAACTGTATAGACATTTTGAAGGTAAATCTTTGACTTAAGTTCTTTTGTAAGAAGAAGAGTCCTTCTAAGGGATAATGAAGAGTAATCTGAAAAATCAACAGGAATAAAGATGTTGTCAAATTTCAGCTTTGTACCTTCTGGAATAAGCAAAAGATTACATGGCGAGCGACGAGCTACTCTTGTGCTTAGTACCGAATCACTTACCTTTTTACGTCCTAGAATAATCAAGTCTGATTTAATCTCACTTGCAGCCTTCAGGATTTCCTTCGTTTCACCGCCCTGTCTCACCCTTATTTTGGTAGACACATCACATTTAAAGTGTTTTTTAAGCAAGCCTTTGATTTCATCTTCTCTTTCTGCCAAAGCTTTTTCAAGTAAGTCCGGAAATTCCTTTAGGACAGGGTCAGGAAGATTGAAGTCCTTTATAACATTTAAAAAGGTGATTTGTGTAGTGCCTGCAACTTTGCTTAATGAGCAGGCATTTTCAATCAATCCTTGATCCATAGATGTATGGTCAAGACAAACAATAATTTTTTTCAGCGGTGCGATCAATTTTCTGGTGTTTTGAGATGCAAAGTTATGATTGATTCAAGATCATTTCATAACTTAAATTCTATTTTTCAAAATATTTTTTCTTCAAATAGTGAAGTTTTACTGAAATACTCTGATTTCAATGAAATTGTTTCACTCAAACCGAAGATTATTCTATTTTTTTCATCAAATCACACACCATTTCAACGGATTCTTTAGAGTGAGTAGGGAAGTTAGCAATTCTTATGTGGTTTTCCTTAAAACTTCCATATCCTGTTCCTAAGACAAGTCCTCTACTTTCGAAGAATTTCAAAATCTTTTCAGTTTCTGATGTTTTAGCTACGACTGTCGTTTTTGAGCGATGTTTCTGTGAAGAAACGAAATGATCGAGTAAAGGATGATTTTCAATCGCTTGATTCAAAAGTGTTGCTTTATAGGTGGTATCGTTGCGCATTCTGGTCGCACCAGCCTTAATTATATCCTGCGCAATCTTGCCAAGGATATAAATGAAAAGCATATTAGGGGTTTCCGGCGTTTGATTTTTCGCACCGAATTTCTTTAAATTAGGTAACGCCCTATAAGATCCAAGTGAGGTAGTTTTCGCTTTTTCTTCAGCTTTTTCCAGACATTTTTCATTTGTGATCCAAATGCCTAGCCCAGGCGGCATACCGAATCCCTTTTGCACGGAGAAATACGCTGTATCTACCTGACTGAAATCTACAGGCAAAGAAGGGGAGGCGCTAACAATATCAAGGGCAATGAGCTTATCCGGATTTTCTTTCCTCAGTTGAGCTATTTCATCCTCTGTGAAAGTATAACCAACACTTGTTTCATTTTTAGTAATACCTATAAGTTCCGCCTCTTCAGACACTTTCATTGACTGGAATGGGTTTCCTGCGGATGACTCAGTTATTGCGCTTTTCTTATTGTGATCAATGGCAAAGTCATAGAACTTCTTACTGAATGATCCATTAGCAAAATGATGCGATGTATTGATGACAAGGTTTTGAATAATTCGGTCCCAGGCTTCATTCGCCGAATTTAGAAAGAAGATATCATAGCCATTCGGTAGCTCCAGAAGTTCTTTCAATGCTTCATTGGTCTCTTCTACAACCTTAATGAAGGTCTTGCTTCTGTGAGAAATGGAAGGGATATCCAGAAAAAGGGCTTTTTTCAGGTGTTCTTCAAATGTATAGAAAAGCTGTGCGGGCCCTGGAGTGAAATAGATTTTATTAGGCATAAAAAAAGCTCTTTGAAGTCAAAGAGCAAGTATAATTTTTAAACTCGGATTTTAGTTCCTTAAACCCTTGTTTCCATCCACTTAAATGTCCTGTTGATGATTTTAAGTGCAAGCTTTATCTTCTTCACACTGATCATCTCCCTGGACTCGTCATACATGGTAACACCGTCAGCAAATAATAATACTTGGGGGTACTCATTAATGACACCAGCCATATCTGTAACAGCCTCAGCCACATCTTTATCTTTCATCACATCGACCATGTAGAGGTCAAGATTTTCAGGAGATATAGACCAATCGGCTTCCAGCGTTTGTAATGCATGTGTACTTTCAGGAGATGAAGGTCTGTGCTTAAATATAAGCGCAGGTTTATCCCTGGAGGTTTCAACTAGGCGATCGAACTCCTCTATAGTATCAAGCGATTTCCAATTAAGCGGATAACTCATTCTTTACAATTTAGCTTATAAACGTTAAAATAAGCTCTCTAGGTTGGGTGGTGTTAACTTTATTTTGGTTTAAACTTAATATAAAACTCTGAATCTTATGGTACCTCGGACCATTTTCAGGTCTTTTATTACTTCTTCTTTATAGTTCTTGTCTATATCCGTAATAACATACCCCACCAAATCATTGGTTTTAAGGTATTGTCCACCAATATTAATGCCATGTTTTGCCAGTACATTATTAATCTCAGCCAAAATGCCGGGTTCATTTTTATGAATATGAATAAACCGATGAGCCTGACTTAATGTTGGTAGCGTAATGTTTGGAAAATTCACACTATTGGTGGTGGATCCGGTATTGATGTATTCAATAATTTTTGAAGGAACAAAATCTGCAATATTTTCCTGAGCTTCCAATGTGCTACCCCCTACATGTGGGGTCAAAATGGTGTTCTTCATTCCCATCAGCGGTGATTTGAACGGATGATCATTGCTCAATGGTTCCTCAGGAAATACATCCACACTGGCTCCATGAATCTTACCATTTTCAATGTTTTTCGCCAAGGCATCAATATCTACAATGTGACCCCTGCTTAAGTTGATAAAGACCACACCCTGTTTCATTTGCTCAAACTCATGATGAGCAATCATAAATTCATTTTCTGGCCTTCCATCTACATGAATACTTATGATGTCGGATGACATTAATAAGTGTTCTAAACTTGGGCAGGCTGTCGCATTACCTAAAGCAAGCTTTTCTTCTATATCAAAATACTGCACATTCATCCCAATGGATTCAGCCAATACGGATAGCTGAGAGCCAATTTTGCCATAACCAATAATGCCGAGTGTTTTTCCTCTTATCTCAAAGCTTCCGCTTGCTGATTTATTCCATTTACCCTGATGCATTTGAGTCATCTTATCAGGTAGGTTTCGCATCAGCATGATGATTTCTGCCAGTGCAAGCTCTACTACAGATCGCGTATTAGAGAATGGAGCGTTAAAAACTGCCACTCCCTTTTTCAATGCCGCAGAAAGATCTATTTGGTTCGTACCAATACAAAAAGCCCCAATTGACAACAGTCTCTTTGCTTTTGATAATACCTTTTCGGTGACCATGGTCTTGGACCGAATGCCAAGCAAACTCACATCCTTAATAGCTTCTGCGAGTTCATCTTCGGTCATTCCAGCAGGATGAACGTCTACCTGATAACCCTCTTCCTTGAGTCGCTTGATTGCTCCCTCATGAATGTTTTCCAGTAGCAAAGCTTTAATTCTGTTTTTAGGGTAGGAGTGGGCGCGCTCTAGTTTTTGTGTGAACAGAAACTCATCTAAGGAAGGTGCCTCGTGATCAGCCTCATTGAGAATTTTTTCTCTTCTCACATTTTCTGTAAATGCATAAAACTTGTGCGCAAGGCCAGCCTTCTTTATTTCAAAATCAGTAAAGCCGTCTCCAAGCACAAACACTTCACCTTTCAATCCAAGACTTTCAATTTGTCTGGGCTTTCCATTGTTTTCTGACAAGATGTTCCCCTCATCAAACCCTATAATATTACCGGTATCATCATAGGTAAATTCATTGGCAAAGACATTTTCCTCCTTTATTCCGAACTTGCTTACGATCGGTACAATGAAGTCTTTGAAGCCATTCGAGACGATGTAAATCTGATCTTTATACTTATTGATAAACTCTGTATTCCGCTTGAAGGAGGGCGAAACCAACGAGCTCAATCGATCTACCAATTCAGGTAAATGTTCTTTGTTTCCCTGAAGAATATCCACTCGTTTTTTTAATGATTCTCGAAAAGACATGCCTCCTTCCATACCCTGATCCGTAATGGTCTTGATATCAGCAATGGCATTCGATTGATTTTCATTATCCTTGAGAGAGATTTCTGCCAATACATCCAGTGCTTCCACTTGAGTGAATGTGCTGTCGAAATCAATAATGAAATACTTGGTTTGCTCCATATATAATTCGGATAAGGGTCAAAAATAGAACATGCGAAAGCTTCAACATACGTTATCAGTTCTTTTCTTTTTTGCAATCGTTTGCACAAAAGGCCAGTCTATAGAAAAGCTACAATTGGCAATCGATAGTATCGTTTCAAATGCAATAGAAGAGGAAGCTTTTCCAGGTTGTGTTATTTATGCTAGCAAAGGGGATAGTGTTTTTTTATTGAAATCTTACGGGTTTCATACGTATGACTCATCCAGGAGAGTAGCCGTAAATGATATTTACGATATCGCTTCCATAACGAAGGTGGTGGGCGGTACGCTTGCTATGATGAAGTTATATGAGGATGGTCACTATGATCTGGATGACGAAATTCGAGACTACATTAATAAAATAGGGAGGAAGGTTGGGAAGGTGACCTTTCGAGAAGCACTTGCTCATCAGGGCGGATTGTATCCGTGGATTCCATACTATTCTGAGGTTAAGCGGAAAAGTGGTAAATGGAAAAATAATACGGTAACTAATGAATTAGATGAGGACTATGGGTACCCCATTTCCGATAGCTTGTATTTGCACAGCGACTTTTATGACAAAATCAAGCAGATGATTCGGAAGAGTGACGTTTCGGATGTGAAGAAATATAGATACTCAGGATTGTTTTTTTATTTGATTCCTGAACTGGTTCACAGTCTTACGGATACTTTATATAAGGATTATTTGAATGTTCACTTTTATGATAAACTGGGTGCAGAAACACTCACTTTTAACCCACTTAAAAAATATGACTTAAGCCAGATCGTGCCTACAGAAATAGATACGTTCTTTCGCATGCACCCAATACATGGAAAGGTACATGATGAAGGAGCGATTATGATGAAAGGAATTTCAGGAAATGCAGGTTTGTTTAGTAACGCCACTGATTTAGGAAAGGTATTTCGGATGTTTCTCAATAATGGAAAGTACGATACCCTTCAAATATTATCTCCTCAAACGATAAGGCTTTTCACTACATCTCAATATCCAAATAATGAAAACCGAAGAGGACTTGGTTTTGATAAGCCATTATTAGAGTATGATTCGATTCGAAGTAGTGTTGCAAAAGACGCCAGCTTCGAAAGCTACGGACATACCGGATATACAGGCACATTAGCCTGGGCAGATCCGGATAGTGAGCTGGTATTTATTTTTCTTACCAACCGAGTATACCCTGACCGAACACATCGAGCCCTCTATCAACTTAATGTTAGACCAACGATCCATCAATTGCTAAGTGATTACCTCAACACTGAAATAAGTGTTTATACTGACCCTGTCGGAAACACCAAATAAACAATTGCTTTTACTTATTTAAAATAATTCTAAATAAGCTCATTTATACGATTTTATTCATTCTTAATATGCTGAATTTCATTAGGTTACGAAAGAGTAACCAGATAGGGTTAGGTAGGTTTATAGCCTACCTTTGAAAAACAGCAACCCCATGTTACTTTTGTACGCGTTTGATCTCAAGTCATCGGAATACATGTTTAAAACAACACCGAATCTAACCAAAATCTTCCTGGGCATTGCCTTTGGAATTTTTACAACCATGAGCTTAAATGCTCAGGAAATTCCCACAGACGAAAGCGTAGTAGCGGCCGGCGAAGCAACCTTCAATGCAAACTGTACCCAGTGTCACAGGATATGGGAAGTGCGTATTGGACCTGCACTTAACGGTGTATCCGAGCGTCGATCCGTTGAGTGGTTAAACTCATGGATTAAAAACTCCCAGGCTTTGATCGCCTCTGGTGATGAAGAAGCTGTAGCGCTCTATGAGGAATATGACAAAACATTGATGCAAGCATTTCCATTCAGTGACGATCAGGTCATGGAAATCCTTGCTTATATAAAGGCAGAGACAGCTAAAGGTCCACCAGCAGAAGATACAACTGCTACAACTGCTGAAGGTGAGGGTGATTCAATTTCATCCTCTTACTTAATGTCAATCATCATTATTCTTGTTGTAGTGCTTGGACTTGCTGTTGTGGCTTTAATAATTGCTGCACGTACACTGGTCAGACATCTGAAAGATGCTAAGGGTCTGGATGAAGCTGAACAAGAAGTTGTATCACAACAATTTGACGTTTCTGCTTTCTTAAAGAGCAACAACTTCGTTGGACTCGTGGTGTTTGTCTTCACTATCCTTGTGCTGAAGACGCTAATAGATGGTGCCTTCACCATTGGTGTGCAGCAAGGATATCAACCTGAGCAGCCAATTGCGTTCTCGCACGAGATTCACGCAGGACAATATGAGATCGATTGCCAGTACTGTCACACGGGTGTGAATAAGTCAAAATCGGCAAACATTCCATCACCTAATATTTGTATGAATTGTCATACGCAGGTAAAGACGGAATCAGAAGAAATTCAGAAAATCTACGCAGCGATCGATTACGATCCTGAGACAAAAACATATGGCACGAACACCAAGCCAATCGAATGGGTGAGAATTCACAACTTACCTGATTTGGCTTACTTCAATCACTCTCAGCACGTGAACGTAGCTGATCTTGAGTGTGAAACCTGTCACGGGCCGATCAAAGAAATGGAAGTGGTTTATCAATACTCCAGCCTTACAATGGGTTGGTGTATCAATTGCCACAGAGATACGGATGTAAATACGAAAGGAAACGAATATTATGACAAGCTTGTGAAGCTTCATTCGGAGCAAAGCAAGGAACCGATGAAAGTGGAAGATATCGGTGGTCTGGAATGTGCGAAGTGTCACTATTAATATTCGAAAAGCTGATCTAATAATGAAAGAAACCAAGAAATACTGGAAAGGGGTGGAGCAACTGGAAAACACTGCGGATTTCCAAGATAGAGCTTCAAAAGAATTCCCGGAATATTTACCTATCAATGGTGGAGAAAACGGCGATCCGTCGCGAAGAGATTTCCTTAAAATGATGGGCTTTGGTGTAGCAGCAGTTTCTTTAGCTGCATGTGAGGCACCTATTCGTAAGGCTATTCCTTATGTAAATAAGCCTGTGGATGTTGATCCAGGTGTTGCAAACTATTATGCATCCACCTATGCAATGGGTAACGACGTTGCTTCCGTTGTTGTAAAAACACGAGAAGGTCGACCAATCAAGATTGAAGGCAATGACCTTTCAATGATCAGTGAAGGTGGAACAACCACTCAGGTTGAGTCTTCAGTGCTTTCTCTTTATGATGGTGAGCGACTTCAAAACCCTAAAATTGCCGGAGAAGATACAGATTGGGAAACAATTGATGGTCGAATCAAAACTGAGCTAGCTGCTAACGCTGGTAAAGTTTCTATTGTTTCTTATTCCAACTGTAGCCCTAGCACAGCACGTGCTATTCAAGCACTAAGAGATAAGTATGGTGATGTTGAGCATATTCAATATGACCCAGTTTCTGTAAGTGGATTATTAGATGCTTATGGAGATGCAACCGGAGCTAGAAGCTTCCCAATGCACGATTTCTCAAAGGCAAGCACTATCGTTTCAATTTCTGCTGATTTCCTAGGCGCATGGCCAAATCAGGCATTGAACAACAAGCAATTTGCTTCCACAAGAAAATTAGGTCCGGACAAGAAAGAGATGTCCAGACTTTATGCATTTGAGTCAAACCTATCTTTGACAGGGTCAAATGCTGATTACAGATCCCCAATTGCTCCTTCACAAGAAGGACTGGTTGTTGCCAATCTTTACAATTTGGTAGCACAAAAAGCTGGAGCTGCTACAATCGGAGCTTCCAGATTAGAAGATACAGTGATGCTTGAAAAAGCAGCAAACGATCTTTGGAAGTCAAGAGGCAAAGCATTGGTAGTAAGTGGTTCTAATGATAAGAACGTTCAACTACTTGTAATCGCAATCAATGATTTGCTTCAGAGCTACGGATCAACTATTGATTTGTCCAAGAGCATTAATACAAGACAAGGGAATGATAACTCATTTGCTCAGTTGGTAAGTGATGTTAAAGGAGGGGCTGTTGGTTCTGTTATATTCTACAACTGTAATCCGGCTTATGACCACCCAATGGGTGCTCAATTGGTAAGCTCACTTGGAAAGGTGAAAACAACCATTTCTACATCGGATAGAATGGATGAAACCAACAGCTCGGTTAAGTACATCACTCCGGATCACCATTACCTTGAATCTTGGAATGATTTTGAGCCTGTGACCGGTCACATCACCCTTTCACAGCCTACAATTAAAAACATTTTTAATACACGTCAGGCACAGGAGTCTTTCTTACGATGGGCGGATAATGACGCTTCTTATTATGAGTTCATAAAAGAAGGATGGCAGCCATTTGCTGATGGAGATGTGACCAGCTTCTTCGATAAGTGTCTGCATGATGGGTTTTATAATGTAGATGCACCAGCAGCAGATAAGACTGTTTCGGTTGATGCTGTTGTAGTGGCAGGTAATCTAAAAGGATATTCAGCTAAGCCAAGTGGACTTGAGCTAGCTATTTACACCAACTACTCAGTAGGAGACGGCACGCAAGCCAACAACCCGTGGCTTCAGGAGATGCCGGATCCAATTACGAAAGCTTGCTGGGATAACTACTTCACAGTTAACCTAAGGCAGGCAAGTGAAAACGATTGGGCCGTGAAAGGTGGCGACATGGATTACAAGGTTGCTACTCTTACCGTAAACGGAAAGTCAGTTACTGCTCCCGTAATCCCTCAGCCAGGACAGGCGTATGGCACTGTTGGTTTAGCTGTAGGATACGGTAGAACAAAAGCAGGTAAAGTAGGAAATGGTGTTGGAGTAAATGCATACACTTTGGTAGGAAGCTCTGACAATGGGTTGAGCTATTCAGCTAAAAATGCCACGCTAGACCTGACCGGTGAGGTTAAGAAAGTTGCTCAAACACAAACGAGCCAGACGTATGCGGGCCGTGAGACGGTCATTCAGGAGACTACTCTTGGTGAGTACCAAAAAGATCCTCAGGCAGGAAGAAACTTCCCGATGATTTCTAAGGCAGATGGTAGCAAGGTACGTCCTCATGCTGTTTCACTTTGGAAAGGACATGAGTATCCGAATCACCACTGGGGAATGATCGTAGACCTGAACTCATGTACAGGTTGCGGAACATGTACAGTGGCCTGTCAGACAGAGAATAACATCCCTGTTGTTGGTAAGGAAGAAGTGCTGAACAGAAGAGAGATGCACTGGATTCGAATCGACAGATACTATAGCGAAAGACCTGAAAATGAGCTGACTTCTGATGATAAGAACCTCATGGAGGTGAAGCAGAAGGAACTTGCAGCGGTTGAGAATCCGGAAGTAACATTCCAGCCTATGATGTGTCAGCAGTGTAACAATGCTCCATGTGAGACGGTTTGCCCGGTTGCTGCGACTACACACTCAAGCGAAGGTCTTAACCAAATGACTTACAACAGATGTATCGGTACAAGGTATTGTGCGAACAACTGTCCATATAAAGTAAGAAGATTCAACTGGTTCAAGTATCATGACAATGCGAAGTTTGACATGAATACTCCAATGAACAACGATCTGGGTAAGATGGTATTGAATCCGGATGTGACGGTACGAGCTAGAGGGGTGATGGAGAAATGTACGTTCTGCGTGCAACGAATTCAGTCTGGTAAACTTGATGCCAAGAAAGAGGGCAGAAGACCACAAGATGGAGAGATTCAAACGGCTTGCGCGAAATCATGTCCTACGGATGCTTTGGTATTCGGCGATATGAAAGATCCGGAAAGCAGAATTTCGAAAACATTGAAATTGAAGTACAGCGAGAAGAGCGTAGAGGCGACTGAGGATAGAGCATACCACGTATTGGAGGAGTTGAGAGTGATGCCGAATGTGTGGTACATGACCAAAGTAAGAAATAAAGACAAAAACGATAAAATAGAAGCATAATGCACGCAGAATCAGAAGTACGGATACCCTTAGTAACGGGTGGAAAGACACTCCACGATGTTTCTGAGGATATTGCTGGAAGAGTAGAGCAGAAACCTACGGTAACGTGGATGCTGGCTATGGCCGTCTCTTTGGCACTTCTCCTTGCCGGAGGGTATGCAGTAGCAATTACTCTTTGGGATGGAATCGGAATGTGGGGTCTTAACAAAACAGTAGGATGGGCCTGGGATATCACCAACTTCGTATGGTGGGTAGGTATCGGTCACGCAGGTACATTGATTTCTGCAGTACTCTTACTATTCCGTCAGCGATGGAGAATGTCCATTAACCGGGCATCTGAAGCGATGACGATTTTTGCTGTAATCTGTGCTGCTATGTTCCCGGTTCTTCACATGGGTCGACCGTGGTTAGGGTTTTACTGGGCATTGCCGCTTCCGAATACATTTGGTTCTTTGTGGGTAAACTTTAACTCACCGCTACTTTGGGATGTATTCGCAATCTCAACTTACTTCTCTGTTTCATTGGTGTTCTGGTACATCGGTCTGATTCCTGATTTTGCCACTATTCGTGACAGAGCTACAAACAAAATTTCAAAAGCCATTTACGGAGCACTTAGCTTCGGATGGACAGGTGGAGCGAAAACATGGTCACATTACGAGACCGTTTCTCTTGTGTTGGCAGGGTTAGCTACACCACTTGTACTTTCTGTACACACCATTGTATCGTTTGACTTTGCAACCTCAGTGATCCCGGGATGGCACACGACCATTTTCCCTCCTTACTTTGTGGCAGGAGCGATTTTCTCAGGGTTTGCAATGGTACTAACGCTTCTTTTGGTAACAAGAAAAGCATACAAGCTCGAAGATTATATCACGATTCAGCACATCGAATTGATGAACATCATCATCATTGTGACAGGATCGATTGTAGGTATTGCATACATCACTGAGTTCTTCATCGCCTGGTATTCAGGAGTTGAAGCGGAGCAATATGCATTTATCAACAGGGCTACAGGTCCTTATTGGTGGGCATACTGGTCAATGATGACGTGTAATGTAATTTCACCACAGCTGTTCTGGTTCAAGAAAATCAGAACAAACATCGCAGCGACTTTCGTCATTTCAATCATTGTAAACATTGGAATGTGGTTCGAGCGATTTGTAATTATCGTGACTTCATTGCACAGAGACTACCTTCCATCAAGTTGGGCGATGTTCTACCCAACATGGTATGATGTGGGAGTGTATGTGTTCACTTTCGGTTTGTTCTTTACAGCTTTCTTCCTATTTGCGAAGTTCTTCCCTGTAATTAACATGGCTGAAGTAAAGAGTATTATTAAAGCAACTGGACAAAAGCCGACTAAGTCGGGTAATTAAAGATTAGATTATGTCTCAAGGAACGAATTACGTACTGGGCGTCTATGAGGATGAGGATGTTTTGATGGATGCCATCACAGCAGTTCGGGAATCCGGTGTAAAAATCGAAGAGGTTTATTCTCCATTTCCTGTTCATGGAATCGATGACGTGCTAGGCTATAAAAGAAGCTGGTTATCAATTGCCGCATTCTTGTTTGGGATTACAGGTACATGCCTGGCTTTGACCATGATGATTGGTATGATGGGAATCGACTGGCCAATGATCATTGGAGGTAAAGATTACATTCCGATCCCATCTTTTATTCCAGTAACATTTGAAATGACTGTATTGCTTGCCTCTTTCGGCATGGTTGGTACATTCTTCGTGATTTCAAATTTGAAGCCATGGGGCAAGCCAAGAATATACGATATCCGAATTACCGATGATAAGCATGTAATGGCCATCGATTTGGATCGAAATGATAAATCTGAAGCAGACATTAAGAAAGTATTGCAGAGTAGTGGAGCATCAGAGGTTAACAACAAAAAGTTTGATTGATAATGAAGCTAAAGACACTTAGATATTTAGGGATTATCACAGTAGGAGCACTCGTAGCTTCATGTGCTGCCGGTGTGGATGACACTGGATTGGAATATGCACCTCAGATGTATCATTCTACACCGTATGAGCCTTTAACGCAGATTCAAAATGAGGACGCAGGTTCCTGGTTAGATTCAAATGACGAAGATGGTCATGGGGAGTTTTACAACAGCAACCCATACAATGAATTTAAAATGAACATGCGTGAACCTGTAGCCAATACGGTTAGAAGAGGTCAGCCTCTACCTGTACGCATGACCATTGATGATCTGGAAACGGCTGCAACCACTTTGGAGAGTCCATTTGCAGCTGATGATGAAAGTGTAGTAAAGGAGGGTAAAGCTCTGTATGATAGCTACTGTAAGCATTGTCACGGTGAAAAAGGAGCAGGAGATGGACTCGTGGCTGAGGCTTATGCAGGAGTTGCTAACTTGAATGGTGCAGCTTACCTTGAAATCACTGAAGGTCATATTTTCCATGTTATCACTTTTGGAAAAGGTTTGATGGGAGCACACGGTTCACAGGTTAGTCCTGATGACCGATGGAGAATTGCTCGTTATGTTAAAGAATTGCAAAAGAAGAATTAAGTAGACCATGATATCAGAAGAAAGATATGAATTTACGGCTACCGCGAAGAAGCGCCTGATCATCACGTTGCTGGTAGGGGTAGTGCTATCTGTGCTAGGGTATTTTACACTTGGATCTGGCGATCATGGATCTGGCCATGGAGGTGACGATCACGCTGAAGTAGTAGAAAATGGCCATGGCGAAGAGCCTTACAGTGCTGAAGAGCATGGAGAGTCAGATGAGCATGGGGAAGAGGAAGCCCATCATGGAAGCAGCCCTTCTGTAAAAAGACTTTTATCCAACCTATGGATTAATAACGTATTCTTTGCCGGATTGGCAATTATCGGAGTATTCTTCTTTGCGATCCAGTATGCATCACAGGCAGGCTGGTCAGCCGGCTTGAAGCGGATTCCATTTGCTTTTGGAAGCTGGCTTCCTATTGCATTTGTTTTGATGCTCGTTGTATTTATGGTTGGTGGACATGACCTTTTTCACTGGATACATGCAGATCTTTATGCGGCAGAGGGCGGTGATGATATTGTAAAGGGGAAGGCCCCCTATTTCTTCTGGCCACTTGAAGGAGGAGCATTTCCATTGTTCTGGGTAGGCCGATTAGTGATCTTTTTCGCTGTTTGGTATTTACTATTCAGAAAACTTAGAAGTCTTGCTTTCTCTGAAGATATAGAAGGAGGTACGACTAAATGGTATAAACTGAGATCTACTTCTGCCATTTTTCTTGTGTTCTTTGCTGTTTCATCTTCGATGGCAGCATGGGACTGGATCATGTCTATCGATGTACACTGGTTTAGCACCATGTTTGGATGGTATGCATTTGCCAGTTGGTGGGTAGCAGGCCTGGCATTGTCATTGTTTATAGTGGTTATGTTGAAGGACAAAGGGTTACTTTCAGTAGTGAATGAAAACCACATTCATGACTTAGGAAAGTTTGTATTTGCCTTTACCATTTTCTGGACATACATATGGTTTTC
Organism: Ekhidna lutea; assembly: GCF_900188325.1. Lineage (GTDB taxonomy): Bacteria > Bacteroidota > Bacteroidia > Cytophagales > Cyclobacteriaceae > Ekhidna > Ekhidna lutea. The sequence continues at coordinate 502,203 of NZ_FZPD01000002.1, read as the reverse complement.
CCAGTTTTTATTGATCTACTACGCGCACATTCCGGAAGAGACTGTATACTTCCTGGATAGATGGAAAGATGATCATTATGCTCCGGTTTTCTATTTGAATTTAATTATAAACTTCTTCTTTCCATTCCTGGTTTTAATGACAAGGGATGCTAAGAGACACACAAGAATATTGAAAGTTGTTTGTCCAGCTGTTGTCTTTGGACACTGGTTAGATTTCTACCTGATGATTTCTCCGGGAACAGTAGGAGACAATGGGGGATTTGGATTCCTTGAAATAGGGTTGATTCTGGTTTACGTAAGTGCTTTCCTTTATGTGACATTCAATGCACTGTCGAAAGCTCCTTTGTTTGCGAAGAATCACCCAATGTTGAAAGAAAGTTTGCATCATCATATTTAATAAGTGAGGGATAGGTTATGCTTAATTTAATTATTGTAATAGCGGTCGTTTTAATTATAGCTGTGATTTTCACAGCCTACCGTGTTACCACGTTAGTTGATGTTGTAAAGAAAAAGAAGAGTGATAGTCACGTTCCTCCTGGAAATAACTTTCAGGGTGTACTAATGATATTGTTCCTTGTTGGAGGTATCGCTGCGTTTTTCTACTTCTCAATGAAGGAGTATGATACATACAATCTTCCAATAGCTTCAGAACATGCTGTGATCACTGAGAACCTTTTCTGGATCACTATGGCGATTACTGTGTTTGTGTTTATCGTGACACAGATTTTCTTATTTGGCTTTAGCTACAAGTACAGACATAAGGAGAATTATCAGGCACATTATTACCCTCACAATAACAAATTGGAGATGATCTGGACGATCATACCTGCTATCGTTTTAGCATGGTTGATTATCTCAGGATTGAAGCAATGGTCAGTTATTACTGGTCCAGCTCCTGATAATGCAGAAGTGATTGAGGTGATGGGATATCAGTATGCATGGGCATTCAGATATCCTGGTAAGGATGGTGAGCTAGGTAGCTCGGACTTCAGAAAAATTGATGCAGTTAACTCAATGGGCATTGACCTGGAAGACCAGAGAGGACATGATGATTTCATGCCTACTCAGCTGGTACTTCCTAAAGGAAAGCCGGTATTGCTAAAAATTAGAGGTCGCGATGTGATACACAGTGTGTACAATCCGCATTTCAGAATGCAGATGAACGCGGTACCAGGCATGCCAACTCAGTTTTGGTTCACTCCATCAGTAAGTACAGCTGAAATGAGAGAGATCACAGACAACCCTGAATTCAACTACGAGCTTGTTTGCAACAAAATCTGTGGAAAGAGTCATTACGGTATGAAAGGACTTATCACAGTATTGGAGCAAGATGAATACGATTCATGGTATAAAGAGACACAGGAAAACACTTTCTTAAAGCAAAATCCTGGTTACCTAAGCGAAGTTCCGGAGGAACTGAAGGAAGCGGCTAAAATTGCTGCAGGAATTGAAAACATTGAGAACGAACAAAAGGTTACATCTGCTGCAAGCAGTTCAAAATAATTAGATATGTCAGTAACGGATATACATCTTCAGGAAGATTTAGCTCACGACGATCATCACGATGAGCATCATGAGCAGGGGTTTGTGAGTAAGTATATTTTCACGACAGACCATAAAATGATTGCTAAGCAATTCCTTATTACAGGAATTTTCTGGGCAATTATTGGCGGTGGACTTTCTATCATTTTCAGATTACAACTGGGCTTCCCGGAAATGAGTCTGGAATGGTTGAGACCTATGCTTGGTCAGTGGATTACACCTGAAGGAAAACTAGATGCAGAGTTTTATCTCGCATTGGTGACGATGCATGGTACCATCATGGTATTCTTTGTATTGACAGCCGGATTGAGTGGTACATTCTCAAACTTCTTGATTCCTCTTCAGATTGGAGCACGTGACATGGCCTCCGGGTTTATGAACATGCTTTCGTACTGGTTCTTCTTTGCTTCCAGTGTAGTAATGTTCATTTCATTGTTTTTAGAAACGGGACCTGCAGGAGGTGGCTGGACCGTTTATCCGCCATTAAGTGCATTACCGCAGGCCATAAAAGGTTCTGCAGCAGGTATGACTATGTGGCTGGTGTCCATGGCGTTGTTTATCGCCTCTTCATTGCTAGGTGGTATCAACTACATCACAACAATCATTAACCTTCGAACGCATGGTATGTCTTTCTCAAGATTGCCATTGACAATCTGGGCATTCTTTGTAACAGCCATTTTAGGATTGCTTTCGTTCCCTGTACTTCTATCAGCAGCTTTGTTGCTGATCTTCGATCGATCTTTCGGAACAAGCTTTTACCTATCAGAGATATTCATAGCAGGTGAAGCCTTACCGAATGTAGGAGGTAGTCCAATCTTATATCAACATCTTTTCTGGTTCCTTGGACACCCTGAGGTATACATTGTGATTCTACCTGCACTGGGAATTACATCTGAAATTATTGCAACTAATGCACGTAAGCCGATTTTCGGATACAAAGCGATGATTGGATCTATTCTTGGTATTGGATTCTTATCTTTCGTGGTATGGGCACACCATATGTTCGTAACAGGAATGAACCCATTCCTAGGCTCGGTATTTACTATTCTGACCCTGATCATTGCGGTTCCATCTGCAATTAAGGCCTTCAACTATATTACAACACTTTGGAAGGGGAATATTGTGTTTACGCCAGCCATGTTGTTCTCAATTGGTTTGGTATCCTTCTTTATATCGGGTGGTTTGACGGGTATTTTCCTTGGAAACTCCGTGCTTGATATCAATTTGCACGACACATACTTTGTAGTGGCTCACTTTCACCTTGTGATGGGTAGTGCATCATTCTTTGGAATGCTTGCTGGTGTGTATCACTGGTTCCCTAAGATGTTCGGAAGAATGATGGATGATAAGCTTGGTAAGGTTCACTTCTGGCTATCGTTTATAGGTATCTACCTGGTATTCTTCCCGCTACACTACATCGGTATCGCAGGATTTCCAAGAAGATATTACTCGTTTACATCATTCGAAACATTCAGTATTTACGGTGACTTGAATGCGCTGGTAAGTATTGCAGCTATTTTGACTTTTGCGGCGCAATTTATCTTCCTCTTCAATTTCTTCTACTCGATTTTTAGAGGGAAGCTTGCACCTGCAAACCCATGGAAATCAAATACGATGGAATGGACAACTCCAAGATTCCCTGGTCACGGGAACTGGGTAGGAGCAATTCCGAAAATATTCAGATGGCCATATGACTACAGTAAGCCGGGCGCGAAGGATGATTTCATCCCTCAGACCGTACCTTACTCACACACTCCGGAATCTAACCTTGAGCACGAAGAAGAGCTAACGAAGGAAGAAGATTTGACAGGAGTTGAAAAAGTTAATTAATCAAAGGAATTTTCTAAGAATCAATGCAATCACGCTAGGATCAGTACTCGTACTGATCCTGGTGGGAAGCATTGTGAGAGTGATGGGAGCCGGAATGGGTTGCCCTGACTGGCCCAAATGCTTTGGCTCGTATATTCCGCCTACTACTGCGGAGGGATTACCTGAAAACTATCAAGATATCTTTCGAGAACAGCGAATTGCTAAAAATGAGCGATTGGCTAACATGTTTGATCGGTTCGGATATGAAAAGCTAAGCGACCAAATAACTAAAGATCCTGATGTTTTGGTTGAGCAGGAGTTTGATGTGACCAAAGCCTGGATCGAATACATAAACCGATTGGTGGGCGTATTAATTGGTTTCCTGGTTTTCCTGAATATGATATTTTCCTTTGCTTTTAGAAAGAAGTCATTCTTCATTCCATTGATGGGAGTATTGATATTTGTACTAACGGGTTTCCAGGGTTGGGTTGGATCACTTGTGGTGTCTACCAACCTTCTACACGGATTCATCACGTTTCACATGCTACTGGCCTTGTTGATTGTGGCCTTGCTAATATGGATGAATGTTAGAGTTAGGGAATTACCTCATTACACGCACAAGCCACTTAAACTAATCAGCACAGTTACATTGGTGCTGTTTATTCCGCAGTTGATCCTTGGGACCGAAGTTCGTGGAGTCATTGATGAAATGCTTGTTTCAACGATTGGAAGAGAGGGTTGGGTCAATCAACTTTCAACCAACTTTCAGATTCACAGATCTTATTCCTGGTTGATTATGATTGGTGCAGTTATCTCCTTTTATTACGCTCGTAAAACCAAGGAGGTTTGGTTGGTAAATGCCACACTGGGTAACGTATTCCTTGTTTTTTTAGCGATGATTGCCGGAATCGGAATGGTTAAATTTTCTTTTCCCTTTTGGCTGCAACCTCTGCATTTAATTTTAGCTGTGGGCATATTTAGCTACCTGTTTTACTTAACTTTGCGACTCAAGTTTCAGAAGTGAATTCAACTGTTTCACATATCGATCTTACAACGGCTACCAGACTGAAAGCCTTCTATGAATTGCTCAAGCCAAGACTTTCATTTTTGGTCGTTTTTTCATCCGGGTTTGGATACGCTTTAGCAAGTCAGTCATCAATAAACTGGGGAAGTTTTGTACTCTTTTTATTAGCAGGATTCCTTGTTTCAGGATCGTCGGTCACCATCAATCAGGTAATAGAGCAAAAGTACGATGCGATCATGAATCGTACCCGGAATAGACCAATACCTTCCAATCGAATCACTGATACAGAAGCAGTTTGGTTTAGCATCATCACAGGTGTCGCCGGATTGGGAATGATGCTCATTGCCACAAACATATTGGCTACAGCATTATCATTGCTTTCACTGCTTCTATATGCATTTGTGTACACACCGCTTAAGCGAGTGGGATCAATAGCCGTATTTGTTGGTGCCATCCCTGGAGCACTGCCACCAATGATTGGGTGGGCTGCTGCAAGTGGTGTGCTTTCATATGAGGCGATGATCATCTTTGGCATTCAATTCATCTGGCAGTTTCCCCACTTTTGGGCGATTGCCTGGGTATCGGACGAAGACTATAAAAAGGCAGGCTTTAAGTTACTTCCGGGAGGGGGATCAAAAGATTTGAATACGGCGATAAACATCATGGTCTATACGTTGTTTTTATTACCATTGGGCTTACTACCCACCATGTTTGGACTTACAGGATTGACCAGTGGAGTGGTTGCGACTATTTGTGGGGTGTTATTTCTCGCCACCACATTTAGCCTGATGAAAGATACATCGAATCAGAAAGCACGAAGGATCATGTTCGGGTCCTTCATTTACTTGCCGATCGTACAGATAACATTTTTATTAGATAAGCTATGACAGGAGAGATGGAAGTGAAGAATAATCAGGTAAGGTCGATGCATCCGCAGAAATTTGCGATGTGGTTGTTTCTGGTATCGGTAGTGATGATATTCATCTCGCTATCCAGCGCATATATTGTGAAGAAGTCAGTTGGAAATTGGGTGTATATCGATTTCCCCTCGCTGTTTCAGTATACAACGGTTGTGATCGTGTTGAGTAGTATAAGTATGCACTTTGCGTATATTTCTGCGAAAAGAAACAACATCAAAAACATTAGGATAGGACTTGGGATCACAGCTATGCTGGCAATCGCCTTCATTGTTGGTCAATTTAATGCCTGGGGTCAACTCGTGGAAAATGGACATCATTTTGTTGGGAATCCTGCGGGATCATTTGTCTATATATTCACAGGATTACATGTTGTTCACCTTGCAGGAGCGATCATTTTCCTTTTTATTGTCCTTGTAAAAGCATTTAAGTATAAGGTTCATTCCAAAAGTATGGTTCGTATGGAAATGTGTACCACTTTCTGGCATTTTCTTGGTGGACTTTGGTTGTATTTATACTTATTTTTGATTTTCAATAATTAAACCTAAATACCTAAACGAATGGCTGAATCGGCTGTAATAGTAGAAGAAAAGAAGAATATCTGGGGTGGCGGTGTATCACCTATGAAAGCAAGCTACGGCAAGCTGATGATGTGGTTTTTCCTATTGTCAGATGCCTTCACATTCTCTGCTTTATTGATCACCTACGGTTTGATCCGTTTCAGCCACCAGGCGTATGAAGGAACAGTTGAGAACTTTACATTCTCACAAGAATGGTGGCCAATTCCTGAAAAGGTTTTTGAGGCTGTTCCATTTTTACATGGTGTTGAGCTTCCACTTGTTTTCGTTGGTATTATGACATTCATCCTCATCGTGAGTAGTGTGACCATGGTATTGGCTGTGGAAGCCGGCGAGCGAATGGACAGAAAAGGAGTAGAGAAATGGATGCTTTGGACAATTCTTGGAGGCTTGGTATTCTTAGGATGTCAGGCATGGGAATGGAGTCATTTTATTCATGGTGTTGAAATGACAGCAGAGGATGGGACTAAATTCTTATGGGGAGCGGGATTAACCTCCAACCCGTACGGACCTCCCAACTTTGCCGCACTCTTCTTTTTCATTACAGGCTTTCACGGCTTTCACGTATTCAGTGGGGTTCTTATCAACTTCATCATATTCTATCAGGCTACAGTAGGTATTTTCGAGAAACGAGGACACTACGAAATGGTAGAAAAGGTCGGTCTCTACTGGCACTTTGTGGATCTGGTATGGGTCTTTGTTTTCACATTCTTTTACTTAGTATAATAGCATAATTGTCAATATAAATGGAGCAGCAAACCCAACAAGTTGAAGTAAAGCCGGTAAATAAGGCGAAAGTTAAGAATTTCATCAAGGTAATGATTTACCTGGCTGTAATTACTGCTGTTGAATTCGGTATTGCATTCACTGTGCCACACGAGCATAAGTGGATTCGAATCATCGTTTTCATTGCGCTGACAATTGTGAAAGCTTACTACATTGTGGCAGAGTTCATGCACCTCGGGCATGAGAAGAAGTCATTAAAGATGTCTATTGTGTTACCGATGCTATTCGTAGTATTCTTCATCTTTATCATGATTTATCAGGGTGGAGCGATCTTAGAAGCACTGACTTAAAACATTGCGTAGCAAAGGACTAAAGCGACTCGCATTCTTCGTAGTATTCCTGATACCAGTGGTCTGGTATTTATTCCTTCAATTATTCGGAAGCAACAACTTTTCATTGGAGTTGCAGAATCCGGTTCCTGAAGGCTGTCTTGCATATGAGCAGATAACCATTGCTTCAAAAGATGATTCGTTAAGCGTTGTTGAAACGAACTACATGAATCGGGTGATCTATGGCGCAGACAAGCGTTCAGCCAATTTGATTTACAACAGTCAGGAATACTTTGATTGTCTTAATCAACCAGAGGCTGATTTGGTTTTAATCAATAAGGAAGGACTCTGGGGCGCATATAATTTGAACAGGGAAGGGGTAGATCAGCTTCTGACCGAACTGGACATTTTAACACTTCAGCAATCATATGGCAAAGGCACAAGCAGATAATAAAGTTTATTTAAGGATCATTTATTTGATTTCAATCCTGATACCTGTTGTGGTCGCATTTTTGATCTTGTTTCCTGCTAAGCTTTCATTTGCCGGCGATTGGGTGAGGTTACTACCGGGATTACATGCTACAATCAACTCATTAACGGTAATGACATTGATTGCTGCTTTGATAGCCATCAAGAATGGCAACATCAAAATTCACCGCTCATTTATGTTTGCTTCTCTCTTCTTAGGAGTACTCTTTTTGGTGTCTTATATCCTGTATCATTCAAGCGTGGAGTCTGTCAAGTTTGGGGATTTGAATTATGATGGTGAATTAAATGAAAAAGAATTGGCTCAGGCAGGAAACAGTAGGGTCGTTTATTTGGTTATTCTAGCAAGTCATATTTTACTGTCTATATTGGTCGTCCCATTCGTTCTGTTTGCATTTTATTATGCGCTTACAGATCAAATCGAACGACATAAGAGGATGGTTAAATATACCTATCCGGTTTGGTTATATGTTTCTATCACGGGTGTGGTGGTTTACTTTATGATCAAGCCTTATTACTTCTGGTAGATGAAAAAAATATTAATTCTTACGTTAGCTTTCTTTGTTCCATTGATAAACTGGGCACAGTGCGCCATGTGCCGGACGCAAATCAAGAACAATGTAAGTGCTGGAGAAACCAACGTAGCTGAGGGGCTTAACAACGGAATCATGTTTCTGTTTTTCACTCCTTATCTGGTTGTTTTCGCTATCTTTTTTTTCTGGTATAGAAACAGTAAAATCAAAAAGCATGTCAGTCTTAACGAGCGTATTAAGGGCTAGGTGTCCACGGTGCAAGCAGGGTGATATTTTCACTCATTCTTCTCTGAACTTAAAGAAAATGGCCTCCATGCATGCCAATTGTCCAAGTTGCAATCTCAAATATGAGAAGGAGCCGGGCAATTTCTATGGAGCGATGTATGTGAGCTATGGCATCTCCACGGGAATCTTTTTAGTGACTGCTTTTGTCCTCTACTATTTCTTTAACGATCCCGCTCTTAATGTGTACCTGATTAGTATTTTGTTAGTCGCACTGATTCTCTTCCCATTCAATTTCAGATACTCCAGGGTTATTTTCCTTTACCTCATTTGGAAAAGCTAGTGCTGGTAAAAGGCTTGAATATTGTAACTTCAAGTCTGTGAATCAGAAGCTTTCGTTTGCATTATTAGCTGCATGTCTGGTAGCACTTTTGATCAACCACCTGTGGGTGGACTGGGAAGCCATTTCTCATCGAAAAGCCCACAAGAGCTTAGATGAGATTGTTTCACTTCAATATCAGGATCTTCAAGCTTGGAAAAATAGCGACGAATCAAGTGATTTGTTTCGAAAGCGCACCGTTTGCAGAGGCCGTCTTGAAGCGTGGAGCGACAACCGCCCATTTGTGACAGGTTTATCCGAGGATACCATCCAGGTTGTTGAGAATAAGCTCGGAATATTTCTTGTGCAACAAATTTCTGAAAGTAACTGCTCCTATATTTCCTGCCATCAACTTCTGGAGAGGTACTCAATCTCAAATCAGTATTTAGATGAGGGACTTAGTGATTTATTAGATACTGGAATCAAAGAGCTAGGAATACAGCCAGGAAGCTACAGTTATCATGACCTGATCTATTATAGGGTTGCCGGTATGCCAAGTCGGTTGATAGATACCCTGGTCACTATGATAATACTAGTGGTATTGTTGATTGAATATTGGAGACACAGTCAGCGGCACATTCAATCTTTTTGGAAGGCAAATGCATTGCTTGTTTTGCTACGGTATTTATCACTGGAATTTGATGCTTTTCAACTGATTTTCAGATTCGAACTATTCAATCCGGTGATGTATACATCTTCAGTTGTCAATCCTACTTTGGGAGATTTGCTGGTCAATTGCTTGTTGTTGAATTTGATTATTCTGGCTACTGCCAAATACCTTAAAAACTTAAGGAAGTCCCGTTTATGGGTTGGAATACTAAGTGCCATAAATACCATTTTAACTGGTTTTGTTCTACATGTTGCATGGACCATAATCAGTCACTCACAACTCTCATTAGACGTAGGACAATCCATTCAGTTTGATCTACTCCGATCAGTTGCATACGCCTGCATATTGTTGGCAAGCACATCTTATTTCTATTTTACCTACCTCACTTTAAATCTTGTAAGAAGGAGTGGTTATATCATTCAGGCTACTGCTGGAGCATTGATTGCTGCTTCAATGATGGGTGTGCTTGATTTACTATCAATAACGTTCAGCGTAGTACATATTTCAATACTCCTGATTTCCATTCGATATCAATGGGGTCGATCGTTTAAAGAATTCACATACTCCAACTTGCTGTTCATTTTGATCGTGGGGCTTGGCACATCAGCGGTATTAGCCTTTTGTATATATAAGTATGAAGAAGGAGCAGTGCTTGACTCCAAAAAGAAATTTGCCAATTACCTTTTGCTTAAAAGGGATGTATTGGGAGAGTACTACTTGGATCAAACAATCAAGAAATTGTCAGAAGATGAAAATCTTGCACTCATAGCAAGTGAACGTAGTAGAAAGGTGCTTGAAGATCAAATAAGAAGTGAATTTTTGACTCCATACTTTAATAAGTATGATCTTGATATTGTGTTTCAGGATTACCAACAACTGAAACTTAACACACGATTCACCCGGGAGTTTAGTTTGCTTACGCCTGAAAATCAATCTGATTATGACAACATCTATTTCATAGATGATGGAGCTAATTATAAATACATCTGCAAGGTGAATGTGGGTGAGTTGGTCGGTTTAATCATACTTCAAATTAAAAAAAGGGTACCTTCCAGTGTATATCCGGCACTTCTTACAGACAATAAGTATTTCTCTGTTACCAATGATTTTGATTATGCGGTATTTGCCGGAGATGATATCTTGTTTCATCGGAGCAAGTTTGGGCAAGGAGAGTGGCCTCAGGAAGAAGACTTTGAAAAGGAGCAGCTGTATAGAAAAGGGATAGAAAAAAATGAACGACACTACTACGGTGTAAAAACAAATGATGGCCGTACTATTCTGATTATTTCAGATAAATATGAAGCAAGGGATCGACTAACCAATTTTTCCTTTTTCTTTCTCCTGCTCCTGTTTTCATTCGGGGTATTCAGTATTCTCAGCTCCATCATCGAACATGGTTTTAAGCTGAATTTCACCAGTAAAATTCAGTTGTACCTGGGTATGGCCTTTGTAATCCCACTACTGATTACGGGGTTTGCCTTGCTAAATACCCTCAATACCTCTTACAGAGAAGAGATTAACCGAAGTTACATTAAGCAGGCACTGTATATCTCAGAAATTCTTTCGAATCAGATCGAGGAAGTAAATAATGAAAATGGTGCTTCCCGTCTTGCAGAAATCAGCAGCTATATTCAATCAGACTTGAGTTTTTATAATGAATCGGGATATCTGGTGGCTACTTCACAGCCTGAGATATTTAACCTGAACCTTCAGGGAAATCTGATCAATCCGATGGTTTTTGAAGAATTGGTGGCGAAAGAGAATCAAAGCATTATTGCGGAAGAATCGGTTGGAAGTCTTGATTACAAGGTTTGCTATGCGGTGGTAAATACAATTGACAATCAGGTGGCTGGATTTATCGCTATGCCGTTTTTCGATTCCAAGAATCATTTGAGAAGACAGCAAATAGAGGTTTTTGGTAATCTGATTACCATTTTTGGTGTCATTTTCATTATTGCCATTGTCTTTGGAAATGCTGTATTGAATAACCTACTTCATCCTTTGAGGATGGTAGCAGCTAAGATCAGAAGGGTTACACTTCAGGAAGTAAATAAGCCGATAGAGTATGAATCTTCGGATGAAATTGGTTCACTGGTCAAGGATTATAACCAAATGCTTGTGAAACTGGAAGATAGCAAATTGGCTTTAGCTAAAAGTCAGAAGGAAACGGCATGGAAGGAGATAGCCAAGCAGGTAGCACATGAGATTAAGAACCCGCTGACACCCATGCAGCTTAAAATTCAGCAGATGTTGAGAAAACATAAAGAGGGTTCAGAAGAGCATGAGCGACTGTCGTCTTTATTAACACAGGTGGATACTTTAAGTCAGATTGCCGAATCATTTTCAGCTTTTGCGGAGATGCCAGCCCCGGACAATCAGGTTTTTGACTGGGGAACGTTGGTGAAAGAGGTTGTGGAGTTGTACAGTGCAGAAGATGTCGAAACCACCATAGAAATAGAACCTGAAATACAGATTGAAGCGGACAAGGATATTTTTAGAAGAATTCTCAACAATATCGTGCTTAATGCCATTCAGGCGGTAGAAGAGAAACCGGCTGAGATAGCTATAAAGCTGGAAACGAAAGCGGATAAGGGCTTATTGGCCGTAAGTGATAATGGAAAGGGTGTGCCGGATGAATTGAAGGATAAGATTTTCCTTAATTATTTTAGTACTAAATCAAAAGGAAGTGGAATAGGTTTGGCCCTGGCGAAAAAAGGAATTGAAAATGCGGGAGGAAACATATGGTTTGAATCTAAGCACGGAGAAGGCACTACTTTCTTTATTTCCATGCCACTGGCTGATAGCTAGCCTACTATTTCTTACAGGCTTAGCAATACAAGCCCAAAACTTAAGGTGCAAAACAATCCCGACTAATCAACAGGTTAAATTGGATTCTATTTTGATTGAGCCAGGGTCGATTCAGGTAGGTGTGGCATACGAATGGAATGACTCAACTCAGATAATTACAGTCACGAGTAATCAGCAAAGTGTTGAACTCTGCTACAGAGTGCTCTCCGGCCTTCTTACCCAGTCATTGCAAAACAGAAGCCTCGCTGACTATGATGATTCAGGCAATCCTACGATCCAGCTTACACCTGCACCTAATGTGCAAAAGGAAGAGCTGTTTGATTTTGGTGGGGTTCAAAAGTATGGAGTCATTTCTCGAGGGGTATCCTTTGGAAATAGACAGAGTCTTTTTGTAAACTCTTCACTCAACCTCCAAATGGATGGAAAGCTTGACGAAAACCTAAACATCTCAGCTGTTATCACAGATCAAAACGTGCCTTATCAACCGGAAGGGAACACACAGCAAATCAGGGATTTTGATAATGTCTTTATCAAGCTCTATAATGATAAGTTTGATGTTACGGTTGGCGATATTGTCATTCAGCAGCCCGATGACGGATACTTTCTTAAGTATTATAAAAACGTACAGGGATTGCAGGCCAGCTACAAAGGATCAACCGGAGAATGGACGCATGAATCCAGGGTTTCAGGAGCGCTTTCAAAGGGAAAGTTCAACTCTGCACTATTGACACCAGTGGATGGTCTATCCGGGCCTTATAAGCTGAGAGGGCCAAATGGTGAACGTTTTATCATTGTAATGGCAAACTCAGAGAAAGTCTTCATCGATGGAAAACTGATGGAACGCGGGTTTGACAGGGATTATGTGATTGATTACAACTTGGGAGAAATCACATTCAATAATCACATCGTCATTACACAATTTACGATTATCAGGGTGGATTTTGAGTATGCGGAGCAATTCTACAGCCGGTCAAATATTTCTGCATATCAAGCTGTTTCGAATGAGAAGGTAAAGCTTTACACCAATTACTATCGAGAACAAGATAATCCAAATGCTACTTTGGGGTTTAATGTGGATGAGAATGATTTGAGCCAGCTTCGAGCCATCGGTGATAGTGTGGATCAGGCATTTATTACAGGATTTGACTCAGTGCAATTTTCAGAAAATAGGGTTCTTTATATTAAGAAGGATACTATCGATCAGGATGGAGTAACTCAAACCATTTTTGAGCACTCGACTGATGAAGGGGAGACACATTTTAGCCCAACATTTTCGGATGTCGGTTTTGGGAATGGTGATTATGTTTTAAGTCAAACAACTGCCAATGGGAGGGTGTATGAGTGGGTTTCTCCGCAGGGAGGTGTCTCTCAAGGCAACTATGAACCTGGGGCTTTTATTCCACTCCCAAATAGTCGACAAATGTTTACTATAGGCGGAGAGGTGAGCTTATCGGATCATGAAACTTTGAAAACGGAGATAGCTTTTTCCAATACAGATCAAAACCGATATTCCAACCTTCAGGATAATGACAATATCAGTAAGGGATACTTCACATCGCTTTCAACTCAGGGCAGACAGTCCTTTCTTTCAGGCTATCAATGGGTTGGATCAGCATCTATGGAGTATGATGAACAGGATTTTACGTTCATTGATCGGTATCGTCCGATTCTGTTTGATCGTGATTGGAACTATACGCCAGGTTCCGAAACATCAGATGATTTGATGGTTTTTTTGAAAGGGGGGCTGAAGAAAAATGAAGCAAATCGGCTGGAGTTTTCTGTGAACAGACGGAAACGTTCCGGCTTTATTGATGGTTGGCAACAAGCGGCTGATTTTAATCAGGAGGTTGGAGATTTTAAATTGGTTTCGTCACATTTTCTACTTCAAAATGAGCAGCTGGACCAATCCACAAGCTGGCTTAGATCAAAGTCTGATTTGAGTTATAGAAAATGGAGCTGGGCGCCCGGGTATGTGTTCGAAGCAGACGAAAATGAGATATCAAGACAGGACAGTGTGGTGAGCACATTGATGAATTTCAATGCGCATGAGTTTTATGTTTCCAGTACCGATACAGCAAAGGCTACCTATCGGTTTGGTTATCAGCTGAGACAGGATCGGCTGCCAGTTGAAGGTGAAATGCGTGATTACCTGTTTTCGAGAAACTTCCGAGCTTCTTACCAGCGTAATGGTGAGCATGGCAGCATTGGGGCTGATTTTAATTACCGCAGAGTGGAAGACGATTTAGAGCTGCACCTTGGGCAAAGCGAAGTTATCAATGGACGAATCAATTGGATTCAATCGTTCCTAAAGAGGAATATTCGCTCCAATTTTTCTTTCTCCACCGGAAACAGCCGAGAGCTGAGGAGAGCGTTTATCTATCTACCCGTTTCCACGGGAGAGGGGACCCACACCTGGAGGGACTCGAACGGGGACGGAGTGCAGGATTTGAATGAGTTTTTTGAGGCTATCAACCCGGACGAAAGAAGCTATGTGAAAATTTTCACACCAACGGATGACTACATCACCTCTTTTCAAACATTCTATTTACACACCATTGATTTGAAAGCTCCTTCTCAGTGGAGAAACTCAGGAGGAATAATGAAGCAGGCAGCTAAGCTTTCAGCTAATATCAACCTGAATGTAAATTTCAAAACCACATCAGCGAATTATTCAGATCGATTGAATCCATTCGGCCTTGATCTTGAAAATCCGGATATGATTTCTGCCAAAGATAGCAAGCGTTATACACTGTTTTACAATCGGAATGGGAGAGGTTTTGCTGGTGACTTCACCCGTCAGACATCAGACACAAAGCAGTTGTTGGTTCAGGGTTTTGAAACGCGGGAGAAAGATGAATGGTTATTTAATACGAAAGTGGATTTATCTGCTGAATACACGCTTCGAATCACCTCGACAGTAGGAAGAACATTGAATCAATCCGATTTTTTGGATTCCAGAAACTTTGAAATCATGTCCAATTCCTATCGGCCTCAGCTGATCTGGCAGCCAACCAATGTGCTTAGACTCATCGGTAGCTATGAGCGAAAGGTAAAAATGAATGAATTCTCAGAGTCCAGCAATGAATCAGCAACCTCGCAGGTTTACATGACTGAGTTGACGTGGAATCAAGCGGGGAAAGGGTCATTGAGAGGAATCTTTTCCGTTGTAAAGATTGATTTCACTGGTGATCCATCATCCTATCTTGGCTATTTATTGTTAGATGCTTTGCAACCAGGCACCAATCAAACCTGGCAGATCAACTGGCAGCAACGACTTTCCAAAGGCATGCAGGTCTCCTTACTGTATAACGGAAGAAAGTCTGAAAATGTAGAAGCGATTCACACGGGTAGTGTGCAGGTGACCGCCTTTTTTTAATTGTTCAACTTTTTTACAAACGCCGGGCATTGCAGTTTTTTCTGATTATTTCGGGTCTTATGTGGGTTCCCAGCCATACTGAAATAATAGATCAATGAAAACTCATGCGCGCCACCTCCGGTAACAGGATCTATTTTGGTCATATTCAGATCGAAGCTATAACCAAACTCCAGGTTATTGTATTCTACACCGGCTACAATGATCACTGCATCATGATTTACCCGATCATAGTCATTCTTGATGAAAGGCATTCCCCGATAGTATAACCCGATAATGATGGGTTGTAGGTGGACAGAAGCTCCTGCATCTAATTGTTGAAATTCTCCCTGCTTCCGATAAAGGATGCTTGGTGCAATGGATGGGGCTACTGTTCCGGTACTTACAAGTCTTTTTAATGGATAACGGCTACCGATGTGGAAGGAATACCTGAAAGGAAGAATGTCCTTGCCTTCAATCATTGATCTGTTGGGTTTAGTCAGATGATCTACGCTCATTCCAAACCAACTCTTTTTTGAATAAATCAAAAATCCAGCACCGATATCCCAATGATTTCTTAACCTGATAGAGTTAACCTGAGGATCCTGCGAGGGAGTTCCATCCACGCCGAAATCCACCTGATCACCAAGTACTAGCTTGCTACGATCTATGTTTCTGACCGTGTAGCCAAACTTAAGAGCCGGGCGCAAAATGAATTTATTGTTCATATTGGCTTCATAGCTATACACAAATGACCCGGTTGTATTTCTCAAACCTCCGGAACCCTCACTGTCTGAGCTAATTATCAAGCCAAAACCGCTGTTTAGATTGGTGGCATTATAGTCGATTGAGGCTGTTGAATTGGAGAATGCTTGTGGAAGATTGGGCCATTGAATCCGATGAACAAATACAGCTCGGGTGTTCGGCGATGTACCTGCAAACGCCGGATTTAAGTAAAGCGGATTTGAATAAAATTGTGAGTATTGAGCATCTTGTGCTGCTATGCAGAATGAAGTCAGTAGAATGGCGATATATAGCTTTACTTTCATCATCTAATCAATGTCACGTCTCCAACTGTTGTAAAATCACTTCCATCCGAATAGCGGATTTCAAGCTTGTACACATATACACCTGATGGAGCAAGTTTGCCTTGATAGTATCCGTCCCATCCGATATCCTTAGAATTGCTTTCGAAAATTAACTCTCCCCACTTATTGTAAATAAGCATTCTAAATCGCTCGACACCTTCAATTCGTGGTAAGAAGATGTCATTAATCTGGGAAGGATCGCCACCTTCAGAGCCAATGTATCCGCCAGATGGGCCATTTAAGCTGGGGGTAAATGCATTTGGGGTTTTGATTTGTCCACCTGCAATGGCTTGAACTTCAGCAGCTCTATAAAGGGTGTCTGAACAACCAAATTCGTTAGTAGCTATTAGGGTAATGTCATAAAATCCTTCTTCAGAATAAGCATGTCTGGGTTCTGATTCCGTTGATGTGGTGCCATCACCAAAACTCCATTGAAACGAAGTGGCATTCTCACTCAGATTCTTAAATACAGCTTCCTGGTCAGGAATGTAAACAACACGGGCTGAAACAAGAAAGTCAGCAAATGGCTGGGCGTAAACCTGGATGTAATCATCTTTGACAGTTTCAGCAACTGTCCCCACTTCATTTTGCCCCCTCAGTCTTACAGTGAATGATCCGCTTTCAAAGTAGGTATGTGTTGGGTTATCGGATCTGGAGATATTTCCATCACCAAATTCCCATACGTATTCCCCTGGTTCAGTATACTGTGAGAGGTTAGTGAATTGTACAGTAAGTGGTGCACATCCCTCTAGTATATCTGCTTCAAAATCTACAATTGGATCTGCCGGGTGAACGGTAAGTGTTTGTGAGGTTTGTACAGTACAGCCGCTATTAGAAACATACAAAATGATATCATAGGAGCCATATTGATTGTATTCATGAGTTCCCGGATCATAACCTGAAAATGAAGTTCCATCACCAAAATCCCATTGATAACTATAGCCAGCTCCTGTTGAGCTGTTGTTTGTGATGGTTACCGTATTATCGGGTAGCTGCAGGTCGTTTGTTGAAAGGGTAAAATCAGCAGTGGTTGCCGGAGGTTGCTTTTCTATCAACTCTATTTCTGTAACAGGATCACTATTGCATGAAGCGAGGTTAGTTGTTGTCAATGTGATTTCAGCATTAAAGTCATTGCCTGAATTTACTTCTCTGAAATAGGTTACCATTATTTCATCTCCAGTACCGGTAGTAATGTCAGGGGCCGGGTTAAAAGACCAATCATAGTTGGATAATCCTTTTTGAGAGGCTTCTAGTATTAAGTTCACTTCATCACAATCTTCTGATCGATTCACTACAAAGGAGGCATCAGGCTGTGGGCTAATCTGGATATTGAACGTATCATTGGTTATGCAAACGCCTGATTTTTCAGCCTCCAGCACCATTCGGTAATTCATAATGGCAGAAGAAGTATTAATGATCTGATAATCAAGTTGATTAAAGTTGGCTTCACTGCTATTTTTGATCACCGGATAACCACTCATGATGCCAGTATCATCAAGCAATGTCCATCGATACGAATCAGCGAATAGATCCTGTGTTTCCTGATCAACAACCATGGTACTGTTCCAAGGAGAGCAGTTGGTGTTGAAAAAATCGTATGACGGATCTGTGAATCCGGCATCTTCGTCTGGCGATACACGAAATGGTTCATAATTACTCGAAGTAATACATCCTTCATCTGATTCAGCAATCAACTGTACCTGGAAGGTTCTTGTAGTATCATCCGGGTTATCAAAAGTGAGCGTAGTATCTGGTGAGACAAGACTGGAAGAAAGGAGGAAACCCGAAGGGGAATGTGTTATCTCAATGGTATAGCTGGTAGGAATGGATGGATTGTTGGAGCCATTGGTGAACGTAATTTCCTCACCTGGACATATATCACTTGAGGCATCATGAGAAACCTGAGCGTCAGGATTTGGATGAACAACTACGTCCCCGGTGACAACCGTAGAGCAATTACCTTTTTCAGTAGTCATACGAAGTGCCACGGTGTATGTCCCTGCAACAGAAGTCCCTGGCTCAACTCCGTTAGCGATATCGGTTCCATCCAGATACCAATCAAACTGCGTGCTATCTGTTCGGGATAATTCGACATTGAAGGAGCCATCATAGCTAAAATCCCATTCGTATAAATTGACGACATCATTGTTTACTTGCACAGTAAGACTTGAGGGATCAGCTATTCCAGAAAAGGAGGATCGGTTGCCTGCACAAACTTCATTGGAAGTGAACTCAGGTTGAGGCACCCCATAAACAAAGACCGTATCCTCACTGAAACTCCCACAAAGGGTGGAGGTGTTACGAGCCTCCAATCGCACGATTGTGTATTCCTCTGTCGAAAAGGTTCTGGTAAAATCAGGTACCGGATCAGGTAAATAAGAGCCATCTGCAGGTTCTGTTCCTATCAGGTTATTTCCTTCGTCAAAAAATTCATACCTGAATTCAGTATTCGCCTGGTCGACGGTGTTATCCCTGAATCCTACTGTAAATACATCACTTCCTGTCTGACAAAAATCCGGATTGATGGTAGTAGTAAAACCTGCATCATAAAAGGCGAAATCAGCAACAGCAGCAGGAGAGAGGGTCACCAGGTCATCATAGATCACATCACAAACCCCATCCGCATTGGGATTGGTTGCAATAAGTCTGACCAGCTTTTGACCACCTGAGCCAAATGAAAAAGTGGGATTTGTTGCATTGGACGTTCCTAACAACGGGTCAGTATCTGATGGTCCATTATAAAACTCCCACTGAAAAGTATATGATCCTCCAGGGGTTTCATTATCAAAATATATGTCAGAATTGATGCAAAATTCAGCTGGTGTAGCTCCTCCGGGACCTCCTTGTCGAGCGATGTAATCCGGTTCGGGAGGTGGGATGACTTCTATTAGTACCGTTTCGGATACTGCATCCTCATAGTTTGGATCGGTTTGGTCACCATTAAAGGGATTACAGGTGTTCCAATTGTATAGGGTAACCTCAAAAGTTGTCCCAATGACATTCGCAGGGTTTGCAGGAGCAGATATTGGAAAGGTTGAATGAATGGGTCCATTGGCTGGAAATGGGACTTCCTCAACTGGGCCAAAATGACCAGCTGTAACAGTCACAGCACCCGTACCACGGGTTTGTGGCGAGCTTAGGTTTCCAGCATTATCCGTTACTACCACAGTTCCGCCATCATTGACGGTTAAGTCTCTTATTCTTCCAACCGCAGGAGCACCATCCGTGCCATAAACAAATTGAGTCCACCTGGATATTTGGTTTGGGTTGTCAGGGTTATCGATGATGTTACAGTTGAAAGTAGAGGCATCATCAAACACCACATTGGTCAATGGTGTATTCTCACAAATGTCATACTGTCCGGGATCAAATGCTATTTCTCCGCCATTCTCAGTATCTATGTTCCAGGAAGGGATCAACTGATTTTCTTCTGACGTTTCACATACATCTCCAGCAACGATTATGAACGCCTGTGCTTCGTAAAAGCACTCATCGCCAGAATCGGGGTACATAAAGGGGGTAGCAAATGCCTCATAGATTCGATTTCCTCCAGAAACATTGATTGAATTGGCTGTGGTTGTGCTCAGTGTCTCAATGGTATTGCCAGGGTCATTCCATCTAAACTCGATTTGTATGTCAGACGGATTTTGGGCAACATTAAACGTATAGACAACCCGAAACGTATTAACATCAACAGGAGCGCATACACCGCTGGCACTGAAATCTTTGCTGATATCAGTGCTTAGCAAATTACATTGGCCAAATGCCAATATTCCAGAAAGTATGAGGGCTGTGGTGAGTGATAGATTTAGCCTCATAGTAGTACAAAAATAGAAATATAGGTAGATTAAATGTAACCTTACCGATATTAATAAAGCGTAGAGCCTTACATTATTGTTACAATGAGGAAAAGAATTTTAATGTCTTATACCCCCTTCACCATTTTCATTAGCCGACCGGCGAAGACAAAATCGTTGAGTTCTTGTACATCAGAATCTCCAATTTCACTACTCGGTCCAGTCCAGAGGATTTTCCCTTCATGCATGAAATTCACAATATCGCCCATCTCAAGTACTGAATTCATATCGTGAGAAACTACCACAGTTGTAATTCCATATTCTTGTGTGATATCTTGAATCAGGTTATCAATTTTAATCGATGTTTGAGGATCGAGTCCTGAGTTAGGTTCATCGCAAAAAAGGTAGTTGGGTTTGGTTACAATAGCACGAGCAATACCAACACGTTTTTTCATACCACCAGAAATCTCGGAAGGCATTTTACGATTTACATTCTCTAAGCCAACTCTTTCAAGGCAGAAGTTCACCCTTTCCAGCTTTTCTTCTTCGGATTGCTTTGTGAGTACATTCAGCGGGAACATCACATTTTGTTCCACAGTTAAGCTGTCAAAAAGTGCACCTCCCTGAAAAAGCATGCCCATTTCACGTCGCACTTCTGTCTGTAGTTCTTTACTTGCGTTTGCAAAACTTCGGCCATTAAACTCTACGGTCCCTTCGTCCGGTTTAATAAGCCCGACGATGCATTTTAAAAGGACACTTTTTCCTGTTCCGCTTGCACCTATAATCATATTCGATTTGCCAGGTTCAAACTCCAGGTTGATATTGAAGAGCACCTGCTTATCGTCAAATGATTTTGATATGTTATTTACCGTAATCATGGAGTGAGTAGTGGTGCTAGTAAATACGCAAGAAGATAATCTGCGGCAAGAATAGCGATGCAACTGCTGGTTACTGCATTCGTACTCGACTGACCAACCTCAAGTGCACCACCTGTAGTAAAGTATCCTTTGTATGAACTGATTGCCGCTACAAGGAATCCAAAAACTACTGCTTTTATCAGAGCGAATGTGACTGCAAAAGGAATAAATGTCATTTGGATACCAAGTATATAATCAGTTCCTGAAATCACTCCGGTTACCAGGGCTGTTAGATATCCCCCATATATGGAGACAAACCCTGCCAGAATAACCAAAATCGGAAACATGAGAACAGAACCAATGATTTTAGGCAAAACCAGGTAAGAGGTAGCATTAATCCCCATCACCTCTAGTGCATCTACTTGCTCCGTTATTTTCATGGTACCGAGCTCTCCTGCAATGTTTGATCCTACCTTTCCCGCATAAACAATTGCTGTAATGGTAGGAGCTAGTTCCAGAAGCGTCATATCACGAACCACCAGCGCAATGATCGGATCAGCAATTAATGGAGAAATGAGGTTATATGCTGTTTGTACAGTGGTAACAGCTCCCATGAATGCAGAAACAATTACAACAATGAATAC
Source organism: Ekhidna lutea (assembly GCF_900188325.1). Taxonomy (GTDB): domain Bacteria; phylum Bacteroidota; class Bacteroidia; order Cytophagales; family Cyclobacteriaceae; genus Ekhidna; species Ekhidna lutea. Next base: position 480,502 of record NZ_FZPD01000002.1, on the reverse strand, counting down.
AGAGTTGTATCCAACCTTTATGCTTTCGTCTACAGTCCTGACAGCATACGTCTTAAAGGATTCTCTCCTGACGAACAACTGGCCTATAAAGATGATGAATTTCCCTAAACTCTTCATGAAGTTGCGAACGCTAAGATTGTTAGCTTTGTCAAACATAACACCTTAAGGAATAATCAAAAAAGAATCATGCATAATTCAGAGAGATTGGTGGTAATAACAGGGGGAACAAAGGGGATTGGTAAAGCTTTGGTCGATCGATTTGCGTCAGAAGGGTGGCCGGTTGCAACCTGTTCAAGAAATGAGAGTGATCTGGACGCATTACGAGGTGAGATTAGTGAAAAGCATAAAACACTCATACATACTTTTAAAGCTGACCTTTCGAAAAAGGAAGGTGTTAAAGACTTTGTTGAGTTTGTGCAGATGATCGCTAAGCCGGTAGAAATCCTGGTTAATAACACGGGCGTGTTTAATCCAGGACCAGTACTGGAAGAAGCTGATGGGGCCTTGGAGCAAATGATCGACACAAATTTGTATAGTGCGTACCATCTTACGCGTGCGATTGTGCCGGCCATGAAGCAAAATAAAAGCGGACATATTTTTAACCTTTGTTCAGTTGCAAGCTTGAAAGCCTATCCAAATGGGGGATCGTATTCTATATCCAAGTTTGCACTTTATGGTTTCTCACAAGCGATCAGGGAGGAGTTAAAAGAGTTTGGTGTACGTGTGACATCCATTTTAGCGGGAGCGGTGAGAACACCGAGCTGGGATGGAGTGGATATTCCGGATGAACGTTTTATGAAACCGGAAGATATCGCCGAAACCATCTATACGAGTTATCGGTTGAGTGAACGTAGTGTGATTGAAGATGTGGTTCTCAGACCTCAATTAGGAGATATTTAATAACTTAATGGTATGATTAAGGACACAAAAAGACAGGAGATAGCTGAGTGGGTACTTCAGGCAGATGATGATGTTCTATTACTATTGGATCAGTTAAGAAAAAGTGAAACTTCTGATTGGTGGGATGGACTGTCAGAAAGTCAACAAAAGCGAATTCAAAAAGGGTATAAAAGCATAATAGAAGGAAAATCAATGTCTCACGAAGAGGTGGCAAAAAAGCATGGATTATAAAATTCGATGGTCACCTGAAGCTGTTGAAGACTTAGAAAAAATTGAAAATTACCTGAAAGACAACTGGTCAGAAATAGTTTTGAATAGATTTAAATCCAGTCTTTCAAATAGGTTGAAGCTGCTGAGTCGATTTCCCGAAATGCATATAGCTTCGCCGAAAATGCCAGCATTAAGAAAATCTGTATTAAGTAAGGAGACTTCTATAATCTATACCCTAATTGATAATGTGATTTACATTGTTGGATTGATAGATAATAGGTCTGATCATGATTATTAAAAATCAAAGAATGATTAGTTATTGCAATAGCCTCACAGAATATTCCCGACGAAAAACACGGGAAGTGTTCATTGGTGACATACCACTCGGAGGGAATAACCCGATCCGGGTGCAGTCAATGACCACCATTGACACGATGGACACGATGGGGTCAGTGGAACAAACGCTTCGCATGGTAGAGGCAGGTTGTGAGTATGTGCGAATTACTGCTCCCAGCATTAAAGAGGCACAAAACCTGGAGAACATCAAGAATGAGCTGCGCAAACGAGGATGCAATGTCCCATTGGTTGCAGATATCCACTTCACCCCAAATGCTGCGGAGCTTGCAGCTACGATTGTAGAGAAGGTGCGGGTGAACCCGGGCAACTATGCCGACAAAAAAAAATTTGAGCAGATTGAATATACGGATCAGACGTACGCTGATGAGATCAGAAGGATAGAAGATAAATTCTCTCCCCTGGTTGAAATCTGCAAGAAGCATGGAACTGCCATGCGAATCGGAACCAACCATGGTTCACTCTCAGACCGGATCATGAGTCGCTATGGAGATACTCCACTAGGGATGGTGGAGTCAGCGTTGGAGTTTATCCGCATCTGTGAGTTGATGGACTACAAAGATCTGGTGATCTCCATGAAAAGTAGCAACCCACAGGTGATGGTACAAGCATATCGTTTGCTGGTAAATAAGCTCGACGAAGAAGGACTGGAGCCATACCCATTACACCTTGGGGTGACCGAAGCAGGAGAGGCGGAAGATGGCCGAATTAAATCAGCAGTTGGGATAGGAACCTTGCTGGAAGATGGGTTGGGAGATACAGTAAGAGTTTCCCTCACGGAAGAGCCGGAAGTGGAAGCACCTGTTGCACAGATCATGGTAGACCGATTGTCAAAAAAATCGAATCAATCGAAAATCGAATCAATCGAAAATTACAGTATACATCCGTTTGAATACCATCGAAGATCAACCGAAGAAGTACTGAACTTTGGACATGAAAATGTGCCAAGAGTCATTGCGGACTTCTCTAAAGTTGAGGAGGTAAAACCCAAAGATTTGAAAGCAATCGGGCACTCGTATTTGCCGGAGTTGGACAAGTGGGGGATGAATGACCTGGGTGCAGATTACATTTATTCCGGTTCAAATCCGATAGATTTCATGTTGCCGAATGGCCTGAAAGAGGTCATGGATTACGAGGGTTGGCAATCGTGCAGTGATCAAAGAAATAAATTCCCTTTAATCACTGATTTACAAAAGGTTGAATCATTTCATGAGAAGTTAAACTTTATAGAAGTTAACGCCGATAACTACGACCAAACAATCTTTGGTTTACTAGAAAAAACAACTAATACCGTGCTTATACTGTATTCTGAGCAGTCTCATGCCACAGCAAGCATCCGAAGGTTCGTGGTGGAGCTGATGAACCGAAATATTCAGGTTCCGGTCGTATTGAAACAGGTCTACCCTGAGCTGACCGAAGACGAATTGATGATCTATGCTTCCACGGATGCCGGCACTTTGTATGTGGATGGAATTGGAGATGGGATTATGCTATCTCCGAACTTTAAACCTTCGGTTGACACCTTACGATTGTACAACAATACAGCTTTCGGAATCCTGCAGGCCGCTCGTACACGTATCACTAAAACGGAATATATCTCCTGTCCATCTTGCGGACGAACGCTCTTTGATTTGCAGGAGACCACTGCGATGATTCGCAAACGAACTGACCACCTGAAAGGTGTGAAGATCGGGATCATGGGATGCATTGTAAATGGTCCTGGAGAGATGGCCGATGCGGACTTTGGATATGTTGGGTCTGGTAAGGGAAAGATCACGCTCTACAAGGGTCAGGAAGTGGTGAAACGAAGCGTACCATCCGAGCGTGCACTGGACGAACTAATAGACTTGATCAAAGAACATGGTAAATGGGTAGAGCCGGAAGGAGTGGAGGCTTAGATTCTTCACTCTGTTCAGAATGACACTCCGATTATAGATAGTGCTTTAGCGACAGTGTCATGCCCGCCTTCTGCGGACAGGCTGAGGCATGAAGCATCTAGTCTTTTGATCCGAAGATGTGAGCGGTGGTGTTGGCTCTGTAGGTATTCAATTTTATTCTTCAGCTTCATTTTCCTTTTGTTTGGCTGATTCAGCTGTTCTAAAACGAATTGCTCTTACAGGTGGATATAGTCCAGTTGGGTCTTCGTGTGAATATTGTTCAATAATTCCTTCTTCAGTTAAACGGTTACAGAGTTCCCAGCTACTGCCAATATCAAAGAATTTGTCAGCAAGTAGAGTTTCAACAAAAAATCTGGAACTGACAAAGCCATCTTTTTCCTTAGCTACTTTCAAACTTCTTTGGAGCTCATAGATGAATTTCTCACGGTCAATAATATAGAATCCACTTTCAGCTCGAAGTTCTTTAATTTCTTTTACTGTTTCTTCACTAGCGTTCTGAGAGACTAGAAATTTCTCAAAACTTACAATACTCACAGAATGGCCTCCAGTATATCTTCTAAATTTATCAAATAACTCAAATTTCGGATAAAGTGTAGTATTAAATTCAGAATAGAACCAATCGCTTTTTTCTTCATTCGTTACGAATACGACATTTTTTTGCTTGTCTTTAGCAATTTCCAGAATTGTTTGCCAAATGATAAGATCACCAATTCCATTGTCAGTTTTCTTTGAATCTTTGTATCCTGGAGCAATCTGATAGTTTTGTCTAAACTCTAAATCCTTAATCAGTTCTGCTTCATCTTTTTTGACCTCTATAATCATATCTTTGTTCCAGAGTTCACGATAAAAAGTGCTCACTGGATCATTCCAATTCCAAGCCTTGATATGATCAGCTAATTCATCAATTTTGGCCCGGTACTCATCCTTGAGGATCGACACTTCTTTTTCGATCTGTTTGATTCTCTTATAACTCTCATCTTCATCAAAAATTGGGAGGCTGCTTAAATCAAAACCACCTTTATTAGTTCTATCTCTTGCTTCATGAAGTTTCCTGAATATTGATTTAATGTTCTCGCCTCTGTTTTTTGCAAATTCTCTAGCAACTCGTGAAGGGATGAACAGTCTCTTTTTTGTCTTTAGAGTTTTAAAAATCTTTTTGTAATCCTTAAGACCTTGCTTACTAATTAGGAATGGAACAAACAAGACGTTGGTATCAAAAACATAGATACACTGATCTTTAATCTGATCGAATTCCTTGAATTGAAATTCAAAGATTTTTTCCGCTTCTGGAAATACTTTTTTTAGATAGAATTTATCCATTGGTGGTGAAAATTATCTTTAACATCTGAATAATGACATTATACCGAATTACTTTCAAATATAAGTTTTCGCATCTAATCCAGCTATATGGGAATAAAAGCATTGGAGGGATAGGTGGGGATCTCCAATTGCCCATTCCCCTCACTTTTGCTAATTTGAAGGGCTAACCCAACCGCCACCCAATGAAATATTATGATCCACAAACCCTCGCCTTCTTATTGAATGATGTTCACAAGCTGGAGGATTTATTAAAGAAAGAACGCTTCGCTGGTTTTGACAAACAATCCATAGACCTGCTGCTGGATGCGGTGAAGGATTTCAGTGACAGCTCACTATACCCATTCGTGAAAGAAATGGATGAAAAGCCATGCTTCTTTAAAGACGGGAAAGTGATCGTGCATGACCAGTTTGGGCCCATCTTTCAAAAAGCCGGAGAGATGGAACTGATTGGGGCTTTTATGGATGAAAAAGACGGTGGGATGCAGCTGCCATTGTTGGTATTTAATGCCTTGTACTTCATTATGGAAGCAGCCAACAACCACGTTACCGGGTATTTAGGTCTGACAGCCGGAGCGGCCAATCTGATTGTGAACTTTGGGACGGAAGAGCTGAAGAAGAAGTACGTTTCAAAGATGCTGGAGATGAAATGGGGCGGTACCATGTGCCTGACAGAACCGCAGGCAGGTAGCTCGCTTTCCGACATTACTTCATCGGCCAAACCAACCGATGACGGAACCTATTCCATCAAAGGGCAAAAGATCTTTATTTCTGCCAGCGATCATCAGTTTTCGGATAATTTCATTCATCTGGTTTTGGCCCGAGTGGACGGTGCACCGGCCGGAACCAAAGGCGTTTCTTTATTCCTGGTGCCGCAATATCGGGTAAATGCGGATGGCAGTCTGGGTGACTACAACCATGTGGATGTGGTAGGGGAGTTTGAAAAGTTGGGCCAGCGGGGTTACTGCACCAATCATATGGCTTTTGGTGATAGCGGCGAAAGCATTGGGTACTTGGTGGGTGAGGAAAACAAAGGCCTAACCTACATGTTCCAGATGATGAATGAAGCACGGATCGCTTCGGGACGCATGGGGACTGGCATTGCCTCTGCTGCTTATTATGCTTCGCTTCAGTATGCAAAGGAGCGTCCACAGGGAAGAAAACGGCAAAGTTCAGGGAAGAAAGATCCAAGCGAGGAGCAAACTTTAATCATCAATCATCCGGATGTGAAGCGTATGTTGTTGCATCAGAAAGCTATCGTGGAGGGAAGCTTAAGTCTGGTCCTTGAGTGTGCCAGGTATGTAGACATGCAAATGGTGTCTGAAGGAGAGGAAAAGAATAACTACCATCTGCTTACTGAGATTCTTACTCCAATTGCAAAAACCTATCCTTCGGAAGCCGGAAAGGAGGCCGTGGATTTAGGATTGCAGGTGTTGGGTGGATATGGATACATGATGGACTTTATCCTGCAGCAGTACCTGCGGGATATTCGGATCATCTCCATTTATGAGGGTACCACCGGAATCCAGTCTCTGGATTTATTAGGTCGTAAAGTGACCATGATGGAAGGAGCTGCATTGAAGCTTTTAGCCGGGGAGATTGAATCAACCATCAAGATGGCTATGAGCAAAAACGAATTGAAATCGCATGCGATGAGTCTGGGAGAAGGAGCAAAGCTGATTGAAACGTGTCTGGCACACCTCATGCCTCATGCCATGAAAGGAAACCATGAACGCTATCTGGCAGACGCCACCATTTTTATGGACTTGTTTAGTACGGTTGTCATTGGTTGGCAATGGTTGAAGATCGGGATTGCTTCTCTTGATCAGGATGCAGCCTTTAAACAGAGCAAGCTTCATACGATGGACTACTTCTATAAGTATGAGATGTCACGTTGCAAAGGATTGCAAAAAACCATCTGTGATGATTCTGAGATCACGATCAAGATGGAAGCTGAGATGTTTTGAGTAGTCTCAATTTTGCAAGGCTCGACTTGAAAAAAGCGGTTTAAAAGCCGAATCACTTTTAAACCGCTCTTAGTTCCGAAGTATTAATTATCAATATTTTTCAGTATCAAATCTTTATCAATAGAATAAGCTCCGCTTCCTGTAATTAACAGGCCGACAGCCATTCCAATCCAAAGCAGAAAAAATTCATATCCTTCGCCTGCCTGATTCCCAAACCAGTTCATAAAAAATCCATTTTGGATATGGGAACTAAAGATTATCCCGAGTGCTAGCAGAATATAGTTTGCAGCAACCAATCTTGTTGCAAAACCGGCTATTAAAGCGATCGCCCCAAAAGACTCCAAAATTATTACGATGAAACCCACTATCCAGGGTAAGCCAATCGTTTCAGTAAAGAATCCCATTGTACCTGAAAAACCATATCCGCCAAACCAGCCCAAAAGCTTCTGAGCTCCATGCGGAAATACGACCAACCCCAGCATTATTCTAATAGCTAAGGGTGCGTATGAATCTGTTGTGTTAAATATTTTCTCTTTCATGTTTGTGGAGCCCTCAAGTATTGTAGTAAAATTTCTCTCTAATGATTTTTTCATTTTCCCATTCCTGCACAGAAATCTGGGAATACTTGCGAACACCCCATTCTTTATGGGTGTAGTCATAATGCCATTCTACCATGGTGGTATTCTCCCCGACAGTGATTTTTGCAGGAATTGCACTTCTGAAATCAGTGATGTTGTTCAAAAACTCAATTTCTCTTTTTCTGTTTGCAGATTTACCTAAGGTAGGGGCAGCTTCATTTTCCTGCATGACAACATCATCAGCATAGTACTTTTCAAATGCATCCAGGGCTTTTCCCTGAAGCACCAAATCATTTAAATCATTGATTTTTTCTTGTAAGTTTTTCATGAACTTTGTGTTTAAAATTTAACACTACAAAGCTCTGAGAAGGGGTTTTCTTAAAAATTCAACCAGGAGTAAAAAGAAGGTTAATCTAGATTAACTACCCACTAGTTCTGCCCTGATTTTACTTAAGAATTGTTTTGTAATTCCTAAATAAGAAGCAATGAGGTATTGAGGTACGCGTTGTTCAATCTCAGGGTATTGTTCCCTAAAAAGCAAATACCGATCCTTCGCAGACAGACTGTGGTTGCGAACAATCCTCTTTTGAGATGCAACAAAAGCTTTCTGAATGATAATCCGCATGAATCGTTCAAGTTGTGGGATTTCTGAATATAAGTGCTCGAGGGCCTCAGGAGTAAATTGAATGACTGTTGTTTTCTCTAAGCACTGAACGTTATAATCAGCCGGCTCCTGACTGATGAAACTCCCCAGATCTGCAGTCCACCAGTTTTCAAGTGCGAACATAACGACGTGTTCATTACCGTCTTTATCCATGAAAAATGTCTTGGCGCAACCGGAAATAACAAAGTTTTCATATTTGCAGATATCTCCCTGCTGAACAATGTATTGTCCTTTGAGGTAAGTCCTTATTTTAGCCTGATCCTTTAAAATGGAAACCTCATGACTACTTAAGTCGATGTGTTGATTTAAATAGTTTATTAGAGATTCGAATTCCATTTTTCCTAACCTTAACTTCTAAGTTATAGTTTGCTAAAACTGCACACGTTAATTCACTATCGTGAAATTTCCACTGCCATCATTGATCCACTTTAAATTAGGAAAATGATCTCGTTCATAATAAAGATCAATAGTACCATCACCATTCAAATCCTGCATATAAACCCACAACCTCCACGTGTCACCTTCATTGTTCGTAATACGTTCGGAGGTAGCATCTTTGAAAGTTCGGTCTCCTAGATTTTCAATGACCTGCAGTTGAAATCGCTCGTAAAAACCATATTTATTCCCATCCGTAACCCGGTTTAAAATAATGTCACGATCCCCATCATTGTCTATGTCTTCTGCATCAATATCCACTACGATAGTATAGTCAATGAGAGTGGGCAAGGTGGTACTCAAATCACGGTAATATTTTCCGGAGCTATTCCCCCATAAGATAAGTGTTGGTGCATTTTCAGCAGTTGGGTCTTCATGTCCGGCAAGCAATAAATCGATAAACCCATCTTTATCTATATCGATAAATTCAGCTGTATAGTATCCTCCATTATCTAGAAAATAGTCGTCAATACGATCGGTAGCAGTCGAAAAACTACCACTTCCATCATTAAGAAGGATAACAGTGCTGAATTGAGGCATTGGCCAGCCTGTCATGATAATGTCCAAATCTCCATCATGATCAATGTCTGCGGAAGCACCACCGTGATAGAATCCTACAAAATCATTGAAGATAGTGGGTGTGAAACCTGCGCCATTGTTCATAAGCAAGACAGGAGCTTCACCCGGATAAGGTACGTCATCATATCCATGTCCAATGGAAAAGGCATCCAGCAATCCATCATTGTTATAATCGCCGGTTATAATTTTTCGGGCATTGATCATACCTTCAAAGTCTGCCGGAAATGCGGAAGTAGATTCCGCAAAACCATCACAAGAAGTGTTGCACGCTCCGGCACACTCACAATAATCAGCGTTTACTGCAGATCCATTGCCAAGAAATAAATGCATCGGATATCTATCATACGTTTTAAATTTACCACCAGCCATAAGTACATCCGTGTGTCCATCTGAATTGAAATCTCCGTATGCATGCGTAAATTCCAGACCATCTATTTTTTTAAGTTGCCAGCTATCAACGTAAACATCAGAAGTCTGCAATGAATAAGAACTACCTACTTCAATAGTTGCATTTGGAGATAGTTCAAGCCCCTCATCCTTCACTAATTCAATGGAATAAGTAGTTTGTTTAGATTGGTCTGCTGCTGTTACAGTGATCGTTATCGGATCACTATCGAGCACAAGTTTGTCACCCACTTTTCTATCTGCTGTTGCATTGGACGACAGCTTAAGGGTTTTGATACTCACTTCCGAAACTAAAAAAGAAATTTTGTTTTCGGTGGTAATTGTATTCCCAGCAATACTTGTTGCATATGTTTCCTCTCCGGTTTGCAGCTCTAGTGCTATAATTTCAGCATCAAGGGGTTCTACATTTGACGGCTCATCAGACCCACAGGAAAAGAATATCGCCAATAGTGAAAGGCATATAGTTTGTTTGATTTTCATTATTTCTGTGTTTAAACTGTCGTCAGACTATAATTTTTTCGAAATCGGAATGATTATAGAAATTTGATCGATACTAAAAATAGGTGAATAATGGCTATAAACTACTATTCATATTAGAGGTAAATTTTGTATTTAAGTGCTAATATGCTGTACTTAGAACTGCACATTGAACTTCGCCTCAAACTGCTCCGGAATATCTGCTTTGGCTTCTCCCAGATTTTGTCGAAGATCAATTTCTATCCCTCGGGCAATGGTGGAGATCGGCACGTCATTGGAAGTACCTTCAAACGGATTATCTCCAGTACGTCCGATGCGTTCCATGGTGTGGAAGACCCAGCCTACCGCTGTATACACAGGTATGGCGAACCAGATAAACAGGTTACCAATCATTGGATAAGAATTAGCCAGCCCTGCACCAATCTCCATAAACTGGGGAACTAGTGCAACAGGAAGGAATAGGAGCAGAATCCACATGAAGTAATGATTGAGTGTAGCGAATTGCCTTGGGTATGGAAAGTTCTTGATGCGTTCACTTTTGCCTTGCAAGTCAAATAAGTCTTTCAACACACCTTCCAGCTCCAGAAAAGAGAACTCCCAAATCAGTCCTGACTCTTTGAGCTTCCTCAAGTGATGTGATTGCTGATACAACAGAGCCGTCTGCTTATTGTCTTTATTCAGAAGATCCTCCATGTCCTCTTTGCTTAGATAAGGTTTAAGATCATCTTCTAATGTTGAGAGATGCTCCGGCGGTCGAATGCCCCATTCCTGGTTGGTCTTTTGGTTGACGGTGGTTTCCCATTGCTTGGGCACACGCATGGCATGCCTGAGAGCAGTCATCCACGCAATATGTCGATAGGTGAGGGTTTTCACTTCCTCTTTCAGCACTTCATCGCTTTGCTTTTCTTTCGCATGCTCATTGGTGATCATGTCTTGCAAAAACATCCCCAGGGAGCGGGAAGTATTTACAATACCACCCCATATTTTGCGTCCTTCCCAGATTCGGTCATAGGCGGCATTGTTTTGAAACCCGATGATAAAGGCAACTGCTGTACCAATCAGAGCAATGGGCGTCCATGGGATTTGCAGCCAGGCGATATCAAGAAAATAATACGCCAGCACCCATAAGGTGATGATGAAAAATATTCTCAGCGTATCAAATCGGGTCCAGAGGAAAAGTTCGGAGGCTTTGTAGGTTCGTCGGGTGTACATGAGTCTGTGGTTTTGATACTTTCAAACAAGCATCAACGGTAGATTGGTTTCAACTACCTAAGATAGTTAGGTTATCAGAAAATAGGTAGCTGTCAATCTTAATGATGACTGAAGAACAATACCTTGATCACAAAGGTGAGCAGCAATACATATCCGACAAGCTGGAGGTTGCTGATTCTCCATTTAACTCGAGGTGTGAACTTCTTTGATGGCTTTTCAATAAGGTACCCATGTTTAGGAACCGTTTTGATAAGGTTGTAACCAATCGCTTTGCGGAGGATAGAGATGGAATGGGTGAGGAGTTGATCTCCGGAATTGTAATCCCCCCAAATAGCTTTGATGAGTATCTCTCTTGGCACCACATTACCTTGCCCCTCAATCAGGTGTTGGAGTAATTCTACCAGACGAGGCTCAAGCTTGATGATCTCGTTTGTGTTTGTATTAACCAGTTGATTTTTTGTGTTGTCCAGTTTTAAATGCGGATGTATTTCATGTAGCTCCATAAATCTCAAGGTTTTCTCAAGGTTTTTTTTCAGCTTTTGGTTGCGAGTCAGCCGTAGATTAGACAATAGAAATCAAATCAGATGTTGCACATGAACAAACATAAAAATGCGATACGATCAGGCATAACACTGCTTGCCGTTTACCTCATCACCTCTTTTCATCATGTTTATGGAGCTGTATTGTACGATACACCCTGGCGAACACACATTGCTTATCAGGGTGCTTCATGGCTGGTAGTATCCTATGTCCTGCTGCTGATATGCATCAGGTGGGATCGACTTTGGTTGCGTTGGATTTATGCAATTATATCCGGATTCTTCTTTGTTCTGGCCATCGGTTTATATGAAGGGTTTTACAATCACATCCTGAAGAATATTCTTTATTTCATCGGACTTGCTGAGGAAACCCTGCTGAGTATGTATCCACCTCCTAAATATGAGCTTCCCAACGATTGGCTATTTGAGCTATCCGGCATATTGACTTTTGGGGTTAGTGTGTGGTGCTTTCTGACGTTGGTCAACTATGTAAGGAATGGGAGTTTGGTACAGAAAACCATTGGTTAAAACGGATCATCGGGAAGTTTTATACCCTTTTCCCTTTCATTGATTAGGTTATGCCTTTTGGTGTAAAGCCGGCCTAAGCCTGCAGCACCATAAAAGTAGCCTGTAAATGTTGCCATGGAACCATCTTCTCCGCCCATAAACCCATATCGCTCGATCGGCCAATACAGGGTCGTAGAATCTTGAACGGCTTGATTTTCCAATTCCATAAACAATGCATTTATGTACGCTTCATTTTCTATAAGTCCAGCAGTATGAAGGTTGATATAAAAATCAATGACTCCACCTGTCCCAAAGCGCATATCAATAGGGAAGGGAGCTTCACCAAAACGATCATTGGGTTGCTCGGGCATTCCACTATATTGTATGCCGTTGGCACATTGCTTCACTATTTCCAGCCATTCACCCTCATTTGTTACTTGCCATAGCTTGTAGAAAAACCGTGCGGTTCCTGCTGGTCCGTGCGCCCATCCAATGTCATAGGCTCGTTCCCAGCCGATATCTGGAAATCCATAAGGGAGCAAGAAGGAGTTTTCTGGCTTCCATGCAATGAGGTCGAGGTATTTAGCTACTTGTCTACTAATATTTAAATAGTGCTCATCATTAGTTGTTTCATACAGGCGAGCATAGAAGTAGCCAATGCCAGAAGCTCCATGGCTGAAGTTGGGAAGGTTGAATGAGTTGTTTTGGTTAAGGTGCCAGTAGATTGAGTCCTGATTACGAACAGCTCTCTGCTCCAGTGACTCAGCAGCTTCTTTCGCTATTTGGAGAGCTTTAGGGTCGTCTAATTCATCATATAGATAGAGCAGAAGCAACCCGGTCCCGGCACTTCCTACCAATACATCATTAAAGTTATTCCAATATCTTCCATCCGGCTGAATGGACATTGAATCTAGCAATGAAAGGCAATGAAGCACCGAAGTTTTCCACTTTTCTTCTTGCGTTAATTTGTAGGTTTCCATTAGAATGAAAGCACTTCCGGAAATGTCTCCGTAAAGGCTAGTACCATTTCTAATGCTTTTAGCATCCTCAACATTTTGTGGAAGTTCGTCAACAAGGTATTCGCATCCGATAATGGCCTCATCTAGATATTGTTGCTCTCCTGTTGACAAATACAGATCCAGATAGAAAAGCACCTTCCCCGAGACACCTGATGAGAGAGAAAGACTGACTTTTTCTTCACCTAACTCATCTACCCAGATTGTATGATTATTTGTGGCTAATTTTTGCTGACTCAACCAATTCGCTACTTTTTCAGATTTTTCAAGGGAAGTATTGTCAGTGAAGGAGCATGCGGCTAGAACGACAATAAACAGATAGGATAGGAGGTTAAGTGTGTGTCGACGCATGAATAAATAATAGTAGGTTCTCAGCTCTTAACGAGTAAATCCATAAAGGGTAACCAAAAACCAACGTTTTTACACGAAAGGTGACAGGTTAGCTACCCTGACCATTGCCATTTCCATAAAATCCACGTATTATTAATTTATGGCAAATGATGCGTCCATCAATATTTGGTCTACATTGATCATTATCAGCATAGCACAAGGCTTATTCACTATGACAATTATGGTGATGAAACAAAAGCGATCCGGAAGCTTGTGGCTCTTTTTGTCAATGATCTTGTTTCTGATCTGGTTGCAGCTTGAATTTTTGGCCATTCGGTGGCCATATGATGTGGGTGTAAGTATCTTTTACGGTACAAGATACGGCTCATGGCTGCTATTAGGGCCACTCTTCTACTGGCTCGTCCGTGCCACCGTAAATCAGCATTCATTATCCCGAAAAGACCTGATTCATGCTATTCCTTTTTTGATTTTCACATTGATCATACCAAATGTGACCGGCGATATATTGAGCTACCGCCAGGTTCACTACGGAATGCTGACCGTTTTTGATCAGTACAATAAGGAAATCTCTACCTGGCAGTATGTCTATTCCTACTTATTTGTCTTTCAATTCATCCATTTTATTGCTTATCTGATTGTTAGTAATCGACTACTTTCCAGACATGAGGAATCATTAAAAAATCAATATTCCGGCCATGTAATTCATGACACCAAATGGCTAAAACGCCTTAGTATATACCTAATGATAGTCATGGCTTTCGTAGCATTGTTTCTATTGATCTTCTTTTTCACGGAAATCTACCGAAGACACATGGATTACTTGTATGTACTTCCGATGGCTGTTTTGATGTATATCATCGCTTACCGGATGGCGGATGTGAAGCAAGTAACCACAAGAGCATCCAATGGTGTGGCTAAATATGAAAAATCATCTTTAGATCCGAGTGATGCTAAAAAATACGCTGAACAGTTAGAAAGGTTTATGCAAAATGAGCAGCCTTATCTTATTAATGAGTTACGCTTACAGGACTTGGCAGAATCGATTGGAATTCCACCACATCACCTTTCGCAAGTCATTAATCATAATCTGAAAACCACGTTTTTTGACTATGTCAATAGGTATAGAGTAACTAGAGCTAAGCAACTTATCGCGTCGGAATCCGACTTTAAATCATTGTTAGGGATAGCCTTTGATTCCGGCTTTAACAATAAGACCTCTTTTGTCAATGCTTTTAAGAAACACGAAGGTGTAACCCCGTCTGCCTTCCGCAAGCAAATTGAAGTTGCATTGAATTAAAATTCCAGATAATTGAGCAACCCCTATAGGGATTGTCGTTTTCTTTTTTGAATGATCGTAGCATTACTTCAAAAAAGTCAAAAACATGAAAAATTTATTAAGCATTGCTACAAGCTTACTTATCGCTCAACTAACATTCGGACAGGTCAATTCGATTGACCCAACGGAAATATTCCCCATAGAAAGGAGTCATTCGTATGTCGGTTTCCAGATAAAATACATGGGGTATGCCATGGTGAGAGGGAGGTTTGAGGATTTCAGCGGTACGGTTCGGTATAATCCCGGTGACATTGAAAAAACCAGTGTAACCATGTCTGTTGATGTGGGGAGCATTGATACAGATGGCGAATGGCGGGACAAAGACTTAAAGTCTGATAATTGGTTTGATGCGGAGAAGTATCCCAAAATGTACTTTGAAAGTACATCCGTTGAAAAAACGAATGAAGGATTCAATATCACTGGAGACCTAACCATAAAGGAAACTACAAAGCAGGTGGTGATTAATATGAATCCACCATCAGGCATCATGAAGGACGTGCGTGGTGATAGCCAGGTCATATTTACCGGAAGCCTCACCATAGATCGTACAGATTATGGCGTGAAAGGGGAGCGATGGAGTGTGGTGAAAGAAGGAATCACAGGAGTGGATGATATGGTGAATATCGAACTAAGCATCCTCTGCAAACGAATAAACGAAGATAATTTCAGGAGATGGGTAAGTAACGTGGATAGACCCCAGGGAAAGCTGTACAGTATCATTCAAGATAAAGGACTAAAAGCAGGATTGAAGGCATTTGATGAGATGTTGGCAGATACAGCATCTAATGTAAACGTCAATGCATTAAACCTTGCAGCGTATATGCTTCTGAAAGAAGGAAAGGTTGAGGAAGCGAGCAAAGCATTTAAGCGCAATCTTGAAGCTTTTCCTGATGATGCAAATTCCTATGATTCCTATGCGGAAAGTCTGTTGTACATGGGTAATTACGAAATGGCATTGAAAAATTATCAAAAAGCTTACGCATTAGATCCGGATAATATGAATGCAAAGGCAATCATAAGAGTACTTGAAAAATGAACCATTACTGAGTAAATAGAAATCCCACTATCATATCTCGAATACAGAGTGTACTTATACTTTCTGTATTCGAGTTGATTTGCTTCTTGAAAGTGTTGTGGATAGCATGTCTGAATAGAAATACTTATCTTCATGGGCTTAGTTCACTAATATCGCCTAACTCATGAATAAATTTAATACCCCACTGGAGGCTTACCAGCACTGGCTGCAGGAAGAGCCTGCATATATTTTTCTTCGTCAACCCATTAATCGAAGCTTCATTGAATACTCAAGAGAGGAGGCATACCAACAGGCTTGTAACGTTGCAGCCGCTTTGCAGGCACAAGGATTGAAAAAGGGAGATCATGTTGCATTGCTTTCAAAAAACTGTGCACACTGGTTTATGGCTGATCTTGCCATGATGCTTGGCGGATTTGTTTCTGTGCCATTGTATCCGTCATTGGATGCGAAAAGCATAAATGAAATCCTGATTCATAGTGAATGCAAAGCAGTCATCATTGGCAAACTGGATGACTATTCAGCTCAGAAATCCGGCATCCCGGACATCATCAGGGTTGGCGTTGAGCTTTATGGTATAGAAGAACAACACTCGTGGGAAAAGCTGTCTGAAAAGTCAGATGAGTCTTTCACCCCACACATTCAAAATCCTGATGACCTGATGACGATCATGTATACCTCCGGTACTACCGGCAACCCAAAAGGAGTGATGCATTTGGTAAAATCATTCAACGGGGTGACCAGCATTGGAACAGAGGCATTGGAATTGCCACTTAGGGGTAAGTTCTTTTCTTATCTGCCACTCTCTCATATTGCCGAACGTATTGGGATCGAAATGGGATCAATTTACAAAGGTGGTTGTGTGAGCTTTCCGGAATCGCTTGACACCTTTGCTGAAGATCTTTCAAATGTTGGGCCAGATGTCTTTCTGGCGGTACCAAGAATCTGGCAGAAGTTTCAGGAAAAAATCCTGGAAAAGCTGCCTCAAAAGAAGCTCGATAAACTGCTGCCTTTGCCTATTATCGGAGGACTTATTAAGAAGAAAGTCCGAAAGAAACTAGGACTTAATAATGCTATTTGTTTCTCCGGTGCAGCACCACTTTCAGTAAGTCAATTGGAATGGTATAATATACTGGGGATAGAGATCAAGCAGTGCTACGGAATGACAGAGGATTGTATATTGTCTCATTTCAATTTACCCGGAACCAACAAATTCGGAACGGTAGGCAGGCCTTTACCGGGTGTTGAGTCTCGGCTATCTGCGGAAGGAGAAATACAGGTGAAATCCGATTGCCTAATGGTGGGCTATTATAAAGAGCCTGAGAAAACCAAAGAAATGTTTACCGAAGATGGTTTTCTCAAGACCGGAGATATTGGTGAGTTTGATCACGATGGCTATCTCTCAATTACCGGACGAATCAAAGATCAGTTTAAAACGGATAAAGGTAAATATGTGTCTCCGTCAGGTATCGAAATGAACCTGGCCAAGAACCTGGATTTTGAGCATGTCTGTGTGGTTGGTATGGGTATCGCCCAACCGATGGCACTGATTGTTCCTTCAGAGGCAGGCAGAGCAAAAAGTAAAGAAGAACTCAGTGAGTCCGTCACTAAATCAATTGCAGATTTAAACCCTTCACTTCCAAGTCATGAGAAATTAGCTAAGGGAATCATCATGAAGGAAGACTGGACCGTGGAAAACGGACTCATGACCCCATCCATGAAGATCAGACGAACGAGGGTAGAAGCCATTCATCAACCCATGTATGTTACCTGGTTTGATCATCCGGGTAGGGTTATTTATGAGGAATAAAAAAATCCACTCCAATAAGAGTGGATTCTAACCAACCTAAAATATTTAACCTAATACTATAATGAGATTGGCTATTCGTTGATATTGATTGTCCAGGTAATGTCTACATCTGTTTCACCATCATTGGAAGTTGAAGTAGCTGATTTTAGGTCTGGTTGATGCTTTAGCACAACTCTAAATTCACCTGTACCGGCACGCTGTGAAGCAGTCCATGTTGTACTCAGACCTATAGGGTTTCCGCTATCATCCTGATCATTGTAATTGACCGTTCCGGAAGCGCCAATATTTCCCGTTCCTGATGGATCAGAAAACACACCATCTGTCCATGAAAAGAATAGCTGATGCTCTTCACCCTCTTCCTCCACCTCCTCAGTAATGTCTTCCGCTGGTGATTCCATGGTGTTAGCCATGGTGATAGCCAGAGTGTAGGTAGTTCCGACTGCAAGTTCTATCTCTGATAAAACAGGGTTGCCGGCTCCTTCGCCATCAGCATCCACATAGGTAGCAATTACATTATCTCCACCACCTGCCGGAGTAAAGGTTAGTGTTACTTCGTTGATGATCTCTTCTTCGTTTTCCTCCGGCGGTACATCATCGTCGCTACAGCTGATGGCTACCATGCTCGTTGAAATTAGTCCGATTAGAAAGTGATTTTTAAATGCGTTCATTTGATTTTGTTTTTGCAATACTATTGCAAGTATAATAAGATATTATTTAAATGCAACAATGTTGTAAAAACTAAAAAGTGTAGCTCGCAAAGAGTCCTACATTGACACCAAGATCATCAGCGAAATATCGCAGGTTGTCTGTGTATCTTCGATAGCTGTTGTTTAGCAAATTCTCACCTTTTAGTTTGATGCTGAGGTCATTTTTTTGATAGTTGATGGAAGCATTCATCAATAAAAAAGAACTGGGTGCATCCATGAAATCAAATGTACCCGACCGATCGAATGAAAAATCATCTTGTGCAAAAGCATCAGGTTCTATTACATCTGGAGTGAGCGTTTGTCTTGCTTCAAACTCCGGGCTTAACGACATAGTGAAAAGGCCAATCTTTTTCTCAAGTGTTAGCATGATATTAAGAGGAGGGATGCCAACGAAAAGCTGATTGTTTTTTGTATCTTTCGCATAGACATAGGAGGCTTTTAGTTCTGAAGTAAATGAATCACTCCATTGATTGGTAAAATCCAGGTCAACACCTGAGTAAAGCGCATCCGTTTGGTCATGAATGAAGTAAGGGAATGCTCCTCTAACCGTCTCTGTGATTCCATGAGGTCTGAGGAAGAAGTAGTCACGAATCCAATTCACATATGGGGTTACTTCGAAACCTAGCCCGTTTTTAGTATAGCTAAACGAGGTGATCCACTTTAACCCTTTTTCGCTTTTGACCGCTTTGGTCAGATCTGTCAGCACAATATTGGTAGAAATGCTATCATTTTCCGGATATATCTGATACCTCCAAAGCCCAAATTCAAATACGGATTGGTGCTTCCCAAAGCTATATAGCTCGTTGATGTTTGGCGCTCGCCATGCCGTTCCGATATTAGATCTAAGTGTCAGGTTCTCCAGCTCCTTCACGAATCCAAGTGTAAAAGTGAAATTCTGGTAGTTTAGGTTGTCTCGGTAGATATCATTGTCAGAATCGCGTCCTCTTACATTAAGGTTCATCAGATCGAAGCGTATGCCTGCCTCATAGGTAGTGTTTCCGGAGGTGTAGGATTCAATACCAAAGAATCCCAGATTATTTGTGTTGTAATTAGGAACGAAGGGAATCGTGTTGGTGCCCGGTAGATTATCGTTGTTCTGGTTGAAAAATTGAATACCCATCGTTCCAGCCCAAGCTCCGGTACTTGGGTGGTCCCAGTCCAGGTCTATGGTGTGAGTAATGAGTCTTAAGTCAATGGCGGGGCGTGCATTGTTTGTTCCTCTTCTGACATCAAACTCACTTCTCAGGTTCCGTTGAAAAGCGTATTGAAAATCAAACTGTTGTTCACCGAGGAATAGGGAGGTCTCGAGCTTTAAGAGATCATGAACAGTTTCCTGTTTGGGATTATTAATATCGTACGAAAATGGTTTTGTGTTGGACGGTACTTTTGCACCAATCGCATTAGCAAGCCCTTCTAAATTATCACTGACAGATCCTCTTAATATGCCAAGCGTTTGCTCAAAGTGACTTAAATAGACATTGACATCAAGAATGGGAAAATGAAAACGTCCTCCGACTGTCGCACCAAATTCTTCCTTTCCGGTATTTGTCAATTGATAATCAGCTGCTTTTAGATCGCCCTGCCGGGTTCCTGAAATGGAGGCATTCCATGCGGCTCGTTCATATCCTTCATTAATACTCAATTCGCCACTTACCGATCGACCATTGGTTTGAAACCCGCCGTTTAGTTCTCCATTTAGTTTAGTCAAAAAGCTAGGTTGAGGGGCATTGAAAAGGATAACTCCGCCCAATGCATCTGCTCCATACCTGACGGTAGATGCTCCTTTTATAAGTTCTATTCTATCAATTTGCGAAGCATCTATTTCAACTCCATGCTCTGTGCCCCAGGCCTGATAGGAGTGACGCACTCCATTGTTAATGATCAAAACACGATTGGAGTGAAGGCCATGAACGATAGGTTTGATAATGTTTTGCCCGGTTTTAAGTGTGCTAACACCTGTACTTTGAGAAAACAGATCACCAGCATTGACACCAATGGATTCCAGGCTTTCAACTTTGATGTCGATGGACTCCAGTGTTTTCAATACATGTGCATTTAGTTCTTCCTCAACCACCACGCTCTCAAGCATGGTTTCATTTGAAGCCATGTATATAACCGGATTCGAATGATGAAAGTCATGATGATGAACCACTGTTTTATATCCTACGAATCGTACTTCAAGATCAATTTCATCATTGCATATCTCTATGATTTTAAACAGGCCATTTTCATCAGACACAGCCCCGTTTTGAGTTCCCTGAATTTTCACTGTAGCGAAGGGCAAGGGTTCATTGGTGTCTATATCCAGCACCTGACCAGTAACCGATCTGTTGCACGTGGCATTCTGACCAAGAACAGGAGCCACTATCCAAATGCAAATAATAAGGGAGAGTAATTTCATCCTAAGCACAGGTTGCACAGATCCCATCCACAATCATGTTAACACCATCAATCTTATAGCCTGTCGGTACGGTCACTTTTGGTACCACTTTTTCATCCAAACATTCTATTTGACCACAGCTATTGCACTTAAAATGAATGTGGTTGTGCTCATGGTGATCCGGGGAACAGGTATCGTGACAAAGGCCGTAAGTAGCTGTACCGGTTTCATTGGGAATTTTGTGAAGTATGCCGGAATCAAGAAAGCTATTGAGTGTCCGATAAAGCGTCACCCGATCATATTGAGTGAATTGATTTTCAAGATCACCCTGGGAGAGCGCTCCCTTTTCATTCAAAAAGAACTGCATGACATCAAGCCGACAATCGGTGATTCGCAACTCGTGTGATTTCAGTATGGATTTCAAATTTTCCTGAGACATTTGGCAAATATAGTTTATGCAACTCACTTGCATTTATAAAGTGTGAACACTTTTCTAACTTTGAAAGTTTAATCCATAGATATGACAGAGCAGAAAAAATCTGAAAAAGAAAAAGTCAATTATTTCGATTTCACCGAAGTGCTGACCTATTTCTTCCGTAAGAAAGATCCCAGCCGACCAAAAAGCTTCAATTTGAAGGCGATGCACACGATCAATAAGATTTCCATTTTGATGTTTTTAGGTGCGGTGATCGTTATGATTGTAAGAGCGATCATGCGGTCGTAACTTCTTTAAAAGATGTCATTTCGACCAACGGGAGAAATCTTTAAATTATCAATTAAGCAGCTATCTAGTAAATATTTCTCACTTCATTCGAAATGACAAGAGAAGTTGTTTACTCATCACTTTATTCTAATCAATCACTCGTAAATTAGCTGCATGAAAAAATTACTTGTCCTCCTCTTTGTGCTCGGTACTGGTGTATCAATGGCACAAGATTCTGATCCGATTGTTACTGACAGGCCTACTCAGTCAGCTGCAACGAGTGTTGTGTCTCAAGGTAATTTTATCCTTGAATATGGTTTCCTCAGAGAAACATTAGTGGATGATGTTTTCAACAACACATACGCCAATTTTCACTTAAGGTATGGAGTCATTGATGGAGTAGAACTTCGTGTGACTCAGAATTATGTGGGGTTCAAGAATAATATAGATGATACTTCAGAGTCCGGATTGAGTCCACTCACACTTGGTACGAAAGTATATTTATTAGAGGAAAATGGGGCAGTTCCTGAGATCAGTGTGATTGGTCAGGTTACGTTAGCCAATGGTGATAATATGTTCAAGCCATCCAGAGCGATTCCTGAAATACGATTCAATTTTGCGAATGCGCTTTCAGATAAATTTTCACTCGGGTACAATCTAGGTATGAGCTTCCCTGAAGATCAATCCACTTCTTTTTATACCGCTGTTTTAGGATATGCGCTGGCAGATGGATGGACATTATTTGCCGAACCATATGGGTTTTTTTATGATGGAAATGCTGATCACAGATTTAATACAGGGATAATCTTCCTGGCTAAAAACAGACTTCAATTTGATGTTTCTGCTGGTTGGGGATTGTCTGACATCTCTCCGGATTCGTTTGTTGGATTTGGTGCTTCGTTTGGGTTTTAGAAGTAGCTCGAAATCCCAAACTGGATTCCACTGATCTTGGCCGGAGGATTTCCTAAAATATCTTGCTGCTGCATCATGCGATAGTTCAGACGTATAACCGTCTGAGCTGATGGTCTGAAGCTTATAGCCGGAACAATGGCCCAGATATCGTCTGTAATGTTACCTCCGGTTTCTCTAAATGTGCCCACATTCCAATCCACATATTCCAATCTACACGCAACATTCAAGGTTGCTCTATCGAAATCAAGAATATTACCCTTTAGGACTGGTTGTACAATATCAATGAATCCGCCTTTTTGCCTGTTTCCAAATTGTTGAGTAAAAGTTTCCGGTACATCAATACTAATCCAGGCAAATTCTCCAACAAGGTAAGTGTCCGTCCATGGGAGTGTAGAGTTAAAGTCAATGGCATACACATCCAGACGTCTTTTATCGTCTAGTTGAAGGCCATCATCCTGATACGTGTTGTAGATTCCACCCATATAGGATAGTCCTATTTCACCGAAATTATTGTTACGCAAAGCCACCTTACCAGTTAGAAGAGGCTCTCCATTGCTACTTTCTTCAAAACGCTCTTTATTGGCTTTTGAAGCCGGGAGGAAGGTCCGGTTTTCGCCATTGTTGATAATGGCATCATTGAATCCGTTGGTTAAATAGGCTTCATATCCATATGCCCAGTCACCGCTATAATTTTTACCATAAAGTCCAAAACCCACATTACTCCAGGTAGCAGGAAGCATCTCTGTTGCCGAGATTGGTCGATCGACGAATTCCCACTTTGGCCCATCATGGTTTTGGTTGAAAGCACCTATTGGATTCATAACCACTCCACCTCTCAGGTTGAATAAAGGATGAAAGCTGAAGTCCAGCGCAGCAAACTCAATAGCGATTTCCTCACCGCCTTCTTCGAGTTCTATTTCTGATAAAAACTTGATTTTTGAATGAATGGATGAAGCAATAAAAATGGTCATTCGAGGCACTCGAAAGGAGTGACCTTCAGTGATCCCATCTTCACCAATGTATTGATAGTCCGCTTCGATATATCCTCCCACTGAAACCGGCAGCTTTCCAACCTGAAGAAATGGTCGGTTATATACCGCATCCATATTCATTGCACCTTGAATGGTGGTATCCTGAGGAGCTCTTTTTAACAAAGTGCTATCCACCTGAGCTGATGCGGAGAATACTATTAGAAGAAATATCCCATTAAGGGACGGTCCGACGAATCGGTTATAGGGGTGTTTTATGTTTTTAATGATTGACTTCACGATAAATCTATTTTGATCAGGTTATTCTCTACAATTACCGGAAATGACCGAAGGTCTTTATCTGCCGGTCCATTTTGTACAGTTCCATTATTAGTAAATTCACTGCCATGTGCCGGGCATTGCAACCGATCTCCGAAGACCTGCAATTCCGTTCCCTGGTGTGTACATCTCATGTATAATGCCTTATAGTTGAATTCATCCATCCTGAACACACTGATAGGGTATTGCAGACGCTCATTTTCCACAATTACGTAATTCCTAAATGATCCTTCGTTTTCAAAAGACATAGGACTTATTTCAAGAAAAGAACCATTGATAGGAGCTTTAATTCTACTGGTTGATGCGCAGCTTGAAAGTATTAGGCTACCAGCCATTACACCTAAGCAACCTATTCCACACGTTTTTATAAACTCATTCCGTTTCATAAATCAATTTTAATTAATGAAATAAATGGAAGGTGACTTACACTATACAAGCTCTCCTTGCAGGAGGGCCGGAATGAAAATTTGGCGAGCCATGCGTTGGGTATTGTGGAGAAGCTTTCAAATTTTCTTGATTTTTTTGTCCCTTTTTTTATCAAGAAAAAAAGGGAAGGTGAAAATTCCTTTAAAATGTAGTGGAAGATATTCATTTGAATTTTCTATTAAAGCGATTCAAGAAAAGCAATCAAATCATCTTTCTCTTCCTGTGACAAAGCCATAAACTGATCCCGGCTGCTTTGGGCTTCCCCACCATGAAGTAGGATAGCCTCTTCAATGCTTTTCGCTCTACCATCATGCATAAGGAAGAATTCACCACCCTGAGAATCAGGCGACAATCCAAGTCCCCAAAGTGGAGGCGTTCGCCACTCAAATGTTTCTGCAGAACCTTCTGTTACACCGTCATCCAGGGCTGCACCCATATCATGCAATAAGAGATCCGTGTATGGATAAAATGTTTTGTTGGATAGGGCGGAAACTTCATTGTTTGGAGTGGTAAACTCTGGGATATGGCATGAGCTGCATTCAATTGTTGAAAAAAGAGCTTTGCCTGCAATCACAGAAGGATCATCTTCATTTCTGGGAATAGGAGCTTTCAATGTTTGCAGGTAAAACACCACATCCCGTACAGTCTGATCAGAAACTTCTGGGTCAGTGCTTAGCCCTGAATAAGTATCGATTGGTTCGAATGTGGAGGTTACACCCATGTCCTGATTGTATGCAGAGACTGTTTGTTGAAGCAGGTCAATCGCAGCTGCCTTTTTTCCAAATCGCCCAATATATCGCCCGGCATTTGGTTGATGGACCAGACGAGGTATGAAGTAAGAGGGCGGGTTGATGTAATTCGGCACTCCCGAAATACCGTCTCCATTTGTATCATTCGGATCGGCATTTGATAATATTTGTCCATCGGTAAGTGCAGCTAAAAAACCTAATCCGGTTACAGCGGGTGGAGTAAAATCCATGGACGCCATTCCTTCCGGGATTTTTTCCGGTTCGTATCCAGGAATAGCCCTGTTTTGAAGTTGAGGCCCCCCAACAGATAAGTCTGGTAGTGTATTGGGCAAGGACTGTCCAAAACGAGTAAGTGTAGTAAACGGATGTCCTTTCCCATCCCCGGGGTGACAACTCCCACAGGAGGTTGCCACAAACAAAGGCCCTAATCCATTTTCAGCGGAAAACACCTCATCATTGAAGGCGATATCACCAGCGAGGAATTGACCTTGCTCAGCTGTATTCAAGCCTTCAACCGGACCATCCAGGAGTTCATTTTCTTCAGGAGCAGGAGGAATGATGCTTTCACAACCGACAAATAAGAGAAAAGAGAAAATCATAAAACTGTGCTTGATTCCAGCTTTAGAAATCGAGTTCATTGCGTAAAACAGCCACTTATCCCTCTTTGGAGAGGATTGGGAGAAGACGTTTATTAGTGTTTTACCAATGAAATCATTCTTGGAATTCATTCTCATCATCACAGATTGATATTTACTTGTTCTTACGATGAAGCAAAACTATAAATTAGTTTACACAAAACAAAAATTTAGATTAGTCTAAAAAATGAAAGCTTGTATTAAACTTTTTGGATTCAGTTATAACCGCAAACGTTTTAACTCCGTCTATTTAGTTTTTTAGTAAATATTTTTTATATAATAATTTATCAATTTTCATGCTGTCTCTAAATGATTGACAACTAATTATTTATCGTTTTAAAACTCAAGAAATAATTTAATTAATATTGAATGTTGACTCAAGTAGCTATTTGCAATCAATCAAAAAAAAATAGTATTCTTGTAAATATTTAAGAACCTAACCTTACTCACCATGAGGATACTCACCACCTTTTGTGTAGTTGCGCTACATTGTACTAGCCTTGCTTATTCTCAATACTTGCATAATAAAATACGGCCATTGGAAGTCGATTTGGATCAATTGATTTCTTTAATAAAACCCGGTCAACAAGAGCAATTCTATTTAACGAATTTAAATACCAAGAATCAGATTACTGATCAAATGGTAACTCAGGCATTTACTTCCTATACCAAAGCACCTTTTCTAGTTGAAGCAGTAAAGAGATACATTATACACTCCATAAAGAAGTAATTCTCAAAACTCTCGCTTATAGAATCGCAGTAGATAAAACCACCAGTTAACACATCATGTACTCTCGTATTCCACTATTTTTTGTCTTAAAAATTTCCTTTCTTATTTCAATTGCGCAGAGTGTACCTCCACCACCTGGTGGAGATCCTCCATCAGTTAATATTTACGGTCCAAGCAACGTTGAGCTGAATACCTCTCATGCTTATTCTGTGACTGTGTCAAATGGGAATCATACATCATCATCATACACAGCTTACGGTGGAAACGTCCTTTCAAGTAGCAAAAATTCCGTTACTGTAAAATGGACCTCAACAGGATCTCGTTCTGTTGATGTAACTGCTTATATCAATGGCAATTATTACACGGATACCCATTACGTTACAGTTGTCTCATATACTCCAGTAGCTACACAAGAAACCCAAAAGAATACTACTTATTTTCAGGCAAACTGGAATCAGGTTAGTGGGGCAACCGGGTATTATTTGGATGTTGCATATAATAGTAGTTTTACAAGTTACGTTTCGGGCTACCAAAGTAAACTGCTTCAAGGTAATGATCCGACTGGAAGCACAGGCGTACGTACCCTAAACAATCATTTTGTGAATGGACTTACTCCGGGACGAAATTATTATTACCGTGTACGTTCAAAAAAACCAAATGGCGGAGCTTCTTTGTATTCGAACACTATAACAGCAAATACTACTTTGAGTTACCCTGTGATTGGAAATCCAACGAATAAAAAGACCGATCGTTTTACAACGAATTGGAATGAGGTGACAGGGGCAACAAGCTACAAACTCTTTGTATCTGCAAGTTCAAATTTTAGTAGCCATGAAAGCGGTTATAGTGGAAAGACAATATCATCGGGGACCAGTCACACCGTAACAGGCCTGTCTCCAGGAAAGAAGTATTACTATCGTATTAAAGCAGTGAGTCCTGCCTATGAAACCAATTATTCAGCATCAAAGGAATCCAACACTACGTTGAGCACTCCAATTATTGGAAGTCCAACAAATAAAAAGACCGATCGTTTTACAGCGAACTGGAGCAGTGTGACAGGCGCAACCAGTTACAAGCTCTATGTATCGGCAAGTTCAGATTTTAGTAACCATTTAAGCGGTTATGGTGGAAAGACAATATCATCGGGGACCAGTCATGCTGTAACAGGCCTGTCTCCAGGAAAGAAGTATTACTATCGAGTTAAGGCAGTAAGTCCAGTTTATACCACTGGTTATTCAGCATCGAAGCAGTCCAACACTACATTGAGTACTCCTGTGATAGGAAGTCCAACAAATAAGAAGACCGATCGTTTTACAGCAAACTGGAGTGGTGTGACAGGAGCAACCAGTTACAAGCTCTATGTGTCCGCAAGTTCAAATTTTAGTAACCATGTAAGCGGTTATGGTGGAAAGACAATATCATCGGGGACTAGCCATACCGTAACAGGCCTGTCTCCAGGAAAGAAGTATTACTATCGAGTTAAGGCAGTAAGTCCAGTTTATACCACTGGTTATTCAGCATCGAAGCAGTCCAACACCACATTGAGTACTCCTGTGATAGGAGGTCCAACGAATAAAAAGACCGATCGTTTTACAGCAAACTGGAGTGGTGTGACAGGTGCAACCAGTTACAAGCTCTATGTATCGGCAATTTCAGATTTTAGTAGCTATGTAAGCGATTATGATGGAAAGACAATATCATCAGGGACCAGTCATACAGTAACAGGGCTATCTCCAGGAAAGAAGTATTATTATCGTGTTAAGGCAGTAAGTTCTGCATATACTACTGGTTATTCAGCATCGAAGCAATCCAACACGACGTTGACTACTCCAATTATTGGGAATCCAACGAATAAAAAAACCGATCGTTTTACTGCGAACTGGAGCGGTGTGACAGGTGCAACCAGTTACAAGCTCTATGTGTCCGCAAGTTCAAATTTTAGTAACCATGTAAGCGGTTATGGTGGAAAGACAATATCATCGGGGATCAGCCATACTGTAACAGGCCTGTCTCCAGGAAAGAAGTATTACTATCGAGTTAAGGCAGTAAGTTCTGCATATACTACTGGTTATTCAGCATCGAAGCAATCCAACACCACATTGAGTACTCCTGTGATAGGAGGTCCAACGAATAAAAAGACCGATCGTTTTACTGCGAACTGGATTGGTGTGACAGGTGCAACCAGTTACAAGCTCTATGTATCGGCAAGTTCAGACTTTAGTAGCCATGAAAGCGATTATGACGGGAAAACAATATTATCAGGGACCAGCCATACGGTTACAGGACTTTCCCCAGGTAAGAAGTATTACTATCGTGTTAAAGCAGCAAGTTCTGCATATACTACTGGTTATTCAGCATCGAAAGTGTCCAACACCACATTGAGTACTCCTGTGATAGGAGGTCCAACGAATAAAAAGACCGATCGTTTTACCGCGAACTGGAATGGTGTGACAGGTGCAACCAGTTACAAGCTCTATGTGTCCGCAAGTTCAAATTTTAGTAACCATGTAAGCGGTTATGGTGGAAAGACAATATCATCGGGGACCAGCCATACTGTAACAGGCCTGTCTCCAGGGAAAAAGTATTACTATCGAGTTAAGGCAGTAAGTTCAGTTTATTCAACTGATTTTTCCGATTTTAAAGAGTCCAACACCACTCTTTCAGCGCCAGAAGCTCTAAAGGAATCCGTCAAAAGAACGACTAATTTCAAAGCAAATTGGAATGCAGTTGATGGTGCAAACAATTATCGTTTACAGGTTTCAACATCTGCCAGCTTCTCTTCTTTGTTCAAAGACGAGATCGTTTCCGATATCTCCCTAAGAATATTCGGTATTACCTATGGAACTACATACTATTACAGGGTAAGGGCAATTTCCAATGATAATATAAAGTCAGCTTATTCTGCTATCATCACAGTACTGCCAAGAGTATTATCAGGAACCATTAGCTATGATGGAGATGTGTGTTCCGGCTCTTCACCTGGAATGATTTATGGAACAGAGGCCACCGGTGGAGACGGGACATACGAGTATCGATGGCAATACTATGATGGGACACAATGGAAGACACTCGCAACAAACGCTCAGACTAATTACGATCCCACAATTACTATTTCTTCAGCTACCAAATTCCGAAGGCGTGCGCGTTCTGGTGGCAGCTACTGGAGATCCTCACCTGAGTTGACTATTCAGATTACTGATCCTATCAGCAATGTAGGAACACTTACAACATCCGAAACTGAAGACGTTTGTCCGGGTGAAACAGTAAGTCTGTACTTCACTAAAGGAGATAGCCGTTTGGATATGAATACGGCAAGATTGGTTGTGGTACGTGATGGACAGGAGGTTAATTTAGGTGCATTATCTAGCAGTGGATCAAATTATGAAGCTTCCACCATTACACACTATGGCGACCTATTCAAATTAAAAGGGGAACAATTATGTACAGGATTACCGATCTATTCGAATGCAGTAACATTCAGTTACTCATGTAACCAACCTCCATCTCCGGGTGAAAACTTTGTTAGAACAGAAGTCCCGATGGTACCTGTACAAACAGACGAGGAACTTTCAATTCTGAATGCAACTAAAATGTCCACAACCTATTCCTATTTCGATGGGCTAGGGCGTAACAAACAATCGGTGAAGCTGAAAGCATCACCTTCGGGAAAAGATGTGATTCAAGTGGTAGAGTACGATGAATTTGGTAGACAGTCAATACAGCATTTGCCATTTACTGACGTCAATAATGGTGCATTTCATACAGACGCCATTACGGCACAATCAGACTTCTTTAGCACCGCAGCAAAAGTAGCTCACGATACACGTCCTTTCAGTGAAACTGAATTTGAATCTAGCCCACTAAACAGGGTGCTTTCAACAACTCCTCAAGGTCAGGATTGGCATGATAATAATAAGCAAGTCACGAATAATTATTCCTTCAATACAGAGGGAGAAGTAGATAAATGGGTAATTATTGCAGGTACACCGGAAAAGACGACTACTACCAGCACGTATCCTGCAAATCAACTGAACGTTGTAGAAGTCACCGCCGAAGATGGCCAGGTAACCAAAACCTATACAAACGGGCTTGGACAGACGATTTTAAAACGGGTGAAAGCCAATGAGACGCCAATTGAGTGGTACGACACCTACTACGTCTACGATGATTTTGGAAACCTTCGTTTTGTGATTCCACCAAAGCTGTCTGCATTAACTTCTTCTCCTACTTGGAAACAACTTCGTGCGCTGGGTTTTGAATATAGGTATGATGGACGAAGACGTATGATAAAAAAGTTTGTACCAGGAGCCGAGTGTGTTAACATGGTTTATGATCAATGGGACAGGCTAGTGATGACTCAAGATGGTAATCAGCGAGATGTCTCACCAAAAGAATGGCTTTATACTAAATACGATGAGCTCAACCGCCCGATAATGACTGGAGTTGTGACAGATAACCGAAGCTTAGGTAACATCCAAAGAGAACTGGACAACTCAGAAGGACGATTTGAAAACAGAATAGCTAACGAAGTAGGTTACAGTCTTAACAATTCCTATCCAACCAATGCACAAATCGCCGATGTATTGACTGTCACTTTCTATGATGATTACGACTTCATGGATGCTGACTGGACTGATCTGGCTTTTGTGGCTGAATCCGGGTTTGATGCTACTCATAATGATCAAGTCAAAGGTCAGGTGACAGGATCCATGACACGAGCTATAGGGCAGGAGTGGATCAGAACTGCATCTTATTATGATGATAAGTACCGACCGGTTCAATCTGTTTCTAACAACCATTTGGGTGGTATCGATCGATCCAGCAATGCCTATGATTTCATAGGAAATGTAGTGAAAACGTTTCAGAATCATACCTCTTCCTTCGAGGCTGTAACGGTATTGAAAGAGTTTGAATACGATCATGCAAACAGACTGCTCCGAGAGTACAACACCATTGATGATGAAGCTCGCATTCTAGTCGCCGAAAATCATTACAATGAATTAGGCGAATTGGTTGAGAAGAACATTCATGCACCTCATCCCACAGGTCAGCCTGAGCCTGTCGAAGGCTTCCTTCAATCCATGGACTATCGATACAACATCCGCGGGTGGTTGACCGATATCAACAATCACAAGTTGCAAAACGATGGAGGCATTACCAATGATGACACCAATGACTTGTTTGGGATGCGACTCTCCTACAACCAGGATCAGTATACAGCCAATGGTGAGGTTTTAGAAAAACAATACGGTGGCAATATTGCAGGAGTGAAATGGAGCTCTAATAACCTGGTAGATACACCTACCGAACAAGCGTACGTCTATCATTATGATAAAGTGAACCGTCTGACTAAAGCCACTTATGGTGCTTTTAATACAGATACCAACTTTACAGGGCAAGCGTTTTATTCTATGAATGCTTCATACGATGAGAATGGAAACATCCTGACGCTAAACCGAAAAGGAAAGCTTAGTGGCAACCTGATCGATATGGACCTGCTGGCTTATCAATATGAAGATGGCAACAAAAGCAACAGACTGTACCGAGTGGAAGATGGTGGAAACGATGCGGAAGGGTATAAGGAAATAGGTGGGGTTCCCGGTGAGCTATACTACTATGATGCCAATGGAAACATGATTGCTGATGTAAACAAAGAGATTGTGCGCATTGAGTATAACCATCTCAACTTACCGATTGAAGTAGAATTCCTGGATGGTAAATTGATCACTTATGAATACGATGCGGCAGGCATAAAACTAAGACAAACGGTAGATGATGGTACAAACACGCCAAAAGTAACCGACTACCTGGGACTGGGAGTTTATGAAGATCAGGAGCTTAGCTTCTTGTTTACCTCTGAAGGACGAGCCATTAAATACGCCAATAGCTATGGGTATGAATATTTCCTAAAAGATCACCTGGGCAATACTCGTGTGGCATTCGGAGACCTTCCGGAGCGGGAGGAGTATAAAGCCACCATGGAGGGAGAGCGTTCGGGATACGAAGAAAGCTACTTTGAGTTCCCAACCAACACGCGCGTAAATGCGGAAAACCGAACCCCTCTCGGTAATGAAAGTGTGGCACTGAATGGGGTTGTAACCGATAGACGAGTGGGCCCGGCAAAGGTGCTGAATATCACTGCCGGAGATAAAATAGAACTGGAAGTGTGGGCAAAGTATACGTTCAGTAGCTGGAATAATACGTCTGTTGCAGATATCGCCAATGCTATTTCCGGAGCTTTTGGGGGAGCCAGTACCGGCACAGGTGGAGAGAGTGCCTCTAGTTCGTTGAATAGTGCATTATCAACCCCGGGAGCCAATGGACTCTTTGCAGATGCGGATAACGGAGAACCACGAGCATATTTACAATACATGTTCTTTAATCAGGCGCATTCCTTCCGAGAGTCACACTCCGGCTTCATTGCAGTAGGAACCGAGGCAGAAGGTGCTTTTGCAAAGCTTGATAGAGTAGTAGAAGGCTTTACCGAAGATGGATACCTGTTTGTATACATTGTAAACGAAAGCAACCAGGATGCAGAAGTCTATTTTGACGATCTGAGGATTGTACAGGAGAGTGCGGCTACTAGTTTGGTAGTGAATAGTTCCCAGGATTACTATCCCTTTGGGCTGACGTTTAATGAAAGTGTGAGGAAGGTTATTACACCACAAAATTACAAATTTGGAGGTAAGGAAGGACAGAAAGATTGGGGTGTTGGAGTGATGGATTTTCAAGCACGAATGTACGATGCGGCCTTAGGAAGATGGTATAAGGTTGATCCTGCGGCTGAAAGTTACTTCTCATACAGCCCCTATAATTATGTCAGAAACAATCCAATTAACAGAATTGACCCAACAGGAATGTGGGACATCCATGTACATGTCTCGAGAAATAGGAAAAAATATGGGTATGGAATTGCTGTTGTAACAGATAGAAATGGAAAGGAAGTTTACAGGTTTGCGGTCAGAGCGGAAGGTACTGCCGGTACAGATGTGTATAAGAAAAATTCAAATACTCCAACTGGAGTTTATGATATTCCTGATGATAATATGTGGATTGCTGGTTCTGATGGAGCTCCAGGAACGTCTGGAGGTAAGAAAAGGGCAGCATATGGACCTAATCATAGGTTGATTTTGAATGGACTAGCAGGTGAAATTGTAGATACCGGTAGGGATTTGATTAGGGTTCATGGAGGGCGACAAGAAAAATACAATTCTGAGACAGGTGAGTGGGAACTAATCTCAGATGCCGAACTCAAAAAGACTTATGGATGCCTAAGATCTTCTGATTGTGATATTAAAACACTGAAGGAGATTACCGATGAGTTGATGGCGAATGATGCTGAAGAAAAAGGAGGTGTCCTGATTATTAGAAATGACTTGGAATCATTTCTGGCTTCAGAACAAGAAGAGGAAGAAGAGGAAGAGACAAATACATTTTGGAATGGTTTCACAAATGCTTTGAGTCAAGGAATAGATAACTTACAAAGTTGGTTGAAAGATCAAGGATTTTAATTTTGAATTATGAGACATCTAATATTTGCCATTATTTTTAATTCTGCATTTTCGTGCAGTAGTGCTAATTCTGGCTGTAGCTCCCCCGAATCAAGTGTAATGGGTAAGATTATCGATGAAAGCATTCAGATTCCTTCAACGGATTTGTGTGAGTTGAATGAGCAATCAATTGAAACCATAACTGATAAATTGATCAGTCAACCGGAGGAAATAATTAAATCTGTTGATTTGGATCCAAATTACGAGGAGTGCTTACTGGAAATGACAAATAAGCTATTTGATGTAAATTCAATTAGTGAATCCAAGCTCAAAGCTATAGCCGCATTGGCAAGTAAGAGTGATGGGTTTTTGACAGAGTATTTATTTGAATCAATTGCATCACTATTTGATAGTAACCTTGAAGAGCTATTAAATTTCATTCTAGCTAACCCAAAATCATATATGTATCAATTGGTGGTTGATGGGTTAGGCATGAGAATAGCATTCTATGGGGAAGATAAAGATAAGTTGGAAGCAGATGCGATTGTCTCCTTAAATAAAGAGTCTCATATTGAACTTGTGGGCCAGATATTTGGTGATGTTAATCCAGATAAGTTTGATTGATCCCCATATCGCGGAAGTCTTCCTGCGAGGGGGTGAGGCAGAGGGAGACTTGGGTGAAGTTTTGAAGACATGAATTGAAATGAAGAAAAAGAATAGTTAAGAAATGAGGAAAAAGTCCAAGTCGAAATGAATTGAACTATAATCCACCCCACTCAGAGTCACTTGGGTTGGAAATGAGAAAGGAAAGGACTCTGAGGAACAAAGAACATACCTTATCGCGCAAGTCTTCCTGCGAGGGGTTGAGGGAGAGAGAGACTTGGGCGAAGTTTTGAATACATGAATTGAAATGAAGAAAAAGAATAGTTAAGAAATGAGGAAAAAGTCCAAGTCGAAAAGACTTGAACTCCACCCCCTCAGAGTCCCCCATATCGCGGAAGTCTTCCTGCGAGGGGGTGAGGGAGAGAGAGACTTGGGCGAAGTTTTGAAGATATGAATTGAAATTTCCACCTCCTCAGAGTCA
This sequence comes from Ekhidna lutea, assembly GCF_900188325.1. Lineage (GTDB taxonomy): Bacteria > Bacteroidota > Bacteroidia > Cytophagales > Cyclobacteriaceae > Ekhidna > Ekhidna lutea. Next base: position 445,791 of record NZ_FZPD01000002.1, on the reverse strand, counting down.
CTTAAGACTGGAAAGGAGAAAGGGAAAGGACTCTGAGGAACAAAGAACATAGAATAAGAAAACATAGCACAAAAGCCTCAGAGTTCTCTGCGAGTAACTCTGAGGGAGTAAAGAGTAACTCTGAGGGAGATAAATCAATAAGAAAGCCATAAAGCAAAAGAATAAGAAAAATATACTCACCTATAAGTCATGAATAATTTCGTTAACAACCTAATCAAACCGGCAAGTATTGTCACACTTATACTTACCTGTGTTTTTTCTTTTGGTCAAACTGACCCGGGTATAGACACAGAGTTTGATTTCACTCCTGCTACGCCCAATGCTGCATCATTGGGCAGTTACGGCTCCTTCCCGGTGGATTTATCTAATGGAGCTGTAAATGTAAATATCCCTATTTACACCTTTTCAAATGGCGATCTTTCAGTACCTATTTCCATGAGCTACCGTACGACAGGCCTTAGAGTAAACCAAACGGAAACCTGGTTAGGCCTTGGTTGGGACCTCAATGCCGGAGGTGTTATCACAAGAAGTGTAATGGGACTTGCAGATGAAGAAGTATTAAATAAAAACAGCGGACTTGTTCAGTATCCTGAAATTACCGGAATGGGCACCTGGGAGACTGATGAATACATCCGACAAAACCTGAATCATAGAACGATAGATCCTCAAAATGATGAGTTTAGCTACAACTTTCTCGGGTATAGCGGCAAGTTCTTGCATGATCATAAAGGGGCCCTAGTGACCATTCCAAAAGTGAATCTGAAAATAGAACGCTACCTTGACAATATTGGCGAAGGTGAAATAATCATTACCACTCCGGATGGAGTCAAGCACTATTTTGGAGGTACCTATATTGAAAAGTCCCGCATGAACTCTGCTCCGGGTGGTACAAATTGCCTTCCTGCTGCTTCTGTTTTTCAAGTAACTGCTTACTACCTATATAAAATTGAGCACCCTACAGGATCAACAATCACTTTTGAGTATACACCTACAGGATACTACGCTTATGATTATGGTATTCAGCGCAAAGAAGAAAGAAGGTATTTTACTGATGATTCTCAAAATAAATGCGGATCATGCAGGGATCTAATCATTTCTAAGTGCCGAAGCATAATGGAAGTTGAGCTTGGACAAAAACTTTCCAAAATTGTTAGTCATTTAGGATCAGTTGAATTTGATATTGAGGGAGGTTCCAGATTACAGAAGTTAACGGATATGCGAGTGTTGGATGAAAGTGAAGAAATTAAAAAAATGTACAATTTTTCATATCTTGATATCGATCCAGGTTCATTTACGAACGAGTATACAGAAGATGTCCCCAATCGATATTTTCTTGAAAATTTTTCTGAAATAGACCCAATTAATCAAGAACCAATAAAGACTCACTCATTCAACTACTATAGTCCTGAGGAGATTGCTCCACGTTTTTCTTTTGCCCAGGATCATTGGGGTTTATTTAACGGTAAGGACAATCTAGATATCCTGCCGGATTCAGATCATTATCTTTTCTTGCAAAGCTCAGCATCAGCAGATAGGTCAGTGGATTTTGATTTTGCAGTAAAGGGTTCATTAAAATCAATTACTTATCCGACTGGGGGAAGTACTGATTTTTATTATGAATCAAACTCAGTCTACGGAAGCTATTTCACTGATATTACTACTGACCTGGTTTTAGATGGCGTTTTAAATACTACGGTAACAGAACCTGTGAACAGTGCCAAAGCACAAAGCGTAAACATACAATTGAAGCTTACCAAAACAGCATCAAATGGAGGTACCTTTCACGATACCAGATTCTATTTAAAAGATGCAGCTACTGGTGATATCTATTTTCAAAGGAATCTGGAAGAGATGTTACCTGAAGATAACAGTATCATAGAGTATCATTCAGTGGTAATTCCAGGTGTGCCTTTAGAGGCTGAAATTGTAACATCTAATGGTAATGACGTAATCCCTAGCATAGCATTTACCTATGTCTCTGAGCTTGAGGAAAATTTTGCAGATCAGTATATTGGAGGAATCAGGATTCAAAAGATGGTGCAAAATCCCAACTCTGATGCTCAAGAAATGATAAAGACCTACACTTATGAAGAATTTGGTACAAACAGGTCTTCGGGTCATCAGCGGTTTATTCCCCACTATCTAAGTGATTATTTTAGATATACCGAATGTCAGTGTGGAGATAATGAAAATCCTAGCTGCCTGGATATTGACAGGTGTGATATGATGGTATTAAATGGGAATAGTACAAGAACTTTAATGAACTCTAAAGGAAGCCATGTGACCTACGAAAATGTGACGATTAGCTATGGGGAGAACGCCGAGAATGGAAAGGAAGAAGTAACCTTTAAAATCATGGATGATGGGCTTGCCAGGATCGAGCACGGCAATGAAATTCTGGAGGCTCCTTTATCAAATTTTGGATGGGGAAATGGATTGGAATTAAATCGGAAACTATACAAGAAAGATGAATCTGGATTTAGCGTTTTAAAGGAAACCACAAATGTGTACAGTCCGGACCCACGAGCATTGGATGTATCCAAAAACTTATCTATCAGAAGAAAGTTTGATCCCTGGATAACCAGAAAGTTTTATATGACCTGTGATGATAACAACAGGAATAAAACTTTGAACATATATAAGTGTTCAGCATCTCATCCACACGAGTGGAAATATGGTCAGTTCTCAACAGAGAATGAGCCGATTCAGTGTACAGCTACTGGGGCAGATAATGAGTTGGTTACTTATTTGCCTCATCCATGTAAAAATGAATCGAATGGAACAACAGTCCATGCAGAATACATAACCTTACAGGTGGATGTTGCAGAGTACCAACGTATTTCGGAATGGTTTTATAAATCTCAAACGATTGAGGAGCTTTATGATGATGCTGGCAATGTAATGACGGTCACACATAATTATGATTATGACAAACCAGAGCATCTTCAGTTGACAAGATATACCATGACTGCCGCTGATGGTTCGCAAACAACCGAATATCACTATTATCCACAAGACTTCAGCCGTGGACTTACCCAATACAATATTGCAGCTTTACAAGACGGGAATTTTGTACGTCCTATCAGAAGCGAAAAAATGATTAACGGTAATTTTTCAAGTGGATCATTGCTGAAATACAATGAACTGGGTCAGCCTATTGAAAAATATGACTATAGGAATAGTGCAGCTGTTTCTCGCTCATATGAGACCGATATTCAAAGTACATATGTGCCTTCGAATTTTGAATTGGCGATGGAATGGCAATACGATACAAATAATAAACCCAGTCAGATGAATAAACCTAATGGGAAACCAGTAACATTCATTTGGGGATTCAATGGTAGTTTTCCAGTTGCTAAAATTGAAAATGCCACAATAGATGAAGCTGCGACTGGACTTACGGATATGAACCCTTCAGGAAATCTTTCAGAGGTTGACGAGCAATTGTTGAGAAGTAGCGGAGCATTAGCGAATGCTATTGTGACAACCTATCAGTATGATCCAATTTATGGGATTATTTCGCAAATAGATACCAATGGGAACAAGACGGAGTACAATTATGATGACATGGGGAGATTGAAGAGTATAGTAGATCATGAAGGGAATATCCTACAACAGAATACGTACAACTACGGTTCACAAGACAACTGATATTAGCAGTCGAGGAATTGTGAGGATAATTGCTCTCGTAATATGTTATTTAGTTGGAGGGATTTCTTGTGGCCAGATCAAATTTGATGTCAAACTTTCAGAAAAGCATCTTAAAAAAGTAGAGCAGTCAAAAGATGCTCGTGCCAAACTGGAGGCTTATAAAGATTTCTATAAAAAAGACAGCATCAAAGCCGCAAAAAAGGCCTGGAAAAGTTACCGACATAAGCATAGGGATAGTTTAAAGTCAGTGGGTAAGTGGAAAGAAGCCAGAAAGCATCAGAAGGAAATTTTGCTTGGTAAATGGAAAAAGGGGAATAAAAAGAAGCTCATTTTTGATGTGTCAGGATTTAAAGCCCCGGAAGACTCACTTGATTGGGCGTTACAAACGCTCGCGGAGGAAGGGGACTACAAGCAGCTACAGCAGATTTATGAATCTTACGGACAATACGACTCTGCGTTTTTAGACCACTTTCATCCTGATTCAATTCTGTTGGATACTGTAGATCTTGTCGAGCGATTCGGACTTAAAAAACAAGTGGAATCATATCTTCCCAAAGAGCTTAAACTGCAGAGCGATAAAAAGATTGAGGATCAGCTGATGTTTAATACGCTGGACCAACATGGGAACCTCAAAAAGGTAGATCGATCAGGCGTAAAGAAGTTTTTCAAAAACGTCGACCCGAATGAGTTTAGCAAGTCACAACTTACCATGAAATCTGCAAAAGAGAAGTTTACAGAATTACCAAGTTTGGAAAAGAGGGAGGAGGGGATCAAACGTAAATCACTTCAGGGTACACCAATGAAAAAACGTTTTTTTCTCAATGGAAATATTACGATTCAGTCCACAGATCCTGTCATTCTTGACAACAATTTGCAAATCGGCTACCAATGGAACAAATCACTCTCAACAGGAATGGGTATGATACTTAGGGAACAACTTAGCTCGCGAGATTCAGCATCAATAACCGGCGATGCTCATGGAGCTAGTTTTTTTGTGAATTACGATATAATGAAAGGATTCTTTTTATATGGAGAGTATCGTATCGTAAAAAATAAGTCACTTTTCCATGAATCAAGGAAGCCAAAATCCTGGCAGTATGCAGTGTTATTAGGTGCTGGAAGGAAGTTCAAAATAACTAAAAAAGTAGCTCTTTCCGTTTTACTCGTCTACGACCTTAATCACAAAAACAATACCCTCAACCAGCGACCTTTCTATCCACGCATAGGGTATTCAGTTGGATTTTGATTAATAGTAGTCTCTTGAGGATGCAGTAGGAGACTAACAGGATAGTGTAATTCCTTCCCTCGTTCACTCAGATGACCTATTCGTCCTTAAAAAGTGACCATTCATTCATTGAGTGTTTATTTTCTTTAGCTATTTAAAAGGTCTTATTTTCTTTGCATGATGGAAAAAATTCAATCAGCACTATCAACCTATCTAAATGAGCAAAAGACGCTTATCTGGATAAAGGTTGGTTTAATTGCATTTCTCCTGCTCACCATAAGCGGATTTTAGGTCACCACCAATCCTACTACATCATTTATCACACATCATTGATTTACAGAATAAGCATATTCTGTAAATTGATGCGATGAATATTGAAGCATTCCGAGACTATTGTTTAGCCAAGCCGGGCACCACAGAAGAGACTCCCTTCGGTCCTGATACCCTGGTTTTTAAAGTCATGGGTAAAATGTATGCCCTTACCGGCATTGATACGTTTGAGTTTATCAATCTAAAATGTAATCCTGAGTACGCGATAGAACTTAGAGAAGAATATGATGGTTCCATTCGTCCGGGCTATCATATGAATAAAAAGCAATGGAACTCAGTCTATACAGATGGAAATGTTTCTGATGATAAAATCAAGCATTTGATTAATCATAGCTATGAGCTGGTGGTGAGTAAACTGCCAAAGAAATTGAAAGAGGAATTAAAGTCAATGTCAAATGGAGTTTGAAATACATAACCAAGAAACCGAGTCTAAAGGAGCCTATTTTGTAGAAGTAGAAGGGAAGAAGGTAGGAGAGATGACTTACTCCAAAGCAGGCGATGATCGAATTATCATTGACCATACAGAGGTAGATGATTCAATGCGTGGAACCGGCCTGGGTAAGAAGCTCGTGATCAAAGCTGTTGAGGATGCACGCTCAAAAGGGATAAATATTGTGCCCTTATGCCCCTTCGCTCGATCTGTTTTTGATAAAAATAAAGAGCTCAGCGACGTGCTCTAATGATGGATGCATCAAAAATTCTTATTTTGCATAAAATCCCTAATCATGCGTTTAATTATCATTTTATGCTTCCTTATTTTCACGTCTTGTGCAACACAAAAAACTGATTCGATGAAGGAAGATGGATTTATTCACCTGGCTCTTGGTGATTCATATACAATCGGTGAGGCTGTAGATGTCGGTGAGCGTTGGCCAGTTCAACTTGCCAGAAGACTCAGAAAAGATTCAATACAGGTGGATCCGGTGATTGTAGCCACAACCGGCTGGACAACCGATGAGTTATTGGCTGGTATTGTAAAGGCGGACGTAGAGGGTACTTATGATTTTGTTTCATTGCTAATCGGTGTTAATAACCAGTATAGGGGATACCCAATTGATCAATACGAAAAAGAGTTTAAGCAGCTTTTGGATCAGGCCATTCAGTTTGCCGGTGGAAATCCTTATAACGTGATGGTTGTTTCAATTCCTGATTATGGGGTAACACCTTTTGCAACCAAGAAAATGCTTGATGAAGAGAAGATCGCTCGTGAGTTAGACAACTATAATGCCATAGCAGAGAAGATCACAAAGCTACGAGACGTCAAATTCATTGATATCACCCCAGGGAGTAAAAAAGCAAAAGATGATCCTTCGCTAATAGCATCAGATGGATTGCACCCTTCCGGAAAGATGTATACCCAATGGGTAGATCAGATGTATGAACATGTGTTTAACAACTTATCTTCCAGATAAATCTACTAAAAGTTCAATTTCGTCGTTGATTTATAGGTATAACAGAAAATACACCTATTTTTGATCCAAATCACTGCTTGTCACAACCAATCTCTATGAAGAGGCTGATCATCCTTGTGTGTTATGCTTCCCTGATCTCTTGTCAGGATAAGGTGATATGCCCTGCATTTCAGAGTACGTACATTTTGGATGATTCTACCCGTAATGCTTATTTCTCATACGTTTGGCAGTTGGACGAAAGTACCAGAGCTCAGTATTTAGCACAACAAAAAGGACAATCTTCTGAGGATACGCTTGGTGTGGTTGCACAACCTCGAACAGACTACTATGCCTATGCGGGGGAAAAGGTGGTTCCATGGCGGGTACAGAAGAAGAGTAAATACGGCATCATAAAACCTGCATGGTACCCGATTAAAAACTATCAGTTAAGGACTGCTCCAATGGAGAATGTGCTGGCACCTGATCCGGTCTCCAATGATTTTGTTGCATCTGATTTCAGCGATTCGCTGGGTGTGGACTCCTTATCAATAGCGTCGGATTCACTTGGCACGCAACCTGCAGAGGAAGTAGTTGCTAAGGAAGAAACGAAGTATCTATATGGTTATGATCCTTCTGATAAGTTCAACGTAGAGCAGCAATACTATAATAAGTACTACGCATATAAGTTTATCGATAACAGGCCAAAACCTACACCAGCTCCGGTAGATTCATTAGGGTCTGCTGTTCCGGATTCATTACAAACGAAAGAGCCATTTTTTAAGGGCCTATTTAAAAAGAAGAACAAGGAGACATCATCATCGGAATCTGAAGAAACTACACAACCAGAGGTTGAAGGTACTACGGAAGAAGGCTCAGAGGAGAATCCTGAAGAGGGAAATGGGTAATCCACTCGTTTCTGTCGTATTGCCTTTTTACAATGCTCCTTATTTAGAGGAAGCTATTCAAAGTATTCTAAATCAAACCTACGAGCATTTCGAGTTAATTTTAGTGAATAATGCTTCAACAGATGATTCTGTGAAAGTTGCAAAAAGGTATGCCTCTGATCCAAGAATCACCTTAATAGACCAACCTCGAAAGGGAGTGGTTTTTGCAGCAAATGGTGGAATCGAAGCTGCCAGGGGAGCTTACATCGCCAGGATGGATTCAGACGATATTTCGCATCCGCAACGACTGGAACTTCAGACAAACCTGTTATTAGAAGATTCGACTCTAGGTGTAGTTTCGGGGCTGATTGAGTATTTGGGGCCCACGGAGAATGGAGGGTTTATTCATTACGTGGATTGGCTTAATAGCATCATTACAGAAGAACAAATAAGTCTTAATCGGTTTGTAGAATTCCCAATAGCTAACCCTACGTTAATGGTAAGGCGGGAGCTTTTTGATCAATATGGGATATATAAGGATGGGGACTTTCCAGAGGATTATGAGCTTTTCTTACGATTTCAATCTAATAATGTAAAGATGAAAAAAATCGATAAGAGTATCTTGACATGGAGGGATACTGAAAGCCGACTGACGCGAACGGATAATCGATATGCACAAGAATCCTTTTTTAAAGTAAAGGCAAAGTATTTAGCACAATGGTTAAAAACAAACAATCCATTCCATCCGAAAATTTACATATGGGGAGCGGGAAGAGTCTCGCGTCGCAGAAGTGATTTGCTGATCAATGAGGGGATAGCGGTTGTGAATTACATAGATGTGAAATCCGGGAAACAAACGCTTCACTATGACAATTTACCGGATAAAGAAAGTGCATTTATTGTTTCTTATGTAAGTAATAGGGGCATTCGGGAAGAAATCAGGTCCTATCTTATTCAGAACGGCTATATCGAAGGAGTCAACTTCATTTTAGCAGCGTAAATTATCCGGTTCACCGATTTAATTTTCTTACTAGTAGAAAGTCTTACCGGATACGAGAGAGGCATAGGAATCTACTTTTACACATTGCTGGTTATAATAAAAATCTAAAAATTTTAGTATTTAATATTTTTTACTAAATTTAAGATCAAATACGCAAATATGGAGGTAGCGAAAGATTTGATATTAGATGATTATTATAAACTTAGGATTTCTTCAAAGAAGCTAAGCTCTGGTCGATATCAGGTTAAATTTTTTGCTACAGTTAAGGAAAGCAAGCAACTCTATGGATATGTGTTGGTAGAAGCGGACGAAACATTAAAGTCTGTCATTAGCAGAATCCGAAAAAGACTAAGAGAATTAGACTTGAGTGTGGAGTTTCATCATTTGCACTTATTTAATGTAGGACAAGAAAGACAACCGGCCAACTTAATGATATTCGAATAATGGCGAGAATCCCAAATAACATCAAATACCTGAGGAAAAAGAAGGGCTTTACTCAGGAGACTTTTGCTCAAGCCCTTGGAATAAACAGACCTTCTGTAGGAGCATATGAAGAGGGAAGGGCAGATCCAAGACTTACCACATTATCGAAAATGGCGGAGCTTTTTGAGGTTTCTGTGGATGAGTTGATCAACGAGGACCTAACCAGGGAAAACAGAGTGCCAAAGCAAAATGTAAAAGTGCTGGCTGTGACTGTAGATGAAAATGCTGACGAAGAATATATCCAGCTTGTTCCTACTAAAGCGGCAGCCGGATACACCAATGGTTATGCAGACCCTGAATACCTAACGGACCTTCCACGGTTCCATTTGCCGGTTTTACCAAAGGGAGGCACGTATCGCGCATTTGAAATTGCCGGAGATTCCATGCTACCCATTGCATCAGGTAGTATCATTATAGGAAAATACATTGAACAACTGGATCATATTAGAAATGGAAATACATATGTACTTGTAACACAATCTGAAGGGGTGGTTTACAAACGTGTTTTCAATTACATCGAAGAAAAAGGAAAATTGTTTTTAGTCTCAGATAACAAGTCATTTAGTGCCTATGAGCTTGATCCGGCTGAAGTTGTTGAGGTTTGGGAGGCTAAAGCATTTATTTCGGTTGAGTTTCCCGATCCCAATTCCACCAATGAGTTGTCCATGGATCAGATGATGGAAATGATTGGAAATCTTAGAAACGATGTAGAAAGATTAAAGAAGAATACAGACTAAGCAAATTTCCATCTCTTTCAATTTAACTTTGGTTCTCTATGCGAGGATCGATTATTCTATTTGCTATTTTACTATCCTGCTCACCTCCACAGAAGGATAAAATTGTGATTCCGGAACTGCACGCAGGATTCTATAGTGAAGCATTGGATCGTATTAATGAAAAATTAAGGGCTGATCCTGACGATCAACGATTAATAGATCAAAAATTGTTTTACTGTGAACAACTAGATTGGCCAACGACCTGTATTTCTGCTCTTGATACATATAAGCAAGCCCACGGCATGACCAATCAGTTGGTTAAACAATACATTGCTTATTATGAAAAGCATGAGAGGTACCAGCTTTTGCTGGATTTGTATGATAGATGGAGTGAAGAATATGAACTCTTTGATGAATTCCGTAAATCATATATCAATAGTCTTTCCAGATCTGGAAAGAAAAAAAGAGCTCTAAATGAACTTCGTCTTTATTTAATTAATCATCAATCAAATCAGGACATTGAATTTGCATCTATACAATATTTAATGCTGGGTGACACGGCCCTGGCAAGCTATTACCTTGGCAAGCTCTTTCAAATAGATTCACAAAATGACCTGATATGGAATTATGGTCAACTTCTTTTTCAGCTAGGTTATCAGGAAAAGGGGTTGTCAGTTTTAAGCGAGTATGCAGATAGAAATAACGGAGATTTTGATATTCAATTTGCCTTTGCGTCTCTTTTGTGGGAAGCGAATAGAAATAGGCAATTAAGAGAGACTCTAAAGCCTTTTACAGCAAAAGATACCGTTTCATACTTAGTTGCTGATACTTATAGGAGAGATCAAATGTGGGATTCAGCCGTCTATGTATTGGAAAAAGTTATAGCGAAGGATTCTTCCAGGAGAAAGCCCATTTGGAAACTTGCAAGATTGTATGAAGACAGGGGATGGCTACTTACTTCCATTCCTTACCTGGAATACCTTGTTGATTTGAATCCAGCGGATACATTAGCAGCACAAAGAATAGACCTTATACAGCGAAAAATTGCATATTTGCAGCGCTTAAAATTTGAGGAGCGTAAAACTCCAACAATTGAATTAAAACCTAAAAAAATTGAGAATTAATGAGTGATCAAATCACCATTACACTGCCGGATGGTTCCAATCGTACTTATGATAAAGGAAGTACGGCACTGGATGTGGCAATGAGCATTAGTGAAGGCCTTGCAAGAAACGTCCTTGCAGCCAAAGTGAACGGGGAAGTTAGAGACTCTTTTCGTCCGATTGAGGAGGATGCGGAGTTGCAGTTGCTCACCTGGAATGATGAAGAAGGTAAGTCCACGATGTGGCATTCTTCTGCTCACATAATGGCAGAAGCACTGGAAGCATTATATCCTGGAATAAAGCTTGGGATAGGCCCGCCAATTGAGAATGGATTTTATTACGACATTGATTTTGGTGACATAGAATTTGATGCGGACAACCTCAAAGCGATCGAGGATAAAATGCTTGAGCTTGCAAGGGAGAAGAACGAATTCACACGAAAGGAAATTTCTAAATCAGATGCCATCAAGTTTTATGAGGAGAAAGGGGACGAGTATAAGCTCGAGCTAATTGATGGACTTGAGGATGGCAGCATTACTTTTTACAATCAAGGGAACTTTACTGATCTATGTCGAGGGCCACACATTCCACATACGGGATACATTAAGGCGGTAAAGATTCTGAATGTGGCCGGAGCATATTGGAGAGGTGATGAGAAAAGAAAGCAGCTGACCAGACTTTATGCTATTTCATTTCCAAAGCAAAAGGAACTGAAGGAGTACCTTGAATTACTTGAGCAAGCCAAGCTTAGGGATCACAGAAAAATAGGAAAGGAGCTTGAACTATTTACCTTCTCCGAAAAAGTAGGAAAAGGGCTTCCTCTATGGTTACCTAAAGGCGCTGTATTGAGAGAACGTCTTGAGAACTTTATGCGTAAGGCGCAGCTGAAGGCAGGCTATGATCAGGTGGTTTCACCACATATTGGCAGTAAAGAATTGTATGTGACTTCCGGTCATTATGCAAAGTATGGAGAAGACTCCTTTCAGCCGATTAAAACACCTGCTGAAGATGAGGAGTTTTTGCTAAAGCCTATGAACTGCCCGCATCACTGCGAGATTTATAAATCTCGTCCTCGATCATACAAAGATCTTCCAATTCGATATGCAGAGTTTGGTACAGTATATCGATATGAGCAAAGCGGAGAGCTACATGGACTCACAAGAGTAAGAGGGTTTACCCAGGATGACGCACATATTTTCTGTCGTCAGGATCAGGTAAAAGAAGAGTTTGCCAAAGTAATTGACCTGGTTCTTCATGTATTTGGAGCATTGGGTTTTGGGGATTTTACAGCTCAGGTGTCTCTTAGAGATCCTGATAATCCGGATAAATACATCGGTAAAGATGAAGACTGGGACAGGGCAGAGCGCGAAATCCAGGAAGTGGCTGATGAAAAGGGACTTCAGACTGTGGTCGAATATGGAGAGGCTGCTTTTTACGGCCCTAAGCTAGATTTCATGGTTAAAGACGCTTTGGGCAGGAAATGGCAGTTGGGAACTATCCAGGTGGACTATAGCTTACCAAATCGTTTTGAACTGGAATATGTTGGTAATGACAATCAAAAGCACCGACCAGTGATGATCCACAGAGCACCGTTCGGTTCGATGGAGCGATTCATTGCCATTTTGATTGAAAACTGTGCGGGCGATTTTCCATTGTGGCTCGCACCAGAGCAAATTGCCATCTTGCCAATATCTGAGAAGTATCACGACTATGCAAAGGAGGTGTATCTTCAAATGCAGGAACAAGACATCCGAGGCTTCATCGATGAAAGAGATGAAAAAATCGGTAAAAAAATCCGTGATGCAGAGGTAAAGAAGATACCTTACATGCTCATTGTAGGTGAGAAAGAATCAGCTGATGGAGCCGTTTCAGTTAGACAACACGGTGAAGGAGATATTGGATCAATGAAAAAAGATGAATTTGTGGGTTATTTCAACAATAAAGTAGCTGAACTTATCAAATGAGTTTTGTTAAGACTAAATAATCACGATATTTGCGTTTTGTTTTTAATGTTCAACTAAAATAAAGGAGTACAATCGCTAAACTACGAAGAAGAGGACCTTCCAGAATCAGAAAGGAAGAGCCTTACAAGGTAAATGAGAAAATCACTGCACGAAAGGTAAGAGTGGTTGGAGACAATGTGAAGGTTGATGTTTACCCAACAGATCAGGCAATCAAAATTGCACAAGAACAAAATCTTGACCTGGTGGAAATTTCACCAAATGCTGATCCGCCTGTTTGTAAAGTGATTGACTACTCTAAGTTCAAGTACGAACAAAAGAAGAAGCAAAAGGAAATCAAGGCTAAGGCGCAGAAGACCGTTATTAAGGAAATCCGTTTTGGCCCTAATACTGATGACCATGATTTCAATTTTAAACTGAATCATGCGAAGAAGTTTTTGAAAGACGGAGCTAAGGTGAAGGCGTACGTTCATTTTTATGGAAGAACGATTGTTTTCAAAGACAGGGGAGAGATTTTGCTACTCAAGTTTGCACAAGCACTTGAAGAGCTAGGAAAAGTAGAGCAGCTACCGAAGATGGAGGGTAAGCGAATGATTTTGTTCGTGGCACCAAAGCAAGCTAAAAAGTAATTAAAGTAGAATAGAATAAAGTAGAAATGCCGAAACTTAAAACAAACTCTAGTGCTAAGAAGCGATTTAAGCTAACAGGTACTGGAAAGATTAAAAGAAAGCATGCATTCAAAAACCACATTCTGACGAAGAAAGAGACGAAGCAAAAGCGAAATCTTCGATATATGTCAGTAGTGGATAAGGCGGATGAACCAAATATCAAACGTCTTTTGAATCTGTAATTTCGATTAATTAATGACCGAATGGTCAGGTTAAATGTAAAACCCGATTATTGGCTGAAGTTTCCGTGAAAGACGGGGCGCCAATCGTCAAAAACAAAACAAAATGAGATCAGTAAATCATGTAGCTTCAAGAGCTCGTCGTAAAAAGATGATGAAGCACGCCAAAGGATACTTTGGCAGAAGAAAGAACGTTTGGACAGTGTCCAAAAATGCCATCGAGAAAGGATGGTCTTATGCTTACAGAGATAGAAAAGCGAAGAAAAGAGAATTTAGAGCGCTTTGGATTCAGCGTATCAACGCTGGAGCCAGAGAGCATGGAATGTCTTATTCCGCATTCATGGGTAAATTGAATGCCAAAGGAATTGAGATCAACAGAAAAGCGTTAGCCGACTTGGCAATGAATGAGCCTAAGGCTTTCAAAGCTGTAGTTGATGCAGTGAAGTAAGATTTAGAAAAAAATAATAAAGGAACCCTCGCAGAAATGTGAGGGTTTTTTTATGCTCTTATCGGTGTATGTATCTCACTGAGAAATTGAGTGGTTTATAGCAAATAAAAAACCCTGAAAGCATGAGCTAACAGGGTTTTCCTCTTCATAATTAATATCTTCCTATTGCTATTTCACAACAAGTCGTTTGATCTTAGTTTCATTCGGACCTGTGATTCTGATTAAGTACATACCAGCATTGAGATCGGTCAAGTCAAAAGTATGTTTGTTTGTGCCATCTTGATACTCCATAAACTTGAGTATCGTACCTCTTAATGTTATCAACTCAATTCGTGTTGCAAACCCATCATGGATCTGAATAGTTGCTTCACTATCTGCAGGGTTAGGGAAGATATTCACAGAGACATCCTCAAACGCTCCCATACTTACTCTTTTAATTTCAGAGTACTCATACTGCCCGTCAAAATCAATTTGTTTTAGTCGATAATAGTTGAATCCGCTTTTTAAGTCTTTGTGTACAAAGGTGTACTCCATAACTTCATTTACTGTTCCATTTCCTCCAATCGTTCCAACCATTTCGAAGTTTATTCCATCAATCGAATGCTCTATCTCAAATCGATCATTATTAATCTCTTGTGCGGTAGACCAAAGAAGATGAGAAGCACTTTCTTTCAACTCTACTTTAAAGCTAATAAACTCAACAGGTAGAGGGCTTGTGTGATTATATAGGTAATCCGGAACATTGGCATACGTTCCACTTTGTCCCTGAGTGAAATCATCGAAGTAGTTACCATTTCCATTTGTATCTTCAGCAGAAGATAACGTTCCGTCATCATCATCGTCATTATCTCTGAAATTAGGCAGTCCGTCTCCATCAGCATTTGGAAGCGCTGCTCCAATACCTCCCTGATTTGGATCGAAAGCATCCAAGATTCCGTCACCATCCAGATCTATGTTCCCTTCATTGGTGTCTAATATTAAATCACCGTCATCATCCCATGATGGTGTACCATCAAAATTAGAATCGTGTCCCTCAAACAAATCACCCAGCCCTGGACTACCTACACTATCGTTATCAGAGTCCGTATCCAAATAGTCAGGATTATCCGCTCCGTCAGAATTAACGATTGTCAACGCTGTTCCACCATTATCAGGGTCGACAGCATCATTTAGTCCGTCTCCATCAGAATCAACGAAGTTATCTAGTATGCCATCTCGATTGTTGTCAGTTCCATTGTTTTCTGCAACATCGGTGATTCCGTCATTGTCAGAATCACGATCCAGGAAATCAGGAAGACCATCATCATAGCCGGTTCCATTGTCAGTATCAGGATTTGCAAGGGGAGTTCCTGCCTCACCTGCATTATCGACATCTGTTGCTAGTCCGTCATTGTCTGCATCATTAGCTGCTACATATGAAGAAAGGTATGCCCCCTCAGCTGTCATATTAGCTGGAAGAGAACCTCCATTAGCTTCTACCGCATCTGGAATTCCATCATTGTCTGAGTCTAGGTCCTGATGGTTAGGAACTCCGTCTAAATCCTGGTCAAAATTGTCATTTATACCGTCAGAGTTAGCATCTTCATATCCAGCAAAGTCAGAGTCAAGGAAGTTTGGAACGCCATCCGCATCCGCATCGGCACTAGGATCAGTACCATTACCTTCTTGCAGATCAGTCAATCCATCGTTATCACTGTCATTATCAGAAGTATCTTGAACTCCATCATTATCCGAGTCGTCCGCACAGCTTGTGAAAGTTAATCCATCTATGTATGGTGTGTTAGCAACCCATGTGAATCGAATGTATCTGATACCTCCTGCAGGAACTGTATAAGTTCGTGTCTCAGAATTAGGCCTGAGGACAATGCCGGTAAAGGAAACAGTATTGCCAAAGTTTACTCCATCTAATGAAGAGCTTACGTCCATACTTGCAGCAGGCTGTCCATCCCATGAAGTTGTAACTATAGATATTATAGTTCCTTCTGCAACGATCTCTTCCAAGTCAAGGGATAGGTATTGACCTGCAGCATCTACATAAGCGAGAAGCGTGTTATTGTCACCACTACCAGCATAATCTGGCGCACCAAGGGCTGAATCTTGTCTGGTTGCCCCTACATCTTCATATACGGAATCCCCGTAACCGGTTCCATTATTCACCTTTCCTGTTCCACAAGTATTTCCATTTGATTCTAAATAATCAGGAGTTCCGTTTGCAGGATTGATATCTACATTTTCATCAGCAGTAGGAGTGCCATCTCCATCATCATCATTATCTCTCCAGTCAGCTTCACTATCACCATCAGTATTTTGTAACACGACTGGTGTTGCATCGAAATCATCATCAATGCCATTGTCATTAGCATCTGTGCCGGATGGAGTTATATCGGCAGCACCATCCGTATTATTGTCATTTGCTTCAATTAAGTCTGATATGCCATCGTTATCACTATCTGTATCCTGAAAATCAGGAGTGCCATCACTATCATGATCATTGCCTGTAATTGGAATACCTGTAACACCACCACAGTTTGCACCTGTACAATCTCCATCAAATGAATCATCAATCCCATCTCCATCTGTATCTACTCCAGATGGAGATCCAATGTAGGCTGCTGTTGTCTGTCCTTCTCTCAGGTCTAAAACCCCATCTCCATCCGAGTCTCCATCACGGTAATCAGGGTTACCATCGCCATCAGTATCTGTAAAGGAATCAGGAATACCATTCGCGTTGGTGTCAGTACCTACAGATTCTATAGAATCAGGGATGCCATCACCATCTGCGTCTGCATCTTGTGCATCTGGTATTCCATCGGAATCAAAATCATTATTTGGTAGAGCAGTCCCAGCAGTGTAACTACCAACTGTGTCGTCTACATCATCTACAATTCCGTCTCCGTCGCTATCATTCGCTGAAGCGTATGTCGATGGGTATTGACCGTTTTCGTCCATGTTTGCAGGAAGAACACCGCTATTTGCTTCGTATGCGTTTGGAATACCATCTCCATCGCTATCCAGATCTAATTGGTCTGGAATACCATCTCCGTCAAGGTCACTTGCCACACAATCTGCGTAGGTAAAAGTAACTGCATCTAAATAGTTACCTCTGGCGTCTCTAGTTACTCTAATGTATTGAGCATCCGCATTAAGTGTATAGGAATATTCAGCGAGAGTATTTGACGACAATGGAATGTTAAGACTATTTGAGAATGCCACTCCATCTGTGGATTGCTCAACAATAACACCGGCATCACCTGGGTCGGTTTGAATTTTAGCCAGCGTGAGATAGATAAGAACATCAGATGGTACTGTAGTATTGAGATCGATTATAATATTGTCTCCATTACGAATCTGTGCAGAAGTCCCGTCGGGAGCTCCTAAAGCCTCAGCAGCATTATTAACACCTGTATTAGTTTGAGATACGCCATTTCCTGTAACTAGTGAGCATGCCGCATAGTCTGAATCTGGAATTCCATCATTGTTATCGTCCAAATCGGCAATGTTTGGAATACCGTCACCATCCGGGTCATCTGTAAATTGTAGGTAGTCTGGATTAGGACCCCCTTGCGTCATGTCATCTGCAAAGTTTCCATTTCCATTAAAGTCTTCAGAGGAAGTTAGTACACCATCTCCGTCATCGTCAGCATCACGGTAATCAGGCCTGGAATCGGTATCTGTATCCTGATTAGGTGCTGATACACCAGTAATACTACCACACGGTGAGCAATCAGGGTCAAAAGCATCATCCAGTCCATCAGAATCGGTATCTGTACCAGAAGCTAATTGGTCTGCAACTCCATCACTATCCGAATCTCTGCTTTCAGTCCTGTCAAGTACACCATCACCATCAGAGTCTGTATCGAGGTAATCTGAACTAGCATCTGAATCCGTATCTGGGAGAGTAGGAGTAGTGCCACCATTGTCAGAATCATAATTATCATCCCAGCCGTCTCCATCTGTATCTACTCCTGCTGGAGCTGTATAGCCAGTGCTAGTCTGTGCTTCAATATTATCAATTACCCCATCTCCATCAGCGTCGATATCTATGTAGTCAGCCAGACCGTCACCATCGGTATCTTTTGCAAATTTCGAAATACTACCTCTTAATAAAGTGGTTCCAAAAACATCAGGATCATAATCGTCATGAAATCCATCGCCGGTAATATCTGAGTAATTATCCACCCGACCATCTCCATCAGCGTCTGTGCCACCAGCTTCTATCAGATCAGGGATGCCATCCGCGTCAGAATCCAGATCTCGGAAGTCATTTATCCCATCAGTATCTGTATCAGGGTTAGCAAGTGGTGTACCGGATGTATATGCGCCATCTGAATCATCAACATCATCGACTCTTCCGTCCCCATCTGAGTCATTTGCCAATGCATAAGAAGGAGGGTATGCACCGTCTTCATCCATATTTGCAGGTAGGTCACCTCCATTTAATTCAACTGCATTTGGAATGCCGTCATTGTCAATGTCTTTGTCAAGATGATCAGGGACACCATCAAGATCCAGATCTCTTCTATCGTCAATTCCATCTCCATTTGAATCAGTAAAGCCAGCAAAGTCTGCGTCCATGTAGTCTGGAATTCTATCTCCATCTGTATCAAGCGATGGATCAACTCCTCCTCCTGCAGTTAGGTCATCAATACCGTCATTATTATCATCGGGATCGTTGATGTCTAATATTTCATCATAGTCGTGATCTACTCCACACCAAGTGAAATCATTTAATCCAATATACTGAATACTTCCAGGGGTGTGGTTGGCATAAAACACCACCAAAGAATCAACTGTTTGTCCTAAGCAAACGCGAACATTACCGTCATATCCGTCATCTGCTGCGAAAGAGGTACCTACTATAAAATTATTTGAATTAAGTTGAGCACTTCTCCCAGGAATGATGTTATCTGTATCAAGAACAATCACATCGCCATCTCTAAATATGTTAACAGCCATAGAATCCAGATGAGCACCACGATCAATATCTAACAGATCAAAACAAAAGCCTTCCAGGGGCTTATTGAATAGTACTTTTAATTGGGTGGAAGTTGTGTTGGTCGTTAATTGTTGAGAGGCAAAAACTGAATTTTCAGGATCATGAATTTGCTCACTTATTTCATAGTCTACGGACCCACCACTAGGATCAATAAAGCTGAATGTAATATCTACTTCATCAACAGTGAAAACCGGACCAGGCGTACTTCCAACACCATAATTTTCAAAGTCAAGTATAAAACCATCTTCACAGGCTGAGATATAGTCAGGAATACCATCCCCATTGGCGTCAGGGATTTCTGCGCTAGTTAAGATACCGTCCCCATCGTCATCAGTATCACGAAAGTCCACCACATCGTCATCATCTACAAGACTGGCAGCAATAATAGCCCTACTCCCAGAGTTGTTATTTGCAGTAGATCTCCCATCTACGGTATCAAAATTATCATCGATTCCATCGTCATCAGCATCAGTTCCTGCCAAAGCTGTAACATCAGCGATACCATTAAAATCAATGTCATTGCCTTCAATGAAATCACTTACACCATCATCATCAGAGTCTGAATCCAAGTAGTCATCCGTTCCGTCACCATCTGTATCTGCAGGAAGACCTGCACCTTCAGTAGGGAGGTTTTCAACAAAATCAGGAATCCCATCATTGTCAGCATCCAGATCCAAATAATCAGGAAACTGATCATCATCGGCATCAAACCTGTCATCAGTATTGTCTCCATTTGCGTCAACACGGCCAGGAAAGTCAGCATCATAAACATTCGGAACGCCATCCAAATCTAAGTCTGTTGTATATCCTTCTATCGTGTTTATTATACCATCTCCATCTGCGTCTGACTCATCTTCATCTTGCGTGCTATCCCCATCAAAATCCATAGAACAAAAATCAAAGTCGTAAATACCGAAATTTTGGGCTCCTGCATCGATATCCGAATTGCCAAAAACGATTTCAATTCTTTGAATTGCTGTAGGGAAGCAAATCTCCACATTTGAAGGCTCAAAACCGCAACAAAATTCTTCATCTATCCCTTCAAATTGATTAGCACCATTGAATTGTAGATTATTTCCATTGATTGTATAATCAGCAGCTGTTAGACTAACAGTTGCACCCAAATAGTCGATTCCATTCACAGTCACCAAGTCTGAAAAATTTGCCTGATCTGAGTCTATATCAAGTACTGTGAAACAAAAGTCATAGAGTAAATCACCATTAAAGTCAATGGTGAATGTATTGCTTTCAGTGATATTTGCTAAATCTTGAGTGATAACCCAGGCATCAGGATAGTTAAAAGCTCCAATAGGAAAAGTACCTCCTATAACATCACCAGTAATTCTGTTGGTGTTTCCAGATGCTGAAAAGCTAAAGGATACACTCTCTTCTACATAGGTGTCACCAATTACCGGCTCATTTCCATCGAAAGTATCCCAGTCATAGTCAGATCGAATTGGGCAATCATTTTGTGCGAAAACGAAATTTGCTAATAGAAAGGCGAAAAAAAGAAGTATGGATTTTAAATGGTTTTCAGTAGAAATAGCATTCATAATACTCTGTGAATTATTAATAATTACGATCTCAATTGCTTAGCTAGATTTATCGTAATGACTTTTTGCGAAAATACCATAGATAATTTATCATATGATAAATTGTTCGATGAAAAGTTCTTTTTCAGTGTTGTGCGGTCAGTTTTGTCGTTGAAACTATATGTAATAGTTGTTAAAACAAAGGTTTACATTTTAAGTTGTTTTTTGACTTATCGGGTGTTTAACGATGTTCGATTTGCCAATGAGTTTCGTCCAAATTAATTTTCTTTTATTTCAAAAGTCCTTTAAAGTAAAAATTTCAGCTTTTTACCAACTTAATCTTCGACGAAATGAATTCCTATTTCTGTATTGTCAATTGATAAAACTGTATCTTACAACATTGAAAAAGTCGGTGTTTAGAGCCCATTGTAAAGATTGTGGCAGTAGAGAAATTGCACACTGATGATTAGCAAAATGAATGACGTATGAAACTGTTGAGGAGAGTTCTATTATTTATCTTTGGATTATTCTTATTTGTAGGACTATCTGCACAATCGCCCGGAGACGTTTCAACGAATTTAGAATTATGGCTAAAAGCTGATGCTGGAGTAGAAGAAGCAGCAGCGGACGCAGCAGAAGATGGGGATGCCGTGCTCAACTGGCTCGATCAATCACCAAGCGGAAATGACGTTTCGCAGGCTACTGCAGCTGCAAGACCAACTTTTAATACAGGTCAGGTAGCTGGATATCCTTCCATTATCTTCTCTACAGCAGGAACAGATGACTTTCTTGAGGGTGGAAATGTATTGAATTACGTTGGAGGTACCGATAATTGGTCGGTATTTGCTGTTTGGAATATAGTTGACGGAGAAAGTGGTACTATCATATCAAGGGCAGATAATGGAACCGGAGCAAACAGGCAATGGCAGTTTTATAGTTCTGGTGACGAATGGCGGGCAATTATTGGCGGAACAACAAACGATGCAGGTGCTATTGATGTCACAGGCGACTGGACAATAGCCTCATCTATCATTACTACAACAGCATTTAATTCATATGTTTTAGGTGTAAATGATCAATCGACGGCAGGAATTGGAACAGCTTCCGAAACTACAAATATTCGAGTAGGAGCAAGAGGTGATGGGGCTGGTGGTGAAGGATTTACACTAGATGGTTCAATTGCGGAAATAATCATGTACGGCTCCAACTTAAGTGCAAGTGATCAGCGGAATGTTGAAAGCTATCTCGCACTTAAATATGGTGTTACATTGGATATATCCGGAGCAGACCCGGCCGATGCATATACTGTTGGAGGAGTTGAGATATTTAATCATTCCGCGTACTCAAATGATATCGCAGGTATTGCTCTCGATAACTCTCAAGGTCTTAATCAAACAAGTACCATTAGTACAAATGCTGATGCGATACTAACTGTTAGTAATGCATCTGACCTTCAGGACAATGAATTTTTTATGTGGGGCAATGATAATGGAGCACTTTCCTCCACTACCAGTAACGTACCTGCTGGAGTAGATGCCAGAGTGAATAGGATATGGCGAGTAGATGAGAGTGCTGATGTGGGAACTATCGATCTTTCATTTGATACATCACCTACAGGTTTTAATAATACAAGCACGTTTTATTTAATTGTATCTCCCAATACAGCAACCATGCCTGCTGATCTAAGCACAGGCACAACATACACCGGTACTTATTCAAACGGCACGGTCACTTTTTCCGGAGTAAATATTGGTGATGGGGAGTTTTTCACACTCGGAGCAACCACACCGTCAGGTATTGCACCAGGCGACAGTCCATTTTATTTAAAACTATGGTTAAAAGCGGATAAAGGTGTTACGCAAAGTAGTAACTCAGTTTCTACCTGGGCAGATCAAAGCGGCAATAATAATGATGCAAGTCAGGGTACGAGTGCTGCTCAGCCAACTTTAGACACGGAAGGACTAAATGGGAACCCTAGTCTAATTTTTGATGGGGCAGATGATGTACTTGCCGGAGGATCAGGTTTTTACACGCATGATTATTTTTTAATCATCAATCCAAATGAAATATATCAAAGTACTGATGGTGATGAAGCTATTATAGGATGGGATGGTGTGGATTTTAGTGGTGTCTTCTTTGGGGATCATACAGGTCAGCTAACAGATGAAGTGTTGACGCATTCAGTTGCTGCTGACAATTACCGAAGTGGAATCGAAAGTACTACGCAGACCTTTTCTGATCCTGTCTTAATAAATTTTAGAAATAATGCTGCTGCCAATGATCAGGAATTGTATCTAAACGGTGCACTAACCACAACAACAACCCCCAATGCCTTTTCAAATTTATTTGACGAAGATTATATCATTGGTTCAAATGGGGTTGGCGGAGATATCTACGATGGTCAAATTTCTGAGATCATAAGCTATGGAGCTAGATTGTCTGATACTGAACGCAGAGATGTTTCATCGTATTTGGCAATTAAATATGGTTTGACTTTGGATATTACATCTGAGGATTATACAGCTGGTGGTGTTATTATTTACGATCGTACAACACATGGAGCTTATGATAGTGACATTGCCGGGATTGGCCGAGATGACTCACAGGGATTAAACCAGACAAGTTCCCAAAGTATAAATGATGGTAGTATTGTTTCAATGGGTAATCCGGGAAGTTTGGGTGAAGGGGATTTCCTGGTTTGGGGTAATGATGGAGGATCGCTGGATATTACGACAAGTGATGTGCCAGGAGGGGTAACCAATAGACTCACCAGAATTTGGCGAGTAGACGAAACCGGGGTAGTCGGAACTGTTGACGTATCCTTCGATGTAAGCGAAGTAGCAGTTGACTTCAATTCTACTTTCAATTTACTCATCGCTGGAAGTGGGGCCACAATGCCTACCGGGCTCTCCGGTGCTTCAGTTAGTAGTGCTGGAACAGTTAGTACAGTCAATGGAAGAACCATTGTAACTTTTGAAAATATCTTATTCAATGACAATGAATATTTCACCTTGGGAGGCAATCTTATTACCGAGGCGCCCGGAGATCAATTAACCAACCTGGAACTATGGCTCAAGGCAGATGAAGGAATTGTGGAGGGGAATAATAATAATAATGTAAGAGAGTGGACCGACAGAAGTGGCAATGGTCATAGTGCAAAGCAAGTAGATCCCAATGATGAGCCTACTTATATTGCAAGTTATTTAAATGGTAATCCGGCATTGGAGTTTGATGAAAATGACGATGATTTATATTCTCAAACAGGATTTTATACGCAAGATTATTTTATCGTCCTGGATCCAAACCAGGATTACGTTAGCACCTCAGCTGTTGATTATATCATAGGATGGGACGATGATGATATTAGTGGTCTTCAATTTGGAGCCGCAACAGGGTTTCTGACAGATGAAGTACTTACGCATTATCAGGATGATGCGAATAATTATATAAGCGGTGTAGAAGGAGCAACCATTGCTTATACAGATCCAATGATTATCAACTTCAGGGAAAATGTGACAGCAAATGATATAGAACTCTATATTAATGGTTTATCGACTACTGTCACTACACCGAATGCTTTTTTAGCACACTTCAATAACGTATCATATCGTTTGGGACAAAGTGGCGAGGAGGCAGATCCATATGATGGCTATATGATGGAGCTGATTTGCTTTAGCGCAAGAAGTACTGATGCAAACCGGAGAGAGGTTGCATCTTATCTGGCCATTAAGTATGGAATCACACTCGATATCACAACTCAAAATTATACGGCCGGAGGTGTCACCATTTATGATCGTACAACGCATGGCGGGTATAGTAATGACATTGCCGGAATAGGTCAGGATGATTCGCAAGGATTGGACCAAACCACTAGCCAAAGTGTGAATAATGGATCGCTGTTACAAATGAGCAGTGCCTCCAGTCAGGATGATGGCGACTTCCTCGTATGGGGTAATGATGGTGCAGCATTAACCATTAATTCTGCTGACGTACCGGGTGGTGCAGTGACAGATCGTTTGGAGCGAATTTGGAGAGCAGATGAAACGAATGAGGTAGGAACAGTAGATGTCGTTTTTGACTTAACCACGCTACCTATAAATGTTAACACATCAACATTCAACCTACTTGTGCATACTACCACTACTATGGCATCAGCTACTCCAAGTGCTGCAGGAACGGTGAGCACGGTCAATGGTAGAACCATTGTGACTTTCAGCGGAGTAAACTTTAATGACAATGATTACTTCACACTCGGAGGGTCCTTCTCCTCGGTAACAGGTCCTGGTGATCAGGGGACAAATTTGGCTTTATGGTTAAAAGCGAATGAAGGTCCGGTACTTAATGGAAGCCTCATTGAGGAATGGGCTGATAAAAGTGGAAATGGAAACAGCGCCAAACAACCGGCAGTTGATGAGCAACCCACTTTATTAAGCAGTGGTTTAAATGGAAATGAAGTAGTAGACTTCAATGGCACAAATGGTGCATTAAAAGCCGCAGCTGGGTTTTCAACCAATGAATACTTTGTAGTAGTAGATCCAAAGCAGACGTATACCTCCGTTTCAGGGGATGACTGTGTCATTGGATTGAATCACGAAGATTTCAACGGGATGACCTTTGGAGACCATACCGGCTTTTTAACCGATGAGGTTTTAACACATGCCTTCAGTGATGCTACAGATTATCGAATCGGAGTGACTGGAACCACGATTTCTTATAGGGAACCTATGATTGTCAACTTTAGAGATAATGGGGCTGCAACAGGTATGGAGCTATATATCGATGGCACTCTCACCACTGTTACAACCCCCAACGCTTTTACTGCGCATTATAACGATGTGATGTACTCCATTGGATCAAATGCGGAAGATGGAGATGCTTTTGATGGACGAGTAGCTGAAGTAATTAGCTATAGTGCCCTTAAAACAGCAGCTCAACGAAGAGATATTGCCACCTACCTAGCTATTAAATATGGACTTACCATAGATATAACCTCTCAAAACTATACGGTCATGGGTGCATCTATTTATGATCGAACGACTCATGGTGCCTATGATAGTAACATTGCAGGAATTGGACAGGACGATTCGCAAGCATTAGATCAGACGAGCTCATTAAGTGAAGAACTAGGCGGTCTGGTGACCATTGGCAATGCTTCCAGCCAAGATGATGGAGACTTCCTGGTATGGGGTAATGATGGCGGAAGCACAGCACTGACCGCTAGCACGCGCACCGGATTAACAAACAGAGTCACCAGAATTTGGCGAGCAGACCATACCAATAATGTTGGAACAGTTGATGTTACGTATGATTTGACAGAGCTTGGGTTTAGTCCTGCGGCAAGCTATGAGCTGTTAATTGCGCAAAGCACAGCCACTATGCCAGCAGATCTTGATAATGATGCAGTTACCAGTATTACCACAGGCTCAACCTCTACGGTGAATGGACGGAACTATGTGGCCTTCACAGGAGTCACGATTAATGATGACGAATACTTTACCCTGGCTGGTAATATTACCGAGCCTGGTCCCGGAGGAGTTGCAACTAATCTGACATTATGGTTAAAAGCCAACGAAGGAGTTAGTGAAAGTAGCAATGCGGTTTTTGAATGGCTGGACCATAGTGGGAGTGGGAATCACGCACTGCAGGGGCAGGATGCATTCAAACCAACACTTACCTCTTCTGCGATTAATTCGAATGAGGCAATATCATTTGATGTTGATTATATGACTGGGGATGCAGGATTTTATACACGAGAAATGTTTGTCGTAGTAGATCCTGATTTTCTTGCAAGTGCAGCGGAGGATGCCGGAACCATCATTGGATATGAGGCTGGGGATTTTGGTGCGCTTGAATTAGGTCCATCAAGTGCTAGCTTGGCAGATGAGATTATTTCACATACCCAATCTGCCGGAGGTGGATATGTTTCAGCAGACACTGATGGAACCGGAACGGTGGTGTACGAAAGCCCTATGATCATAAATGATCGCCTGAATGCAGGATTAAACGGGCAAGACATCATTCTGAATGGAGTTGTGGTAGATGATACGGAAGTAACCGCGGTTAACCACCAAAATTTTGATAATGTCGGTTACCAGCTTGGGTATCCATTTGATTTCTCAGATGGTCTTGAAGGAACCATCGCTGAGGTGATTTCCTATAGTAGCAAGCTGTCAGATGCCGATAGAAGAGATGTGGCTACATACCTGGCTATTAAATATGGTATTACACTCGATATTTCAGGCGCAGATCCATTTGATGCATATACGGTAGGTGGGACGCATGTCTACGACGACACAGCCTACCCGAATGATATTGCAGGAATTGGAAAAAATGAAACTACCCAGGGCCTTAATCAAACGACTTCTCAAAGTGTAAATGACGGATCTATAGTAAAAGTTTCCACCGCATCAAGCCTGGATGATGGTGATTACTTTATTTGGGGTAACGATGGTGCATCAAATACTTTGACCACTGCTAATGTGCCGACAGGTACGGTAGAACGATTAAATAAAATCTGGAAAGTAGATGAAACCGGAGATGTGGGTACGGTTACCATTTCCTTTGATATTACAAGTTTTGGAGTTGATCAATCGAATTCAACAGTCAATCTGGTTGTTTCTCCAAGCACCGCCACCATGCCAACAGATCTTGCAACAGGAACACTCATTACAGGTGGCACATTTTCAACGGTTGCAGGTAAGGTGCTAGTGACCTTTACAGATGTTGATTTCGCAGATGGTGACTACTTCACCATTGCGGGGGATATTCAAACGACCTCTCCGGGAGGAATTTCAAGTGGTCTTAGCGTCTGGTTTAAAGCCAATGAGGGAGTCGAAGAATCGAGCAACTTAGTTTCTTCATGGGTAAATCTGGGAGCGGGCGAAAGCGATGCTAGCCAGGGTGATAATGCCGATAAGCCAACTTTGGTTAACAATAGTATGAATTTCAATCCGGCATTGGATTTTGACGGTGATTTTCTAGATGGTACTTCCGGGTTTTATACGGACGACTATTTTGTAGTTATAGATACAGATGCGCAATTAAATAATATTTCTACCAATGGATATGTGATTGGGTTCGAGTCTGGTCAAGCTTCCGGACTGTTTTTAGGTGCGGGTGCCAGTGGGGTGACCAATGAGATCATTACACATATAGCAGAAGGACCTGGGACCTATCGTGCTGCATTGAATAATGGATCAACCTATGATCTGGCACTGATCGTAAACTCAAGGAACAATGCCGGAGCGACAGCACAAGACCTTGTGGTAGATGGGACTGAAGTAACTGAGGCCGAAAGTGGAACTTTCGGACAATTGGATGATCAGTTTTTTAGAATTGGAAACGACTTTACATCTTCTTCGACTTTTAATGGAAAAATTAGCGAAGTTATTAGCTACAACGCCAGACTTTCAGACGCTGACAGACGTGATGTAGCTTCATACCTGGCGATCAAATATGGTATTACACTTGATATTTCGGGAGCAGATCCATTTGACGCTTATACGGTAGGTGGGGTGCACGTCTACGACAATACTACTTTCGCAGAAAACATCGCAGGCATTGGAGCAAACCTGGATCATGGTTTGAGTCAACCTAAGTCTGAAAGTCAGAATGTTGGAGCCATTGTCAGAATGCAGGATGCGAGCTCACTTGGTTCAGGGGATTATATTGTCTGGGGTAAAAATACAGCAAGCAATAGTACGCTTCAGACATCAGAACTAGCCGCTGGATATGATCAGCGATTAGCAGCAGAATGGCAAGTAGATGTTACAGGAACACCCGGAACAGTAACTGTAAGAATATATGGAGGAGATATTGATGGATTCAACGCCTTCCCGACCAATCCGGCTGGCTTTACATTGCTTATCGATGATGACAGTGACTTTTCAGCAGATCTTGTGAGCGAAGTAACAGGAAGCTCCATGTCTGGTGATACAATCATTTTTACTGGTGTATCATTTAGTGACAATTACTACTTCACCTTCGCTGTGCCAAATCCACCGGCACCAGGAGACGTTGGAACCAACTTATCCATATGGCTGAAAGCAGATGATGGCATTACTGAGAGTGCCAGTATGATTTCCGACTGGACCGATCAAAGTGGCAATAACAATGATGCAGCTCAGGGAGCATCTGATTCCAGACCTACTTTAATATCCAATTCACTGAATGGAAATCCATTAATCGATTTTGATGGAACGAATGATTACATGGATGGTATTTCAGGTGCAGGATTCTACACCCATGATTATTTTGTTGTAATGCAGCCAGATAATACCATGGACGCCTCATCATCGGTTCAGGCGATATTAGGATATGCGTCTGGAAATGATAATGGACTATTCTTTGGTACTTATTCAGGAACCATTGTAAACGAAGTGCTGACCCATGCAGTTGGAACCTATGAAAGAGCAGATAATACCGCATTGGCATCTTATAGTACAAGTCAAATCATTAATTCAAGAAACAATGCAGGAGCTACAGCGCAAGAGATTTTTGTCGATGAGGTACAGGTTGATGATGCTTCTGCGCTTGGAGCTTTTGCCAATCAATCTAACGTAGACTATATCATCGGTGATCGCTATACTACTGGGCAGGCGTTTGATGGTAAGGTCGCAGAGGTGATTAGTTACAGCGCTCGATTATCCAATGCGGACAGAAGAGATGTAGCCTCTTACTTAGCTATTAAGTACGGAATTACGCTGGATATTTCCGGGGCAGATCCTTTTGATGCATATACTGTTGCAGCAGCAGAGGTCTACAACTACAACGCTTATTCAAATGATATTGCGGGAATCGGATTAAATGCTTCGCAGGACTTGTCTCAAAGCTCGTCCACAAGTATCAATCCGGATGCGATAGTGACCATGGATAATGCCACCTCGTTATCTGATGGCGATTATGTGGTATGGGGTAATGACGATGGATTGACAACAACCACAGGTGTCTTAAATCTACCAGCGGGTGTCACTGAACGTATGATCCGCATTTGGGGAGTGAATGAAACCGGAAACGCTGGAAACGTTCGGGTCACCATGGATCTCACAGGTTTAGGTTACGGAGCTAAATCTGCATCAGATTTCTTATTGATTGTAGACAATGATGCAGACTTTACAAATGGTGTTTTGGAGCTGGCCCCAGCTACCTCATTTACTTCAGATGTGGTTGTGTTCTCTGGTATCAACTTTACCGGGGCTACCAATTTTGGATTAGGGACGGGCTCTGATTTTGTGACTGATTCAGACGGGGATGGTATTCCTGATTATTTTGAAGTGGCAAAAGGTTCCGACCCTAATGATGTTAATAGTCCAGTAGCAGATGGTAACCTGGACGATAATGTGGATGGAGGTACGCCTAATCAAGGAATGAATGATACTGGAATCAACGGAGATGGGATTACGGATGCATTGGAGCAATTGCTAATAACAAGTGGAGCTACAGGACCTATAAGCAAATCAACTGATACAGATGGTGATGGAATCCCGGATTATTTGGAGGTAAGAGATGGTACAGACCCATTCGATAGTGACCAACCCACAACGGGAGGAGCAGCTGACTCTGATGGTGATGGCATTCCGGATGCATTTGAAGTTTATATAGCCAATGCAGGTGGAGCAGCAGACCCGGCACTTGATACAGATACAGATGGTGATGGGGTGCCTGATTATTATGAAGTATTAAACGACAATGATCCAAATGATGTAAACGATCCAACGGCATCCGGGGGAACTGATTCCGATGGCGATGGTTTAAGCGATGCGATGGAGCAAATCCTTATTGATGGAGGAGCTACAGCACCCGTTAACGCAACGACAGATACAGATGCTGATGGCATCCCTGATTACATTGAAGCGTTGACAAACACCGATGCATTTAATGATGCTGATCCTTTTGCGTCCGGAACACCTAATGTTCGATCCCTGCAAGCCGATTATACTGTATCCGGTGCAAGCTGTGTAAGCATCAGCGGGTACCAATGGATTGACGTTTCTGATAATCTTGGAAATATTGTTTTCTCCATCAACCCTGTTGGAAACAACCTGAGTAGCACCTGCTGGGGAGTACGTATTGTTGATCCTACTGATGATAATGTGCGTGACAATACCGTGGATTATGTCCTTGACAGAAACTGGTATATAACCCCAACTATTCAACCATCCAATTCCATGGGTGTATATATTCGATTCTACGCACTTGCGGAGGAACATACAGATTTGGGCGATGAACTGCTTTCTGCAGAATCATTCACATTTGATGAAGAGGCGCATTTAAGGATTACGAAAATTACCGGAGTGGCCAACAGTCTTGATCCATTCATTGCAGGAGGTACACGAATCAATCTTGATCCGGAAGTTCAGAATTATTCAACCAACGGCAAATCTCTGACGATTGGTATCTCATCATTCTCCTCGTTTGCTCCTCACACTACTCCAAGTGGTTTGAACGATCCACTTCCAATCGAATTGATCGAGTTTAAAGCTTCAATTCTGGATCAGTATGTTGTCCTGGATTGGTCTACTGCAACTGAGATTAACAATGATTATTTCACGATAGAAAGAAGCAGGGATGGAGAACATTTTGATGCACTTGAAAATATAGATGGGGCCGGTGATAGCAATGAAAGGCTGGATTATCAATATACTGACAAGAAGCCGTTCTTGGGAGTAAATTATTATCGTCTTAAGCAGACCGATTATGATGGAACTCAATCTCACTCCGAAGCAGTATTGGTGGTATTCGAAGGTCCATCACAATTGGTTATCAACGTCTATCCTAATCCGATTGAGGATAAACTGTTTGTATCGTTTTCTTCAGAATTCAATGTTGGAACTCCAACTATTCGAATGGTCGATTTAAAAGGTCAAGAAATTGCAATTTGGAATATTGCCACGGATGATAACTTATTGGAGATTGATCTCAACGGATATCCGGAAGGTGTTTACTTACTACAAATGGAAGTAGGGAATCGAACTTATAGCCATACATTGGTTAAGAAGTAGCATTATCAAAAATTTAAACTATTGATGTTGCAGTAAAATTAAAGTCTTAATTAATAATAATTCAATAAGTTATCTCAAATGAGAAGGGTTTAGCGGTCTGGATGGGACCGACACGCGTAGTGTCGAACTCTCGACCTCCATATTTATATGGCCCGGTAAGCTTTCGTTTCTTCTTGACCATGTTTTTATCATTTATGGTCAACTTTTTTCAGGACGAGACAATAAGCAAAAAAAACCCACCTCAAAAGAGATGGATTTGTGCTTTTAGCGGTCCGGACGAGCACCGGCACGCGTAGTGTCGAACTCGCGACCTCCATATTTTCAAACAAAAAACCCACCTCAAAAGAGATGGGTTTGTGCTTTTAGCGGTCCGGACGAGCACCGGCACGCGTAGTGTCGAACTCGCGACCTCCATATTTTCAAACAAAAAACCCACCTCAAATGAGATGGGTTTGTGCTTTTAGCGGTCCGGACGAGCACCGGCACGCGTAGTGTCGAACTCGCGACCTCCATATTTTCAAACAAAAAACCCACCTCAAATGAGATGGGTTTGTGCTTTTAGCGGTCCGGACGAGACTCGAACTCGCGACCTCCTGCGTGACAGGCAGGCATTCTAACCAACTGAACTACCGGACCGTGCTACAAAAGCGTTGCAAAAGTAAGAGCATTTCTTTTCCTAAACAATACCTAAATGTGAATTTTCTTAAGAATATTTTTAAGTCGTTTAGTCCTTTCACAGTAAGTTTGTCTCTGCAAATTCAATCCTATGCTATTAGACTTTGAAAAGCCGATTTCTGAACTGGAATCAAAACTTGCCGATATGAAAGAGCTGGCTCAGTCCAGTGACGTTAACGTCTCAGATGCGGTAACCCAATTAGAAAAGAAAATATTGAAACTGAAAAAGGAAACCTTTACCAACCTCACAAGGTGGCAAAGGGTACAGTTGTCGCGTCATCCGGACAGACCGTACACGCTGGATTACATCTACGAGATGACTAGCGACTTCATTGAGTTGCATGGTGATCGTACGGTAAAAGATGATAAGGCCATGGTTGGTGGTTTTGGTACCATTGGTAGTGAAACAGTGATGTTTATAGGCCAGCAAAAGGGGAGGTCCACCAAACAACGCCAGATGCGAAACTTCGGTATGGCCAATCCGGAAGGCTATCGTAAGGCACTTCGTCTTATGAAAATGGCTGAGAAGTTCAATAAGCCAATTGTGACCTTAATTGATACTCCCGGTGCTTTTCCAGGTCTGGAAGCAGAAGAAAGGGGGCAGGGAGAAGCTATTGCCAGAAACCTGAAAGAAATGACCATGCTAAAAGTGCCTGTTATTTGTATAATAATAGGAGAAGGAGCCTCAGGAGGAGCGTTGGGTATTGCGATTGGCGATAAAGTATTCATGATGGAAAACACCTGGTATTCGGTTATTTCCCCTGAATCTTGTTCTTCAATACTTTGGAGAAGCTGGGATTATAAAGAGCAGGCAGCAGAAGCCCTAAAGCTTACCGCTGATGATATGCTTAAAAATAAGCTAATAGATGGTATTATTAAAGAGCCGCTCGGTGGTGCACATACAGACTTAAATAAAACTTCAAGTGAGTTGAAGAAAGTTATCCTAAAGGAAATCAAAGCTCTCTCTTCTAAGTCTCCTGAAGAAAGGATCAATGATCGGATTGAGAAGTTCTCCTCTATGGGAGCTTATAAATAACATGAATATTGATTAGATTCATTTTAGGCGGTTTGTATAAGCTATCAGGCTGGAAAATAGATGGAAAGAAACCTGACCTAAAAAAATATGTAATCATTGTAGCTCCTCATACAAGTAACTGGGATTTTTTCGTAGGCTGGGGAGCAAGAAATGTAATTGGCTTCAGACCTAATTTTCTTGGGAAAAAAGAATTATTTCAGATTCCGGTCGTGGGTTGGTTTTTGTCATTTATAGGTGGGGTTCCAGTAGATCGTAAAAGCAAGAAGAAAAGCACACAACTAGTACAGCAAGTGGTGGATTTGTATAAGGAGCGAGAAGAATTCATAATGACTATCACACCCGAGGGAACCCGAAGCTATTCGCCAAAATGGAAAACAGGATTTTATCGCATTGCTGTTCAGGCCGAAGTGCCGATTGTGAAAATTGGCTTTGACTATGGTACAAAAACGGTCTTTGTGGATGAGCCCTTCTATCCATCAGGAGATATGGAAAGAGAGATGGAAGAAATTAAAGACTACTTCAGACAGTTCAAGGGTAAGAATCCGGAAGATGGTGTGAAATAAAAAAGGCTCCCAAAACTGGAAGCCTCTTTCTTAAATATTTGATAGAAGTCTATTTTTTAGCAGT
Source organism: Ekhidna lutea (assembly GCF_900188325.1). Classification (GTDB taxonomy): domain Bacteria; phylum Bacteroidota; class Bacteroidia; order Cytophagales; family Cyclobacteriaceae; genus Ekhidna; species Ekhidna lutea. The sequence goes on along the minus strand of NZ_FZPD01000002.1, from coordinate 411,886 downwards.
AGCCTTCTTTGTTGTAGTCTTCTTTCGTGTGGTTCTTCTTTTTGGCTTTTCCTCCTCTATCACTTCTTCTACATCGGAAAGAATTCTTCCACAATGCTCACAAACGATGATTTTCTTTTTCTCTCTGATCTCAGCTTGCTTCTGAGGAGGAACCACATTAAAACAACCTCCGCAAGCTCCTCTTTTTACAGGAACAACAGCCAGACCGTTTCTCATGTTAGTTCTTACCTTGTCATAAGATTTTAAAAGTCTTTCCTCCACGTTCTTAGCTGCCTTAGCTCGATCTTTTTCAATCTTTTGCTCATCCGTTTCAGACTCTTTGATAATGTTTGCAAGCTCTTCTTTCTTACTCTTCAGGTCCTTTTCACGTTCAGAAAGTATATTCTTGGTCTCCTCAATTTCACCTTTCTTAGCATCAATTTTTTCGTGAGCTTCCTTAATTCTCTTCTCAAGAATCTGAATCTCTAATTGCTGCAGCTCCATTTCCTTCGTGATTGCATCGTATTCACGATTATTTCGAACATTCATCTGCTGCTCCTCATACTTCTTGATGAGCTTTTCAGCATCTTTGATTGCAGTTTTATTTGCGGAAATGGAATCATCCATTTCCTTCTGCTCATCAGCTTGCTTGTCGATACGTGTTTGGTACCCTGCAATCTCATCCTCCAGATCCTGGACCTCTTCAGGGAGTGCTCCCCTAATTTTCTTTATCTCGTCTATTTTTGAGTCTAGTGCTTGTAGTTTTTCTAAAGCTTCCAGCTTTTTAGCTACTGTATTTTCCATTCAGTTTACTATAGATATTTGATTGGATTCGTGTCTACCTTAGACAAACGGAACGCAAACTTAGTGAAATTTTTAGTTAATGCATCCTGTAATAATTCTTTCGTAAATACTTCGCTTTCATAGTGCCCAATATCCGCAATAATGATCTCCTCATTTGCCTCAAAGAAGTCATGATACTTAAAGTCAGCTGTGATAAAAATATCAGCACTTTTGGCTATAGCTGATTTCAGCAAAAAACTACCAGATCCACCACAGATAGCAACTTTCGAAATTTCATCTCGAACTATTTTGGTGTGCCTTATGATATCCAAATTCATGCTCTTCTTAAGACTAAGAAGAAACTCTTTTGTTTTAGCAGGCTGGGGGAGATGACCGATCATTCCGGCTCCAACCTCCTGATTTATATTGGAAAGCGGGTTAATATAGTGAGCCACCTCCTCGTAGGGGTGTGCTTCATTCATTGCATTCAAGACCTGATTTATCCGATAAGTTGGAACTAACACTTCGCATCTGGTTTCTTGGACACTTTCATCCTCACCTTGATTACCAATAGTGGGATTGCTGTCTTCATTGCCTCTAAAAGTTCCAGTACCTTCGATTTGGAAACTACAGTGATCATAATTTCCAATATTGCCTGCTCCTGCGGCATACATCGCATTTAGTACTTCATCTTTATTTTCAACGGGCATAAAGACAGTCAGTTTCGAAAGGGTTTCTTTTTTGGGCTGAAGAATAGATGTTTTTGATAGACCTACTTTTTCGGCAATTTTCTTATTTACTCCCGTATGAATGTTATCCAGATTTGTATGGATGGCATAAATAGCAATGTCATTTTTTATTGCCTTGCGAATGCATCGGTCAATCCAATGAGAATCACCAATTTTTTTTAACCCTTTGAAAATAAATGGATGATGAGCGATAATGAAATCTGATTGTGTTGCTATGGCTTCATCAATCACTTCTTCCGTAATATCCAGTGAGATTAGGACTTGATTCACTTCATCCGTTTTCTCACCGAGCAATAGCCCGGAGTTGTCATATGATTCCTGTAGGGAGGAAGGCGCCCATGATTCCAGGTAAGTAGTTATGTCTTTAATGCGCAACATTTTTCTTTCCATTAATATAATTGTCCAAATAAATACAATTTTAACTAGGAAGTGTTTTATCAATTTTTAATTCGTTCATTGAAGTGACACCTTCATCCTTAAAAAGGAACTGTTTATTCATTTTACAATAGAGGTACTTGGAAGTAATTAAGAATTTATTATAGTTTTGAATTTTATACGTAGTTAAAAACTACAAATCCTAACCCTAACATTTATAAATAACCTTTAGTCAATTGATTAGAGGTTATTATTAGTAACATGCGAATCTCACCAAAAAATTGCCACAAGAGCATTCTGACTGTTCTATTTATTGCTATTGCCTGGTAGGACTTGTTAATCCCAGTTTAGGAAATCTAGGAAGAGGTATCAATCCTCTAAGTAGAACAAATGATTTTGTTGTAAATGGAGCGGGTGTGACGATAAGGACAGGTTCTGCATTCGCTGGATCAAAAGATGATTAAAGAACGGTTTAAAAAGAATCCAATACTTTATACTTTCATTCTGGTCAGTATTGGAATTTTTGTTTATTTCAAGTGGTTAGAATCATTACCTCAGGATTATTCAATAGGTGAAGTATTCAATGTATATAAACCTCTGAAAGGAGGGAAAGTAGCACAATTTAAATATAGAGTAGACGGTATAGAGTACAATCAGTCAGTTGGTATAAGTGGTTATTACAATCTTGTAAAAGAGGGTACACGCTTCTCGGTAGAATATCCTGAAGATCATACTGGAGAAGGTGTAATGCTATTGGACCATCCAGTTCCTGATGGTATAGAAGCTCCGCCCGGGGGCTGGGATGAGAAGCCGGTATTTAAGAAGAGATAGAATTCGAAGCTCAACTTACGAAGTTGAGCTTTTTTGTTATAGCTCTTAAAGGCGAGAAAAGTATCTGATGAGGAAGAGTTAGAAAAAGTTAAGATTTTTTCAGGTTCCGTATGCCTGTTTGTTTTTGAAATCCCGGATCATAGCATCCAGGGTAATGAAGATATGCTCTTTTTCTTTATCGGAGAGCTTTGAAACCCCTAACTAAGCGTAGTTTATAAAGAGGTATCTAGGCATAGCTTGTAGCTATGCTTTTTATATTTTATTGCTTTCATAGCAACAGAACGTAACCAACAACATAACATCCCACACTAAGAAATAATCTATTGGATTTAGAAATGATATGAAAGCGTAGGTAAATACTACGCTGTATATGCAATGATCTCAGAGCCTATACGAGTGACTCTGAGGGGTAGACCTTAAATTGTTGTTATGCTGAGGAACGAAGCATCTCATCAATAACATAGATTCTTCACTGCATACAGCATGACACGCTAATAATGATTCATGTGCATAGCTTATCATAGAATGCAGCAGCAGTGTGGGGCTTGATTGAATAAGGACTGCAGTTTCATTTCTTTGGGTGAACTAAAAATACCCCTCTTCGTGTATGTCAATCAAAGTAATATCGTTAATTTGTAATAAATAGCTCGATATGACAACTTCAGTAAAGCAATCATTGCACGAAATCATTGATAAGATAGAGGATACAGAATTATTGAGCCTTCATTTGAAGCTGCTTCTAAAAGAAACTCAGAAGGATTTTTTTAATACTTCTGATGATGAAATGATTTCCAGAGCAAAACAATCTTTGAAGTCAGTAAGAGAAGGAAAAACACGATCCATTAAATCTTTCAAAGCAGAAGTAGACCAGTGGAAGAAGAATCAAGCTATGTAGTAGATATTACTCCTGAAGGTGAAACTTACTATTACGATTTACTAAAATACTTATACTCAACTCACTCTGAAGAAAGTGCAGATCGTAAATCCGATGAGATTTTAGATATGGCACTTTCACTTGATAAAATGCCTAATCGTGGTAGTGATGAAGATAAATTAGCCTTTCTTGGGGTAGGCCATAAGTATCTTCTCTATGAAGTGACTACCCGAAAAACTATTAAGATTATCTATTTCATAGATAATTCTGCGAAAATGGTCTACGTTACTGATTTCTTTCCAACTGAAATGGATGATTCAAGAATTGAGGAAAGAAATCAGTAGAAAACCCTTCGTTCCTCGTTGTACTCGTCACCAGTTAACGCGTTTGTAACGCGTGCTTTTGTCAAGGTGTTTTCTAGCGTAAAGCCGTCAATTGATTAAAACTGAGTCACGCGTCAAACACACGCCGGCTTTGGGAGGAATTTAAGTATTGGAAAGGTATCTCACTTCAGAATCGGCTCGCTTTTTGTAAAACGTTTTCAAATGCACTTTCTCCATGAAAAGCAATCGTTAAATTTGCGCGTGCGCATTTATTTATATTTTATAACGGTTCTGATAGTTTCTTGCCTTTCAGCCCAGATAGTAGATGATTCTACTAAATTGGTATATGGTCCGGAGACCACAACGTTTACCTCAGAGTTTAACCTGGTAAACAATATTGAATCGTATCAGCCGGTAGACACATCCATATACCTTTTTGAAAGACAATCATATGTCGATCAAACAGGACGTAAGTTTCAAAGTCTCGGAAATTTCGGAACGGCTCTTTTTCCTATCTTCTACACTCCACAAGACCAAATCGGGCGAACATCCGGCTTTAATGCATACGATCGATATGCATATCAGCTATCAGATGTGAAATATTACGACACAAAATCCCCATTTATTGAATTACTTGTTTACCTGGGTGGGGGCAATCGCAACATTGTAGATATCGGATTTTCAAGAAATGTTAATGAGAACTGGAACCTGGGTTTTGACATCAGAAAGATCACAACGAACAAGCAGTTAGCTCCTGAAAATCAAACGGACAGGCAAGTCATCGGCTCCTCGTTTGTTGGGTATACACACTATAAGCATTCTAGTATTCCCTACCAGGTGCTAGCCAATTATTCAAGTATGAGTCATAAAGTAGTGGAGCTGGGGGGCGCAAGACCTACTTCAGATTCTCTCAGAACAGATTTCTTTTTGTTTGATAATGCCCTGGTTAGGCTTGATGAAGCTCAGGCGATCGTGAAAACTGCAAGATTTCACTTGTATCAGGATCTTCAAATCGCAGATCAGTTTCAACTATACCACACGTTTGATTATCGCAAAGAGTCAAACATCTATAAGGATTTTGCCGGTGGGTCTACAGCAGATGGCTACAATACCTACAATGATTTCTATGATCAGTTTTTAATTGATACTGACAGTACACAAGAAAGGTCCGTTTTCACTTCAGTGTCAAATGAAGCGGGGCTGAAAGGGGATTTATCTAGCGTGTTCTATCGATTTTACGCACGACTCAGAGCGGTTGATTTTAATTATTTATTGTATGATCCAGGGGGCAAAACTGTCGAAAAATACCTGGGCGGCTATGTTCGGTTTGATTGGAAGGACAAATTTGCTGTTTCCGGAAATGCGCAGTTTCTGGTAGGGGGTGAGTATCAATTAGGAGGAGATATTTCCAGCGATCTGATCAATGTGAGTTACACGTCAAAGAAGTACAGGGTTCCATTTGTTTATCTGAATTATTTTGGCAACCATCACGAATGGCATAATGATTTTAGCTCCGTATTTTCCAATGAGCTAAAAGGACAGTTAAACCTGGATTTCAAACATTTCGATATCCGGCCAAAAGTAAAGCTGGCTGCCTACAACAACTTTATTTATTTTGATCAGGAAATAGAACCACAGCAAGCTTCAGATGGCGCACTCATTTCCTCTTTAGGGGGTGATTTCAATCTCAGGTTTCTAAATAGTAAAGGCGAAGGCTGGCATTTGGAAAATGAAGTTTTGGTGACTAATGTTTCAGGCGGAGCTTCTCAGTTTGTACGGCTTCCTGATGTCTGGTACAATGGACGGTATTTTTGGAGGGGGAAGTGGTTTGATGATCTTGTGCCTGTCGAATTTGGAGTAGATGCACATGCACGTTCAGCTTATTATGGAAATGCATACGCTCCTGAAATACAACAGTTTTACCTTCAGGATGAGCAGGAGATATTTGGATATGCTGCTGCTAATTTGTTCGTCAATATGAAAGTGGATAAGTTCTTCTTCTCATTAAAGTGGACGCATTTTAATCAACCACAGGACGATGGTTATTTCGCAACCCCTAATTATCCAGGCCAGCCAAAAGCGATAGATTTGATTATTAGATGGATGTTTTTTGATTGATGAATAAGGATAAAACGACATTAGGGCTGGAACTCCCAACTGATCCGAGATGGGTGAACATTGCCGAGAAAAATATTGAGGATATTCTGGTGGACCATGCCTATTGTGAGCAAAAAGCTGCTTCTTCATGCATTTCACTGATCATTATGTTTCCTGAGCGAGAAAAGCTAGTGGATGTACTTACACCAGTTGTTGCGGAGGAATGGGCACACTTTGAGTTGGTCATTGAGCATTTGAAGAAGCGTGGGTTTAAGCTGGGTAAAGCGCGCAAAGATGAATATGTATCCAGACTGAATGGGATTATGAAAAAGGGTGGTACCAGAGACGAGCAGTTGGTGGAGCGGTTGCTGATGAATGCGCTAATTGAGGCTAGAAGTTGCGAGCGCTTTAAACTCCTTTGGAAGAATATTGAAGACGAAGAACTTCAAAGATTCTACTATGATCTCATGGTATCAGAAGCTGGACATTATCACAACTTCATTGATCTGGCAAAAGAGTACCTCCCAGCTGATAAAGTTGAAAATCGATGGAAATATTTCCTCTCGGAAGAAGCCAAGATTATGAAAGAACTGACTCCAAGAGCGGATCGGATGCATTAATTCTACTCGGTTTTAATAAACCTGGCAGCTTCTACTTTTTCACCTATTGTTATTATTAAAAGGTATTCACCACTTTGAAGAGAAGAAACATTGATTCCATTTTTAGAGTAAGCCCCCATAGCAATGACCCTGCCTGAAAGATCAATTATTTTATAATTTTCATATTTAAAATCCAGCTTGACCCAAGCAGTCGTTGGGTTAGGATAAATAGTTGACTTATTTGAGTTAAGTCCTAAGGCTGACCCATTAGGGTTAAATTTAAAAGCATCTCTTCCAAAAATATAAGCCGACTGATTTGTTCTTAAGACAAGGTAAGGTTCGGAATTAAAAGGTGTATTTTTAATCCAGGTTTTGCCACCATCATTACTTTCTTTAATCCATCCTGTTTCATTTTCGACAACAAATCCTTTTGATTCAGAAGTAAAAATTAGTGCTGTAATATTACCACTGAGATCTGTTTCGACAGTTGACCAACTTAATCCTCCATCAATAGTTTTATGTAATTGATGATTTGACTCATCACAACAATTGCCAGTAATTAGATAGCCCGTATTTTCATCTATAAAACTGAAAGTGATCATATCATCAGAACTTCTGCTATAGATAGAACTCCAACTTTGAGCACCATTTGTTGATTTATGAATATCGCTTCCAGTTCGGTAATAGACTGTATTTTCGAAGACATTTAATTCAGGCAAGTAGGTATTCCCCGAAGTAGGGAGTGATACTTTTTCCCATGTCTCACCATAATCAAATGTGATATCATTGGTTGATCCTTGAGATGCTTTTATGATAAAAGTTCCGTCTGAAATGTGATAAATTTCATCACTCCAATACTGTGGTGTGAATCCGGACTCATCACTCATCCAGTTTTTTCCTCCATCCACAGTTTTTATTACAGAGTTCTCTGTTCCGCTCCTTAAGCCAACAAGTCCGTAATTTTCATTGAAAAAACCTATCCAGACAGGTGTGAAATCTTCCTGAATATTGAGTGAGTTATATGACCATGTAACTCCATTGTCATAAGAGATACCCCACGAATCTTGGATTACGCTGAACAAAGCAGAATCAGTTTCAAACAGACCATTAAACTCATATTCTTGCAAATCCCATGATTGTGCAAATCCAGTTAACGAAACTGCATAACAGAAAACGGAATATACAAGCTTTTTCATTTAATAAAGATAGAAATAGAAAAGCCGATTTACCTCATGTTTTTTTAAGTGCAACTTAGATTATTCGATCTAAATTCAGAATAAATGTTTGCTAAGTCTTCTGCTTCTTCTTCTTAGCAGCCGGAAACAGGATATTATTCAGGATCAACCGATAACCAGGAGAGTTAGGATGCAAATTCAAATCGGTAGGTGGCTCATTCACAAAATGCTGGTAGTCTTCCGGGTCGTGACCACCATAAAATGTCCAGAACCCTCTACCTAAAACTCCATGAATGTATTTCGCCTCATTTATGCTTGGCGTTTGTCCCATCACAATTACATCACCTTTTACCAGCTGCTTTTTAAATCCTGTGGTTTGCCCCATAAAACCATGGATGATCTCCTGGTGATTCTGCGTCAGCATGGTTGGGATCGGATCCCATTTAGCAGAAAACTCAAAAAGTGTGAAATAATCATTCTTTTCAACTAACCCTCTTTCATTGGCCTGGTTGTCAATATTCGAATATTCATACCGCATAGGGTCTCGCTCAATTGTGAAATTCTCAAACGCCATGGTTTGTGAGAAATCGAGTTTAGACTGTGCTCTGGGGTCTGCAGGATCTCCATCATACATGTTCTCAACAATATCCAATCCTTCTGCGGCAAGGGCAATGTCGTAGGTGTCTGTAGCTGAGCACATGGCAAACAAGAATCCTCCACTAGCTACATATGATTTGATCCGCTGAACGGTAGCGAGTTTTAGTTGGGACACTTTATTGAAGCCATGCTTACGAGCTGACTCTTCATATTCACGTTGCTGTTGTTGGTACCAGGGGAAGTGATGGTACGCACGATAAAACTTTCCGTATTGGCCGGTGAAATCTTCATGGTGAAGATGTAACCAATCGTATTTTGGTAATTCATCACCCATAATTTCATCATCAAAGATTACATCGTAGGGAATCTCGGCATAAGTAAGCACAAGCGTTACTGCATCATCCCAGGGTTGCTTGCTTTTGGGTGAATAGACGGCTATTTTGGGAAATTTTTCCAATTTCATCACATCCATATTGGAGGATGGAGAAGCGATTACATTTAGAATATCATTCGCTTCAGCATCGGAGATCACCTGGTATGAAACTCCTCGAATGATGCACTCATTTTCAAAAACCTGAAGATGCTTGACCATAAAACTTCCACCTTTATAGTTTAGCATCCAATCCACCTCTACATCCTTCGTAAGTATCCAATAAGCTATTCCATATGCCTTTAAATGGTTGGATTGGGTCTCATCCATTGGGATGAGGATATATGCCGCCTGGCTGGCTATACAGACATTCAAGAAAATTAGTAACAATATTCCCCTCATATGCATCACATTTGTATAGTACAACGTTAAACAAAACCTTGTGTTTTACTAAAACCATTCGATGAACATTCGCGAAAACATCAAAGAGGGTATTAAGTCTATCAAAGCCAACAAGCTTAGAACATTCTTAACCGCTGCACTTATCTCAATAGGAATAACTTCTTTGGTTGGAATCCTCACAGCTATTGATGGAATTCAAAACTCCATTGATAAAAGTTTTTCAAGTCTAGGGGCTAATACCTTTGATATTGAGGACAAGAGGCGAGGACGTGGATCATCCGATGGAAAGAAGGAAAAATCTTATCCAAAAGTTACCTATGACCAACTCCTTACATTTAAAGAAAAGTATGAAGGTCCTGGTACACCTTCTATATATACCGTCATTACTGGTCAGGCAGAAGTAAAGTATGGGTCTAAGGTGACCAATCCGAATCAAATTGTACGTGGTGGAGATGAAAACTATTTGACAGTGGATGGTTATGATGTTGCTGAGGGGAGACCTTTTTCTGCCAATGAAAGTTTGAATGGAAGCTATGTTGCTTTGGTGGGAAGTGATGTGATTGATGAATTATTTGACGATAATGTAAGCCCGGTAGGAAAGAAAATTAGTTTGATGGGATCCAAGTTTCGAATTGTTGGAACCATTGCCGAGCAAGGAGGCGCAAGTGGTACATCCAATATTGACCGGACGATTATTATACCAATGCAGACGGCAAGGATAATCGCTCCCGAGAGGAATTTTGGTTATGAAATAGCTGTTTCGGTTGCTGACCCAACGCAGATGGAAAACGCCATGGCCATAGCCCGTGGATTGATGAGAAAAATTAGAAGAGACCGACCAGGCCAGGAAGATTCTTTTGAGCTATCAGCGAGCAAATCTCTTGCTCAAAGAATAGGATCTATAACAGGTAATTTGCGCATAGGAGGGTTTGTTGTAGGGTTTTTAACCTTGTTAGGTGCTTCAATCGGATTGATGAACATCATGATGGTGTCTGTAACAGAGCGGACCAGAGAAATTGGAGTTAGAAAAGCACTAGGTGCCACTCCCTTAAAAATCCGCCAACAATTTCTAATTGAGGCGATTGTAATAACCCAAATGGGTGGGATAGGAGGTATCATCTTCGGAATGGGGATAGGTAATTTAACCTCTACCGTACTGTTTAAGTCTGATTTTATTGTGCCCTGGCTTTGGATGTTTGTAGCAGTAGTGATAGGCATAGTTGTTGGCCTGATATCAGGCTATATACCTGCTCATAAAGCTTCTAAATTAGACCCAATTGATTCGCTAAGGTTTGAATAATCATACCGGTTGAGGGTGAACTTCCAATAGAAACCGATCCAGTAGCCCTTGGGTCACATGGTCCATTACCACGATCTTATACCAGTTAGGCTGGCCGTCGTGTGTATCCGGTACCAAAAGATAATCTTGAGCTGTTTTTGAATCAATGTATTCCGATTTGATGGTTACAATGTTCATTGATGAGTTACGATAATATCCAATGCCTTTCGCATCAAGTTGTTCGCATAAACGGTCAGTTTTTTCTAACAGTTTTTTGATTTTCATCTTCCATCCTTCAGAACCATAAGTGCGCATGATCATCCACACAGCTATTGCATTGGCTCCTGATCGACTTCCGATAAGCGTATAGTCTTTGCCCTTTACGTAATTAGCTTCTTCCGTTAGTGCATAATCCATGAATCCTTCACGTGTGATGTAGATTCCGGTCCCATATGGGGATTGGAGCATCTTATGCCCATCTAAAGTAAAAGAAATGATCTTCGGATTTTTGAAAGTCATTTTGGAGTTTGACTGTGCAAATGGATATATAAATCCGCCAAATGCAGCGTCTATATGTACTTTGAAATTTATCTCCAACTCATCCATCCACCCACAGACTTCATCTACATCATCGATAGAGCCAAACATAGTAGTACCCATATTCAGGACTAAAATGAAGTACTTTTTACCTTCGTTTTTCGCCTCCTTAATCACTCCTTTGGCTTCAAATGAAATCTTTCTTGAGTGAGTATCAACAGGTAAAACGATGCGATCAAGGCTCAACAGTGATCCTGCTTTTGGCATTGAGTAGTGTGCATCTTCTGTAAATGCAAGCGCTATTTCCTCAGGTTTAGCCCCATACTCTTGTTCATAATATCTTTTTAAAATCCAGATAGCCTGGATGTTGGCTTCTGTTCCTCCTGATGCAACATAGCCATCATAGTGATCATCTTCCCCTTCAAATATTTCTTTCGCGCATAGTTGAATCAATTCAGATTCAATTTTCTGAGTGCCTTCAAATGCTCTTTCTGATTCATTTAAGGTGTGACATCCAATATGGTTAGGATTAGCAATCATTGCCGAAAGGAATGGTGCGTCTTTAAGGAAAGGGGCGTCCTGATAAAAGACTTCTGTGTCAAGATAGGAGGCAGGCAATCCTAAAACAGGCTTATGCCTGTAATCCAGGTTTTGCTCTAAGGCATCAAAGACAATTTTTTTCAGCTTTGTGTGACTGTATGATTCCCAATGCATAGCTATATAATTTAGTCATCGCAAAATTAGTTGTTAATGCAACTAAATAAAAATATTATAAAAAAGCTCTGACAATGCAGAGCTTTAAGTTTTGTTGGTGTTTAGAGTGAAATACTCACCCCAAAATAAGGCATTACATATTTGGTTGCTTCAAATCCACCTTCGGCAGTAGGAGTAAACAGCCAGTAGTAATCTACGCCTGTAGCCAGAAACTTATTCATGTGATAGATGAACCTCATTTTAGCCAAAGAACGTTCGTCTAATTTAAACGCATCACCAAGATCATCCAGGTCACCTTTCACATAATTACCGTGGAAGGAAAATTTATCAGCCAGACGTTCCATGTCTGCTGTTAACTCTACAAAAGCAGGTGAAGATGCTGAAATGTCATCAGGTATCATCAAGCTTCCGCCAAGCGAAACCTTTTTGAGTACATGTCCTCTCAATGAACCGTAAATGCCATTTTTTCCTTCAATTCCAATCAATGAAGCAATTCTTGCATCTTTATTGATTTCATAAGTTGCATTGAAAAACTGAGGTTGATAATGATCGGAGTTATTCAGACGTTCGATTCGAACATCCGTACTGAACACATCTGCGATAAAATGCATCCTGAAATTCACCCCAACGGATGCACCGGACCCTGTTTCAAAATTGGACTCACCCGATGCAGTCGCCAGCTCGGTAAGTGTATCGCTTTGTATATTCAGTCTGGAATAGGAAGCAAACATATCAATCTGGATGAATGGAGAACTTAAAAGCGTAATCCCCATATCAAAGCCCATTCCCTTTGCACCACTTTTAGTAAACGCGTAGGTGGTACTTGTAGAATCACTGGTGATGATATCCGTTTGATCCTTATCAACAACGTATGATGCTCCAACTTCCAGGGTGTTTAAAATATTGATTGGGAAGGAGGAGAGCGGTCTGATGTATGGTCTTGCTGCAAAGAGATTAAAGGATTGCGGGTTTAGGTCACTGTACATCATTTCAAGCCCTATGAATCGATCATAATTGAAATCAGTATGTATACCTACTTTACTTTTTTCGTAGCTGGTAGAATTGGTGTAATTGTTCATCAAACCACCATAACCTAGCATGAGTCCGGAGATCTCTCCGGCTTTCACATACACAGGATCACTTTTTTGCTTGCCGTAACGGACGTATCTGAAAAGCCTGGCGGCACCAACTCCATCTTCGAATATTTCTGTCCGAATGGATTTATCATCAAGTCCATATAGAATGGGGACATTTAATCCGACACCCACTTTGCCGAGTTTGAATTCCGGCGATAACACAAGCCCAACATAGTCTTTACCATCTATCTGTGTGTAAGTCATCCCCCCATTGATGCTACCATCTTCATTCGGCAGGACCATCGGTTCTCTGAAGTCACTAATAGGTGGACGTTCGGCTTTTTCTCTTTTCGGTTTCTTTTCTTTCTCTTCTTTTACCTCTTCTTCAACAGGCAATTCAATTTCTGTCTGACGAGTGGTGTCTGGAGGGATCGTGTCCGGCTGCACGATAGATGGTTGAGACAGACTATCAATCAAAAGACTGTCAGACGGATTGATTACCGTATCGGCTTGAACAGTCAGTACTGTATCTTTTTTCTTCTTTTTCTTCTTCTTTTTTTTCTTGTCATCCTCATCTGCCCACAGGTAAGAATAGTCCGAGTATTCATCTTCTTTCGGGTCTTGAGAATAGCCCTTTAAAGCAAAAAGTCCAATGAAACCGATAAATAGAATAGCTGATCTTAAATTCATAACTTGTTAATGGTATCCTTATAGTAGTCATTCCTCATAAAAAATGCCCCTAAATGGGGCGAATCTTATTTGAAATAAACTTTCTCTTTTTTGTTGTACTTATTTCGATAGGTTAATCGAAATCCATTTTTACCCCACTTTTTGATCTTGTAAACATACGGAATTCTTCTTCTTTCCTCCGTAAACGAATCATAGGTGAGGATTAGCCTCTTCCCGTCCAGTGACCAGTCACCACCCAGTTTCGCATAGTTATTTCGGTTGTGATAAAACTTGCGATCGATCCGGATGGTAAAAGTCTCTCCAATTTCAAAGTATGGACGATTACTTTTCACGTCCATGGCTGTCCATTTTTGCTTTGACTGTAAGACCTCTTCAATTTTAGAGAGCTTTTGAGTGTAAGCGAAAGTGGCAGAGCCAATAATTAGCAAAGTTAAGAATACCTTTTTCATATCAGCGAATAGTTTAAATGAATAGCCAGGTTCAAATCCATTTGATTATTGCCTTGCTCGTTTCATGTGGTTTGAGTTTTTTAGTGACTTAATTCAAATACTGTGCCTCACTTTGAAAAAAGTGTTTTAACCTCATCGTATGACGCTGGAGAAAAGAATTATTGAATCCATTAGAGATGTACCCGATTTCCCAAAACCCGGAATCGTTTTTAAAGATATAACACCCTTGCTGAAGGATGTAGAATTGAGTGCTGATATCACGACTGCTTTGGCTGAATACTGGATATCTAAAGAAATTGATGTCATTATTGGAATTGAATCCAGAGGGTTTATTTGGGGCAATGCATTGGCTCAGAAAATGAAGATTCCTTTTGTGCCTATACGGAAGAAAGGTAAGCTGCCAGCAGAAACGCATGCGTTTAAATATGATCTTGAATATGGAAGTGCAGAAGTGGAGATACATAAAGATGCACTCCGCGAAGGTCAACGGGCCCTTATTCATGATGATTTGCTGGCTACAGGAGGTACAGCCATTGCTGCTGCTGAGTTGGTTAAAATATCCAGAGGGGTGGTCGCAGGATTTTCCTTTTTGGTGGAATTAGGGTTTTTAAAGGGATTGGACCCATTAAGAAAATACTCCAATGACATTCATTCACTGATCACTTATTAGCTTCCCTAAGCATTACCTGAACCTGGTTTGCACGTCCCATCGCATTGAATCGGATGGATAGGTATTTAAGTGTTTCTTCTTGTCCACAACTATCAGGAGGAGATAGTCTATAGTGGAAAAACTTCTGATTTCGTTCATAGAGTTCATGTTCTGAGGCTTTGCCTAGTAAACTCTCCACTTCATTTTGGGTACTCTTAAGAATGACTCCCTCATTATCTAATAACAGAGTAGAGATGTCGTTTCTGTAGCTACTACATGCTGTAAGGTTATTGACCCACTTTTCTTTATCAAACCCATCAATGGAGATGGTTTTGTAGCAAGAAGACATGGTTAAAACCAGGAAGATTATAATCGTTACTTTTTTCATTTTTTGATTCGTACGATGACGTAGCATACTGCGAAAATAAAGCCTGAGACGGTGACCATTGCACCAGCAATCGATCCATCTAAAAGATAACTAAGCCAATACCCTAAAAAGGAGCTGAGAATTCCGAAACCTGAACTCAGTATCAACATTGTTTTTAGTTGTGTTGTTATCAGGTAAGCCGAAGCAGCTGGAGCAATGAGTAAAGCAACCACCAGAATAGCCCCAACAGATTCAAATGATGCAACTGTAGTTAGTGATACCAAACCCATAAGCGCATAATGCCATCTGGAAGTGTTAAGACCAATCGCGCTGGCAAACGAAGCATCGAAAGTAGTGATGAAAAGTTCTTTGTAAAAGAGGAATATGAAAGCCAGAATGAGCACAAGAACAAAGGATAGAATGATCACAGCCTTCGGGCCAATCGGATTTCCTTGCGAGTCATACATTAGGTCAATTGGCACATAAGCGATCTCACCGTGTAAGATACAATCCTGATCTATGTGAGCATTTCCGGCGTAATAGGTAACCAATATCACCCCAAGTGCAAAAAGCCAGGTAAATGTGACTCCAATGGAAGCATCGGTTTGAAGTCGTCCTTTTTGATGGAAGAATTCAATAAGAAATGTCGTGAGGATTCCCAGAATGCCTGCACCGACCAACATCCAGATGGATTGCATACTTCCTGCAATAAAAAACGCAATGACGATTCCCGGAAGGACAGAGTGAGAGATTGCATCACCTACCATCGACATTTTGCGAAGGATCAGAAATGAGCCCAACAAAGCACAGCTGACTGCCACTAAAGAACCGGTTAATATGATCCAAAATGCATCCATTATTTAGGTATTTCAGATAGGTGTGGATCTTCAGTGGGATATTCTAACAACTTCACAAGTCGAGCTTCCAATTCAGGTGTAATAACGTGCTCAATAGTGTCGGCATCTTCATGCACATGATCTGGTGCTATTCGAAGATATTTAGTTAAGTACAACTCCCACAGCCTATGTAAGCGTGTGATTCGCTTCCCTTTTTCAAACCCCTCATTTGTGAGATACCAGCTCCCGTTAGCTCTTTGAACATATCCATTTACCCGAAGTTTTCTTAACCCTTTTGCAAGTTGAGCAGGCGAGAAGTTTCTTATTAATTGAATATCATCAACAGCTACACGATTGAAATGCTCGCCGCTGTTTTCACCAATTCTGTAAAAGGCTTTCAATAGGTTTTCTTCTAAAAGCTGACGCTGAATTGAAAACCTCCGCCATTGCCTTATGACAATTCCCTTTCTTGGGGCAAAGAAAAAAGAGATCAGCGCTATGATGGACAAGACCATGACCATCCATGGTCCTGTGGGCATAGACGGTGCACTATAAGAGATAAAAGCTCCACTAATTCCCGAGAATGCCCCAAAAATGGATGCCATTAAAATCATTCGGGATAGACGATCTGTCCAAAACCTAGCCGCAGCAGCAGGGGTAATCAGCATTGCTGCCATCAAAACAACGCCAACAGCTTGTATGCCTGTGACCACAGCAAGTACAGTGATGGATGTTAAAACCATTTCCAGTCTTCTGATGGGTAATCCGATCACCTTAGCAAATTGCTGATCAAAACTGATGAGCTTGAATTCTTTGTAGAAGAAGAACACAGTCAATAACACTATTACGGCGATGATGCTAAATGCCATCAGGTCCTTACCTACAAGTGCGGCTGCTTTTCCAAATAGAAAAGTATCTAGCCCACTTTGAGCAGCATTACCAGAATGCTGGATGTAAGTCATCAATAGTATGCCTATCCCAAAAAATACAGAGAGTGATAAGCCGGTGGCTGCATCCTCTTTGATTTTCGTGTTTCTGATTATGGCGTCCATGACTAAAATGGAAATCCAACCTGAGATAAAAGCACCAATAATCAACAAGAATGGATCTTTGCTGCCTGATACCATAAAAGAGATACAAATCCCTGGAAGGACGGCATGAGAGATCACGTCTCCTACCAATGACTTCTTCTTGATGAAAGTGAAACAGCCGACAACAGCTGAGCTGATCGACAAGAGAATGGTACCGAACACCACGTATTTGATGTTTGGGTATTTGAAAGAAAAAAATTCGATCAGGGTTTCCATTACTGCTTTTCTCTTGCCTCAAATTCACCTTTCTTCACCAGCTCACCAACCTCTGTGAGTAAGGTTAGCTTTCCACCATAGGTTTCCTCCAACAGAGCGGGAGTGAAGACCTGTTTGGTAGGCCCGGAAGCGACTAATCTCAAGTTGAGAAGTATCACCCATTCAAAGTAGGGTTCAACAGACTGAAGGTCATGGTGGACGACAATGATTGTTTTACCATCCTTTGATAGATTTTTAAGGATTTGAAATATTGCTTTTTCAGTGGCGGCATCTACTCCGGAAAATGGCTCATCCAGAAAGTAGATGTCTGCATTTTGGGTAAGTGCTCTTGCAAGGAACACGCGTTGCTGCTGGCCGCCGGAAAGTTGTGAAATCTGACGTTTGGAATATTTTTCCATGCCGACCATCTCCAGTGCCTTAAGGGCAGCATCTTTATCCGCTCTTCGTGGATTTTTGAATAATCCCAGATTGGCATACCTACCCATTAAAACAACATCCAAAACAGATGCTGGGAAATCCCAATCTACCGATTCACGTTGCGGAACATAGCTGACCTTTTTTCGAACCTCATCCAGTGTCTGATCAAAAAGCTTGACATATCCTGAGTTCATATCTACCAGATTCATGATCGCCTTGATAAGCGTAGACTTCCCAGCACCATTGGGGCCTATAATTCCGCACAGTGCACCTCTTGGAATCGATAAATCGATACCCCATAAAACCGGTTTCTTGTCGTAGCTTACCGTTAGATCATGGATTTCTAAGGCGGGATTTTCTACTTGTTGTATCATTTTAAGGCATTTACTATGGTCTCAACATTACTCTTAAACATCCCAGTATAAGTTCCTTCTTCAGTCCCTAACTCACCCATAGCGTCAGAGTATAGATAACCTCCAATTTTAACTTCATGCCCTTTTTCCTGGCATCCCGTTACCACTGCTTTTATGGACTTATCCGATACACTTGTCTCAACAAAAATGGCTTTGATGTTATTTTCAATGATGAGATCGATTACTTCAGCGATATCCTTCAAACCAAAATCAGCCACAGTGGAAATGCCTTGTAAGCCTTCAACCTGCATTCCATACGCATCTCCGAAATAGACAAAGGCATCATGTGCCGTCACAAGAATTCGTTGATCCTCTGGTATCTCATTGATTCGCTGCTTCACATATCGATCAAGACTATCCAGCTCCTTGAGATAGGATGCCGCATTAGTTTGGAAGTATTCTCGATTGGTTGAATCTAATTTGATCAATGCTTCATTGATTGATGTTACAACGTACCTCCAACGCTGTACATCAAACCACACATGAGGATCATAGGCATCATCGTAACCGATCGCTGATTTGAGCATTTCTTTAGGTATTGATTCTGCAGCTGCAACAACAGGCTTTTGCCTTCCTAGCTTTGCAAGAATATCACTCATTTTTCCTTCCAGATAGATGCCATTGTAAACGATGAGATCTGCTTTATTGAATTTTGCCAGATCACCCTGTGTAGCCTTGTACAAGTGTGGATCAACTCCGGGCCCCATGATCGCCTCAGCTGTTACTTTATCTCCGGCAATGTTAATCACAGCATCATAGAGCATTCCTGTGGTAGCTACAATGTGTGGTTTTTCGTTACCATCCCCAGACTTTTCAGCGGTTGTGCAGCCAAGAGTAATTAGGGCTATAAATATGAAAAACAGGTTCTTCATTTTGTGTCTGTGATTGTGATCATTAGATTTTCTGCAACAGGTTTAGAGATGAATTGTTTCTTCCCATCATCGATGGTGACAGAAACAGAACCATCAAACTCCATGCGGTCTATTACATGTATTCGGGAGCCAAGCTTAATCCCAATGGAATCCAAATGCTGTAGAAGTAAAGTGTCATCGTTATTCACTGCAACTACAATTCCCCTGGAGTTTATATTTACATCAGAAATCGAAGCTCGAATGCTTGCCTTCATTACGCCATCCTCATCGGGTATGGGATCGCCATGAGGATCCATTGTTGGAAACCCTAAAAACTTATCGAGTTTCTTAATAAGGGTAGGAGATTTTATGTGTTCCAGTTGCTCGGCGATCTCATGCACTTCGTCCCATTTGAATTCCAACTTTTCCACTAAGAAAACTTCCCAAAGACGGTGCTTTCTGATGATGGTCAGTGCCACTTTTTTTCCCTTGGGTAGGAGAGTGGCTCCTTTATACTTCTGATAACCGATGAGTTTTTTTTGAGCCAGTCTTTTAACCATGTCATTGACAGAGGCGGGGGTCGTGCTCATGCTTTCTGCCAGTGAATTTGTATTCACTGTCTCAGTTCCTTCTGACGAAAGGTGGAATATTGCCTTGAGGTAATTCTCCTCTGTGAAGCTTAACTCTGAAATCATGTTTGCAAAGCTAATTAATAGTTAGATTAATCTAAAAATAAATTTAGTGTGATACTTTTATTGCATCATAAATTATTGAAAATCAATATAGTTATTGCTGTTTGATTAATTTTTCAAATGAATGAATCATTTCGATGGATTCATTCTCCCAAGTTGCTTCTTTTGGATATTGATTTGGGAAGAGACTATCAGTTTTTTCTAAAGAGTTGAGGATAAAATCAGCCTTGATACTTTGAAAATCTATTGGAATTGCTCCCCCAAGAGTGATCCCAATTTCACTCCATTTTGTGTTTTCACTCACCACATATGGAAGCTTGTATCTGGAATATTCATAAAGCTTGGTTGGTATTTTATTTTGGGTTACCCGGTTGGGTTCGTATCCAATTACTCCAAGTGTAGATGAAAAAATTGCTTCAGTAATTTGATCATGAGGTACAGGATTTTGTGAGACGGTGAGTTTTAATTTATCCAGTTTTTGCTGTTGCTTTTGTAGCCATTTCCACAAATTCACATCATGAATTTGCCCGATGATATGCAAGGAAAAGGAGGGGTCATTTTTCCTAAGTACTTGAAATATTTCAACAGCTTTTCTGACGCCACCGTATTCAGAAATGGTACCTGTAAACAGGATCGTTGGAGTGCTGCTTTTAATTCCATTTCGCTCAATTCCCAGCGCCTTGTTTTCAACAACCAGACTTTTTCCACGGCTAAAACTAAGCTCAGTTTCATAGCATTTTTCAGCCAGCCAATATTGATCAATGAATGACTTGGTAATGTATTCTTTCAATCGAACAAATCTGGCATAGAGTTTCTTAAAGAAATTGGAGTTTAAGCAAAACAGGTTTAAAAAGTAGTTTTCCTGCACATCATAAATGAGCTTGCACCCAATGATTAGCTTGGATAAAACTGAAACTACAATTAACTCATGAGTAGAAATAATTAAAACTTCAGGCTTCAGCTTCAAGATTTTTCTGAAAATATGAAATTGAATTAGGAGCCGCCCTAATATGTCAGACCTGTTTACTTTATGCGAATGGAAGTTGATATTATTTTGATCTGATTGTTTTTTCCCCTCATTTCCTATGATATTAACTTCATATTTATTTGTTTTCGCTATTGATTGAGAAAGCTTCCGGAATGCACGCACATCATCGGTGGGTTTTAGGATAGAAGCAATCACGATTTTTTTCATACTCAATGTAAATATTGGATATTCAATGGAATTAAAAAACCTCATAGAAGAGGCATGGGAAGATAGGTCTCTTGTTAACAAAAAAGATGTGTCAGTGGCTATAAAAACAGTCATTGAAGATCTTGATAACGGCAAGCGACGAATTGCTGAGCCTTCAGTAGATGGCTGGGTTGTAAATGAATGGCTGAAGAAAGCGGTGATTTTGTACTTTCCTTTAATGAAAATGCAGCTTATTGAGGTTGGACCTTTCCAATTCCATGATAAGATAAAGCTCAAGTCTGGTTATGATCAACTGGGTGTTCGTGTCGTCCCTCATGCAATAGCTCGTTATGGAGCCTTCATTCAAAAGAATACAATTCTTATGCCTAGTTATGTCAATATAGGAGCCTATGTGGACGAAGGAACAATGGTGGATACCTGGGCGACTGTAGGGAGTTGTGCACAAATAGGTAAAAACGTGCACTTGAGTGGTGGAGTCGGAATAGGAGGGGTTTTGGAGCCTGTACAGGCTGCACCAGTAATCATTGAGGATAATGCCTTTATCGGTTCAAGGTGTATTGTGGTAGAAGGAATAAAAATTGGTAAAGAAGCAGTTCTGGGTGCAAATGTTGTACTTACTGCCAGTTCGAAAATAATAGATGTCACTGGCTCAGAGCCTGTGGAGTTCAAAGGAGAGGTTCCCCCAAGATCAGTTGTAATTCCGGGAACAATCCCGAAAAAATTTCCGGCCGGGGAGTTTCAGGTTCCATGTGCTTTGATTATCGGAAAAAGAAAGGCAAGCACCGATAAAAAGACCTCACTCAACGAAGCTTTGAGAGAAAACAACGTCTCAGTCTGATAAATGGCACTCTAGTTGCAGTTATGGAATGCGTACCAACTGTTAGAATAATGAAAACAATTGCATTGTTACTATTAGGTGGGTTGCTTTCCAACGCTCAAGTTGTTGAAAATAAACCTGTTAGTAAAGGGGAGGAACTACAGTTCAAACTATCATATGGATGGTTCACGATTGGTCGTGGCACTTTTCAAGTATCTAACAAATACATTGAAAGAGATGGACGCGAGTGTATCGAAATTAATGTAGCTGGGAAAACTGCCGGTTTGGCGGGTGTTTTCTCAAAAGTAGATGATAAATGGGGAGCTGTAATTGATAAAAATACTTTCCGTCCATATTACTCCTATCGAGATCTTTCAGAAGGAGACTATGAGTTAGAAGAAGAGGTATTCTTTGACTATGACTCCATGAATATCAGGTTTGAACAAACTTCACCTACAGAACCTAGACCAAGACCTACAAGGTTTTATGAGTTAGAAAAAGACAATGTCTTTGATATGATGGGTGGTTTGATGTACGCCAGAAGTCTCGATTACAGGAACATGAAAAAGGGGGATACAATTCAGCTTGATGCCTTTTTTGACAAAAAGTTTTATGATTTTGAAATGGTTTACCATGGAATTGAAATGGTAAACACCAAGGTAGGAGAGATCAATTGTCATAAGGTTGTTCCTATAATGGAGAAAAATAGCGTTTTTGTCGGGAAAGATGCGGTTACCTTTTGGGTCTCAGCTGATGCCAACAGGCTTCCTTTAAGAGTTTCAGCTAATATGAAATTTGGGACAGCTTATTGTGAGCTTACTTCGTATAAAAATGTAAAAAGCGGGATTGATTTTGAATAATCAGTCTACTTTTGCGCACTTTATACAAGCACATGAAATATCTAATACCAGTACTAGCTCTTTTGCTCTTAGGTTGTAACTCTCAGGATTCGATCAGTGGAGACGACCTTTTCGACGATGAAAAGTATGAAGAGGCAATTGAAGCTTATTCTTCATACCTCTCAACTCATCCGGATCATATCAAGAGTCTTTATAATAGGGGGCGTTCTTACGAAGAAGTGGGCCAGTCAGAAAAAGCGATCAAAGACTTTGAGACCATAATCGAGTTGGACCCTAAGCATATTAGTGCGTATTTGAGTCTGGCTAAGACTGCATATAATAATCAGGAATTCAATAAGGTATTGATTTATACCGGAAGTGTTATTGACTTAAATGAGAATTCTGCTCAAGCTCACTTTCTGGCCGGTAGAGCCGAACATCAGCTTGGATACTTCGATCAAGCGCTGGAGTCTTACAATAATGCCATAGCCATCAATCGTGATTTCGGTGAAGCTTATCTTTATCGTGGAGCGGTTAAAGTTGGTAAGGAAAATATGCGATCTGCATGTGAAGATTTCAAATTCGCGCAATCATTAAACGTTCCTGAGGCTAAAAAAGCCGTGAATGATTACTGTAAGTAATCAATGTTGGATTTAGAAAATAAAACCTGCAATCAAGTAACAAAGTATTGCTAATCCACCAGTAAAGAGCGCATAAGGTAATTGTGTTCTCACATGGTCTATATGATCACACCCTGATGCTACAGAAGCGATAAGCGTGGTATCGGAGATAGGAGAGCAGTGATCACCAAATACACCACCACCAAGCACAGCAGCGATAACCAAATAAAGATTAGCATCTACGGCAAAGCTCAGAGGTACACCAATGGATATCATGATTGCGAATGTGCCCCATGAGGTGCCCGTTGCAAAAGCTATGAAACTGCTTATTATGAAGATAAGTGCTGGAGCCACTTCCGGAATCAACCAGGCAGAGGTAACTCTGGAAACGTAGATTCCGGTTCCAAGCTCATTACAAAGGTTTCCAATTGCAAATGCCAATACCATAAGCACAGCCATTACTACCATATCATTCATTCCCTTGAATGACTGATCGATAAAGGTTTTGATCGTAAGCATTTTCTGAAAACCGTACATGATAGCTGCTGTAAGGAATCCTGCGAAGCACGCATTTAATACTGCTTCTGATCCTGATCCATTACTGATACTGTTCCAGATTTTATCAGTAAATCCACCTTCTAATCCTGCATCCCATCCACCATAAATCAGAAAAAATGGCATGGTTAAAACCATCGTCGCAATGGGTACAACCATATTCAGAGGTGAAGATGTCCGGTCTTCCGTATTGTCATTGTGTTCATGTTGAGGCTGCTTTCTCTCCGCAAATTTTTTCATTTCACCGAATTCCTTCCCTGAGAGTGCCAGCCAGAAAACAAAGCCTAGCGTTAGTATTGCATAGAAGTTAAATGGGATGGAGTAGATCAACGTTTGGAAAGGATCTACCTCAGGAAAGGCTAACAGAAGCCCCATTACGTATGCTCCCCAAGCATTTAATGGAAATAGTACGCAAGATGGTGCTGAACTGGAATCTGCCAGATATGCCAGCTTTTCACGTGGGATTTTATGCTTATCAAAAAGGGGCCTGAATATTGTCCCAACGGTAAGAATGGAAATGTTAGATTCTACGAAAATAAGAAAGCCTGTTAGCGCTGAAGTGGCCTGTACTTTTCCTTTAAAGTTGCTTTGTCCTGCAAGTCGTTTTTGCACCCAATTGATGAATCCATTGATGCCTCCAGAATATTTTATTAATTGGATTAGTGCGCCAATAATTAGCGTCAGCACGATCGTTCTTGTATTTCCTTTGCTCTGAAACACATCTACAAACGCAGTAATGGTCGATAGAAATCCCTCAAACAAATTGCCCTTTTGAATAATTAAGTATCCGACAAAAATTCCTAGCGAGAGTGAAAAGACAACCTGTTTTGTTCTGATAGCTAAACCAATGGCTAATAAGGGTGGTATCAAAGACCAAAAACCGTAATCTGTCATTTCTTGCTTTCTTTCTTTTTGTTGTTGGATTTTAAGCTCTCATCGATAAGAGTGGATTTAGCTCTGTACGGGAAAGTGGTGAAGATATGTCCCACAGCTTTCTCAATTGCCCTTGATGCTTTCTTTTCTTTCTTTTCCTGTGCCAGATCATAACTTCCTTGCCAAACTAGTTTTTTATTTTGATCCGTTAGCTCCAGCAGTAAGATCGATTCGTAAATAGTTCTGGAGTTTATTCGAAATGTTGGGTAAAGGCCAAAATTTTGATTGTTATCATTTTCTACTCTCGTGTTAGAGACGACTTCATATCTTAGGGTTAAATCAGGCGTGACATTAGATTTTATATAATCGCGTCGCTCCATTTCATTATGAATGTTTTGTCTGATCAGGTCAAAAATCATAGAGTTTTCAGGCGCTACATTTTTTGATTCGGACTTGGCGCTAACGAGCCTGTAAGTTTCGAAAGTCTTAAAGTGTGCATTCTCATTTAAGTATGAAACCACTCTTGGACTACAACCAGAAAGCGAAATAAATGCAATAAAAATCCACTTTTTCATGAGTGGCTAATTTATGCAATTACCTTGATTTAACGTGTGAGGGGAAGGTCATGTCCCTAACCTTATTTAGCGACCTTATTATTTTGTCAGCAACACGGACTGTCTCCGTGTTGAATTCATATAAAACTTCAAACCTGTCCTCATTTTTACTGGAGGATGCCAGAGTTATAAAGTCATAATAAGGCCCGATTTCGTATAGCTGACGATCAGGATTAAACCATATAAGAAGTGTATCTGTCATGTGAGCACGGTTCTTATACAGCTGGTTGAAAAGTAAAAATATTAATAATTATTCTTTATTTATTACTAATTGTAAAATATTTGAGTGGGTTATTACGTGTACTCATCGAAATAATTGATACTTTTCATTATGGTAGCATCATGTTTGAAGTGGCAATGACAAATTTCTTTGATGAATAAGAAAATCTGTTTTTTAGCACTTACTGTATTTGGATTCAACTCAATACAAGCTCAGGTAGACCCCAAGATTGAAACCAACCTCGCCGGGGTATACCAGGGGAAGACACTTTTTATTCAAAACCCATTCGATAGAACAGATAGAAGATTTTGTATTGAGAAGATACTAATCAATGAACGTCAGGTTGATCTTAACAATAAATTAAGCGCAATCAAGATCGATTTTGAAGGGTTTGACCTGTATACACCCGTTAAAATAAGATTGGTACATAAGGATTCTGTATGTATTCCTACGATCATTAATCCTGAAGCTATTCTTTTCCATACAATTTTCAGATTTGTAGATATTTCTTTAACAGACTCTGCTTTAGTATGGTCAACCAAAGGCGAAACCGGAGTAGGAGAGTTTGAGATAGAAAGGTTAAATAACGGAATTTGGGTTGATCAGGAAGTGCAACAAGCAATCGGTAGGTATGAAGGGGTCGATTATACGTATTATCCAAATTTAGAAGAAGGTGCAAATAAATACAGAGTGCGCTATAATTTTCCACGTGGAAGCAGGACCAAATATTTATATTCAAGGGAAGTGGATTTTGATTTTTATCCCGAACCTGTTGAGTTCAAGCCAAAATCAGCAAAAACCCGATTATATCTTTCCAGATCTACACACTATGAAATTTATGATGCCGGACAGAAAATGGTACTGGAGGGGCAAGGAAATGAAATAGACGTAACCGTCCTAAGACAAGGACAGTACGTCATATATTTTAATGGGAAAGATCCTGGGACCTTTATTAAGGAGTGATCTACCCTAGCAAGTTGATCCCGAAAAAGTTATTGAGCACGACCATCACAAACAGTAGAGCAAGTAGCACAGGGCATAGATAAGAGATACAGAAGTTCAAAAGCTTTTTGATAATGCTATCATTAAATCCCGGATATCCTTGAGAAATTTCCTCTGCAAGATTTTCCTTCTTCCATACGTACGCAGCAAATGTTACAATTAGGAATCCACCAAACATGAGTAAAACATCTGTGATATAGCCGACTAATGTCATAAAATCAGTTGAGCCCCCAGGGAGTTTAAACGCATTTGTAAAAAACTCACTGTAACCATTCCCTACCAAAGAAGGCAATCCAATAATGAAAATGATTGCTGACATGATAATTACAGCTTTGGTTCTCTTCATTTTATACTCATCTACTACGAATGACACAGGGACTTCCAATAGTGATACAGTAGAAGTTAAAGCTGCAAATGATAGGAGAAGGAAGAAAAACCCTCCTACAATTACGCCAAGCGTTCCTCCAAGCGTTTCAAATACACCTGGCAAAGTGACAAAGATTAATCCTGCACCTCCCTGAACATTACTCATTTCACCACCTAGATTGTATGCTACTAGAGGAAACATCATTAATCCTGCGATGAAAGCAATCCCAACATCAAACAGCGTTATCATAACAGAAGAGCTTACAATATTTTCCTTTTTAGAAAGATAGGATCCGTAAGTGATAAGGGCTCCCATACCCAGAGAAAGTGAGAAGAATGCCTGTCTCAATGCCCCTCCAATTGTATTTACATTGGTGAGTTTAGAGAGATCAGGAACTAAATAATATTTTACTCCTTCTATGGCATTCGGGAGAGTAAAAGAGTATGCCACCAATGATAAAATCATAATGATCAATGTAGGCATCAAAATTTTTGCTAGCTTTTCTATACCACCTGATACTCCTTTTGATACGATGTAGGCAGTTGTAAGCATGAAGACGACTGCATAGCCACCAACCTTTACGATATCTGAGGTGAATGTTCCGAAGGTGTCACCAATTCCGAAGTTACCCACGATCATTTCCAGGAAGTATCCAAATGCCCAGCCAGCAACAACATTATAAAAGGAGAGTATTAATACACCACAAAGAATTCCGAATTTTCCAATAATATTCCATCTTCTGAAGCCTAATGCATTAAATGCACCGATGGGGTTTTTCTCTGTCTTTCTTCCAATGGCCACTTCAGTGACCATTACAGGAAAGCAAAGAATGAACGCAAAAATCAAATAAATGAGTACGAATGCTGCACCACCGCCATCTGCTACTTCAAAAGGAAATTTCCAAATATTCCCCAGCCCAACTGCTGATCCAGCAGCTGCCAAGATGAATCCAATTCTGCTGGAAAAGTTACCGCGTGCACTCATATACTAATTTTAGATTTTAGGTTGAAGCGCCAAATATAGCAAAAGGAGGATAGCCACAAAGGCCATTTTTTACAACTTGTTAGGAGAGGTCTTCCTCATCCATCTCAATCTCATATGGATAATTGAATAAATGATTTTCTTTGATTGCTTCTGAAACTCTGTTTGGCACCATATCTTCCCATCCATCTTCATCATTTTGGATCATATCGAGAACCTGATCAGAGATAATATGTAGATTATCAGTCTTGGCATCAGGAATACTTAAAATCTTATGATTCTCTACAAAGTAATAGAATAGGCTTTGAAGATGTCGGTCAGGGGAGAAGTCATTCCCCGTTTTGATGTTTCCTGTTTTTGAATCTATGATAGGATATACAAACAACTTTACATTGCTTCCAAACAAACGAGCGAATGATTCAAGGATTCCGCCATCTAAGTTTTGATAATACTTTTCATCAAAAATCTGAGAGAGGTTGTTTAGACCAATTACAATTCCAAGGGTTTTATCCTTGATGAATTGCGATAGGTAGCCAGCAAGTTTATAGTGTTCCTGGTAATTCGAAATCATCACATTTTGACCTAGAGAACAGAGAAGGTCCACTCTATCGAGGTAGTCTTGTTCATCCAACTCTCCTGCGAGTGTAAGATCTTTTAATGTGATCTCTACTACGGAAACAATGTCTTTTGAATGCCCTAACTCCTTTTTGAAAGCTCGCATTCCGGTAATCATCATGTCTACATTTACATGTGTGACCGGCCGGAATCTTCCCCTCAAAACAATTGCATTTTTACGATAGATAATATCTGAAGGAAGGGTAACCTCTTTATCCGGACCAAACATAGCCACTTTAGTCAACCCATTCTTTACAAGCTTAAGCGTCATCAAGCGGTTGTCTACATGATGAAAGTCTGGGCCTGATATGCTAAACATATCAATCTCTAATCTATCCTTTCTTACATTATCAACCAGTGAGTCGATAATTTCTTCAGAAGTATTGTATGTATAGCAAGAGTGTATGAGGTTGACACCCACAATGCCAAGCACCTGCTGCTGCCATTCTGCATCTCTGTCTTTTAGCGAAACATGGATGATGCATTCGTTGGGCTCGGTTTGAGAGTGTCTTTGAAAGCGGATACCCATCCAACCGTGACCTTCATTGCTTCGGTTATAGTTGATTGTTTCTACAGTGTTGGAAAATGCAAAAAATGTACTCTTTTTCGCTCGTTGAGTCAGCCGCTGGTCGAGTAAGGTATACTCCCTATCCAGCATTTTCATCAGTTTTTCCTGTGACACATAGCGATCACATTTGCCATAAATGGCATCACTGAATGTCATGTCATAGGCAGACATGGTCTTTGCTATGGTTCCAGATGCTGCTCCTGCCTTAAAAAAGTATGCGGCTACTTCTTGTCCTCCACCAATTTCAGCAACTGTGCCGTAAATTCTGGTATCCAGATTCAGCTGTAAAGCTTTCTCCTTCGTGGTTAATTTCTTATTGAATTCTTCCATTGTTGGATGCTATTGCGTCCATCACAAAGCTATTTTTAATTGTATCCAAAACAAACCCGTATACAAAAAAACCGACCAATGGCCGGTTTTATTAGTTACGTAAAGAAACTTACTTAGTTGTACAGTGAATAAGGAAACTTATTTTCCTTTATCATCACATCAGCAACGGCTTGTCTTAACTCTTTGGTATTGACAGGGTCCATTTTTGTGAATCGCTTCAATCCCATAAGCATTACTCTTAACTCGTCACCCTCTGCGAAACAGGCTACTGCTTCATCACCAGCATTTTTGATTTTAGTAACAGCTTCATATAGGTATAGCTTAGCCATGTTTTGATACAATTTGCTACCTTCTTCTCCATATTTACTAATCAGCTTTTCAGTCCTCAAAATGGTTGATTCTGCCACGTATACTTCGATCAACATGTCGGCAAGACTCATTAACACTTCTTGCTCATGATCTAGCTTAGGACCAAATTTTTCTGCTGCTTTTCCGGCTGCCATCAGTACTGCTTTCTTCAAGTTCTTTATGACTTCCTTTTCCTTAGCTAGAGGCGCAGATAAGTCTGGTGTATCAAAAGAAGGCACACCAGTCAACTCTTTACCAACTGCCATAGCCGGTCCCAGTAAATCTATTTCACCTTTCATCGCTTTCTTAAACATCATCCCCACAAGGAGCATACGATTAATCTCATTCGTTCCTTCATAGATTCGTGTAATACGTGCATCTCTGTATGCACGTGCCATTGGTGCTTCCTCTGAGAAGCCCATTCCTCCATATACCTGCACGCCTTCATCTACACAGAAGTCAAGCACTTCTGATCCATGAATTTTGATCATTGCACACTCAATGGCGTACTGCTCTACACCTTTTAGCTTCGCTTCGCTAGCTTCAAGGCCATCACTTTGCAGTTTGGAAATTAAGTCTTCAATATCCTGTCCGGCTCTATAGCTGGCAGATTCTGTGGCGAAAGTCTTTGTTGCCATCTTCGCTAGCTTCTGCTTAATAGCACCGAAGCTTGAAATAGACACGCCAAACTGCTTTCTTTCATTAGCATACTGTGTGGATTTAGATGCAACATCCTTACATCCGTTTATACAGCCAGCACCTAGTTTGATCCTGCCAACATTAAGTACATTCACTGCGATTTTAAATCCATTTTCCCTTTCAGAGAGTAGGTTTTCAGCCGGTACCTTTAAATCATTGAAGAAAACCTGTCTGGTGGAAGAGCCTTTGATCCCAAGCTTTTTTTCTTCGTCATTCATCGTAATTCCATCCCACGTCCTTTCTGCTATAAATGCTGACAACTTTTTGTCGTCATCAATCTTTGCGAAGATGATAAAGAGGTCGGCAAATCCAGCATTGGAAATCCACATCTTCTGACCGTTGATGATATAATGCTTACCATCATCTGTGAGTTTCGCTTTGGTCTTTCCAGAATTGGCGTCTGAACCAGCGTCTGGCTCAGTGAGGCAATAACACGCTTTCCATTCGCCTGAAGCTAGTTTTGGAAGGTATTTCTTTTTTTGTTCTTCTGTACCGTAATATAGAATTGGAAGGGTACCGATACCAGTATGCGCTCCATAAGCAGTTGAAAATGAACCTGCAGAAGCCATCATATCAGCAATTAACATTCCTGTATTGAAGCTCATCCCAAGTCCACCATATTCTTCAGGTACATTAACACCTAATAACCCCAGTTCTCCAGCCTTGTCCATGAGACCGGACATCATTCCTTCTTCCATATTTTCAATTCGTTCCGTATTCGGATCAATTTCCATATGAATAAAGTCCAGCGTGGCTGCTGCCATCATCTTTTGCTCTTCTGAGAACTCTTCCGGTATGAATATGTTATTAGCCTGAGTTTCTTTTATGAGAAATTCACCGCCTTTTAAAGCTGATTTTTCTACTGCTGCTTCCATTTTAGTTGATATCTATCTTTTTTTAAATTAAAAATACTCTGCATGCATAACAAATATACAAGTAATTACTCTGCATGCATAACATTTTAAAATATTTTTCATGTCATTAATACCCTATAATTGTTCTTTGAATTTAAGACTTACAATTCAATCCTAAAAATCAACAGTTGAGTAATTGTTTTTTAAGTATTCAATGCTTTGACGGTCTATTTGAAGAAAAATCAGAAATTATGAAAAAACTAGGCTTGACAATGTTATTTACTAGTGTTATTGCAGTAGCTGCTATAGCGCAAAATCCTTGTGAGTTGATTGTAAAGGTGAAAAACATTAAAGAGATTAAGGGTTCTTTGAAGATTGCAATTTACGATCACGAAGCTCATTTTCTTTCTAAGGAAATCATGAGTGATGGAAAGAGTATTGAAGAAAATGAAATGAAGTTCACTTTTAAAGGGCTTGGAAAAGGAATTTATGCTATATCCATATATCAGGATGAGAATGATAATGGTAAGCTGGACGCAAATTTTATGGGGATTCCGTCTGAGCCTTATGCTTTTTCTAACAACGCAAAAGGGATGTTTGGTCCTCCAAGTTTTGAAGACTGTCAGTTTGAGGTCATAGGGGGTACTCAGGAAATTATAATATCACTATGAGCAATTGGCGTCAGTATTGTAGGAATAACTGGAAGAGGCATCTGATAGGTGCCCTTCTAATTTTTCCTTTTGGTGGAGCGATGAATATGGTTGTCTTTTGTGACAATTGCCTACAGGAACCATTTTTATTCTCTTATAATTTCTGGCTTAGTTTCTCCTACAGTGGACTCGCATGGATTTTATTCTGGAAGGGTAGTGAGCTGTTGGTTGATTTCTGGGATTTGCATATTCCCTGGGTTGTTTCACCCATAAAGCGGTTTTTAGCAAGTGTCATCTCCATTATAATTTTTGTATTTATAGCCGTTTGGGCTTTAGATTTATTTTTTGACCTAATCGTTCTTGGAAAGACATGGACTGAAACCATTAAGTCTAGCGGAGCTCCCTATTGGAATACTTTATGGATTACATTAGGAATTAATGTTTTCATGCATGGTCGAGGATTCCTCATTGCCTGGCGCCAGGCGGCAATTGATAATGAAAAATTGAAAACAGAGCAGATTTCATCACAGTTCAATAGCCTAAAAAACCAGGTTAACCCTCATTTTTTGTTTAATGCGATGAATGCATTAAGCGAATTGGTCTATCAAGATCAGGATAAGGCGGTAGAATTCATTCGTAAACTATCATCTGTATACAGATATGTATTGGATAGTAAAGATGAGGAAGTCATTCCAGTACAGGATGAAATGAAGTTTGTTACCAACTTCGTTTTCTTGCAGAAGATCAGATTTGGAGAGAATCTAAAAGTGGAAATAGGCGCATTAGAAGGTGATTTCTTTGTTCCTCCATTGGCTATTCAAATACTGGTGGAAAATGCCATTAAGCATAATGTGGTTAGTGAGAAAGATCCTTTAACTGTTAAAGTTCAATTCAAAGAAGATACTTGCTCCATTTGGAATAGTCTGAAGGAAAAGAAGGTGAAGGACTCCACCGGTATTGGACTTGAAAATCTGAAAGCTAGATACAAATACTTGACGGACAGAGAGGTAATAGTCACCAAAACATCTAAATTTTTTGAAGTAAAACTTCCACTATTAAAAGTTAAGAAATGAGATACATCATCATAGAAGATGAACAGCTAGCAGCTAACAGGTTGCGGTCTCTTGTAGAAAAACTGAAGCCCGAGTATGAATTTGTGACCAAGTTTGACTCTGTCGAATCGGCTTCTATTTCCTTACCCGCACTTTCATATGACCTGTTATTTATGGATATCCAGTTAGCTGATGGTCTTTCATTTGATATTTTTGATCAGATTGATATTAAGAAACCAATCATTTTCACCACGGCATACGACGAATTTGCCCTTAAGGCTTTTAAAACCAACAGCGTAGACTATCTGTTGAAGCCGATTTCTGAAGAAGAGCTGGGTAATGCAATAAATAAGTATGAAACCAATTTCGATAAGCCTAAACCCAAAACCATAGGTGGAGATTTAGATAGCTTAATGAAAGCATTGCAACCAAGTGGAAAAGAAAGGTTTGTGGTTAAGGTTGGTGAGCATCTAAAGACGGTAGAATCAAAAAACGTTCAGTTGGTTTACAGCCAGGACAAAGGCACATATTTGTTTACAGATGCCGGAAAACGATTTTTGGTTGATTATACACTTGATAAAGTTGAAGATCTGCTTAATCCGTCTCATTTTTTTAGAATATCCAGGAAATTCATTATAAACATCAATTTTATAAAAGATATAATCGCATTTACGAACTCTAGATTGGAAATCGTGGTTGATCACTTTGATGAAGATCAAATAATTGTCGCCAGAGAGCGAGTAGGGGATTTTAAGGACTGGCTGGACAGGTAAAAAAGGTCATTGGTCAAAAACTTTAAGTATTTAAGCTACTTCTTCTTTATTTTTACAGAATTAGTAATTCAAATTCAATTTATGTCAGTAGCAGCTATGAGCCGGAAGGTTGTTAGGTTTAAAAATAATTTACACGAAGAATTTAATAAGACGCTGAATCAGCGAGTGAATCAGTATTTTAAATCATCGAAGAATGGCAGGTATGCAAATTGGGAGATGATCACCAAAACAATTTTCATGTTTGCTTTGTATTTTGTCCCTTATTTCATGTTCTTGTTAGGGATTGTAGAGAGTATATGGATTTTCTACCTTATGGCATTTCTAATGGGTCTTGGAAAGGCTGGGATCGGTCTTTCCGTAATGCATGATGCCAATCATGGAGCCTACTCTAGAAAGAAATGGGTAAATAACCTTGTTGGTTACTCACTAAATTTAGTAGGTGCAAATGCTACCAACTGGAAGATTCAACACAATGTAAAACACCATACATATACCAATGTATCGGGAATGGATGAGGATATTTCTCCAAAGGGAGGAATTCTTCGATTTGATCCAAACTCACCGGTAAAGCCTCACCACAAATGGCAGCATATTTATGCATGGTTCCTTTATGGATTGATGACCATGAGTTGGATAGTGGTGAAAGATTTTAGCCAACTGGCTGAGTACACCAAAGATGGAATGTTGAAAAAGCAAACAAAGAGTGTTACCAAAGCCTGGATTTGGTTGATTCTGACTAAAGTATTCTACTATTCATATATCCTGGCATTACCGATTCTATTTACTTCATTGCCATGGTATCATATTTTGCTTGGCTTTATCTTGATGCATTATGTAGCAGGCTTTAGCCTTGCGTGTATATTCCAACCGGCACACGTGATGGAAGATCATTCTTTCGAGAGTGTTGAGCACACAGATACTGTTGAGGAAAATTGGGCTGTACATCAGCTAAAAACAACTTGTAATTTTGCTCAGAAGAATAAGGTATTATCATGGTTTGCTGGTGGCTTAAACTATCAGATAGAGCACCATTTGTTTCCAAATATCTGCCATGTGCATTATCGCAAGATTTCAAAAATTGTAAAAGCAACCGCAGAGGAATACAATATTCCATATAGATCCTATCCGACCTTCATGTCTGCATTGGTATCTCACGGAAAAATGCTGCATTCATTAGGTAGATAAACCGACATGGAAAGCTTGATGAAAGAAATTAGGAGTTGCACGGTGTGTAGCTCCTTTTTTGTTCATAAGCCCAGACCGGTAGTTGCAGCATCTGAATCTGCCAAGCTTCTAATAATAGGTCAAGCACCCGGACGAAAGGTTCATGAATCAGGAGTGCCCTGGGATGATGCCAGCGGAAGAAACCTACGCGCATGGCTGGGGATTGATGAGGAAGTCTTTTATGATGAATCTAAGGTCGCATTGGTTCCTATGGGATTTTGCTACCCGGGATCAGGTGAGTCCGGTGACCTTCCACCTCGCGCTGAGTGCGCACCGCTTTGGCACGATCGACTCCTTATGAAGTGTAAAAACGTAAAAATAACGTTATTGATTGGTCAATACGCTCAGAAATACTATCTGGGATCAGCTATGAAGGAAAATCTGACAAAAACGGTTTTTGCTTATAGGGAATACCTTCCTAAGTATATTCCCTTACCTCATCCTTCACCCAGAAATAGGATTTGGATGAAGAAAAACGAATGGTTTGAGAAAGACTTAATTCCAAACATTAGAACTCACCTTCGTAATTTTTTTGGTAGTTAAAATACCAGAAAAATGGTATTGATATTAAGTGCAATAGCGGTGATCTTAGCATTATCACATTTGAATCACACGATTATGAACACTGCTATACAAAACACACAATCTTTTTCCTCTAAGAAACTGAAGGAAACGCTCCTGGAACTTGCAGAATCTAACTTAAGATCTGCTGAAAGTAAGGATTTAATTTCTGTCAGAGGGATAGAAAAAGTAAAGAGTCGACTATCGTGCTAGAGCAGAGCTAGCCTTTAACAAAAAGAGCTTATGAATTTCATAAGCTCTTTTTGTTTTAAATAGTAATTGTTTTTTGTTAACCTGGAAAGCCATCACTTTCGATAATCTCTTTAATTTGATCTGTATGCCTTTGTGTATGGCCTGACATAAACAAAATTCCCTGGTAGCTATCTATTAAGCCAAACGGGAATTGCATATAGTGATTTCTAAGGTCTTCTTCTGAAGTCTTTAAAAACTTCATATTGCTTTTTCTTCTTTCCTTAAACGCCTTGACCGTTTCATCGTATCCCCCAAAGCTATTGGTTGGTTCGAACTCTTTTCTCGTTTGAACTTTTTGCTCGCGACTAGTAATAAGACTCAGAATTTGTTGGTCATCCATGGCTACTTCAGATCTTTTTGATGGATCCGCATCTTCTTTAAGACTCACATGAACCATTCCTATAATGTTTTTTTCAGATATAGCAATGTGCTCCATACACTCCGCAATGGACCAGGATGTTTCGTCAGCTTTATAGTTGAGCTGAGCATCATTTAAGCCTTTCACAGTCGACAGTAGTTCACTTTGTGTTTCTTTTAAGTGATCAAGGGCCTTTTTTCGTTCTTCGCTGTTGATAGTAGTCTGGGCCATAGATAGCGATAATACCATCAAACAAAGTGAGTTAAGCATAAATCTTTTCATTGTACTTATAGTTTTAATGTTTACTGATAAGACGAAAAAAGGCTGTCCATATGGACAGCCTATAATTTATTTTTTTTGGCTTACCAGATAGCCAATCGAAAAGTTAGAATAGCTGTCAAAAATATAAGAGTAGGTGGACGGTAAGTAAAGAGCATTGTATATCACTCTTCCAGCTTTAAACTTTTCGTTATATGTGGGATATTCATCGGGATTACTCATGACGTGATATCTTCGATTGGTATTACTCACTTCAGCTTTTGAGAATTCATAAACAATGCCACCTAACATAAAACATAAGTTTCTGTTTTCTTCAGGCACTTTTAAAAGGGCATTTCTTACTTCTCTGAAAACTGTGGTATCTTGAACGTCATCCAGAAAATACTTTGACCCATAAATTTCTATCGTGGACGTATCTGCATCATTTACCCATGATATTTTGGTTTTACCCGAGCCTATATCCACCAAAAATGACTCATCTACAAATTCCCTCGGTATTGTTGCTATCATCGCATATTTAGCTTCTTCCTCTGGTGAGACCGTTTTCAGGGGGATACCAACATTGCTAATTGCTTCAATGAGATTAATATTGTTGTTTTCTACAACACTGGAGCTGGCTACAAGAAATATTTTACTTTCATCTACTCCAAGTCCGATAATCTCTTCCTTAAATCGCATAATGTTGCCAATGATTTCATTGGAAGTGTCTGCACCATAAATGATGTTACTCCTTCCAAATTTTTGACCTTTTAAGATCCACCTTCCTTTTCTGTCAATATCAATAATGAAATAATTCAGTCCCAATGACCCGAGCTCAATAACTGCATTTAATTCTCCATTGATTGGTGATTGCGGTTGGTAATCAAATGTCTTTGGAGTTTCTACAAGCTCAATTGGCTTGTTTGTAGTCGGTTTGCTCTCCTGGTTTTTGGTTTCGCATGCAGTGACAATTATTAATGCAAAAATCGAGACCTTAAGCGTTAGTTTCATGTTTTATTGAATTATGCTAGCTCCCGTAAATCTACAGGAACGACTTTAGAAACACCTTGTTCTTGCATTGTAACTCCATAAATAACATCGGTGCTTGCCATTGTTCTTTTATTATGGGTAACAATTATGAATTGAGACTCTTTGGAAAACTTGCGGATTATCTCATTGAACTTATCAATGTTAGCATCATCAAGTGGTGCATCAACCTCATCGAATATACAGAATGGGGCAGGTTTGAGTAAGTAAATCGAGAACAGGAGAGAGGTAGCGGTCAGCGTTTTCTCGCCTCCCGAAAGCTGATTAATCGTAAGCGGACGCTTGCCTTTTGGTTTAGCAATAATATCGATAGAACTTTCCAGTGGTTGATCCGGAGTGGTAAGGATTAAATCACAGTCATCCTCTTCTGTAAACAACGTCCTGAAAACCTTTATGAAGTTGTCTTTAATATGCTGAAACGCTTCCATAAACGTTTCTTTTGCAACTTCATCGATTTCACTAATTGTAGTTAACAGCGATTCTTTGGCATTGATCAAATCCTCCTTTTGATCTGTAATAAAAGTGTGTCGTTCCTTTATTTCTTCGAATGCTTCCATCGCCATTGGGTTAATCGGCCCCATGTTATCTAGGCGATTTCGCAGTTTGTCTACTTTGGTTCTAAGCTCCTCTTCGGTGAATTTTTTGTAGTCGGAAACTTCTTCTTCTTTGATCTTTTCCAGGTCAATATTAAACTCAACCGACAGTCGGTCTTTAACTGAATTAAGACCCATTTTAGCGTCATTAAGCTTATTTTGCCATTCCATTAGGGCATGGTCTATTCCTTCTCTTTTACGTTGAGTTTCTCGAAGGTTCTTTTCTTCATCATCAATTAAACCCCTAGCTTCATAATATTCTTTTTCAGCTTCATTAACCCCTGACTCAAGCGATTCTTTTTCCTCATACATTGAGATCAATTCATCATCGCTGGCGATACTTTTCTTAACCAATTCGTTCAAATTAGAAGTGGCATCACCTAATTCGTCGTTATTTTTTTCAATTCGTTGAAGTGAATTATTGTATGATTCTTCTTTGTAAGTTATCTCTTGAAGTATGCTGTTTAGCTTGTTTTGCTTTTGGTGGAAGATGACATTTTCTTCATTGTAAGCTGCGGACTTTAGATCTAAAGCTTCTTGTAATGTCAGTGCCTCTTCTTTTTTTACTTCTACTTTTTGTGCCAGCTCATTAAGCTCTAAGATCTCCTTTTCTGCTTGAGGTTTAAGCTCCTTCAGCGCTTTCTCTAATTCAACGATCTGCTGCTGGATATCTTCTCTGCGGTTTTTATTTGAAGAAAGCAATTCAAGAAATTGGTCTTGTTTTGTTTGTACTGACACTTCAACTTCTTTGATTCGTGCCAACTCCTCTTTCACCTCATCGAGCTGATTCGCTTTAGAAGAAAGTCGTAGTTCTTCAAGCTTTGTCTGTAATCCGGCTATTTCGTTCTCAAATGCGGCTTGTTTCTTTTTAAGATCTTTAATTTCTTTATCAAGCTTCTCCAGATTTTTAGCTCGTCCAATTCTTTTTCCTTCAAAAAGGCCTATTGAGCCACCAGACATGCTATATCTTCTAAAGGTTACTTTCCCCTCCTTGTCAAGAACCACGATGTTAGAATCATCTGATTTTTCTGGCCTTGGAGTTATGAACACATTCCAAAGCAAGTGCTTGATTAGGTTTTCATACCGGGAATCGTAATCGATAAGTTCCAGAGCAGGTTTGCTTCCTGCTGGTGCCTCTACAAAATCCGACTTGTATGATAAGAGGTTTTCCAGGATAAAGAAGTTAGCCTTACCTCTTGTTGATTCACTTAGAAGATTCACCGCTTTTAGCGCATCATCCTGAGTATCTACGATGTAATAATTCATGAAGGGCTCCAGGAAGTTTTCGATCGTAATCCTGTATTCTTCAGGACATGTCAGTATATCAGAGAGGAGAGGGGCATCCTTCCATTTTGGATTTTTTTTCAAAAACTTAATAGCCTCAGGAAAGCCTTCAAGGTTATCGACAAGTGATTTGGTTAGACTATATTCATTTTGTTTTGCATCAAGCGATCGATTGACCTGAGTGAGTTCTGTACGAACTTTTTCAATGCCTTCTTCCGTTTGTGCAATTTGATCCTTTAGATGTTCTTCGCTGTTCTTTAGCTGATCATATCTTCCTTGCTTCTCCTCTTTTTCTTTTCCTATTTCCTCAAGTCTGCCTTTAAATTCTTCAATATTGGCACTTTTCTCGCTTGAATCTTCGCTTGTTTTGTCAAGCTCATTCATCATAGAGCGAAGTTGAATGTCCTTGATTTCTATCTCCTTACTTAACTGAAATTGGTGATCTTTCTTCTCTGAGTAATATTGATTTAGGGAG
Organism: Ekhidna lutea; assembly: GCF_900188325.1. Taxonomy (GTDB): domain Bacteria; phylum Bacteroidota; class Bacteroidia; order Cytophagales; family Cyclobacteriaceae; genus Ekhidna; species Ekhidna lutea. Next base: position 372,431 of record NZ_FZPD01000002.1, on the reverse strand, counting down.
TTTAAGTTTTCCTGACCTTCGGTTGTGAGATTTTTTTGAGCTTCATAGTCACTCTTAAGTTTTTCAACTTTAGTAAGAATTTCATTTACTTCTTTTTCGGCCTCTTTAGCTTCAATTCTGAGGCCTTCTAATGAAACTGCAGCCCTTTCACTGCTTTGTTTATCCTGACTTATTTGTTCTTTAAGTGTTTCAATTTTGTCATGTAGAAATTTCTGACGCTCATTTTTTATCTTCTTGTCACTCTCATATTGTCGGATCTTGCTAACATGTTCATTTAGCGTTTTTTGCCTCGACGAAAGCAGTTTCTCTTTATTTATGAGGTCTGATTTTGCTTTTTCAATAGCTGCTTCCTTTTCATTTACAAGTGCATTAAGGGCTAATCTTTTATCGTTTTCCTCCTGTATTTGCTGCTGAATGGTATCAAAATGCTCCTGCTGGTTGCCCATAGCTTTCTTAGCTAGTGCAATACTAGAGTGCTTATATTCATCCTTCAGCTCGTAATACTTTTTTGCCTGAGTAGCCTGTCGTTCTAAGGATTTTAGATTTTTTTCAATCTCAAACAACAGGTCTTCAACTCGTTCAAGGTCAGCATCGGTATCACTAAGTTTTCTTAAGGTTTCCTTCTTGCGGATTTTAAACTTGGATATTCCTGCGGCTTCCTCGAAAAGGGCCCTACGGGAATTGTCTTTATCATTGAGGATATCATCCACCATTTTCAACTCGATAATTGCATAGCTGTTAGATGCAATGCCCGTATCTAAAAATAAGTTTGTGATGTCCTTAAGCCGGCATGTAATGCCATTGAGAAGATATTCACTTTCGCCAGAGCGATAATACCTTCTTGTAATTGTGACCTGGGCATACTCGGTGGGTATCAGGTTCTTGGTATTGTTGAATGTGAGCGAAACTTCAGCTAGTTGAGTGGGTTTACGTGCCTTAGTACCATTGAAAATCACATTCTCCATCTTATCGGAACGAAGTACCCTTGATTTTTGCTCTCCAAGCACCCATCTGATCGAATCAACAACGTTGGACTTACCACAACCATTTGGTCCTACAATTCCTGTTATACCCTCGTCAAAGTTGATAACCACACGGTCAGCAAAACTTTTAAAACCTTTTATTTCTAGCTTTGTTAATTGCATTAAATCGTTATTCGATCACTACTAGTGAAGCGGACAAAAATAGAAGATTCAAAAGCAATACGGGGAATGGGAACCCAAATTGTTTTGTTGATTTATCCACCATTTTTCCCCACTTTACGTGTAAATAGTTAAAGATGCTCTTTTCATGTAATTATTTGAAAGTTTGATCGAATGAATGAGGGGTATTTCAATAGTTCGTTGCATTATTGTAACATCGGTGAAGCAATTGTGCTAATCACTTAACTTTTTGATAAAAGTCATTTATTTTTAATTGACGTTGATAGTAAGAAACTAAATATGGATAAACCTACCATTCTGTACGTGGATGATGATCAGTTCAATATCACACTCTTTGAATTTAACTTCAAGAATGAATTTGAGATTCTTAATGCTACGTCTGGTTCTGAAGCGCTACAGTTGATCCAAAATCATGATGAGATTGCAGCAATTGTAAGTGACGTACGGATGCCGGAAATGGATGGTATTGAGTTTATTACTAAAGTAAAGGAATCGAAGAATAACTTACCTTGCTTCCTACTGACAGGATATGGAGGCGCACAGGAAGTCGTAGATGCAATCGATCAAAACTTAATTGTTGGGTACTTTAGCAAACCTTTCGACAAAGAAAATATTATTACTACGCTTAAGTCAACGATCAACGATTAGATAATCGTTGATTTGTGATCTTATCTCTAACTTAGCTTCATGGATGATTTTAGTTTTTGGTGGTACATCATTGCAGCTGTAATTTATTTTTTGACCAGAGGTAAAAAGAAGCAGCAGCCAAATAGTCGTCCAGGGTCTGAAAACAGCCCGCCTCCCAGTCAACCAAAATCATTTGAAGACCTCCTAAAGGAAATAACTGAGGGCCGCTCAGAGCCTGAGACTCCTACATATGAACAGGAGCCAGTTGAAATTGAACCCGTAAAAGAGCGTGAGAAGCAAGATGACAGACTAGAAGGTGAACGAAGAGCATTTGCTGACGATGAGAGCAAACGTGTCTATGAAGAATCTATTAAGATGGCAGAAGGGGCTGATTTGAAGTTCGAACCTGCTGATCAGTTTAAAAAAGGTAGTTTGTTTAAGGGCAGTATCGATGAAGAAGATGAGTGGACAATAGCCGATGAAATCAAAGACGGACTAAATTCTTCTGAAGCCAAGAAGGCTGTTATCTACAGCGAGATATTAAATAGAAAGTATTAATCTTTGTTAAGATTAAAGGCATTTGTAAGTAGCTCTTCCATTCGATGCTTTGTGCTTTCACCAGAATCACAAAAACTACTCACTGTAGGACTCCCAAATTCATGAATTACCTGCCTGCATGCACCACATGGTGGTGTAGGAGTTGAAGTTGGAGTATATACTACTACCTTATCAAGCTCAATTTTTCCTTCAGATGCAATGGCATTCGCAATTGCATTTCTTTCTGCGCAAACTGTTAGTCCAAAAGAGGCATTTTCGATATTACAACCCGTATATACATTGCCAGACTTTAAAAGGATGGCACACCCTACCTTAAAGTTGCTGTAAGGTGCGTAAGCATTTTGGGAAGCATTTTTTGCCTTTTCTTTGAGTTGGTTTTCCGACATTTTTCAATGTTAATGAAATCCTAAATTAATTACTTATCTATTAAAGAAAAGTCAAAGTTTGTACTTTGCGTGAATAATAAATTTGATGCTATGAAATACCTAAGTCTATTGATCGTCGCTATTGCTTTTGGTTGTGCCACACCGGCAACAAATCCGGTAGTTATTACAGCTGATGATGAAGCAACATTACGAAATTTTAAAACAGTGTTATGGCCTCAGGCATACAATGAACAGGATACCGCACTTCTAAATCAATTATTGCATGACAAGTTTCAAATGATGGATGACAATGGGGATAGTTTCACTAAGGATGACGAGCTTGAGTACATCAGCAATTATGCACCAACTCATGATGAGTTTGAATATAATATAACCAGGCTTGATTTATTTGACAATGGAACCGCTGTTATAGCAGGAACTGGAACCATGAAAGGAGTAGATGGTAATGAAGCTTATATCACTACATATAAATCGAGTAACATCTTGGTGAAGGTGCAAGGACAGTGGAAGGCAATCAATAGCCATGTTAGTGGTGTTAAGGAAGAAAAATTTCCAATGGCAGGAAGTGAGGATTAAATAAAAAACCTTGGCCCGAGAAGATCAAGGCCAAGGATCCAAAAAAGCGATGTTTAGGTGAAAACCTGAAACAAATCTACCGTTAATGATGTGACAATTGCTTGAAAGTACCCACTCAATGAATGAAGGTGGTGATTTTGATGATGAATGGTTGGTTTGATTGAACGAAGTGAGTTAAAAGTTGTTCAGAGCTTCGAGTAATTGGTCTTTTTTACTTTTTGAAATTTCTAACTCTACATTGTTTTTTAAGACAGCAAGACAAGATTTTCCCCTCTTAATTTTTGAGATCTGATTTAGATTGACAATACATGATCGATGGATTCTAAAAAAACCCAACTTTTTTAATTGGTCTTCATAAGTTCCCAGTGGTTTTGATGCGATTTGACAATCGTTATTCGCGAGATGAAAAATACTATAATTTTTATCTGACTCGACATATAAGATATCTGAAAGATCAATGATATTCACACCCTCTTGTGTATGAATGGTTAATCTGCTTTGTGCCTTGTCTGCCTTAGTTGACTTATGAGTCTGCTTAAGGTTGAAATATCTATTAATTGCATTTTTCAATTCTGATTTGTCTATTGGCTTTAGCAAATAATCTATAGCATCTAGCCGTAGAGCACTTATTGCATGTTCCTTATGGGCAGTAGTGAAAATCACTTTCACGTCCATTTCTTTAATTTTTTCCTGAAGATCTAAGCCAGATCCATTGGGCATGCTGATATCCAAAAAAATCAAATCGATTGATTTTTCGATGATAATTTTGAATGCATTGACTATATTATTTGCAGTACCTAAAATCTCTACTTCAGGACAATGTTTCTCTAAAGTAAGTTGCAGTGTCTTTAATGCTCTAGGTTCATCATCAACTAGTAAAGCTTTAATCATTTTGAGGTTAATTTAGGTGTTTTGGAAATGCTATTTCGACCGTTGTGCCAACGTTCAATTTACTGCTGATTCTGATTCTTGGAGTAAACCCGTTTATTTTACCAACTAATTGTAATCTTTCAGAAACTAAATTGCTTCCTTTTGAATCATGATTTGTTGCCGAAACCCCATTATTCTCAAATCCAATACCATTATCTGAAATATTGATATTAATAATTTCGTCAATTACAGTAATCATCAAATGAATTTTACCTTGTCCTTCTTTTGGTGAAAGCCCATGCCAAATGGCATTTTCAATAAATGGTTGAATAATCATCGAAGGTATTTTCATCGACTTTTGGTCTAATTCATCGCTCACATTAATTTCAAAGTCAAATCCAACTTCAAATCTCAATTTTTCAAGGTCAATATATAACTGTAGCATTTCCAACTCATCAGACAAAGGAACAGTCAGGCTTTCTGAATGATCAAGAACTTTGCGCATGAGCTTACCATACTTGATCAAATAGTCGTCAGTGTTCTCAAAATCACCCTCCAGTACAAATGATTGAATGGAATTCAGTGCATTAAACACAAAATGAGGATTAATTTGAGCTTTTAGGGCTTTTATTTCGGCACTTATTTTAGCTTTTTCTAAATCCTTTCTTGACGTTTTTGATTTATAATATCGTCGTATTGCCAAAAAAATGATAGTTAAAAGAGTTAGGAGTAAGGCTGTTTGGAACGATAGTTTCTGCCAAAAAAGAGGAATGACCTCAAATTCATACTTAATAGGAGGGGACCAACGACTATTTTTTGTTTTTGCTCTTACGTAGAAGGTGTACTCATTGGGTCGAAGAGTTGAGAAATTAACTTTATTTATATCTGAATTGATCCAATGATTATTTGATATTGAATCCTTATTTGTGAGAAGCTGGTATTGGTATGAAAGACTTGATTGATTTTTATAGTTTAACGCTTTGAACTCTACTTGTAATGAACCTGAACCATAGTCAAATTTATTTGTCAAACTCCTTTCATCGTCGTATATGCCAGAAATGAAAAAGTGAAAATCATTTCGTTCTTTTAAATTTATAGAATCCGGAAAGGCTAGTAACCCTGCATTTGTCCCAATGTATATTTGACCATTAAACCATTCAATGGCATTAATTTTTTCGTGTGTTAACCCATTTAATTTATCAAGAATAAGAATTTCTGGGTTTGATTCCTGAAAATTAACTTTCATAATGCCCTTTGGAGAGACTAACCATAAAGTGGAGTCTACTATTAGTATTTTATTGATTGAATTTGAGATAAGCCCATGATCTGTTGAAAGACTTAAAGGACTCTCACCACCAATTCTGATCAAACCTTTGCCTCCAGTTGCCAACCACAACCGGTTCTTTTTATCAACTTCCATTTGGTTGACTCGTACAAAGCTCAAATCTGATTTGAGAAAAGGAATAATTGAATCATTTTCAAAATACAGTAGGCCATTGTGAGTGGCTAATAGTAGAGTATCTCTGTATTTATCAATATCAAGGATATAGGAGAAAATTTCTTTTTTGACTGTATTTTTTAGATCATCTGAAAACTCGAGGTATGAATTTCTGCTGCCTAAAATACTTCTTGCATCTGTGTGATATATGCTAATTGCATTGTAACTAATATTCTCTCCGTCAACATAGATTCCGTCATCACGCCCAACCCAAAGCCTGTTTATTGAATCTTTAGAAATAAAGAATAACCAGTTTTTTTTGGCGAATTGTTGAATTGTTGATTCTTGCCCTTCTTTATTGATTTGTGTGATTCTATTTTTTTCATGAGCCACATATAGATGGTTGTTGATTCTGTTAAGGGCAGTAACAAAAGTGTAATCTGATATTTCCTTAATATTATTCTCCGGGGCAAAATACACACCTTTTTCAAGAGATGTAATCCAGGTGTTATTCTGGTTATCAAAATACATTGATGCCGGGGATTTGAAATTTGTATGCTCTCTGAAGTGCAATGAATCACTTTGAAGATGTGCACCGAATGATCCATTTCTTGAAAAAACAACAGGCGATTTTTTATAGCTTCCTATGCTAAGAATCCGATTCCTTATTGGCAATGGATTTCGCCTAAGTTCCCATTTCTTGGTGTCAAATGTTAAAATTGCGTTATTTAGGTGACCTCTATCGATGGAGTATACAATATTTTCAAAACAGGTAGGGTAGGTGAAGTAATTGATCCTTAGGCCCTTTTTTCTAAAGTCAAACACTTTTGAAGTGACTAGACTTTTTATACTTGATTGACCAAAAAGTAAAATCTGATCGTTACAGGCACATATGCTATATGGGAAACTTTTAATCAGGTCTACTGTTTGAACATCGCCCCCCTCTAGAATTTTAATTTTTGAATCATGAGCAGCAAAATAGATTTTGTCATTAAACTCAACGATGCTGGTAATTCTTCCATTAAAATCAAGGTCTTTCAACCATTCAGTATTAGTTGAAGAGAATATCTTATTCTTATGCAGAAATCCGATTTTACCATTCAGCGTATAGAACCAAATTCTTGATTTGGAATCTTTAAAAAAATTCAAAATTTCGGTATCCGGAAGCCCATCTGCCAGAGAAAAATTGATAAATTCGTACCCGTCAAATCTGCTCAGACCGGCATCAGTACCAAACCACATAAATCCTGTACTGTCCTGCTGTACGCAATACACCATGTTTGAAGGCAGCCCATCATCAATGGTGTAATTGACCTTACTAGTTAGTTGCGCATAACCTTGAATGACTGGCAACCACAAAAATATTATAAGGTATTTTTTAATAATTGAAAGCATTTCAGAGCATAAAAAAACCCTCAGGCAATTTAGCGTGAGGGTTTCGTATTTTAAGGAGAAGACAAGATTATCTCTTGCCCATATTCATATAATCTCGTGCGTTTTCTCCAGTGTAGACCTGTCTTGGACGTCCGATAGGCTCACCCATTTCTTTCATCTCTTTCCATTGAGCAATCCATCCCGGAAGTCTTCCTAGGGCAAACATTACTGTGAACATGTCTGTTGGAATCCCCAACGCTCTGTAAATGATGCCTGAGTAGAAATCTACGTTCGGATAAAGCTTTCTGTCTACAAAATACTGATCCTTAAGTGCTTCTTCTTCAAGGCCTTTGGCGATATCAAGAACCGGATCATGTACGCCCAGCTTTTCTAATACATCATCAGCTGCTTTCTTAATGATCTTTGCTCTCGGGTCAAAATTTTTGTACACCCTGTGACCAAAGCCCATCAATCTGAATGGATCGTCTTTGTCTTTGGCTTTCCCCATCCATTTTTTGGTATCTCCGCCATCAGCCTTGATGTTTTCAAGCATCTCAATTACCGCCTGATTTGCTCCACCATGAAGTGGGCCCCATAGCGCATTAATTCCAGCTGAAATAGAAGCCCATAAACTAGCCTGAGATGATCCTACAATTCGAACTGTAGATGCAGAGCAGTTTTGCTCATGATCTGCGTGAAGAATGAGTAGTTTGTCTAGTGCTTTAGCTACCACCGGATCAATCTCATACTCATCAGCAGGAAGAGAGAACATCATATTAAGGAAATTGCCACAGTAATCCATCTTGTTGTTTGGATAGATAACCGGGTGACCCACCTTCTTTTTGTACGCCCAGGCAGCAAACGTTGGCATTTTAGCAAGCAAACGAATGATACTTAGCTCAGTCTCTTCTTTGGACCTGTTTGGATCCAGACTGTTAGGGTAGAAGGCAGTTTGTGCCGTAATCAAAGAGGACAAAACACCCATTGGGTGAGCTGCAGATGGAAATCCATCCAAAATCTTTTTGATGTCCTCATTCACTAAGGTATGGTGTGTAATGTCACCAGCGAACTTGTCAAAAGTAGCCTTGTTTGGAAGCTCGCCATATATCAGCAAGTAAGCGACTTCCAAAAAGGTAGAATTATCAGCCAATTGTTCGATGGGGTAGCCTCGGTATCGAAGAATGCCCTTTTCACCATCAAGAAATGTAATGGCACTTTCACAAGATCCAGTGTTTTTGAATCCACGGTCAAGCGTGATTACTCCGGATTGTGCTCTAAAGGCACTAATGTCAATGGCTTTTTCCTGCTCTGTCCCTTCTGTTACAGGCAGTTCATAGGTTTGACCATCAATGGTTATTTGGGCGGTTTTTGACATGTTGTTTTATTCTTCTTTGCTGATTTAAAATTTCCACGAAATTAATGATTAAAATCCAGATTTTGAAGGCTAGTTGCCATTCAAAATCAGGGGCAGACCACCATCAGCTCCTCCAATTACAATTACTTTTGAATTGGGTGAGTTGGCAATATTCATGGTCGCTTCAATCCCTCTCATTTTCAATAACTCATCGGTCAAACTGCTATTGATGATTTTGTTTGCTTGCGCTTCTCCTTCTGCAGCAATACGTTTTCTTTCAGCTTCACTTTTTTCTCTATCTAATCTAAATTCATAAGCGAGCGCTTCTTGTTCCTGCTTCAATTTGTTTTCAATGGCTGTTTTGATCTGCTCGGGAAGTTTGATAGATCGGATAAGCAAGCTTTTCATTTCTACTTCATTACCTGGCGCACCTAACACTTGTCGTGTTTCTTCTTTGATGGAAGCTTCTACTTCTGGTCTTTTTGTTGAGTAAATTTCCTCTGCTGTATATCTACCCATCACCTGTCGAACAGTGGATCTAGCTTCCGGAATAACCAATCGCTGAATGTAGTCTCCTCTGAAATTTTCCTGAATGGTGCCGATAGCGTCATACTTTGGGTGAAACCGGATAGTGACATCTACACTGATACTCAATCCATTTTTATCGAGTACATCCATGGTTTCTTCAATTTTGCTTTCTGAAACTTCATAAACATACTTTTCATTCCAGGGAGCTTTTACGTGCCAGCCCGGGCCTATGATGTTTTGCTTTTCAAGTTCCCCAGACAAGGTTTTAAAAATTACTGCTCGTTCGGACGCTTCAATTCGATAGAAAATGCGATTAAAAGCAGATAGTAACACTACGAAGGCAATGATGCCTATAATAATAAAGGGTAAGTATTTTCTGTTATCCATATTCTTAGATTAAGGTTGTTGATTTCATTTTGACACAAAGGTAACATGTCAATCGAACCTCCGGTTCAGTCGGCAGGGTACAGTATCAATTTATTTTTAGACAGCTTGATAGAATCATGATCCATCATCATTTTTCTGAACTCCCCGTTGACATACATTTCTGCCTGATCAGCATAGTGTGGGCTGAAATAATTGCCTGATTGACCGGTTGGGAGAATACTCCAGCTATTGTTTCTAACATCAGCAAAATCTACAATTCTACGGGTTGAAGGACCGAAAAGTATGCTTTGTTTTTCTGAATCTTCTGAATATGTATATCCCATATTGTTTATCACTTCATTTCCCCCCGATACAGCAAATGATCCAACATTCAAAAAGCTCAGTACATCGCCGGTTGCATGCTTATGGGTGAGTAAATGGACATCACCCCATTTCCATTTCGTATAGTCTTCGCCCCATCTATCCGACAACTCTTGAATGGTTTTTTCAAAAGCGAGTCGAACGATATCACTTCTGCGTTCAGTAGCTTCCGTTTCTACATTATCCCACCATTTAGATCTCTCATTTTTGATCAAATGTTCAGCTGCTACTTTATAGGTATGTGTCTTTTTGTAAGTATTCCATAGGTCTTCTCCGATTTCATCTTTTTGTGAAGCCAGTAGTATTTCATGCAACCATTTTTGAAAGATGAGTGGCTTGAAATCATCTTTATTGAATGTGGCATCCCATTTTATCAGTGCTCTTAACAATTCTACCTTGTCAGTATCCTTTATTGCATGTAACATGATCCCCTTAATTGCTTCATGCATCATCGACTTATCATCGAGTAGCATCGATTTCATTTGATCGATAGTGAAAGTGGAGTCAGCATCAATGATTTCAGTAATTCGTTCACCACGATCATCCGGGAGGTAATAGCCGGAATAAACAACTCCATCTAACGTATCTGGTTGATTATTAGCGCTATGTACATATCCCCAATCCGGATTGATAGCATGAGGGTTCTTTTGAAAGGAATAGGTACTGTCTGGATCATCAAGACCCAATGATCCATCATAAAATGTTTTGCTGGCTTGCTCATTTCTTCTTTTATTGAGCTTACCCACAGCCCACCAAGCTACGTTTCCTTCAGCGTCTCCATACATGATGTTTAAACCCGGGCCATGGATAGTAGAAGCCGCATTTTCAATTTCTTCAATACTTGAGCTATTAATGAATCCGTAAATAGCTTCAATCATATAATTGGAATGGTTGGTCGTAACCCAATGCATCGTCACAATTTCCTGAAGAGGCTCTTCCTTTAGAATATCTGATACAATAGGACCATGAACCGTTGATCTTACGGTGAACGTTACCGGAACGTCACCTTTTACCTTGATCTTCTCTGGTCGCTGTTTCACCTCTTTCCATTCGCCCTTGTGCATGTACATCATGGAATCCTCCGGGTGTATTTCTTCTATGTAGAAATCCATGTCATCATTTTCAAACATGGTGATTCCAATTGCCTGTCGATCTGAATGCATCAATAGGGGGAAGGGGGAGCCTGGGATATGGTATCCGTAATACTCATTGTCTGGGGAAGTAAGGTGTGACTCATACCAAACGGATGGTTGAGAAAAGGCAATGTGTGGATCATTTGCCAGGATTACGCTACCAGTCTCTGTTTTTTTACCGGAAAGCACCCAACTGTTACTTCCAATAAATTCAGGTGCTTTTTGTTGATGGAGCATAGCACTTATGGCCTTTGAATAATTACTATATCTATCATCATAAGAACGTAAAGTGGATTCACCCTGATAGTGATAAATATTCAGGTCTTCTAAATAGCTACTGTCGAGTTGCTGCGAGAGCTCTGTAAGAACAGGGTCCGTAATGTGTGCATTCGAAAAGCTAAATGACATATAAGTAAGTGTTTCAAATACATTTTGGATCTCGAACGGCTCAACATCTAAACCGAGTAAGGTGTATTCTAAAGGCTTGGGATTATTTTCAATATAAAAGTTAATCCCTTCGATGTAAGCTTCTACAAGTGGAAGACTTTCGTGATTTCTGGATTGGTATTCAATTGAAGAAGATTCGGCATAGGTGCTTAAACCCATCGTTCTTAGGAACTTATCTACTTCAACCATATCTGATCCGAATAGCTCTGATAAGCGGCCACTGCCTACATGACGCAGCAGGTCCATTTGCCACAATCGCTCCATTGCATGAATGTATCCGAGCGCCCGATAGCTGTCTTCTTCAGAATCTGCATAGATATGTGGTATGCCGTATTCGGTAAAGTAGATATCTACATTTTCAGAGAGCCCATTGAGGGGTGTGTCTCCGGAATAGGAAGGGGTAAGAGAATTTTTGAGGTATACGTAATATCCTGCTGCACCGAGGATAAGGAGGAGCACTACCACTAAGGCAATTTTTACTACTTTCATTGACGGGATTTTGAGGTAAAATAAAAAAGCCGCCTCATATGAGGCGGCTTTTAAATGATTACTCTTCTTTTATTTCTTCATAGTCTTTAAACGGTGAGGTATCAAGACCTTCAACATCTGACCGGAAATCTGGCCATTTTTCGTTGAAGTATCCATTCACCATATCCATGGCTTCAGCCAGGTCATCTTCAAATTTCTTGATGAGTTTATTCTCAGTCTCATCCGGTGCATGAAGGGCGTTTGATGTGTACCACCTTGCAGAGCCATAAGAATTGCTCACACTGTTAGGAGTACCTCTTGTAATTCCCTGCCGATCATCTTCTTCGCCAAGAAACACATCTAGCATACTATTCAGCGTATCAATGGTAGTTTTACACAGCTTGATTTGCTCTTTGTATCCTTCCTTATCCTTTTCCTTCAAATCCTTCTGAATGCCTTTAGCTATATCGATGCTTTCTTTCAGGCGATCTACTGCCTTGACGCCCATTGCATATTTAGATTCCAAATCTTTTAGCGCATTGTACTGGGCTCGAATAGCAGCATCAGATATTGTGATTCTTGGATCATATTTCACTTCAATATTTGTTGAATCCTTCTGGTCACCAAAAGTGAATCGTACTTTATATGATCCTGGAAGAACTGTTACACCACCAGGTTCACGATTTCCTCTTCGATCTCTTCTGCTCATTCTATCCGTGCCTTTCTCATCCATATACCAAAAGGTTCTGTGTATACCATTTTCTTCAGGTGCTTTTGATTTTAATGTTCGAATGACTTCAGAGCCATTAATGATTTCTACGGTAATAGAGTCATATGAAACCTTCTCTTCATCATCTTTTTCCTCTTCTTCAGGTTCCTCATTCTTCTTTCTCTTTTTACTTTTTCTGTCCTCTTCTTCATCGTCCTTTTTTTCTTCCTCCGGACGATTGATTGAATAGCTCAACATAGCTCCATAAGGACGATTTTCTCCATTATAAAGCGCATCTCCACCAAACCGAGATCCTTTTGGCTGTTGGTTAGAAGCAACATACGCTACCGGTGGGTCATATACATTGAGTGTTTTTGATAATGTGGAAGATCCATTTGTTGCAATCTCTCTCAAAGGTCGGATATCATCCATTACCCAAATAGATCGCCCAAATGTTCCAATCACAAGATCATGTTCTTCCGGGTGAATAACCATATCATAAGCATTGGTTGTTGGGAATCCTTCCGAGTCCCATTTTGTCCAGTTGGAACCAGCATCTACACTTACATATAAGCCATCATCGGTACCGAGAAACATCAATCGAGATTCAACTGGATCTTCAACGATGGATAAAGCGTAGCTCACTGCATCGTTTCCATCAACAATTCGTTCCCAGGTTTGACCATAGTCCCTGGTTCTGTATGCATATGGCTCATAATTAAATCGTCTGTAATCGTTGGCCACCAAAAGAGCTTCACCTTCATTTTTGTTAGATGGTTTGATCTGAGTAATCCATGTCCCCTTAGGAAGGCCTGGAAGATTTCCACCTACATTGGTCCAGGTGTCACCACCATTTCTTGAGATTTGAACGTTTCCATCATCTGTACCTACCCAAAGTAGATCAGAGTTTAGTGGAGATGGCTCAATCACAATTACTGTGCAATAGTTTTCAGCTCCTGTAGCATCCATTGTAAGTCCACCGCTTTCTCCTTGCTTTTGTTTTTCAGGATCATTGGTAGTCAGGTCAGGGGAGATGATCTCCCAGTTTTGTCCTCCATCTATACTTTTGTGAACGAACTGGCTTCCAAAGTAAACCGTTGAAGGCTCCTGAGGATCTCTTGCCATCCCTACATTCCAATTGAAACGTAACTCTACATCTCCTTCCGGATAAGTAGGTCGAACCATTTCATTGTAACCTGTTTTTCTGTCATAGATCGCTGCATAACCCTGTTGCGAAGTAGAAATACCATAACGACTATCTCTTGGATCTGGAAGTACATCAAATCCGTCACCAAATGAAATTTCTTGCCAGTAGTGGTTTCTTATTCCCTGTGCTTTCCAAACGTAGGCTGGCCCGGCCCATGATCCATTGTCCTGCATTCCTCCGTACACATTGTATGGTGTTTCATTGTCAACGTTTATGTGATAAAACTGGCCTACGGGTAGGTTTTCTACAAACCTCCAGGTCTCACCTCTGTCTCGAGTGATATTCAATCCACCATCATTACCATCCATCATGAAGTTAGGATCTTCCGGGTGAATGTACCATGCATGGTGATCGGGGTGCACACCGTTATCAACACCGTATGCTCCCATAAGCTGAGAAAAGGATTTTCCACCATCTACAGAAACGTTCACGTAAGTGAAAATGCTGTAGACACGATTTTCGTTAACTGGGTCTACATATATTTCATGATAGTAGAAGGGACGATTTCCAATATCACTGTTGTCATTAATTTTCTTCCACTTGAAACCGCCATCATCTGAGCGATAAAGTGCGTTTTTCTTAGATTCAATCAAGGCATAAACCACGTTTGGCATTGAAGGTGCTATAGCAAGACCGATACGACCCAACTCACCTTTTGGCAACCCATCTTCATCTGTTCGCTGCTCCCAGGTCTTTCCACCATCATGAGTTACATAAAGACCAGAACCTGATCCGCCGGACTTGAAGAACCATGGGTCTCTTTTGTGTTCCCACATTGCTGCAATCAACTTATTAGGATTAGTAGGGTCCATTACCAGTTCGGCTGCCCCTGATCGGATGTTTGTAAATAAAATGCGATTCCATGTTTGACCTCCATCGGTGGTTTTATAAACACCACGTTCTTCATGTTCACCCCAAGGAGAGCCTATAGCTCCAACATAAATGGTGTTTGGATCGTCCGGGTGAATGATGATTCGATGGATATGACGGGTTTTTTCTAATCCCATCTTTTGCCAGTTTTTTCCTCCATCAAGGGTTCGGTAAATGCCATCCCCACCATTGAGTGAGTTTCTTGGATTTCCTTCGCCAGTTCCTACCCAAACGACAGATGGATTTGATTGCTGTATGGCAACCGCTCCAATAGAAGCTGTGGTTTGATCATTGAAGATCGGCTTCCAATCGATTCCTCCACTAGTGGATTTCCAAACTCCACCAGATGCAGATCCAACATACATCATGTCAGGTTCATCGGTCACCACATCAATAGCTGTGATTCTTCCTGACATACCTGCAGGGCCGATATTTCTAGGCGCCATATTTTTAAAAGCTTCCATGTCCAGCTTTTGGGCAAAAGCCACTGTGCCGAGTGCAAGAAGCATACTTAGTAATTTGTACTTCATATCTTATAGGTTTCAGTTAAGAGTGCCAGTAATTTATAAAGGAAGATGTATAGTATAAATGGAATAATTGATGAATGGCAGATTGATCATATAAATACTCGAAACAAGGAGTCAATACGATCGTTTATTAACTATTGTGCGAACCCTTATCTTCACACTTTTAGCTTTCTCAGCACTTGTTACCAAGTCTCAAGATCAGCCTGAGGCTTATATTCTAAAGAGCATTTACTTTGGGGGAGGTAGTTATTATGTAGATGAATATCAGTTTGAAGAACTACAACAACTGGTTGATTCAGTAAAGGATATCCGAGATTATACGATTACTATTCACAGCCACACTGATAATATTGGAGGAGCGGCTTATAATGAATGGTTATCTGAAATGAGGGGTGATGCGGTGATTCAAAAGTTGCTCAACCTTGAGTTTAAATCCAATCAAATTGAGAAGCGTGACTTTGGTCAGTTTAATCCTGTATATGACAACAACACCTGGGAAGGCAGGCGTAAGAACAGGAGGGTAGATATTATTTTCTGGCCGGTTGTTATGTGATGACTAATCCTTGATAAGCTTTCCTGTCTGAACATTACCTTCTGTGACAATCCTATAATAGTATGTACCTTTTTTGAGGTCTTGAATTGAAATCGACCGAGATGTTTGAATTGTTTGTTCTACCACATTGGCTCCCTGAGCGTCATAAAGGATTAATTGAGCTTCGTTGCTATTGGAAAGGTCGAATGAAACGATACTGGATGCTGGGTTTGGATATACTAAACTTATATCTTCTTTGGCAAGACTTAAAGCCTGATAAAAATATTGAATTTCTGAGCTGGCCTCCCATTCCCCATTCCATATTGATCGATTGCGACTTGCAGGCATTATGTTTCCATAAAGACGAGAGACCCAATGCGCACCAGCCACTTGGTTAAAATAAAGCCCTTTTTTATATGAATATTTGTCAATGTAATGTCGCGTCCAAGTCTGCTCATTTTCCGAAAATGACCAGACTGCTTTGCGAGTAATATTTCCTGCTTCGTCATATATAAAATCCATTTTCTGCCAGGGCACTAATTTGTCACTCTTATAACTCCACTCATATTGTAGGGATTCGATAGGGTTATCATTCTCATCTAACTCCAATTCAAACGCACTAATCAGGCCCCATTCATCAGAAGCATCTAACCATTCATAAGTTTTGGAGTTCACCAATAATTCCTTATTTGGGGTGTTGTATGAACGTAATACTTTAAATTTTGAACTTGCTATACTTGAGACTACTTCAGTGGTTTTTTCAGTATATGCATATTGATCCGTGCTATTGGTGATCCAATTGGATGTTGTCTGGGATAAATATTGATTGGTGTGTTTTATTTTCCTTTTTAATGAATCATACTCAAAAAGTTGCCTTCTTGTTGATTCGATTAAATCACCACTAGTTGTTATTTCTGAGTATGTACTCATTACAATAGTAGGATTGCCATCACTATTTCGGCGATATACTGTTACGACCGTATAATCGGTATTGTCTGTGTATTGCCTAGCCAGAGAAATATATCCGTCTAGATCATATTCGTAAACTGTTTCTGTTGTTTCACAAGGAGCTGAAAGTGAGCAATCTGTTTCTTCAATTAAAGCAACTTTAGCATGGTCATTGTATATGTATTTTATCGTTTTTGAGCTATTTGAATCATAACTTAATTCTTTAACAATTAGCCCGTGATTATTATATTCAAACTCCTGAACAAAGTCGCCATATGAAATTTTAGTGAGCTTGTGTGTGAATTGACCTGAGACATTATCTTGATTGGAGAAATCTTGACAAAGTAGTATTCCTGATGTTAAAGAAAGTAGTATAAAAGCAAGCTTCTTTAAGGTAATGCCAGTTTCCATTTAAACTTCTGAAATATTATACCTACTTCTTCGGCGGATTAATCATGATATGGGCTCTATGGGTGCCCGGGTCCATAATCCAGGGAGCTCCTGGTGCCGGAGGACTGAGCGGCATGCCGGTACTTTCTTCTGTCGCATATGGGATGTATATCACATAGCGTGTGTAAAGGTTGTCGATCTCACCTGTTTCTTCGTTTGGGTCACCGGTAGTAACATAAAGAGTGGCCCTATCGGGCATCTCCAGCGTTCCGGCTTTTACTTCTTCTTCGCGTTTATCAAACACTTGCTTAAAATCAAGCCCTTGTGCTTTCAGCTCTCTTCCACGGGTCATAAATGGCTCCAGGCTTTTATGATATGCGGCAACACTAAATCCATCTTTTCCGGGATCATCTGCAATGCACACAAATTCATTAGTTCCTTCTCTGAGCGTCATCAATTCACCATCTGAGTTAAAACCCAAAACAGTTGACCCTTCTCTTTGATGTTCCGGAGCAGCTAGTACGGCGGTTTCAATTTGGTATTCTTTATCAGGAATTTCCTGTCCGGTACAGCTAACAATGAGTAGAATAAATGAGAGTGAAACAAGATTTTTCATATCTGTGAATTTTGAATCTTTTTAAAGATAGCCGTTTCCTGTTTTAATTCAATTATTTTGCGGGTATGAGTTCACAATCAGAAATGGAACGCTCGCTGCGACACATCAAAATTATCCTCATGATTTTTTTAGGTATTGCTACCCTGTACCTAATGAGGGAATTAGCAAACTTATTGGTGCCGCTATTCTTTGCTTTGTTTTTTGCCGTTCTGTTTCAACCGCTTGTTCATTTTTTACAGCGATTTCTATCCGTTAATATAAGTATTGCCATTACTACCATTTTAACGATGGCAGTCTTTTTCTTTATTGGGTTTGGAATATTTAATGTCATACAGGCGCTGGTAGAAAACAGTGAAACGATACTGGAAAGTATTTCGAATGATTTAAGACCTTTTATAAATGACTATACAGCCTATTTTGGTGTCACATTTAAAAGAGGTGAATTGCGAGAACTTGTAGTTGAAATGGTGCAGACGGGACAATTCTGGTCCGCATCAGGATCATTTATTAATAGCCTCAGTGGTATGGCGGCTGAACTGCTAATGACCATTCTTTATTTTGCTGGCCTTCTTGGCGCAATTACTCAATATGATTCCACTATTACTTACCTGGTTGGTAATGAGAACAAGAACAAAGAAAAGTCACTTAAGGTATTTAATAGAATTAAAGATTCTGTGGGATCATACATCAAAGTAAAAACGCTTGTAAGCATGATGACTGGGGTTGGTGTTGGAATTGTATGCTTACTATTTGGAATTGATTATGCCTTATTATGGGGTTTTCTAGCCTTTGTGCTCAACTACATTCCATATATAGGTTCACTTATAGCAATTGTTCCACCGCTTGTCTTGGGCATTATTGATTCCAGTTCAGTATCTCAAGTGCTTGTAATTTTCTTTTGCCTGGAGGGGGTACAGCTGATTATGGGAAATATCATTGAGCCAAAATTGATGGGTGATTCTTTCTCAATGAATACTGTTTCGGTTCTATTTGGATTTGTATTCTGGGCATTCCTTTGGGGAACAGCAGGTATGTTGTTAGCCGTACCATTAACTTTTCTCTTTAAGGTAATTCTCGAGAACATGTCAGACGCAGGTGTGTTGGTTCGATTGATGGAGAAGAAACAGTTGGTGAAGAAAGTTCGCTAAACCACCTTAATCAAATAGTAATTCTTCTTTCCTCGCTGAGCTAACAAGTATTTATCCTGAAGCAGGCTAAAATCCACTGACTGGTCAGGTGCTGTAACTTTTGTTTTATTGATACTTACGCCACCACCCTGAATCATCTTTCTAGCTTCACCTTTCGACTTGAAGATTATGTTTTGTGTAGTCTCACTTAGGAATGTTGTGGCATCACTACCAAGGGCAGCTTTGCTTACTTCAGTTTGCGGAACGCCTTCAAAAACCTGAAGCAGCGTCTTCTCATCAAGACTTTCCAAATCTTCAGTAGTGGATTTACCAAAGAGGATTGAACTTGCTTTAATGGCAGTATCTAAGTCAGTTTTAGAATGTACTCGTTCAGTTAATTCTTCGGCAAGGGTACGCTGTAGTAAACGCTGATGAGGTGCTTCTTTGTGCTCACCTATTAACCCTTCAATCTCTTTTCGCTCTTTCAGGCTGAAGATTTTGATGTATTTCTCAACGTCTTCATCCGATGAGTTAATCCAATATTGATAAAACTTATACGGAGAAGTCTTTTCTGCATCCAGCCAGATATTGCCCCCTTCAGATTTACCGAATTTGGAACCATCTGCTTTGGTTATTAGGGGGGTAGTCATGGCGAATGCTTCACCTTGTTCTTTTCTACGAATAAGTTCTGTACCCGTAACAATGTTTCCCCATTGGTCGGATCCTCCAAGCTGAAGCTTGGCACCTTTATGCTTCCATAGATAGTAAAAGTCATAGCCCTGAACCAGCTGATATGAAAATTCAGTAAACGAAAGACCTGTTTCCAGTCTGGATTTTACTGAGTCTTTGGCCATCATATAATTGACCGTGATGTGCTTGCCAACATCCCTTATGAATTCCAGAAAATTGAAATCTTTGAACCAATCGTAATTATTTACTACTTCAGCAGCATTCTCACCTTCAAAGGATAGGAAGTTTTCAAGTTGAGCTTTTACACAAGAAAGGTTGTGATTGAGTGTTTCTTCATCCAGCAAATTTCGTTCAGATGATTTACCGGATGGATCTCCAACCATCCCCGTTGCACCGCCAACCAGAGCTAACGGCTTATGTCCGCATCTTTGGAAATGGACCAAAGTCATGATTTGAACCATGTTACCGATATGCAGTGAGTCTGCGGTAGGATCAAAACCAATATAGGCAGCCGTCATGCCTTTATTCAGTTCGTCCTGTGTTCCGGGCATGATATCGTGTACCATACCCCTCCATTTCAACTCTTCTACAAAATCTTTCATCGTGTTCAATTAGTGATCGGCAAAAATAGGAGGGATCAATATCAGGTTCAACAATATTGATGGTTCTTTATCATATTTCATCGGTTACTATGAGATATAATTTAAAAGTTGGCTGCAATTAAGGCAGCTTGGTGTCCTTCACGACATATATTTGTCTTAATTCAAAACAATAGCGAAAAAAATTCATCATGCGAATAGCAGTACTTTCCAGAAACCCTAAGCTGTATTCAACCAAACGACTTATAGAAGCGGGTGAGAAAAAGGGACATGAAATGATTGTGATTGATCACAGCAAATGTTCGATTGAAATCGAAAAGAAGAAACCCAAGGTTTACTATAAAGGAGAAAACATTACTGATGTCCATGCTATTATTCCTCGCATTGGTGCCTCTGTTACTTTTTATGGAACCGCAGTTGTTCGTCAGTTTGAAATGATGAATGTGTTTTCGACCACAGAGTCAATTGCACTGGTTCGGTCAAGAGATAAGCTCCGTAGTTTGCAAATCCTTTCAAGAGCTGGTTTAGGACTTCCAAAAACAGTCTTCACTAATTATTCAAAAGATGTAAGCACACCGATTAATGCAGTTGGTGGTGCTCCATGTGTCATTAAGTTACTTGAAGGAACGCAGGGGCTGGGTGTTGTACTTGCGGAAACTCAAAAGGCTGCTGAATCCGTTTTGGAAGCATTCAATGGATTACAAGCTCGAGTGATTGTTCAGGAGTTTATCAAAGAAGCCGGAGGTGCTGATATACGTGTCTTTATTATTGGTGATCGAGTCATAGGAGCTATGAAGCGTCAGGGGAAAGAAGGAGAGTTTAGGTCAAATTTACACAGAGGAGGATCGGCAAATATTATCGAACTTTCTGATGCGGAAGAACGCGCTGCATTGAAAGCAGCTAAAGCAATGGGACTTGGAGTTGCAGGTGTAGATATGTTGCAGTCGGAGAGGGGGCCTTTAATTTTGGAAGTGAATTCTTCACCTGGATTAGAAGGAATAGAAGCAGCAACCGGAAAAAACATTGCAGGAGAGATTATCAAATATATAGAGCGAAATGCTGATTACGATGATTAGTTAATCGGCTGATAATCATGTCATTACGGTCAATTGATGCTGTTGGGAATTATGTTCTTCGCTAATAATTAACACGTCATAAAAAATTGTTAATCAATAAGTTAACCCACTTTACTTTGATTAAAGATTAATGATTTTTAATTTTCTGCCTAAATCAGTAAATTCATACTTATGCGGGCGATCTGGAAAGGACATATTCGATTTTCAATGGTGACAATTCCAATCAGGATTTATAACGCCATTGACACTGCTCAAAAGGTTCAGTTTAACCTGCTTTCAAAAGAGACCCACAATCCGGTTAAGTACGAAAAACGAGATAAGGTTACTGGTGATGTGCTTCGTCAGGAGGATATTGTAAAAGGGTATCAATATGAACCAGGACAGTTTGTGATCATTGAGCCGGATGATTTCGAAAAGGTAAAACTTAAGAGTACGAAGGTTATTGAAATTGAAGGATTTGTTGATGCGAAAGAAATTCATGAAACGTTATATGATTCACCTTATTTCGCCGGCCCGGACGGGGATGTGGCTAGTAAGACTTATGCGTTACTGAGTCAGGCGCTACGAGAGTCTGGTAAAGTGGGAGTTGGTAAAGTGGTGCTTAGAGACAGGGAAAGTGCCGTACTTTTGACACCACATGAGCGTGGAATTATGCTTCATAAGCTTCGCTATCCGAATGAAGTGCGAAGCATAAAAGATGTTCCAAACGTGAGAATAGAAGAAGAAGCCGACGAGGAACAGTTGAAGCTCGCGAACATGCTCATCAAATCGATGACCAAGAAGTTCAAGAAAATTGAGCTTGAGGATAAATACAATGAGGCCCTTCGTGAGATGATTGACAGCAAAATTCAGGGCAATGAGATTGTATCATATGTTGAAGAAGA
Organism: Ekhidna lutea; assembly: GCF_900188325.1. Classification (GTDB taxonomy): domain Bacteria; phylum Bacteroidota; class Bacteroidia; order Cytophagales; family Cyclobacteriaceae; genus Ekhidna; species Ekhidna lutea. Next base: position 350,587 of record NZ_FZPD01000002.1, on the reverse strand, counting down.
GCCTGAAGTGGTGGATATTATGACTGCTTTGAAGGCCAGCATTGATCAGGCGAAAGAGTCTAAGAAGCCAATGAAAAAAGCAGATAAAAAGGATAAATCAGAAGAAAAAGAAGTGAAGCGTAAAGCAAGCTAAAAATGTCAAGAGTTGTTCAATTTCCGGTAAGTACTCCTGAGCATCTGGGTCCGAAAAAGGCAAGAAGAAGGAGAAAGCCGAATCTGGAGGATTACGGACAGCTCAATATGTTTGATCAGCTCCCTGACAACACTCCGATTCTTTCCTTGCCGAAAGCAGGATCCTTTTTTGAAGAGGCGCTTCAGCTGGATGAAGAAGGAAACAAAGACGCAGAAAAGTATTATTTGCTAGCCATCGAAAACGATCAGTCGGTTGAAGATGCACTTTGCAATCTTGGTATTTTAAAGTCTGGACAAGGGGATCTTACCAAAGCCATTGACCACCTGACCCAATGCCTGAAACGAAATCCAAGACATTTTGAAGCACATTACAATTTAGGGAATGTGTATTCTGATTTAGGCAATCTGGAGTTGGCTAAGGTTCATTATGAACTGTCAGCGGAGATAGAGCCGGAATACCCCAATAGCTATTACAACCTTGGATTGGTGCTTATCTCTTTGAAAAAGTATAAGGAAGCCATCCAAAGCATCAATAAATTCGTTGAATTAGCTCCACGGTCGGAGCATCAAACAGCCAATGAAATAATCAAAACCCTAAACGCCATAGCCAAATGACACAAGACAAACACCCAGTATTGAGCGAGCATTTTGAGCGATTAAAAGAACTCATGCCCGATGTGTATGCAAAGCATTTTCGTGAGGAACGAGAAACAAAAAATCAGAAGCTGTTTCGAATGTTAAAACATTCACTTGGTGTCATAGAAGCTGTTTATTTACAAAACACTGACAACTTCTCTCTATCAAAAGCGGAAGAATACAGCAAAATCATCGAAGAACTTAAGGAGCTTGGGTATAGTTATTCGGGGCAGCCGGAACTTTTAAACCTTGCAGCTAAGTTCATGATTATGAAGGCGAAAAAGCCAATGGAGAAGGCTAAGGGGGCTACTCAGAAAGAAAAGAAGGATCGGAAGGCCATGTAATTGACAGGTATAAGTCCAACTCTCGCATTTTCTTCGTAACTAGCTGAAAAGACCTGTTTTAGTGTTTGTCAGCATTATCATCCCCACCTTAAATGAAGAGCAGTACATTGGATCATTGCTTGACTTTCTGTCAAAACATCAAGCAGGTGATAGGTTTGAGGTCATTGTTGTTGATGGTGGGAGTAGCGATGGAACCTTAGGAATCGTAAAAGAGAGACAAATCCATCATATAACTGCTAGTCCACCTTCCAGAGCACATCAAATGAATGAGGGAGCTAAACTGGCAAAAGGTGATATTCTTTATTTTGTCCACGCTGATACCAAATTGCTACCCACTTTTATTGATGATATTCAAGATGCCGTAAATCAAGGATTTAATAGTGGTTGTTATCGATTCAAATTTGATTCTCCTCAAAACATCTTACTACACATCAATGGATTCTTTACACGATTTCCTTTCACCTGGTGCAGGGGGGGAGATCAGACACTGTTCATCACCAGAAATGCATTTGAAACACTTGGTGGATTTGATGAACATTATGTAATAATGGAGGATTACGATTTACTTGAGCGTATCGCTGAAGCTGAAATTTCTTTCAAAGTATTACCAAAGAGCGTTAAGGTTTCTCCCCGCAAATACCAAAAGAATTCCTATCTAAAGGTGCAGCTGACAAACCTGAAAGCAATGAAAATGTATAAAAGAGGAGTAGAGCCTATGGAAATTAGAAAATTCTATACCGAAGAATTAGAATAGGTAATATGATGGAAACGCTTAAATTTAGCCAATGAGCAACATCCATGATGACCAAATTGAAAGCTGGCTGAAGAAGCTTGAACGAGAAAGCTGGCAGCTTGAGCTACTCGTATCGGCTTTTACCATTTTCTTACTAATAGGGGCAAATTCGGCTTTTGATGAGTTTATTGTTCAAGTTCAATACGAGTACAATTTTTCCGGATCTGCTCTCGCTATTATTTTCATTTTTTTGATTCTAATCCAAAAATCAATTCTGGCCTTGACCATCAGCCTTATTATTCATTTAATGCTTAGAGGTTTTTGGATAGGTGCAATTGGATTAAGATCGGTTCAATCTTCAATTGATTTCGGAAAACTCAACTATAATGAGTTCTTTACTGATCGACTCAAAAAGAAAGTAATAAGTCTGGACCGTATGGTTATCATGCTGGACGAAATATGCAGTGTCATATTTGCTTTTTCATTTTTGTTGATTTCTATCCTCATTGCCTTTGGAATGTATCTTTCGTTCGTAGGGGTCTTTGGTGTTGCTTTTAGCGCAATCATAAATACACTCCCAGCGGGTGGATTGCAAAATTTTGCTATCATCCTTATTGTCATATTATTTCTCTTTTTGTTGTTAATAGGAGTGATTTATATGATCGATTACTTTTCATTAGGCTTTTTTAAAAAGATTCGGTGGTTTTCAAAATTCTATTATCCATTTTATCGGCTGCTGAACTTCATCACTCTTTCCGGGCTAAGCAGAAGTATCTATTATTATTTGATCAGCAAGTTTTCTAAAAAACGCATCCGTTTTGTATACGGGATTGTAGGGGTTATTGTGTTTGCGATGATGCTATTTTCGTTTGATCAATATCAGTATTTCCCGGATGGAACAAATCCATACACCATTTCAGCGGATGTATATGATGATCAGCGCCCCGATGATCAATACATCAATACAATAAGCATTAATTCTAATTTCATAGATCAGCCACACTTTCAGGTATTTCTGAGGTACGACCCGTCTGATAATATATTGATAAAGGCAAATTGTCCTGAATTTCAGCCCCTAAAGGATGATGGATTGAACTGGAAGCTTAGAATAGAATCTGATGGTCCTAACTTTCATATTACAGGAAGAGATTATTCAGATGAGGATTTTTCTAAACTCCTTGAATGCCATCAATCTATTTACCAAATACAGGTTAATGATTCTATTTATACAAATTTGAAGTTCCACTTCTACACGCATCCTCACAAGAAGCAAAAGGGACTTCTAACGACTATACCAACGTCAGAATTTTTGAATGGTGAAAATAAGCTTATCGTAAAAAAAATAAGCATAGATTCAGTCGGAGCGAGGAACCCTATCGATTATGCACAAGCAGTTTTCTGGTATAACCAATACTAATCTAGATGGTCTTTTATCCAACTAGCCGCTGTGGAGCTCAAAAATTCCATTATTTCACTTTTTGTTTTTCCGCTTTTCTTTGGCACATTAAAAGAGTGGTCTGCGTCCGACACTTCCTCAAGCGTTGGGTTAGGCAGCTCTAATAAGACCTCTTTGATCAGGTGAATGTTCGCCAGTTTATCATTTGAGCCTTGCAGGAATAGCTGTGGTATTTGAAGTGTTTTCAAATGATCCGCTCGATCCTTAGAGTCTTTACCGGGAGCGTGCAAAGGGAATCCGAAATAGACAATTCCCTTTACATATTCAAGGGGTTCTGCAGAGAGTAGATGAGAAGCCATCCGGCCTCCATACGATTTACCTGATAGGAATACTGGAAATCCGGGATACATATTATGTATGTATTCGGCTACCATTTTCCACGTTTCGATATTCGCTTTTGGCGAGCCAGGTGACTTACGTCCTTGCTCCATGTAAGGAAAATTGAATCGTATGGTTGTGATGTCCATATCAGCTAGTCGCTGTGCCATGCTGTGCATAAATGGGTGATGCATGCCTGCACCAGCTCCATGAGCCAGGATAAGGATTGCCTGTGCTCTGGGAGATTCATTTACCTCTGCACTAATTTTACCAAGATTATCATTCAAGAATAGCTCCATCATGTAAATTTACGAAGCTCGCGAGAGTATGTGTACATTGAGCCCTGAAATCTGAATTTATGGAATTGACCGTACTTGGATGTGGAGATGCATTCGGAAATGGAGGTAGAAACAATACCTCTTTTTTAGTATCTGACAAGGATGAACGGATTCTGATTGACTGTGGAGCTACCACCCTTATCAGGCTTAAGGCAGAAGAAATTGATCTGGATGAAATTTCTACTATTATCATCAGCCACTTTCATGGGGATCATTTTGGAGGAATTCCTTTTTTTCTGATTAGTAGTATGTTTGAAAACCCTCGAAAAAACCCATTGTCTATCGTTGGACCAAAAGGAGTAGCAAAAAGAGTATATGAACTGCAGGAAGCCATGTATGCTGGCACTGCTGCAAAGACTCTTGAGATGGATTTGACTTATTATGAATATGAGCAAGGAAAAGCAATTACTATTAAGGATAAGGTGATTCATGCCTGGGAAGTAGACCACAGTTTGCCTTCAATCCCTCATGCCGTCCGCTTGGAATGGAGAGGGAAGAGCGTGGCGTTCTCAGGAGATACTTCTTGGACCGATAACTTAGTTCCATTATCAAAAGGTACCGACCTATTCATTTGTGAATGCAATTTTTTGGATAAGGTGAGTTTTGGACATTTAGGCTACTCTGAACTATTAGAGAAGCATTCTGCGTTTGACACCAAGCAACTATGGCTCACCCATATGGCGGACGAGGTGATTGAAGCCAAAGACCTTAAAATCAATCGATTATCAGATGGGCAAAAACTTATTATCTAGTGCTAAATAATAAATTCATTTGGTTTATTCCCGCAGGTATGGTGGCCTTGGGTATTTTACTTTTATCCACCGTGTTGGCTATTCCTATCCAGGTAGAAGGTGTGAGTCATATCGATAAATGGGAGCACTGTTTTGCATACTTTGTTTTGGTAGTCAGTTTTCTGATTGCTTTTCGCAAGACAGAAATATTAAGCAAGAAGACTTCCCTTATTCTGGTGTTATTAGCCAGTGCTTATGGTTTTGCGTTGGAGTTGGTTCAGTATTTGTTCTTCGAATTTCGTGTTTTTGAATGGATTGATGCGCTTGCAAATATGCTGGGTGTATTTCTTGGCTATGGTTTATTTAAACTGTTTGTTCGTGGCTAAGAAGAATCTTTACTTCATTATACATAAACCCTTTAAGGTGCTGAGTCAGTTTTCCAATGAAGGTGAAAATATCGGGCTTGGGGCTATATATAATGATCTTCCAAAAGATGTATACCCTGTTGGTCGTCTGGATCTGGATAGTGAAGGGTTACTGATTTTAACTAATGATAAGTCATTAAATAACAGGCTTTTAAATCCAAAACATAACCATCAACGAACTTATTGGGTGGAAGTGGATGGAGGTCCCGATAAGGAAGCACTTCAACAGCTTGAAAAAGGTGTGGAGATCAATGTCAGTGGGAAAAAGCATAGAACCAAACCAGCAAAAGTAAGTATCGTCACTCCTGATATTCCTGAACGAAACCCTCCTGTCAATTACAAGAAACATCCTATTCGAACCTGGCTACAGCTTTCACTTACGGAAGGAAAAAACCGGCAGGTCAGAAGAATGACGGCAAAAGTAGGTCACCCTACCTTGAGACTATTACGTGTTGGGATCGAAGATTTAAGTCTCGAACCACTAAAATCCGGAGAGATTACTCAGGTTAGTGAAAAAGTGATCTATAAAAAGCTAAACCTTCTTTAGCTGCCAGTCAAGCGAATATTTCCCACTTCCAAGTAGGTATATCGTTGCAAAGCCAAAGAAATAAAGGAGTGGAAATTCCTGTCGCCCCCACGGATCATCAGCATGAATTACAAATGCAGCTACAAGCATAGTAAGTGCAGGCAATACAGTTGCTAATCGAGTTTTATAACCCACAATCAATAAAATAGGACTGATAAACTCTGCAAGCACAGCGAGAATCAGGGTAGGAGCTTCACCAACACCAATTGGATCTGCAAAGGATAAATCACCTGAAATAAGTTTATTAAATTTTCCCCAGCCATGTGTCAGCATCATGCTGCCTACGCTAAGTCTGAGAATTAATGACGCAAGATTGGGATAGATCATTCTTCTTGATTGTTCTTTTTTATTTTTAGTGCCCTTCGATACACTCCAGGTGAACTGATAATTATTAAAATTGTGTCCCATATGCGAATCCACGCACTAGGTCGGCTTTCATCTCTATTTTTAGACTCAAAAAACTTGATAAGTTTCTTAAGGCTGTTATCCAGTAATGTGAGATACAGGACAATAGTCATAAACCAAATGAAAGCAATATTGAAGTAAAAGGTTGGGATTTTTATATCACCAAGAATCTTATTAGGAGAGTAGAAATGCGCACGCCCTATCGATGAATAAGGCCGCATGTAAATAGGGTCCTTCTTTTGAATCAGTTGGTCATCACCTCTATATACCATATTAAACTGGGCTCTATTCATTAACAGATCCTCGAGAAACTGGTTGTGATATTTATTTTCCAACTCAGCAAAACCTTCTTTACCAAGCTCCTCAACTAATTTGATGTATAAATCATCGCGCTTTTTCTGTGCTTTTAAATAGTCTGCCGCGAACTGATCTTTTGCGTAGAGCAAGTAGTTATGAAGCCTATCACCTATTGAAGTGCTGAAATAAGCTGACTCAATCTGATCTATATATGGAAATCGTCGCAGAGAATGGATTTCAGCTAGATTTGTTACTTCATTTTTTAATATCCGGAAAGAGCGCTTTTTATCACTCCAGTCTGCACTATCACGAAGAATCTCCTGATTAATGGCCATCATCTCAGGAACCATAAATGATCTGTATACTGAAGTTCTACTGATCTCTTCATTTACTTCAAAGAAGTGTTTTTCATAATCGTTGTATCTAAATTGGGCTACAGCTAGTGCTTCATACGCCCATCGTGAAGCCATCATATCACCTACAATCGGCACATTTTTTTGATTGCTCAACGAATGGTGCAACTCATCAAATTTGATCATTGCACCTCCAAGGAGGAGTTGAGGAACAAGAATGAATGGTATCAGAATATAGATATTAATGACAGAATTGAGTGCAGAGGAGATGTTTAGCCCTATCAAATTAGCAAAACATGAGACTGTAAAAAGTACAGTCCAATAGTACAATGTCATCCCATGAATTTCCAGGATATAATTTCCAATCAAAACAAATGAAATAGTCTGAATGCCCGAGAGAATGAAGAGGTACACAATTTTGGAGTTTATGTAGCTTATTCTGGAAAGGTTCAGAAATGATTCCCTTTCAAGTATTTGCCTGTCTTTATATATCTCCTGTGCACTTACAGTCAGCCCCATAAATAGTGAAACCACAATGGACATAAACAGATAGACTGGCAGGTTGATATTCTCAGAAAATGAGTACACCTTTTCGGGTGAGTATTTCGAGAAGTATCCAAGAATGAAAGCCAGGAGTGGAGCTTCCAACATATTAATGATAATATATTGCCTGTTAGAAATCTTAGAGAGTAGGTTTCGCTGACTAAATATTTTAAACTGATTCCAGCTATCAGGGATTCGGAAGTTTGTTGGTGGGAGTACAGATTCATATTTTAATCGAACCAGTTTTGGTAAAATATTCTCTTTGTACTTCGAATACCAAACCGAAGGGTTTACTCTTCGCTTTTTAGTTGAACGCCCGCGCTCATCTATTTCTCTGGCTTCTATTATTTGAAGAATCTGTTCAGGAATTACATTACCACAGCGTGGGCACTCACTCTCTGCTGCATTAACCTGAGTATTCATGGTTTTGAAATACACTACCGCATCGATAGGGTTGCCATTATATATTGGATAGCCTCCTTTGTCGAGTATCCAGAGTCGATCGAAGAGTTTGAATATCTCGGAGGAAGGCTGGTGTATAATCGCTACTACAAGTTTTCCTTTTCTTGTAAGATCTTTCAGCAGCATCATCATCTTTTCAGAGTCCATTGATGAAAGACCTGATGTTGGCTCATCTACAAATAGCACGGAAGGTTCTCTCATGAGCTCCAACGCAATGTTTAAGCGTTTTCTTTGCCCTCCAGATATAGTTTTGTTAAGAGGATCACCAACCTTAAGATCCTTAATGTCTTCCAGGTCAAGGTCTTCCAGTACTTTATGAACAGTCCGATCAATTAGATCTTCTGAAAAATCACTAAAACAGGTTTTCGCATTAAAATATAAGTTTTGATATACCGTCAGTTCCTCAAAAAGCAAGTCATCCTGAGGTACATATCCAATTACACCTTCCGTTGAAGCTTGCTCAAGTGAAAAGCCATTGATATGGAGTCGTCCATTATCCAAATCAATCTTTCCATTCAAAATATTCATGAGGGTAGTCTTACCAGTACCACTACCTCCCATAATGCCAATTAGTCTCCCCGAATCTTCAGAAAATGAAAATGCCTTCAGACCATTGCTGCTGTTTTTGAATTTAAATTCAATCTTATCACCGGCAAGTACCACACGTGTGCTGGTCTCGTCCTGAATAAATTTTTTAGTAATCTCTGATTCATAGATGGAGGAAATATTTGGCCCTTTTATGATAGACCCGGGCCTTAGTATATACGATTTACTGGGAATGATTTTTATCCCTTCCAGAAATAAGTTAAGTGGTCCGTCATACCTAAAAACAAACGTACTTACACTCTTGAGATAGAGCACAGTGATTTTACCAAATAGATTTTGAACAAATAAGTGTCTGGCCTGATTGTCTTTTTTCTTTTTCCTTATTATCCAGGCCATCTCTTCAGGCCACTCAGTTTGCTTGTTATCTATTATCAGAATTTTCTCCTGATTGATCTCCTTATCATCAGGTTTAAGAATGAAATTTTTGAGGTTTAGTACATCTTCTTGATCCAGATTGAAATTTAGAGCTACCAAAGCGGCAAACTCTTCTTCTTTGTCTGTAACCTTCTCATCAGCTCGAATTAACTCCATCAATTGCATGAAAACAATGAGTCGTTCAGATCTGAGTAACTCCTTATTCAGCTGATTGCATATTTTGGCAATTTGCAGAATACTCGTGCTATCAATGCTAATCCCTTCACTGTCTTTTGCTGTAGGCTGATCTTTATAAAAATTCAGATAATCATAAAAAAGCTTAATGTATTCTGCAGTTAATGTCTCATTGTTGAGGTTTTTCTGAAGGTAAGGGCGAATGACCAATTCACCGGAATCAACTGCATCGGTATCTTCTTTCGCGCTCTCGATTATGGCAAAGAGGTGTACTAATGCATTAATTATGGATTCGGTCATAGGATGTTTTGTAATAAAAAAGCCTCAACTTTCGGTCGAGGCTCTAAAAATATCATTTCGGGAAAGATTATCCAACGATGTGATCTCTCATCTCTTTCACGCTGTTGGCAATATCTGAAAATTGTCCCTCTGTCATTTCAGTACCTTCACCTAGTTGTTCATAAGTAAGACTAATAAATCTAAGGTTAGGAAGCACCTTACTCACATTTACATCGTCCTTATGGTTTTCCATTAATTCTACAAGTTTATCTACTTGTGCTTTCTGATTGGCTAATACGGCCATAAGCTCACCTTTGTTCTCACTCATTTTTACAAGTTCACAAGTAATATGCAAGCCTTCTATTACACTCCCTGCTATAACTAGAATGGAAGTTTTTTCCTCTCCGTTTTGATTAAGGTAATTGTAGGTATCATAAAATGACTCTGTTACTATGAAAATCAATGAATCTACATTGTCCATATTATTTTCAATACGCTGAGCCATTGATTCATTAAAAGCAGATGTAATATTCAGGTCATCTATCAGCTTTTTTGACACATCAAGAAAATCGATAGTTTCCTGTGTCTTATCAAAAGTTGCAGCATAACTTAGGTCAGCGCCATAAACGCCAAGATTTGCAGCCTTTTGCCAGGTAGCAATATATTTATCTGAATTGGCCGGATCATTTACAATTTCCGGTGAATAGGTAGTATTCGCATTACTTAGCATTTGTGAAACTTCAAATGCTGTGGGAAGTGGATATGTGAATTCCTTTTCCACAAATGTTTCAATTTCCTCTTTTTTCTCTGCGGTTGATTCATCAGATGCTTTATTACCTCCGCCACAGGAGATCAGGAAGAAAGCAGAAGTGAAGAGTGAAAGGTGTATGATTTTCTTTTTCATCATTATGTAGATTTTGATCAGCTAAATGTCAATTCAAATTCAAGATTAATCTTTTAATTACATTCATCAAACACTTATTGGAGCTAATTACCTTAATAATATCATTTAAGTCCAAATTTTGATATGTGCCATGCTCTTTCATGTAAATAGTAAAATAGCATTTTAAGCAAACTCTCAACAAGCGCAATTCCTGTTGCTTTTTCAATTGCCATAGGATCTTCTCTAAAAATGAATATAGCCACTAAAAATGTAGTTAGCGAAGCTATAACGCGCCATGTTAAAGTTTTATACAAATGCCTGATTGCACTTTTAACCTCAACTTTTAAAGAGAACCAAATTCTTTCATGATAATAGTAAAGAATCATTTTAAAACTGGTCTCTATTAAAGCTACCCAAGAAGCTTTTTCTGTTGCATTTGGGTCCTCCCTGAAGAAAAACATGGTAAGAAGGAAGGTTGTGCCTGTTGCTATCACCCTCCATGTCAATGTTTTAAGGATATGTCTTTTTCTACTATTCATTTGTTTTTCCAAAGTCAGCAAAAATATCCTTGAAATGATAACCATCATGCTCTATTTGGAAAAATTCTGTTTTAATAATTCAATTCTTAACTCTCAGGAGTGAATTGGTCATTTTACCGATAAAGATTTAGGTAAAAGTCAATTGTATTTAGTTTCTTAGAAAGTTCAATTTTACCTTGAGTTATAATTGTCATGGCATTAGGAAAAAACCTAACAAAGAAAACAAGCGAGATTACTGCGGAAGAAAAAGCCGAAAAGGGGAAGCAGAACCAAAATGAGTCGATACAAGAGGGTGAGAGAGATGAAGAGTTGGGTTTACAAGCAAGGCTCCATCAATTTTGCGTTTTCAAATCAGGAGGAGAGGAGTATGCTATACCCATCCAGTTGGTTAGTGAGGTAGTAAAATGCCCTCGTGTCTCATTATTGCCGGAAATGCCACCATATATTTCTGGAATGGTTAATGTGAGAGGAAATATCTACGGAATTCTTGATTTGGCTACCTTCTTCAATCCTCATAATCATTCAAATGATAAAACGTACAATTATTTATTGGTTTTAGAACATGAAGAATATAAAATGGGAATCGCAATACCTGAAGTGCCTGACACATTAATGGTTGCAGAAAAAATGATTGAAGAGTTGTCTGCTTCTAGATTAAAGTCCGTCACTGGTCAGAAATACTTAAAAGGAATTATTAAAAAAGATCGTCGAATGATTATCCTATTTGATATATTAGGAATGATTACTGGCGATCAATTTACTCAAACTGCCTAAGGATTAATTTATTGATAGTTAACCATAACCAAAATGCTTAAGAATTTTACCATTCGAAGAAAGATGATGTTGTTTATCCTCGGATTGACAGTAATCATCTATGTCGTAACACTAGGATATATAAGCTACAATCTGCGGAATAATGCGATTAGCGAAGCAGAGAAACTTGCTGATTCCTATGCCAAACAAAAAGCCAATGAAATAAAAGTGATTATTGATGAAGATTTGGCTGTTTCGAGAATCATGGCAGTAGCCGTAGAAGAATACACACTTCTTCCTGATGATCAACGCAACAAACTACGGAAATCACTTTTGGATAAAGTGCTCGTGATGTATCCAAAGTATGATGCAACCTGGATGAGTTGGCAGCTGGAGTTTATCGATCCAAACTGGGATAAAAGTTATGGACGAGAGCGCTTTAACTCATACATGGACGGGGGCGAGGTAAAATCTTCTTTGGAGCTTGCTGAACTAGATGGAAGAAAAGCAAGCTCAATTTATGAACGATTCAAAGCAGAAGATGACCTTAAAGAGTTATTGAGTGAGCCTTACTGGTATTTAGATTATGATTATTCATCCAATACCAGAGACTCACTATTAGGCATTTCTCCTACCGTACGATTTGAAGTGGATGGAAAGTTCGCCGGTGTAATTGGAACAGATATGTCTGTTGATGATTTTCAAGGTATTTCAGAGGTAGACTTTTATGAAAATGCATATGCGCTACTTGTTTCGGGCGGAGGTGTAATTACAGCTCATAAAAACGCCGGTCTATTCAACAAACAAATGGATACGCTTAACATTATCAAAAAAAGCCCTGTTAATGTATCTGAAAAAATGCAAGAAGGAAAGCCTTTTTCATACCGCACCCATGATGATTCACTGGATGATGATGTATATGTTTCCTTCGCAAATATTCCAGTGGGCAGATCTAATGAATCCTGGTGGGCTGTTTTTGTTGTTCCCGTTTCTGAGATTACAGCCCCATTTAATGCTACATTTCGTTTAACACTCATTATTGGACTGATAGGGCTAGTCTTCCTTACCTACACCATTTGGAAACTTGCGAATAGAATTACCGACTCTTTAGATGAATCTAATAGTCTTTTGAAGAATCTTGCGAAAGGAGTATTAGATAACTCGCTTGTGATAAAGAATATTTCTGGCGATGAGCTTGGGGAAATAGCCCATTCGGTTAATATCCTGCTTGCTGAACTAAGGAAAAAGGCAAATTTTTCTCGCGAAATTGGTGAAGGTAATTTAAACGCTGACTTTGAAGTTGCTGGCGAAAATGACGTTTTAGGTGCCTCATTAATAATGATGAGAAACAATCTCCGATCCGTAATTGATGAAACAAACAATGTCGTTCAGCATGCAGAAGGTGAAGGAGACCTAAAATCACGCATGAACTCTGATAATAAATCCGGAGCATGGAGGGAACTTAGTATTTCGATTAATAGTCTTCTGGAATCAGTTTCTAAACCATTCATAATACTGAATGAAATGGCTAACCGAATGGCAGAAGGCGATTTAACTGTTAGATATACAGAAGAAGCGAAAGGAGACATCCTTCAACTAGCTGAAAATTTAAATAAAGCTTTAAATAACCTTGATGAATTACTCGATGGAATTGTTAAGAATGCAAATATCATTGGTGATTCCTCTATGGAGATGCTTTCAGCCAGTGAAGAGATGAATACCAACACCGGCGAAATCGCTTCCGCAATTGCAGAAATGAGTAGCGGGGCACAAAATCAGGTAAGCAAGGTAGATGAATCATCAAACCTTGTTGAAAGCATTCAACGAGCAGCTTCTAGTATGAGTGTTCAGGCAGATGAAATCAATGTGGCAGCACATAAGGTATCTGAAAGCTCTGAAACAGGACTCAAAATGGTGAACAAGGTAGGCTTTAGCATGAAGGACATCAAAGCCTTTGCGAATGACACGAATGAATCCATTCAGGTACTTACTGAGCGAAGCAAAGAGATAACCAGGGTTTTGGGTATTATCACTGATATAGCTGCTCAAACCAATTTATTAGCCCTAAATGCAGCTATTGAAGCTGCTCAGGCTGGTGATGCCGGAAGAGGGTTTGCAGTAGTTGCAGAAGAAATCAGAAAACTCGCTGAAGATTCAAGAAATTCAGCTAGAGAAATTGAAAAACTAATCACAGACGTCCAGAACGATACCGCTACTGCGGCTAAAGTGATTGAAGTCATGAATGAGAGCATTCTTGGAGGTGAAAGTGCTTCTAATGATGCATCCGAGGCGTTCAGAGAGATAGCCTCATCTTCAAATCAAAATCTGGAGATATCGAAGCAAATTCTTGATGCTACCAAAGAACAAATGGATAGCATAAAGAATGTGGTAAGTATTACTGAAGGCATTGTGGTCATTGCTGAGGAAACGGCCGCAGGTACAGAGCAGGTTGCAAGCTCGGCTACTGAGCTTAGCGCTGGAATGGAGAGCTATACACAACGATCGGAGGAAGTTACCGAAATTGCTAAAACGCTCAAGGATAAGGTAGGCATGTTTAAGTTATCACAGAAAGGTGATTAATAAATGATAGTCTATTCCATTATAAATCATAAAGGAGGAACAGGAAAAACGACCACTGCAATCAATTTAGGAGCAGCATTAAAGCGTCGGGCCAAGGATGTTTTACTCATTGACCTTGATCCACAAGGCAACCTTAGTTATTCATTGGGTGTAAACGAATTTAGCCAGTCCATGGCAGATGCTTTGTTAGGTGAATGTTCTCTTGGAGATGTCATGGAAATCCGGGAAGGAATTACTGTTGCTCCATCAGATAATAACCTTGCAGATACGGAATTATCGCTGGCACGAAGTGAAGGACAAGAAAAGGTTCTATCTCAAATGCTCACTGATGCAAAAGGTTTTGATTTTGTTTTGATTGATTGTCCACCTTCTTTATCAACACTTACACTTAATGCTTTGCTAGCTGCAGACAAGGTAATTATACCCATGCAAATGGAGGTGCTGAGTCTCCAGGGATTAGACCAGATTGTAGATACGATTAATAAAGTACAAACCTCGTATGATAAAGACTTGTCCATTGAAGGAGTTCTTCCAGTAATGGTAGATAAAAGGAGAAAGCTTAGTATAGAGGTAGAAGACTACATCAAAGAAAATTACGACTTAAGAATCTTCAAATCCCATATAAGAAATAATGTAAAAGCTTCAGAAGCCCCTTCATTTGGAAAAAGCGTTATTTCGTATAAACCAACTTCTAATAGTGCGGTTGATTACATGCATTTTGCTGATGAAATTTTAGAATTAAATGTGTAAAGAATGGCATTGGGGAAGAATTTAAAAAAGCAGCAGTTAATTGCAAGTGAGAAAAAGAAATCTCCCAAAAAGAAAGTGGAGAAAAAGAAACTTATTAAAAAGAGCTCTGTGAAAAAAAAGGCAACTGAGCCTGGAAAAGCACAAATAATAGGAAATTTCATAACAGAAAAGGAACAGAAAAGAAAACAAGAACTAAGGAAAAAATTCCGCGAAGAAATCGAAAGCCTTTCAAATCAAATAGTTCAATTTGTGGTGTTTAATGTCGGTAATGAAGAGTATGCGGTAGAAATAGCTAAGGTTAGTGAAGTAGTGTCAACACCTAAACTTTCAGAAGCACCTAACAGTCCGGCTCACGTGAAGGGCATTGCCTCAATCCGCGGGAAAACCTTTTTAGCAATGGATCTCAGACGCAAATTCGTGAATAAATCCGAAGAGTTATGTGAGTATTTTCTAGCCGTTAAAGCTAAAGATAGTCCTATTGGATTTCTTCTAAATAGTTTGCCGGTAACGCTTAAAACCTCTGGGGACAACATCACCAGTGACGTTTCGATGATAGACAATACAACAGGCACATCATCATACATTAAAGGGTTGATTCAGTTGGATGATCGAATTATTTTTTACCTGGATATCGATGAATTGGTTCGAAGTGATCATACAGTTGTTGTTCCTGATGAATTTTTGAAATAGATGGCAAGTAAGCTTAAAATATTAGTTGTAGATGATTCTGCATTCATGCGGTTGCTTGTTACGGATTTGCTTTCAGAGGATTCACAAATAGAAGTGGTCGGAACAGCCACGAATGGATTGGAAGCAACAAAGCAGGTTTTAACGCTTAAACCAGACATTGTTTTGCTAGATCTAAATATGGCAGACTATGACGGTTTATATGCAGTGAAAGCTATAATGGAAAGTCGCCCAACGCCGATTTTAATTTTAAGCTCAGTTGGAAATACAGATTTGCAACCCATTTTTGAAGCACTGAAAAACGGAGCTGTTGACTACATCAATAAGCCCGACCGGAATAAATCGAAAATGCGAGAGCTTCAAAAGGAGCTGATTCAAAAAATAAAAAGCACATCTCGTGCAAAACCCAAAACGATCACTGCTGCTAAGAAAACAGTACAGGTGGTATCAAAAAAAAGGGGCAAGAAGAAGTCTAATTATGATCTGGTAGCCATTGGGGCTTCTACTGGAGGGCCTACAGCAATTGAAAGGGTTTTAAGTTCATTACCCGCTGATTTTGATATTCCTATTATTGTCTGCCAACATATGCCGGCAGTATTTATTCCTCAGTTTGTTCAGCGCCTAAGCTCTTTGACGAACCTTGAGGTGGTTTCAGCGACGAAAGGTGCTAAACCAACACCAGGGGTAGTGATGTTTTGCCCAGGACACGCTAACCTAATACTAACAAAGAAAAACAATGAGGCAGTAATCGATTTTACGGATGAAGTCTATCCTGACTATAATAACCCTTCTATAAATGCAATGATGCTTAGTGCAGCTAAGATTTATAAGAATAGGATGGTAGGTGTTTTGCTGACAGGGATGGGAAAAGATGGAGTAAAAGGCATGATAGCAGTGCACGAGGCAAAAGGAAAAACCATAGCGCAAAACAAAGAAAGCAGTGTAATATATGGAATGCCTAAAGCCGCGAACGAGTCAGGTGCTGTAGATGAGATTTTGGATATTAAAGAAATTGGAAACTATCTGGTCAACGATCTATAAGTGAATTCGAAAGAAGAAGAATATCGTCAGTTATTTTTAACAGAAGCCCTCGAAAACTTTGAGGAGCTAAACCGTTTATTTGTCGAGCTTGAAAAGGATCACTCAAGTAAACGAGCCATCGCCAATATATTTCGAATAGTCCATACCCTCAAGGGTAATGCAATGGGGATGGGTTATGACAAAATCGCGGATTTGTCTCATACAGTTGAAGATATTTTTGGTGCAATAAAAAATGGAGATATTCCATTGGATACTGAATTGGTCAATAGTTTGTTTCGTGCCAATGATAAGCTTGGAGGATTGATCAATGCGATCACCACTAATGAGAAGGTTAGCTATCTTGGTATTAAAACGAAACTATCTGTATTTCTGAAGAATGCCCTTGAAGACGCTGGTAAACCCTCTGATGATTCCGATGAGCCTCAAGAGCCTGAAATAGATACTGATCAACCACAAGAAGAAGTAAAAGAAGAGGGAGGAAGTATCAAGTTTGCAGATGTCGTACAGATTCCCGTAAAGCGCATGGATGACCTGCTTAACATGGTTGGGGAGTTAGTAATCGAGCGAGATCGGCTGATATCTCTATTTGGGGAAGAAGGAAAAAGTACGCTGGAATTTGAACGTCTAAAACGCATTTCATCTAATCTACATTATGGTATCATGAATGTGCGAATGGTGCAGATGGGGTTTCTTTTCAATAAATTTCACAGGGTGCTCAGAGATGCGGCAGCCACAGAAAAGAAGTCAGTAGAACTTGTTCTCAAAGGCACTGAAGTAGAGATAGACAGGAATATTCTTAAAATCATTAGCGATTCCATGGTGCATTTGGTTCGTAACGCCGTTTCACATGGAATAGAATCCTCAGAGGAGCGTAAAAACTCAGGGAAAGACCTAAAAGCAAGTGTAACGCTATCTGCTACATTAGAAAAAGATAGTGTAGTCATCACCATTTCAGATGATGGAAAGGGTATAGATAAAGAGAAGATCAAAGAGAAAATCGTTAAGAAAAAAATGGTTTCACAGGAGGTAGCAGACAAGCTCAGCGAAAATGAAATCATCCGATACATATTTGAGCCAGGTTTTTCAAGCGCTGAAAAAATCACTGAAATATCAGGAAGAGGTGTTGGTATGGATGTCGTTAAAAAGGCTGTAGAATCAATTGGTGGGCAGGTTCTGGTAGAAACTGAAATAGGAATTGGTACATCTGTTCACCTGGTGCTTCCTTCTTCACTTGCTTTAAAAGGAGCACTCTTATTTATAGTAGACGATCAAGAATATGCTATTCCACTAACCTATATTGATTCTGTTACATATCTCACAAAAGACAATATTCACCATGTTGCGGATAATTTAATGATTGACTATAATGATAAGTCAGTTCCAATTGTGTTTTTAAAGGGGCTACTTAACATTCGCAACCTGAATGACTTTGAGCAGCATGCCATCGGCCAGCAACCTCTCCAAAAGATTGCAAATGATTCTCAGCTAAATGTTGTTATAGCCTCGCATTCCGGACGATTATTGGGGTTAGTCGTGGATCGGCTGGATCGGCAAAAAGAAATAATAGAGAAAAAACTACCTAAGCCACTGAATAACAGTCGATTACTCAGCGGGTCAACCATCCTTGGATCCGGAAATGTCTGTCCGGTGCTTGATGTCGCATCAATAATGGATATATTGTTTCAATCAGCAACTAAAACCACACAATCATAGGAACGATAACAACCGATATGATTAGCGATGAGGAGCTTACAGCACTTATGCAAGCTATAAACAATCGTTATGGATTAGACTTTACAAACTATGAACGGTCCTCCTTAAAACGAGGAATAGTACGACTGATGCTCAAGAACAATATGGATTCCATCATTGAGTTGTGGTCTTTGGTTTTAAAAGACAATGAATTTTTTCAAAATGCGATTGATGACTTACTGGTGAACCTGACTGAGTTATTCAGAAATCCTGATGTATGGATCAAACTTCGTGGTGAAATTATCCCAGAGATACCAAACAAGTCACTGAAAATATGGCATGCAGGATGCTCTACCGGCGAGGAGGTCTATACAATGAATATCGTACTTGAGACACTAAATTTGCTAAATAAAACAAAATTAATAGCAACTGATTTAAGTAAGACAGCACTTGCAAAAGCTACAAAAGGTGATTATTCCCTGATAACCTTAAAGCAGTATTTGGTTCCGTTTCTGAAATTTTTTCCAAATCGTGAAATGAGTGACTATTTCGACTTTCATGATAAACATGCAACGATTAAAACCAAATACACAAAAAATGTGAGCTTCAAACGCCACAATCTAGTAATGGAGCAGATGAATGATACGTATGATATCATTTTTTGCAGAAATGTAATGATATACTTTGATGATTCGCTTAAAAGAAGAGTCTTAGATCTTTTACATAGCTGCCTGAAACCCAATGGCTATTTGATCATTGGCTATTACGACATCATGCCTGACTATGGTAAGACAAAGTTTGGAATTTATGATGTACGCACTCGTATTTATAAGAAATTAAACGAAACAAAACAGTAAGACCATGCGAGTACTCATAGTAGATGACTCAACATACATCAGATCAAGCTTGCGTTCGTTGCTTCATGACAATGGGTATGAAGTGGTCGGTGAGGCCAAAAATGGCGAATCAGCCATAGATCTTGCGCTTGAATTAAATCCTGATGTTATTACGCTAGACAATATTTTGCCGGATATGACAGGCTTGGATGTATTGAAAACGATTAATACAGACGACTTTACATCAAAAGTAATCATGATAAGTGCTGTAGGACAGCAATCTGCTATTGTAGAGGCAATGGAGAATGGCGCAAAACATTACCTGGTAAAACCATTTGACAATGAAGAATTAATCGGTATTTTGAGGGGACTCGATGAAGAAACTTAACAGTTCACCTAAAATTTAACTGAGATTTAGAATAAAGAATTATTTTGAGAGCCCAACTAAGACTTAAAAATTGAGAAGATGATAGCAGATTTGAACGACTCTGAAATGAAGGTAGCCACCAAACTGATATTTGATGGGCTTTCCATGGCGAAAGCATCAATGGAGCAAATACTTCAAAGTCCTGTGAGTATCGAACAGATTGATTATGTAAATGCTGAATTAGAGACCAGTCGATTTGGTGGCGCCAACCAGGATGTTCACCTTATTAAAACAGAATTGATGGGAGAGCTAAAAGGAACCAGCCATTTAATATTTTCTGAAAAAGAGGTGTCAAAACTTTACGAAGCATGTTTGCCTGAAAAAATAGTAAAGGATGATTCCAAAGAGAGTATGATCATGAAGTTAGGTTTTCTTACCGAGATTGATAATATGGTCTCAGCAGCAGTTATCACCGAGTTTTCTAATTTTTTGGGAGTTGAAATTTATGGAAATGTGCCATCATTGAAGGTGCTTAAAGCAACGGAACTAAATGATTTTATAGATAAAGAATCCAGCGAATTTGAATCAATGATTCATTTTAAAGCCGTATTGCATGGAAAAGAACTAGATATATGTCCAGACTTTATTTGGGTATTTCACAATAAGTTTGTGGATAAAATAAAGGACCTGGTTTAGCTACTCATTATCACCCTAATCGTACTGCTATAGCAGTGATAAATTTAATTAAGTGATAAAACAGTAATAAAAAGAAAAATGAGCAAGACAGTATTGATTGTAGATGACTCTATTTATATGAGGTCATTGATAAAGTCTGCATTGGAAGGTGCAGGCTTTGAGGTAGTAGGTGAAGCCCAAAATGGAGAAAGTGCCATTGATTTAGCTGTGCAATTACAGCCAGATTTGATTACATTAGATAATATTCTTCCTGACATGATGGGGTTTGAAATTCTTAAAGTATTAAAGGATGAAGAAGTACCATCAAAAGTAATTATGGTAAGTGCAGTTGGCCAGCAAACAGTGGTGAACAAAGGACTATCACTCGGGGCTTCAGAATATATTGTTAAACCATTTACCGAAGAGGATTTACTCAAGGTAGTAGAAAAAGTACTTGCATAGTTTTATGCAACTTCTATGATAAAGCGACTAACCAATTTACCTATTCGCCAAAAATTTGCGGTAATTATTATTCCGCTCATCGTTATCATTTTGGCATTCGATTACTTACAGGTAAGGTATCATTACCTTGATTATTCTGATAGTGTCAGACTAAACAAGGCGATCACTGTCGGGATTGAAATCAATCATGTTGTTCATGAAATACAAAAAGAGAGAAGTATTTCTTCCGGATTTTTGGCCAATGAGGGAGATAATTTCGGTATTAAACTCAATAGGCAAAGGGAGCGAACAGATAGTACGCTTCAGCAATACTACAACGAACTCTCAAGCGGTGAACTTGATGAATTATTGACATTTCACCGCACAGACCTGGATCAATTAAATGCCCATTTTGACAAAATAGCAGCCCTTAGAAAAAGTATTGACCAGCATAGAATCAGCTCTGAAGAATCAATAGATAGATTTTCAGAGGTTAACAATATTGCATTAAATACGGTAATTAAGCTGATAGATGAAACAAGAGATAAAGAAGTAGCACAACAGATCCATGCAATTATTTACTTTTTGAAATCAAAAGAGTATGCAAGTATTGAGCGAGCAATCGGCACTCAGGCATTTTCTCATAATCATATTGGGTTTGATCTTTATAATCGCTTTACAACTTTAGTTTCAAGTCAAAATTCTTATTTGGATGCCTTTACCATTATTGCAAATGAAGAATCAATAGACTATTACAATCAAATCGTACAGGGAGATGAAGTTGAGGAGGTAAATAGAATGCGTGAGGTTGTTTTTGCCAATGATACACTTTCTGAAAATCCAGATGATTGGTATGAGGCTAGCACAACCAAAATTAACCTGCTTAAAAGAGTAGAGGATTATATGTCTGACAATATTCAGACAAAGACTCAGGTTATAGCAAAACGTTCTGTTCAAAATTTCTGGACCTTTCTTATCCTTGACATAACCATCGGCATCATCGCGTTTTGGTTGATGACAACATTGGTCACAAACCTTCTCAAGAACGTAAAAATTCTTGAAGCTTATACCAGAAGAATCTCAGCCGGGGATATGAGCAAAAAAGTAGTGATTCCAACAAAGGATGAGCTTGGTCAATATGCCAATACTTTTAATAAAATGGTCTTTGAGATCAAGAAGTCTCACTTTGAACTACGAAAACAACGCGACAAAGCGAAGTTTCTATATAAGAATATCTATGGTGTTTCGCTTGTGGTTTTTGAAAATATAGAGCAGGGTATTTTCCTGCTTGATAAAGAGTTTAAGATTTCAAAATTTCATTCAAAAGCAATGAAAGAAATCTTCAACAATGACCGGATTGCTGGTGAAAACTTTTCAAACTTCATGCGCCCACTCATCTTGCCAAGAGAGTTAGAAGCATTGGAAATGTTTATGCGCCACCTCTTCAATGAAGACATGGATGAAGAGGTAGTAAATCAGCTGAACCCTATTGATCAAGTAAAGATTCATACGGAAAACAATGGGATCGTAGCTACCAAATATATCCGTGTAGACTTCACAAGAATCTTTCGAAAGGATAAGATTCAAAATATCATGGTCACTGTTTCAGATGAAACCGAATCGATTTTACTTCAGCAGCACTTGAGCGAGGCTGAGAAGAAGAAACAGCAAGAGACAGAAAGAGTGTTAAGCATTCTTAAGATTGATCCTTCCATTCTACGTGGCTTTCTTCACAATTCTCGTAAAATGCTAAAGAGCATTTCTGAGAAGTATGAGAAAAATGATAAGGATGAATACTCTGAGCTACTGAGTTTTACTTTTGATATTATTCACAACCTCAAAGGAAATGCGGTTGTAATCGGCATGGAACTTATGGCTAATAAATTTCATGAAATTGAAGACGGCATTACAGAGCTTCAATCTAAGGATGTCAGAGGTAAAGACTTCCTAGCCATTTTATATGAAGTAGATGAAGCAGATCGTATGATTGCGGAGATAGCCGAAATGCTTTATAAGATCATCAATATCTACAAAAAATTTCCTGCTGAGGGTGATTCGGTATCTAATATTATGGTTATTGATTCACTGGAACGAGGAGCTGAATTGATTGCAAGAGAAGTTGGTAAAACCGTGAATGTGACATTTGATAATATTGAGAATGTCATTCTTCCAGAAGCATATATCAATCCTTTCAAGGATATGATGATTCAACTTATAAGAAACTCTATCGTCCACGGCATTGAGGCACCTAGTGTCCGAATGAATGATAAGAAGGTTATTATGGGGGAGATTCTTATTGAATTATCCAAATCGGATGAAGAGATGTTTATCCGTTATAAAGATGACGGAAGAGGGCTTGATATGGATCGCATTAAGCATATGGCTGTTGAGCATGGTATTGTTACTGAAACACAGCTAAAGAAAATGGAAGTCTCACAAGTTATTGACCTCATTTTTCATGAAGGATTTTCAACATCTGATAAATCAGATGAACACGCTGGCAGAGGCCAGGGTATGCATTTGGTTAAGTCAATTATTGATGAATACAAAGGCGCTTACGAAATCACCTCCACTCCTGGCAAGTCATTCGAAATGACTATCAAATTACCAATAATTAACACCAAGAAGGTTGAGGAATGAAGAAGCGATTACTAATAGTGGATGATTCGTCAGTAATGCGGCGAACAATCGAAAAAAACCTGGCAAATTACGATATGGAAATCATTGGTCAGGCAGCTAATGGAGTAGAAGCCGTTCAAATGGTGATGGATAAAAAACCCGATGTGGTGACACTTGACATCACTATGCCAGAGATGGACGGAATAGCTTGCCTTGAGGAAATAATGAAAATTAATCCTGAAACCAAAGTGATGATTATTACTGCACTTGCAGATAAACTTACTGGCCTCATCGCCTTAGATAGAGGCGCCAGGGGGTTTATGTATAAACCTGTAAATGCAGATGACCTGTCCAGGGCATTTGATAAATTATTGAAAAGGGATGGAGAGTAGGAAAGAAGAATTCGAAGCAACGTGCAATTTGTTCATTAATTCTGTGAGCAATTACTTCAAGCATCTCACAGAGATTGACTCAGATATGAAGGTTCCTTACTTAAAGGAGTCTGATGGGCTGGTGCTTAAGGATTTTACTGGAATGATTGGGATATCCGGAAGCAGGCAAGGGTTTGTCTATATATCGGCTAATAGAGAAATGTTTGCGGATTTAATTAACCTTTTTATTGGAATAGAAGACCCTAGTGAAGAAGATATATTAGATATGGCTGGGGAAATTTCCAACGTTGTAGCTGGTAACGTTCGAGCCAACCTTGGCGCAAATTTTATGATCTCAGTACCTACAGTTTTTGAAGGTATGCCGGAGGAATTAAATATTCCTGAAAATGTTTCCATGTACGTCATTCCAATAAAATGGAATAACCATGAGGCTTTTGTTGTACTAGGTTTAGATTAAGGATTTGTGATGAGTGAATCAGGTAAAAAGGTAAATGAATCTAATTGGATCGTCAATCTTGATAAGATTGAGGATAGTACCAGGCGTAACTACTTTTCTGTGTTACCTCAGGAGCAAATGCTCATGGAGTTTTTTTCAGATGCCTTCGTAATAAACAAACCAAAAGGGAGAGTAGGAGGTGACGGGTATTGGCTTCACAGTAACGGTAATGATGTCTATTTAGCGCTATTTACCTGTGTCGGTGAAGGTCATCTGGCTAGCATGATGATCCGAATATACATGAATGCACTTAAAAAGATGGTTGATGGATATTCCATTGATTTTCCCGGGTCAATTCTTCAATTTTTGCACAGAGAAGTACAGGCTCGATTCAAGGATAAAAACAATATACTACTCAACACCAATGCAAACGTCGGGATTGTAAAACTCAATACTACTTCCAAGGCAATGGAATTTGCCGGGGCAAACATGGATTTATTGCAGGTTCATCGAACAGGTATAAAAATTATTACAGGTGAAAAAAGCCAGGTAGGTGAGACTGGGGAGCATCGTTCCAGCTATACATCTATATCATTGGAAAACACTAAGGATTCAAATTTTTACCTATGCAGTAGCGGTGTGTTTAACCTAATTGGAGGTCCAGATTTTAAGAAGATCACAACCAATCAGTTCGGAGAATTTCTACGTGATAGAAGAAAAGTAGCCATGTCTGAACAAAAGTCTATGACAGAACAATATCTGGCAACCTGGACTGGAGCCAACCGTCAAAACGATGATATTATGGTCATCGGCTTTAAAGCATAAATATTATTCTTGTTTGTTTATAATTTATATTAGATTCTGTTTGATCTAACTAAATAATTATAAATATGAAGAGATTATTACAAATAACGATGAGCAGGATTCGTATCGTACTTCTGTCCATCTTAGGGTTGAGTAGTTTTTTGGCTGCTTCACAATCAAAAACCATTAGTGGCAAAATTGTGGATAGTGAATCTGGTGAGGTAATCATCGGTGCTACTGTAGTTATTCAAGGAACAACCACAGGGGATGTTACTGGTGTCGATGGGATCTATACACTTAATGCAAAAGCTGGTGATAGAATTGAAGTCAGTTATGTTGGTTATGAACGGCAGGTTTTTGAAGTGCTTGCATCACAGTCTACATACGATTTATCCCTGGCGCCTTCTGCAGAGCAACTTTCTGAAATTGTGGTAGTTGGCAGCAGAAATCAAAACAGAACGGTAATCGATTCCCCGGTTCCGATTGATGTGATAGATGTTGCAGATGTTGCTGCCACCAATGGAAAGGTTGAAATCAATCAAATATTGCAATATGCAGCTCCATCATTCAATGCTACTAAGCAGTCAGGATCAGACGGTGCGGATCATATAGACCCTGCTTCCTTAAGAGGCCTGGGACCGGATCAGACCTTAGTTTTAATCAATGGCAAGCGAAGGCATCAATCTTCTTTAGTAAATGTATTTGGCACCAGGGGTAGAGGCAATTCCGGCACGGATTTAAATGCTATTCCTGCTTCGGCCATTAAGCGAATTGAAATCCTGAGAGATGGAGCTTCAGCTCAATATGGGTCAGATGCGATTGCAGGTGTCATCAACATTGTTTTGCGAAATGATGAAGGTGTTTCAGGAGGCGTAACCTACGGAGCTTACAGTACTGCGATTGGGGAAGGATGGGAAGAGGAAACCGGTGAAACTTTATTCAACGTCGAGGGAAAGAATAGACTTGATGGAAAAAATAAAAGCTTTGATGGCAATACCTATAAAATGGACTTCAACTATGGTTTACCAATAGGTGAGAAAGGTGGCTTTGCTAATATCACAACGGAGTTTCTTTCCAAAGATCGAACCCTTAGACCAGGTTTTTCATGGCGAAAGGGGTACGGAACAGCAGCTGTGGATGGTTTCAATTTCATGATCAATTCAGAGGTTCCAATTAGTGAACAGACTAGTTTTTATGCGTTTGGTGGGCGGAGCTTCCGACACACAGATGCACATGCATTTTCACGAGATAGTTTTGCGAATGGAGATAATAGATCCGTACCAAGCTTGCATCCAAATGGGTTTACCCCACACATTACATCAGATATTAACGATGTTTCTGCATCCGCAGGTTTCAGACATACAATGGATAATGGGTGGAACGTAGATTTTAGTAATACCTATGGGAAGAATAACTTCCATTACTACATAGTGGAAACAAACAATGCGTCATTAAAAGCAGCTTCTCCAACGGATTTTGATGCAGGAGGGCACAACCTTTCACAAAATGTAACTAATCTGGATTTCAATAAATTCTATAAGGACATAGCTGCAGGTTTTAACCTTGCTTATGGTATGGAATATAGAACTGAACGTTTTACCATTTTTGCTGGCGAGGAGGGATCATATGCTTTATATGACAATAATGGTGTAGCCATTCGCAATCCAGCCGATCAGTCTCCTGCTACAGATACCAATGGCGATGATTTACCAGGTGGTTCTCAGGGATTTCCGGGGTATAGTCCTGATAATGTAGTGGACAGAGGTAGAACAAATTTGGGACTTTACCTGGATAGCGAAATTAACCTATCAGACGACTTCCTTATTGGAGGTGCATTGAGATTTGAAAAGTACAGTGATTTTGGTGAAACTTTCAATTTTAAGCTGGCATCTCGTTATAGCATAAATGAGAGCCTTTCATTGAGAGGGTCTGTTTCATCAGGTTTCCGTGCTCCATCACTGGCTCAGATTCATTACAACTTGATATTCAACAATATTGTAGCAGGAGCATCTGTTCCTTCTTTATTATCTGCTAATACGAGCACAGTGACAAAGGCATTTGGCATTGGCCCGTTACAGGAGGAAACAGCCATCAATACATCCATTGGATTCACTTATAACTCCGGTGGTTTTAATATGACTGTAGACGCATATTCCATTTCAGTTGATGATAGAATTGTGCTGACAGACAACTTTGATGCTTCAGGGCTTGGTCTTGGAGTGGATGCAGCACAGTTTTTTGCCAATGGAGTAGACACTAACACCAAGGGAGTCGATATTGTAGTAGGCTATAAGTATGAGTTAGCCTCTAACAGTAATTTAGATGTGAGTGTTTCCGGAAACTTCAACAAGTTGAAAATTGATAAAATCAAGAATGGTAACTTGAATGAGTTCACCTTTTTTGGCCCTTTTTCTCAAGCCTACTTAAAAGCAGCAGCACCAGATCATAAACTTGGTGCACGGGTTAGCTATACACTTAATAAGTTTAGCGCGAACTTGTTTGTAACTCAATTTAGTGAAGTAATCCTACAAGATTTTCAGTGGGTTGATTCGCCAGCCACCACTCAAGCTGAGGCTGATGCATTGTTTCCTGTAGCTACAGATGTATATGAAGCAGCTACAACAGTAGATCTGAGCTTATCGTACTCGTTTACTGATAGTTTCAGATTCACACTAGGAGGGAACAACATCTTCAATACATACCCTACACCACAATTTGATGCGTGGACTGATCAAGGAGGTCTGTCAGATTCTGTTCAGATGGGATCAGATGGGGCGTATTTCTTTGGAAGAATTGGTTTTAATTTCTAGGATATACTTGAAGTAAAAAAGTCGTTCCTGATTAAAGGAACGACTTTTTTTATGCCATTTCCATTGCTTTCTTTTTCTCCAGGTACTCATCATACGTACTTAAGGTATCCAGATACCCATCTGGATTCAATTCCAAAATACGGTTGGCAACCGTTTGAGTAAATGTATGGTCATGGGATGTAAAGAGTATGGTGCCGGGAAACTCTTTCAATGAATTATTAAGCGCCGTAATTGATTCCAGGTCAAGGTGATTAGTTGGTTCGTCCAGTATCAATAGATTGGCTTTTTGAAGCATCATGCGTGAGAGCATGCATCGCACTTTCTCACCTCCTGAAAGTACATTGCATTTCTTTAATGTTTCCTGCCCGGAGAAGAGCATTTTGCCTAAAAACCCACGAATGTAAACTTCATCCTTATCCTCTTCATCATCTGTATATTTTCTTAACCAGTCGATCAGGTTTTCATCCGTTTGAAAATATTTCGAATTTTCATTTGGCAAATAGGCATGGGTTATTGTTTGCCCGAATTTGAACGAGCCAGAAGTTGCTTGCTGCTCATTCATCAGTATTTGAAAAAATGAAGTCACAGCGAGACTGTCATTGCTTACCACAGCTATTTTATCGCCCTTATTTACAAAGAGATCCAGATCTTTGAATAGGTATTCACCGTTTACTTCTTTACTCAAGCCTTTAGTTTCAAGAATTTGATCTCCGGCAGGTCTGTTTTGCGTAAAAATAATTGCCGGGTACTTTCTATTGGAAGGTTGAATGTCCTCTACGTTGATCTTATCCAGCAATTTTTTCCTGCTTGTTGCTTGTTTTGACTTGGATGCATTGGCGCTAAATCGAGCAATAAATTCCTGGAGTTCTTTCTTTTTCTCTTCAGCTTTCTTGTTGGCAGAAGATCTTTGACTTAGTGCTAACTGACTAGACTCATACCAGAATGAGTAATTTCCGGTGTATAGTTTGATTTGACCAAAATCAATATCAGCTGTGTGTGTACATACGGTATCTAAAAAGTGTCGATCGTGAGAAACCACGATCAATGTATTGTTGAATTCAAGCAAATGATCCTCTAACCAGGAGATGGTCTGTATGTCAAGGTCATTAGTAGGTTCGTCCAGAATTAAGATATCAGGATTGCCGAAAAGCGCCTGAGCAAGCAATACTCTCACTTTTTCCGATCCATTTAACTCTTTAACTAACCTGTAGTGATCTGATTCAACAATACCAAGACCGCTAAGCAATGCCGCTGCGTCTGGCTCTGCATTCCATCCATCCATATCTGCAAACTGGGCCTCTAACTCTGATGCCCGGTTACCGTCTGCTTCTGAAAAATCGGGCTTAGCATAGATAGCATCCTTTTCTTTCATTATATCCCACAGTTCTTTATGGCCCATCATCACAGTGTCCAGAACCGCAGTTTCATCATATTCATGATGATTCTGTTTTAGGACTGCCATTCTCTTTCCAGGCTCAATTTTCACACGACCTGAATTAGGGCTGATCTCTCCTGAAAGAATCTTAAGAAAGGTGGATTTTCCGGCACCATTTGCACCGATTATTCCATAGCAATTACCGGGTGTAAAGTTGATGTTTACTTCATCAAAAAGTATGCGTTTGCCGTACTGAAGGGAAACATTTTCTGTAGAGATCATAAGACTGCTTTAAATAGTGCCGCGAAGTTATTAATAATAAAATAGGTATAAAACAGAATTTTCAATAAGCAAAATAATTTTAATACACTCGAGTTCATTTTCTTATTCTAAAAATAGATTCCTTGTTGAGTAGATCATTTTCTTATCATTACTTTTATCAAGTTAATGAGAGGGGGATTTATAGTCGTACTATTTGCTGTAGCAGGATGCGTTACACTACCGAACGCTAAGACTACAGCCTTGTCGGAAAAGGTAAAACTCAATTTTACGAATTGCGGTGATGATTTAAGATATCAGGCTATTCACTTGAGTATTCCTGAAGACTATACCATTGAAAGTTTAAGGACTGAATATCAGTTTTGCGAATATAGAATCAGCTTGGCTAATGGTTCCATTCTGTATGTAACATCAGATATTTATAATGGGTCATCACTTAATTTCGATAACCGGCATGCAATAGGAGTAGACTCATATTCAAATGCAAGAAGTAAAAAGGATACAATCAGCGTAGGAGGAAAGCAAGAAGATCAAAAGCATTGGAAAGAAAATATTTATGGAGATTATGTATTTGGTTATATCAACTGTACAGATACAACTCAACTGAATAAAATCATATATTCTGCAAAGCAATTACCAGCGCAATAGCTTCAATACCTTGCAGTTACGGGTAATGGATAGGTATAAGGTACTCCTAATGCCAACCATGCTTCGCCGCTGTTTATTCTGGTTCTTAAATTCCTTTCCATTTCTTTTCGAATCATATTCTCATGGAATAGTGCGCGTATTTCCCGTGCTGGCATAATGTTGCCATTTGATTTAATAAGGCGATCATCGAGTAATCCAAAGTTGGCATCATAAGCATGTGCAAGCTCGTGAGCTAGCTTCATCTTTTTGTGACGCGGTTCCCACCTGATTTCAGCACCACTTCCTATTCTGTCAAAAGGGGCATAATCTACCAATAACTGGTCATTTTCCATTACCTGAAAGGCATACGCATTGTTATTTAAAACACCGTATTTGTCATTCTGTAGCGGGAACAGGGTATAGCTATCGATGCATTTGACAATTGAGAGAGTAAATCTGTTCTCAGAATATTGTAATGTTTGGATAATGTTACGTGCATACTGAGATTTCTTTTCAAGCTGCCTAAGAGCTCTGAATGTTTTTCGAAGTTTCTTGTTGATCTTCCATTTTTTAGCTCTGCCAAGTATTTCTCCTTTTATGTTTGAAACATAAAGCTCTTGATTCTTATACAAGTATTCGTCTCCATGAGATTTTATCCAAAACCCACATGGCTTTTCACGGCGAATTTTGTCTTCGATTTTTTTGTAAGAGTTTGCTCTGAGTAGATGAGCCTGTGGCCCTAATGGACTTTTTAATCTAAACCTATCTCGCTGGTTAGACAGATATTCTTCATCTGCTTTAATTCTTAATTCGTGAATGGGGCTTTGCTGAGGCTTCAGTATATTTCTAAACTGGCCTTGCGCTGAAACACATATTGCTCCAAGAAGTGCCAGGACCCAAAAAGTACGTATCCTGCTAAATTTCATAAAAGTAGTCCTAAGAGTTTTGTCCTTTACTTATTTGATACGGACATCTATTGGCTACCGATTATGATTTAGAAGAATATTTCGAGTTTTTGTAAAAAAGAAGATTTTATGCAGTCTTTTGATATTCATCTTTCGGATGATACTCAATGAACTTAAATGGAAGGTCTAATAGATCACTATAATCTTCGCCAGCTTCCAACATATCCTCATCATCCTCGTCGTAGTACCACCTCACAATCACGTCTTTTCCTTTGTCGCGCAAAGCTTTGATTTCCTTTAAAAGATCGTAAATGCATTTGGAGGAACTAGTGTTGAAATACTCCAACTTGATTCGAACATCCACCTTCTCTCCCGGTATTTTTGTGAGGTTGACTCTGATTGGGTCATAAAACTGCACTGAATTTTCAGGACTTGACCTACCATACATCTTAAAAACACCCCGGTTTGGATCTAGTAGTACTGCTGGTGTGGTTCGTGTTGGATATATTTTAATGGGTTCCATTGTGAAGATTTAATCTCAATTATAAAGAGAATAAAAATTTCGGGAAGTACTAAATCATTTTAGGTGAATTGATCAATTTTCTCGTTTAGTCAGGTGATTAATTCTTCACATCATTCCATTGTTGATGCTTAGCTTCATTCGTTTATAAGTGAACTTGGAATTATTCAATCCAGTGATTCATTAAACTTCTCTGTAATATCCTTATACGTGCAAAAAACATAATGGATGGTGCCATCCGCATTTAGCACCGGATGTGTATTTACCTCCAACCATACTTTATCGTTTAACAGCGGACGCGAGACCCCCATGATAACACCAAGCTTTGGCTTGTAGCTTGTAATTACTTCTACAATTGGAAAGTCATACGTTTCAAATTTACTTCCATCTGCGTGGGTTACTTTCCAGTATGGATCCATTGCTGTATTTCCCATAAACTGCTCTTTTGAGAGACCCAATAATTTGTAAGCAGCAGGATTACAAGCGATGGGTGAAGCATTTGAATTATACACCCCAACACCAACCTCAAGAGGTTCTATGAAAAGTTGATAGCTTTCCTCTCCTTCAATGTATGCATCATTTAATTTATCAATATCTAGATGAGGCTCCATGATCAGCTATGATTATTTAAAGGTATAGATATCCTTAGAATACTTAAAATCAAATAGGCAATGCAATTCTGTGATTATTTCAAACTTATAGTGAAAGCTTTTCCCGGAAATATTCCATATCGAAATTGAACAAGTGGAAATCTATCCTTAATTCCATCCGTAAAACTTTTGTAAAGCGGAATTCTGTCCACACACCTGACGTGCATAGGGAAGAAGTATTTAGGTTTCAACTTATCAAGTGCGTAAATAATCCCTTCAGTTAAATCAGGAGTTACCTCACCACATGTGCCTCGTGAAATTGGCATGAACACAAGATCAATTTCACCATCATATGCTGCAATTTTATCCAGTTCTGATCGGAATTGTGCTTTATACTCACTTGCCCATTGTGCATGATCCCCACCATGAAAAATAACCATATCATCAACAGCGATTAACAATCCAGAGCCCTGATCGGTCGATTGGATTGATTTTAATATCATCAAATCTCCTGCAGTTAAATTTTGACTTCCGGGAGGTGCTGCTATAAAAGAATCGACATCAGAATCATATTCCCACCCATAAACATAGCGTACACGATCCAGGTCCTTCCACTGATATATTGCTTTTGAATAATGGTCCTTATGTCTGTGGCTGATGATAAATACCACAGGCTTATCTACATCTTCAATTTTTTGGCTCAATAAACTACTTACAGAATTTCTATTTTTATCATCAAGTTCATCCGGGAAGTAGTCAAATATTATCAGATGGTTATCTGTCTCTACCATCCATCCACTATGGTGCATGTACCAAACACTTAATGAGTCCTGATTTGGGGTTAGTAACGTTAGAATAAACGTAAGGAAAAGCATAAATGAATGTCTCCTTAATCAAACGATGCTACATTAATCAAGTTTCAGGTGATGTATGTGTTCATCGATAAGGTCAATTCGTTCAGTTATGTTTTTAACATAACTAGACAACTCTTTTTCAAGCTTTTCGATCTCTTTAAAATATTTTTTGCTGTTTCTATCATAATCTTCTCCAACTTCCTCAAACTTGAGGCATTCTTCCTCCAGAAAGGATTTAAAATTTGGGGTAGTATACTTGGTTTCTACGGTAAGAATTTCCGCTAGTGTCTCCTCTGCCTCCTTATCATTACTGTCCGCATACTTTTCACTTACTATTTGATATAGTAAAGTGTCATAATGATGGATTTTATCTAATAATCCAATCGTTTTGTCTTTGTAAACCTGAGAGGTACAATAATATTTCATACCGGCATAGGTGCCTAGCTCTTCAGCTTGCTTGTCCCATTTAGCCGTTAGGTCATCAATAGTTTTAACGATATTTTCGTTCTGGCAATAGGTGAAAAACGAACAGGAAATAAGAATAGACGCTACAATATGCTTCATGATATGGGTTGTTGGTTAGTTACGTATGCAATAAAAATACTATTTGATACTAGATTAAACAAAGTAGCAGGAGAAGGTTTCGATGAAAAATGATTTTTTCAATGTTGCTGATAAATTTTTCTAATTTCACGGATTCAAATGAGATTAGCCTACCTATTTATTCTAATCATATCACCATTCGGAAATTTGTTCTCCCAATGCCTCGATGATGACCTCATAATGTTCCCTCCAAAAAGCATTGACTTATTCACTGGTTTTGGAAGACAGGTGGTTATACAAGACGATTATTTAATCACATCCTCCGACTCAAATGATTCACTTGCTTATGCAAATGGATTGGTTTTCGTTTATGAGTACAAAGCCAACAGATGGACTAAGATTGCTGAGTTGACTCCATCTGATCCATCCAATGGGATGAGATTCGGTCAGCGAATTGAGGCAAATAAGAATATAATAGCTATTAGTGGGACCAAATATTCTCCGGAAGGAGTAGCGTACCAAAAAGTCTATGTATTTGAAAAAGATTCCGTAGAAAGCTGGGTTACACAGAATGAAAGCTATGTTATTGATCCGGTTCCTGTTGTGGCTGAAGATGATTTTTGGGGGACACGTGTGAATTTTGATGTCTCTGACAAATTTCTTGCTTTATATTATAGCTATGGTTATTATTTTGAAGATCATCATGAAGTTAAGTGCAATATCTATAGCCTTGGTGATGATTTTGCAGAATTAATTCATGCATATGATGGCTTGAAGTATGATGATGGAAACTATCAAACACAAGTTCACTTGAATCTTGAGGATGATTTTTTAGTTATATCTTCTGGCTTTTATAGTAGGCCAAACTATTCTAGCGGAATTAGTATTGTATACAATTATGATTCTGTAGCCGGTTGGGAAGAACTATCTCATGAATTAATTCCACCATTAGAAAATCAAATTGGTTTTGGCACCTCCGTTGATGTTGTTGATGATAATATTTTTGTAAGCAGCTTACGCGATGACAGCCCTGAAGGGACAGGTACATCTAAAGTTTTTGTCTATCAAAAAGAAGAAGATAAATGGACGGAGACAAATCAATGTGTGATCTATTCAACTCCTGCTGTTGGGTCTACCAACGATAATATATCTGCTAGTAGTAAGTACTTGATACATTCTCAGCCAGCTGAAAGAATAATGAGTGTTTTTTCGCTAGATGACACGCTTAAAGCCAAAGAGAAGCCGGACTTTTTTTTACAACTTCCCGATCTGGAGCGAGGATATGGGTGGGAAATGGATATCAATTCAAAGCATTTCGTTTACAACTCAAATGATTTTGGATATTCCAACTATACAACAACTGGCAGTGAAGTAAACACTGTGTTGCTCGAGACACCTTTGGACAGCTCAAGAAGCATTCCAGATCAAGTCCTGACCCAATATTCTAATACTGCATCGGGCGATGAGTTTGCAAGTTCGAGTGCCTTCTATAAATCTGTGGGTGCTGTAGGTACTCATTTGGATGATGACAGAGGTTCTTCAAGCGGCGCTGTAAATATCTATGAAAGAGAAAACGAGGGTTTAACCTGGAAACAGGTCTCGAAAATATATTCACCAACAATACAATCTAATCAGGGGTTTGGCCTGGCTGTGGATGTAAACGAAAAACAATTATTTGTTTCGGCTCCATTTTATGATAGTCTGGCCATTGATGGATCAAGAGTGGTGAGTGCGATGGGTAAAGTATTTCAGTTTGAAAAAAGAAACGAGAAATGGCATTTAATCAATGAAATAATCTCACCAGATGCCCTCAACTATTTGAACAATCAAGCTTCAGCAGACAAGCATAAAAAAGCAGAGAATGAAGGAGTGTTTTTTCAAAACCTTTCGGAGGGTAATGTATTAATAGCCTCAGATCCGGAAGTAGAATCAGAGCAAACGGGAGTTTCTGTTTTGAGTCAAAATGATAGCTATTCTAATAGGGAATTTGGGAGAACCCTAACATACCATAACGGATACTTAGCTGTTGGTCAACGGTACTTCGGTGGTTCCAATTACAAAGGAAGTATTTACATATTTAAAGAAAACCACACAGGAGGTTGGGACCATCAGGCCACATTACAATCGTCAGATAGGTATACTAGAGATGCCATTGGTATGTTACCCATCTTCATGAACGACACGCTTATTATAGCCGGCTCGGCAATATATGGGAATAAAGCTTTGCTTTTTAAGCGAAACCCCGGTGAAGAGTGGAGAAGTGGGAATGAAACAGCGACCTTACTGCCGGACAGAGAAGAATTGGACGGTAATTATCCGGTAGAAGAGTTTGATAATTTTGGTGTCGATATCGATTTGCACGGTGAATATATTATCGTGGGGGCGCCTTTTGGTGAAAGAGATGAACGTTTAGGAGCTCATAGTGGACGAGCATACCTTTTTAAAATGCCAGTAGGAGGTTGGAATGGGGATATCAACCACACAAGTATTTTAAAGCCAAAGGATAGGATTGTAGATGGTATGTTTGGCAACTCGGTTTATATAGATAGCAAGAATATACTAGTCGGTGCGCCTCATTCCTTTTTCAGAAGAAGATATACAGATGCCTACAATAAAGAGGATGAAGAACCAGGTTTGGTTTATGTGTTTGATAGAGCATTCATTGATGAAAGTGAAGAAGTAGTTAATGAAGTTGGTCGGATTATTCCGGACGATGGAGAAGCATTGGATGGGTTTGGAGCAAGTATTTCAAAAAATTTCCTGGAGGTCGTAGTGAATGCTCCACTTGCAGATACGGATAATGGAGACAGGTCGGGGGCTGCTTATATGTACAAAAAAGTCGGATCGATAGAAGAGGATATTCCGCCAATGTGCATTGAAAGTGGTAGCGTTGATTTGATCGCATATCCTGTTTCAGGAGGCATCTGGAGCGGAGAAGGTATAATTGATTCAGAAAAAGGCATTTTTGACCCATCAGCATTAGATGAAAAATCTTACTCAATTCGATATCAATACGGTGAATGCACATCCACTACTACAATTGATGTTTACACAAAACCGGTTATAATAAATGCCTCCAACCCGTTGCAATACTTGTGTTTGGATGACTCGGTAGACATATTCATTGAGTCTGATAAAACTTCTCATGACTACCAGTGGTTTTTTAAAAATACAATCGATGATGAGTACGTTCAACAGTTCATATGGAATGGAGAAAACCGAATTGTAGCTAAAGCACCTGGCTATTATTATGGTATTTCTTTAAACCCTGCATGCAACTCTGAACCCGAATTCTTTCAAGTTGTGGCCGTCGATGAATCAACAGAACTGAGTCATGAAGATTATGTGGCATATTGTACAGGAGAGACTTTCACACTTCAGCTAAATTCTGAAACCCAGATGGATAGTTACAGTTGGTATTATAGTGAGGATACATCTAATCTAAGTTTTATTGAGTTTTCTTCTAATGACAGCATACAAGTGGCTTCCGGGGGCTTATATTTTTGTCAATTCATTCGTCATGGTTGCGTTTTTGATAGTGATACAGTGAATGTCCAATTTGATATTTCTAAATCTGAGCTGAATTATCAGAACGAATACGAATTATGCATGGGAGAATCTATTGAGTTAAGTATATCAAATGATTATGAGGATATGATTGAATTTCAATGGTACGCAGATTTGGATGGGTTTGAAGATTATAAATTATACTCTGATGATCAAATTATAACAGCTAATCAAGAAGGATCTTTTTATTGCAGATCGATTTCATCAAGTGGATGTCAATACTTGAGCGACACAATTTCCATTAATCAGGAAGTTTTTGATTTGACATTTGAACCAATTGAAAATATTTGTGACGTCTCGGAAAAAGTAGACTTGCTGACATCACCATTGGGAGGCACATTTGAAATAAAGAACACTTCATTTACCTTC
Source organism: Ekhidna lutea (assembly GCF_900188325.1). Lineage (GTDB taxonomy): Bacteria > Bacteroidota > Bacteroidia > Cytophagales > Cyclobacteriaceae > Ekhidna > Ekhidna lutea. Next base: position 313,460 of record NZ_FZPD01000002.1, on the reverse strand, counting down.
AGCGAACCGGTATTTGACCCAATCGACTTGGAGAATGGAGTTTATGAACTGATGTATTATTACGAAATAAATGGCTGTTCCTATGAAACAAGTCAGACATTTGAAATCAATGTGTTAAAGAAAGACGACTTATTTATACCGAATGTATTCACACCGAATAACGATGGATTAAATGATTACTTTTTTGCAGATGGACTGGTATATCCTTTATCGAGATTTGAATTAACCATTGTTAATAGGGCAGGGAGTAAGGTTTTCCAGACTACTAACCATGATTTTCAATGGAAAGGAGCTGGTATGTCCAGTGGTGTGTACTTCTGGAGTCTGACATATGGAAATTCATGTGACACACATGAACTGAACGGGTTTGTTCATTTGATCAGGTAGTATTTTCCCTTTACTGATAGCGGCCTATTTGATCTTGTACCTTAAAAATCATTTCCATTTTAATTTTTTAACAACCTTTTATTTTTAGTATCCGTATGATTAATTTACTTTTTCTATAACACAGAAAAACTAGTAAATCAAAATGGACAACTTGCTTACACGAACAGAAGAGATGCTGCTACTAATGGTCTGTAGGCTTCAGGATGAAGCTTATGGAATGCAGATAAGAGAAGAGGTGAAAAAGCAAACTGGGAAACAATATTCAATAGGTGGTATCTATGTTCCTCTCGATCGCCTAGTTCTAAAAGGCTACCTGGATGTTCAGGATGAAAATCCGACAAAGGAACGAATGGGAAGACCGAGAAGGCGGTTTATTCTGACAGCAGAAGGTATTGAGATTTTGAGAAAAACACGGGAGATGCAGCAATCACTGTGGAATCTTCCTGAAGTAGTACTGAAAAAAAATAATTTGTTATGAACAGAATCCCCAAACTAGGAGAGAAATGGCTGGAACTCATATTGCCTGAGCGCAGAAAAGATTTGCTTATTGGTGACTTTGAAGAGTACTTTGAAAAGACGACTCAGGAAAGAGGAAGGAGAGTGGCTGTTCTATTATTCTGGTATCAGGTGCTACTGTCATCACCATCATTTGTGTATCATAGCTTACAGTATAAGTGGTTGCTATTTCGTCATTCGCTTATTTTGGCTTTCCGCAATCTACACCGACACCTGGGGCATTCTGCACTTAATCTGCTTGGTCTCGCTTTGGGAATTTCCTGCTTTGTCATATTAATGCTTTATGTGCAGGAGGAAAAATCTTATGATAAATGGCATGAAAAAGCTAATCGGATTCACAGAGTACTGGATATTCGTAAAGTCAATGATGTAGGAGAGGAGTCCACAAGCGCCCCAACACCGCTAGCTGAGGCTATGCTTTTGGATTATCCGGATCAAATAGAAGAGGCCGTTCGTTTGTTTAATTTCCAGGCACCTACTCTTGCGCTTGCTTACCACTCTGATAATGGAACATTGAGGCAATTCAATGAGCCAAATATTTACTTTGCTGATGATGCCTTTTTCCGTGTTTTTGATTTCAATCTGATTGAAGGGAATCCGGAATTAGCACTGAATGGTCCTAATAAAATCATTCTGAGTCAGGAGATGGCTGAAAAGTATTTCAGGCAAGCCGATCCGATTGGGAAGACGCTGCGATTTGAAGGAGAACATGACCTCATTGTGTCTGGAGTATTCAGTAAAATACCAGCTAACACGCATTTTAAGTTTGATTTTTTGATCTCGTTTTCCACTTTGGATAACCCTCAGGTGATGAGGAATCGATTAAGAAAAAGTTGGGTATGGAATCCTAGCTGGACTTACCTTTTACTTGATGAGGATGTAAAACCTGAAGTACTGGAGGCACAATTTCCGGATTTTGTTCAAAAGCATTTTCCTGAGTCTCGTAAAGATCGGGTGAAGCTTTTTTTGCAACCATTGACAGACATTCATCTATACTCCAATCTGGATTATGAGATGGGGCCTAATGGTAACATCATATATGTGTACATTTTCACCACAGTCGCATTTTTTATTCTACTTATTTCCTATATCAATTTCATGAACCTGAGCACCGCGCGAGCAAGCACAAGAGCAAAAGAGATAGGCGTAAGAAAAGTGCTGGGTGGAAAGAAAATTCAATTGATAGGTCAATTACTGAACGAATCCATCATTGCCAATTTCATTGCGGTTTTAATCTCCATTCCAATGGTGTATTTCTTGCTTGAGTTAATACAAGTATTAATAGGGAAGGAGCTTATTTTAAATATAAATAGCCTGCCAATTCAACCGTGGGAGACGATCGCCATTTTTCTAGGTATGTGTTTTGTTGGTGGTATTTACCCGGCAGTATTTATGTCGTCTTTTCAACCCATTCAGGTCATCAAAAATGGTCGTGTCAATGAAAGCTTGAGTATGCTCTCTATTCGCAAATGGATGGTGATCGGGCAGTTTACTTTATCTATAGTGCTGATTATCGGTACCATAGTAGCTGCCAGACAGTTTCAGTACATGCGTGACCGAGCGTTAGGTTTTGATGCAGAGAGGGTTGTGCTACTGCCTTCTTTACGATCACCAATCATGGAGCATTATCACTCGTTCAAAACCCAGCTTCTGGATAGACCGGAAATCAAGTCTATTACCACTGTGGAAGATGTGCCCGGAATGAAGTTTCAGACTGGTTCTTATCAGATAGTAGAGGGGGAGGACGCACAGCAAATTCCAAGACTGGTTGTTCATGAAGATTTTCTTCAAACCATGGGAATAAAGCTGGCGGCTGGTCGTGATTATCAAAATACATTCAAACAAGATGCTGAGGAGTCGGTGATTATTAATGAGACCCTGGCGAAACTGCTTGGATGGACGGCTGAAGAAGCTATAGGAAAATCAATAGGTGATGAAACAATTGTGGGAGTAACAGAGGACTTTCATTTTGCTTCTTTACATCATGAAATGGGGCCATTCATTTTAGAAAAAGTTTCTGATAACCTAGATAATCTGGCTTTCTCGGCTCGATATATCGCTTTGAGAGTGGAAGGTGGTCAAATAGAGCAGACTCTTGCTTATATTGAAAATCAATGGTTTTCGTTTGTTCCGGAAACCCCTTTTGAATTTCATTTACTGAATCAAACACTAAAGGAGCAGTATACCGCTGAAGCCATGTTGGGGAAACTGACGGGTGTTTTCTCTATTCTATCCATTATCATTGCCTGTATGGGTTTATATGGTTTGTCTTCATTCAGTGCGCAGCGCAGGATCAAAGAGATTGGCATACGTAAGGTTATAGGAGCATCCATGTCAAACCTGACACTGCTATTATCTGCATCATTTATCAAGTTGGTACTAATAGCTACATTATTGGCATGGCCTATTGCATACTTTATTCTCGATAAATGGTTGGAAGCGTTTGCCTATAGGGTGACCCTGGATGCAATTCCTTTTCTCACCGCAGGAATTCTAGCCTTCCTGATTGTTATAATGACTGTGAGTTATCAGGCAATTAAAACATCAAAAGCAAATCCGGTAGAATCTCTTCGGAACGAATGATATGATGCATTAAGTGATTAAATATTTAAGACTTTTAATTCATAAATTGTAGCTATCTGGTTAAACATTTCCTGGGTTCGCTCAGTTGGAGGTTTATAAAGAAGTATGAATGATTGGAATTAAAGATGCCTATCCTTTTCTGACGAATCTACTAGGCGAAGATGCAGATCAAGTACTACATATTGTAAAGATTACAATTGAGGGACTCGAAAGAGATTTATTGGAATTAGCTGAAGCTATTTCGCTAAAGGATCGTGTTTTTGCTCGGAACACACTTCACCGTATGCGCTCCAGCCTGGGGCATATGGCAATGAATGATGTATTAACTGTCATGCCACGATCGAGGGATGAGGATCTTTGGGAAAGAATCCCGACCTTCATTATCGCTCTTAAAGAAGAATTAGCAAGGCAAAAAAAGATTATCATTCAAGTTGAGAAGACTTTATTGTAAATTTTTATTTTTTGAAAAAATAATAGACTACATTTGCAACATTCATCAAAGCGATGGATCAATAGTAAAGTAAGTACGCTGTTCCACACAGTAGGTAGTATCCGTTATAAGTAGTATTTTCCTTAAAAGAATTTCCTTCCAACGTTTCCCACTCAATTTGATTTGACATACGTCAAATTCAAACGTTTTCCTTCATTATTGAATTTTCTAATGCGTCCGGATTTTTCCTCAGTGTCAAAGAAGGTTCATTAGGCTAAATAGAATTTTTAATACAATCAAATAAATACAATGCAAGAAGGAAAAGTTAAATTCTTCAACAGTGAAAAGGGGTTTGGATTCATTACTCCAAGTAATAACGGTAAGGACATTTTTGTTCATACAAGTGGCCTAATCCATGAGATCATGGAAAATGACATGGTTGCTTTCGAAGTAGAAGAAGGAAAAAAAGGTTTAAATGCTGTAAACGTTGAGCGAATCGACTGATATTCAGTAATTAAGAATCGATAATAATAATACAATGCAAGAAGGAAAAGTTAAGTTTTTCAATACAGAAAAAGGATTTGGGTTCATTACACCTTCAGGTTCTAATGAAGATATTTTTGTTCACGTCAATGGACTTATTGATGAGATCAGAGAAAATGATACCGTTCAGTTTGAAACTGAGCAAGGCCGAAAAGGCTTAAACGCAGTGAATGTAGAGTTGGTGAACGATTAATTTCGGTTCACGGGCTTTAAAAGCTGTTGATAAAAAGGTGATTTTGCTTAGCAGAATCACCTTTTTTTATTTCTGGTTAATCAGTTTTGCTTAACACTGATTGGAAAATCCTGACCTGTGCTGAAACCAGTTGGGAATTGAGCAGAACCACCATACTTTTTGGAGAGTTCCGGTATATGATCCTCTACATAGGCCTTAAGTTCGTTCACTGTTATTTTCCCGTCTTTATTACCCCCGTCAGCATCTCCGTCCAGGCCCTGTAATAGTGCATAAGTAAACACCCCATGACCTAACTCATCAAACTCCGTTGCGAACTGTTGTGTACCGCTAGCCGAAAGTAATACAGTTCCTGAGCTTCGAGCCAATTGGACAATCGCTTTTTCTTGTGGACTCGCTCGCATGGCAAATAACTCTACAGCACCACCAGAGTGACATGCATCTAAAAGGATAAGCTGTTTTTGCGCACTTACCTCTGCCAACATATTTTTAAGTTCCTGAGCAGAAATTGCCTGCTCTTTGAGCATTTCATTATTTCCATAGAGCTGAGTAACATCATATGGCACCAGATAGTAATCATTGAATTCGCTTTCCAGGTCAACTGTTCCATGACCTGCATAATAGAATATGAACAAATCCTGAGGTTTTGCTTTAGCTATAACTTCTTGGAACTTTGCAATCACATTAGCTTTGGTGACCTCCTCATTATACATTGAATACGCATAAACATTTTCAAAAATATTACCCGATTGAGCCTGAATTTTCTCAAGGAAAGCTTTAGCATCAGGTTCTGCATAATTGAGGTTATATGAGGAGTTTTTGTAATTATTCACACCAATATTGAATACATGTAAATCGCCAGTAGCAATTGCACTACCAGTATAGTTTACTGAAAGCTGATCTGGGCGGGATTCAATTCCCTGAAAATTTATTGCGATTACTGAAAACTTATTGATGCCGGGGAGAAGACTTGCTTCATACTCCAAATTCAATGTTCTTTCATCAGAAGATATTTGATGGCTTTTAATTAATTTTTGATTTTGATAGACGGCAACTTCTTTGATGCCGGAACCACCATCGATTGCTTTTACAGGAAGGGTGATTTTTGCGACATCAGACTGATACACTTCGCCATTAGAAATCAAGTAAAAACTCCGATTATTTTCATCGATCGAAAAAGGGTGCTCGAGAAGTGCTACTGCAGGCCTTTGAATGTTATTTATCGAAAAAATACGATCTCCTTGGGCTTTCAATATATTCTCGACTGAAATTCCTTGTTCCAGGGAAAGCTGTACTTCCTCAGGACGAAAGAGTATAGAGAAGAATTGGCTTCCGTTAAAGAAGGCTTGAAAGTCATCAGATGAAGGCTTGAGCCAACCAAAATGATCAGCACCCTGACCCGCAGAAGCGAAATAACCATCTGCACTCCATAGCACCCATTCATTATCATCTTTTATATACAGACTAGCAAAAGGTCCATCTTCATACTTTTCTTTTAACCAGAAATGAATGACCTCATCTTCACCACCAGTAATCCAGTACTTTTTATTTGATGTAATTGATCGAACGCCACCTGTGTGACCTATAAGGGAGCCCACATACTCACCATTTTTATCGTAGTGGCTAAGCGTAAAATCACTACCAACAAGAATGCCTTCATCAGCAGTTGAGTAATAGCTTAAAATGCGGCCATCGATATCCTTATCATTCTTAACATTTATTGACCCTTTCTTTAATAAATAGGGGGTGAGTTGTTTTATGTCTTCTTTATTATTTTTTGAAATCACATTATCAGGATTAGGTGTAATTACCAAATCCGTCAGATCAAAACTATACTGATATTGTTGTCGGTTTGATGTTTGATTGATAAGTAGTTTGTTATCAACAAATTCTAAATTGTGCACAGCCGCACTTCCATTGCCTATTTTACCACTCAATGTTCCATTGATAGGATTCCAAATCAATATTTCATTTTCAAGGCCACCAGCTGAAGCTACCAGGTAATTATTGTTTTCATCCTTTAGAAACACAGCATCATAAACGGTATTGCTGTGACCGTTAAATTCCGCGATGGGAATGCCTTCAGGAAGTGTATAACTTCTGCCCATACCGCTAACCTTTGTCATCGCTATTGCCATTTCAGAGTCGTCTGTGATGGCCAGGCTTGTAATCTCATGCCCAAGCCCGCTTATTTTTTTTAATACTTTTCCTTCCTGACTAAATATGATAACATAACCGTCTTGCCCTCCGGAAATCAAGTACTTCCCATTGGATGAAAATGAAACTCTATTAACCCCAAGATAATGGCCGGATATTGGTTTATTGCTTTTTAATTTTTTGTTTGTAGGGTCATATTCGATGATTTCAATAAGCTTAGAATCTGTAGCCACAGCTATGATGTTTTGTGATGGATGAAATGAAATTTCATTAATCTTATCTGAGAGATTTATGGCATTGATTTCTGTAGGGGAGAGCACATCTGAAACATCCCACAAAACTAATTTTCCGGATTCGTCTCCACTTATAAGCAGTGGATCGGTAGGATGAAACGCTATCGCAACAATATTATTTTGGTGAACATTTAAGGTTTTGGTTATCGATTTATTGCTATTGTTTATGATAGTTACAGGCGCATATTCTTTTAATGTGTTGTAGGCAGATCCCACTGCAACCAGATTTAGATTTTCATTAATTGCAATGGCATAATTGGAGCCAGATCTTTCAATGATATCAGGTAGATATCGTTTTTCTTTAAGGGACATTTCCTCGATATTCCACCATCTCAGGCTTTTATCTTCACTGACACTCACTAGCTCGTTAGTGCCATATATGAATCCCAGATCTCTTATTTTTCCTGTGTGCCCGGTAGAACTTAAGAGAATTGATGTTTTATTTTGCGCAGAAGCAAATAGGCAAAATAATATGACTGAAAAGTAAACTATATATCTGTTCATCTTTGGTGGTTTGTCGAATTGTCGAATGAAAAGTTAGAAAATATTCCTAATATTATAGTTCTAACCGCCAAGACATTGAAACTTATACGATTCTGCCTGATATTGTTTTTTGGACTCTCAATTCAATTTACATGCGCTCAATTCACTGATATCACATCTGCAGAAATCCCACAAGCAGCTGGTGATGTAGCTTTCATTGACTTTGACTCTGATGGGGATCTGGATTTACTTGTTACGGGTTTTGATAATAATGAACCTGTTTGTCGAATTAGTGTCAATGATGGCGTTGGGAATTTTAAGCCAGCATTCAACCTTGGGTTGGAAGGCTTATCTTCCATACCATCACTTGCAGTTGGTGACTACAACTCAGATGCACTGGTGGATTTTGCGGTAACCGGACTAACCAAAGATTTAGACGCGAGTGGTAATAGAAAAATTAAGCTAATCATTTATAAGAACACAGGTGAAGGTTTCGTGGCAGTGAACGATGAAAATATTGGTATGGACCGAGGGAACCTGGAGTTTGGTGACTATGATAACGACGGTGATCTTGATTTACTTGGGATGGGAGTTGCCAGTTACGAAGAGGGGCTGGTGCAAACAAGACTATTTAGAAATGATGGTAATGATGTCTTTACACCTATAGAATTCACAGATAACCTGTATAATGGAGATGCCAAATTTGTAGATGTAGATATAGATGGAGACTTAGATGTTTCCATTTTTGGCCAAACTGCCTTTGGCGAATTAGTGGCCAAACTCTTGATAAATGATGGCGGTGTGTTCTATGAAGCATATGAATTCACAACATTGTACTTACCCGCCACAGAATGGGGTGATTTTGATAATGATGGAGATCAGGACTTACTTGCTTCTGGATATGATTTTGATGCTGAGTCTGATGGAGTTTATATCTATGAGAATAACTTTAATAGTTCCGGAGATTTTAACCTGGTTGATACAATAGGAAACTCATATTGGGGAGACATTGAAGCAGGTGATTTTAACAATGATAACTTATTAGATTTTGTTATTACAGGGCTTAATGAATCCGCCGGGGATGAGCCAGAAGCAATGGTTTATCAGAACACTGGTGATTTCACTTTTAATGTAGCAGAATTGTTACCTAACGTACGCTTTGCTGCAGCCTGGGGAGATATTAACGGAGATGATAATGTGGATTTAGCCGTTTGCGGATCGCTGGATAATGACTATTACTCGACCAGAATCCTTCGCAATGATGGTGGGTACCCATCCTTTATGCCTGCAGTTCCTGCATTGCTTACTTCTGAGGTTGACAATAATGATGTGACTCTCATGTGGAGCTACCCAAATGACACATCACATGCTTTCAATATTTCGCTTATTGGACCCACAGGGTATGTTATTCAACCATCCGTCAATTTTTCGGATAATACCACTCAAGTGAGTTGGCCGGGGTTTAAAAGCGATACAATTGTGAAGGTGAAGCAACTTCCTGCTGGCGAGTACTTTTGGTCTGTTCAGGCCTTTAAGGCCAATGGACAGTTATCAGATTTTAGTACTGAATCTACTTTTAATGTAGTCTCAGAGCTTCCTGTTACACTTAGCCCATATGAAGTTTCAGTTCTATCTATCGAAGATGAGAATATTAGGTTTAAGAAAGACGTTGCTGTCGGTGATTTTAATAATGATAGAGAAGCCGACTTATTAGTTATTAGTGATTTACGAAATGCCAATGGGTTAAACAATGAACGGGCATTTGTATTTAGAGATGGAAAATATGAAGAAACTTCTTACAGTGAGGATCGGGCTTTATTTATCTCAAAAATTGTTGAAACATCCAACGATGAGCTCTTGGATATTGTGAATGAGCAAGGTGTTTATATTAATGACGATGGACAGAATTTCTTTGAGCAAGAAGTAGATGTTTCTTATGAGTTCTTACTAGGAATGGATGTTTTCGATTTTAACCTCGACGGGATTAATGACCTTTTTCCAATGGGGCAGGATCAATACTTTCAGGGTGTTATCAGAAATGAAATATCCGAACCGAAAGACTATCTAACCCATACTAAAGGATCTTCCTTCTTTTCAGAATATGTTGCGTTTGGAGATTTGAATATGGATGGTATTAATGATATGTATCATTTGCTAAATGGTGATTTATTATATCAAAGACAAGAAGAAAATTTTAATCCTGTTAGTACAGGATTTCAAATACCTGAATTAGCACCTGATGTTTTTAGAGAATCTTATGAACATTTATTGACCGACTTTAACAATGATGGTGATGTGGACATGATTCTACTCAGCAGGGTTTATGCACCCATTGATATCGAGCAAGGGGTATACACTTTAGATCTTTTGGTTGAATATTTTGAGAATGAAAATAATCAATTTGAAAAAGTATCAGAAGCCATTCTCTCTTCGCCATTTGTCGATGATAATTCAGGTTATCATGTGAGTGATTTTTATATGGAACTGGGTGATGTGGATCACGATAACTTCACTGACGTCATAGCAGGATATCGAATTCTGCTATTCGGTGAAGAGGCCTTTAAACAATCATATCTGATTAAAAATGATTCCGCAAACGCTTTGGAAATCATTCAACAGTTTGAATCAAGTGTTGTCCACTTTGCAGATTTGGATCAAGATCTGGATCTTGATCTGGTTGCAATTAATGGAAATGCTAAATACCTAAATACAAGTAATCCTGCTACAGATGTGAGTTCACCATATAATGAGAGCTCATTTATGCAATCTGACACACTCATATTAACCTGGGATTATGACTTACCTTTTGACTCTTATAATGTCGAGGTATTGTATGCTCCGCTTTATGATTCTTTGAATCAGTCGACATTAATACACCCTATGGCTTTTGATGATGGTTTCAGAAAAGTTTGGAGGTCTGGAAATTCAGCAACTTCAAATATTCACCAATTATCTAACCTAAAAGAAGGATATTATGTCTGGCGGGTGCAGGCAATCAATAAAGCCCTGGCAGGTAGTGAATTTTCAGAATGGAACGTTTATAAGCATGAAAAATATGCTTATGATTTCGTTATAAACTCCAATGATTACATAGATCTCAGCAACATATTAGCAGCAGATCTTGATAATGACAGTGACATTGACTTATTGCAGGTTGTGGATGGGCAACTTAGTCTGTTAAATAATATAAATGGGTCACTTAGCTTAGAGACTTCTTTACTTGAAGTAAATGGGAGTATCAGCTTTATAATCGGTTTGTCTGATATTAATCATGATGGAAATTTAGATATCATCTATCAAGATTTTTCCGCAACAGAGAATCAACGACGAATAGCGCTATGGGAAAGTGAAAACTCCTATAAGTACGACTCGATATACTCGAATGGAATTCAAAATGTTTCAACACGTTTTTTGGTTGACATTGACCGAGATGGGGATATTGATTTGGTTGATGATGCCTATGGAGAATCAGGCATAATGATTATGATACTTCACAACAATGGAGAAAAGTTTGTTAAATATGATTCCATTCCTATTGAAGGATTTTTGAGAAAAATTGGAGATTACAATAATGATGGTTGGTTAGATGCTTTTGCTTTTGACGACATTAATGATGCCTATATAATTTATTATGGGAGTAAAGATGGATTTGATCCAAATAATTTCTCAAAAACAAGTCTTAGATCCGGATCTATTCCAGTGGATGGATTCATTGATTATAACAATGATGAGTATATCGATATGGTCGGAGAGGGATACATATCTATAAACGATGAAGGATCACTAACTGAACCATTTTATATTAGTCAACAGGGTGGATCTTTATCAATCATCGATTTAAACGTTGATGGAAAATCGGATTTAATTGACCCAGAAGGTAATTTTTTTCCTCAGTCCTCTAATGGAGAATATTATAAAACAGGCCACTTCGGAAGGTTAGAGTATTACAGTGCGTGGAGTGTCTATTATGATATTGATGGAGATGGTAAAATCAATCATTTGCTTTCAGGTAATGGAGGATTCAACGGAGATGATTCGTGGTTTATGGCAGATATTGAGGAAATCGATGGCCAAATCAATACCGCACCTTCTGCTCCAAGCAATCTTTTTTCAATCGTTGAGTTTGATGAAGCAACAATTTATTGGGATAAGGCATTTGATGCCGAAACACATGAAAATGGGTTATTCTATAATGTTTATGTACGCTCTGAAAGTGATACCATTGTTTATCCGTATTCCCATCCGGATGGATCCCGAAAACTGATTGATCAGGGAAATGCTGGTCATGTAGAACAATTTATTGTTACCAATCTTGAAAACGGCACTTATTACTGGGCTGTACAAACGATAGATAATGGCTATGCTACGAGCCCATTTAGTGAGGAGCTCAGTTTTGAAGTCGAAACATTTGAACGACAAACAAATCCATTCGAAGGAATCTTTATGGATGCTCAGAGTGGGGCAGATTTCGATTCAGATGGCCAATATGACATGTTGGTAAAAGAGGCTAACGGTTACGCACTTTATAATCAAAGTGCAGATGAGTTTGTTCGGAATGCATATGATTTTACAAGTGTGACATATGCCGGGTGGGAAGACTTGAATAATGACGGATCAATGGATATACTATTAGCTACTCCTTCCACAGTTGAGGTGATTTATGATTTCAATACTCCGGAAAGCAGCAGAGAAATATTGATTACAGGCATCAATGCGAGTAGGGTAGAAGCAGTAGATATGGGACTGGATGGTGTTAAAGAACTGATAGTAGCTGAGCCTTCTGAATTCATCGTCTGGATGTATGAGACTGCAAATGGTGCATATGACTATTTTGATGCATATCCGGGATTGGATTACAAATTAATGGATGCAAATAATGACGGAAAACATGATGTATTTATATCAGAAGATACTCAGATCAATATTTATGAAAATTTAAGTATCGGTAATGATAATGCAGTTCTTTATAATCGGTCATTGTTAGAAACGTCCTTTTCGCAAGCACATCTGGGTGATATTAATGCAGATGGAAACATGGATTTCATGGCACTGAATTTAGATACCCAGGCAACTTTGTATGTGAACAGGTCCAATTTCATTTTCGATGTTTTTCCACTAGCCATAGGTGCAACCAGCACAGATATGGGAGACCTGGATAGCGATGGAGATTTGGATATTATGATAAGTTATCCAGACTATACAGAGATTTTGATAAACAATGATCTTCAATTTGATGACTTTCCGATCCAGTATGAAGGCATAAGTTTTGGAGCTGTCCATTGGATCGATGTGAATGGGGATACCAATTTGGAAATCGTGATTAGTGGCCTGAATGCGACGGGTGATACGGTTTCTTACATTCATTATAATAACCTGCTATACCCCAATGAGCTTCCTACAATTCCACAAAACCTGGCCAATACGGTTACTAATGATCAGGTTAAATTGACGTGGGATCGTGCACTGGATACAGAAACTGCTCGAGATGGATTGTACTACACTTTCTCTTTGATAAAAGATGGTCAGGACTTAATCCCACTCGGAACTAGAATTGATGATGTGATCTCAACCACCGAAGTTGTACTTGATTCTTTAGCGGACGGAAGTTACATGTGGTCCGTGCAATCGTTTGATAGCCAACTGGCTACAATGGGCCCTTCACAGTCAGCATCTTTTGAAATAAATGTAGATCCAAAAATTGAGCAACAAATTTTCGAAATTTGTCAGGGTGAATCATCAACCCACCTTGTAAGCCCAAGTCGTTTTGCAGAGAATTATGAATGGACTGTTTCAGGAGGAGAACTTGTTGCAGATAATGATGAAGTAACTATTACATGGACGGAATCAGGACCTCACTGGTTATGGGTTACAAATACAATATATGATAGGACGGATAGCATTGAAATGAACGTTCTCAGTAGCCCTGAAGCATCCTTTTTTATGGATGAAAACCCAGGAACTGGCGCTTTGATTCAATTTTATGATAGCTCATCAAAATCTGTGACCACATGGAATTGGGATTTTGGAGATGGCAATACCTCTTCAGAGTCAAATCCTACAAATATCTTTTCCCAGGCTGGTGCTTTTGAGGTGAGGCTTACTGTTTCCAATGATAATGGTTGCACAGATAGTATAGTAAAGGATATTGTTGTTACAACCAATGTTCCTGTCAAAATCGCCAATGTAATAACACCCAATAACGATGGAATGAATGATTACCTCTACATTGAAAATATTGAGAGGTATCCGGAAAATAGTGTTAAGGTATACTCAGGGGCTGGGGAATTGATTTTTAGTAGAAAAGGGTATGCCAATGACTGGTATGCAACTTCAGGAGGTAAACCGCTTTCCGCGGGCACTTATCTATGTGTGCTAAAAGTAGATGAGCAATCAACTGTAATTAAGCAGCCAATAACCATCATAACCAGATGAAAAAGCTTTTATTATATATCCATCTAATAGTCATATTTATTTATTCTGCTGAAGCTCAGCAAATACCTAATTTTCAGCAAGTTATGACAGATGGATTTAGCTTAAATCCAGCATTTACCGGGCTTTCTGGTGGTTCTGTTTCATTTACCTACAGGCAAGCATGGACGGGACTAGAAAGCAGTCAATCAATGTCATATTTATCAGGTCATACCCTATTGAGAGGTGATCGCGTTGGTGTTGGAGGTAATGTCTACTATGAGCAGTTTGATGTTTTTAAGAACTATCGAGCGGTGACTTCTGGGGCGTATCATATGAGCTTGAATGAATCTTTCCGTATTTCATTCGGGCTAATGGCTGAATGGTTTCAGGTTCGCTTGGACAGGGAGAATATTTTCGTCCAAAATATGAACGATCCTTTATTGAATTCAGAATCGGATAATAGTTGGGATGTTAGCTCTGGGTTTATTGTGGCGAATCAATACGGGGACATAGGTGTTGCATATCACCATTTAAACAGCATCTGGGGTAATAAAAGTAGTAGGCTAGAAGGGGTTTTAACTACAACACTCAATGGGCGTGTACCTGTCAGATATGGATATGACCTTGCAGAGCCAAGGTTAATTTATCAGCGATTTGAAGATGGGAGAGATGTACTTTCTGCTGCTATTTTTTATTCTTACGAAGATCAGGTAGTTAGTGGTATTACTTACCGTTCAGGATCAATAGCTGGAGTGTCTTTAGGATTCCGAGTCGATCATAAATATCTCATTGGCTATTCGATGGAACGTGTTCTTAGTAATGAGGGAAAGGATCTGGGTGCATCTCATGAAATTACCTTTCGCTATGATTTAAATAAACAGTATTACCGAAGAGTAAATCCAGCTGAAGACACCCCATTAAAAAGCACTACATTTAGGAAGAAACGGCTGAAAAATTAAAGCTCTCGGTTAAGAGTAGCTACTTTTTCAATCTTGTCAATAGTTGCCCCCTTCTAAAAGACATAGAAAGCGCGGCAGGTATTTCAGCTTCAGCTTCTATAACGGCAGCCCTTGCTTTCTGAATCTCTGCAAGCATTTCCTGCTCTTCAGCTACAGCCATTGCTCGTCGTTCTTCTGCCTTGGCGTTAGCCACTTCCAAATCTGCAGAGGCTTGATCAATCTGTAGTTTAGCTCCAATATTTTGTCCGATATTGATGTCTGCGATATCAATGGATAATATTTCATAGGCTGTGCCGGCATCAAGACCTGCAGCGAGTACACGCTTTGATATTTCTTCAGGCTTTTCCAATACAATTCTATAGTTTGTAGCTTCACCCATTCTGGAGATAATCCCCTGGCCAACACGCGCTTTAATGGTTTCCTCGCCAGCACCACCGACCAGTTGTTGAATATTGGTCCGTACGGTCACGCGAGCAACAGCGATCAGCTGAATGCCGTCGGCAGATATGCCTGAAATAGCCGGCACAATGATCATATACGGGGTGACAGAAATTTGAACGGCTTCCAAAACGTCTCGGCCAGCAAGGTCAATGGCAGTAGCTTGCTTGAATGATAGTGGGAGGTTTGCTTTATCTGCAACAATAAGTGCTTTGACAACCTTGCTCAGGTTTCCACTAGCTAGATAATGGGTTTCAAATAGCTGAGTATTGACGTCTTTAATTCCGGCTTTTACCGCAAGAATCAAAGAGTTTACAATGAGTGTTGGTGGCACTTTTCGAAATCGCATAAATACCAGATCCAGTAGATTAA
Source organism: Ekhidna lutea (assembly GCF_900188325.1). Taxonomy (GTDB): domain Bacteria; phylum Bacteroidota; class Bacteroidia; order Cytophagales; family Cyclobacteriaceae; genus Ekhidna; species Ekhidna lutea. The sequence continues at coordinate 297,698 of NZ_FZPD01000002.1, read as the reverse complement.
CTTTCACGCCGGAGAAGATGGCAGTAACCCATAAACTAACAGGAAAAATGAAGAGAATCAGCCATAAAGCAGCTACAACCGATCCTATTATAATCAACGTTTGTACTTCCATAGGATCTAAGGATCGATTTTTATAAGATGTGGGGAAGGTACACCTATTTGTGATGTGCTTTGATACCCTTGAGTTTAAAAATTTATCTACCTCACTGAAGCGTGATTTTCTTAGATTATTAAAATATCTTAGAAATCTCATTATAAATAGTACTAGTTTGCCTGTTGGAATAACTTTTCAAGCCTTAGGTAGATAGATGAAGAAGCGAATCGTACTCATAGATGATGACAAGCAAACTAATTTCCTTAACAAGCTCACCATCGAGCGATCGAATGTTGTTGATGAAGTTGTAATCTTCTCCTCTCCATTGGAAGCACTGGACTATCTCAACAAAAGGCCTGATGAAGAAAAGGGTTCTTTGATCCTTCTTGACATTAATATGCCTGTAATGGACGGGTGGGAATTTTTAAGGCTTTACGCAACGAAAAATCAAAATAAAGCGGTTGACAAAGTAGTCATGCTTACATCATCCATTGACCCCAGAGATCAAAAACTGGCTGAAGAAAATGTGCTTGTATCTGATTTGAAATTTAAACCTTTGTCCCTTCGGATGATTAACGAAATAGTAAAATTGCTGTTGAAATAAGCTTTTCATTCTACTGACCCTTCCTTAATTCTCGATGATTCATTTCAATTTAGTTCAAAATACGTTTAGCTTTCTGCCTCATTGAAAAAACAGAACATTTAAATTATGAAAAAGCTAACCAAAACCTTAAAATCTCTGATTGCGATGTTATTAGCTGTGCTTTTCACAGCAAGTACTATGATTTCATGCACGGGAGGAAGCCAATCAGAAGAAAGTAGTGATCAAACAGAAGAGCCTGCTGAAGCTGCTGAAGAAGAGGCGGCATCAGATGAGCATCCGTCTGCTGAAGGTGATGAGCACCCTAGTGGCGAGCACCCAACCGGTGATGAGGCAGAAGCTGATAGTACAGCTACAGAAGGCAATGAATAAACACTTGCTTTAAATTTAATTAGATGAATCAGACTTTCTCTCAAATGAGAAAGTTGTCTTTACATTGACTGGCTCCTCATTTACTTCAAGAATGGGGTAGGCCAGGAATGGTACTGGCCCGGAAGCGGGTCCCGGACTGAATTGAAGGTTCCGACCCTGACTCAATTCTATTCTATTGGCCGGATGATGTCCGAAATAATAGGTTGCCAATGGCGTATATTTATTTGCTTCACTTATATCTACAGGCCACCATTTTCCATCCGCATAAAATTCTGCCCAGCAATGGTAGCCATTCACACCACCTTCATTTCTTTCTGATGGGATGGATGCTCCAACAGCAAACCTGGCCGGAATACCAACAGACCTTGCTAACGCTATAAAGAAAGAGTGAAACTCCGTGCAGTTACCTGACTTGCTGTCACAAGCATAATTCGCATCGCCTGTTCCATAAGTCCCTTGCTTTGCATATCTCATGTTATCAATAATGTAATCATATAATGCTCTTGCCTCGGTTAAAGGAGTGTTTGCATTTCGTTCAGTAATCACCTCATTCGCTATGGTTGAAAATCGATCTGTCAATGGAATGAGAGGGGTGCTAGTCAGGTATTGGTCAAGGTTTAAATGATCCTCTCTGTACGGATATTTTTCCTCACGAATGACTTCATAAGATACACTGACGATACTACCACTGTGTGCTGGAGTGAGCTCCATAAATAGTATTTCGTTACCAAAATCTACTTCTTTGATGATCTTGTAGCCTACTGGAGCATTGATCTGTTTTGATTCGATTTGCTGAAAACGATCATTCTGTGCCAATGGCAACCACAGCTTTGCATTATTTGTTAGTTCAGGTAATGTCACTTTGTAGGTAAAAGAAAACCGATCTTGACCTTCAATGACACCAAGTAGCTCGTTGGAAGCGCTCTTAACCGGTACTGTAGACCAGGTTTTGTCTTTTGCTTGCTTCCAGGTGTAGTACGGTTTTCCATTTAGCTTATGAAGGTTGGTTTGAGTCACGATCATACTATCAGCGGTTCCTTTAAGGAAGAAGTCTACGTCGTAAACGTCACCTTCAGAGGTTGCCAGATCGACACATGCAAAAAACTCATTGGGTCCTAAGACAGAAAGGTATTCTGTATGCACACGTACCAATTTAAGGTCGAATGTTGCGGTATCCCCTTCATAGCGAAAGTATCCGTTGCTGACAGCTACTTCTTTGTTTATGTGTGCTCGTATTCCACGATCTACATCTTCGACTGTGACCTTGCTCTTTGGCGTTTTCTGTGGTTGCTTATCTGCTTTTGCGTTGCATCCTGTTAAATAAATGATCAGCGTGAAAAAGCAAGTAGCTTTTAATATTCGTATGCTTTTGGAGAAATGAGAGCGCTTCATGTAGAAAAAGTACTGAATCGTTTCATGGATACCAAGCACTGGTTGACAGTAATTACATATCTAATTTATTCTGCAAGGAAGATTCGAAACCTCATCAATTTTTTAGAATTTTTGACGAGCATGCTTCATAATAGCTATACTTGATATCCATTATTTAGTTTATGCAGCAAATACAGGAAGTCATTCTAAATAACACGGAGGCTTCAGCAATACTCAGTGTACAGTCGGTCCAATCACTTTGGAGCGAATATGGTGGAATCAAAAGGTATTTTTTGGAAGGAGGGAAGTACAAAAGCGTCATTGTCAAACATATCCAATTTCCAGCCAAACCACATCATCCCAAAGGGTGGAGTACACCCTTATCTCATCAGCGAAAGCTTAAATCATATCAAGTTGAGTGCCAATGGTATCGGCATTATTCTCAGTATACAAATGAACATAGTAAAATACCGCAATGCCATCAAATTATTGAAGAGGAAAGCGAGCTATTACTGCTTATGGAAGACCTTGATGCCAGTGGATATTCTATCAGACCGGATATTGAATCAGTTAATTTAATCCATGTTAAAACATGCCTTAGTTGGTTGGCTCATTTTCATGCCACTTTCATGGGAACAGAGCCTGAAGGACTCTGGCCCACAGGTAGCTACTGGCATCTGGATACAAGACCGGATGAATTGGCACGGATGGAAAATATCACCCTAAAAAATGCTGCGAAGCAGATAGATGACAGATTAAAAAATGCATTGTTCCAAACATTGGTTCATGGTGATGCTAAGTTGGCAAATTTTTGTTTTAGCAATGAAGTATCAGTTGCAGCAGTTGATTTTCAGTATATTGGTAAAGGGTGTGGAATGAAAGATGTTGCCTATTTTATTAGCAGTTGCTTTGATGAGGCTCAATGCGAAACCTATGAAGACGAATTACTGAATCACTATTTTAATCAACTTCAAATATCACTGGATAAAAACATTGATTTTCAGTTAGTTAAAAAGGAATGGATGGGATTGTATAAATATGCATGGGCTGATTTTTATCGTTTTCTGGATGGATGGAATCCGGGGCATTGGAAAATGCATGGGTATAGCGAGAGGCTCGCACAGGAAGTGCTTGATGAGGTCTCTATTAAATGATTTTTCATAGTGAGATATAGCAGTCTTGTACATTTAGTTACCTTTAATTAAAAGAAATTTAAACGAATGAGTGAGTATTCTAACAATAGCAGTAAAACCACAGGCATCATTGTCATCATTGTGGTTGTTTTAGCCGGTTTGACTGCAGCCTGGTATTTTGGGATGTATAAACCTGAACAAGAGGCGAAGGAACAAGCACGCCTGGAGCAAATAGCACAAGCTGAAGCAGAGAAAAAGAGACAGGAAGAAGCTGCGAAACGGAAAGCTCGATACGATCAGCTAATTACGGACGCTGATGATGCTTTTGACTCGGAAGATTGGCAAACGGCACAGTCTCTGTATACAAATGCCTCAACTTTTTTACCAAACGAACAATATCCTAAAGATCAACTAGCTCTGGTTAATGCTAAACTGGAGGAGATAGCCGCAAGAGAAGCACGGATTGCGGCAGGTGTAGTAGAAACAGTAAGCTCACCCACCGAGCGATTCTATGTGATCGTATCGAGTAGTATAGACGATGACCTGGCCATGGACTATGCCAAAAAATTAGCCCAGGAAGGAACTAGTGTAAAGCTGGTGCAGCACAACTACAATGAGTTACCCTTTCATGGGATTTCTGTTGGCGATTATGAGACCTGGGCTCAAGCAGAGGCTGCCTTATCTTCTTTTAGCAACTTTGGAAATGTATGGGTATTGAAGTATTAAAATGCAATCAATAATATCATGACACCCAGATATTTGGATCATGCCTAGTTAAGGCACTTTTTCGCTTGTCGAGATTCATCTGCTATTAATTAACCATTACATTGAATGCATTCGAGCTATGGTGAGCTCAAGTCACAGAGATCGCAATGCAGTCTTTTGATGAAAAGAATTCAATTGGTAGAACACTCTCAATGATGATTATTGTAAATAACTAAATCAGTTACCCAACCAGATCAGTGATTTGATTTAATAAGCTTAATGAGTTTAAGGCCATTCTGATGACGAATTTCCAAAAAATACAGACCTTGATTGAGGTTGGACAAATCAATTTTAAGGTTATCCATGTTTTCTGCTTTATTTTCAATAAAAACTATTTTGCCAATAGCATTGGAAATTCTTAACTCAAACTCTTTCAACTTATTTTCAGGGAAAGAAACGTTAATTTCCTTTTCAAAAGGATTTGGATAAATGGAAATATTTTGCTCGATCTCATAATCAAGAGATGTTACTGATTCATTGCACCGTTTCCATTCATTTTCGAGAAAAAAACCCTCCTGTGATAGCAATGAACCAAACTCTTCTTTTGATTCATTAATCAACTTTAAAGTAATACAGTTTTTTGGGTCGAAAATATTAGCGTTTTCCTGGGGGTTAGACTGTAAATTATATTCTTGAATTTCATTATATGAAGCGTCAAAGAATATTTTTCTCTTTCCATTTAGTATAGCAAACGGAAGACTTTTGTTTATTTCGTTTCCATGATAAGGGAACCCATATTCCCAATAAATGGGCGCTTCTCTATTAAAGGATTGATTAAAAAAACTTTCCGCCATACTTTCACCATCAAATTCAAAATTTCCATTGTCTGTTTCTGAATCGGACAATACAAAATCGATTAAGGTAGGGAGGAGGTCAATGTGTGCAATTTCTGTAAAGTTGTTAACTCCTTTACTAATTTTTTCGGGCCAATTGATTATCAGAGGGATTCGGATACCACCTTCAAAGAGACTCCTTTTTTTACCTCTCAGATTTCCAACATAGCCAGCCGCACTGTGGGATGCTTTGGAAATTGCTTCTGTTTCTGGTCCGTTATCACTAGTTATTATTAATAAGGTATTGTCCGGGATATTTTTCACTAGCCGACCAACCTGAATATCCAACTCATGAAGTGCTGCCAGATAGATTTTTTGTTTATCAGTCAGCTGATCATAAAAATCAAATAGCTGTAGTCTATCAATCTGTTCCTGTGAAGGGTTTAGGTAAGCATGTACATCGGAAAACCATAGATTAAGTAGCAGTGGATTTTCGGATGAATTATTCAAAAAATCTATACTCAAGTCTACCAAAAAGGATGAGGCAGTTGGTCTAAAGTTTCTCCCATAAATTTCTTTGCCAATATAATAATCAGGATCATGGAGTTGATCAGATTTATAAAAATCAATACCATATTCAGAAAGCACCGGAGAATCTTTTGTGCCTCCTAAATGCCATTTCCCAAAATGGCCAGTAGTATAGCCATGTGATGCAAATATTTGGTAAATGTTTGGAATTTCAGGATCTAAATAATCGACCTGATTCTTTGCCATATTTTTATCATGGTCATCATTTATAGCAGTTCTAATTCCAACATTAAATGGATATTTCCCAGTAATCAAAGCTGCTCTTGATGGCGAACAAACGGGTGAGTTTGCATATGCTTTTTTATATACAAGTGAATGATTGCAGATTGAATCGATATTGGGTGTGACATTAAATGGATTACCATAAAAGCCAAAATCCCCCCAACCTAAATCGTCGATTAATAAAATCACAACATTAGGAGGAGCATCTTGGGAATAACAGTTATTTACCATTACCCCAATAAGAATAGGAATTGAGATTATAATTCTTTTAAGACAAATCAAAACCAAGATATGATGATTTAAATACTATACTTCAAACTTAAATTATAAAATAATTACAATTTGCAAATAGAAATAGATTGATTTAGTATATCGAGAGCCAGCTCGTTACATGAGCAAGCGTATTTAGTCTGGATTGATCAAAGATGCATTTATCGCCTGACCTTTAATACTTAGGATTGTTGCAATTACGTGATTTTCTTAAGAAAAAGTTTAGAGCTATTCTTACTTAATTGATATGGATGATTAATATTGAATTAATTTATCACCATGTTACCGCCACTCATCTGTCCTAATTGCTCAAATGACTTTGCATATTCTTCTTCATCTAAAGAGTTTGATCAGACTGATTCAGTAATAAAATGTAACCATTGCCAAACGGTCGTTCCTGTTGTAAATGGCATTGTTTATTATACTGAGAAGGAAATCGCATATCATTCTGACGAAAGGAGTTTCTTGGATTACTTTAGGAATAGGATAGAGCAAAAAAGAGATGAGTATCTAAAGTTTATTAGCAATAAGATTTCACGTAAACTAATAGATCCATATTCTGCGTTTCAACCCTTTAATGAATCGTCCAGATCCTTTTGTCCTTTCATTTCCGATTTAAAAAGCAAGCTACTTGAGCCTGGCGATTTGATTTTAGATACCTGGTGCAGAACCGGCTGGACGGGCTATTTTCTAGCCTCATTGTTTCCGGAACAAACGATTGTATCAGTATGGGAAGGTAATAAGGATGTGTTAGGCTATGCTGGTTTTGACTATTGGTTAAACAATTGCAAAAGACCTGAGAACTTAATGTTTCTGCATCTCGATATTAATAAGCAACTCCCATTTGCAGATAACACATTTAAAGTGATATACGGACTGGACACACTGCATCGCTATGATCAAACCAGCCTGGTTTCAGAACTACTTCGTATCACCCAAGATGATGGAGCGCTGATATTTCCACATATTCATCTTACAAATTCAGAACCTGACCCATTTTTTGAAAGAGGGGAGAAGCAACTCCATGGTACAGAGTGGGCACGGTTTTTTGAAAAGCGATTGACCAATACTTCATGGAAATCTTATGTGCTTTCAGAGCCGCAGTTGTTCGATTTAAAAGTGTCAAAAGAGATTGAAAGCAAGCCAAACACATCAGATTACAATGGTCTAATTGCCCTATTGCCGGAAGATATTAGCTGGAATATCGCACCTTATAAACCTGAATTAGAGGACAATGATCGAATCATTGTAAATCCTTATTTAACCATTGACTTGAATAGAGGAAAAGTAAATGTGGATGAAAATTATTTGAATGGTGCTGTTGGAAAAATGCTGGAAAGACATCCTATCTATCGTAAGCGTGTTGAGCATCTAATAGAATACCCATTATCATCGCAGGAAGTGCAAGTGCTATATCTAGCTCAACACAATTATACAATCGCTGAGATAGAAGATAAGTTGAGAATATCTTCAGACTTACTAGTACAAATACTTGATCGATTATTAGATAGTGAGATAATACATGTGCTTCCATTAACGGAAGAAGCTGTCAATCTTCAGTTGTTTCATTCCGCTATACCATTTCTTCCTTCTAAGAAACAGCAGACTTTTTATCATCAAAGGCAAGGGCTTTACAAGCAATCAGAAAAACCTGTAATTGTAGATCTGGCGGAAGGCTCTGAACTGGCTATTGAAGATGTAACGTATCTAACGTCTTCAATTAAATCACGTTTTATAGACAATAATGTAGGTCGGGGGGATTGTGTTTTTATTTGCTCCAAGCCTCATTTTGAAGCCTTGCTCATTCTTTGGTCAGCTTTAGAACTTGGTATTGAGGTAAGTGTTGTGAGCACGGAAATTCCGCTTGAAACAAGAATAGAACTATTCAATGAAAGAGATGCTAAGTATCTCTTTCTTGATTCAATTACATTTCTTCAATCCAGGGAAAAAATTGATGATGTAATTGCGGTTGTTTTGGATAATGAAAATGACCAGATCCCAGACGAAAAATATTTTAGTAATTGGTTGGAGTCTGGTCCTGAAGATCCTATTGACCAAACTTCAATTCCTGAGCCTGATGATATTGCAGTTACTTTATACTCTTCAGGTAGTACCGGGAAGCCAAAAGGCATTCAGCTAAGTCAGGAAACCCTGTTTAAAAGTGGAAAAGTCTTTGCAGAAACATATGGATGGAATCCAAGCGATAGACTAGTGATGGTTACAGAATTGGACTCAATGAGTGGATTAAGAAACATCGCAATTGCAACAAGCTTTTCCGGAACTACCATTGTCATTCCTTCCTTTTCAGGACCAAACAACATCCTTTCTATAATTCAGGGTATTGAAGAATCGAAAGCGACGCTTCTTACGTGTACTCCCGCGTTAATTAAGCAATTCAATAGTCTTGGAGAGCGAATTCAAAACTCATTAAAATCACTTAGACAGGTCTTATGCACCGGCGTTAATTTATCTCCAACGTTAGTGACTCAATTCGAGAATTTATTCAATATTCGAATCCTTAATTACTATGGATTAACTGAAACCAGCGGACTATGCATAGGGGAAACACCCGAAAGTACCAGTAATGTTGGAGAAGTTTCGATAGGAATTCCGGTTGATTCTATATCACAAATTGTTGATTCGGAGGATAATGTAATTGAATCAGGGAATGTTGGTCGTTTACGAATCTTCAATGACAGGTTGATGTCTGGGTACCTCCGTAAAGACAACAAAAGTGATCTTACTATAAAAAATGGCTGGCTATACACTGGTGATCTTGCTGTCCAAGATAGTATGGGAAACTTTTTCTTAAAGGGCAGGGAGCGGAATATCATAAAAGATGATTCTGGGAATGTAGTATACCTGTCAGAAGTCGAAGATACGCTGTTGTCACATCCTGACATACTTGATGTTGAAGTGTCGAAATTAGATCATGAAGAAGCTGAGTCCATTTTGGCATCAATTCTTTTGAAAAAGGATACAAAAGCCAGAGCAGAAGTTGAAACAGATATAAAATCCTTCGTGAGAAAGAAAATAGGCAATTCCAAAGTGCCGATAATTGAGTTTGTCAATGCGCTGACAAGAAATGGCAGAGGAAATGTTGAATTAAAAAATCCTAAACTAACCGTATGAGCGTAACAATGAATCGGATAGAATTCATATCCGACTTATTTCATAAACTAGATCAGCCTAATTGTAAGGATCGTGTTTTTCTGATTTCTGAAAAAACGAAATTTACTTACAAACAACTTTTAGATCAGGTAAAGGCGATTGGCCATTTTGGACAAGTCAATGAACTTAAAGGGAAAACTGTTTTGGTTTCTCTTTCAAATGAATTTGAGTTAATATCAACTATCGCTGGATTGATGTCTGTCGGGGTATCTGTGTTGCTTTTTGACCCTAAGACAAAGAAGCGGAGATTAGATAATATATTGTCCGTCGCGAAAATAGATGGTTGGATTGTGGACGGTGATAAGGTTGCAGAATGGGAGTTGCAGCCAGCGATAATTAACATCGATATACACTCTGCAAAGAATTCCGAAAAGGGGGTTGTTGGTAAGCTTCTAAAAAAGAAGCAGGTAAATCAGAAACAGACATTTTATTCCTGGATCAATAAGCTTGAACTGCTTGACTCTTTTCCGAAAATTGATCCTGACTCTATTGCAATCATTTTATTTACGTCAGGAACTACAGCGGACCCGAAAGGGGTACCGTTAACTCATGGGAATATACTAAGTCACTTAAGAACATTGTCTGTTCACTACCAATTGAATGATTCGTCTGTGATATCCAATGTGCTGCCCATTTTTCATGGGGATGGACTTTTTCAGGGTCCATTTTTAGCCATGTATAGCGGTATCACCTTGTCTAAACCACTTGAGTTTGAGATTCAGAAAATTGAAGAATTGATGCTTTCAATTTATAAGCATAGAGTATCACATTTTGTGGCCGTTCCTACTATTCTTAAGCTTATAAATGATTTTGGAAGTGGACTGGAAGATAGCTTTGATACCGATGAATTTAAATTTGTTGTTTCAACTGCTGCTTACCTGGACGAAGATCTATGGTCGAGCTTTATGAGTCGGTTTAACGTTCGTGTAGTCAATGTTTATGGCCTTTCTGAAACGGTGGCTGGAAGTTTTTTTTGTGGTCCTAATGATGACAGCTTTAAAATAGGTACAGTTGGTAAGCCTGTTGATACCGAAGTTAAAATTGTTGATGAGCAAGGGCAATCGGTCGAACCTAATGATGTAGGAGAATTGGTAATTCGAGGACAACACATTATAAGTTCTTATTTGATTCGGGGAAGTAATCCAGATCCGGAGGGATGGTTTTATACCGGAGATTTGGGCTTTATGGATAGCGAAGGGTTTTACCATATTAAAGGTAGGAGGGGGAGCGTCATTATTAGGGGTGGTATTAATACATATCCTGAAGAGCTAATCGAAGTGTTGAATCAGCACCCAGAAATCCAGGACTCTTTTGTTTTTGGTGAAAAAGATGACACCTGGGGAGAAAGAATAGTTGTTGCGTTAGTTTCGAATGACGGATCAAGCCTCGATAGCAATGGTGTTATCCAATATTTATCCAAACATGTTGCCGAAGAGCATATCCCAAATCAGATTCACTTTGTCAGTTCATTGAAGAGAGGGGCTTCTGGAAAAATTATTGAAGAAGAGGTTCGAAAATCAATTCAGGTAGCGGACGACAACCCTGGCAGCAAAACGATTGGAAGTGAGTTGAAGGCATCTTTGCTAAAGCTCGCGGAAGAGTCATTCAATAGTAATGTTAAACCAGATCAATATTACATGGAATCAGGGCGATTAGAGGGGTGGAACTCTTTGGCTCATCTACATCTTGCTACACGAATTGAAGAGACTTTTAACGTGAAGCTATCGACCAAAGAAATTATGAGTATAACCAGTCTTTCTGCAGCTGAGTCAATTTTGTTAGATAAAATGGGTAAAGAATGAAATATCCTCATCCAAGAGTCTGGGGAGTGGTGATCATGGTTTTTTCTGCCTTGTTTTTTTCTAATTTGCAATTCAGAGAAGTGATACGTGAGCATATTATTAACGGTCGGATTAAATATATATTCGATTCATATGCTAAAAGTGATGCTGAAGTAAAGGTGGTATTTCTTTGTTCTTCACATGGAAAGGACGCAATCAGTGATGGCCCTGTTCTTAATCAAAAAATGAAGAAGCTAGATTCAATAAGTTATGAATTTGTAAAAGTTCCCATTCCGGGAGCAGCTTTGGAGGATTTTACCACTAACCAACTTTTAATTGATAGACTAGCTGATTATAATCCTGATTACCTATTGATTCAGGAATCGTATCTGTTCATAGACCTAATTAAAAATATAAATTCATTCTCTCTCAGAAAGACCATAAGTTTTCAGAACATTAAGGAAATACTTGATGGGTCAGGAAGCATAATGGAGCAGGGTATACAAAATAAAAATACTCGTAGTATTCACCCTGATTCCTTAATGAGAACCTCTAATTTTCTAGTCAAGAGAAGTAACATTCGATCATCCTCATCGCTAAAACCATTTAGAACTGCATTCGATGCTAAACTTATTGTTTTTGAAATACCACTCCCTGCATATTTTGAAACCTTGAAGGATTCTATTAGACAAACTAACCAGTATAAGGAAATTTTTACACGCGTGAAAAGACAAACAGACTTTACATACGTTGCGTACCCTAATAGCCACCCATTTTCTCATTATTTTGATGTAAGCCACATGAATGATATCGGTGAACAGGTATATACTGACTGGCTCCTTAAAAGGATAAGCGGCATCCACAATGAATAATCCACTAATTACTAATTAACTAAAATACCAGTTAACTTTGCACCAAATATTTGTATAAACCGTGGCTGTGAACCCGGCAGAAGTACGAAACAATGAGTAAAAAAGGACGAATTTTAGTCGCCATGAGCGGCGGCATTGATAGCTCACTAGCCGCAGTGATGCTACACGAAGAAGGATACGAGGTGATAGGAATGACCATGAAGACATGGGACTATCAGACCTCTGGTGGAAGTAGTAAAGAAACAGGCTGTTGCAGCCTGGACTCCATAAATGACGCTCGAAACATTGCAGTAAGTCTGGGATTCCCGCATTTTATTGTTGACATCAGAGAAGAGTTTGGCGATGCTGTGATCGATTACTTCACAGATGAATACGTTGCAGGTAGGACCCCAAATCCATGTGTGATGTGTAATACACACATAAAATGGGATGCTTTGCTTAGAAGAGCAGACAAGCTTGACTGTGAGTTTATCGCAACGGGTCATTATGCAAATATCCGTGAAGAAAATAGCAGGCATATTGTTTCCAGAGGAGTTGACGGTTACAAGGACCAATCGTATGCACTTTGGGGTATCTCTCAAGAAAGTCTTGCACGAACAAAGTATCCACTTGGGCACCTGAAAAAATCAGAGATCTACGATATGGCTCGAGAACGCGAGTTTTATGAGCTTGTCTCTAAATCGGAATCATATGAGATCTGCTTTGTGCCAGACAATGATTATCGAGGATTCTTAAAAAGGCGTGTGCCAGAGCTGGAAAAGGAAGTTGCCGGCGGTGAATTTGTGCTGGAATCCGGAGAGATTGTAGGTGAACATGAAGGATATCCATTCTATACTGTAGGTCAACGAAAAGGACTGGGAATTGCTTTAGGCTATCCTGTATATGTTACTGAAATACAGAAAGATACGAATCGAGTCATTCTTGGAACTTTTGATGAATTGAGCAGAGATGGTATGTATGTGAAGCAACTTAACATGCAGAAATATGCCAGCATCGAAGGAGAACGAAAAGACACTGTCACTAAAGTACGATACAATGATAAAGGCAATCCTGCCGTTATTGAGCAGGTCGGAGATACAATGAAAGTGTATTTTGGCAATGGAGTAAGTGCAATTGCACCCGGCCAGGCTGCAGTTTTTTATGAAGGAGATGATGTAATTGGTGGCGGTTGGATAACTTCAAGCTTTCATCAGAACAGAGAAAATTGAAAATTTCGATTTCATCAACGGAGAGGATTCCCCCTTTGAAGGGGGGCAGGGGGATGTTTATTTCCTTGTTGATTATATTATCTATTCTGTCCTCCTGCAATGAAACCAAAGAAATAGGCCCTGAAGTCCTCGGATATGATTTTTATCCAATAAATGCAGGAGAGTATAAAATCTATGATGTCAAAGAAATTCGCTATCAGATTTCCGGTTTTGACACATCTTATTACCAGCTAAGAGAGACTATTTTTGACTCTATTCCAGCTCTGGATCAAATTACTTACTTGATTAGAAGAGATATACGAGCAAGCGAGTCAGAAGAATGGGAAAGTGATTCGCTATGGACCGCCACACGTACAGCAAACTATCTTTCCATCACAGAAAACAACATTCCTTTTATCAAATTGACCTTTCCTGTAACTCTGGGGAGGGAATGGGATGGAAACAGTTTAAATTCAAGAGGTGAGGTAACTTATTACTACCAGACGTTAGAAAACCCTGCGATAGATTCAGTATCAATAGACAATCACATCCGTGTTATTATTGAAAATATTGAAGAGAACGTGACTGGAATTGATTTAAAGAGTGAAGTATACGTTCGTGATGTGGGATTAGTTGAAAAAGACTATCTAACATATAAAAAATGTACCTCTAGCGATTGTGGAGAGATTGGGCAAATAATTGCAGGGAGAGCATTAAAACAAACATTAATTGAAATTAATAATGAAGAATAAGCTGCTTCTGATAATCTTTCTTGCAAGCCTTAGTACATCAGCGTACAACCAGGCAAAAAACCGATATTTTGTTTACTTCACTGACAAAACTGGTGAAAACTACTCTTATACCATTGACAGCCCTGAAGCGTTTTTAACTCAACGTGCAATCGACCGCAGAGAAAAACAAGGAATCGATATTGACAACACAGATTTACCTGTTCATCCTGAATATGTGGACGGATTACGAGCAACAGGTGTTGAAGTATTTTTTACTTCCAGATGGATTAACGGATCGTTAATCAATGCTCAAGAAAATCAAATAAGTTCAGTCTCAGCTTTAGAATTTGTTGATAGTATTGCGCTGATTGCCAATGGCACGCGTCTCACCTTTGAAACCAATATCCCGGATGATCCAATTGAATTTTTAGAGCCAGCTTCTGTCGGAGGAGATTCTGATATTCAACTGGCAATGTTAGGTGCTGACGATATGCATAGTGATAACATCAAAGGGCAGGGTATGCGCATTGCAGTTTTAGACAATGGATATAGAGGAGTAAATCAGTACACACCTTTTCAACATTTATGGGAAAACGACCGCATTATTGCCACCAAAGATTTTGTTTCTAATTCAGGAAATGTATTTCAATATGGAGATCATGGTACATCTGTTTTTTCCATTATTAGTTCAAATTTCGTGTCAGCTACCGGAAACCTTTATGGTACTGCTTACGAGGCAGAATTTATACTCTGCATCACCGAGGATAATGAAGACGAAAACAGGGTGGAAGAATACAATTGGCTGCTCGGAGCTGAGTATGCAGACAGTTTAGGCGCTGATGTCATCAACGGATCTTTAGGATACAGGGTATTTGATATCGATGAACATAATTATACATTCGAAGACATGGACGGAAAGTCCAATGTCGTAGCGTATGCTGCAACCAAGGCTGCTGAAAAAGGGATAATCGTTGTTGTTAGTGCAGGGAATGAAGGAAATAAAAGCTGGAAAAGGATCACTCCACCAGCTGATGCCATTGGTATCCTTACCGTAGGTAGCGTAGATCCGGATTTTTCCTATTCAGGGTTCAGTTCTGTTGGGCCTACCGCAGATGGAAGAATAAAACCGGATGTAGCAGCTTTCGGTAGTAATACAGCTGTGGTCAGAGGGTCAGGAAATATTGTAAGAGGAAGCGGGACTAGTTTCGCATCGCCACTAATTGCCGGTTTTGCTGCTGGCATTTGGCAAGCCAATCCTGATTGGACCAGCGAAGAGGTCATACAGGCAATTAAAAATTCTGGCCATAGAAATCACAGTCCTGACACCCTAAGAGGATGGGGTGTACCTAATTACTGGTACGCTGTTAATGGTGAGACAGCTCTGAATGTTGAAGATATTCTTGAAGATAAAGTCACTGTCTATCCGAACCCATTCAATGGAGATACACTCTACCTCATTACTGAAGGGAAGTTTAAAAAAGGAATGAACATTAAAGTCATTGATCCCAAAGGATCTATGGTGTATAATAAGGCTTTCAAGAAGAAAGACATTAAAGAAAACATGGAATTAAACATTGACGGTAGTCAGCAAGGAGTTTATTTCTTATTCTTGCAAATAGGAAATAATCAAAAGATCGTCAAACTCATCAATTTCTAATGTCCCGAAAACTAATCGCCCCATCATTTCTTGCTGCTGACTTTGCCAACATCCAGCAGGAAGTTGAAATGCTCAACAGCAGCGAAGCAGATTATATCCACATCGATATTATGGATGGAGTGTTTGTTCCAAATATTTCATTTGGCTTTCCTGTGTGTCAGGCCATCCATCAGCATGCCAAGAAACCCATGGACTTCCATTTAATGATCGAACATGCAGATCCTTATCTGGAGGATTGCATAAAGGCGGGAGCAGAGATCATCACTGTTCATGAAGAGGCTTGCAGGCATTTACACCGAACAGTTACCGAGATCAGAAGACTTGGTGCAAAAGCAGGTGTTGTAATCAACCCACATAGACCAGTAAGCGCATTGGAAGAGATTCTTCCTTATGTGGATCTGGTATTGTTGATGTCTGTAAATCCGGGATTTGGGGGGCAAAAGTTTATTGAAACCACATTCGATAAAGTCAGAAAATTGAAAAAGATGGTGGATCAGGCTAACCCTGAGATCATTATCGAAATTGATGGAGGAGTGAATGACAAGAATGCAGGTGAACTATTTAATGCAGGTGCAGATATGTTAGTGGCCGGAAGTTTCGTTTTTAAATCTGATGATCCACGGCAAACTATATCTAACCTTAAAAAGGCCTGATACCTTGCGGATAGCGACGGCATTAATTTTTTCAATCAGCTGCATTATTGCTGCTGCGCAAGTCACAAGGGTGCGTGGTGTTATTGTAGATGAAAGCAATGAAATAGTCCCCTCTGTAAACATTATTCTTAAATCTGACCGCTCTATTGGTACCATTTCTAATATCAATGGCGTTTTTGAAATCAACCTTTCACCGGGAAAACATACACTCGTTTTTTCCCATGTTCAATACCATTCCAGGGAAATTGACATTTTACTGGAAGAAGGTGAAACACAAGTTCTTCAGGTGTTAATGTCCTCCGGAAGCACTCAATTGGATGATGTACAGGTAGAGGGTGTAAGGGAAAGAGATGCCATTGATCCAGCTGCCAAAATCGATGCAAAGGCAGCTCAGAACCTGCCTTCAGCTTTCGGCGACTTCAACAAGGTCTTGCTCACCCTTCCCGGCGTAGCAGGAAATAATGAACTATCTTCTGCATACAATGTAAGAGGTGGAAATTTTGATGAAAACCTTGTATACGTTAATGATATACCGGTTTATCGACCATTTCTGGCAAATGCCGGAAGGCAGGAAGGCCTTAGCTTTGTCAATCCCGACCTGGTAGGGGATATAAGCTTTTATGCAGGTGGCTGGGAAGCAAAATATGGAGACAAACTCTCCTCATCATTGAATATAGATTACAAAGAACCCGAGTCACTTGAGGGTCAGCTAAACGGAGGGCTCCTTGGTGGTTCAGCTTATATTGGAAATCGGATCAGCGAGGATGTTCAGTACCTCTTCGGAGCGAGACACAGAGATAGTCGCTATTTGCTTAACACCCTGGAAACAGATGGCCAATACCTACCTTCTTACACAGATGCACAAGCCTTTTTCACGTTTGACTTGACAGGCGATCATAGTGAGCAAATTAATCGAACAAAACTCAACTGGTTGCTTGCTTATGGTCGCAACAGGTACCTCACCTTGCCGGCTTCACAAACCACTGAGTTTGGTTCTGTTTCAAGTAATCTAAGAGTGCAAACAGCTTTTGATGGGAGAGAGGAATTGGATTATGACACCTATCAAAGCGGCTTCAACCTATCGCATAGATGGTCAGATCGATTTTTAAGCAGGCTTATAGCCTCCGGCGTATACACTTCAGAACGAGAAAATTATAATGTAGAAGGAGCATATCGCATATGTGATATCGATAACAACCCCGGATCCAATAGTTTCAACGAATGCGTGGTTGTAAGAGGTATCGGCACAAACTTCAACTATGGCAGAAACCGGTTGAAAGCTCAAATTTATAATATGGAGTGGCGCAATGAATACCTGCTTTCAGATTGGACACTACTTGAAGCTGGTATAGGTTACAACAAAAACATCATTGATGATGAATTAAATGAGTACGCATTTCTGGATTCGGCAGGATTTGTAACAATCAATGAGAGTACATTTAATGAATTGGCTCTAAACACAACAACATTAACTGCATACACGCAAGCAACAATCTTTTCAAAAGACTCAATGCATGCAGTAAATGCAGGAGTTAGAGTTAACCGTCTAAGCTACAATGAAGAACTTTTAATAAGTCCTCGTATTATTTACCGATTTAAAACGAATTGGGAAAAGGAAACCTCCTTTCGGGTTTCAATCGGCAAATACAGTCAAACGCCATTCTATCGCGAATTAAGAGATCAAAGTGGAGAAATTAGAGAAAATGTAAAGGCACAGCAATCCCTTCATTTTATTGGCGCAATGGAGCGTATCATAACCTGGTGGAACCGTCCATTTCTATTCACAGCCGAAGGCTATTACAAATCTTTGACCAATGTAATTCCTTACGATATTGACAATGTGCGCTTGCGATATTTCGCAAATAATGATGCAGATGCTTTCGCATATGGATTCGACTTCAGAATCAATGGAGAATTCATTAGAGGCACTCAATCCTGGTTTAGCCTGGGTATCTTAAAAACAAAAGAAGACATTGCTGAAGATGACAAAGGCTTCATCCGAAGACCTTCTGATCAGAACATTAACCTCGCTTTTTATTTCGAAGATCATTTACCCAGCGACCCAACACTCAGGGTTTATGTAAATTCTGTTTTTGGTTCCGGATACCCGCTTGGCCCGCCTAATGAAATAAATGCACGAAATATTTTTTCAGGAGATGAGTATTATAGAATTGATATGGGCCTTTCCAAATCATTTGAATTGAAGAATCATAAATACCTGAAAACCTTTTGGTTAAGAGCTGAAGTATTGAATGTTCTTGGGGCGGATAACACCCTTTCATATTCATGGATTCAAGATGTGACAGGATCACAACTTGCCATTCCAAATTCATTATCGGCAAGGTTTTTGAACCTCAGAATTTCTGCAGACTTTTAGGTGATCAATCACCTATCTTTGTTTCACCATAATTAAAAAAGAAATGAATAGAATCACTCAATTCTCCATGATACTGCTTGCCGTTGTTGTCTTGTCATCGTGTAACAGGCAGGTGACCCGAATTAATCCGGATCAACAGGTAGACCTAAGTGGTCGTTGGAATGATACCGACTCTAAGCTGGTAGCAGAGGAAATGATCCAGGATGTTACAGGCAGACCTTGGCACAATAATTTTAAAATTGAAAACGATCGAAAGCCGGTTGTTATCGTAGGCTATGTACAAAACAAAAGTACT
The DNA here is from genome assembly GCF_900188325.1 of Ekhidna lutea. GTDB lineage: Bacteria > Bacteroidota > Bacteroidia > Cytophagales > Cyclobacteriaceae > Ekhidna > Ekhidna lutea. Next base: position 278,785 of record NZ_FZPD01000002.1, on the reverse strand, counting down.
GAGCACATTGAATCAGAAACATTTATCAAAGACATAGAGCGTGAGTTTATCAACTCAGGGTTTGTGCGTGTTGTTTCTAATTCTGTATTCAGAGAAAAACTAAGAGAAGAAAGAGCAGAGCAGGGAGAGTTTGCATCTCCTGAAACGCAAGCCAAGTGGGGAAAAGAACTCGGTGCTGACTTTATGATGTTTGGTGTAATCACTGCAGTAACGGATAGTTATAAGAAAGAAAAAGTGGTGAATTACAAAGTAAACCTTGAGCTCGTTGACATTGAAACCAACGAAAAAGTTTGGCTGGGAGATAAGGAGATCAAAAAGTATATTAAGAACTAATACAGGTTGGCTGTTTAAGGTTTAGAGTTTCTGGTCACGATGCAAAAAAGTAATCCTGACTTGTAGCTCTAAACCTCAGAATCAGAACTTAGTAATATCACCATCTTCATGTCTTTTCGAAAAGCCTTTTTGAATTTTGTTATTATTCTACTGATTACAAGCGGTTGCGCTTCGTTCTATCAGATTAACTATGAGTTCAATAAAAACTTTGAGGAAGGAAATATAGAAGAAGCTGCCAGTATACTCGATCAAAATAAGCGAGCAGCCAAAAGCAAAACCCGATTCCTTTATTATGCCAACCAAGGTGTTGTAGAGCACCTGCTTGGGAATTACGAGGCTAGCAATGAATGGCTGGAGCAGGCATACATTTTCGGAGAAGACTACCAGAAAAACTATTTGAATTTTGCAGCTTCCTATTTTTTGAATCCTAACCTGATTGTTTATCCCGGGGAAGATCACGAGCATTTGATATTGCTTTATTACAAAGCACTCAACTTCCTGAAAATGAAGGACTATGAATCTGCTTTGGTTGAATGCAGACGTTTAAACCAACGGCTTCTAGAGCTTGGTGATAAATACAGGTCGGAAAATAAATATCAAAAGGATGCCTTCATTAACAACTTAATGGGAATCATTTATGATGCATCAGGAGATTATAACAACGCTTTTATTGCTTATCGCAATTCATTGAATATTTATCAAAATGAATATGCGGAGATGTTTGGATTATCCGCTCCGGAACAGTTGAAGAAGGACCTGCTACGAACAGGAACGCTGGCTGGTTTTCAAAGTGAAGTTGATCAGTACAGTCAGGAGTTTGGCATGTCATATACTTCACAACCAGCCTCTGAAGGAGGCGAACTAGTTTTCTTTTGGCATAATGGTTTGGCGCCAGTCAAAGACGAATGGTCTATCAATTTTGTTGCAATCAAAGGGTCTGGAGGACAGATCATCTTCCAGAATGATGAGTATGGCTTAAACTTCCCATTCTTTTATGATACAGGCGAAGATGGTAATGCAAGTATTACAGACATTACAGGAACTCGAGTTGCATTTCCTAAGTACGTAGAGCGTGAGCCATTTTTCCAATCTGCAAGCCTTGAGCTTGATAATTATTTCTATCCCGTAGAGAAAGCAGAAGACCTCAATGCCATAGCGTTCAAGACCCTTAGAGAACGAATGTTAGAAGAATTAGGAAAGGGATTGTTACGGGTTGCCCTAAAGAAAACTATTGAAAAAGAAGTGAGGAAAGAAGATGAAACAATCGGCTTTTTAGTTGGGATTATGAACTTCGCTTCCGAGCAAGCGGACACTCGAAACTGGCAAACCATTCCTCATAGCATCCATTATACCAGAGTCCCACTCAAAGAGGGAGAAAATAATGTTAAGCTGATTACTGAAGGACCTAGAGGCAAATCTGAGCAAAGTTTCGTCTTTGCAGGCGAAAAAGGAGAGACTCAGTTTCAAACGTATCAGTCACTGGAAAGCGAGATTTCTTTTTAATTATCTATCTAATCGTTTCTCCTCCATGGTTACATGTTCATCAAGACGCACATGCATTTTGATGTTTACTAAAAACTCCTTGCATCCTGCAGCTACCAATGCCTCTTGAGCATCTCTGGCGACTTCCTGAAGCTTTTCGTAAGGGCCTTGCATCACGGTCTCCATTGGGGTTATCATATACTGTACTCCAGAGCGTTGAATTACGTCAATTGCCGCATCAATTTTTTGATAGGTGTCACCGTCTCTTTCCAATGGAACGACTTGAATAGCAAGTTGAATATCTTTATCTGTCATGTGTGTGAGTTTTTGGCGAAAATAATTCTTACAATTAATAGGCCCGCACTTTTCCCTATTTAGTTAAAAGGCTTTATTTTGAGGTCACATATTTTAACCAACCCTGGCATGTTCACCGAGTACGAAATAGAATCAATGATTGAATATCCTGAAGTAAAAGCAGCGACCGTTGCTTTGAAAAAGGAATTTCTAAAAACAGAAGCACCATATCTGGAGATAAGTGATGAAGATTTCTTTTCGCTTATCATCATGACGCCAACCATAGGAATAGCAATGGCTGATGGAAAAATAAGCCTCTTTGAGGAGATGGCTTTAAATAAGAAAGCCAGAAAACTTTCTAAAGGGGGCTATTTTATGAAGAAAGACCCAGTGGTGTATGCAATGAAGTTTTTAATTAAAAATTATTACAACTGGCAGGACAAAATCTTTGATGTGCTCAAAATGACCATAAAAGTGACATGTGGGCTAGATACAATGAACCTTAAACCTTTCGATGAGAGTCAGGAGCTGAATTACCATGACTACCGTGAGGCAGTATTGCACTCACCATATCTTCTTATACGGTTCATTGCCAGCTTTTTTCTGGAAAATGATGAAGACATCATCAACAAAAATCATAAGATCGGCAAATCAGAATATGAGCGTATGCTATTAATTGGAGAAAAACTAGAGCTGAATCATATGTCCGTATTTAAAATGTTTTGTAAGACTTTTAAATAATCTATTTAGTGCTAAGACGTTGTTGGTATTAGTGAAAAGGTGCATAGCTATTATCGTATTTGGTAGTTTACTCATTGCGTGTCGAAATGATGATATAGCAACAGCTACTGCAGATGAGCAAATTCAGCTGTGGTTAGATTCAACAGGTGTTATTGCAACAAGGGAAGAAAACTCAGGCATCTATTACTATGCAGACTCCCTAAATCCCACAGGAACACAAGCTGCTACAGGTAGAGTAGCTGCTATTTATTATATACTTTCTGATTTGGAGGGGAATATTATTGCCAGCCATCAAAGAGTCGATGGTGACTCACTTTTATTTAAAATAGGCGCTTCAGCCATATATCCAATTGGTATTGATGGTGGAATATCACTCATGCGAGAAGGGGAGATATATAATTTCATATTACCGCCAGATCAGGCTTATACGGACTTATCTTCAGGAGCCATTAATCCCAATCTAATAGCTCATTTACAGATTCACCTGACAGCAGTTCATGACGAACCCACATTGTTTGCACAGGAACAGATGGATATCCAGCAGTACATTGACGATAATTTTTTAGACAGCCTTGCAATCAACCCATCAGATTCAACTGAACATTTTCCTTCCGGAATTGCATACAAAAGACGAAGTGTTGGAGTGGGGCCATTGCCATCGCCAGGTGATACCATTATCGTTGATTATACAGGAAGGTTTATTGACGATACAGCTTTTGGTAGCGATACTGATTTTCAATGGTTTTTTCAATCAGGAGAGCCTCGTGATATCCTCTCAGGCTTTGAATTTGGCGTTTCTTTAATGCAGACTGGAGAAGAGGCATTAATCATGATTCCATCTTCTCAAGGTTACCAGGAAAGCGCACTAATCATTCCGGATTTCATAGATGCTGATTTGGTGGAAGATAATATCATTCCTGATTATGTTTTAAGGATTGCTCCATATCAAACATTATTATTTGAAATTACACGATTAGACTAAAATTATTGGAAAGGATAGCTGAATAAGCCTAAGAATCTCATAAAAGCTTCTATAGCAACCATATCATAGATACCATGTAATTTTGAAAGGATTTGCTCGCTGCATTTAAACGATACGGACTCCATCTTGTACTCAGCCTAATAAGCTGTGTCTCCATTGCTCAGGATATCTATGAGAAATACGACATCTATCGGAATCCTGCAATGGTATTTCTTAATAAGTTTAGCATTACAGCTACAACCGGATTAGCAATCACGAACTATTCTCACAAATTAGAAGGTGTTTATTTCTATCAGGAAGCTGAAAACCAGTTCATTTTTTCTAATGGAATAGAAAACCTAGGGAGTTCATTTTCCGGCTACACCGATTGGTTAAATGATCCACAACCAGGATTTGAAACTTCGTTAGAAAATCCATTTGATGTGCCATTTGATTATCTGGAAAACCCGGTCTACAATCCTGCTTTAGGAGATCAAACATTTCTTATCAACACAGACACCACAGACTTTGGATTCAAAGGAGCCTCCCGGGGTATACCCATTACATTAAGTATCCATTATAATTTTGATGGTTTCAGGATTGGTGGGGGCTACTCTTATGAATTCCATTTCTTAAGAAGCCTGGAACCAACTGCTTTTGGTGATCAGGTTAGAAATTATGTACCTAACACAGTAAGAACTCGATATTCCCGTTTGTTTGGATTGGTTGGATATAGATTCTATCAGTTTTGGAGCTATGATTTTGTAGCGGAACTGCAAGTTGGAAAGGTAACAGCTGGTAGTCAATTCAACAGTGGAGCAATATCTCGTGGACTATATACCAACATTGGAGTAAGCATAGAAAATAATTGGTCGGAGTACTTTAGGGTTATTATAAGACCAAGTGTAGATTTCAAATCTTATACAGTAAATCTACCCGACGGAGCAGCGGTTTCACACAAGTACCCAACCTTCTCCATACAGGCTGGTATTAGCATTAATATCCCTGACATTCCCAGGTCACCAATGAAGAGCGATCATGTGCAATTAAAGCATGTCTACAGGCATCCTGTCACAGGTCAGAAGATGGAGGTGAGGGGGCAGCCAATTCATAAAAGACAGAATCCAAAAGTTGGAGAAAACCATCGAAAATTGTGGAGATATAAACGTAAGAACAAGCGCAAGCTTAATCCAACCAAAAATTAGCGTTCATATACGTTAAAGAGGAAAATTCTGTTTTCGAAAACCTGATGATTTCACCTATATTTTTCCTAAATTGCGGGTTGATTTTTGGCTAACCCAAATAAGCATAAATGGCAGACGGAGATATCGATAATCTATCCTCATCAGAAGAGAATATTATCCCAATAAATATTGAAGAGGAGATGCGTGGTGCATACATCGATTATTCGATGAGTGTAATCATTTCAAGAGCTCTTCCTGATGTAAGAGATGGATTAAAACCGGTTCACAGACGTATCCTCTACGGAATGGATGAGCTGGGAGTTAATTACAATAAATCTTATAAAAAGTGTGCTAGAATCGTCGGGGATGTGCTTGGTAAGTACCACCCACACGGTGATACAGCAGTATACGACACCATGGTGCGTATGGCCCAGGATTGGTCTATGCGATATCCATTAGTAGATGGACAAGGTAATTTCGGTTCTGTTGACGGTGACTCACCAGCAGCCATGCGTTACACTGAGGCTCGTCTTAGAAGAATTTCTGAGGAACTATTGGCTGATATTCGAAAGAATACAGTGACCTATGTTCCTAACTATGACGACAGTACAGAAGAACCAAGTGTACTTCCTTCAAAGATCCCGAATTTATTAGTCAATGGAGCCAGCGGTATTGCCGTAGGTATGGCAACCAACATGGCGCCACATAATCTCACAGAGGTAGTAAATGGAACCATCGCCTACATTGAAGACAATGAAATCACAATTGAAGGACTCATGGAGCACGTTACAGCTCCTGATTTTCCAACTGGCGCTACCATTTATGGATATCAGGGCGTAAGAGCAGCGTTTGAGACGGGAAGAGGTAGAGTGGTGCTTCGTGCAAAAGCCGAGTTTGACACTACCAGTACTGGTCGTGAGCAAATTATTGTAACGGAAATTCCTTATCAGGTGAATAAGGCGACAATGATCGAGAAGACCGCTGCACTCATCAATGAAAAGAAGATTGAAGGGATAGTAGACATCAGAGATGAGTCTGATAAGCAAGGAATGAGAGTGGTTTATGATCTAAAAAAGGATGCCATTCCAAACATTGTTCTCAATAATCTCTACAAGCAAACAGCACTTCAGTCGTCATTTAGTGTGAATAATGTAGCACTTGTAAAAGGGAGACCTAAAACCCTTAACCTCAAGGATTTAATTGTTCATTTTGTTGACCACAGACATGAAGTGGTTGTTAGAAGAACCCAGTATGAGCTGGATGAGGCTGAACGCAGAGCGCATATCCTTGAAGGATATCTTATCGCGCTTGATAATCTGGATGAAGTCATTAACCTAATCAGATCTTCTAAGGATCCGGATGAGGCTCGAATCGGATTGATAGAGAAGTTTAGTCTCTCAGAGATTCAGGCAAAAGCTATTCTGGATATGCGTTTGCAAAGGTTGACAGGTCTTGAAAGAGATAAAATCCAGAAAGAATACGAAGAAATTCAGGCTTTGATCAAGGAGCTGAACGAAATTCTTGGAGATGAAGGCAGACGTATGCAGATCATCAAGGATGAGTTACTTGAAATGAAGGAACGATATGGAGATGAAAGACGCTCCGATATCCAACACAGTGCAGATGAATTTACAGCGGAAGACATGATTCCTGATGAAGACATGGTGATTACCATTTCACATCAGGGATACATTAAACGAACTCCGCTAATTGAATATAGAACGCAGGGCAGAGGTGGCGTAGGAAGCCGTGCAGCAACATCAAAAGATGATGACTTCACAGAGCACCTGTTTATTGCTTCAGCACACAACTACTTATTGATATTTACAGAGTTCGGGAAAGTATTCTGGAAAAAAGTTTGGGAACTTCCGGAAGGAAGCAAGGCATCAAAAGGACGTCCAATCCAGAACCTGATCAATATTGAATCTGAAGATAAAGTACGATCAGTAATCAATGTGAAAACATTGGAAGATCCGGATTATATTAATAACAACTTCTTGGTAATGTGTACGCAAAGAGGAGTGATCAAAAAGACCTCTCTCGAAGCATATAGCAGACCAAGAAAAAATGGGATCAACGCCATCACTATCAGAGAAAATGATAAGCTCCTGAATGTAAGGTTGACCGACGGTGACAGTCACATTGTAATTGCGAGTAATACTGGCAAGGCAATCAACTTCCATGAGAAGGACGTAAGATCTATGGGTAGAATGGCTGCAGGAGTTAAGGGAATCAACATTACGGACAAGGAATTTGTAGTTGGTATGGTTTGTGTAGACTATAAAAACCCACCAAATCTGCTTGTAGTATCGGAGAAAGGATACGGCAAGCGATCTGACCTTGAAGATTATCGAATCACCAAACGAGGTGGTAAGGGGGTGAAGACCCTCAATGTAACGGATAAAACAGGACAGCTCGTAGCTATTAAAGATGTAATAGACGGTGATGAGTTGATGATTATAAATCGTTCAGGTATTGCCATTCGGATGTCAGTTGATAATCTTAGAGTAATGGGAAGAGCCACTCAAGGTGTTCGTCTCATAAAGCTGAATGATGAGGACGAAATATCAGCGGTAGAGAAAATTTCTAATATCGGGAATGATAATGAGGAAGATGGGGGTGAAGAAAACTCTGCTTCCGATCAAAATGAAAACCAAAAGGATAACGAATAACTAAAAAAAGTATAATGAGAACATTATTAACCTTATTGTTAGCGGCTATTTGTGTAGTAGGATACTCGCAGAAAAAGCCTAAAATAAATCAGGCAATGTCTGCCATGGAAGATGGCGAACTAGCAGAGGCAAAGTCAATCATTGATGCAGCAATTGAGCATGAAAAAACCAAAGATGATCCTGAAACATGGTATTTCAGAGGTCAGATTTATGCAGCACTTGATACGGCCAATAATGAAGAAGGTGCCTTAGAAGAATCACTAAAAGCATTTGATAAAGCCATTGAATTAGATCCGGAGCAGAAGAAGATTTCTTCTTTCACAGGAGTGGGTATAGAAAACGTGGACACCAAAAGACAAGGTTACTACGCCTATTATTATAATCAGGCGATTGCAGATTATAATGCTGAGTCTTTTGAAACTGCGGCTGACAACTTTGAGACCGCATATTTCATTAACCCAACGGATACAAACGCCATCCTAAATGCTGCTTATGCTGCTGTAGCAGGAGGCGACACTAAGAGAGCTGAAGAAAATTTCAAGAAATCTTACGATGCTGGAGTGAGAGACAAAACTGTATTTCTACAGCTTTACAATTATGCTGTGAAAGATGAGCGAATGGAAGAAGCGCTTGATGTAATAAGAAAAGGTAAAGAAGCATATCCTGATGATATCGATTTTGCTAAATATGAAATCAATCTTTTGATACAGCTGGAAAAAACTGAAGATGCAAAAGCAGAACTTGAAAAAGCGATTGAAGCAGACCCTCAAAATGCTGATCTACTTTTCAGCTTAGGTGTTTTAAAAGAAGAGCTTGGCGATAAAGAGGGTGCGCTTAAAAGTTATAGAGATGCTTTGGAAGTTGATCCTGATCACTACAACTCAAACTTCAACCTGGGTGTGGCAGTCTTTAATGAAGCGAATGAATTAATCAAGGAACGAAATGCTCTTAGCTATAAAGAAGAAAAGAAAAGCAATGAGTTAACTAAGAAAATCAACGTTGAGCTAGAGAAAGCTCTTCCTATCTGGGAAAAACTTTACTCGCTAAACAGCTCCGATCAAACAGTGCTTGAAACACTTGGTTACATCTACAATAGTCTTGGTATGAAAGACAAGTACAACAAAATTCAGGATGAGCTTGACGCAATGGGCGGAAACTAATCTTATCCCCCAATAAATTTTTAACTAAGCCGATCTTTTGATCGGCTTTTTTTGTTACGTGGCAATGATTGATGAAACCTTCTATCAAACGGACTTTGAGCCGCAACTCATTCAGGAAATCAATGAAACTGGTTATCTGAAAACGGTTAAAAAGAACGATTATGTGATCGCCTCAGGGTTAGATAAAAGTGACATACCATTTGTATTAAATGGTGTGCTTAAAGTGTACCGTAAAGAGGAAAGCGGAAGTGAAGTATTACTGTATTACCTGGAAAAGGGAGAAACCTGTGCAATGTCTATCACCTGCTGTATGGAGCGAAAGCCTTCAGAAGTAAAAGTAGTAGCTGAAACAGATGTAGAAATCTGGATGATTCCAAGCTCCAATCTGGATCGGTGGGTTTCTAAGTATCCTTCATTTAGAAGATATGTGTTTCAAGCCTATCAAACTCGCTTTGATGAACTGATGCAAACCATTGATAGTCTGGTGTTTACAAATATGGAAGAGCGGCTATATAAGTACCTCCTTGACACCAAACAAGCCACCGAATCATTTGAAATAAACAAAACACATCAGGAAATAGCCAATGAACTAAGTACTTCACGAGTTGTCGTTTCCAGGCTCTTAAAAAAGTTGGAGCGTGAGGAAAAAATAATCCAACGAAGAAATTGTATTGAAATTCTTTAGTCAGGCATGTAACAAAAGTTACAAGGCACTATCTTGGGGGCTGCTACTTTTGAGGCAATTATGAGCATCAAGCATTATTTCCCCATTCTGCAATGGCTACCATCTTATAAGAAAGCACAACTAAGCGGTGATCTTTTTGCCGGTGCTACTGTTGGCATTATGCTTATACCACAGGGCATGGCCTATGCCCTGATCGCCGGACTTCCTCCGGTTTACGGGCTATATGCCTCTATCGTCCCGCAAGTGATTTATGCCATACTCGGTACTTCCAGACAGCTGGCTGTAGGACCCGTAGCGATGGATTCCTTACTTGTGGCGGCTGGTGTTTCAGTGCTAGCTACCGAAGGAACAGACACTTACATTGCTTTTGCCATTTTGCTGGCCTTCTTCATGGGTGCGTTTCAATTTCTGCTGGGCATTTTTCGATTGGGATTCATTACCAATTTACTATCTAAACCCGTGATCAGTGGGTTTACCTCAGCTGCTGCATTAATTATAGGCTTTAATCAATTGAAATACCTACTGGGTACCGATATAGTAAAAAGCAATCGCTTTTATGAAGTCATTATTAATGCGCTCGATAAAATAGATGAAACACACCTATTCACTTTGTTGATTGGTGTGGGCGGAATTGTCGTGATAAAATCACTCAAAAGAATTCATAAGAATGTACCGGGAGCTCTGATAGCTGTTGTTCTAGGCACCTTTGTCGTATATTTTTTAAGCCTCGAAGAAGCTGGTGTAAGTATCCTGCAAACCATCCCAGATGGGCTGCCAGCCTTTACTATACCTGATTTTTCACTTGGCCGCTTTGGAGAAGTGCTTCCACTCGCATTCACCATTTCTGTGGTAGCTTTTATGGAAGCTTTTTCAGTTGCTAAAGCAGTTGAAGCTAAGAAAAGAGACTACAAAGTAATACCAAACCAGGAGCTTATCGGACTGGGAGCAGCCAATCTGATCGGATCACTTTTTCAATCCTACCCGGTAACAGGTGGTTTTTCACGAACCGCAGTTAATCAGCAAGCAGGCGCCAATACTCCGCTGGCTGCTATCATCAGTGCTGCTTTGGTTGCATTGACGCTTATTTTCCTCACGCCATTATTCTACTATCTTCCACATGCTATTCTGGCAGCCATCATCATGGTAGCGGTAAGTAACCTTTTTGACTGGGGCTATGCCAAAAAGCTCTGGCACGATAGCAAAAAAGAGTTTCTGGTACTATTATTTACATTTTTGGTGACCTTAAACATTGGTATGGTCATCGGTATTGTCACCGGAATTATTCTCTCGATTTTACTCTTTCTGTATCGGTCGGCTTATCCGCATATTGCACGTCTGGGCAGAATCAAAGGTCACCACGAATTTCGAAACATCACCCGCTTTCATGACCTGGAAACCTGGGAGGAGCTGGCTATTTTGCGTATAGATGCACCGCTAAGTTTCATCAATATCCAGGAGATCAGGGAGTACATTCAACACCTCATTTCAGCTGACAGCAAGATCAGGGAAATTATCATTGATGCCGGGCCTGTCAGTCACCTGGACGCAACAGCTGCTGACGGCTTGCACGACATCCTGGACGAGCTGAACCAAAAAGGAGTGAGGCTGGTTTTATGCGACATCATAGGCCCAGTGCGTGACACCATGAAACAAACAGGGTTAACGAAAGTCATCGGAAAGAAAAATTTGTTTTTGAGCTTGAGTGAGGCAGTAGAAAATGCCTTGACCAATGCCAAAGACCCGTACAAGAAAGTGACACTTCAAACCAATATCAAAACGTAACAAATGTTACAAACCCGACCATAAAAGCTTCGTACTTTTGTGTTGTAAATCATTCAGATATGAACATTGAACAGATATATACCGGATGCCTTGCACAAGGCGCATACTACATTGAGAGTGAAGGAGAAGCGGCCATTATTGATCCGCTAAGAGAATCAGCTCCTTACCTGAAGAAAGCTGAGAAAGAGGGAGCGAAAATCAAATTTGTTTTTGAGACTCACTTTCATGCCGATTTTGTATCAGGCCATGTAGATCTGGCTGAAAAATCCGGTGCTACAATTGTATACGGCCCCAATGCAAATCCTAAGTATGATGTACATCAGGCACAGGATGGTGAAGAATTTAAGCTTGGAAAAATCACAATCAAAGCACTTCACACCCCTGGTCATACAATGGAAAGCACGACCTATCTGTTGTTTGACGAAGCAGGGAAGGAGCATGCCATTTTTAGTGGAGACACCCTTTTCATAGGTGATGTAGGCCGCCCGGATTTAGCACAAAAAGGAAGCATGACACAAGAAGACCTGGCAGGAATGCTTTATGATAGCCTGAGAGCTAAAATCATGACACTTCCGGATGATGTGATCGTCTATCCGGCACATGGAGCCGGCTCTGCATGCGGTAAAAATATGAGCAAGGAGACACATGATCTATTAGGCAACCAAAAGAAGAATAATTATGCCTTGCGAGCGGATATGACCAAAGAAGAGTTTATCAAAGAGGTAACAGATGGATTATTGCCTCCGCCACAATATTTCGCTCAGAATGTAGCCATGAATAAATCAGGAGCAGTAGGATTGGACAAAGTACTCGAAAAAGGAAATGTGCCATTGGATGTTGAAACATTCGAGGCGATGGCCAATCATGAAGGGGCTTTGGTGCTAGACACTCGTCATCAGAAAGACTTTATTAAAGGTCACATCCCTAACTCCATTTTTATCGGAATTGATGGCGGCTTTGCGCCGTGGGTTGGTGCTTTAATTCCTGATCTACAGCAACCAATTGTATTCCTTGCACCTGAAGGGAGAGAAGAGGAAGTAGTCACACGACTTTCACGTGTGGGCTATGACAACACCCTTGGCTATCTGAAAGGTGGAATGGAAGCATGGCAGGCAGCAGGGAAAGAAGTGCAGGACATGGAATCCATTCCGGCGAGTGAGTTTGCAGAACGCCATAAAGGAGGAGATCTCCATGTAATGGATGTCCGCAAGCCCGGAGAATTTGAAGCTGAACATGTAGAAGATGCGGAGAGCATCCCATTGGACTTTATAAGTGAGCAGATGGACAAAATTGATGAAAACAAAACCTATCACATTCACTGCGCAGGTGGATACCGATCGGTGATTGCTTCATCTATTCTGAAATCCAGAGGCTTTCATAACCTGGTGGATATAGCAGGTGGCTATAAGGCCATCAAAGAAACTGATATCCCAACAACAAACTTTGTATGCCCAACGACGCTGAAATAGCACTTAGTTAAGGCACATTTAAATCAAAAAAATATGGAATTTATTAGCCAACCATGGCCGTGGTACGTGGCAGGACCACTTATTGCCTTTATTATGCTGAGTCTCTTATTGAGTGGAAAGCGATTTGGGCTCAGTAGCAACCTCAGAAGTATGTGCTCCATCATGGGAGCAGGAAAGCACTGTGAGTTCTTCGATTTCAACTGGAAAGCACAAAGCTGGAACCTGATTTTTGCTGTTGGTCTGATTGCAGGAGGCTTTATCGCCAATCAATGGATGGGTGCAGATGGGGTAAACATTTCCCAGCAAACCATTGCCGAGCTCGAAAACATGGGGGTTATCAACCCCGGACAGAGCATGGTACCATCAGAATTATTTAGCTGGGATAACCTGCTGACAATTAAGGGGTTAATAGCTGTTATTTTAGGTGGATTTTTGGTTGGATTCGGCGCACGATATGCCGGAGGATGCACATCCGGACATGCCATTAGTGGACTCAGCGATCTGCAACTGCCTTCGCTGATTGCGGTGATTGGCTTCTTCATTGGAGGACTGGCTATTACCTATTTTGTCACACCTTTTTTGTTAAACCTGTAAGCACAAGCATATGAAATTCATTAAGTTTTTATTCTTTGGAATCCTCTTTGGTATCACGCTTACAAAAGCAGAAGTGATTTCCTGGTATCGCATCTATGAAATGTTTCGATTCCAGTCCTTTCATATGTATGGTGTGATAGGATCAGCAGTCGTTTTGGGCATCATCATTATTCAAATCATCAAACGAAAGCAAATTAAGTCGATAGAAGGTAATCCCATTACCATTGAACCAAAGGAAAAAAGTGTCGTGAGATACCTGGTTGGTGGAATTATTTTTGGTTTTGGCTGGGCACTGACAGGCGCTTGTCCGGGACCCTTGTTTACGTTGGTAGGGAATGGTGTAAGTGTTATGCTGGTTGCTATTGCATCTGCAACTCTTGGAACCTATGTATACGGAATACTGAAGAATCATTTACCACATTAGGAGTAGGTTAGTTTCCAATAGTAACTTACAGCCATGTTACTTAAAATTCTACTACTTCTGACGCTGGTCGGAATCATTCTTTTTGTCCGTTACATCTTCAAAGACGAAGGGCCACACCATTCCTGAGCCTTGGTAACAATTGTTACATTTATATAAGCAAGTTCCGACTAGCTTTATGATTTAACAATTGCATTTTGAGTTCAAGTAGAAGACAATTCATTAAAAAGAGTACCCTTGCGGCATTCTCCGGGATCATTGGAGCTCCCATTGTTTTTGGTAAATGGCTACCCAAAGATTACATCCCGCTCATTCTCGATCAGAATGATTTTCACAACAAATTCAGTAAAGATCCGGCCATGGTCGTGCTCAACGACAAGCCATGGAATGCGGAAGCACAGGCCCACATATTAGATGACAAGGTCACCCCGGCTTCCCGAATGTTCGTGAGGAATAATGGATTGATTCCTCAGGATATACAAACAGATCAGTGGACCTTAACGATTGATGGTGAATCGGCGCTAACAACCAAAACATATACATTAGCAGATCTCAAAAGCTTTCCAAAGCACACGTACCAATTGACGCTGGAATGCGGCGGTAATGGTCGGAACGAATTTGACCCGCCGGCAAAAGGCAATCAGTGGTCGATCGGTGCGGTCTCCTGTGCCAGCTGGGGTGGCGTCAGACTCAGCGACCTACTCAAGGACGTAGGAGTGAAGGAGGATGCCATCTATGTCGGTTACTATGGAAAAGACATGCACCTGAGTGGCAGTCCGGATAAGAACCCCATATCCAGAGGAGTGCCCATCAGCAAAGCAATGATGGAAGAGACTCTGATCGCGTATGAGATGAATGGTGAGGACATACCCCTGGTTCATGGTTTTCCACTTAGGCTGGTGGCAGGTGGCTGGCCGGCTTCCGCTTCAGGAAAGTGGCTGCATCGGTTAAGCATCAGAAACAAGGTACACGATGGTGCCAAGATGGAAGGCAGCTCCTATAGAGTGCCCTGCGAACCAGTCGCGCCCGGAGAGAAAGTGCTTGATGAAAACATGTGCATCATTGAGTCCATGCCTGTTAAGTCACTCATCACTTATCCAAAGTCCGGAGCGATGCTGGGGACCAAAAAATCATTAGCTATTCGGGGACATGCATGGGCGGGAGAGCTAAACGTATCAGTCGTTCATTATTCCATCGATTTTGGAGTTACCTGGCAAAAGTGTGAGTTACAAGCGGCTGCAAACCGATTGGCCTGGCAGCACTGGAGTGGCAATGTCTCCTTTCCTAAGGATGGGTATTATGAAATATGGGCAAGAGCAACCGATTCCGAGGGTAATATGCAACCGATGCTGGTTCCCGGCTGGAATCCCAAAGGATACCTCAACAATGCCTGTCACCGGATTGCAATCAAGGTAGGTTAGCATTTATTATGGACAACAAGCAATATATTCGGATTCTCAAGCAGGTGGTTGTCATACTGAAAGCAGCCATATTTTCATTGATTCTGCTATTGGTGCTTGTGATGGATATGGGCTATAATCTACTCAAAAAGGAATTTAACAACGACCGTACGGTAGCAGCTGAAAGGGTAGAAGCACCGGAAATTGTGAATGGGGTACATGTGCGGACCGGGCTTGTAGAAGGGGAAGGATTGGATTTGGTGATACAAAACTGTACAACCTGCCACTCATCTAAGCTGATAACACAAAACCGCATGACCAAAACCGGATGGCAGAGCACTATCCAGTGGATGCAGGAGACGCAAAATCTTTGGGATCTGGGGGATCAGGAGGCACCAATTATTAACTACCTGGCCGCCAACTATGCCCCACAAAAAAAGGGCAGAAGGGCACGATTAGAAAACATAGAATGGTATGAAATGGAATAGCTACATAAGTGTATGGGTCGTCCTTTGCCTGGGTGCAGGATGTAATCAATCCGTAAAGGATGTGGGGACCGAGTTGCCAGTAGTAACTAAGTACCTGATAGAAGCGGATGAATTGCGAGCGATCATTGATCAGGACAGCCTTGTCTTACTGGACCTGCAACGTCCCGATGATTTCATGAAAGGCCATTTACCAAACGCCATAAACCTCTGGCGTTCAGCACTTAATAATCCTTCATTTAACTACGACGGAATGATGCCGGAGCGGGAAATACTGGAAACAGTTCTGCAGAGAAAAGGCGTTTCAGCGGATGCTTTTTTGATACTGTATGACAACCGAGGATCGTGTGAGGCAACCCGACTGTGGTGGGTGCTTAAGCATTATGGTCATGACCGAATGGCCATCCTGAATGGTGGCACACAGGCATGGTCTCAGGTAGATTCACTGACAAGCGTCATTGCCGACAGACCGCAGGGTGATTTCAAATTTCCTGAACAAGCGATAGCACAAACATCCGACAACATATTGGTGGCGGATCTATCTGATATGATCAGCCAAAACCAGGTGGTGGTCCTGGATACACGCTCAAAGGAAGAGCATGAAGGCCTAACCTTAAAGCAAGGAGCCCAATGGGCAGGCCATATTCCCGGGAGCATTCACATCGACTGGATGGAGGCCGTGGATCAAACCAGCTACCGATTCAAAGAATCAGCAGAATTGCAAAAAATTTACAATAAAGTACTTAATAATGATCTATTAGCCGTTACGTATTGTCATTCAGGGGTACGATCCACGCATACGTATTTTGTGTTGACAGAATTATTAGGAAGAAAAAATGTTACCAATTATGATGGTTCATGGGTGGAATGGACAAATCATTTTCAGCAGGAATTAGTTAATTAGAAACAAGCCATGGAAGAGTATATCAACATCATCATCGAAAG
Organism: Ekhidna lutea; assembly: GCF_900188325.1. GTDB lineage: Bacteria > Bacteroidota > Bacteroidia > Cytophagales > Cyclobacteriaceae > Ekhidna > Ekhidna lutea. The sequence continues at coordinate 262,177 of NZ_FZPD01000002.1, read as the reverse complement.
CTATCAGGGGTACGCCAACTACCTGTGGAGCGAAATTAAAACCCCCAGCTGGCACAACTACTTTTACTGGTTAATAGGGGTTTCAGGGTTCTTTTATGGACTGGAATTGATACGTCCATGGCGGGAAAACCAACCACGGTTTCGCAAGGATTTCTGGCTGGATTTTTTCTACATGTTTTTCAATTTCTTCCTGTTTTCGCTGATTATCTACAATGCCGCCTCCAACGTTGTAGTAAACTTCTTCAATGGTTTACTTGAATCCATCGGAATCACCAATCTTTTGGCTTTTGAGGTGATGAGCTGGCCCATGTGGTCACACTTACTGATAGGCTTTGTGGTTCGTGATTTTGTGCAGTGGTGGACGCACAGGCTGCTGCACCGGGTTGATTTCCTTTGGGAGTTTCATAAAGTGCATCATTCGGTGGAACAAATGGGATTTGCGGCGCATCTACGTTACCACTGGATGGAAAACGTAGTTTATCGTACGATCGAGTACATTCCATTGGCACTGATCGGGATCGGATTAAGAGACTTCTTCATCATTCACATATTCACTCTGGCTGTGGGTCATTTCAACCACAGCAACTTCAAACTCAACCTCGGAGCTTTAAAGTACATCTTCAATAACCCTCAGATGCATATCTGGCACCATTCGTATCACTTACCAAAGGAACGTAGGTACGGAGTGAATTTTGGGCTTACGCTCAGCCTGTGGGACTACCTGTTTAAGACAAACTACATCCCACATGATGGCAAAGACATCAAACTGGGCTTCCCGGGGGTAGAAAAATTTCCGAAAAATTTTGCAGAACAGAACCTACATGGATTTGGAAAAAAACAATCTGAATAGTCAGGGAACGAATGCAAAGCTGGGATTCCGTACTTTTGCGCAAATTCCCACTCCATGAACAACTTTGAGCACCTAGACCTTTCCAATTCTCTCCAACACGCATTGGAAGATCTGGGCTTTCACACACCAACGCCCATCCAGGAGCAGGCCTATAACGCCATACGATCAGGGAAGGACCTGGTAGGAATCTCTCAAACAGGAACAGGGAAGACCTTCGCATACCTTTTACCGCTGCTCAGAGACCTGAAATTTTCGAAAGAAATACCTCCAAGAGTGCTGATCATCGTCCCAACAAGAGAGCTTGTAGGGCAGGTGGTAGAACAGTTGGAATCACTGACTACCTACATGAACATCCGTGTGCTTGGCGTGCATGGAGGTAAAAACATCAACACGCAAAAACCAGCGGTCGTAGCAGGAATGGACGTTTTAGTGGGTACGCCCGGACGACTGTATGACCTGGTATTGCACAAATCACTGTCGCTTAAAAGCGTAAAAAAGGTCGTAATCGATGAAGTGGATGTGCTGTTGGACTTAGGCTTTCGATTTCAGTTGACGAATATCTTTGATATGCTGCCAACAAGGCGCCAGCACATCATGTTTTCAGCCACCATGACCGAAGAAGTGGACGAGCTGATCGATGATTACTTCAGCCAACCGGAAAAAATCACGATCGCTCTGAGTGGTACGCCGCTGGAGAATATCACACAAGTAGCGTATAAAGCGCCAAACTTCTATACGAAAGTAGAGCTGGTCAAGCATTTATTGGTTTCTGCTAAAGCATTCCCTAAAGTATTGGTGTTTGTTTCCAGCAAACGAAACGCCGATCGGCTATACGAGGAGATGGAGGAAACGTACGAGAAAGACCTGTGCATCATCCACAGCAACAAAAGCCAGAATTACCGTCAACGATCGCTGGAAGCATTCAATGAAGGAAAGAAACGCATCTTGATTGCTACTGACGTTATTGCCCGGGGATTGGATCTTACAGACGTGAGCCATGTGGTGAATATGGATGTGCCGATCTATCCGGAAAACTACATGCATCGGATTGGCCGTACCGGGCGTGCAGAGAAAGAAGGCTCATCCATTTTACTGTACACAGAAAAAGAAACAGAACAGAAGGTAGCCATCGAAAAGCTGATGAAGATTGCGATTGCTGAAGAACCATTTCCTGAAGAAGTAGAACGATCGAATGAACTTCTGCCAGAGGAACGACCAAAGGACAAGCAGAAGGAGTTATCTCATAAGTTGCGCTCTAACGAACCAAAAGGAGAGGCCACACACGAGAAGAAGGACAAGAATAAGAAAACGAATCTGGGAGGTTCGTACCGCCGCAAGCTCGCTAAGAAGTACAAGAAGCCACTGACACGTGGTGACAAGAATCAAAACCGTAAGAAGCGGAAGTAATACAGTAGTTTCTCATTAAGTCCAAATCAATACCATAGGGCAGGTTTTCTATATTTCTATTTAACATAATATAAATTATATAACAATACTAGTGATTTGCCGTAATGCGAGTTTTACGAGCATTTACACATAAGATCAGATATATAACTGTGTGTTGGCTCTAGCGCGGCTGAGTTGTATATCGGTACAGATCTTATGTTAAGGCAAATCACGGTAACCTTAATCCTGCTCTCAAATGTTAAAGCAAATCACGGCCACTGCTAGATCCCATTGATTATATAATTCTATATTATGCTAAGCCGCCATCAAGGCCGGCGAGTATTGACGTTTAGTGCTCCTAAAGTTTATGTTTTTAGATTCTGCTTCTAAGAATGTTGTTATATAATTAGACGTTATATTAAGTAGCCGCTCAGGCCAGCGCACGAATCCTTCTCGCACCAACCGCTGATCCTGAGCGCCTAATAATTTTTCTTTTTGGCCAACCCGCAAGAGTTTTTCTCCAACCGCACACACAACAGATTTGCCAGGCTGTGTGATTCGTTATTTTGAAGTATTCTGAACCAAAATACGAGATTGTCTCAAATATTGAATTCTCAGCGATTAAGAACCGCCTGTCAAAACACTTGTGTTTTCCCGACCCACCGTATCGTAGATCGATTAGCTCACAAATTGATTGATTGGCTTTCGTATGGTGTTCGCTTAATGCCCTCATGCCGGGCAGGCACTTCCTTTTTTCATTGATAAAAAAGGAAGCAAAAAATCTAGCCAAAATAATCACCTATCAACCGCACATTCCGACCCACGCCCGGGTATTTTGGCGAGCCAGCGCTTAATAGATTCTATTTAACATAATTGTTATCAACTTTCTTTCTAGAATTCAGCATTGAATCAATTTTCTGATTTGAAAACAAGACTTCTCCGAAATGCTTCAATTGTACTTGTTTATAGTCTCTACCACCTTCCAAATGCCAAGCTCGAATAAGTTTTAACAACCTATTTCCAATTTTCAGCTTGTATTTTTCAGAGTAATAAACCGTGTTAACAATACATAGCTCCTGATTGAGATTTGGGGAAAACACATAGTCTAATGTCTTACTATGAAGAAAACTTAAAAAGTCTTCAGTATAGATGAACTGTTTATCATTAATTGAATAAATGATTGAAGAAAAATTAAAGAATGCGGTAGATGGAATAAAAGTTTGGAGATCTACATCAAACATTTTAGGAACCCTTTTAAGTCCCCAAGTATTGTCAATTCTCCATAAATCCAGATTCTTCTTTCCCAGCTTTAATTTGTATCCACCAAACGAATTTATTATGTATTTGTGGTTGCCCAATAGCTGCCTGACTGTTTCATCTGAATCTACTATCACATCAACATCTCTTACTAAATAATTGTGTAGAAAGTAGTTTCTAATGATTCCGCTGAATATGTAAACATTTGTGTGACTGGAAAGATTAATAAGAAAATCGAACATCTCCCCTTCTAAGGCATCATGAAGAAATCGATAGAACGGCTGTTCACTCGATTTGATTTTATTCTCTATGTTCTCATATTTTCTGGCCACTCAATTTTTGGTATTGGTTCAATGCAAACTGATCTGTCATTCCGCTAATGTAATCCACAATCGTCCGTAACTTATAGTAGTCACTTATATCCTCAAACTTGTCAACTTTATTTTCAATCATAGCCGCTCTTTTCAAACTATTCGATAGAATTCCTTCAGCTCGTTTCCTGTAATCACCAGAATTGAAAAAGATAAAGTCTATATAGTAGTCTAACAATCCGGTTATTACTGAATGGCCAGTTAATTCAAGTTGCTGAATTTCTCTTTTAGGGAAAATGTGATCGTAAGAAAAGTCAGCTAACGTGTCCGCTAACTTATTTGGATCATCGTGAATTAATTCATTTTTGTACTGTCCTGCACATATAAGTTCCAAATTGTCAACAAAATTTTTAACTGCTACTTTAACCAATTCAGAAATCAAATGAATCCTCAGTTTCACCATCTTGGTGATTTCCGATCCCAGTCCCACTTCCTTCCTTTCAAGTTTCTCAAGCTTATCATCAATGCTCTGACTCACGCCTTTTAGTTTCCCAGCGATAAATTTATAACTATACCAACCTTTATTAAAACTGTCCTCAAGATCCATCACTAAGTAACAAATTGAGTCGGCCGCTTCCATTAAAAACGCTAAGGGGTGCCTCATTACTTCGTTATCTTTTTCTAACCCACATTCATCAACAACCTGTTTAAAAATGTTTATTTCAGATTGAAAAACACCTCTCTTCTTGTAAGGTAGATTTCCTTTTATTGGATCGCCGTAATTTGGGTACTTTATGAAAGCACCAAGTGTTGCATATGTCAAATTGAGACCTTTATCGTCATTTAACACCTGTAATTTGGTTAGCACTCTTAGGCCCTGTGCATTTCCATCAAACAAAGTGAAATCCTTTTTCTCGTCATCAGACAACCTCAATTTGGCAATGTTTGGATCAACCTTCCCAAATGAGTTGCTTTCTTTATCGTAGTTGAAAAATCTTTTGAAATATGATGATATAACCGTTTCTCCAAAATGTCCAAAAGGTGGATTCCCAATGTCATGAACAAGACAAGCGTTCTTGAGAATAACAGGAATATCTCGATGAATTTCGTCTTTTGGTAATTTTGTCTTTTCAAGAAAATCATCATTTTCAACCACCCTCAATCCTAGCGAATGTCCGATAGCCATTACCTCCATTGAGTGAGTCAGGCGTGAATGAATATTATCATCAGTGGTTAATGGAAAGACTTGAGTCTTATCATGCATTCTCCTTGTAGCTGGACTAAAAATCACTCTGCCGAAATCACTTTCAAATTCATTTCTGGGATCAACCTTTCTGTCTTGTTCTCTTTCAGAGGGCCTGTCTCTTTCTGCATTTAAAAATTGCTTCCAGTTCATATAATTAAGTTTAGATTTTATATATAATATTTAAATGCTAATGGAGGAGTATTTTCAATCGGACTTGCCGTCAAAATCTCTCCTATTGCATCAGCAAATCTCAAAGTGACAGGTACTCCATCACCGTAGATACAAGCATTATAGTTGAGTTTAGTCAAAGCTAGTATATCATCGAGAACGACTTTGATATCCGATTCTCCTTTTGAAATTTCAATGAAAAGTGGATTGGGAACTTCCATAGACAGTGAAGTTTGTAACCGCGGAACATAGCCTTTAGTCCATAAAAAACCAGATCTTTCACTCTGTATATAAGCCAAACCTCTTATCATTGGAAAATCACTATCAGGTCGAAAAATCTTCAATGGCTTCCTATCATTAATTGAAATTCCTACTAGATTGGTTGACTCTGGTACTGCATCTGAAAAGCCAACCCATTCCTCATTGTTAAACCGTGTTTTTGCATGTATAAATAGTTCCTTTGGAGGTACACCCTTTTTTTCAATATAGGTTTCAAGAGCAATAGATATGAGTTCTTTCGCCTTAGCTCTATTTAAGTGATATTCTTTAGTTGAGTCATTATACCAAGGTCCAACCGCTCCTCTAAAAACTGTTCCGTCACCACTGTCTAAGAACATTTGAGCAGCGCAACAAGCATTTCTGGTATTGCCACTTCTTTCATCCTTTTTATAAACTAAACCTATGTAACAAACTCCTTCTCTAATATCGGCAAGCTTCCATGGTCTTCCACCAGTTTTATAAAAAGCCGCTGTTGATAATGACCAAGCTAGGTGACCTTCAATTTTAGAAAAGTCTCGAAGGAACATTCCATTTGATTTTGTGAAGTTTCTCCAATCAATTGTACTTTCTCTTAGTATTTGAGTGGGTATAGCTCTATGTAAAAGGCGAGCCTTTAATTGATGATGAAAATGTGCATCATGCTTGAAGGGTTCGTTTTCTTCATTGATAATGTCAAAAAGACTTGACATACCTGTATTCAACATTTTTTTAGCTGTTGACTTCTTTGTTTTTCTTTTTATTTCAACTAATTCTTTAGGCAAAGAAGAATTCGGACGACAATAACTATATATCTGATCAGGAATTATTACAAACCATACATCAGCTTTAGCATCCTCGTTTTCTACTGCCTCAATAATCTTTTCAGTAAACAATGTAACCAATTCATAAGTCCTAGTATGAGTGTCTTCATTGTATAAATGTTTGCCAATTTCTTCATTGGTCACTTCCTTGAATATGACCTTTTTAGAATTCCATTTTGACCTAAAAACAGCTTCGAACCCAGGGAAAAATGGTCTTGTAACAGTATTAGCATTACTTATCGGTTTTTGAAGAGATTCAATAAAGGATTGAAATTTGGCTAGACTTTCTTTGGTACCTACAACACCATTCATTATTCCATATGGTATATTATTCTCGATGGGTCCAAACAGTGTTAGACCATCCCTAGGGTCTTCTATTTTTTGATTGAATCCAAATAATATTTGAGGTTCTTTGATTCTAATTAAGTCCTTTTTCATTCCTCATTATTATTTAATTCAATCTCATCTTCTTCCTCATATGTTCCATCTTCTTCGGGCAAATTGGCTTTGTTCGGATCAATATATGAAACTGGACTTTCAAACATTATTGGTGTTATTGATACTTCAGCCCTCTCTTCACTACCTAGGATAAGATGAAATGATTCATCATCGTCTCTTAAGTATTTCATAAAAGCAAGGGTCTTATTTCTCCAATCATTATTCCACCAATTCTTCCCTTGCTTTCTTCGAGCTGAATGTTGCTTACTAGCTTCTTGAATTAATTCTTGACCATCAGACGTAAACCAGATATGAGAATTAATAACAAAGCATCTCTCGGGAAACATCTTTACGTTTCCAGAAATACCAAAGTGCCAGTTTTTGTCTTTTTGTTTTCCTACAAGTTGAATTCTATCAATTTTATCCTTCTCTAAAACTCCCTTCTTTATCCAAAAAGAAGTTTTATTCGACATATCATATTTCGCCACTTCCTTTCCTAAAACAGACTTATCGAAACCTTTATTAAGTAACTGTATTATTAACCTTTTTGACTCAGAATTTGAAATAAATCTATTTCCATAATCACCACTTAATATTTCTTCAGTATCTACTTGTTCGGTATCTGCTTGATTATAAGTTACGGTTTTAGGCAGTTCTTCCATGAAGTCATAACACCATGCGAAAGAAACTAAACAGTTCTTGTACTTTATGGCTGGAAAAGGCAAGGTTCTCACATCAAATCCTCTCGGAATCGCATAGTTAAATCGGTGAAAATTGAGCTTTTTAGGAAGCTTAAGAATTGGAAACCAATTCGAAAAATAGACCTCTTCTTTTTCGACTGGATGTTTATCATGCAAACTAATTGTTTGCCATAATTCATTAACTCGATTGTAATCAATTTCTGATTTAGGCACGGATTGATCCTCAAACAACTCAACCACTCTCTGCAATCCATCTGCCCAAGACTTCTTGAAGTTGATTGAATTAAGGCGATTTAATTCAATATTAACATCATCGTAAGAAAGGCTACTGTCAATGTGCAAGGGTATGATGAATTGAGAATCATTCAGTTGCTTTTTTACTTTTTGACCAACAGCTAACTCCTTTAAAACACCTTCTCGGTTATTAGAATCACTAGAAAGTACTATGAGCAATTTTATCGTATTTTCTCTTATTTCATTTTCGATTTGCGGCCACCAATCTTCACCGCCTTTTAACTTTAATACATCACTCCAAACTGAATACCCTAATCCAATTAGCTGTAAGCTTAGCCAACGAGTAAATTCATTATCCTCTGGTGCCGCATGACTAATGAATATCGTTTGTCTCATTTTACTTTGTTGTCAACTAACAAATCCTTAACACTCACATCTAAGATTTTCGCAATTCTATACAAGTCCTCTACACTAGGTTGTCTCCTATTTTGCACATAGGAATTGACCATGTTATAGCTTTTATCCAGTTTATCAGCTAACCAAGTTTGCTTGATACCCTTGGAGTCTAGGACTTCTTTAATCCTGTTCATTAGCTCTTAAATTGATGTAAGTCCAAGATAACGAAATGAAATAGAATCATCTCACTGAATGAGATATAAATATTTTATGATGCGAATAATTGGCCTGCGCTTAAGTCTCACACATTTACCATTTGCTAAAGCCACCACGGCTAAACCCAAGATGTCAAAGGACTATGTATCCCCTACCCATTTGAAAAGCTCTATTTCCCTTCCTTCAAAAAAGTATGAAATGGCATTTAGCTCTAATAATACTTAACTAGTATTGGGCTCTAATTGCAAATTGATTCAGATTGAAAGTATTCCCTGATAACATTGTATTCAAATACCCTTGGAGGAACTATCAACAACGTGTACTAGATGAACTAGATGAACATCTAGAGGACGATCACTTACATGTAATCGCACCACCAGGCTCAGGGAAAACGGTACTTGGCCTAGAAGTAATGATAAGGCTTGGAAAGCCGACACTAGTCCTCGCTCCTACTATTGCAATCAGGAATCAATGGATTGAAAGGTTTTGTGAGCTGTTCTTACAAGTGGAAAAAAGACCCAAATGGATATCAACTGATATAAAAAATCCCAAACTTGTAACTGTCTCTACTTATCAAGGATTGCATGCTGCATGTACAGATAGTAAGACCATTGAAGATGAATTCGAAGAGCTTGAGGATGAGACAACAGAGGAAGATGAAAACGGCCTGCAGCCAACCAAACTTGATGTTGTAATCAAGTCTCTCAAAGAAGCTAATCTTGGGACTATTGTGGTGGATGAAGCACATCATTTAAAAAACGCTTGGTGGAAAAGCTTAATTCAAATTAAGGACAGTCTTAATCCAATAATTGTCGGCCTTACGGCCACACCCCCCTATGACGTCTCATATACTGAATGGTCAAGATATATAGAATTGAACGGACCAGTTGACACTGAAATCTCAGTTCCTGAACTGATCAAAGAAGGAGATTTATGTCCACATCAAGATTACATTCTGGTTTCTGAACCGACTGAATCAGAGCTTGAAAAGATCAAGATGTACCGGAAGTCAACAGAAGACATTTTTGAGCGTCTTTCACAAGATGATTTTATAGTCAGTATCCTAAATTCATCAGAACTAATCAAATCTCCAGTGACTCAATTGGAATGGATTTATTCCAATATGGAGTACTATTCAGCAATACTTATCTATCTCAATCACAATGATGTTGCAATAGAAGATCGGCACGTTAAAATAACCGGAAATAAGCCATCAAAACTTCCAAAACTGACCAAAGAATGGCTTGAATTACTTCTTGAGTTTTATCTGAAAAAGCTTGATTCTGAAGATGAAGAAGTCATTAAGCATCAAAAGGAAACCTCTCTCATCCTCCGAAAAGCCGGAGTAATGGAAAGAGGAAGAATAAATTTTACTGATGATTCCAAAATTGAAAGGTTTTTAACATCCAGTCTAGGTAAACTGGAAAGCATAAATAGAATTACAGAATTCGAATCAAATCATCTCAAAGATGATTTAAGACAAGTTATTCTAGGTGACTTCATTCGTAAAGAGTATTTATCAGATTCTATTGAGATCAATAAGCTTGGAGTGATTCCCATTTTTGAAAGCTTAAGAAGGAAAAAATTTCAAACAATTAAGATTGGAGTTCTTACAGGGTCTTTGATAATCATCCCAAAAACTGCACTTAGCAAATTGACTGAAGTGTCAAGCAAGTATGGAATAGATAAAATACCAACCAAACCTCTGGAATACGATCAAGACTACCTAATTGTAAATGTGACCGATAAAATGAGGCATGATATCGTTCACATTGTTACTCAAACTTTTGAATCTGGAGAAATTACTGTTCTTGTTGGAACAAAATCTTTACTTGGAGAAGGTTGGGATGCACCCTCGATTAACGCACTGATTTTAGCAAGTTTTGTGGGGTCTTTCGTTCTTTCAAATCAGATGAGAGGCAGAGCCATTAGAACGGTAAGATCAAATCATAAAAAGACAGGAAATATCTGGCATTTAGCATGTAGTGATCCTACTAGTTCAGGCGGTGGCAAAGACCTTGAAACACTAAATAGAAGGTTTAAGAGTTTTGTAGGCATTTCTGAAAGAGAAAATAGGACGATTGAAAATGGTCTGAATAGGTTGATGGTTCCAAAGAACTTAGATCAGGTTTCTGCCAATTCATTCAATCAAAGAATGTTTTCATCTGCTGCTGATAGGGAGCTATTGAAAAATCAGTGGCATGAAGCAATAGAAAATGGGAATACGCTAGTCGAGGAGATTAAAATCCCCTTTGAAGAAGAGAAGGACTATAAGGCACTCAAAAATCTCTATTTAAACAAAACCATAAAGTACGTTTTGGTTGAACTAGGTTTGGGCCTTTCGTTCTATGCTCATGAATTCATGGGACAACTCCCACGACTTAGAAACTTATTTAGAACTCAAGAAGGAAGGTGGACCGTCTTGACTTTTTTTGTTTTGGGTGCTTTGGCATTCTTTGGAAGAAAGCTCTACCAAGCATTTAGGCTTTTTGTAAAGTACAGAGATATATCAAAGGATATAGATCATATTGGAAATGCGTTGCTTCGTACACTCATTGATACAAAGCACATTCATAGCGATATATCAGAGTTGAAAGTGGAGTCCACGGTTAACCAATACGGTGAAGTATTTTGCCACTTGGAGGGCGGCACAACATTTGAAAAAGCCGTTTTCATTAAAGCTCTTCAGGAGATAGTCACACCTGTTGATAATCCGCGATACCTTATTATCAGAAAGAGTACTTTTTTAAGCCTAATTAACCAGAAAGATTATCATTCTGTACCAGATGTTCTTGGCAAACACAAATCTCTTGCTAACCAGCTTGCAAGTTATTGGAAAGACTTGGTGGGTAATTGTTCTTTAATATTTACAAGAAATCCTCAAGGTCGGGCCATTTTATTGAAAGCGAGATTCAACTCTCTAGCATCTGAGTTTCATGAAAAAGTTGAGAGAACTAATAGATGGAAATAGATTGATGCCTTTACCCTAGCCACACACATTTGTCATCCGCATTAGTCTAACGCTAAAACCCAAGATGTCAAAAGAGTGTGTCTCCCCTGCCCCATTTGAAAAACTCTTTTTCCCTTCCCTCTAAAAAGTAAGAAAAATGATTTGGCTTCAGGATCCCAAAGCTTACTCAACATAACGCAGGCCATTATATAACAATACTAGTGATTTGCTGTTTGTGAGCCTTAGCGAACAATTAACATAAAATCAGATATGTAATGTGCGGCTGCCTGTGCGACGGTCAGTTACATATCGGTAACGATTTTATGTTGAAAGCAAATCACGGTAATCCTGATCCTGCTCATAAATGTTAAAGCAAATCACGGCCAATGCTACAGCCTATTGATTATATAATTCTATATTATGCTAAGCCGGCATCAAGGCCGGCGAGTATGTTCGTGTAGTGCTCCTAAAGTTTAAATTTTTAGATTGTGCTTCTAGCTAAGGTGTTATATAATTAGACGTTATATTAAATAGCCGCTGCGCCAGCGCACGATTCCATCGCACACCTTTGCCCTGGCCCAGCGCCTATTAATAGTTTTCCCAACGCTCTTTCAGGCTCTGGCCTGATGACCACCCCAAATGCAAGAGAATCTCAGGCAAAGCTTATCATTCAAAATTTGGTTATTCGGGTAATTGTTCGATTCGTTTTCAAATACACGATTCTCAGCGATTAGGATTTTGCCTGTGATACACTTGCTGGCCAACGCTCTAGATAAGACCTTCTTTCTTAGCTCGATCCTTCACTCTTCTCGCAGCGGATGCAAAATCTCTTACAAGCTTTTCACCATCAATAGCAAGAATGACTATATCATGTTCAATGTCAGTCATAGTCATTTGACCGTTTGCCATGGAATGCATAAGTATATTCCTAGAATCCTTCCAGTTCTCTAGTCTCGGAATCAAATCATCAGCTTCCATATTTCCTTTTAAAAAAGCATAGCTACTCATTCTGGATTTGATTTCGCCGATCTTTGGACCCATCATCCTTACACTTCCGGCTCCACCTGTGCTTTCTAATAAAGAAACCAACCTGTCTTCTAGTATTACATATTCAACCCAAGCAGCCTCAAAGTAGTACTCTTCTTTTATAGTGTTTTCCAGTTTACCTATAAATTTTGAATAGATTGTTTCCTTGTTGTTACCCATTTTTATGCTTTTAAGTGATCGCTTAAGCCGCTAGGCTTTTACTTTTTTCATTGATAAAAAAGTAAACAAAAAATCTAGGCAAAATAATCACTCCCAACACACCACCAACCGCACCCCCGGTATTTTGCCATACCAGCCCGCCTGGACGAAGATTGGATTCTACTTAACATAATACTTAATCAAAGATCTTGATGCCATCCTGATAATCAAGCCATTTGAAATCTTTATGACCTTCGCCAAAATCTTGACAATATTTTAGCATATAAATCAAATTTTCTACGTCTTTTCCTTTAAACTGAAACAGACCAACTGTTTCAAGGTCTAAACAATTATCAACTACTTGGGGATATAACGCCACATTTTGTCCTTTGAACTCAGTTGGGACACTCGGATAAGTTATCCCTCCAAGCCCCATCTTTTTACATATATAATTCATATATGCTGCTGTTATTTTGTATTTATACTCTTCTCCATTTTTAACATCAGTTCGAGCAAACTCATTGCTGAAGAATTTACCTTGATCGATAGCGTGTTCCTTAAGAGATGACGTTTCTAGATTAGTAAGTTTATCCTCTAATGACATCTGGACATATTCATTCACTTTAAGGGCTTCATCTGAAAAGATCATTTCAAGGACTTCTATATCCTTGGTCACTCTCCATCTAGATAGAGTGAATTTCTCTTCAACAATATCTTTGTCATTGAGATTTTTAACTAATTCAGAGGTTTCAAAATAAGCAACAACCCTTGGGTGCGGTACATTTTTAGAAATGATTGATCCATAAAATACCGCTTCACCGGGTAGATTAGCTCGACCAAATCCAACATGGTTTTCCAATACTTCCTTATCATGAATATAACTGACATCTTCAATTTTTGTAAAAATCTCCCCTTCCCTGTTAATCCTCACACGGTCAATTATATGTCCTTTTTTGAGTCTAGCTGTTGGTACAAACTTATCTTTTAGATCTACAATACTGGCATAGATCATATCATAGTCTACATATTGTAAGCGATCTCTGACATCTCTTAGATATGCTAAAGAATCGTTCATATTGAATTACTGCAAGAGCCATTCTTTAAGAGATACTAAGAAATCATACTCTTCCTCAGATACGATATAACTATGAAAGTTCTTATTTCTTATCTCACCAAGCTTTACCATCCATTTAGTTTTATCCTCCTTATTTCCCTTGGTATGGTCTGGCATTGTGTATGCTTTATCAAAGCAGTCTTGCCAATTTTTTAGAGCAATCTTTCTGTAGTCGATTAAGTTGAGACAATCCCATGGCTCTACCTCATCTTCAACATTTTCAATTTCTCTGTTTTTTTCATTTGCTAGTGAGCCTGCCCTATCATATACATCCTTAGGTACCCCTTTTTTCCACCAATTCTTATCAAATCTCGATTCCAATCTTTCTCGTGCATCAACTTTGAAGTATTGTTCCAGGTCTCTAATTATTGCAAATGATTTCTCGTTAAATTCTTTTTCCTCCTTTTTTAGATAATCATCAAGTCCTTCAGGCTCAAATTCATTGTATGTATCTTTTATTGCGCTTTGGAGTGTTCTCCAATATTTAGTGTCTCCACTTGAGCCATATCTTTTTCTCAAATCATCAGATTGCTCTTGAGTAAGATCATTATAAAAGTGAATGATTGGATCAATGAAAGGCTTGGACTCTTCAAAAAGAGATGAGACTGAGTCATTTGGTTCGCATATACCCTTTGAATAAATATGATCAACAATATCGCTCAATATCATTATCTGTGCATAAAGTCCTTTGTTGATTGTTGCTATTCCTTCCTCTCCTTTTTCCCACTCTTCCTCAATATAAGAGGACAAATAATTAAGACACTTGATCAAATAGTCTACAAGACGATCATACGCTAGATCGAGATCTCCTTTATAAAATGTGCCCAGTTTCTCAATTTTATTTTTTGTTACATGACCTAAAAAATTGGACCGCTTTAACGCTCGCTTAACATAATCGATCTTTATGCAGCGTGTAGTTGTTTTTTTATTCTCACCTGTCATGATTCGATCAAACAATGGTGAATTTCTATTCTCACCAAGTTCGATTGAAATTCTGGATCTCAAAGCTTCCATCTGCTCAGTGTAACTCTTAGAAGTCCAGAGTAAATCTGCTTCCAAAGTATTTCTTAGATTTTTTGGTACAGCTTTTTGATTCTTGTTTATTTCCATGAACAATTTCACTTGCTCAGTTCTATCTAAATCAACAAAAGCCACTACCGGTATAGAATTAGAAGACTTATATATAGAATTTGCGTATCCATATAACCGATGTTGCCCGTCTATTATATAAGCTGATCTATATCTCTTAGGAATTTTCAAAATTCCTATTGATGCTATTGATGATGATGCCTGAGTATTTGCTTTTACAAAATCAAGCTTCTTATTGTTTGTATCAATGCTTATTATAATTGAATTGGGGAAGTATCCTTTTGAATCACCATCGATAAATTCATGTATAGCCTTAAGTCTTGATTTTTTAATTATTCTTTGATAAGTGGGCATCATATGCCTATTTGCTTTATTCCGATGAAGAACATAACCGATTTTTAGAAGCTTTTCTGGTTCTATTGAAAATGAGTAGTAGGTATGTTTACCCATTTTGCCTCTTATGGCAGGTATTTCGTTATCGAGTTCAGGAATGTCTTGACCTGCGAATAAAGATCCTAGCAATTGATATCGAGCTGCCAGTCCAATTTGCTTGAACATTTCATCATAATATTGAATCGCTTCTTCATCAAAATGTACACCAACATTATGGCCTATACCTCCTATATCACGAATACGCTCAAGATCTTTGTTACCAACTGCATAATTCTCAGTCGCAAAAATGAATTTAAACTTAAGTTTAGACTCAGGAAACAGGGATTGAGCATAAGTCCTTAATCCATTGATTTTTTCTTTCATCGCCTCTAATGGCTCCTTGAAATTTCCCTGAGTGTTTGTTTTAGCTGCTTTGCATTCAATAATTATGATGGACTCATTGTCCTTTGCAAAAACATCAATTTGCTGAGAATTGCCATTTTTGTCATAGGGTAAATGAAAGTTTCTGTCACGATTAAGAAACTGAAATCCAAGTTTAGCCATTACTGACCAAACTTTATCCTCAAACTTAATATCGTGAGGCTTTTCCTTTTTTACCTTAAATTTTGTTTTAAACTCTCTTTCTAATTCCCATCCATCATCGAGGTAATCATCTATATGCTTTTTTGGAATACTTTCATATTCAAACTCCTTGTTACGTTTATTTAACTCTTTTTTTAACTCTCCAGCAGTAACGAGTCTTCCAAAAAGTTCAATTTTTTTATCTTCAGTAATAAGCATTGGTGGATCCTATTTACTTCTGTTTTCGGTAATAAATTCAGTTTCTATATTGGTGAATAAAAATTCATCATATTTTCCTCTGTTTGCCTGCTTCCCTCCAATCAAACTTGCTCGGGATAAAGTTATGGGAGGGTTATGATGAAATATTGTTTGTATATCGTGATGGGCGGCATTAGTCAAGATATAGTATGCTCCTACCTCAATTATTTGTTGAATGAATTTCGACAATCCTCTTTGATCTTCTTCCGAAAATAGGTGCTCATTATATTTAATGAAGCCATTATTATTATGTGTAATGGTATATGGTGGATCTAGAAATACTAAATCTCCTTCCTGGATATTATTTGAAAAATCATAAAAAGGTCCAGCCTCTAAGTTTACACCTTGCAGTTTAATTGATGCCTCTCTTAACAAATCTGCCTGTATGAAATCTTTAGTTCTTCGACCGTATGGAACATTATATATGCCATTAAGATTTACTCTGTAAATCCCGTTAAATGACGTTTGATTTAAATAAATAAACTGAGCAGCTTGTTCTGTTGGATCATCAAATTGAATCGGTCTTATTTGGTAATAGAATTCCTCGCTATTTGTATAAGTATATAGGTAGTTAATGACATCCTCAACATTATCTCTAACCTGTGTGTAGGTATTAATTAGGGCACCATTTAAATCTGATAAGAAAACCTGATTAGTATGATTTAGATGAAAAAAGATTGATCCTCCGCCAAGAAATAATTCATGGTAACTATTAAAATGATTCAAGTCGACGATTGAATCAATATGTTTTACTAGCCAATTTTTGCCGCCAGCCCATCTTAAAAATGGCTTCATTTAATCTGTTCTGAGTTATCTAAATAATAAAAACTACAATTTAAGAACATAAATGAAAAATACAGAACCGTTTTATATATTCCGCACACATTCACCTTTTACTTCCCTCCATCCTATCCTTAAAAGTTGAAAGAGTGCTCGTGACTACCTGAAATTAAGTGACTGCTTGTAAGGACGAAAAAAGACCAAACCCTAAACTATTAATCCCGCCCCTGAAACCGAAGCTATATTAACATAACGCAGGACATTATATAACAAAGCTGTTATTTGTTACTGCTGCGCTGTTTGAAGAATATCTGTCAGCTTAGATTATATAATGATATTATGTTAAGCCGGCATCTAGGCCGGCGAGTATTGACGTGTAGTGCTTCTAAAGTTTAAGTTTTTAGATTGTGCTTCTAGCTGAGGTGTTATATAATTAGACGTTATATTAAGTAGCCGCTCGGGCCAGCGCCTCAACCAGCGCTTAGCCGTGCCCTGATCCCAAGCGCCTAATAATTTTTCTTTTTTGGCCAACCCTCAAAGAGTTTTTCTCCAACCGCACACACAACAGATCCTGACTTCCTGATTGCTGAGAATCGAATATTTGAATGGTCACTGACCATTGGTATAGATTACGTTGAAATATAACGTTACAGAACGTCAGGAACACTTGTGTTTTCCCGACCCACCGTATCGTAGATCGTGTAGCTCACAAATTGATTGATTTGTTTTCGTATGGCGTTCGCTTGATGCCCTCATGCCGGGCAGGCACTTCCTTTTTTCATTGATAAAAAAGGAAGCAAAAAATCTAGCCAAAATAATCACCTATCAGCCGCACAAAGGCCAACCCACGCCCGGGTATTTTGCCAGGCCAACCCGCCTATACGAAGAATGACGTTACTTAACATAATATTGAGCTTTTATCTGCCTTTATTTGTTTCTTTGTAAATGCTTGAAAAGAAATTAGCCGGACGCGATATTAAACCAACAACTATGCGATTGTTGGTATTAAAAAAGTTGGTAGAAACGGGTGCCGCTATTAGTCTCACTGATCTTGAGGCTAAGTTTGAGCGTGCGGATAAAGCCACTCTTTATCGAACGCTTAAAACATTTGAAGATAAGAAACTCATACACAGCATAGATGACGGTACGGGCGCAGTGAAATATGCCCTGTGTGAAGAAGGATGTGAATGCGAACCACAAGACCAGCATATTCATTTTCATTGTGTAAAGTGTGGAGAAACATACTGCCTAACAGGATCTAAAATACCTCAAACACATATCCCATCAGGGTTTAGAGCGGCAAGTGCCAGTATGGTGTACAAGGGCACTTGTGCAAACTGCCCCTAAACTTTGCAAATAGGTTGCATAACCTATTTCATAGTATTGCATTGTAATTAAACATTTAGGCAATACGTCATTGATGAAATATATAATAATCTGCTTACTATCGTTCATTTTGGGTTCATTAGCACAAGCTCAAAATACATTTAAAGCCCATGTCATAGATAAGGAAGAAAACGAGCCCCTATTAGGAGCAACGGTGAAAATCAGTAAAACTATTGGAGCCGTTACAGACTTAAATGGTCATGTCGAGATACCCAATATTGAAACCGATACCATTCAGGTTTCTGTTTCTTTTGTGGGTTATCGCCCATTCAAACAAACATATATTTTCCCTTTGAACGATGTTCAAATTATTGAATTAGTTGAAGGTGAGGAACTTGAAGAAGTCATTGTAACATCTACTCGGAGCAGCAGAACCATTGACGACATCCCAACTCGAATAGAGGCCATAAGCTCAGAGGAATTGGAAGAAAAAGCCATCATGAAATCCTCCAATATTGCTATGGTGTTGCGTGAAAGCACAGGTATTCAGATGCAGCAAACATCGGCTAGTTCAGCCAATCAAAGTATCAGAATACAAGGTTTGGATGGACGGTACACCCAAATTCTGAAAGACGGCTTTCCCCTATTCGGTGGATTTTCTAGTGGGCTAAGTATCATGCAAATACCTCCATTGGACTTGAGACAGGTGGAAGTGATTAAGGGAAGTAACTCTACACTATTTGGAGGGGGTGCGATTGCAGGTTTAATCAATTTGGTTACTTACACGCCTCAAGAAGAAGAAAGAAAGCTTCGATTGATGGTTGATCAAACTCAAGCTTTGGGAACCACGTTCAACGGATTCTATGCCGAGCGATTCAACAAATTTGGACTCACATTCTATGCTTCAGCTAATCGCCAGGAAGCGTACGACCCCAATAATGATGATTTTAGCGATATTCCAAGAATCAGAAGCTTAACTTTGAATCCCTCGATTTTCTATTACCCGGATGAAAAATCAAGTTTACGTTTGACACTCAATAGTACACTTGAAAATCGGTTAGGTGGCGATATGGAAGTGATAAATAATGATGAAAACGGCATCCATCAATTCACTGAGGAAAATGAATCTGATAGATTTTCTTATCAACTAACTTATCAAAATCAAATTGATGAAAATAGGTCGATCAGCATCAAAAATAGTCTTACTTATTTCGAGCGTGAGATTACAGAACCTGATTTCATATTTATGGGCAAGCAATGGTCATCTTTTAGTGAGGTGGCCTATAACTATGGCACCTCTCGATCCAATTGGATTTCAGGATTGAACCTGTACACCGATAAGTTTGATGAGAATCCATTTGATTCGCTAGAACGTGATTATAGCTACACGACTTATGGAGCCTTTACACAAAACACGTTTGATTTTTCTGAAAAATATACACTGGAAACAGGTTTGAGATTTGACTATGATCTGGACTATGGTTTCTTTGCCTTACCACGACTTTCAATTCTTCGGAAAATCAATGATTCTTGGTCAACCCGTATCGGTGGTGGATTAGGTTACAAGCTCCCAACTATCTTTACAGAAGATGCCGAAAACCTGACCTATCAAGGGATTTTGCCTATCAGTACCAGTACAAAAGCCGAACGCTCCGTTGGTGGAAATTTAGACATCAACTACAAGACATTACTTGGTGATGACTGGACATTGTCTATCAATCAACTCTTTTTCTATACTAGACTGAATGATGCAATGGTGTTCCTTGAGAATAATGAGGGTCAATTCTTTTATGAAAATGCGGATGGGCCAATTACTAGCCAAGGCATAGAAACTAATATCAAGCTGGGCTATCGTGATTTCAAGCTATTTGCCAATTATGCTTTAATCAATACTCGATTAAAGTACGATAATCTGAATGAGCAAAAACCGCTTACTCCAAAACATAATATAGGTTCAGTACTGATGTATGAAGTGGAAGACAAATGGCGAATTGGATATGAAGCCTACTATACTGGATCACAATTCAGAAATGATCGAACACAAACCGATGATTATTGGATGATGGGTTTCATGGTCATGCGTAAGATCAATAAACTGAGCCTATATATCAATTTCGAGAACTTCACGGATACCAGGCAGCACAAATTGGAAGATTTCCAAATTGATACGCACTTGAAACCTGATTTTCCGGAACTCTGGGCTCCAACTGATGGACGAATTATCAATGCCGGACTCATTTTAGAACTTTAATAATTATGACTTTTTATCAAATATTTTTACCCATTGCTACCCTACTCTATTTATTGCTGGTTTTTGTTTTAAGATCTGTCATATTATGGAAGCAAACAGGGGTTAATCCTTTTGTTTTTGGCAATACGGGAAAAGCTCACGATTATATCGGTCGTGTGTATAAATTGATGGTGCTTGGCACTTGGGTTTCCATTGGAATCTATTCTTTTTATTTACCTTGGTATTCTTATCTAGTGCCTATTCAATACTTGGAAATTGATTGGCTTAAAACCATAGGATTGATTCTTCTCGTTATTTCATTCCTTTGGACGAGCATTGCACAATATCAAATGTCTAAATCATGGAGGATTGGTATTGACTACAATGAGAAGACCGAATTAATTAGCAATGGGTTGTTCAAATATTCTCGAAATCCAATTTTTCTAGGAGTTCTCATTTCCTATTTAGGAACCTTTCTGATTATTCCGAACATCCTTAGTTTCTCTATTCTACACGTGACATTTGTGACTATTCAGACGCAGGTTCGACTTGAAGAAGAATATCTTGAAAGTGTTCAAGGTCAAGATTATTTGGGTTATAAATTACAGGTTAGAAGATGGATTTAAACTAGGCCTACACAAGAGCCACACACATTTGTCATCCGCTCTAATCTAACGCTAAGACCCAAGATGTCAAAAGAGTGTGTCTACCCTGCCCTAATGAAAAACTCTTTTCTCCCCCCTCTTTAAAGAAAAATGATTAGTCCCTCCCCTCAATCCCTAAGCTACATTAACATAACGCAGGCCATTATATAACAAAGCTGTTATTTATTACTGCTGCGCTGTTTGACGAATATCTGTCAGCTTAGATTATATAATGATATTATGTTAACCTGCTATCGCAGGGAATTTTGACGTGCACGTTTTTGAGTGATGACCTTTTGGGTTCAGAGCTTCTAGCTGAGGTGTTATATAAATCGAAGCTTTGCTGAGATTCACGAGGGCTTTTGAGCGCATGCCAGTGGGTATGAGTAATTAGCCGTTATATTAACCGGGCCGAGGTTTCGGTAGCCGCTCGGCCAGCCTGCCTGTCGGCAGACAGGCGCACGATTCCATCGCACACCTTTGCCCTGGCCCAGCGCCTATTAATAGCTTTCAGCCCACCCGCATTTTCCGCCAGATGGCGGATGACCAGCCCAAATGCAAGAGATCCCGACTTTCTAATGCACGAGATTCGAATATTTGATTAGTTCCTAGCCATTGATTCTGAATACTTTAATATAGAACGTTACGAAACGTCGGGAACACTTGCCAGGCCACCGCTCTGTTTGGCTCACAGCACAAGCCATTTGGCGAACAACAAAACAGACTGTCATGCTGAGCCTGTCGAAGTATAAGTCTGTTGTGATGATTTAGATTGGCTCTGTGTTCGTCTAGCGCTACAGCCTGTCTTCTCGCTAGATTCATTCGCTGGATGAATCATTCACGCTCAATCCCGCTCGAGCCGCTGGGCTTTTACTTTCTTCCTTAGATGAAGAAAGTAAACAAAGAAATCAAGCCAAAATCAATCCAGCCATCCCACATGGCCTACACGTGATTTTGGCAGACGCCCGAAACAAAATCTAGGTCAATTCGAGCTTGCGAGAATCACGAGGGATTAAGCGCATGCCTCAGCGTATGAGATAAATCGAACACAGTGAGGTTCACGAGGGGTTGTGCGGCATGCCTGAGCGTATGAGATAAATCGAACGCAGTGAGATTCACGAGAGGCTGTGCGCATGCCTTGTGCGTATGAGTAAAATAATCACTCCCAACACAAATCGCCGCACTCTCGGTATTTTGCCTTTCCAGCACGTAAATGAGATTCTACTTAACATAATAAAGATCCTAAACCTAACTATTGGCAACTACAAAAAATCAGCTGGTAATTGAGGTATTGCCCCGTTGGAAGATGCTACAAAAGCTGCAACCTTGTTTGCTTTTTGACCTGCAAGCGTTAGATCCCCATGCGTTAAATAGTCACTTACAAAAGCTGCAGAAAACGCATCCCCAGCTCCGATGGTATCCTTCACTTGACAAGGTTCAGCCGGAATGTGTAGATCAACATCCTTTGTCATAATCTGACATCCTTCCTTCCCAAGCGTGACAATCATTATTTCAACATTCGGAAATCGATCCTTAACCAATTTCCAAAATTCTGATGGATCACCTGACTTGCTATCAAATACCAGGCTCGAGACCACCTCAACCTCTTCATCATTCAACTTTAAAATGGTGCATTGTTCAATAGATGAAGTGATCGTTTCAGTGGAATAACAACCTTTACGTAGGTTTAAATCACAAAATATATGCTGGAAAGAGCCATGGACAAATAGTTTGGCAAGCGTATCACGACTTTCTCGACTTCTTTGAGCTAAGGTGCCAAAATAAAAGACGTCATATTCACTCAATAAACGGGTGTCAATTTCATCAAAACTAATGTAATCGTAGGCAACTTTTTCAATGATTTCATACCGTGGTTGCCCATTATCTAACTTAACCTGTACTGTGCCTGTTGGTGTTTCTTTTAAAACCTGAACAAACTGCGTATCAATTGATAGTTTGGAAAGTTCTTGCAAGGCCTGTGTTCCTAGCCGGTCTCTCCCGATAGCTGAAATAATGGAGGGATTATTTCCTAATTGAGCGGTATGCGCAGCAAAGTTTAATGGCGCTCCGCCAAGGTGTTCTTTCTCCTCAATGATGTCCCACAGTATTTCACCGAAAACAAGAATGTTCATTTGCTAGTCTTCCTTTAGCGCTTCTTTAATTAAAACCAAAGTGGCCCCATTGATTAACTTTTCCCCGTTAATTTCCACCAATGGAAATGTGACATATCCATCGCTCCGATGTTTATTCAAAACAGCAATCATTTCACTCTCTTTCTCCTTATTTTGCTCTACATCGTGAAACTGATATTCGATTTTTGCACTATCTAAATCCTTTTTAAGATCAATACAATGATTGCATGAATCACTTCCATAAATAACCACCTTATTGGTCTGCATGGATGCAAAGGCAAATGCAAAGAATATCAATGCGAGAAAGGTTAATTTCTTTAGGCTCATAAATATTGATTTGAAACTTTAAGCCTCAACGCTAAAAATCCCGCAATTAAAAATGAAGTTCCTGCAAACAGAATGGCATTGATCGGGTTGTCATTTAGCAAGTGCTTTACAATAGGTCCAAATGAAAGGGTTTGAATGAACATTGGGATGACTATCATCATGTTGACAATCCCCATATAAACTCCTCTCCTTTCCTGAGGTATCACCTTAGAAACCATGGAGTATGGCACACCCATCATGGTCGCCCATCCTATACCAAATAGAATCATTGGAAAAAGTAATAACCATTGATCTTGAATAAATGGTAGCATAAACATGGCAATTCCTGTAAGAAAAAGGCTGGTAACGTACACTAGCTTGTTTCCAACTTTAGCTGCGATCGGCACAAGAGCCAAGGCTACTATCATCGTTACAAAATTGTAAGTTCCGTTCATCAGGCCTGTTTGAGCCAATGCTTGTTCAGACATGTTTTGTATGCGCTCTGCAAATCCCAAATCTGCTGGAATAATGTCACCGCCTGCCATGCAGGTTTCTTTAATGCCTTCAAGTTTCGTTATGTCTTCATTGCTAATTCCAAACATGCTTCTTCTCAACATGGGCGTTATGAACTGCCAATAGATAAAAAGTGCATACCACTGGAACAGGTAAACAAGCGAGAGATCCTTTAGCAACTTTGGCATGTCACCAATCGCCCCCACAATTTCTTTGAATGGTTCCGAAATCCTTGTCCCAAACGGCTTGCTGTTAAATTCTTTTAATTCAGCTAATTGCTTCTCAGACGGAGGAATGGCCGGGGTAGTAACTACCGTCCATACTGTTGTAATAATTGAAGCGATAGCGCCTAGAAAAAATGAATAGTATACCCAGGTAGGAATAGATGAAACAGTCTCACCAGTAGGGTCGCAGATACTTGAACTCACGCTTGGATCGCTAAACCAATCCTGGAACATAAAGATGGAGAAATTGGCTAACGTAATACCAGCGCCAACAAATAAGCTTTGCATTTGAAACCCATAGGTAAGTTGGTCATCCGCCAATTTATCACCAACAAACGCACGGTAGGGTTCCATTGCGGTGTTATTGCCCACATCAAGAATCCACAGCAGCCCAACAGCAAACCATAATTCAGAACTATATGGAAATGCAAAAAGGCATAGGCTGGCCAAAATGGCTCCTATCATGAAGAACGGCTTTCTCCTACCCCAGCCAGGTATCCAGGTCTTATCAGAAATTGCACCAATGATTGGTTGAATAATCAGGCCTGTTACGGGTCCGGCAAGATTTAGTAGCGGTAAATCAGCATGATCGGCACCTAAAAAGGAGAAGATTGGATTCACGGCCGTTTGCTGGAGACCAAAACTGAATTGGATGCCGAAGAATCCTACGTTCATGTTCCAGATTTGCCAGAAATTAAGTCTTGGTTTCTTAAACATCACTCTTAGCTTCTATTTCTTGAAAATTCAGAAATTCGGTATTATTCCCATCTTCATATGAGATGGAAAAAATTCCATTGTGTAAGTCCACTTTTAATTCAGATATGAATTTGCCATGCTTCCAAGATACATGCAGCACTTCAGAATCACTTTCTTCCAATTGAAATTCACCTTGAAAAGATGGATGCTCATTTCGAAATTTTATCAATCGAAATAAGGCTTTTGCAACAGGTTGCCTCAACCTTTCCCTGACTTCATCTGAACTGTAATAGCTCCTATTTATATCCCTTCCTACATTCGTGTTTGATAGCAGATCCATGTCGTTAGTACCGGCCAATAAACCCATGTAATAAATCTGAGGAATACCCGGACTGAATAATTGAATTGCGCGTGCCACAAGGTATTTTCTATCATCTCTTGCCAAAGCATCATAATACGTACAGTTTACCTGATAAAGGTCCAGGTTGGAGGCTGCAGCTCCGGTTGCTTTTTGGCTTTGTCCTTTTGAGTTTTCATGAATAGTTTCTACCAGCTTATCCAGTTCTTCGTTACTCAGTAAGCCCTCTTTATTCCCATTGGAAGCAACGTCCATCACCCCTATTCCATCATGCGTATCCAGCACCGTAATACAATTCCTTGGACTAATAGACCACCAATGTTTTAAGCGATCAAAATTCTGTGAAATGATACTATGCAAAACAAGTGGCGGTAATGCAAAATCATAGACATAATCAGTGTATTTGGCAATCTTGATTTGTTCATCATAATGAGCATGAATCTCAACCAACACCTCAATACCATGCTTGTGAGCTTTTTCTACAACCTTCTCTATGAAACTATACGTTTCGGGTATCATGAAACATGAAGTGCCTGCCTTTTTTATTGCGTACCCAACGGCATCAAGCCTGATGGTTTTGATTCCATTTTCTGCAAATACTTCTAAAACCGAATTGACATATTCTTGGCCTTGTTCAGAATACATATCAACGTCAATCTGTTTGTGGCTGAAAGTTGTCCAGAACTCTATATGCTCCCCGCTTTCCAGTCTCCTTAGGGAGAAAGGTCTATTAGGTCTGGGCCTGTAAATTTTATCTATATCTTCTTCATTCGGTAGGCCTCCAAAAACCTTATCTTTAGTAAGGAAGAGTTCAAAGTATTCAGATTTGCTACCTTTCTCGAGAACATCCTGAAATTCCTTTGACTTGTCCGAAACATGATTGATGATCAAATCAACAATAGTCGGAAAATCATTCGACAAATTTTGAACATCATTCCAGGAACCTAAGCGTGCATCTACAACCCTATTGTCATGCGGATCATATCCAGCATCAGCTCCGTCAATTGGAAAGAAAAATGGGAGTAAATGTATCCCTTTAACTACATCTGACAGTTCCTGCTTAACAAGACGATGAAGGCTGGCTATATCACCATCACCAAACCTGTCCGCATAGGTAATTAATTGAACCTTGTTATTCATAGTGGTAAAAAAGGGTGGCTAAGCCACCCTATCAAATCAATGTATCAACCAACTATTTAGAACGTAAGATTGAGACTGGCCATTATTGATCTTCCGGCAATTGACCTGGCTCGAATGTAATTCGTTGCATTCTCAGTGATCGATCCTTCCTCTGATTCTGTAATACCAATGGTATTAGTCAGATTGTTAGCATTTAAGGAGAATACCAAGCCTTGAGAAAGTTGGGCTGCCACATAGGCATTGACAATCATGTACCCTGGCATGATTAAATCGTTATTATCCTGAGCATATGCTTTTGTCTGTCCAATTAAGCTAAGCCCGATGGCATGACCACCAGAGAAATTATAAGAAGGCAGCAAATTGTATTGCAATGCAGGTTGTCTCCTGGGTGTATTCCCGATATTGGTGTTTCCATCATTATCTACAATTTCTGCATCTACATAAGTGATTGCACTTCTAAAATCAAGGGCATTGAACCTGAAATTACTCTCAATTTCTAATCCATATGATCGGTAATCATTACTCAAAACACGCTGAGTGGTAGCCTCAACACCTGCTTCTTCTTCTGTTTTAGCATAGAATCCTGTAACAAAAAGACCTCCATTATTAAATCGTTTTTTATATCCTACTTCCGCTTGAAACAGTGAGTTCTTAGGAGCTCCATTTTCCAGATAAGGTCCACCCTGATGCCACGTTGCTCGTTCTCCATTGCCGACATATCCCTGACTGACACGTCCAAATACGGCATTATCTGAGGATAGTAGATAGTTTGCGCCAAAAGAATAACTGACATAGTCATAAGAGTAATTAACAATCTTAGCATTAGCATTGTCTACGCGAGAAACACTTCTTTCTGGAGCATCTATTGTGCCGTTTCCATTGATATCAAAGTTCGCTACTTGCTGACTTGGTGTGACCAAGCCCGCAACCCTCACTTTATCATATCTAACACTCGCATCAATGTTTAAATCATCGGATACTTCGTAAGATGCACTTAGATATGGAGCTGTCACATCGTAATTCGTATTGTATTTACCAGTACAGCAGTTACCCCATAATGGCACTCCATAATTAACCAGTCCGTCATCGGTTACATCAGCTCCATTGGCATTAACATTTACCAGATCAGCATCTTCACCAACTTCCATCAGGTAAGTGTTCCACAGCCAAGACATCTCTATATTTTGATACGACTTGAAAAGGCCAAAAGTAACCCCAAGCTCTCCAAAAGACTTCTTGAGTTGTGTATCACTCATGAAATTGTTGAAATTCTCAAGTTCTACATCGAACAAATGGATGCGCTGAATAAGACCGTTTGGAGTATCACTAAATGTGCTTCCATTTGCAACTCTATTCATTGTGTATGGCAAAACGGCACCTGCTGCAGTTGTATCTCCGTTTGCTATTAAAATAGGCTCTACAATGCTTGCGGTAGTTCCCACCTGAGCAGTAAAAGGAGCCACAAAACGGCCACTATTAAATGCCATACGTGAATTGCTTGAGATGGTCCAATCATTTGGAAGATCGAACTCAAGGTATGCGCCAACTGTATGCGTATTGGTATGAAGTCCATCAGAAATATCAACATTTCTTGCATTTCCATCAGGTCCTAGCCCAAAATTTTGTTGGAAAAAAGGAGTTTGTAAACCATTGGACACAGCATCAAACCCAGGAACAGATTCCCATGTTGGGTCTGAGTTTGTCCCACTCACTTGGATGGGCATAGGCATATACGCTGCGGTTCTGTCATTGAGCATTTTATAATATACTCTTGCTAAACCTTTATCGAAGTACTTGGTCAGATTTGCCTTGATCTGTCCTCCTTGATTGACGGTGTGATTCGCATTTCTAGGACCCTCACCCTGTCTGAAAAATCCACCAATATGAAAGGATGTGTTGTTGCCAATCGGAGATCCGTATTCAAAATCTGTTCTTATTGAATTGTAGTTAACACCGAATGAGGTCCCAACACTTCCTCCTTCAACACTCCCGTTTTTAGAAATGAAGTTGATAATACCGGCAGGTCCATTACTTGTAGTTGTCGCTGCTGACCCACCTCTAATGGCTTCAATTCGAGCAATTGTCTGATCTGCTCTTACGTATTGATCTTGTGTGCTAAATGCAATATCGCCGTAAAGAAGCACAGGGAGACCATCTTCTTGAAGTTGAAGGTACCTTGATCCACCAGCAGATATTGGGACACCACGAACGGTAATATTGGTATTGCCATCACCTGCAGAAGCTTCAGCCTTAATACCCGGAATGGTTCTGAATATTTCTGCCGTTGTTCTTGGGGCAGACTGTACAATTGTCTTTGGATTTAATGTAGTAACAGAAACACTTGATTCCAGCTTAGATTTAGGGTTTACAACACCTGTAACTACTACCTCATCCAAACCTATCATGTCAAGTTCTAACTGGAAGTCCTGACTCACATCGCCAGATCCTAATGTCACTGGCTGTAAAATTGTTTTATAGCCTACAAATGAGATACTTAATACATAGTCTCCACTTAAACTAGTTGAAAACGCGTAAGTTCCATCTATTCCTGTGACACTTCCTTGAGAAGTCCCCTGAATAACTACTGTTACACCAGGAATTGCTTCACCAGTCTCGTCTGTGATGGTTCCTGAAATTTGGGTTTGCGCAAAAGTGCTTGCAATGCACCCTAGAAAAACTACAATCATACCTATCAATCTAAGGAAGGTATGAGATGGGTTTGTGATTAATATTGTTTTCATTGTCATTTTGTTTCGTTCTCTAATTTTTGAATATCTCATATTGTCCTTATAATATTTGGCTACAATTGAAGTATTCATAAAAAAGAGCGTTCAGATTGAAATTATTTGAAAATTTATTGTGTTTAGCAGGACTAAAACAATAGATAGAAACATTATATGTGAACGAAAACGTTAACGTTATCCATTTCGCTATATCAAAAAATTTTAATTTAGAATCATTCTAAATAGCAATGTGTGGGTTTTACCGTAAATTTCGGAACAGCGATATATGACTAAACATAGAATTACTCTCAAAGACATTGCTGAAAAGCTTGGAATCACCGTTACAACGGTATCCAAAGCATTAAAAGATTATCCCGACATCAGTGAGGATACGAAAAAGAAGGTTCACGCATTAGCAAAAAAATTGAATTATCAACCAGACTCCCAAGCAGTTGCACTTCGAGGAAAGGGATCAAAGACCATCGGACTGATTATACCTGAAATTGTCCATTATTTCTTTTCTAGTGTAATCAATGGCATAATGAACCACGCTGAGTCAAATGGCTATCGAGTGCTTATAACTCTTTCGAATAATAGGCTGGAAATGGAGAAGAAGCAGGTGAACTTATTATTTAGCACCAAGGTTGATGGAGTTTTAGTCTCATTAACTAATGAAACTAAGGGCACAAAGCACTTTGACATTCTTAAAGAATATGATATTCCAGTTGTCATGTTTGACAAAGTAGACAATAAATTTCATTGCAATAAAGTAACCATTGACGATTGCTTAGGTGGTTATAATGCAACAAAGCATCTTATTGATTCGGGTTGTCAACGGATCGCTCACATCAGGGGTCCCAAAAAACCCTTGAATTCCATTGGAAGGTTTGAAGGATATAAAAAGGCATTAATTGAAGCCAATATGGTGTTTGATCCTTCGCTAGTTAAAGAATGTACAGAAGTTGTATATGATGAAGGGTATCAATTTTGTAAGGAGTTATTAAAACTACCTAAACCCCCAGATGGAATATTTGCAGTTA
Organism: Ekhidna lutea; assembly: GCF_900188325.1. Taxonomy (GTDB): domain Bacteria; phylum Bacteroidota; class Bacteroidia; order Cytophagales; family Cyclobacteriaceae; genus Ekhidna; species Ekhidna lutea. The sequence goes on along the minus strand of NZ_FZPD01000002.1, from coordinate 232,233 downwards.
CGGATCAGGTGGGTGTTGGTGCCCTGAATGCATTAAAGGATGCAAAATTGAATATCCCTGAAGACATGAAAATTGTTGGTTTTAGTGATTCTCAAATTGCACAGGTTTCACAGCCACCATTAACCACCATCCATCAACCCGGATATGAAATTGGAGAAACTGCAGCAAAGCTACTTATTGAAGATATTGAACTAAGAAAAAAGGATCCTAATCACATGTTTGGTTCTAAACAAATAGTACTTGACACCCACTTGATCAAAAGAGGAAGCACGTAAGAACTAAGTAAGTATTACCTGCAAATTAAGTAGGGATTTAGTGTGATAGCTGCATACATTCAGTTTTTAGCAACCTCACTCCCATGCCTTAAAAAGATGGAAGAGTGCTCGATCCCCCTAAACTATTAATCCCACCCTGAACCCAAAGCTATATTAACCCCGACGCTACGGTCGGGCCAGACATAACGCAGGCCATCAACGAACACATTATGTGTTACCAATAATAGACATTATTTCAGTCCGCGTAGGATAAATAGCTATGAACGATTGAATATCGTATCATATTGCTATTTAGCATTCAGATTTACTTTGAGACTATTGAGGTTCACTCCACTAAAGGAATGTATCGATAAAAACTGGCAAAATCCCCTATGTATACGGCACCTCCAATAATAAAGGCATCAGCATATACCAACCTCACATAATTACTGTAAGGCGATGAACCCAGGGTACTCCATTCAGAAGAATCCAGATTATATGTTCTCACATCATTTTCGCCAACGATATATATGGTATTATCAATACCAAATGGTAATCCAAAATTAAATGGACTGATTGTAATCAACGACCAATCATCCCCTTCTATATCATACTCGAAAATTCTGCTTTTACTAAGAACGTACTTTTTATTGCCCATAGCAAATCCTTGCGATCTGGAAAATTCAAAATTTGGATGATCCGCTAATTGATGCCACTTTCCTAGTGGATTTCCTCTTACATCCGAACCATTCGATTCATCGGAGGGATTAAATTTCCAAACTTGGTTGTTGCCATACCCCCCTCCAACATAACCTTCATTGTTGTAAGAAAAAGAGAAAAATCCTCCATATTCCATAACAGGTAAATCACTTTTCTGAGTCCATAGATCAAGTTCAGTATCGTATTCCCAGGTTTCCTTACTGTGTGAAAAAGCAGTTACATATATTTTATCATTAATAACAAATGCAGTTCCGTCAAATCCGCCGGTACCTGGATATGAGCTCAACTCCGTCCATATGCCACTTTGTGTATTGTAAGAATGCCACGATCTGTTCACACCATCATCCATTCCTATACCATAGAAATACTTACCTTCATGTGCAACTCTTATTGGTCTATCAAGGTATTTATATTGCTCAGGATAATTTAGCTCGACCCAGAAATCACCTTTTGATGTAGTAATACTAAACTCTTGACCGTATAAAACTTCATTATTGCCCAGTTTGACAAATACTTTAACAAAGTATATTGAATTTAGGTCTAAATTCTCAGCGCGAGTTTCAATGGTAGTTCCAGCGGATATTTTTCTATTGACGTTACTAGAATCTATCGAAATGATGACATTATCAGCCTCGATTGTAGGGTTTGATTCCTTAGATAAAATAATGCCTGACGTCAATACTTCAACTGAGGTGGCATCTTCTATAATAATATTGCATTTCACTTCAAACCAATCATCAATTTGTTCAGGGGTTATGAAAGGAGATATAAATGTTATTTCAGGAGAGAAGATGACCTCTTCATCATCGGTACACCCTTGAATTACTAAAATTAAAATGAAGATTAATAGAATGTTTTTCAAAACAGTAGTTGTGATTTAATGTGATACTTATCTTAAAACAATTTGCCTAAAACAAATTTATTACAATAAGCTTACATGTCTCGGTCTTACCCCTCATATTGCTATTTAATATGATATTTCCTACAAAGAACATCATACACACAATTGCGTTTGAATACCTATTATTCGTAATTACATTTGCTCCATGGCTTCTATACAATTATATAGTTCATTTGATGAGTTGAAAAAGGATCGACTGGAGCGATCTCTCACTCAAAAGGAGAAGCTACGTCAAAAAAGAGCTGCACTTAATAAAATCAAAAAAGTAGTTTCTTAATCTTCAAGCCTATCTAGTAAATGGATAAAGATCTGGCGGGATTGCTCTGCATAAACAAACGATCCATCATTATATAACTTGCGAACGTTTTCAAAACAAGATCATTGATTATGAGGCGAAAAATTCCAGAATCAACACTTCCCAAAATAATCCGCTCGCAATTGATTACTCCCGAAGGCATGCAAAAGTTAAGGGACGAACACGATCACTTGTGGCGAGTTGAACGTCCGGACATTACCGCGAAGGTCTCATGGGCCGCAAGTTTGGGAGATCGTTCAGAAAATGCCGATTACCATTACAACAAAAAGCGTCTTCGAGAAATTGATAGTCGCATACGCTATCTGAGTAAATGTATTGACAACTTAAAAGTTGTAGACTACCACCCAAATCAAGAGGGAAAAGTGATGTTTGGTGCATGGGTTGAAATCAAAAACGAAGCGAAAGGTCTTCAAAAGCGATTTCGGATTGTAGGTTACGAAGAACTCATCGGTAATAAAGATTATATATCCATGGACTCCCCCATGGCTAAATCGTTGCTTAATAAAACGGTTGGAGATGAGGTGGTAGTTAATACCAAAATGGGTGATTTTGTATGGAAAATTCTTAAAATAGCGTATCAGAAGTAGGTTAACCAAAATAGATCTCAGACTATTACAGGATCATTTTTTAACTAATTTCTAGCTTGGTCGGGCTATCCGCGCAGCAAGGTAGCTTGCCACGTACTCATTGAATCAGTCCAATTCCTTGTAGTGCCTTTTCTCTAGCAATGAGGGCACATTTCCTAAATAAAACCGGTGCAGTCTTTTGACCGTTTTCAGTGGCTGACATGGATAATAGTCGAGCTTTCCGTCGGGAAATGGTTTGATCAAGGCTTTGGCTTCCTCCGGACTTCCATGTAACCAGGTTTCATCGTCCTTTTTATCAACGATGAACATCATCCGGGACTCAGGAGTGTAAGGCTCCTCATTACGAACCCAGGCTACTTCCTTATTAGCAGGTCCTGTGACCAATGTTACCGTGTTCGTTTCCACTTCATCGACAGGATCTGTAAATGTTTGCCACAATCCGCCAACCATAAAGGGTTCTTTGGTTTTCAGTTGGATATAGAAAGGGAATGTCTTATCACCCTTCTTATACTCATCAAAAAAACCATCCAGCATCACCAGGCATCTTCTAGATTCTGCAGCACCCCGATAAATACTTTTTTCTGTAAAAATCCTATCGTCTCTCGCGTGAAGGGTTTTCATAGGCTTGCCATTAATCTTGGGTGCAAATTCAAATGGCATAAATGGCCAATGCACGAAATTGACATTTTCAGGATCTTCGTTCAGTATGACTGGAAGATCTGGTTCATCCATTCCGGAAACGTGATAGTAGGGAATGCTTTCTTCTAGCGCCTCTTCCCACATATCTGTGTTTCCATAGCGTTTGGCATATAGTTTGGCATTTTTGGTAGAATGGGAAATATCGTGACTCACAATGCGAAGTTAGTTAGACAATTCGGATTGACAATTACTTAGAAGTTAATGCAAACACACTCTTATGATTTTTGGTTCTATCTTTCAGAATTAACACATAACTACAATCAATTGTTTCTAAAAATCGGAGAGATTATTTGCTGCTCTCCTTCCTTCCTGGTTACATTCCTTACTACCGCATGGTGTTTCCGTGTTTCCTTATTCGAGAAGGTATTTAACCTGATTGTTATTCATCACCTTTTCATTTAGAAAAGTGAAGAAATTGAAATCAAGGAACCTTCTGCAGGCTTTTAAAATTCAAATGAAATATTTAACGCAACGGAAGTTTTAACCTTTTCTAATACTTTAGAATACGCTGATCACCTTGTTTGGGATTAAAGATGATAGGACAATTTTATATACAAAACAATTAACATGAAGGTGATTATAGGCAAAGTAGAAATACTGCAACTGTTTTTAGAATATTGCCTATTAATAATTCAAATACCTGAAATCACCTTCTTCAACACCTATAAAATACCAGATGATAAGCAACATAATCAGGTATGTGATTGCCGTCAGAAAACCGGCAATCTTTTTGTTAAAGAAGCGTGTGAAAAACGTGTAAATAGTCATTTAGTCAAGTCCAACAAGTATCAATAAAATTCTAAAAGATTCGCTGACTGATTCTTCCTTCACAAAGGCAAAGCTAAAAATGACGAAATGAAGTGTGATTATTCTTCCAAATATTGAATAAATCTTCATTGCTCCATCAGATAGTTTTCTGCCAAAATACTTATCCTGCAAGTTCCAAATTACAATTCCTACCCCATGAAACGATCCCCAGAGAATGTATCGCACTGATAATTCATGCCAAAGTCCAAGCACAAGCATAGATGCAATAATGGCAAGCCATGTAAGCCTTGAAAACGAAGCGACGGGCATAAAAATATAATCTCTACACCAATTAGAAAGGGATATATGCCACCTTTTCCAAAAATCATTAATATCAGTAGCCAGAAAAGGGAAACGGAAGTTTTCCATAATACGGATACCAAAAAGCATTGATAGACCAACTGCAATATCTGAATAACCTGCAAACTGCAGATATGAATTTGCTGTGTATTGAAAGCACTCTAAATAGTTTACAATCCAGGATTGCTCATCTTCAAAAGATCGAATGAAAGTGGAAAGTTTTGCATTTACTAAGAAGTTTCCAAGGAAGGTAATTTTTAAAAACCCAAACAGAATCCGTTCCATTCCATTGGAAAACAGCTCGGGATTCCATCTCCTTCGTTTCATTTCTTTGGACCAGTCTCCAAGTCTGATGATTGGGCCAATAATCATTACCGGAAGAAAAAACATGAAGGTCATGAATGACTTCAGGTCTGTATTTCGCAAATTCCCCTTGAATGATTCAATGGCATAATGAAGTAACCGAAAAAGATAGAAAGACATCCCAAGCGGAAGAGATGCACTGAAGGAGCCTTCTTCAATTGTTACGCCAACCTTGAAAATGATAAACAGGAAGCTAAGAAGAATGAAACTTAAGCTGAAATAGAAATTCCTTCCTGATCCTCGTCTTAACAGGTAAAATGTAATGATACTCGTTGTTGCAAGTATTAGTAGGGAAAATACATCATGTAATGAAAAGAAAACAACACTTCCAGCTATGACGACAAATGGTTGAAGTTCTTCCTTTACTGCCCAATAAATACCAACTGTTATTGCCCCAATTAGAACATAAATTAGAAGTACTTGCATTTAGTGGTTACTATTTAATTAACAACAACCTCCCCCATCGTAAAAGAAGGTGCTCTCGCTAACATAGATGTCTTCACTACCTGTTGCTTGCAAATTCCCGGCTGTCTTATCGCACACAGATAATGGTTGATTGTACATCAATACATGCCCTGCGTGATCATCAAAGTATTCTTTGTCTCCTGTGTAGATAGCTGTACGGCCTGTGAAAACACAAGGACCATCTTCCGGCATTGGATCTTTTATCGCGCATACTTCTACACTTTCAATATGAATCGGCTGATCTGTATCATAATGTTTAGAATCGAGAATGCGATAAGGACGTTTGGCTCTTATTTCAACTGTTCCAAATCCAACCTCAGTAATCATGTCAATGTATTGCTTGAGTGGAAGGGCGCCACTTAGGCATAGTCCCCTCAATTCAGGATCATTTTTAAGGTTTTCAGGCATGACATCCTCACTGATCGGGTCAGATAATACCAATCTGCCATGTGGTTTCAGAACCCTGTACATTTCCTTAAGTGCTTTCTTTAAGTCCTCTTCATGAAAGATGTTGAAGAGACAATTCTGGGCAGCTACATCAATGGATGAATCCTCTACTGGCAGGTTAAGTGCATCACCTTTTCTCAAGCTGACAAAATCCGATTGGAACCAATCATTCGTTTGTTCTGCCTCCTTGAAATTCCTTTCACATGCTTCAAGCATTTCATCTACTACGTCTACTCCTACTACACCTTCTTTTTGTCTGCTGAAGTACGAAAACTGCAACAGTTCCATTCCTCCGCCTACGCCAACATATAAAATCTTTGGATCGTTGATCAAGTCTCTTGGGTGTACCGTACTACCACAGCCGTAATTCATCTGCTGCATGATCTTTGGGATATCAAGTCCGGGGAAAGCCCAGATTGGTGTAGTAGTACAGCAAAGCCCTACATCTGGGGTTTCTGCTGCTCTCTTATAAATGTCTTTTGTGGTATCTAAATATGCTTCCATAGGAATTATTTGTAATGTCGTGAGAGCTAAATATTCTCGCCAGCTAAACTAGTTTAATTATCATACGAAAGATTGTATGCTTGTGGATTTACAAGGAAAACTTGAAGTCAGTGTCGGCTGATCGTCAAATCAATTTATTTGAACCTTGACTGTGCTTTTACTATCTCTGTCAATTAGCTTGAGAAGATACGTACCAGTAGCAAGATCAGAGACATCAATTAACCGGTTGGTTTGGTTTGATTCACTTCTAATAACCCTTCCCTTGATGTCCATCAATTGATAGTAAAAAGGCACCTGAATGTTTTCTAAATACAACTGATTAGAGGTTGGATTTGGAAATACAGTTAGATTGTCTCTCACTTTCGTGCTTAAAGTGAGAGATCCAGGTTGAAGAATTCGTACCTGATTGGCCGAAAGTTTAAGATCAAAGCTTGAAATGTTCGACACATCTATCCGTGTTGATGCATCTAAATAGTCAACCATTGCTTGATTTTCGTCCATAGGATTTAATTCTGATGTTGAAATCGTTTCTGTAGCTTGAGTATCACCATAGTTAATCATTATCAATAATTGATCATCTTCAAACTCCCTCCAGAAGGCCAAAACTGAAGCATTTTTTGTAACAATTTCACGGTACACTCCTTTTTGTAATGCCACTTCATTGTTCCTCAAATTAATTAACCGTCGGTACCAATTAAATAATGAGCTTCCATCCTGCTTTGCTACTTCTACATTATGTGTCGAATAGTTATCAGAAGGTGCATTCCATGGAGAGCTCTCTGAAAAACCAGCATGAGAAGCATTGCTCCAGGACATAGGTCGTCGGATATTTTCATCTGGCTTGCTTCCCAGCATTCCAACCTCCTCACCGTAATAAACAAAAGGCACTCCCGGTAAGGTAAGGTATGTTGCTGCAATTAGCTTGACCTTATCTTCATCAGAAGACAACTCATCCATGATTCTGTTTTGATCGTGATTAGTGGCAAATGATGCAAATTGATAATAAGGATAGCTGTTGATGACTTTGTTTATTTGATTGCTTACATGGTAAGCATCTCCGGTTTTTACACTGTTCAACATCGCTGAACTTAGATCAAATTCAAAACAAAAATCTAACCCATCATTTACGACATAAGGCACTACTTTTTCTGTGCTTGTCCATGCCTCTCCTACAGACAAGGCATCCGGATTGGATTGTTTGGTTATTGCAACCCATTCTCTCCAAAAGGCATGCGTTTCAGGTAAGTCTTCCAACTGATTGCCATCTTCATAGATATATTTAACTGCATCAAGTCGATAACCATCGATTCCAATTTCTTCCAGCCAAAATCTTGTAATATCAAACATCTCTTCCTTTAATGCAGGTTCTTCATAATTCAGGTCGGGCATACCACCCCAAAACAATCCATAGTAATAGGGACTGCTACTGCCATGCCAAACATTCTGACCCCACGGCCCTGAATATGAGGGTTTTGAGTCAGACCAGCGATACCAGTTTCTTTTAGCAGAACTTGGTGAAGATTGAGATTCCTTAAACCAGTCTGTTTCTGTGGATGAGTGATTCAATACTAAATCAATAATGACTTTAATTCCTCTTTTATGTGCTTCATCCAGGAAGTTTTTGAAGTCATCAATTGAACCGTAATCCGGATTAATGGATCGGTAATCGTTTACATCGTATCCGTGATAACTTGGAGAATCATGAATTGGCATTAACCAAATACCTTCTACCCCTAAGTCAGTTGAAGTTGTAGGATCGCCATCATTTAGATAATCCAGTTTTTCGGTTATTCCGTTAAAATCTCCTATTCCATCACCATCACTATCATAGAAACTTCTAACAAATATTTCATAGAAGGTGGTTTCGTTCCACCAAGCCAAATCTTCAGTGGATTGCTCTTCTACTTTAATAAAGTCTTGTAAGATTTTCTCATCTTCTGAAAAGCTATTGGATACTCTAAGTGTGACATCATAAGTGCCTGGAGTGTCATAGGTTACAGAAACATTACTTTCCACAGAGGTGTTGGGTGTACCTCCCTCAAAAACCCATTCTACATCGTCTATCTGACCTTTTGATTCATCTGAAAAGAGGATGGATCCACCTACATAAGTAAATGAAGATGATGACCCGATATTAGCTACCGCCGGACCTGTTGCAGGTTCTTCATCGTTATACCAGAATGAAAGTGTTTCGTCGCTTGAGCCGACAATGTGGGTTCGGTTATTGCCTGCTCCCGGAAATTCTTCCCGATCATCCCATTGTCCATTGTATCTAAACTTAAACTCTATGTTTTGTCCGTTGCTAAATCCTTGAATAGTAACTGACCAAATACTATCACCGTCAGAATCATTCAGTTTATTCAGTGTTGAACCCCATTCATTGAAGGTTCCAGCTATGTCTACAAATTCATTTTCAGGGTCAAAATTCGCCTGCTGTATTTGGTAGGACATATTAACCTCAAAAGTGATTGAGACACTTTGGGCTTGAATGGCAAAGAAGGATAATAAGAAGAAAATGATGAGGGGTGTTCGCATTAGTCAAAAATAGCGACACACACCTACTGAAACATCTTGGTGAACTGCTTTTCCACGCAAACGATTCCGATCAAGAAATTGAGTTTCTCACTCTTCCGGTGTACTCACGTAATGCTGTTTTGAAATCAACTCCGTTTTCTTCCATGCTTTGCATAATCTGTATCGCAGCATATGCATGCGTCAATTGTTCTCCTTCGTCATCACCCGGAATTTCAATGTTTGGCTGTTGCTCAGCGGCTATTGCAGCCTCAGCATTTTCCAAATCTTCTTTTGTGTACTGCTCTACAAGCTGTTTTATGGCTGGTATTTTCATTTAAAGTTCGCTTATTAGGTCAACGACAGAATCTTCTTTACTGGTGGCTTGTCCACCCACTAGTTCACCATTTTTGAAAGCTGCAAAATATGGCAAATTAGTAACGCCAGCAAGCTTCCTTGCTTCAGGGCTATTTTCCGCATTAACATCTAAAAACGTAACATCAGAGAAGCGATCATCTTCAGAAAGCCTGCGAAACTTTGGTGCAAATAAACGACAGCTTCCACACCAGTCTGCAAAGTATTTTACAACCACTTTATCATTGCTTTTTAGCGTATCCTGAAAATTTTCGTCTGTCTTAAGCTCTACTGCCATTCTTGAATGTTTTTGATGCAAAACAGCAAATTAATTCAAAATGTTTCGAAGTGTTGGCTTTCTTTGCGAGAGAAAATCATTTCAGACCATGGCGCTCAAAACTTTCGTTAAAATCAGCAACATTAGCAACCTATCCGATGCTCGTTATTGTGCAGGAATGATGGTTGATGTACTTGGGTTTAATATTGACCCGACATCAGATTCACAGGTAAGTGAAGAGGATTTTAAGGAAATAACCGAATGGGTCGCTGGCGTTAAGTTTGCGGGAGAATTTCATGGAGCAGACCTGAATCAAATAAAAGAGTCAGTCAAAAAATATCCTGTTGATTATGTAGAAATTCATTCGTTGGATTTGGTCGAGCAGGTTCACCTTCTTGGAAAACCTATCATATTCAGGCTTTCAATTGAAGATGAAAATGAATTATCCAAGTTAAAATCGAATCTTAGTTATTTGGATGAACTGGTGAAAATGGTGGTAGTTCAATCCAGTAATTCTACTCTTACCGATCAGATTGATAGTCAAATTGGATACTACAACGGGAACCTTAAACTTCTGAAAGGGTACGGAATAGCAGAGGATAAGAACATGGGCAACTATCCCGGGCTCGCACTTGAAGCTACTGAAGAAGATCGACCGGGATATAAAGACTATGGACAGATTATGGACGTTTTAGAGTTGATAGAAGAAGATTAACTTTAAAATCAACAAAACGTTACTACCATGCTGCGCACACTTTTATCGCTCTTCATTTTGATTGCAATATTGTTTTCATGCTCAAGCAATGATGGAGATGATGCTTTACCCGATGACGATCCAATTGATACGAATGACGACACCTTCATTGATACGTTTGATGGATCAGGTGATTTAATAGATTATACAACAAACAATGCTTCTGCTCTGCCTAATGTTCAACGCTTTGAAGGCCGTTATAAAGCTGAATTAACTGAAAATTCACAAAATCAAACCTTGCATTTTAATGAAGAACAAGGAAGACTAGATGCTAAACGTGTAAGCTTTCCTTTTGAGTTTATTGCAAGAAATATTGGTATAGGAACCTTAACTGATTCTCAAATTGCTCCTGCTCATGAAGGTGAGCAGTACAATTTTGCCGGAGTTCAAGTACATGTCCTTGAGCTATCAGATCCCAATTCTGCTCATGTGGTAGTTGGTCACAGAGGAAATACCGGCTTTACAATTGAAGGTAAGAACACCTTAAATGGATCTTCGTCGGTGAATGACATTGGAGCCAACACAGTATCAGAGGGACGAGCTGATATTCGTATCGTAGGCAATGAAGATCGAACGATCACGGTATCCTGGCAAACTCCCAACTTAAACCTTGCTAACCAACAAGATGAATGGATATTATACAATGGTACCGGCAATATGCCTGGTGAAGCTCCAACATTCGGTTCGGAAGTTTATGTTGGCTTGATTACATATGCCTTCTATACGGAAGGTGTTCCTTTTGTTGGTACGTGCGATCAAATTGAAATAACAGAAAATTAAGTCAACCCTTTCTTAGTGAGACATGAAAGGTAGTGCCTTGTCCTAACTTTGTATCGAATGTAACAAACCCTCCCATTCGTTCCGTAAAGAGCTTGACAATAGAAAGACCCAAGCCTAAAGACTCTTCGCCTTTTGTTGGTTTGGCACTCAATCGTTGATACTTCCTGAATATTTTCTTCTGGTCGTCCTCTGATAAGCCAGGTCCTTGGTCTTTTACTGAAATTCTTATCATATCATTGACAATCATTGCGCTTATTTCGACAGTAGTTTCTTCATCACTGTACTTGATTGCATTTGATAATAAGTTATCTATAACCTGAGTGGTATAAACTTTGTCCGCTTTCACATTCAAGTCGGTAGAAATATCCTCTGAAAGAGTGATGTTCTTGGTTTTTGCTTTCGCTGAATTGTCCTCCAGGGCTCTTGAAATAATCTGATGGATAGGAAATGATTCCAACTGGACATTATGACGACCAGTTTCTATAGCATCTACATCCAGTATTTTATCAATGAGCTTATTTAGTTTTTCCGATGACTGAATAATGAACCCAATGATTTTACTTCCATCGTCAGAGAGATTTTCTCTCTCCTGGATAATCTGTGAGCCATTTAAAATATTTGATATGGGTGATCTAAGGTCGTGAGCTAATACCTGAATAAGGTTGTTCTTTTCCTCATTGATTGAGCGTAGTTGACTATTTCGTTCCTCAATCATCTTTTGTTGTTCCAAGAGCTGCTCATTATTCCGAGATTTAATCTTATAGAGTAAAAAAACTAACAGAATCACCACCAAAGCAACCGCAATTATGGAACTGAGTATTGTAGTAAGTTTAGTTGATTCCTGATCTTTTCGGGCGGCTTCTAAAAGCATTTCGTACTGGGCTTCCTTTTCCCTATTAGAAAGCACTATCTCTTCGAGAGGTCCCATTTCTGCCGTCTTAGAGATTCGGTTGATGATTTCGGTTGCATTGGATCCCAGAAACTTGGTGATGATTTCTTGTCGGTCCTCCTGGAACCGGGCACTATTGAAGTAGTCGTTCACCGGAATAGTCCAATCACTATTTTTAGGAAAAACCATTGCCAGTCCTTCAAGTTTCACAGGAAAAAGAAACTGTCTTTTAACATTAGAGCTACTTTCTATCGCCACCAAAAAATTTGCTATATCCACATAACCAAATGTGTTGGGGTTATCATTTATATAATCAATAATGTTCCCACTGTTTTTGACATACCTAATATCAAACGTTATGTCAAGTTGACCTTTCAGCTTTTGAAGCGATTCCACCAGGGTAGTATTCCGAATTGAAACGGCAGAGCTTTCTTTCAAAATACTAGCAAGTTGACTTTCTGATAGCGCAATAGGCATGCTGGCATTAGATACCAAAACGGCAACATCTGCCATGTATGGTTCAGTGAAATTATAAACCCTACTTCTATTAGGAGTAATAGATATGGAAGAAGCTCCGAATGTGCCTCCAGAGCCATCTTTTACTGTATTCATTACCTCGTCAAAGCTTTTGGTTTCAATCCACTGTAGCTCAATGTCAACGTTATACATAGCTTCAAGGTATGATACAAAAGAAACAGCCAGGTCATGCTCTATGCCATCTATAATATCCCTTGAATTTGCAATGATGACATTGTTGGGATACCAGTAAAACTTAACCACTCCCTTGCCTTCGCTCACTATTTTATTCCAGCTATCTCCATTGGCGTAACCTGTCTGGAAACCCATTACAAGTAAAAAGATCAAAATGAATTGCTTTCGCATTTGTGCTGATTGATTGTACCAAAAATATAGGTCATGCATGAAAGGATTAAGCCATAATCCGACATATAAACCTATAAAACTACGAATGTTAGTTCTTGTTAGATGAAGTAATGCTAATCAAGGATAAAATGGAATAAATTGTATCGCTGATATCCAATTGAATCAGAAAGGCGCAAAGAATGCAATGAATTTGAAAAATATTAACCTGAATATTCGATACTGGCACTGATATGCTTGCGTATCATTGATTAGTTTTATCCCATGCCTCTGGAGTCTTACTCAGCACTTGATTTCGAAACAGCTACGTGGAACCCGGCGAGTGTTTGCCAGGTAGGGATCGTGCGAATGGAGAACGGGGAGATTGTTGAAAAAGTAAATAGACTGATTCAACCCCCAAAGAATGAATACTTCTATAAGAATATCGAGGTTCATGGTATAAAACCGGAGGACACAGCAGACGCACCACTTTTTGAAGAAGTGTGGTTTGACTTTAGGCATTTAATTGAAGATCAGGTGGTCGTGGCTCATAATGCCAATTTTGATGTCAACTGCCTAAGGAACAGCCTGGCATACTATGATATCGTCCAACCAGATTTTGAAGTACGATGCACGCGAGTTATTTACAGGCGAGGACTTGCCTATCTGAGTAAAAAGTACAAGATCCAACTCAATCATCATGATGCTTACAGCGATGCTCATGCATGCGCTCAGCTTTATTTGATGCACCTGAGACGTCAGGCCTTACCAAAGACGGGCACTTTGTTTTAATCACCAATCAACGGTAATCCCCGGATCTACCACCTCTCTCCCACCTCTATCTTTCATTCGAGCGGGTATGCTTTCTTTGATCGTGTTTATTAAAGCATCAAAAAGATGTTCTTTTCCACTAAGTTTTCTGCTGACAAAGCCAATTTCCCTGATTTTATCGTCTAAAACAGCCAGGTGCTTTTCCTGATCAGATTCGAGACTCAGAGTGGTCAATTCCGGAAGAATGGTAGCTCCTCCATAATGATCAACCATTCGAATCAATGAGTCAATACTGCTGCACAGATACTTTAGCTTGGTAGTAGATTTAATGTTTTTGTATGAACAGATATCATTTACCTGATCTCTAAAGCAGTTACCTTCCTCCAACAACCACAAGTTTTCTATTTCAATATTGGAAATGCTGTAGCTTTCTGATGACTCAAACAACTCATCATTCTTGTAGAGAAAGAATGACTCATAAAATAGCGGGTTCACTGCAATTCCTTGTCGCTCTATGGGTGTGGAAATGATCCCGCCATCAAGTTCACCAAGTCTGATTTGATGGAGGATTTGCTCCGTCAGCTGCTCATGCACCTCTATGGTAATTGCCGGGTATTTATTGGTGAAGTCATCGATAAACATTGGAATAAGGAATGGAGAAAGCGTGGGGATCACACCTAATTTGAGTACGCCTTCAAATTCATTGCCCAGGCTAATGGCATAAGCTTTCAATTGCTTACTAGCTGAAACGATCTCACCGGCACGTAAAAGAAACTTGAGTCCTTGTTCAGTAGGCTCTATTTTCGATTTGGAGCGGTCAAAAAGGGATATCCCGATTTCATTCTCCAGGTTTTTGATTTGAAGACTAAGCGCCGGTTGGGTCATTCCCAGTGACTTTGCGGCATGAGTGAAAGATCCTAGTCGCTCCAATGTCAGCGCGTACTCCAGTTGCTGTAGATTCATAAGAATATTTAATAACCTTATTAAAGTCATAAATATATCATATCACAACTTCGCGTCAAATTCAAATAAACAATAACGCAATGATAGATTTAACAGAAGATAACTTAGCAAATGTGATCGAGGAAAACGATCAGGTAATTGTACAATACGGAGCAGCGTGGTGTGGGAATTGCCGATTGGTAAAACCAAAATTCAGAAGATTGGCAGGTGAAAATGAGGGAGTGAAATTTATCTATGTAGATGCTGAAAAACTACCAAACTCCCGTGCATTGGCAGAAGTCAAAAACCTTCCAACATTTGCCGGATTTAAAGGTGGTCAGCTGGTTGCAAGCAACGCCGGAAATAAAGAGGACAACATAAAAGAAATACTAGATGCGATTACCAATAATTAAGCATACCCTTGATTTCATCGAGCAGAATGATGAGGATTATGTGGTAGAGGCTGTTGAACTGCTGGAACACATGGCTGAAGCCAAGGGTATTAAAGATGAGGAGCTGGACGTCATTGGTGAGTTACTGTCCAATTTCTATGGCTCTCTTGAAGTGGCAAAAGCCATTAAGGAAGGCAAACCTAAGAAAGAAGCTATGAACGAATTCATGGAGCGTGTAATGGGATCAATCAACTGATTGTTCCTTATTTATATACATCCGTAATCTTGCAGTTGCAGAAATAAATTCAGCATGACAATACTCAGTCGTCCCACCACTCAAAGTGGTTAGACGACTACATGGGCTATAAATACTCGCCTATTCAAAGGGGGAATATCCCCTTGAGGGGATTATAGGGGTGTTTAATTAAGGTAATTTTCATAGCGAATTATACTATTTGTAATGTCATCCAACTTTTGAGACTCCCACTTTTCTATGCGGGTCATCAACAGAATCCTGTCAGTCGTCAACTAAATTTCATCACCTATTTAGATCACATCACTTTCGATTCCATAAAACTCAAAAATTATGGAACGACGACACGACATTGACTGGCTTAGGGTGATTGCGATTATCCTGGTATTGTACTTCCACACAGCGATGATCTTTACCGCTGAGTGGGACTGGCACATTAAAAATGACGAACTCAGCTATTTGTGGCTGGAATTTAATTTCTGGCTCAGCAGATTCAGAATGCCTCTTCTATTCTTTATTTCCGGTTATGGCACATATCTCGCACTTAGAAAGCGATCACCATGGAAGTACCTGAAAGAAAGAAACAACCGACTGATGGTTCCATTGATCTTTGCAATGATTGTCATTGTACCCCCTCAAGTATTTTTTGAACGATTATTTAATGGTGCAACGATGAGTTATGCTTCTTTCTGGCCTACCATCTTTGAAATGACACCTTACCCTGAGGGTAATCTGTCCTGGCACCACATGTGGTTTGTTTTGTACTTGTTTATCTATTCAGCTGTTTTGCTTCCTCTATTCTTGTGGCTTAGAAAAGACAAAGTTAAAAACTACCTTAATCGACTCATCGAAAAGCATTCGTGGATTTCATATGTATTACTAATAGTACCAACGGTCCTTATTTATGTGACTTTCACTGTATATACCAACCGCACAAATGCGCTAATTGGAGACTGGGGCTGGATGACTTATTGGGGCAGTTTTTTTCTTGCCGGATACTTTGCCGGAATCACTCCTGCCATGTGGAAGCGCATTGAATCAGACACTCGAAACCTGGTAGGGTTGGCTCTTCATAGTACGATCATTCTGAATTACTTTCGATGGAACAGAGTTGAGTTGGAAGGTATTAGTGAAACACTTTACCTGATACTATTAGCTGTTTCCGGCTGGCTGTGGCTATTGTCGATGCTTTCACTTGGTAAAAGGTATTTGAATAAGCCTCACCCTATTTTGGCATATGCAAACCGTGCGATATATCCATTTTATATTCTGCACCAGACCATCATTATCATCATTGGATATTACATCGTCACGTTAGTAGATGAAGGGATTTTGGCGAAGTACTTATTTGTAAGCACAATTAGTTTTATTCTATCCGTTGCAGGATATGAATACTTCATTCGTCCTTTTCGGATAATGCGTTTCCTTTTTGGAGTGAAAGAGCTTCCGAAAAAGGAGAAACAAAAAGACTTTACTAAATTGGAAGAGCGAGCAGAGTTTAAAGCTGCCTGATTATTTGACCCAAAAAGAACAAAAACCTGTCATATCGAATGCAATGAGATATCTATGTTCAATGTAAGACGGTCTACTATTCAAAGGATTTCTTACCTAATAATAAAGATTTCTCCTATCGTCGAAAAGACAGGTTTTAGGTTATTGAATTCAAGAAATTTATTTTACTAAAACATAAATGAAAAACCTGTGGCCTAAGATATTTCCTGCCCTATACGGATTCATTATTTATGGCACCTTGCGCGTGGTGAATGATACCATGGGCAAGGGCTTTAAGTTCTGGGAACGGCCTCTCTATGTCAATATCATTGAAATTTTTGGGGTCATTCTTGTAGGCTATCTTTTTACATCCATCATAAAAAGACAGGAAAGAAAGTACTTTATCAATGATGCCTCTGAGATTACACTCAAACGTTTCAGCAAGGAATTACTCAATGTCATTGGAGTAGCTCTTTTGGTAGTCAATTGCACCATAATTCCCATGGCAGCTGTAACTGATGACGGCCTTTCTCTGAGTGATTTTGTTCAGATCAATATAATTCCAACACTTTACATTGTACTCTACTTTACTATTCGTCGAGGGAATTTCTATGTTCAGGCTTTCGTCCAGAGTAAGATCAAGTTGCAACAAATTGAGAATGATCGATTAAACTCAGAATTAAATTTTCTGAAAGAGCAGTTCAGCCCGCACTTCCTTTTCAATGGATTAAACAATATTTATTTCCAGATGGATCAAAGTGTACCTGAGGCTAAGAAAAGTGTAGAAAAACTCTCGGAATTGCTTCGATACAGCTTATACCAGGACCAGCAGAAATTAGTGGATATTTCAAAAGAAATAGAATTCATCAAACTCTATTCAGAAGTGCACAAAGTACGAAAGGACGATCGAATGCAGCTTAGAATGGATCTAAAAGAAATCAAAGGCAAAATCTATCCCCACCTAATCATTCCACTTGTAGAGAACGCTTTTAAGTATGTAGAAGGATCGAAACCATTAATTGAAATAAAACTGAAAGAAGAAAGCGGATATGTGGTGTTTACTGTTTTTAATTCTAAGAGGGCAGTAAAAACGGATGATGCCAGTCGATCCGGAATTGGATTGAATAACCTTCGAAGAAGACTTGACTTACTCTATCATCAAAATTATGACTTAGAGATTCTCGATAGAGAACATACTTTTGAAGTTGTGCTTAAACTACCTATCCAATGACCATCAAATGTTGCATCGTAGATGATGAGCCTCTTGCAAGGTCCGGAATCGAAGGGTACTTGGTAAAAATACCCTACCTCACCCATATAGGCTCCTTTAGCTCTGCATTGGACCTACTACATGAATTGGAAGAACTTAAACCTGATCTATTATTCCTTGACATTCAAATGCCGCACCTGACCGGTCTTGATTTTGTGAAGAGTCTCAAGAATCCGCCCAAAGTAATTTTCACAACTGCCTATGATCAGTATGCTTTGGAAGGCTTTGAATTGGATGTGGTGGATTACCTCATGAAGCCTATCTCTTTTGATCGTTTTTTAAAAGCAACAGAAAAGGCAAAAATGCTATTTCAGGGCAGTCAGGATTCCTTCTTTGTAAAGACCGACAAACGAATGGAAAAAGTCCGATATGAGGACATTTTATTTCTGGAATCCATGCAGAACTATGTGATCCTGCAACTCAAAGAAACCAGACTAATTACTCATACTACACTTAAATCGGTCGTGGACAGCCTGCCATCGTCATTTGTACAGATTCATAAACAGTATGTGATCAATAAGAATCATGTGAATGCACTGGAAGGCAATCAGGTAATTATTAAGGATAGTAAACTTCCTGTAAGTAGAACCTACCGCGATCAGGCGCTTAACGCTATTTTGGATAATCGCTAAGTTTTATACTTACACCAACTTTGTCACCTTTTTGATAGGTGCCGGGAGAAGCTAGTGCCTGGATGGTTTCATTGTCTGTTTTCACCTCAATTAGCTCATGGTTTCCATGAAAATAAACTGCCTGCACTTCTCCTGTCTTGCCGTGATTATTAAGTGTGAGCTGCTCTGGTCTTACGATCAAATCCTGCTTTAATGATGACCATTTACTTCCATCCAGCTTTTGAAAATCACCAAAAAGCCCTGCTGTATATTCATTGACCGGCTTATAGTACACTTCCTTAGGTGCGCCGATTTGAGCGATCTCTCCATCCTTTAGGATAAGTACTTTATCCGCCCAGGGCAGCAGATCCGAAGGGTCGTGTGAAACCATAAGGATGGTTGCATCAGTTTCCTTACTGATGTCCCTAATCACCTCCTTGATGATTCGCTCGTGATGAGGGTCCAGGTTGGAATACGGCTCATCTAATAAGAGTACAACGGGTTCTTTTAGGATCACTTTCGCCAATGCTACTCTTTGTCGCTCCCCTCCCGATAAAGCGAATGTGTCTTTATCCAGTAGCCCTTTTACCCGGCAAAGTCTTGTAATCTGATCAAACCTTTCTTCCTCGATTGAACTTGAGTGAAGAAACTCGATTACTTTAATGAATTTGGGTAACTCGAATGATTGAGACAAATAGGCAATCTCCGGATGACCAGGAATTAATCGGTCGAGTTTTGGATAAACGGATTCATTATCCATGAATACCTCTCCCTCATCCGGCTTTTCCAGTCCTGCAATGATTTTCAAAAGCGTTGACTTACCGGATCCGGTTTCTCCAGCGATCCCAACCTTCCCACCTTTACTGATTTCGAGGGATGGGCAAGCAAATGCTTTTCTCTCCTGAGAGTAGCTCTTCTGTATATTTTGTAACTTTAGAAAGGACACGATTTAATAACACTGATCTGACCAATCAGTTTATAAATGAAGCGCAAAGATCACATTTTATCTTAATCAAAACATGAGCAAGCCTGATTTCTCCTCCCTAACTGCACTTTTCGTCAATTGCACCCTTAAAAAATCGCCACGTCAAAGCCATACACAAGGCCTGATGCAGGTATCCATGGATATCATGGAGAAAGAGCGAGTCTCGGTAGAGTACCTTCGGTTTGTAGACCATGAGGTGCCTTATGGCGTCTACCCTGACATGACTGAACATGGATATGACTCGGATGAATTTCCAGGAATTTATGATATGGTGATGAAAGCAGATATTTTGATCATTGGAACGCCTATCTGGCTAGGTGAAAAATCTTCTGTAGCCACTAAGCTGATCGAGCGACTGTATGGAATGAGTGGAAAGCAAAACGATAAAGGCCAATACATCTACTATGGGAAAGTCGGTGGATGTGTGATCACCGGCAATGAAGATGGGATAAAGCACTGTGCCATGAGCATGCTATATGCCCTACAGCACTTAGGCTATTCTATACCGCCGCAAGCTGATTGTGGATGGATCGGTGAAGCCGGTCCGGGACCTAGTTACATGGATAAAGAAGCAAAAGCGTATGAAAATGCTTTTACGAATCGGAATACGACATTCATGACCTATAACCTCATGCATCTCGCCAAGATGTTGAAAGAGAATGATGGGTATCCAACTTATGGAAATAGTAGGAAAGACTGGGATGATGGCACTCGATGGAATTTTGAGAATCCGGAGTATAGATAATCTATTATATTTTAGAATTTACTTAAATACTGAACTTACCTCGGCATCTTTACGTTTTAGTAATTGCTAAAACATTAAAAGATGAGCAAGACCTGTATAAGAGTATTGGCGGATCCCGTCCAAATTAAGGAATGCAAGGAATCACTGAATCAAATTGATGATCAACTTGATCAAGCAACTCAGATATTCAATCTTTCAGGAAACTCAATGAGATTGAAAATTCTCTTTCTATTACACAAAGAAGGAAAAATGTGTCCTTGTGATCTAAGTGATATCCTGGATATATCCGTAGGAGGAGTTTCACAACATTTACGTAAGCTAAAAGACAGAAAGCTTGTCAAAGACAAGAAAGTAGGCCAAACCGTCTTCTATTCTCTGGTAGAAACCAATATCCAGATTATCAAACCAGTGTTGGATGGCTTGCTACAGCAAAATCAAAAAGAAACAATCTCATGAATACGACAAATCATACCTCCCGGCAGACAAGTCTATCTTCAAAAAGTGCCAGTGCCGGGCTGTTTGCAGCAATTGTAGCATCACTATGCTGCATCACACCTGTGTTTTCATTGCTGGCTGGTATTGGTGGCATTGCAGCCACTTTTTCCTGGATGGAACCATTCAGGCCTTATCTGATAGTATTAACTATTGGTATTTTAGGTTTTGCCTGGTATCAGAAACTTAGACCCAGAACAGCCGAGGAAATAGCATGTGAATGTGAAACAGGTAAGCAACCATCTTTCTGGCAATCAAAAAAATTCTTAGGAATCATAACTGTATTTGCAGGATTGATGCTTTCGTTTCCAAGCTATGCTCATATTTTCTATTCTAATGGCGGAAGTCAGACACCTGCAGCTTTCTTTGAACAAGACTCAACCAAAACAGACAAGATTGTTCTGGATGTTAAGGGAATGACGTGTGCAGGCTGTGAAGCACATGTAAACAAAGCTGTAAATCAGCTAGAAGGGATTTATGAAGTGAAAGCTTCATACGAAGAAGGTACAACTCAGGTAAAATACAATTCCGAAATCATCGAGGTTCAGACGATTATTGAAGCAATTAATAAGACCGGATACAAGGCAATTGATTCAAAAAAAAAGCTCAAATGAACTTCGGCATTAATGATATATGGTCTTACATGAAATGGAGTGATTTGAAGATCATCAACATTCTTGAAAACATTTCAGATGAAGACTACAATAAGGAATTCAATGCTTTATCTGGGAATATCCGATCCAAGGCATCTCACATAATAAGCATTTACGAATATTTCATTGCCTTGCTAAGAAAAGAACAAATAGATGGATTTCCTGATAAATCAGGTTTGTCAAGAACCGAACTAATTTCTTTATGGAAGAAAGACCTTCAAGAGCTTGAAAGGCTAATGACCAAAGAACAAGGTCTTATAGCACTTCCTCTGGCTGGAAATCAAAGAGTCCAAGCAAAACACATTTACCTGGATGCTTCACTCCATACCATACATCATAAAGGACAGATCCTTACAATGCTCCGGATGATGGGGAAAAGCAAAGAGGATCTACATCCTCGTGATACTAATATGGATTACTTATGGTATTTGTTTTCTGCAAAAAAAGAAGAAATAAGACCTGCCATTAATTGATCAATCAAATGGAAAAAGAAATAACATTAGAGTCAATCATCGCCTGCCCTAACTGCGGACATCAGAAAGAAGAAACCATGCCGACAGATGCTTGCCAGTACTTCTATGAGTGTGAAAGCTGCCGAGAAGTGATTAAACCGAAACAGGGTGATTGTTGTGTGTATTGTAGTTATGGAACTAAGAAATGTCCACCGGTGCAAAATGGAACCTGCAATTGCTAAAGAAGATGGGTGAAGATTCAAAACCAGATTACAAAGCACGCATGTTAGGTCGAATATTTAGGTTCCTCCTTGGAATATTCTTTGTTACAGAAGTATGGCCAGTGTATCGTGATGTTACTTGGGAGGGAATGCTAATAAGACTGACATGGGCTGCCGGCCTTCTTGCTATTTATGCTCTTCTTCATTTCGCTATTATTCGATTTACACCAAAAGTGGATCGTATACTAGGGGCTGCATTGGCTTTTGGACCATTATTAGCGGTATTTATTATTGGGTATGGAGGACCTGCTGCTACAGGAGCTTTAACCTTTCTATCGGTTTCCTTAGTACTAGCAGCTGTTCGAGCCGACCCTGGCTGTGAGGTCATGACAATTCCAGCGATGTTTTCGGGTAAACATACACATCTGGCTTGCCTGCTTTTCTCCCCCATCGATTGGTGTGAAAGAAAGATGCATTAAGCAAACCGAAACTTCATATACTTAATCTTCTCTCCCTTCTCGGTCCAGATACGTTCGTATTTTGTTTTGATCCCGTGATGCTCATCCATCAAGGGTGAGTTATACAAATCGAAGGTGAATTCATGATCCTTAATCTTGAAATCTGTAAGTACCTGCAAAGTGTACTCAAACAGCTCCGTATTGTCAGTTTTAAACCTGAACCACCCATCCGGTTTTAAAATGTGCCGATATTTCTCCAGAAATGATTTATTGGAAAGTCTATGTTTTTCGTCTCTATCTTTTGGCCTGGGGTCAGGGAACGTTAACCAAATTTCATCCAATTCATTTTCACCAAACAAATCCAGTATTTCTATAATGTGAATGCGTAAAAAAGCCACATTAGTAAGACCGTTCTTTAGGGCATATTGACTTCCCTTCCAAATACGATCACCTTTTATATCAATTCCGATAAAGTTCTTATCAGCAAATTTTTCTGCCAATGAAATGGTGTATTCCCCCCATCCACAAGCCAATTCTACGACGATTTGATTATTATTACCGAAGAAATCTGTCCAGTTGCCCTGAATGGTTTCGAAGATTGGTTTTCCTTGTTCAATGACATTTTTACTTGTCATATTTTCAGAAAACTTCGCTAACTTATTCTTTTTACCCAATGTATTAACTGTTCAACTAAAACTCACTTACTATGAAACTGACTCTTCTCTCCTGTGCCATGATTTTCACCCTATCCTCCTTTGCCCAGAGTGAGGCCGAAATTGTAAAAGCGGTTGATGACTTGACCATAAGCTGGGACAATGAAGCTGAAAAACTGCAAACATATGAAGGGTTGGGCAGTTTTTGTGGGGAATCCGTTTACAGAAAGAAAATTATTGGTATGCTTGATGAGATTCATCACTATGATACATTGCTTTATGGTATCGTAACTCGAAAATTTGCTGAGAATGAAGATCCGGAAGCCAAAGAAACACTTGATGATATAAAAACGCTCGAAAGTGAGTACACCACTAAATCCTTCAGAAGATTCATCCATAAGGAGTGCAATACCTACAATGAAATTGAAAATAACCTGGGGAGAGAAAAAGGACCTGAGTACAAAAAGGAAGTAAAAGTACTAGAAGATGAACTGAAAAAGTATGTAGTTGAAATCACCAAACAAATCGACCTTATTGATGAACATATTCATCATTTACACTTAGGAGAGGATTAAGAAGGTGTCGGAATAGAAAACTTAAACTCTGAACCTTCCCCGGGGTGGCTCGAAATGTCTAATGAGCCGCCCAGTTTCAAAGTAAATTCTTTTACCAGCATAAGCCCTAATCCATGTCCTATTTCTTCGTTCGTTCCGGTTTTCGAAAAGCTTTCAGACTTTAGGATTTTATCTATTTCTTCTTCTGTCATCCCAACACCAGAGTCTTTCACATAAACCCAAACATTGCCATCATCTTTTCTACAACCAATCTCAATTTTCCCTCCTTTTGGGGTAAACTTGATGGCATTGGAGATTAAGTTTCTGCATATCACATTAAGGACATTACTATCTGACATGACCACAACGTCACTCTTGACATCATTTATTAATCTAATGTCCTTTTCGCCAGCACTTGACTCAAAAAAGTTAATTTGATTTTTGACAATACTGTGTAGCTTTTGTTCATCAACATGCATATGAAAGCCTTGAGCCTGACTTTGAGCCCAGTCCAATACATTGAAAATCAGGTTGCTTACATTCTCCGATTTTTTTAGCACTAAATTTAGATAGGTTTTCAGTTCATCGTCCGATAAGTCTTCCTCAGATGCAAGTTGGATCATAGCTTTCACGTCATTCAAAGGAGACTTAACATCATGGGCTAATACAGCAATGATGTTGTTTTTTGACACATTGAGTTGCTTAAGGTCTTTATTTTGAGTTGAAATCAATGCGTTTTTTGAAGCTATTTCCTCATTACGACTCTTTTCAATCATTGCCGCCCTTGATTTAAACTGATAAAGCCTTAAGGTGTTGAATAGGAGAATGAGAAGCAATCCACCAACCGCAGATAGGGTTAGGATTAGGTTTTTCTGCTTATCAATAGCCAATTCATTCTTTTCATTCGTTAGCGACAACATTGAGTTTTCAAGCAATATCTTGTCGTTATCATATCTGGCCTCAAGTGAGGCTATTTCACGCTTGATTTCGATATCATTAATACTGTCATTAAGTGATAGAAACTTTTCGTTAGCATACAAAGCCTCAGCATAATTCCCCACTTGCTTATACAGTTGAGAAAGCTTTTCATAAGCCAGCATTTGAATTTGCAAAGCACTCTGACTTTCTGCTAAGCCAATTGCTTGTCTTAATGTCGACTTAGCTTGTTTGAATCTTTTCTTTTTTAGTTGAATGTCACCAATATTCAATAATGAGGTAGCAACACCAAACGAATTGCCAAGGGTACTGTCCATACGTAGGCTCTGCTCAAAATAGTCTAGGGCTGGCTCATAATCCTCCTTTAGCATGTATACCCTTCCAATATTGTTAAGTGTATTTGAAAGACCAGTTGTGTCTTTTAATTCTGACTTAATTTCTTTGGCCGCTTGATAGTAATTCAATGCATCATCGTAATCACCAAGGTTTACATATGCTATCCCAAGGTTGTTGAGAGATTTAGCCAGACTCTTGCTGTCACTGAGGGTCATTCGTATTTCATAGGCCTTTTTATGATATTCAAGTGAACTATTGTGGTCATCAAGATAATAGTACACCACACCAATATTGCTTAGCATATTGGCAATATTCTTCTGATCCTCAAGGTTTTCATATATTTTGAGTGCTTCAAGAAAATTTTCCAGTGATGATTGATGATCGCTAACACTTAGCCTGGAAAGACCAATAATATTAAAGCTAGCCGCTAACCCTACCTCATAGTTATTGCTAGAGGCTATTCTTTTCATCCCGAGTCCTATCCGCAGCATTTCACTCGCATCTTTTCCGTAAAGGCCGAATGCAGTTTTTCGCAGTTTGTTAAAATTCGCAGTGTCTAGCGGTTGTGAATGGCCATTAAACAGTAAAGCAGCTATTATGAATAACGATAGATAAGCTTTTGATTTCATCTTATGGTTCGCCCTGTAATTATTGCAATCTAGGGCATAATAAAGTTGAAATATGCATTATTATTTGAGTGGCCATGATTGAACGATCAAAGTATAATTTTTTACGTTCGGCTATAATTCATTTATCTCGGCGACAATAAAAGTGCTACCGGTAACTAGAATGGTGTCCTGAATACCTGCTTTTTCTCTGGCGTGATTTATTGCTTCGTTTACATTAAGAAAGCATTCTCCATCTATTCCATTCACGACTCCCTGAATCGCTAATTCTTCCATTGATAAGGCTCTGGGTACCTGTGATTGTGTCCAATAAATCATCGCATCATTTGGGAATAGCGAAAATATTGGGGTTAAATCTTTGTCTTTCACACTGCCAAAAATGAGATGCAGCTTGCCCTCAGTAATCTGAGTGATTTGCTCAAATAGTGATTTTATCCCCTCTGCATTATGGCTTACATCGGCAATCACTAATGGATTCTCGTCTATTACCTGCAATCTGCCTTTAAGTCCGGTCAGTTCATTCATATGCTCAACGCCCTCATTAATATCAGCAGATGTAATGTTCCAGCCTTGTCTGACCAATTCCTGAATTACCGACTCAATTCCCCCCATGTTTTTTTGCAGGTAATTCGGTGTGAGCTTTTTTGGCTTCCAATCTGATATTCCTGCTTTAATGAGTTTCGCACCATTATTTTTCGCAATTTTTTCAAAAATGGGAGCGGTTTCCGGAAGCGTCTCTCCTATTATAACTGGAACATGTTTTTTTATGATCCCCGATTTCTCAGCAGCAATTTTTTCAAGGGTATCACCAAGCATGTCCATATGGTCGTATCCAATATTTGTAATTAAACACACTTCAGGAATAATCACATTGGTGCTATCAAGTCTTCCGCCAAGTCCGGTTTCCACAACAGCAATATCTACCTTTTGTGAGGCGAAGTATTCAAATGCCATAGCCACCGTAATTTCGAAAAAGGAAGGGTTGATTTTATCGATTGATGGCCTTATTCGTTCCACGAAATCAACCACAAATTGCTCATTAACCTCTATTCCATCAATACGAATGCGTTCTGTAAAGCTTTTAAGGTGAGGTGAAGTATATAACCCGGTCTTGTAACCTGCGGTTTGCAAAATGGCCGAAATGCCATGGGCACTGGTACCTTTTCCATTAGTGCCTGCTATATGTATACTTTTAAATTTATGGTGCGGGTTGCCAAGATAATCCATCAACTGAAGAGTGTTTGTCAAATCCTTTTTATAGGCAATTTTTCCCACACGCTGATACATGGGCAATCGAGTAAAAAGATACTCGAGCGTTTCCTCGTAGGTCATCTGGATTTAATAATAAACGTGATGGTTCCGGACGATACAGGAGCTGTTTTATAATCGGCTGTTTTACTAAACGTAAGTTTTTCTACTGCCTGTCTATACTTACGCTCCACTGTTGGAGATACTGTAGATGTTATTGTTTCGATTTTTACCAGATACCCATCCTGGTCAACTACTATTCGATATACTATTTTACCTGAATCGTCTGATTGATCATCTGGCTTGGGCTTAAAGTCCCAAACCCATCCTGAAAGTGCAAGGTTAGCCCCCTCAGCATCGCCTGTATTGGTCCCCTGGCTACCGTAAATGGCCCGCTGATCCACTTCCTTTTCTTCCTCCTCACCTTCAGAGGGATTATCACTTGTCTGGTCTAACTCGGTATCAGATGGGTTCATGACAGCCCTTGAATCTACCTCTTCTTTCTCCTCAACTACAGCCTCTGGTTCTTCTGCTTTCGTTTCCTCAACCGGAACGGATGATTCTACCTCGCTTGGAGTTACAGGTTGCTCTTCTACTTGCTCTGAATCTGTAGTTTCCTGTTCTGCCTCAGCAGATTCTTCTGTCGACTCTTCCACTTCCTCGGTTGGTTCATCTGTAGGTGGTGCTTGTTGCGCCGGAGCAGACGTGCTTGGTGCACCCGCTGAAGTAGTAAAACCCAGCTCAATGCCGTACTCTGGAATAGGCGGAAATGGCTCTTTCCATGCTACTATAAAGTAGAATAAAACAAGCAAAATCAGTTGAACACCGATGGATGTCAGCCAACCAATACGCTTATTTCGTTCTTCTTTTTTTTCTCTTTCGTCCATCACTCAGGTTTCGTTGCAATCGAAACTTTTGCTTTCAATGCTGTGGCTATGCCAGCCACTTCAACTAATCGCTCTACCGGAACAGCTGCATCACAATGCAATACAACAATTCCTTCTTTCTCGGTCAGGTTTGTTCTTAAAACAGTTTCCAGGCTGGAACGATTCACTCGCTTGTTATTTACAAAATAGCTGAGGTCTTTCGTGATCGTAACACTGACCTTCTGCATTACAATCTCAGACGATTTAGAAGAAGGTAAGTTTACAGGGAGGCCTGAAGGCGTAATAAAGGAAGCCGTAAGCATAAAGAAGATCAATAACAGAAAGATGATATCCGTCATTGATGACATGCTGAAGCTTGCATTCACCTTATGTTTTGATTTCAAGTCCATATTACTGCTTTTTTGGTTCTTGAAGCAGGTCAATAAAGTCTATAACGTTAGACTCCATAGTGTGGATCACTTTTCCAACTTTCGAAACCAGGTAATTATATCCCAGGTATGCCAGGATACCCACAAACAGTCCAGCTGCAGTGGTTATCATCGCTTCGTAAATGCCTGAAGACAATAATTTCGGACTTACAGCACCCTCTTCTTGGGCAATAGCGATAAAGGCCTGAATCATTCCTGTAACTGTTCCCAGAAAACCGATCATTGGGGCAGCACCGGAAATGGTAGCTAAAAGATTTAAGTTCTTTTCTAATCTGTAGATTTCTAGCTTACCTACATTCTCGATACTAACCTCAATGTTTTTTAGTGGATTGCCAATACGACTGATTCCTTTTTCGATCATTCTGGCCACTGGTGTATCTGTTTTGCTACACAACATCAAAGCACCGCTGATATCTCCGGCAATAACCATGGATCTAATTTGATCTTTGAATGATTCAGGTGTTTTGGCAGCTGCACTGAGCGTTCGTGTACGTTCTACAAAAATGTAGATTGCGACCATCCACAGTAACAAAATGGGGATCATCATATATCCACCATTCGTTAACAGTTCTAAAAGAGAAATCGATTCTTCTGATTCCAGACCCTCAATTACAGGGTCTTGCATAACACTAATAAGCATATGTTCTTTTTATCTTGAAGTACAATGAATGGGTTTCCACTCAAACAGACTGAACGTATAAACTATCGGTTTAGTGCTTTAGTATTTTAGAATCCAGATATCCTGGCCGAATTCCCCTTTGAATCCTTCAAGTGCGTTTTGCGCCTGCGCAATAGATCCGTATCCTCGAATTGCGACACGATGAGTCACCGCATTACCAAAAGGTGGAATGATCGAAGGACTCTTGCCTTGGCCAGCCAGCTTATTTGCATAATCCATTGCCATGTCACCATCTAAAAAGCTTCCGATTATGATAAAAGCATTTCCGGTTCTGGCCGCTAACGCATTCACTGTTCCTGGTGTTTGAGCTACCTGATTTGACCGGTTATTATTATTAGCAGGTCTAGAAGGTGCGGCTGCTTGAGCTTGAGTATTTGCAGCAACCTCATCCGCCTGGGTATTTGCTGCTTCATCATTTGCTGATTGAGTTTCCTGTGGTTCCGGCTTTTTCTCAACAGGTTTCTTCTGTACAGGTTTTTGAACCGGCCTCTCAGCTACAGGTTGTTTTTCTTCATCGCCTCCTTCATATGCAAACATGAATATGGCTCCAAGAGCAGCAAAAATGATAATTCCAAAAATGACAACTTTGGCAAACTTGGATTTATTCTGTCCTGCACCATCGTCGGACTTAAATGTTGGCATATCAGAGATATTTTCCTCTTCTGAATCCATCAGTTCTTTTTCAAACTGTGCGAACTCATCTTCATCCAACACATCACTATCAAATACTGAATCTGAGATTTCATCACCATCATCCTCACCCATGTCCGCTTCGAAATCGTCAAACGACTCCTCTTCGTAAAATTCATCCATCGCCTCATCTGAGATATCGTCTGAATCATCCTCTGATGAAGGATCAGGCATTTCCATGTCCATATCCATTTCCATTCCTTCATCGCTCAATGATGCTTCCAGCTCCTCATCTGTTACCTGATCAGGAATCTCTTCATCATCCATTTCACTATCCATTGACTCACTTTCAAAGACAGAGTCATCCTCAGCCTGAATTTCTTCTTCTACTTTCTCCTCAGCCTCTGCTTGCGGTTCTTCAGCAGGAGCCTCTTCTACAGGCTCTTCTTTTACTTCTTCTTTCTTTTCTTCCGGCTGATCATCAGAGTCGTCATCGTCCAGTGCTTCATAATCCAACTCTGGTAGACCGAAATCCTCATCATCACCGAAAAAATCGTCCTGGTCTTTGTCTGTGTTCTTATCGTCTGTTGCCATAGGTATGTGTTATTGACCGAACCAAGATAAAATAAAATTCATTATTAGGAAATATTAGGGTCAGAATCGGTACTGACCACCAATTTTAAAAGCGAGTCCTCGGGTCGGGTACCCCAAATATCGTTCGTATTCATTATTCAACAAATTATTTACGTCAATGAATGCAGAAGCCTGTGGAGTAATTAGATATTTCATACCTAAACCAACATCAATGAAGGCCGGCAGACTTACATAGCCAAAATCAACATTGGCTGGTCCACGAATGCCCCCTTTCGTGTTCAAAAACGCCGATAAAATAAGCTTCTCGTTGATGTTATGGCTCGTAAACGCTTCTATTTCATAAGCTGGCATATGCCATGGACGGTCTAGTGATTCAAGCGAATAACCATTTAATTCAAGATTTAATCCGTAGCTACTATTGTTTGTGGGCATATAGGAAAGTTTTGACGCAAATGTTAATACACTCACTTTTTTGGCATCATAGGTCAAAATAAACCTGCTTGAGTCAGTGGAAGACACAAAAAATGGTAAGCCGTTTGTTGAACGGTGAATTACACTTGTCTCCAAAAGCATGTTTTCAAGGATTGCTCCTTTTAATCCACCGCCTAGTTTAATTGTGTTTTCAGTAAATGAAATCGCCAACGAATCATCTAAAAATTCGTTTTGATTCAACAAAGTAGATAATCCGTTCCATTCCATTCCTCCAGATACAAGTCCATATACAGACCATCTATCTGAAAGCTCGTAGGTCAGGTTAATATCTGGATATAAGCTCGTTTCAGTTGCTTCATTTGTTTCGCCACTGGATATTACCAGCCCGGCACTTAATGAAAGTTCCTCACTTTGATAGGTTATTGATGGGTTTACATTTAATAGATTTCGATCGTAGGTAATACCTCCGTCATATGATCCACTTTTTCCGTCTATTCCTAACTCTGCTGAAAAGGAATCATCAATTTTCACTTTTAATGAGCCGGAGACCCCTCCTATGGACTCATTATTTAAATCAGCGGCATCAACTAATATTTGGCTTGTGCTATTATAGAAGGGTCGAATTTTATATGAGACACCTTCCTGGCCACCTGAGAGATCAATGGAGAATTGCCAATCTCGCCAGGAAACCTCTTCCGCATTTTCAGGATTAAATCCTGTATTGACCCTGTTATTGTTCCCATAAAAGTGGTATTTGAAATTATCGTAAGAGAATGAAGGTCTTATAGTGAGATTGTTACTATTATAGGAGGCTGAAAAGCCAAAACCAGCATTGACATTACCACTATTTTCTTCACCAATAGGTCCTGATGCAAAACTTTCATAACCTAGTCTGGCTCGTGTTTCTAACTCTCCAAACGACTGATATAGTCCTGCTTTAAACAAAGGAGAATTGTAATTACCATATCCCAACTTCACAAAATTTTGCACCTGTTCTAACGGATAGGAAGTTTCAGTTGACTTAAATGGCACGTCGGACTTATAGTCAGGCCATTCAAACGTAGGTTCTTGCGCCTGGAAAGATACTCGTATTGACTGATTCTCTAATGATTTCAGCTCGCCTCGCAAGAATATCTTATCTCCCTTTGGAAGTCGAATCTTTTTATCTTTTTCAATCACAACTTTCCCCGAGATTATTTCACCACTTGTTTGCGTGGTGTCAACCTGCTGTCCAATTGCATAGGAGGAAATCAATACTAATATCGTCAGAAAAAGATACCTCATGCTATTCTTTATTTTGAGTGGAATCGTTGGTTTGCGTATTGCTTTCAATTTCGTTTATCAATTTCGTTGCTTCGTTTTTAACTTCTTGAATTTTAGCATGTTCAATAATAGATCTTAAAGTAGCTTTTGCCTGAAATAATTCATCTTTTGCAAGATAGTTTTTAGCAATTAACAGATATGATCGATCCACCCATTCAGTGTAGCTGCCGAGATTGGCGTTGAGGTCAAACAATAGATTAAGCGACTCATCATATTCAGCTTTTTCAAATGCTATTAAACCAAGAAAATAATTTGATTCGGCAGCATATACATCTTTTCCTTCTGAAAGCTTTTGAAAAGACTGCATTGATTCCTCATAATTACTGAGATGATACCAGCTTCTTCCTTTTATAAGTAAAGCTTCCTGTTCGCCATTAATTGGTTTCCAGTCCGACCCAATAATGTTGTTAGCCCAATCTATCGCTTTATTGAATTGTTGATGATTATAATGCAGCTGCATCAATCCCTGCTTCGCGTTATATGAATCTTTGGCGGACAAGCTTAGATCAATCAATAATTGGTATGCATCTGCTGCAGCTTTGACATTCCCTAATTTACTATTGATATCCCCGAGTCTTGTTAAAACCCTTCCTGTTAGTTCATTGCGAACATATTTGAGCTCATCAAATAATGGAAGAGCACGCTCAAAATCCTGAATTCTATAATATGAATCTGCGATATAGTATTTAGCCTCTGTTTTGTTTCCACTTGCTGGATAGTCAACAAGAAACTTTTCAAAAGCATCAGCGGCTGCCTGATAGGAAAAATCAAAATACAATCTTTTGGCAGCTTCAAATTCTATTAACTCCAGGCTTCCATTATCGGGATTGGCTTCTTTATAGGCCGCAATAAAACTGCTGAGTTTATTTATTTCCTGTCCTGCCTGATCAAGCTCTTGTAAACCTAAAATTGCATTTAAAGCAGCATTGCTTTGAATATGTTGCTGAAGGATTCGTTCAAAATCTTGCTGAGATTCCTTTAATTGGCCATTGTTTTTATAACAAATGGCTCGATTTAATAATGATTCACTCACCAAAGGGTCTGCTGATTGATTGGTAATTATATAAGTGAAATACGGAATTGCTTCAGAAAACTTAGCAGATTCAAAATGAATCATTCCCGATTGAAACCGGGCACGAGCTCCATATGCTGCGTTTGCATAAACACGCTCAAATGCGTTGATTGCTTCATTACCTTTGCCTAGATTTTTTAAGCACAAACCTTTTTGAAAATACAGGTAAGGCGAGCTCATTTGAGAGAGCAGCTGATTATAAAGATTCAGCGCATCCTGATACGACTTGGTAGCATAGTGGCAATCGGCAAGCCGTACTTTCGCATCCATATTAACCTTTTGGTCTGAGGTTCTAACACCTTGAAAATACTGCTTGGCTTTTTGGTATTGCTCCTGATTATAATAGGCATAGCCCAACCCATATCTTGAGAGGTCGTTAACCTTGGATTGTCGATTGTACAATGTGATTGCCAGATCATATTTGTTATCTCTTAAGGCCAACTCAGCGAGATAATAGTTTGACTCATCTTTCAATTGTTGATCAGAAGGATACTTAAGACTTTCTCTGAACCAATCTTTTGCTGCGACAAAGTCAGCATCGTTGAAAGAAAGAATAGCCTTTTGAAATGTAACCTTCTGATATACTTCTCTTTGAATATTATTTGAGATTCCGGCATTTCTAAGCTGCTCAATCGCCAGGTCGTAATTGGATGTTTTTAGATATGATTGGGCTATCAAATCCTGAATAGCTTCTGCCCGCTTATTATCACCATATCTTTTAAGATAATCATTGCCGTAATTAATTGCCTCAGCATAAAATCCAAGTTTGGCATTTAAACTCGCTGCATGAAAGTAAGATTCTTCTTTTATTGCTGCATTCGTTGAGGCTGAAGATTCAATGTATGCAGTCAATGCTTTCTCGAAATGACCTTCCTTTACATATAATCGCCCTAATTGCAATGCGCTAAGCTGCGCGTATTCACCACCTTGAATCCCTGCTTCGGTCAGATACTCAATTGCTTTTTTTTCGTTTCCTATTTTAAACTTGGAAACACCTGCCTGGTAGTACAATGCTGCATTTGGCTTCTCAGGATGTAATTGAATGGCTCGTTCAAAGTAAGCATCAGCTTTAGCAGCATTATTTTCCAATGCATATGCCTCTCCAACCAATTGATGAAATCCGGAATTTGTTATTGATTTAGTGTCTGAAATTTCATTTTGTGCCAGCTGAATAACCTCAGTGATTCTCCCTTGCTCCAACCATATTTTAGCAATGAAAAACTTTGATGAATTGCCATAGGTATCTGAACCCTGCACTTTGAGAAATCCTTCTAACGCTTCATCTGTATTCCCTAAATGATATTCAGTAAATGACTGATAATAGGTAAGCATCAGTTGGTCATCAAAGCCATTGCTTTTTGCCAGTCCAAACAGGTTTTTTGCACTATTGTATCTTTCACCCTCCAGTTGCAAGACACCATAAACAAATCCATAGGAAGCTTTATCGCGTTTGGATAGCTCAGATGGAGAAACATCCTTCAAATATTTTTGTGCCTTAATTGAATCTTTTGAATAGAAAAAGTATTCGCCCAGGTGAAACGATGCTAATGGTCTCATCGGATGATTCGGGTTTTTCACCAGCCATTTTTCAATTGCATCGCCATTTGAATTCCCTGTCTTTAATTGGCTGAGGTTAAGGAGAATCTGCTCATCGGTGGTTAGCGCGTTTTTAGCGTCCAAAACTTCTTTCACCTGGCTATACTGCCTCTCCTGAAAGGCTTCAAAGGCTTCCAGGCCTGAAAAATCTTTTTTACTAACTGAATTTTGGGCAAACACAGAAGAAGTAAAAAGTACAAATAAAAGGAGCGTTTGAATTCGCAAAATTTTAACGTTTTTGACCATCAGGTTGAACGAATATTTACAATGAAATTGTGTTAGTTCATCAATTTATATACCAATTCGGTAAGTACAGGACCTTCTTTCTTTGTAGCATATCCTATTCCTTTTGACTGCATATCTGCTTCATGCAGGTATTTGATGTTTTGAACCACTTTGCCTAAAGGATAATTCCTTGCTGCTTGTAAGTATTCTTTCACAAAAAATGGGTTAACACCGATAAGCGAGGCTATTGTGCGGTCATTCTTGTCTGATGAATGATGGATAAGCAATAACTTGCTGAAGTAACTAAATAAGCTATAGATAGTTAGAACTAATGGATTGTTACTTGGGTTTGCAGCAAAATAATCAGCGATTTTATGTGCCTTCAGTTTGTTCATGGCACTAAGTGCTTTTTGCAGTTCGAATATGTTATAATCTTTGCTAATTCCAACGTATCGTTGAATCATTGCTGAATCAATTTCAGCCCCCTCTTTCAGATTCAAAAGCAGCTTTTCAATTTCATTGGCAAGTCGCTGCAGGTTGTTACCTATATTTTCGGAGAGCATCATTACAGCAGAATCCTGGATGTTGATTTTTTTGCTCTTGCAATACCCTTTTATCCAATCCGGAACTTGATTGTCATAAAGCTTTTTTGCGTTTAAGAAAACAGATTTCTTATCGATAGCTTTCCCAAACTTGGTTCGCTTGTCTACAGATTTATATTTATATCCAAAAACCAAAATCGTACTAGCCAGCGGGTTCTCCAGGTAGTTGAGCACAAGTGTTTGCTTATCCTCCTTGCTCCAATCGCGCATTTCCTGAGCTTCTTTTACAATAACTACTTGTCGCTCACCCATCATCGGGTAACGTCTTGCAGCGCCAATGACATCTGTTAGGTTAGTATCTTTGCCATATAGGATAACTTGGTTAAAGCTTTTCTGAGATTCTTCTAAAGCGTTATTTTCAATTTTTTCAATGATATTATCAATAAAAAATGTTTCTTCGCCCTGAAGAAAATAGACCGGAGCAAAAACTCCACTATTGATGTCCTTGAGGATTTCAGTGTATTCTGATGCCATATTTTCCAAAGGTAAACGCTACCTTAGATATTTGTAATGAAGGGAATTCTATTTCTTTTTTTGTATTTGTTCATCCTATTCGGCTCTGTTAGTCAGAAGCATAAACTGGATAGTCTTCAGTCACTTTTTAGTGAGCATGATGAACGGGATAGTTTATACGTTGATTTAGCAAATGAAATCTCATTTCAACTTGGCTTCTTAAATCCACAAGAACTAGCCTATTACAATAATCTTGCAATTTCAGTAGCAGAATCTATTAACTATGAAAGAGGGCTGTTAAGAGCGACAATAATAAAAGGGAGCAGCTTTCTTATAAGTGGACTCCCTGATCAGGCACTTTCTCATTACCTAAAGGCCCTATCCTATAACCCACAGCAGTATCCAATGGATAACATGCGGATAAACAATAACATAGGAGAAGTTTATCGAAGAAAGGAGGTGTATGATTCAAGTATTAAGTATTTCAATAAAGCGCTAACTATTGCGAATGAGGAGCTTCCAAATTTCAAACCTGACATTATTTATTCCAACCTTGGAGAAGTAAGTCTTATGCAGGGAAAGGTTGATTCAGCAAAAATGTATTTTAAAAACTGCCTCGACCTGGCAATAGAAAGTAATCATTTCAGAGGTCAAGGTTATGGATATTTTGGATTGGCAGAATGTGAGTTTAGAGGCAATAATTTTAATGCCGCCATCCAGCTAATGAGGAAATCGATTGAGAGTCGAGAGCAGGCAGGGCATCAAAGAGGTTTAATCCAGTCATACCTGAAAATTGCGGAATACTTCTTGAAGAATAGAAGAACTGAGTCTGATAGTGCCCTTTACTACTGGAAACTTAGTGAGAATCTAGCAAAGACTTTTGATGCATACGATCTACTCAATAGTACATACAATCAACTTTATAAATTTCATTTGGATAGAAATGATATTTCAAATGCTGCTATCTATCTTGAAAAGCACAAAAACCTGGATGACAGTATTAGAAATGCTGAATTCATTTCCAATGTGGAAAAAATGCAAGCCGCTTTACAGGCTGAACTTGTTGAATCAGAAAACAAACTTCTTCGACAGGAACAACAGCAAAGAAAGATAGAAGAAGAAGCCAGGCTCATTGTTATTATTCTAGCCTTTTTCATTGTTATTGGTTTAGGTATATCTACTTTTCAATACCGAAAACGTCAGCGATTACAGTCAGAAGCTCAGATGGAATCTAGTTTTACAAAATCACTACTTTCACTGTCGAATGAGCTAAATAAGAGAGATTTAGATCTGGATTTTTTTCTGCAAAGCCTACTCAATTTATCAAGTGAAGTTTTATACTGTGATCGTGCCACCTATTGGGCAATGAATGATGAAAAACAAGAAATATTTCTCCACTCAATTACTCAAAAGAAAAATGTTCCGAAGATTCCTCCAGTAGAATTTTCACGTCACGAATTTCCTCGATTTTTTGATGATTTCTTAAAAAACAGAACGGTTGCTGTTTCACGAATAAGTAAGGATGAACGACTTGCAGATATTTATGAAAAGTACTTTAAACATGCAGGAATTGAATCAATTTTGAACGCCCCAATCATCATTGATTCTAAGTTTGTTGGTTTTATTTCTTATACAATGACCAGGGGGAAAATACGTGAATGGGATGTTCAAGAGCAACGATACGTTGGCTCACTTGCAGATCTTATTGTTGCAGCTATTGCAAAACACCGAGGAAATAGACTTGAAATTGAAAAGGAAGAGTTAATTCAAAAACTTAAAAGCAGAAATGCAAGCTTGCAGGAATTCAATAGTGTAATCAGCCATAATTTAAGAGAACCGCTCACCCAAATCATTGGATTTTCAGATCTGCTACAAGACAGCAGTAATGGAATTAAAAATTCAAATGAAATTATCTCAAGAATTGGAAAAGCTTCAAATAAGATTGATAAGGTAATTAAAGAATTAAGCACTGTTCTCAATGAAAGTGATCCAGAGCCTTCAGACTTCAAGGTTC
This sequence comes from Ekhidna lutea, assembly GCF_900188325.1. GTDB lineage: Bacteria > Bacteroidota > Bacteroidia > Cytophagales > Cyclobacteriaceae > Ekhidna > Ekhidna lutea. Next base: position 194,423 of record NZ_FZPD01000002.1, on the reverse strand, counting down.
TATCTCTTGAGCACTTAACCAAAGAAGTTCTTGATCTTCTAAAAGCTGAAATCAAATCGCAAAGCATGACTATTGAGCAAGATTTACAAGTTGAAAAAATCAAAACTTATAAGCCTTTTCTATCTGATGCTTTATATCACATATTAAGTAATAGTATCAAGTTTGCTGATCCTGATAAAAGGTTATTAGTCAAAATTCAAAGCTACGAAGACGAGCTACACCACTATATTAAAGTGTCTGACAATGGTCTTGGAATGGATATGAATAAGTTTGGTGACAAAATTTTTAAGATGTATCAAAGGTTTCATATTAAAACAGAAGGACGCGGTATGGGTTTATTCATCGTTAAAAATAGAGTAAATGCACTCAATGGTTGGGTAAGAGTAGAAAGTGAGGAAGGTATTGGTTCGGCTTTCACATTTGAGTTTCCAAAAGAGATATTACCAGTTAGTTAAGATAACTGGTGACCAATTCACTAATCATCTCCACAGATAATGGCTTTGCTTTATAATCAAGAATCATTCGTTTTTCTTCAGCTTTCTGCTTATCTGCCGGATTGATGCTGGATGTCAGAATAACAATTTTATTTGAGTCTGAATCTTTTAAAGCCTGGTAATGGTCGAGGAACTGCCACCCATTCATGATTGGCATATTTATATCCAACAAGACCAAAGCTTCATCTTCCTCTGTTCTATGTTCATTGAAAAATCTTAATGCGTCCTCTGCTGAATCGAAAGAGATCACTTCGTCAACTAATTCAGAGCGCTCAATAATCAACTTGTTGAGATAGTTAGTGGTCTCATCGTCATCGATTAAAACGATTCTTTTCATTGTATTCTCCATTTGCTGGTATGAAAAATTGCTTGACAATATTGCTTTTTTTGATCAAATTTCAAAGGAGTAACTAATTATCATATCAGAATTTCCGTTCAATCGGTCAATAATGCCGATTAACTTCTAAGAGTAAATAGAACTACTTTGAATCACTAAATTACGCTATTAAATAAAATTCAATATGAGAAAATTCCAACTACTATTTGCAGCAATTGCAGTATGTGCGATTACAAGCACACAAGCACAAGATGTTTCTGTCGATGAAATTATTGACGGTTACTTTGAAAACACCGGCGGCAAAGATGCCTGGGCTAACCTGAAAGGCATTAAAATGACCGCTAAAGTAAACCAGGGCGGGATGGAAATACCCCTCGAAATCGTACAACTAGCTGACGGAAGACAGTATACCCAATTCACCTTTCAGGGTATGACTCTTAGACAGGGCGTTTATGACGGAGAGACGCTTTGGGGTACTAACTTTCAATCAATGAAGGCAGAAAAATCTGATGCAGAATCAACAGAAAATATGAAGCTGGACGCTAATGATTTTCCGGATTCATTCTTAAACTACAAAGACAAAGGCTATACAGCTGAGTTGTTGGGTACTGAAACCATCGAAGGAGCCGAGACTTATAAGGTAAAATTGACGAAGGAGCCTAGAATGATGGATGGAAAGGAAGTAGAAGATGTTTCTTTCTATTACTTCGATACCGAAGCATTTGTACCTCTTGCAGTTGATCAGGAAATAAAACAAGGGCCACAAGCAGGTTCGATAGGCAGATCTACAATGAGTGATTACCAAGAGGTAGATGGACTATACTTCCCTTTTTCTTTAACTCAAGGGGTAAAAGATGGTCCTTCACAGCCACTTATCATTGAGTCAATCGAATTGAATCCTGAAGTAAGCGAATCAACTTTTGCTTTTCCACAAGAAGGAGATAACTAAGAATTTCATCTAAATAGTATGAAAAGAATATATCTATACCTAATCGCCTGTGCATTCCTGTTTGTGGGACAAGCTCAGGAAGAGATCGTATTAAGCGGAAAGCAGCTTTTTGGAGATTTGAAGGCACGGCACATAGGTCCTGCCTTGATGAGTGGGCGTATTATCGACCTTGAGGGACATCCGACCAATGATCGAATTGTTTATGCAGGCTCAGCAGGCGGTGGCGTTTGGAAATCTGCTAATGGTGGAGCTTCCTTCCAACCAATTTTTGATGATCATGCACAATCAATTGGAAAAGTTAAACTTGATCCGCAAGATCCGGATAATATTATCTGGGTAGGTACAGGTGAAATTTGGACCAGAAATAGTGTTTCTGTTGGTGATGGTCTTTACAAATCAGTTGATGGTGGTGTAAACTGGACCAAGGTAGGATTTGAAAAATCTGAGCGCATAAGCAGCATTGAAATAAACCCGGAGAACACCAATGTCATGTATGTAGGCGTACTTGGCGCACTCTGGGGAGATAGTGATGAAAGAGGAGTTTACAAATCAGAAGATGGAGGCCAGACCTGGGATAAGGTATTATATATTGATGAAACTACGGGTTGTGGCGATGTAATCATGGATCCAAACGATCCGAATACATTATATGCTTCCATGTGGGAGTTTAGAAGAAGCGGCTGGGGGTTCAACTCTGGTGGTGAAAAGAGTGCATTGTATAAATCCACCGATGCAGGCAAAACCTGGGACAAAATTCATAATGGCTTTCCATCTGGAAAATTAGGCAGAATTGCTGTTGCAGTTGCTCCTTCAGATAATAACATTCTGTATGCTGTATTGGAAACAGAAGATGAAAATAAGAGAGGTCTTTATAAATCCACGGATGCCGGAGCAAACTGGGAGCACTTAAACAGTGATTTTGGATTGGTTGTTCGTCCATTTTACTTTTCACGAATTGTCATAGATCCAAAAAACCCTGACGTAGTGGTTAAAGCTGGATTGTTCGGTTCTATCAGCCGTGATGGTGGAAAGACCTTCAAAGGTATGGGCAACATGCATGCTGATATTCATGATATTTTATTTGACATCAAAAATTCAGATCGAATGTATGTGGGCACTGATGGTGGAGTATACCGGACATGGGATGGCGGCACCACAATGGAAATCGTAGCTAACCTCCCACTCTCGCAGTTTTATCACATAAGCGTGGATAATGAGGAGCCATATAATGTTTATGGCGGCCTGCAGGATAATGGATCATGGTATGGGCCTTCTTCCTCACCAGGCGGTGTAGAAGCTCGTGATTGGAATGTTGTTGGTTACGGAGATGGCTTTAGGGTATTGAAACACCCCGGTAAAAAGATTCTTTATTCAGAAATGCAGGGAGCTGATAACGTTTGGCGCTACGACATGGAAACCATGTCAACCAAAACGGTGCAGCCTCTTCAGACTAAAGGCGAAGACAAGTTGAGGTTCAACTGGAATGCACCAATGGCTGTAAGTGAAGCTCAGCCGGATCGTTTTTACATGGGTAGCCAGTATCTACACCGATCGGAAGATATGGGGAATACCTGGGAGGTTATTTCAAGTGATTTGACCACCAATGACCCAGCCAAACAAAACCAGGAAGAGTCTGGCGGAATATCAAAAGATAACTCTGGAGCAGAGAATCATTGTACGATTTTTACAATCGCAGAATCGCCTGTAAATCAGCAGGTAATATGGGTAGGGACAGATGATGGAAACATCCAGGTAACCAAAGATGGTGGTAAAAGCTGGACAAACACAACTACGAATCTCCCTGGAGATGTTCCTGCAAATACCTGGGTATATCATATTGAGGCAAGTGTACATGGAGAAGGCACTGCTTATGCAGTACTTGATGGTCACACTAGTGGAGATATGAATACCTATGTGTATAAAACCACTGATTTTGGACAATCCTGGAATTCCATTGTAACTGATGAGATTTATGGGTTTGCTCGTAATCTTCAAGAGGATTTTGTAAATGAAGATTTACTTTTCCTTGGAACAGAGTTTGGTCTGTACGTTACCGTAAATGGTGGTAAAAACTGGAGTCAATTTACCAATAACATGCCACCAGTAGCTGTCCACTTCATTGACATGCAGAAAAAGACCAATGACATTGTGATGGGTACACATGGCAGGGGCGTGATTATTATTGATGACATAAGTCCCCTTCGGGAAATCACACAGGAAGTACTGGCTAAAGACGTTCATTTCTTTGAGAGTAAGCCTGCTATAATAGAAGAAACAAGCCCGTTTGGTGGTACAGCTACTGAGATGGAATTTGTGGGTGCCAATGGCTCAAATGATGTTAAAGTCACTTATTACCTGAAGAAGAAGCATATTTTCGGTAAAATGTCAATGGAGGTTCAGGACATGAGTGGGAAGAAGCTTGCAGAGCTTTCACCAGGTAAGTCAAAAGGAATAAACGTGGTTACATGGAATGGGTTAATTCGTCCTCCTAAACTTGCAAAAGGTAAGTCATTCGCATTTGGTGGCTTCACCTCTCCTCGGATGCCTGCCGGTGATTATAAGATTGTGATGAATAAAGGCAAGGACAGACATGAAACAACAGTGACTTTAGTAAATGATCCAAAGTCGACTATAACTGAGGAAGAAAGAAAAGCCAATCATGAAACAGTAATTAAGCTTTATGATATGTCTGAGCAGCTGGCATATATGGTTTATCAAATTGATGAGATTCTTGCTAAGGCAGAAGAAGTGAAAACTAATGGAGGTAGTAAAGAAGCAGATGCAGTGATCAAAGATTTGAATGAGCTCAAAGAAATCTTAGTAGTGACCACTGGCGACAATTATGTTGCATCAGCTGAGCCACAGCTTAGAGGTAAGCTGGCGACACTATATGCAAAAATTGCTGGCGGTTTTCAGGCACCATCAGCTTCAGAGCTAGACAATTTAAATCTGCTTGAAGAACGATTTGAAAAAGCTAAGAATGATTTTAGTTACATTCAATCCAAGCGTGTACCGAAGATGGAAAAATACATGGAAGGCAAAGGAATGAGTATGATTGAATTCAAAAGCTTTGAAGAGTTTATTGATGAGTAAGTAATTCTAATGGAAGAAATAGAAAGCCACTTGAATGTTCGAGTGGCTTTTTTTGTGTTTCACCAATCATTATTTTTAACATATCCATATTCGATCAGCTGCTCACCTCCTATTTCTTTAACAACTTCCTTATCCTCATCAGTTAGAGATTCCCACTGGTTGCGGTTATCATAGATAGGCTGGTTAATTTGCCAGTTACGATATTGATATAGATTTTCGCGAGAAGAATCGGGTGGTTGAGAAACCTTAGTATCAAAATAGTACAGCGTGTTTTCGTGATACTTGAGACAGTTAGGATGAAAGCTTTCATCAAGAAAATTAAGGATCGATGTTAATTCCTTTTCTGGATCTTCGACCAAATTCTCATATTTCACCAACTGCACTCGTGGATCTTGTAAAAATGGATCTGCCTCTCTATTGTTATTGGCCCATCTTCTGATCCCTCTAACGATAGAGCCCGTTCTCTTCTTTATGGATAGCGCCACATTTCTTCCATCCCTTCTAATCACCAACACTTTAGCCCCTTTAAACTTCAGCAATTTTTCAATTCTGTGCACGTTTGAAGCTGTTTTTTCAATCCACCTTTCTTTTCCGTGAGCGATCGTTAAATAATTAAAAACAGGAATCATAACCGGGGTTAGAGGATGATTTGTGATTTTACTTTCTCCGGGTATGCCGTAAATATTCGGATGATTTTGAAGCATGTTAATGAGCAGCGTAGATCCACTATGAGCTGCACAAACGATAAAAACAGGCGGCTTTTCAATTTTCCTGCCCTTCAACTTATGATAAAAGAATTTTGGGACGGTTTTAATATTAGCAAGAAGATGATAAGAAACTAACTTAATGTTCATGGAGAGATCAGTTCGTACTACGAAGGTTAATGGCTTAAGAGTGCCTTAAAATCTTTGAGTTGCTAAGTTAAACCAAGGATCTATTTCATCCATTAAACACTGTCATTAACTAGCTTCTTAAAAACAGGATCTCTAAAGGTTCCATTATCTGTTATCATCGAATACTCCACTTCACACATGAGTTCAGGCTTTAACCAAACCGTCTTTTTCTCTTCGTGAACCTCTCCTTCTACAGGTTTATCCGCTGACACTAGTTCAATAAACTGTTTTGTAAGTGATTTAAGTAAGGCTTCATCAAAACCGGTTCCTACCCTTCCTCTGTAAACCAGTTCTCCATCTTTTTCTTCTGCTAGTTGTAGCGAGCCAAACGACCGTTCTCGTTCTCCTTCTCCCTGAGTGAATCCAATGATGAAGCAATCCATTGTTTCTTTCACTTTCACCTTTATCCATGCATCACTTCGTTTTCCGGGTGTATAGCGAGCATCTATCCGTTTGGCCACAATTCCTTCTATTCCATGAGCTTTTGCTGCAGCAAACAATGCTCTGCCATCTTCTTCAGACTGACTGATGCGGTAGTTGGTCTCTCCTACCCGGGTTGAATCAATCATCCACCATCTGCGCCGATCCTGTGGGTCGTTCATCAACGAACGACCATCCAGATAGAGGCAGTCAAACAAGTAACAATAAGCAGGAGATCGCTTCGACTCATAGTCAAAGTTCTTCTTGCTCATCAAACGTTTGATGACCTTTTTGAAGTTGGCTTTGCCTTCCTGATCCAGACAAACGATTTCACTGTCAAAAATGGCATTATTGATTCGGAATGCCTGCTCAGGGACATTCAACTCCGGAAACTGCTCCGTAATGTCATTTCCATTCCTACTGTAAATCTTGAGCTGACCTTCATTTAAATAAATCAACGCCCTGATGCCGTCCCACTTCACCTCATAATAATAGTCCCCAATAGGCACACGCTTAGAGGCGTCCGCCAGCATAGGCTTCATGACCTGATCCAACAAATTTTGCTGAGGAACATCCACTCGCTCCAGTAACCACTCCTTGTCCTTCATCAAATGCATGCGGTATTCAGCACTTAGTTGTTTGCCAGATAAGCGGAAATAAAACCCCTGTTTCTTCTCTTTGGTGATTTCATAGCGACCTGTTGCATACACCCACATCATTCCGCCACCATATTCACCTTTCGGTATTTCTCCTTCAAAGGTCAAATACTTCAACGGGTGATCTTCGGTTTGAACTGCCAGTCTTTTCACTCCCGGAACCGGAGGCATGCCCCTGGGAATCGCCCAGGATTTCAGGATGCCATCTTGCTCCAGTCTCAAATCATAATGCAAGTGTGAAGCATGATGTCTTTGGATACAGAAACGGCTACCAGGTGCTTCATTTTCCGAGAGCAAAGGCTCAGGGGTTTTGTTGAAGTCTCTTTTCTTTTCATAGTCAGAAAGCTGCTCAGGTGTTTTGTGTCGCTTGTTCGGTGGCAATTCCTTAGCTACAACTGCACGCTTGTCTGTATGCAAAGGAACTGCCCAACCTCTGATCTGCTCCCAGGCATCTCCATCCTCCATTACCCTCGTCAGCGTGGTTTTGATATTCCACTGATTAAGGTCTTTCAATTGCTCCAGTTCTTCCCATTCAATGGGTGTTGAAGCGGTGGCTCCAGCCTTTCCTCTCAGGCTATAGGGGCAAACGATGGTCTGTGAGGGTCGATTCCGATAGATATCCACCAATACCCGTCCTTTTCGTGCCTCTTTTTTGATGTGAAGCGTGGTTTGATCGTGTTTTTGGATGAAGTCAGAGGCTACCTTCTTAGCCGCTTGAAAGCATTCCTCAAACGAGTATTTAGCTTCTATGGGTGTGACCAGATGCAGGCCTTTCCCACCGGTTGTTTTCACAAACACATGATAGTTGTACCGTTCCAGATGTTCTTTGAGAGCGAAAGCGATTTGCTTCAGATCCTCCAGTGGAAATGAGCCATCCTCAGGTGGGTCCAGATCATACACGATATAGTCAGGTTTGTCACTGTGTTCTGAGAAACTATGAATCTGGTGAATTTCCAGACAAGCCAGATTCGCCAACCACACCAATGTAGCTTCTTCTTTAGCTACCACATATTCTTTCTTTCGCTCCTGCCCCAGCCTTTTATAATCAATCCAATCGGGAGTCCAGTCCGGGCGGTGCTTCTGAAAAAACTGCTCGCCATAAATCCCATCCGGATATCTCACCAGGGACAGTGCCCTTCCTCGAATATGATTCAGGATGGTGGGTGCCAGCTTCAGGTAATACTCAATGATTTCGGCCTTTACGATCTCATCCTCCGGATAGAGCACCTTATCCAGATTTGAGAGCTCTATCACCCGTTTCCCTACCTCCGCATGTATTTTCTGTTTTGCCATCTTCTGCTCAAAGTGCTCCGGCAGGCAGGCCTACCTCCGCATGTATTTTCTGTTTCGCCATCTTCTATTCAATGCTTCGGCAGGCAAGCCTACTTCGGCATGTATTTTCTGTTTCGCCATCTTATACTCAAAGTGCTCTGGCAGGCAAGCCTACTTCTGCATGAATTTTTTGCTTGGCCATGAAGTAATATTAGCATTTTCTTTAATTACGTCACTCGGTTAATTAAAAAGTAAAAATAGACCCTGAAATAAATTCAGGGTGACTACTGAATAAGGCAGGCCACTGACTTGTTTCCCATTCTCCGAATCAGTAAAATTGAAGATGCCGTGTCGAGCACGGCATGACATGGTATATTGCACAATCTAATTCAATCTTCGCTCCATGAACCAATTCAGTGATGCTGCAGAGCTAGCTGCCAATTACGTAAACAGCACCAATCGTCACATTTTCCTCACCGGAAAAGCCGGAACGGGCAAGACGACCTTCCTCCGGAGTATTGTCAAAAACACCTACAAAAATGCTGTTGTAGCGGCTCCTACCGGCATTGCGGCCATCAATGCGGAAGGTGTTACGCTTCACTCATTGCTTCAGTTGCCTTTTGGCGCGTTTGTGCCGGAAGAGATTCCGTTTTCAGAACGAAACATTCAGGTCAATACCCCCGCTTCGCTTTTCCGTGAAGCAAAGTTTGGAGCACAAAAACGCAAGCTCATCAATGAACTTGAGCTTTTGATCATAGATGAGGTGAGTATGCTTCGGGCGGATCTGTTGGATTGCATTGATGCGACTTTGCGTCACTTGAGGAAAAGAAGATTTGATCCGTTTGGTGGGTTACAGGTATTATTCATTGGTGACCTGATGCAACTTCCTCCGGTCGTAAAGAGAGAAGAGCAAGGCCTCTTGCAACAGTTTTATGCTTCTCCTTACTTCTTTGATGCACGGGTACTCAAAGACAACCCTCCCATTCGGGTTGAGCTGAATAAGGTTTACCGTCAAACCGATGAGACATTTATTAAGCTACTCAATCGCCTAAGACACAATGAGCTACTGGAAGATGATGTGGAACTGCTGAATGAGCATTATGATGCTGAGGTAGCAAGTAAGAACCTGGAAGGATACATTCACCTGACCACCCACAATCAAAAAGCAGATAAAATCAACACCTCCAGACTTGCCGATCTGGACGGAAGGGATGAGCTTTTTACAGCAGATATCGACCGGGACTTTCCGGAAAACGCCTATCCCAACGAGGTGAACCTTCGACTGAAGGAGGACGCTCAGGTGATGTTCATCAAAAATGATCCGAGTGGTAAAGGACAGTTCTTCAATGGGAAAATCGGAAGGGTTTCGAGTCTGGAAGATGGCATCAAAGTAAAATTTGAAGATGGAACGGAAGTAGCTGTCGAGCAATACGAATGGGAAAATGTGCGGTATGTACTCAGCAAAGAAACCAAAGAGGTTGAGCAGAAAGTACTTGGTACATTCAAGCAATACCCGGTCAAGCTGGCGTGGGCGGTGACCATCCATAAAAGTCAGGGTCTGACTTTCGAGAAAGCCATTCTCGATCTGGAGAATACGTTTGCTGCAGGGCAGTTGTATGTTGCCCTTTCGAGATTGACTTCCTTGGATGGATTGATTTTGTCAAGTCCGTTACCGATGCGATCGCCTTCCATTGATGATCAACTCAAGTACTTCATTGAGAGTTTTGAGGATACACAAAAACTGGAGAAACAATTCGAAAACGATCGGATTGGATTCATTCGGATGTTTGCGGAACGTGCCTTTCTCTTTGATCCGCTGCTGAGAGAGTTGGTGAATCATAAAAAGACCTTCAACAAAGACGAGAATCGATCACTGAAGCAGAAGCAGCTTCCCTGGACGGATGAGCTAATCAACGATACCTTTCCGTTGAAAGAGGTTGGCGAAACCTTCATACGACAGGTCAATTCACTATTATCCAAAGGAGAATGGCATCAGCTGGCGGAACGAATGACGAAAGCATCGGACTATTTCACCGAACAACTCACTGACAAGATTGATCGGATAACTCAACTGCATCGGACATTGAAAACGCAATCACAGGCCAAGACCTATCGGGCAGAGTTAGTGGAATTAAAGGACCTGTTTAGTAATCAACTAAGGCAAATTGTAAAACTCAATTTGCTGATCCAGCACATCAATGAGGGAAAACCGCTGACAAAGGATGCTTTGCAAAAGCACTCATCTACCAGGCAAGTCAATCAGGCTGCTTCCAAAGACAAAACACCTACAGCCGAGATCACCTATGAGATGTACAAGGAAGGAAAATCCATTAAGGTCATTGCGGAAGAGCGTGGTTTGGTAGAGGGAACCATCGAGTCTCATTTGGCGAAGTACGTCGAAAGTGGCGATCTGGATGCTTCTCAGTTTGTAAAACCCACCAAACTCAAGGCCATCCTAAAATGCTATGATGAAGGGTTAACCAAATCAGGAGAGATCAAAGGAGCTTTACCCGACAGCTACACCTGGGGTGAGATTAAGATGGGGATTGCGCATGCTCAGGCAAAGGAATCGAAGGAATCCTGACAGGTTTTAAAAACCTGTCAGGATTTTCCGTAAGGAAGATCCCGGCACAAGGCCGGGATAATGACCATTAAAAATAATTAACGTGAGTCCGATGTAAGCATTAAAAAAAACCAACAAAAACTGTCATTAAGAGGCTCTTTGGGCTGATTGTGGGTTGTAAGCCCTGCCTTTGTCTGCAGACAGGCGTGGAATCTCTTCGAATCGGAAAGACCTGTCCGTCCGGAAGACGGGGTCCACGCCTTTTTCCCTCCCATTTCCCAATTGAAAAAGGCTCTGAGTGACGTTTAGATAGGTTTTTTGTTGGTTTTTATCCCGAACTCATGTTTATTAAAGCAATGTTTGAAGAAGAAGATGACATACCAGACAGCAGAAACCTACCCATTTTCAAGAAAGGGATGGAAATCGCTGAGCTTGTTCGTGCTTTGGTTGACTTAATTCCTGAGGATAATGAAATATTACAAGAGGTTGGAGTATGGATGATGAATGACGCCCATAACCTGGCAGTGAAAGTCTCAGGAGCTGAGGCCGGTGACCTTTATGATATCAAAATGGAATGCGCTGCGATCATCAGAAGGTCAGCGAGAGAACTTGTAGTGCAAACACATAGTCTGGAAATGCATGGATTTGAAGAAACGCAGTATTTCCAACTCTTACGAGATGCGGTAGAAGAATATCGCTTATTGTTTATCGACTGGATTGAAACGTTTGATCCCTGGAATTATATCATAGACAGATGGGGACTGTTTAACCCGCCCGGAGTTGGTCCTCATGATCAGGATCCGGATGATTTGTATTGATACAACTTTTAACCTTGACAGTTTTTGAAAATATATCAGAAATTTATCTTCTATATAACGTGTAAAGACACAAGCACTATATTTGAAAGGTAAATGACGTTTCCGATATAGTTAGAGAACACAACCCCAGATCAACATTTCCTACTATTGTTCGTAACTTTGATATATGGAATGGCGAGATCATGTAATATCCGACAACAAAGTGCTTTTAGGTAAGCCAACAGTCAAGGGAACGAGAGTTTCTGTTGAACACATTATTGGCTTGCTTGCACAAGGATGGACTGAACAGCAGATCCTTGAAAACTATCCTCGCTTAACAAATGAATCTTTGCAAGCCGTTTTCTCTTACATACAGGACTGTATGAAGGACGGACTTCTTTATTCCAATGCATAACCTTAAAATCGACCGACTAACTTCCAACTCCAACATAACTTTCGAAAGAGCTTTGACGGTGGTCGACGCTAACTCATTGAGACAGAAGAAATACTAGCCTCAGTGGCGATCTGGATGCTTCTCAGATGTCAAAGGAATCGAAGGAATCCTGACAGGTTTTTAAAACCTGTCAGGATTTTCCGGACTTTAAGGATATTGATTGATACCACTGAAAGCCGGGATGACCTCATTTCAAATGCCAGCTAAAAATAATCGACTGTTTTTATACCTTGTTAAAACATTTTTCCCTCTTATAGACTTTTAACAAAATGAAAATACTGCTAAGAATCTCATTGCTGCTTGTCTTTTTACAGATCTTTTCCTCGGCACAAGCGCAAATACTTCATACAGAAAGTTTCACCGTAATTCTGGATTCAACCAGAAGAATGAAGGGTTCAATTGTTCCTGATTTCAATTATAAAAACCTGAGAAAAGACCTGTTCTCTTTTGAGAATACGGCAGATTTATCCGCGAAAATTGGAAAAAATGCACTTACGGTCGCAAACAAGGTTGAACTTTCGAAGTTCGGTGATGAAACGTTGGTTAGCGGCGGGTACATTTATGCTGAATACAGAAATGTGATGGAGAAAAAACAATCCATTGAACTTTACAGCCAGGTCCATTGGGCGGAAGCACGAGGCATGGAACGTAAATATGCCTTTGGAGTGAACAGCAGATGGAGGATTGTAAACAGGCCTACATTGGGATTCTTTGTAGGTATTGGCCCATTCTATGAATTTGAACGGTGGAATTTTGACGGTGTAGCAAATGCAGAAGCAATTGTAGATACCACTCCAATTGAAACAGAAAACATCAAACTCGGATCATACGCCAGCTTAAAATATGCACCCTTTGATAAAATATTCCTTGACATTAGCATTTATTACCAAAGTCGGTTCGATGAGCTGGTCTCCACCCCGCGATTTGCTTCCAGCTCTCGATTTACGTATCAGTTTAGCAAGATTGTAGGTTTATCATTGATCTACCAAAACATTTATGATCCTACCCCTACTGTACCTATCGACAAATTGTACAATAATATAATTTCCGGATTCACAATTACGTTCTAACAACTTTCCCCAAAAGCTGGCCATTCGGAATGGCAATCACCTATAGAGCTTTTACTTCTATATAGCGGGATAAACAACACAACCATTATATTTGAAAGGTGGATAAGCGCTGTGCCGTTTATATTATTGTTATGAACAATACATGGAGGAAAATAAACCTGAAATATTAGGATACAACGAGATCCTTGGCTACCTGGCTCAAGAAATTGGAAACCGATACTGGTTTCCAATGTACAAATACATATCAGAAAATCCTGAACTGATAAAAACCTTTACTGGATTCATTTTAAATCATGAAACCATTATTGTATATCTCGGAAAGCATCATATTGCTATTGAATATACTGGGGAAGAAAGGGTTGAAAAACTCCGTGAAAAGGGTACAACTCACTTCATTTGCAATGATTACACATTAGGAGAAAAAGATTTCTGTGACGAGATAATTGGGTTCAAATATGATGGTACAGCTGGTACTTTTAAACTTCCATTACCCCCATTTTCAGAAGACCTTATTTTACCTTCAAATAAAGGGTTTGATAAGTTAGCCGAATTGAAATGGAATTTTGAAGCTCAAGATGGACTATTGGGTTTTAATAGCAATGGCTTTATGATTCCAAAAGGACAATTCTCAAGAATCATTAATGGGCTTTTTTTTGATGCCGATGAAAACGGTTTAAAAACAAGGCATATTAAATGGATAGATTTTATTCCTGTTTCTTACGATGATTCACTTGAAGGTTATGATTCCTACTCAATCGACTTTGGTTTCTATAATGAGAAAATGATCCAGCATGATGCGCATTACATTTATCCGTTACCGAACCAAGAAGATTACAAATACTCTAAACTTCCCCAATTAAATCGCTTTATTGAACTTACTGGAAATTCAGAAACATCTGAACCCGAAATAACCAAATTCTTAGAAATGGATGAGAACAAATTCATTTTAACGATGGGGTTTTTAGGAAAAGAAATTTATGGACAAGTAAAGTGTGAATGGCAAAGCGAAGATAGAGATCCTATAATTCCTGACTTTTTTGTAGAACGGCCTAATGGCTATTCGGACATTGTTGAATTTAAACTTCCAGACTTAAAAAGAAATTCAATAGTTGGTAAATCAAATCGGGAAACCTTCTCAGCTGAGATTAGCTCCTATATCTCTCAAACAAGGAATTACAGAACCTATTTTGAAGACCCAAATAATAGAAAATGGGTGGAAGAAAAATATCATATCAAAGTTATTATCCAAAAAGGATACTCGTAATTGGAAGGCGATGGAACTTTAGTGTAGATGAATGGAGAGAGATAGCCAATGATTACCGCGATCTAGAGATTATGACTTTTGATGATCTGATTGACGGTGTAGTAGCACAATTCTATAAGTAAATATTCATAAAAAACACAATCATCTATAAAGCTAAATGAGCTATTTGCAAAGGCTAGTGTAATGAGATACTTTTATAGATATTAAAAGTTCAACTTAAGGATGATAGTTGTACGTTATAGGTAATTCGGTGCTCGCGAACACAAAAGGTTTATGGCAAACACAAAATGGAAAGATTATTTACTAAAATCTGGTGTACCACTTGAATTCGAAATTAAGAAACTGTTAGATGAATTGGGTTGTCAGACGAGGTTTGATCAATCCTATTTGAGAAACGACAGAAACCAAATTAGTACTGAATTTTCTTACGATATAGATTCGTCTTATATAAAAGATCTATTCTTCTTTAAACTTCTGATAGAGTGCAAGTATAGAGACCCCTCAACTAACTGGCTTTTTGTTCCTGACAATGAGCAATCCGGAAAAACAAAATCCTACGATTCATTTTTGCATCCGATTGATTTTTTCACTCTTGAAAACAAGTTCTATTTAGATTATTATTTAATGCCATATTTCTCGCCAAGCTGCGAAAAAGGAATTGAAATAACTTCAGATAGACAAAACCCAAAAAGTATAACTCAAGCCGCAAATCAGCTTAGTTACGGATTGGTTCATGAGATAATTGAGTCCATGATTGTTAACTATGAATCAGATGATGGATTAGAAGACCAACTCTGTTTCCATATACCTATTATTGTCACTACAGCCAATTTATATGTTGCTAAAAAAGACTTGACAATTGATAGCTTGAAAAAGAGTGAAAAAATTGAACAAATAGCAAAAAAAGAGAACTCTTTAGTCCTTAAGTATAACATCGGAAAAGAGCTAGAACAATACAACTTTGAACAATTAAAAAGATTCACAAAGAGGTACTCTATTAAAGATCTTAAAAAACGCTTTAACTGTCAATATGACGATTTGGATTTAACAATCAGATACTTATCCAAACATGCATGCCCAAGATCGATTCTGGTAATGCATTATGACCAGTTTAACAATTCATTTACCGAACTATTTGAACTTTTTAACTTAATAACCAGTCCTAACAAAAGTATTCTTCGACTTGTCCGAGATAAAGACCTAAAGAAAGAACTTAAGAATAAGTACGGAATCCAGTAAAGCAATTGTCTTACTTCTCCGCCTTTCCGCCTTTGTTGGTGTTGTCACCAACAAACTAAATAAACCTCATTCATCACCGTCATAGTGAGACAAAAAACCAAACTCATTCTTGTTTTGCAGATAGAATCGAGCTGAGGAAAAATAGTAATCCTCAGGCAATTGACATAAACCAGCCTTGACAGGATTATCATGGATGTAGTCAAGTTTTTGAGTGAGGACATCCGAAGAATACAGGTCAGTCGAAAGTGCATTTCTTTTCCAAAACTGACACTTACGGTCTTGCTTGTTTACCTGAAAATGCTTTAGCACTTCAGGATGATTATCAATCAGATCAAACTTTATTTGCTGCGCCACAATTTAAGAAAGTCACGCTGGACAGCTTCTCTTCTATGAGGTTCTTGTATCTGCCAAATGAGGTGAAAGTGATTGCTCATAATCACAAATCCATAGACTTCTCTGCCTTTGTTGGTGTTGTCACCAACAAACTAAATAAACCTCATTCACCACCGTCATAGTGATACAAAAAACCAAACTCATTCTTGTTTTGCAGATAGAATCGAGCTGAGGAAAAATAGTAATCCTCAGGCAATTGACATAAACCAGCCTTGACAGGATTATCATGGATGTAGTCAAGTTTTTGAGTGAGGACATCCGAAGAATACAGGTCAGTCGAAAGTGCATTTCTTTTCCAAAACTGACACTTACGGTCTTGCTTGTTTACCTGAAAATGCTTTAGCACTTCAGGATGATTATCAATCAGATCAAACTTTATTTGCTGCGCCACATATTTAAGAAAGTCACGCTGGACAGCCTCTCTTCTATGAGGTTCTTGTATCTGCCAAATGAGGTGGAAGTGATTGCTCATAATCACAAATCCATAGACTTCTACTCTCTTTTCCTTAACAAGGAATTCAAGACTATCCAGAATGAGTTCTTTGTACTTATCCGGTTTCAGCAAGTGCTTCCACTCGAAAACAGTTATTGTGATGAATTGAGGATGCTCAGTAGGGAAATTCACATTCTAATTTAACCATTTCATGTTGGTGAAAACACCAACATGGGCGTTGTATGTACATAACTAGGCATTATACACCATGCGTATACCTCCAATCCTTTCGTTTTCTGACAGTAACTCAAACTTTCGATCAAAATCTCAGCATATTCAGGTCTAACAAATAAATCGATCCAATGAACAGTAGCAAAACTGACAAAATAGAGTTTTGACTGATCACAGAATTTGTACTTTCTGCTCACAAATTGAACATAGTTATATTGATTGATATTAAACACGGTATGACGCTTGCGCCAGAATTTGCATGCACGAGTAAAAGAGTCCTGACAGGTTTTGAAAACCTGTCAGGATTTAGTCTATTCAACCAAGATGCCCTACCCGGTTAAAATCCTTCAGGTAAAACGAGCTTCCCCGATAACCCAGCACATAATAGGAACAATTGGCATGTGGGAAGCCATCCATGAAGTTCAGGGGATAGTTCAGCGTCCAGCTCAATAGTACGCGCATGGCTCTTCCATGCATACAGATAAGTATGTTTTCACCATCGGTCTCTAAAACCTGCTGCATAGCTGACTGTTGTCGTTCCATTACTTCCAATGGATTTTCTCCACCTCCTACATTCAGGTGAAGCTCTCCCCTACGCCAGCCGTTTACGGTATCTGCATAAAGGTTCTTAGCATCGTATGATGCTTCTTTTCCTTCCTGGTTTCCCCAGCTGATTTCATCAAATCCGTCCAGGGATGTTACGGGTGTTCCATTGTGAATAAACTGGCCAACGGTTTCTTTTGTGCGAATCAAAGCAGAAGTAAAAACATGATCAAATGGAATGTCAGCTAGCATAGCTCCGGCCTTTCTGGCCTGCTCTTTTCCGGCTTCATTGATCGAGGCATTCACCCCCCGTCCCTGCACCATTCCATTCTTATTGAAATCGGTCTCTCCGTGTCGAAGTATAAAAATCGTCTTGCTTTTCAAGGTTGCTTTACGTTGGTTTGCTGGTACAAATGGCA
The DNA here is from genome assembly GCF_900188325.1 of Ekhidna lutea. Classification (GTDB taxonomy): domain Bacteria; phylum Bacteroidota; class Bacteroidia; order Cytophagales; family Cyclobacteriaceae; genus Ekhidna; species Ekhidna lutea. The sequence goes on along the minus strand of NZ_FZPD01000002.1, from coordinate 176,903 downwards.
AATGAACGAATTTTTCCCGATTACATCGAATTAGATGCTGTGAATAGCATGTCAAAGGGATGTATGGTAGAACATCTGGGGATTGAATTCACCGAAATAGGTGCTGACTATCTTGTTGCGACCATGCCCGTAGATCATCGAACCAAGCAACCCATGGGATTGTTACACGGTGGTGCTTCAGTGGCGCTGGCGGAAACGATGGGCAGCCTGGCAGCCACGTTGATTATTGACTTAAACAAACAATATCCTGTTGGTCTGGAGATCAATACCAATCACATTAAATCAGCTACTGAGGGACTGGTTACCGGTACAGCCAAACCGATTCACTTAGGCAGAGGCACGCAGGTGTGGAGTATTGAAATTCATAACGAAGACAAAAAGCTTGTCGCCATCAGCAGGATAACCATCGCTATATTAGACCGAAAGTGAAAGAACTCGCCTCCATTTTAAGCTTAAAGCAGCCGGAAGAGTTGATTGACCAACTGGCTGAGACCGGATATTCATTCGCTGTTTGGCGCATGCCCAACAGTACGGAAAGTAAATTCATAATCTCACTAACTGAGCCTACCCAACTCCCTGATTTTCAGATTGCTAATACCTCACCCGGATTTCTAATCAATGCCTTTGGTGATAACCATCCGATAAAGCCGTATTTCATTAGCGCAGACATCATCATCACGAATCAAAATGTGGAGTTTAGCCCCAACATTAGTGATGTACAAATTGATGCATTTAAAGAGCAGATAAATACAAGATCGAAGAGCAAAAATCAAAGCAATAAGACTTCTCAGCCTACATCCAATGCGTTTGAAGCATTGGTTGAAAGAGCGGTTGCTGAAATTCAAAAGGGCACCTTTGAGAAGGTCGTACTTTCCAGATTTAAAGACGAAGAGATCCCATCCGACTTTTCTTCGTGGCAATTCTTTGAAACCATCTCAGCTCAGTATGAGAATGCGTTTTGCAGTTTGTCCTTCATTCCCGGAAAAGGCATGTGGATAGGTGCCTCACCAGAGTTATTGATTTCAGATGATCATGACAGCTTTAAGACGGTCGCTTTAGCAGGTACGAAAAGACTGGGAAACGGGCAGAAACTCAGTGAAATAGCCTGGACACAGAAAGAGATTGAAGAACAGGCACTCGTGAGCAGATACATCATCAACTGCTTTAAGAAAATCCGTCTACGGGAATTTCATGAGCACGGTCCAAAAACCATACAGGCCGGTAACCTGGCACACCTCAAAACAGAGTTTGTGGTCGATTATTCCGAGGTTACGTTTGAGGATTTGGCAGATCAGATGCTGGAGCTGCTCCACCCTACCTCTGCGGTCTGTGGTATGCCCATTGAGCATGCAAAACCCTGGATTAAAGAAGTAGAAAATTACGATCGCGAGTTTTATTCCGGCTTCCTTGGCCCTGTCAATTTTGAAGACGCTACCAGTCTTTTTGTTAACCTCCGGTGCATGAAAGTAATGGATGGATACATTCGATTTTTTGCAGGAGCAGGACTGACAGAAGACTCAGATCCTCAGAAGGAATATGAGGAGACGGAGATAAAAATGAATGTTTTGGAAAGTTTGTTAACTTAGAGTTATGAGCAGAAAAGAACTCATTGAAGAGACCCTGAAAAGCCTTGATAAGCTTTCAGATACTGAAGTTGAAGAGGTGAAAAGATTTGCAGAGTTATTACGCTCAAAGATTGAAGATCAAGAACTTTCAGAAGGGATAATGAACTTGTCAAGCAAATCAGAGGCCTTTGATTTCTTGAAAGAGGAAGAAGATCTCTATTCTGAAGAAGATTTAATTGAGAAATATTGAAAAAGGGAGACTTGGTATTGGTTCCCTTTCCTTTCACAGACTTAAAAGGAAAAAAAACACGTCCTGCGTTAGTGCTTGTTCCTTCAGATGACTATGTATGCGTCTGCTTTATCACCACTAATTTGAATAAAACCTCAACCTCAGATATCTTAATAAACCCTTCAAAAGACAACAGGTTAAAAAAAACCTCGCTCATCAAACTTGATAAAATTACTACGATAGATAGGTCACTGATTATAGGACGGTTGGGAAGTCTTGCACCACATGAGTTATCTAAAGTGAATGAAGGTTTGACAGCTCGGTTTCAACTAAAATAGCAGTCTACTCATGCTCCATCCTACGGTCTTTAATACTTCTCAAATCTGTCACCAGCTTGGGGTACGCCATGCCGTGATGTCTCCGGGATCCAGAAATGCACCGTTGACGATCTCCTTTGCCAGACATGAAGGCATCAAAAAATATATCATTCCGGATGAGCGTTCAGCTGGGTTTGTCGCCCTTGGTATAGCCCAGGAGACCAAAAAACCGGTCGTTCTTTGCTGCACAAGTGGATCAGCTTTGCTTAATTATGCTCCGGCGATTGCTGAAGCATTTTACCGAGAAATTCCATTGATTGTATTATCAGCTGACCGTCCACCAGAGCTGATCGACCAGCGTGATGGACAGACGATCAGGCAGTTTGAAGCATTGAAGAATCATGTGAAGGGCTCGTTTAATCTTCCATTGGTATCAACAGAAGTTGAAGCAAAGAGCTATTCGGAAATGCTAATCAAGGCATTGCAAGAGGCAACTACGCTTCCTTTGGGTCCGGTTCATATCAATGTACCTTTTAAGGAGCCGTTCTATCCGGAAGCTGGTCAGGCATTGGAGTTTGAAAAGGTTGAAATGGAGGAGTTATCTGATTCTTCCATTTCCAGGGAGCTAAATACAGATTTAACCTCCTATAAGAAGGTGCTCATTTTAGTAGGTCAAAAAGACCCTGATCAGGAATTGGAAGTGCAACTGAAATCAATTTCGGAGTTAGTTCCGGTTCTACGATCGCCTTTGAACAACCTGCAAGTAGGTATTCAACATGTGGATGGCTTCATCAGCAACCAAAAGGAATTGCAGCCAGATCTACTGATTACCACTGGTCTTTCGGTTCTCTCAAAGAAATTGAAACAATACTTGAGGTCTCAACTGCCTAATGCTCATTTTCATTTTGACCCTTCAGGTATTGAGGTAGATACCTTCCAATCTTCGCCACGCTTGATCAAGGAGTCTTTGAGTTCCTTTCTTAAAAGGCATTCATTTGATCATGCGGATAGCAATTATTTAAAGGAATGGAAAGCTGCAGAGGTTAAGGCTCGTCAAGCATTGGATACCTTTAATCTCCAGGAAACATTCAGTGAATCTAAGGCTGCATTTCAGGTTTTGGAGACGCTACCAGATGATTCTACACTCCATTTAAGTAACTCTATGCCAGTGCGTTATGCGGATCTATTTGGAGTTAAAAATACGATACAAACTTATTGCAACAGAGGCACCAGTGGCATTGACGGATGTACCTCTACAACCATCGGAACGAGTATGGTTTCAGACCGAATGAATGTGCTGTTGACAGGCGACTTAGCCTTTCTCTATGACCGGAATGCTTTCTTCCATAATTATCCCTTACCCAATTTGCGAGTGATTGTTTTGAATAATCAGGGAGGTGGTATTTTCAGGCTAATAGATGGCCCTGCCAATCTGCCGGAGTTGGAAGAATACTTTGAGACCAGGCATAATCGAACAGCGGAATATATTTGCACTGAAAGCGGATTGGAATACGAAAAGGTTTCCAATGAAGAAGCGTTAGTTTCTTCATTGAAATCATTTTATGAACCTTCACAGCATGGTAAGGTGCTCGAAATCTTTACCGATCCGGAAACGAACCAACGTGTATATAAAGAACTAAAAAAACTCCTTAATGAGCAAATCGAAAATTGACTGGAAAACAGCCGAAGGCTTTGAAGATATTACCTACAAGAAATGGGGAAAAGTAGCGCGTATTGCCTTCAACAGACCTGAGGTACGAAATGCATTCAGACCAAAGACGGTTGCTGAGCTTTATAAAGCATTTCTTGATGCACGAGAAGATGTCAACATCGGTGTTGTGCTGCTAAGTGGCGAAGGACCATCTCCTAAAGATGGTGGCTGGGCGTTCTGTAGCGGTGGAGATCAAAATGCGAGAGGACACCAGGGCTATGTAGATGAAGATGGTATGCCGCGTTTAAATATCCTTGAAGTGCAGCGATTGATACGGTTTATGCCTAAAGTAGTCATTGCAGTAGTACCTGGCTGGTCTGTCGGTGGTGGACATAGCTTGCATACAGTCTGCGATTTAACACTGGCAAGTAAAGAGCATGCTATTTTCAAACAAACCGACGCTGATGTGACGAGTTTTGATGGTGGGTATGGTTCCGCTTACCTGGCTAAAATGGTAGGACAAAAGCGAGCCAGAGAGATCTTCTTTTTAGGCAGGAATTATTCAGCACAGGAAGCTTTTGAAATGGGAATGGTCAATGCAGTGATCCCTCACGATCAGCTGGAAGATGAAGCCTATCAATGGGCACAGGAAATTTTAGCAAAGTCCCCTACTTCAATCAAGATGTTGAAGTTCGCTTTCAACCTTACTGATGATGGCATGGTGGGCCAGCAGGTATTTGCCGGAGAGGCCACAAGACTGGCATACATGACAGATGAAGCGAAGGAAGGGCGAAATGCTTTCTTAGAGAAGCGAAAGCCTGATTTCAGTGATATCAAGTGGATTCCATGATAATTAAAAAAGTCGTCCCACCACTCCAAGTGGTAGGACGACTTTTTCATTGGAATGCTTTTAGCACCCTTTGCCTTTCAAAATAGCTTTCCCATTTGTGAATTCGTACTCGACACCAAATGTACGAGCGATGATTTCAATCGCATCTTTAGGCTTTTTCTTGTTGAACTTAGCTGTGAGCTTACATCCTTTAAATTCCGGATTATCAAAAGAAACATCTATCCCATAAACATCTTCCAACACCTGCTCTACTTCAGCCATGGTACTTTCATTGAAAGTTATCACCTTCGTTTTCCAGGCGAGATAATTGAGGTCTCGAATATTCCGCTTGATGATTCCTTTATTTGAGTTGGAAATTAGGCCCATCTCCCCTTTTGTTAGCTTCACGGAAACCTCAGATCCATCTACTTTTTTACTGAATCCAACTAAGCCGGATTCAACGCATACTTCAGTTTCTTCTCCATTAGCTTTTACCAGAAAAGAAGTTCCGAGCACCTGAACTCTGGCGTTTTCTGTATGAATGATGAAAGGTCTAGTCTCATCACGCTCAATATCAAAGTACGCTTTACCTGTTACTTTTATCTCTCTTATTTCATCATTAAAAGCTATTACCTCGATAGAGGATGATCCATGCAGAGATATCTCACTTCCATCAGCCATTGATTGCGTGGAATATACATTGTCTGTTTCGCTATTATTCAATACAAACAATAACGAGATCGCAAGCACGAGCACTGCGGCACTTGCATACTTCACCCAGCTGCGCATCATAAAAGGCACTACTTTGCCTTGGGTTTCATTTATAATCTCATCCAAAACCTGAGATGGTGGTGCTGTTTCAGGTTGTGAAACCAACCAAACATTTTTAGCATCAAAAAATGCTTGTGCATTGGTTTTAGATTCTGATCTCCATGTTTCAACCAATGATATTTCGTTGTTGGTCGCTTCGCCAGAAAAATATTTTGCTAGTACTTCTTCCATTTCATTCTTATCGTCTGGTTATTAACAACTTACAGATCATATACCCCCTAATTATTTTCACAAATTATCAAATTTTGGATCATAATTTATTGGAACCAAATCTGCGGTTCGTTCCCAGGACCAATAACCATAGGTTGTAAGGCCAAATCTATCCATGACTTCACCTGACAAATCTAATCTAACAGACCCACGCAACAATCGAATTATTGAGATTTGATGTCCAGGTTCTTTTATCAAAACACCATTTTCAGAGATTTGATCCGCATAAAAAATATTTGCAAATCCACTATTTCTTAAAAAGTTTTCAGTCTCTTTTTCTTTTCTATATTCTATTACAAGAAAATTTCTAAAGTCAAGTTCGTAATGGTCCCCTTTAAAAACCAAAATATCAGACGCCTCCAATTCATCTTCCTTTCTAATTTCAAAATTATCAAGGTTTCTTACGTGGTAAATCCTGAAGCCCGCTTTCTTTAACTCCCCGTCTATCAATGTTTGTTTAAAATGGTTAAAAGAGCCATAGTAGCACTCTTTTCTATTTCTTTTCCATTCACGCTTCTCGCTTCCACTTAGAGGTTCTAAATTTCTAAACCGCATTTTACCCCTAAACCTGAGGTCATCATTTTCTTTCTTAAACGATTCAAGGAAATAGCTAACTCTATACCCAAGTGCATCGTTTCTAATCTGCAGAGGATACTGAGCAAAAGCATGCAAGGAATTGGCTTCACTATCGTAGGTGAAGTTTATAACTTCGGGGTTTTCAATCACACACTGATCTGCTTTTTCTGTCAACCCTATCATTTCTTTTTTAAAAACCATGTAGTGAGCCAGCCAGCTATTTTCATTTCTTCTAATACGATTTGAAATAACCTCTACTTCCTCAAGCTGGTCTAAATCGAGTTCCATTTTATGGTTTTGAATTCGGGCGCCTCCATTTGTTTCAGATATCTGATACACCGCATTTTCATACCCGACATGTGAAAAAACAATATTGTAATAACCCGGGGGTATAGACTCAAGCTTATAGTTTCCATCTATATCACTGGAAGCACCGATGGTTGTTCCGTCCAAAAATATATTAGCACTACTTAGCGGTTGACCAGTGTCATCTGAAACTGTGCCTGAAATTGTAAAAAAATTCTTCTTCTTAATAACTTGTTCAGGCTCCACGTAGTTAAGAATAATTTGATCCTTAAAGAAAGAATATTTAAGCCCGGTTCCAACAAAAAGCCTACTCAGAAACTGATCAATCGGCTCGTTTTCAGCTTTGATGTAGTAAAGGCTTCCTTTGGGGAGTAGGTTCGAATTATAGCTAAAAAAATAATTGGTCTGAGCACTGAGCGAATCAAATATTACCTCAAGGGGAACATTATCAAAGTCGGCAGAAATACGATCATTCTTTCTGAATTGACAGAAGCATGATAATACGATGAAAGTGGTAACAAAAAAAAGGCTAGCTCGCATCCCTTAGATTTTTCAAGTCTTGCAGACTTTCTCTCAACACTTTGAGAGCCTTACCCATCTGTACTTCAACAGTTTTGACCGAGATGTCCAAATGATCAGCAATTTCTTGATACTTTAAGCCCTCAAATCGGCTAAGCTTAAAGATTTCCGCACATCTGGGTGGAAGCTTATCAATTTCCCTTTGTATTCGATTTCGTAAAGCATCCGGATCATCTTCATTGAATTCGTTTTGATAAGTTGATTCCATGACATGAATCACATGCTGCCTATAACCATCTTTTACTTTATCATGCTTAATTGCGTTTAAACATGAATTATGTACAGACCGATATAAATAGCTTTTAATTGTTGAGTCTTCCGAAAGCGAATCGCACTTTTCCCAAAATTTAACAAAGACATCCTGAGCAATCTCTTCTGCCTCTGCTCTTGTATCCATGAAGCGCGAAGCATATAAAACCATCACATTAAAGTATTGGTTAAATACGAGTTCGAAAGCCCGCTTATCTTTGTTGATCAGTCGTTGAACTATTACCTCTTCGTTTTCCAAGCGCAGTGATTATAAAATCAAAAAAATTCGTTTTAAAGTTAGAAGAAATTCTAAAAGAAGGACTCCCAACAGAGAAATATAACGAGTTCGAAAAATTTGTGTTGGAATTAGTGAAGAAATGGCATAATGGAGATTCATTTTTTGTACATCACACCTCTGGTTCTACAGGTAAGCCAAAAGCAATTAAAATATCCAGAGAAAAGATTGAATATAGTGCACGTGCCACCATGGAATATATTGACCCTAACAGGCAGATAAGGTCTTCTTTGCTTTGTTTAAATCCTAACTTTATTGGCGGGGCAATGGTAATCTATCGTGGGTTGATTTTTGATCATGATATTTCAATTGTTCCGCCTTCAACTGCATACAATGCAGATTTAGAAGATAATTACGATCTTGTTTCAATTGCACCGTTACAGTTTGAACAAATGAGCAGTAGCCAAATAGACAGGTTCGGTACTATTTTAATTGGCGGTGCGCCTATGCCAGTTTCTGGCAAACCGTATAAATCAAACGTCTATTCCACATTTGGAATGACGGAGACCGTATCACACTTTGCATTAAGAAAACTTGAGAACGATATTTTTTACACGACAGGTGATACTGTTGTAGGGATTTCAAACGACCAATCCCTTAAATTAAAGGGGACTATTACAGGTGGTAACTGGTTAAATACCAACGATCTAATTGAATTGATCGATGATCGATCGTTTAAATGGATTGGGAGAAAAGATTTTATTATTAACACAGGAGGCATAAAAGTTAATCCTGAACAAGTAGAGCAAGTGTTGCAAGATCAATTCAAAGCAGACATAATGATCACTTCTCTTCCAGACGCTAAATTGAATCAAAAAATTGTACTTCTTTCATCCGGTGAGCATCAGGAAATTGACTTTAGCCATCTTCCCAAATACCATCAACCCAAGGAGGTCTATTTTAATCAGGCTATCTATAGAACGAAAACAAACAAAGTAGATCGAGTCAAAACAAAATCAGCTTTTGAAAATCAATGATGAATATTGTATTATCATATCAGCCACAACATTTACCACCTCCATATGCCTATGCTGCGGTTTTGGAAATTACAATAAGCGATGAAATTGAAGCCCAATTTTCGCTTGAGTATCTGGGTCGTAGTGAAATCCCGGAAGATGAGCTCAGAGCTGAAGGATTTTCGTATGATGATCGCATGAATTGGGAAGGAACCCTACATCAAAACTGGAAGGATGATATCGTGAGTTTTTCAAGGACCCAATTAAAAAAACAACCCGATGAGACCTACCTGCATATTTCAGTAGACGGTAAAGACGATGGTTTTCCCCAGGACATAAATGCTATAGACATGCTGTTCCAGGAGCTGATGCAAGCAGTGTTGGAAACCGCAAAGGTTGAAAGTCCGCTTGTTTTAAAGTTGCAAGACGAGTCAAAATCTTTTGAGATTGCCTGGCATTTTTCTAACCGAACGATCAAAATAGACCACAGAATTTCTAATAAGTGGAACAATGGCCGTAAACTACTTAAACAAGCCTATCAGTTGGACTATGATCACATGAAGTACCACAAGAAAGCCAAACCACATACGGTAAATCCTGGTGGAGATCAATGGTTTCTGGTAGAAGATCATACAACTTTCAACTCACTTATTTCTTCAATAAATACATTATAAACGGTTAGATACAACTTTGTGATTGGTGTTAAAAAATCGTAAATTCAAGGAGATTATTTAACTATCAACCTATTAACTCAACCAAATGAAAAGCTTAGGATTTCTAGGAAAACTCATGTATGCCGGACCAATGGCGATGTTCGGTATTTTTCATCTCATGGGCGCAAATGACATGAAAGGAATGGTGCCCGATTTTTTACCCGCACCCGTTGTTTTTGTATACATAACTGGCATAGCGCTATTATTGGCGGCAATTGCTATTATCATAGGTAAAAAGGCTAAATTGGCTACTCAACTTTTAGGGTTGATGCTGGCTTTGTTTGCCGTATTGATACACTTGCCAGGATTCATGAGCCAGGATCCTGTCAGTTCTTCCATGTTCCTCAAAGACATAGCATTGGCTGGCTCAGCGTGGTTTATGAGTGCGCACCTGACAGATTGAAGAAACCTTAGTCTAGATTCCTAGATAAGTATGAAGAGAGGCCCTCGACGATATTGTCGGGGGTTTTTTTATTTAAAACAGGCTATAACTCCCTCCCCTTCTAAAATGTGAGGTTTCCAAAGCAGGAAAAGAGCGATCTTTAAAGTACTTCCGCTTACTTACTTCAAATAATTTTCTTATGATCTCAGAAATTTTCCCATCTCCTTTTATTCTCCTTCCAAACTCCACATCGTTTACATTGCCTCCATGCAAATCCTGAATCTGATGCCACACTTTATCTACTCTATCGGGAAATGTCTTTTTAAGCCAATCATGAAAAATGGTACCTATCTGACCGTTTAGCCGGACCACCGTGTAGCTGGCAAAGCTCGCACCAGCATTTGATGTGACTTTTAATATCTCTGGTATTTCATGATGGTTAAGGCCAGGTATAATTGGTGCATTCATCACTCCGACGGGAATATCATTTTGAGCGAATTCTTCCATTGCCTTTAGCTTCTTTGCCGCACTGGCCGTTCTGGGCTCAAGCTTTTGCCTGAGCTTTTCGTCAAGTGTCGTTATGGAAAAGATTACATGAACAAGATTACAAGACGCCAACTCTTTCAAAATATCAATATCCCGAGAAACCAAAGCATTCTTAGTTATGATTCCTACGGGATTCTGATATTTATTGAATACTTCCAACAACTTACGCGTTAGCTTAAACTTCTTTTCCAATGGCTGATAGCAATCGGTGTTTCCACTAAGCATGATCGTTCTAGGCTTCCATGATGCTTTCAGGAATTCTCTTTCCAATAACTCTGGTGCTTCCGGCTTCACAATGATCTTGGTCTCAAAATCAAGCCCGGCACTAAACCCCCAGTACTCATGGGAATTACGGGCATAGCAATATATACAACCATGTTCACAGCCTTGATACGGATTGATAGAAGCAGTCATCCCGATATCAGGACTCTTGTTTGTAGAAATTATCTTTTTAGGTGTCTCAGTGAATACCTCAGTCTTAGGCTTGTTTGTTAATAGCTCTTCATCTAAACCTTCAATTTCTTCCGTGCTAATGTGATGCTTTAGAAACTTGTTTGGTACGTTGATCTGCGCTCCTTTTCCTTTTATGTAATCCACATTGTGAAAATACTAATATTTTTAGTATTTTCTATTGACATTCATTTAATTTCTTTTGTAAATCTTCAATTTTAAGACTTAGCGTCTTATTCTCTAGTTCCAGGTTATTTAGTTGTTTTTTTAATTCGGTGATGTCTAACGTTTTATTGTAGGCCACATCGGTTGTTTCAGCGCTTTGGAACGAGTCGTCTACCTTATATTTAGCTAGTTTTTCTTCTAATGCTTCATACTTTTTTTGACTAACGCATCCGGTAGTGCAAACAATAACGAACAGCAGCATAATAATCTTTTTCATATCTAATGTGTTTTAATTAAAGAGTGTAAAACAACATATGCATACGAAATGTTTATTTGTTCCTGAGCAACATCGCAGTGACTAATCCAACAACAGCCCCCATCAGGTGAGACTCCCAGCTGATCCGATCGTCGAATGAGAGTAAACTATACGCCATTCCTCCGTACAGAAAGATGACAATGGCGCTGACAATTACAGATTTAAAATTTCGTTTAAATAGTCCGTAAAAAACCAAAAATGAAGCTAGCGCATAAATAAGCCCACTTGCCCCGATATGGAAGAATGGTCTTCCAAACACCCACACTAGGATATTTGTAAAAAAATAGGCTTGAAGAAACACACGATGAGCAATAGCGGGGAAAAAGAAAAACAAGCTTCCTCCCAGCACAAGTAATGGTATTGAATTGGATACCAGGTGGTTGAAATTACCATGAAGCAATGGTGCCATTACTACTCCTACCAAACCTGTTATCTCTCTGGGATAGATGCCCAGATACCCAAGGTCTACGCTCAGGTAAAATTCAATAGTAAATACAAGCCACATAAAGAAGCAGAGTCTGAGAGGCGGTACTAATCCTGACTTGTACATAAAAATTGAAATTAAATAAAAAACCCCGATCTCATGACGAAATCGGGGTTCGGTTAAGTTGTTGGATGTTATTCAATCTCTTTGATCATTTTTAAATCCATTAGTCTGGACTCTTCATAGCTAATGGATAAGTATCCAAGTACGCCTCCTGATGCTTCTGCAATCTTCTTTGCCAAATCCTTCAAACTGGCATGAAACTTCACAGCAAAGTTTCGGTCAACCTTAGGTAAAATGAAGTTTAATTTTCTTAATTCAGTCGTAATCGCTGAAGTTCTTGCGTCATTACCTGATGGCAGTTCATCGATAAGCTTATTAAAGTTATCTTCAAACTTTTCACCAACTAGTTTGTAATATTCTGACAGCTGCTCTCGCGCTCTGCTTTGCTTCGTTCTAGCTACATCGATGGCCTCTCTTCGTTCAGATTTGTCAATCTTTCCGTCCGCTCCTGCGATAAGTATAGTGACATAAACGGGCGCTTTTAGCATTACCTCGATTTCGTCTTCTCGTAGTGGTTCAAATTCTGGGATCATTCCTTTTCGATTTCAAATTTCCGCTCGAAAATACAAAATTATTTCTGGGGTGTAGCGACATTCAGTCCTAAATTTTACCTATGTTTTTTACCTAGTCTTTAAGAGACATAGTACTTTTATTGTAGGATTAAGCGAACCATGGAAAAAATTGATTTTACTTATCTGGAAGTTTTAAGTGAGGATGATGATGAATTTAAAAATGAATTCATTGCGACCTTTGAAGAAACTTATCTTTCACTCGTGAAGAAGATGCGAGAAGAACTTGAAGCGGGAGATATGGAAAACTTGTCTAAATCGGCCCATCAGCTAAAGCCTTCCGCAAAAATGATTCATTTAAGGTGCGGAGATACGTTGGAAGAACTTCAATACGACCCAAACAAAGCAACCAAGGAAATCATAGAGGATATCAACGCTCAATGTGAGGACGCCTTGAAACAATTGAAAGATTGGCAGGCAAAGTAAATTGATTCCTAGATCGGTAACTCAATCTTCTCACCCATGTATTTAGGCTTACGCTGCAATACATAAAGGTCTAAAACAGCAACAGTACGGGCAAGAACCTCCCTAAGTGCAAGCATATTGCCAACAGGCCCACCATCATCGGCTGAAACAGCTACTGCATCCATTTCAAAGTACCGGGCAATAAATAGCGAACGATAGCAGTGAAATTCCTGGGTGACAATGGTGATGTTATCCTGACCGAAAACTTCCCTACATCTCACCACAGAATCCAATGTCCTCAATCCGGCAAAATCTAATGAGATATCTTCCTCAGGGATGTTTAAGTCACCTAGTGCCTGAAGCATATCTCTTGGCTCATTATAATATTTGGTTCGATTGTCTCCACTCACAAGTATATGCTTCACCTTCTCATCTGCGTGAAGCAAAGCAGCGGCATCCATCCGCTCAACAAAGAAGCGATTGGGCTTTCCTTCTGTTGTTCGCTTACTTGTTCCCAAGACCAAAGCCACTTCATTAGAAGGAACAAGTAAAGGATCATAGATTAAATCTTTTGTGGACTGTACAACCCAAATATTTGTCACCAGCACGAAGAGAAATAATGTGATTGCAATCCAAAAACCCAGGCGAATAAGTTTTTTGGCGGTGATTTTTATCATACTTCAACTCCTTTCGATCTTAAAATTATATCAGCTTCCCGAACAATCTTTCGATACCACTCTGATCTTAGAACCAGCTTTTCCTGATCAGCAAGCGATGGCCATCCATCTAGTTTTGATTTTAGTACCGTTAAGCAAATGGCTGCACTAACTGACAAATTAAAACTCTCGGTAAATCCACTCATCGGGATATGAACAAAACCGTCTGCTTTCTCCCCTGCTTCCTGTGTGATTCCGTCTGCCTCCGTCCCGAATACAATGGCGGTTTTGACTGTTGGATCAATGGCATCAATAGAGCGAGAAGTTTCATGCAATGAAGTCGCAAAAATCTGATATCCTTCGTCCCTCAGCGATTGATAGCAGGCATCCACATTGTCTTCAGCGTTGTTGTGATGATGCATGGTTACCCATTTAGCTGCACCCTGCGTGATTATTGGGTTGATTTCATAGTCATTCTTATTCTTGATGAAATGAAGATCCTGAATGCCCATGCATTCTGCAGTACGCAAAACTGCACTTACGTTATGCGGTTTATCGATATCTTCGAACACCAACGTCACATGCCTTGTTCGCTTGCTTAAAACCCGATCAATGTGCGTCTGCTTATTTTCAGATACAAACTCCTCAAGAATATCGATGACCTGTTGCGGATTCACTAAATGTTTTTCAATAATTGCGAGGAATGATGAACACGTACAATACCTATTTTTGAATCGGGCTCAATCTTATAAATTATTCGATAGTTACCTTCAATTAATTCTCTGAGTTTTAGATTTTCAAATTCTGGAACCATCCTCCCTGAGTTTGGATACTCTTTTAAAACATTGACTTTATCTATCAACTTTAAAATAAATCGTTCAGCATATAGCGGTGAATCTTCAGCGATATAATCGTATATCTGTCGCAGATCTGACCTGGCACCATGTGCCCAAATTACTTCCGCCATTCTTTAACTTCCTGCTTCAACATTTCATTGCTAACAGTTTCACCCTTTTCAAGTTGTTCCAGGCCAATCTCCACCTTTTCTATAAAGATCAATTTTTCTATAAGTTCTTCAACTTCAAAAGAAGATGGCATTTCATTTAAGGTATCAAGTGCTTTTTCTTTTGTGATCATAATTCAGAATTTAGTCTATTAAGTTACCCAATTACTCTTTCTTTTCACCAAATAAACCCAACTGGTTTTCCTCTTCCTCTACCTCACTCTTTATCGTATTTTTAATTTCATCCAAATCAACTTCAGGCTGTTTTGGTTCGTTCTTTTCTTCTTTGATCAAATCCACAGAAATCACCTGCTGTACTGGAAACTTGTTTCCGATCGCTTTCCACCCTTTGATATCGATCAGATTCATAAGGTCAAGCTTCTTCTTCTCGTGCTTGCGGCCATCCTTATACGTCACCTCTACATCTGTGTCTATCCCTTTAGAGATAAACATCAATTTGGAGCTCCTTGCTTCTGTTACAAACGAGAATTTCTTATTTGGCGTATTCGTCTCAATAATGAATCGCTTCACAAAGTAATTCTTTGATTCTCCATCGTAATGGATTGCATTGAAAGAGGTATCCTCTTCAAGCTTGTAAATACCCATCAGACTGTTAAAGTCATAGTGGTTGGTCAATTCAAAGGATGTGGTCTCATAGCTTCCATCTTTGTAGAAAGCCACCACCTGATCCTCAGACATGAAGTTGCCAAGTAGTTCACCTCGCTCCTCTCTGTTCAGCCTTCCTACGGTAGGATCATACCAGATGTCTACGCCTCCAAGTGTAGATTTTCCCTCTTCCTTCAAGACAATTTTTCTTACAGGATATTTGGTCAGAATATTTCCGCCCGCTCCCCTGCCTTTGATTTCCAGTTCCGAGAAGTCAAAATCAAATACTTTCTTTCTGGCCTTGCTGGCTTGGGTAAGAGAAACCGTTACTATCTCCGCCTCTCCATTCGGATTGGCAGTGAAGTAGTGAACTTTTCCCTTTCCACCTTTGGTGAGATCGTACTCACGGTCTCTCGTAACAGAAAGCACCTGGAATCTTTTCACGTAGGAATTTCCTGACTTGGCATCCACATAAGCCATGTTGTAAACCATGCGTTCGTCGTTCTTTTTGAACACGCCTACATGTAGAATGTCTTTTCCAACGAATGTCTTATCCTGAATTCTCGTCACTACACATTTTCCATCTTTCGTGAAAGCAATGATGTCATCGATATCGGAACATTCTGTGACAAATTCATCTTTCTTTAAGCCATAGCCTACGAATCCATCCTGCCTGTTAACATACAATTTCGCATTGTTAGCTGCTACGATATTGACATTGATGGTGTCGAAGTTGGTTATTTCCGTTTTACGCTCACGTCCTTTCCCATACTTATCAAGCAGGTTTTGATAATATGAAATCGCAAACTCCGTGAGGTTATCCAGGTTATGGTCTACCTGAGCAATCTTATCCTGTAGCTCTTTGATTTGCGCATCTACTTTGCTGGTATCAAAGCGGGTGATACTACTCAGCGGCTTATCTATGAGTCGCTTAAAGTCTTCATTGGTAATTTCCCGATAGAAATGATCATAGAATGGTTTAAATAACTCACTCAGAACCTCATAACACTTTTGCAGGTCGCCTGAATTTTCATACTCAGGGTTTTTGTACATCCCTTCATTGATGAAAATTCTAAGCAGGTCACTGAAGAAAATCTTCTCCTTCAGCTCCGCTTTTTCAATCTCCAACTCCTGACGTAGAAGATCCACTGTCTGATCTACTGACTGTTTCAGTATCTCAGTAATGCCAATGAAATGAGGCTTGTCATTAATGATCACACATGCATTGGGCGAAATCGAAACCTCACAATCCGTGAATGCATACAAGGCATCCATGGTGATGTCCGGAGACGTTCCGGAAGCAAGGTTTACCAGTATTTCAATGTCCTTAGCGGTGTTATCAATGACCTGCTTGATCTTAATCTTTCCTTTGTCATTAGCCTTAACAATGGACTCAATCAATGAGGTGGTTGTGGTTCCATAAGGAATGTCCCGAATGGCTAAGGTCGACTTATCTACTTCTTCGATGGTGGCTCGTACGCGTACTTTCCCACCTCGTTTGCCATCATTGTAGTCGGTGACATCAATTTTGCCACCAGTCAGGAAGTCAGGGAACAGGTTTACCTTTTTACCTTTCAGCGTAGCAATGCAGCCCTCCAGGATCTCACAGAAGTTGTGCGGAAGCATTTTGGTTGATAGACCTACTGCAATCCCTTCTACGCCCTGAGCTAGCAACAAAGGAAACTTTACCGGAAAAGTAACCGGTTCTTTCTTCCTACCGTCGTAGGAAAGCTGCCATTCAGTGGTCTGTGGATTGAATATGACCTCCAAGGCAAACTTGGACAGTCTTGCCTCAATATATCGAGCAGCTGCGGCAGAATCGCCAGTTCGTACATCACCCCAGTTACCTTGGGTATCAATTAAGAGATCCTTCTGCCCCAGATTTACGATTGCATCACCTATGGACGCATCTCCGTGCGGGTGATACTGCATGGCACTACCGATGATATTCGCCACCTTGTTGTAGCGTCCATCATCCATTTCCTTCATGGCATGCAGAATCCGTCGCTGTACCGGCTTTAATCCATCATTGATGGCTGGCACAGCCCGTTCCAGGATTACATACGATGCATAATCCAGAAACCAGTTTTCGTACATCCCCGATATTGGGATTACATCATGTATCTCTTCCTCGTTTTCGTGTTCTTCTCCCATTTAAAAACAATATTGACTTATTAGGTAATAACCAATTACTATTAAAACTGAGACTAAATTCCCCGTGAGGAAATAGTCGTTTGAAATCTTATCATCGTCTTTTAACCGTGTGGCGATCTTCAATGCGCCAAAGAAGGCCAATCCTTGCGGTAAGTCCACCACCAAAATGATGTACAGGAACCCTCGCTCCAGCACGCCTCTTAGCACACTACTTAGCGTCAATGACCGACTAAACATTTTCGTGACCAGAAAGAAAAGAACCAGTGCTCCCAGCTCTCCTACAACAAAAATGGCGGTATGGAACATGTACTTATCCACTGACCAAATGATGGATTAGATCCTTGCACAATAAGTATTCATCTATCGCTAAACTCTTTCTTCTGCGCCACAACGTAGATTCATCCTTCTGATGGATCTTGGCCAGCGCTTTGTAATCATGCCCCTGCAAAAAGCCGGAAACCGTACTTCGATCTTTAGGATGCCAACCATCAATGAAATGCTGCGTCACTTTCATCATCTTATTCAGTTCAGTCGATGATTTCGTTGAAATGTAGAATCGACTGGTGTCCTTCTTCATCTCATTTAGTCGCTTCCTCGCATTTGTTAAGCCAGAACCCAGCATTTCATGGGCAACTTCCGGATTGATTGGTGTTTCCACTAAACCCTCATACAGCACATATCTGAGTTTGAAGTCAAACTCTTCTTCCAGAATGTACTCCTCCATAGCAAGTATGATGTCTATCCCAACTAAAGCGGAAGAAACAATCCCCTGAAACTCATCACCAAGTGTTATGGTTAGCGGCGATTCTATTGACTCACGGTATATCTTATTGGTATAGCTGACCAGCATTTGAAAGTCAGCCATGAGCTCATTGCTGTCCTTTTGGTTGCTACCAACTACATCTGCCATCAATATGTGTCGCTTCTTTGCCTCCATAATGCAAGAACTAATTTATTGTATTTTTTTTACAAAAAATCATATTTTGCATATTTCCTACAATTAAAATATTCTGAAATGATGATTTAAGCAACTTCTTCCACTATTTCCTTCACTTCTTCCACCAGGTCTTTTTCTACCCTTAACTTATCAATGATGAACTGTTGGCGATCAGGCGTATTCTTACCCATGTAGAAGGTCAACAGGTCAATGATACTGGTGTCTTTCTGAAGAATGACCGGATCTAAACGGATATCATCACCGATAAATGCAGCGAATTCATTCGGCGAAATCTCTCCTAACCCCTTGAATCGGGTGATCTCCGGCTTGTTTCCAAGCTTAGCTATGGCGTTCCTGCGCTCCTCTTCCGAATAGCAATAGATCGTCTCTTTCTTGTTTCTCACACGGAACAATGGCGTATCCAAAATGAAAATGTGGTTGTTTCTGACCAATTCAGGGAAAAACTGCAGGAAGTAGGTCAATAGAAGCAACCGGATGTGCATCCCGTCCACATCGGCATCTGTAGCGATGACAATCTTACGATAACGCAATCCTTCCAGCCCGTCTTCTATATTTAGCGCATGCTGAAGCAGGTTAAACTCCTCATTTTCATACACGACCTTTTTGGTATGACCAAAACAGTTGAACGGCTTACCGCGAAGCGAAAATACCGCCTGCGTTTGCACATTCCGTGACTTGGTAATGGATCCACTTGCTGAATCACCCTCCGTGATGAAGATCATCGTTTCATCCTTGATGGTCTCATCTCCTTTCTTGTCATTGAAATGAATGCGACAATCTCTAAGCTTCTTATTGTGAAGGTTGGCCTTCTTTGCGCGCTCATTGGCCAGCTTCTTGATTCCTGCTATTTCTTTACGCTCTCGCTCCGATTGCTGAATTCGTTTTAATAATGCTTCAGCAGTAGCTGAGTCTCTGTGCAAGTAGTTGTCAAGCTCTGTTTTCACAAAATCATTGACAAACGTTCGCATGGTAGGTCCATCGGGCCCTACACTTTGAGAGCCCAGCTTGGTCTTAGTCTGGCTTTCGAATACCGGCTCTTGCACACGGACAGCAATCGCTCCGATGATAGCAGAACGGACATCTGCAGCGTCGAACGTTTTTCCATAGAACTCCCGAACGGTTTTTACAACCGCTTCTCTAAAGGCAGCTAAATGTGTTCCTCCCTGGGTAGTGTATTGACCGTTGACGAATGAGTAATACTCTTCACCATATTGATTGGCATGTGTGATCGCCACCTCTATATCCTCTCCTTTCAAGTGGATGATTGGGTAGCGAATATTTTCTACATCTGCCTTTCGTGTAAGCAGATCTTTCAGTCCGTTTTCGGAGTGATACTTCTTGCCATTGAGCACGATGGTGAGTCCGGCATTCAGGTAGGCATAGTTCCACATCAGATTGTCCAGATACTCCGGAATGAAGTGGTAATTTTTGAACACGGTATCGTCCGGCTCGAAGATGATTTGCGTTCCATTTCTGCCTTCTGCTTTTTGCACTTTCGCATCATTGGAAACTTCGCCACGCTCAAACTCTGCAACCTTGGTTTCCCCATCACGATAACTCTGAACTTTGAAATATTTTGAAAGTGCATTTACCGCTTTTGTACCTACCCCATTTAGGCCAACAGATTTCTGGAATGCCCCTGAATCATACTTACCTCCTGTGTTAATCTTGCTCACACAATCCACCACTTTTCCAAGTGGAATTCCACGGCCATAATCTCTCACGGTCACCCGATGATCCGTCACCTTTACATCGATGGTTCGACCATGTCCCATCATGTGTTCATCGATACTGTTGTCGATGATCTCCTTCACCAATACATAGATCCCATCGTCGGGCGAGCTGCCGTCTCCCAGTTTACCAATATACATACCGGGCCTGAGCCTGATGTGCTCTTTCCAGTCAAGGGACTTGATACTATCCTCGGTATAAATCGCTTCAGCCATTTACTTATTATTAATACTAATTATTATTAATGGTTATGCTGAACTTGTTTCAGCATCTCTAATAGTCCGTTATTTACAAAGACTCTGAAACATCTGCCCCTCCGTTCAGTCGAGAGTTCAGAGTGACTAAGAAATTTAGTAATCTTCAAAATCCAAAGTAATGATAAAAATCCAATACTTACACGTAACAACCTAACGCTCAGAAGTAGTTCTACTTCAAATAAGTCAATTTAAGGAACTGAAATAGAGTGAGTTCTACTTCTTTTTGAAAAACAAAAAAATCAAACCGACCACCCAGATAACAATAAGAACAGGCCCCATGTAATTCAAGTATGCAAAGCTTTCAGGCTCGATATGCGCCGGGTTGTTCCATACCCCAATGAAGCCAACGATCAAGGTGATATTGAAATTAATCACAAAGATGATGGCGCTCAGCCAGGCCTGCGGTTCTTTGGGTAAGTGCTTAGCTCCTAATGAGGTGATGAGTTTCAAAATGACGTTCACCACCACGAACCCTCCTACGATGTAATAGAAAAAAGTTTGCTTATGAAAATCCTTCAATCCTTCTACATTCAGGTCCACCATAATGGGCAGGTAGGCATACACCAGCAGTAGTATGGCCATAAAGAAGAGGATCGATAAAGAGTTGAGGACTTTCGTGGCTTTAATCATGGCCGCAAATCTAATCGGACTTCCAGATTTTGTGCGCTTCAATTGCTAATTTTGAATATGGATTTCAACCCGGTTATACTCTCCATTCCCCTTTACTTTCTTTTGATAGGTTTAGAATTGGTTTTTCAGCTTATTAAAAAAGCAAAGATCTATCGTACCAATGATGCCATCTCCAACATTGGTTGCGGCATTTCATCTCAGGTAACCAATGCGTTGTGGGGCGTACTCTCAGTTGGTTTGTATCAATTGGTATATGAATATGGAGCCTTCTTTCAAATTCCCGATACCTGGTGGACGTGGTTGATCCTGTTTATTCTCGTGGACTTTTTCTACTACTGGTTTCATCGATCCAGTCATGAAGTAAACTTCCTTTGGAATACCGCTCATGTCGTGCATCATCAAAGTGAAGATTACAACTTATCTGTTGCATTGAGACAATCCTCATTCGGAGGTGTTTTCTCTATGCTGTTTTACCTTCCACTGGCATTGATGGGGTTTAGTGCGTATGCATTCCTTACAGTCAAGGGGCTCAATCTTATTTATCAATTCTGGATTCACACGGAAGCCATTGAGAAACTACCCAGATGGTTTGAATATGTGTTCAACACCCCTTCCCATCACCGGGTACATCACGGAAGAAATCCAAAGTATATAGACCGGAACCATGCCGGAACGCTTATGATCTGGGATCGCATGTTTGGGACCTTCCAGGCAGAAGAAGAAAAACCTACCTATGGGGTGACTAAGCCAACGAATACCTGGAATCCTGTTTGGGCCAATGTGCTTCCGATTGTGGATATGACTAACCAGGTAAAAGCTACGCCCGGATTCTGGAACAAGGTTAAAGTTCTTTTCTACAAGCCCGGTTGGCAGCCTGTTGAGCTTGGTGGCTACCAAATGGCACCAGAAGTGGATAAAAAGACCTACCAGAAATTTGATGTGCATCCGCACATGCCGATGATCAGGTATGTATTTATGCAGTTTCTTTTGGTACTTGGATTTGCCTCTTTATTCCTTTTTACTCAATCCAACTATACCCTTGAAATCAAGTTAGCGATGGCTGGTTTCATTATGTGGTCCATTGCTCAGCTGGGTATATTAATGGAAAACCGGAAAAGCTGGATACCTGCTGAATATATTCGTCTTTTAGCATCTGGAGCACTTATTGTATTTCTGATTGGCGGGCCGCTTTCTTATGGTTTTGCCGGAGTGTTTGGGGTATTGTTTGGGGTGTGGTTGAAGAGCGCTTCAAAAGCATAGTAGCCCTGCTAGGGTTTGAACCCTAACAGGGAGGTTTCTTAATCAACCACCTTGGCATAATGTCCTTCCCATTCCATATGTACACTCCAAAATCCCTCACACTTTTTGTCGTTCAATAGGTCATGCAAAATATCCAAATGGGTGTGCCAGCCTGCAAGGGTACCAACTCTTGTTTCCTTACTATCATTTAATTTTTCATGGGTTAAAGTCAGCTTTACTTCCTCTCCCTGCTGCTGCAACTCAAACGTGACCAACCCTTCCCACTCAATGACGAATAAGTCGTGGGGCTCGCTTTTAATGACTTTGGCGTGTGAAACAAACCCATCACCGTAATCTTTGTACTTATCCGGTGCTGGCTCATATTGTGAAGAAAGGTGTGAGTTGTTGAAAACATATTTGATCTCACCACCAACTTCAAGGTTCGTGGATCCACCGGCAAACCATTGTCCACGTTTATCACCATCTGTAATGTATTCCCATACACGCTCTTTAGGTCCAGGCAGTAGCCGTTCAAACTGTAACGAATTTGGTGCAATTAATTTTCCGTGTGTGCTCATAGTAGTTATTATTTAGTTTGTTCATCTTCATTTCTTAGCAAGGCTTCCAGTTTATCCAGACTTGTATTCCAGAATCTTCGGTATTGATGAACCCAAAGAGCTATTTCCCCCAGTTTGTCCAGCTGTGCATGACAAAATCGCTCATGTCCCTTTTCTCTACCTTGATCAATCAACCACCTTTGCGTAATGTCCCTCCCATTCCTGATGTACGCTCCAAAATGCTTTAGGGTCCTTATCATTCATACGATCCATCAGAATATCTAAATGTGTATGCCAGCCAGCAAACGTTCCGATGCGGGCATCCCGATCTCTGTTCAAGTTAGAGTGTGTGAGTGTCAGCTTTACATTATCACCTTGTTCTTCCAGCTTAAAAGTGACCTCTCCTCCTTCCCAGCCAATTACCAGGAGTGTTGGCTCATTATAGGTGAGAACATCAGCAACAGAAGTCATTCCTCCTTCCAGGTCCTTGTACTTATCCGGAATCACTTCCTCCTCCGGGGATAGCCGATCATGATTAAATTGATATTCAACTTTTCCGCCGGGATGTGTGTCCATCGGTCCTCCAGCAAACCATAGAGCTCGCTTTTCCCCATCGGTGAGGTACTCCCATACCCGCTCGATTGGTCCGGGTAACATGCGTTCAAATTGTAATGTGTGATCTTCAATAAGCTTTCCGTATTTATCCATGATATAGTTAGTTATTTGTTATCCTCTTCCTTTAGCAAAGCTTCCAGTTTATCCAGACTTGTATTCCAAAACCTACGGTATTGATGTACCCACAAAGCGATCTCTCCGAGTTTATCCAGCTGCGCATGACAAAAACGCTCTCGTCCCTTCTTCTCCACTTTAATCAATCCACATTCCTTGAGAATGCGCAAATGCTTTGAAACTGCAGGTCTGCTCATCTCAAAGTTGTCTGCCAGTTCATTCACGTTTCTGGATTCATGTGACACCAACCCAATAATCTCTCTACGGGTAGGATCTGCTATTGCCTGAAATACATCTCGTCGCATGTTATGTAACCTTTTGGTTACAAGTATACTAAAAAGAAACCAATTGGTTACGTTTTGGAAAGAAAAATTGATGCACTTTTATACAAAACATCCCTATACCCCACTCAAGGGGATATTTTGAACGAAATTTAATAATCTAATATGCGGGTGTCACCCTGAGCATGTCGAAGGGTGTGGGTTGTGTGAAAGGAATTCAAGAACGATAATGTCGTCTTCGAGAGCCTCAGACTAACAATAAATATCACGCAGTTTGGACAGAGTGCAATTTTAAACTAAAAAGAACCGTCATTCAGAGGCTCTCCATGCTGAGTAGTGGGTTGGCAGCCGTAGGAATCCTTTCAATTCAAGAAGACTCCACGCCTTTTCTCCTTCGCTCTAACCAACAAGAAAAGGCTCTGAATGACGTTGAGATAGGTTCTTTTGGTATTTAGTCCACAAGTCGGGGCTCTTCAGAACAACAACCCGTATGCTATCCTCACTCCTGCCTCAAACTCTCAACTGGGTTCATCAAAGACGCTCTGATGGTCTGGAAACTAATGGCCAAACCACCAATAACCAATACCACTCCTGTGGCCAGGATAAAACTCCAGGGATTAATCGTTGTACGTTCAGCAAAATTTTGCAACCAGTAATCAATCGCAAAGTAGGAAATCGGCCAGGACAGCATCGAAGCGATAAGTGCCGTGCGAACCATATTATTTGATAGTAACCACACCAGCGTATGTACACTCGCTCCCAGCACCTTGCGAATGCCCACTTCTTTTCTCCGTGTTGAAATATTGAAGGAGATCAGACCGACTAGTCCTAAACAGGCAATTAGGATAGATAAAGAAGCAAGCACCGCAAATACCTTTCCGGTAGCCGTTTCATTTTGATAAAGCTTTTCATACTCCTCATCGTAAAAGAAGTACTGAAATGGATGGTCATTCGTATATCCCGTCCACTTATTCTCAATGAATTCCAATGTTTTGCGTACATCACTGCCACCATTCAGTTTGACAGTTATGTATTTAGATGATCGATCAGGCATCAACTCAAGGGAAACGGGCACGATCGGTTGATGTAACGATTCAATGTAATAGTCCTTCATCACGCCAATAATTGTTAGGTATTCTCCCCTATGCCATGGAGAGGTCAACTTCTGACCGATGGGATTTTCATACCCCAGGGCCTCAACAGCAGATTCGTTTATTACCACGGCATTTGAATCTGCTTTATGTTCTTTGGAAAAGAATCGACCTGCTACTAATTCCAAATCCATGACCTCATCATAGTGGAAGCTGATCTGATTATTCGGGAAAAGAAAAGTCTCATCCCGATCTACCGGACGATACGATCGTATGCTGTATCCTTTCCCCGGTAAGGTTAGCGAATGCACCACCTGTCGAACATTGGCATTGGTTTTTAACTCATCCTCAAATACTTCTAAATGATCATGCAACGCATCCGGCCGCTGTATAACCAATACCTGTTCTTTGTCAAAGCCCAGGTTTTTGGTAAGCATGTAGTCAATCTGATGGTAGACCACCAACGTGACAATGATGATCACGATGGAAGCAGTAAACTGAATCACTACGAGCCCATTTCTCAACCATCCGGAAGTCCCGGCAGGCGATAAGGTAGCCTTCATAGCCATAACCGGGTGGAATCTTGAAAGAACAAACGCCGGATATACACCCGCCAGAATGCCTACCCCAATAGATAATACCAGTAATGTCAATAAGACCCAGGGACTGGAAAGAATGCCAAATGCCAGTTCCTTTTGAAGAATCAGCTCAAAAGATGGTTTGAACATGTATGCAAGAAATGCGGTAAGAAAGCCTGCGAACAATGCTAGTATCACAGATTCAAAAATGAACTGCTTGACAAGCAAAGACCAGCTGGAGCCCATCACTTTACGAATACCTACCTCACGTGCTCGGGTAGCCGATTGAGCGGTGGCCATATTCACATAATTGAAAATGGCGATGCACAGAATGATGAGACCAATGACACCATAAATGTAGATATACGACAGGTTTCCGGGTGGTACCAGTTCCTTCCCAAAATCTGACTTTAGGTGAATGTCTTTGAATGGAAATAAGTTGTACTTCACCTGGTTTCCGGAAGCTTCCCATTCCCCAATGGATTGCCCGGTGTAATACTCAATCTGTGGAGCCATATAGTTATAGAATATGTCCTGCATTTTCACTTCAAGCTCTGGCACGCTAACCTCATCATGCAGCAGCAGGTAGGTATGCGCGTTGCTCCCGATCCAGTTATTTCCATCATATACATTCGGAAGACTACTCAATGACACCAACATGTCAAACTGAATGTGGGAATTAGCAGGAGGATCAGCAACTACTCCGGTGATCACATAAAAGGTAGAATCAGCGCCGAGGTTTAGTTGCTTTCCAATAGGATCTTCGCTTCCAAAATACTTTTTCACATATGATTCGGTGAAAACCACTGATCGTGCTTCTTTCAACGACTCTTTTGTGCTCCCTTCAATGAGCTGAAAGTCGAACACCGTAAAAAAGGAGGCGTCCGCATACAAAAGACCATCTTCAATAAACTTGCGACCCGCTTGATCCACTAAAATGGGATCATTTTTAACAACACGCACCGCATTTTTGATCTCCGGATATTCCTCCAGCATTACCTTAGCTAAGGGGGCACTGGTTGGAGCTTCCCGATTGATCTTGCCATTGATGTTAGCCACCGTGCTAGCCCGATAAAGCTGCTGATGATTCGTGTGAAAACGATCATAACTGAGCTCATTGATTATATAAAAGGCAATCAGCACAAAACTGGTTAGTCCAATAGTTAGTCCTGTGAGATTGGTCAGGAAATAACGCTTATTCCGTGCGAAGTTCCTGATCGAAGTAAAGTAGAAATTTTTTAACATAGCAATATTTGAGTTTGACCTTGATTGTTTGAATGCAAAAGGACGTACCGCGCTAAATACATCCAGAAAATAATGAAGGGCTGCTTTTAATCTTCCATTCCGCTCCAGTCTGAGGTGATACAATTCCTCCAGGTCGCCCTGCAGAAATTCCAATACCTTTTCCGAACAAAACCATCTAAGGATTTTTTGTGCGAGTTTGGGTGGATTGGATTTGGTGCTCATGAACTTGTGTTCAGATTTAGTCCCGGCACCTCTCTCGAGAATGCCATCCGGAGCTCATTTGCTTCTTCCAATACCTTGATGCCGTGTGAAGTGAGGTGGTAGTATTTCTTCCGTCTTCCGCCACGCTCGTTAGTAGCTCCACCTTCTGAAGCTTCCAGATAGCCCTTCTCCTCTAATCGATATAGTGCAGAATGAAGTGCACCGATACTTGGATTCTTCTTTGTTTTATCTTTTAGGATTTCTTTGATGGTGACCCCATAGGCATCCTCACCAAGCACCCCTACTGCCAATAAAACCAATTCTTCAAAAGCTCCAAGTTTCATTTTCGTCCTATTTATTTCCTATTTACAAAACAAATATATAATTATTTATTTCCTATTTGCAAATGAAATACATGAAAACTATATAAGCATGGGTTCAATGGGTACGGAATACGCGTAAGGATTAAGAACCGTCATGTCATTTTGGGATGAAATACTCTAATTATCTATCACGCCCTAGCCCCGAAACGTCGGACCGCCTAAAGGGGGAACTAGTTTCTTTTACATAACTCCCCCAGCACCTCGTAAACCAATAGACCGCCCTCAACCCAGATCCTTCCTGCCTTTGCCGGCAGGCAGGCGATAAACTCAGGATGACACCCGCTTTATAATCATTTCGAGATATTGGATATGACGACTCTCCAATCCCATCGCCGGCACGGCGAAACAAGGGCCTTAAATCATGAGCGTTACAAAAAATTGAACGTAAACAATTGAACTGCAAAATCACTGTTTGAGCGTAGCGAGTTTGATTTTGAATACGTAAATGATTCGATTTTTTAGCGAAGGATTTACAGCCTTGATCTTTTGGTTCTTTTCTATCAAGAGAAAAGAAGGAAGAAATAATAAGACAGGACCTGATTGATTCGATATATCGTTTGTTAATAAATCACTATCACCCCCTAGCCCCCTTAAGGGGGAACTTGGTCTCTTATATTAAAACATAACCACCGCCTCAACCAAGACCCTTCAACACTTCGAGAACCCCAGGGTGACTCAGGATAATACCCTGATAATTTGCACCTCATGTTTCTCCTATACTTTTGCACCCATGTCTCACATCAACGACACGATCACAGCGCTAGCCACTCCTCCCGGACAAGGTGCCTTGGGTATTATCCGTGTTTCCGGTTCACAAACCATCCCCATCGTTAATGATCTTTTCAAAGGAAAAGATCTGACCAAAGTGGTTACCCATACGATCCATCTTGGTACGATTCGAAATGATGAAAATGAAATAATAGATGAGGTGCTGGTGTCCATTTTCAAAGGACCCAACTCATACACTAAGGAAGATGTGATCGAGATTTCCAGCCATGGTTCGCAATACATCCTACAAAAGATCCTCAGCTTACTCGTGAGTAAAGGTGCCCGACTGGCAAAGCCGGGAGAGTTTACCCAAAAAGCATTCCTTAATGGTCGATTTGATCTGGCACAAGCTGAGGCAGTGGCTGACCTGATCGCCTCTGAGAATGCCAGCATGCAGCAAACAGCCATGAAACAGATGCGAGGTGGGTTTAGCGATGAAATCAAGAACCTCAGGGAGCAGCTCGTTCACTTTGCCTCCATGATTGAGCTGGAGCTAGACTTTGCAGAAGAAGACGTGGAATTTGCCGACCGGCAAGGATTGATTGATCTGGTCAATAAGATCCAAACGTTGATTCAATCCCTGATCTCAAGTTTTGAATATGGGAACGCCATTAAAAACGGAATCCCGACAGTCATAGCAGGCAAGCCAAATGCAGGCAAGTCTACCCTACTCAACGCTTTACTCAATGAAGAAAAAGCCATTGTCTCAGATGTGGCAGGCACCACCCGTGATTTCATTGAGGACTCCATTTATCTGGATGGGATTGCGTTTCGGTTTATAGACACGGCCGGTATCCGAGAGACGGAAGACAAGGTGGAAAGTATAGGCGTACAGCGAACACTTGCGAAAATGAAAGAAGCCAGTTTGGTCATCTACATGATTGATCTGGCGAATGACACAACCGACAACATCAGAGAACAAATCGAAGGGCTGAAGAAATCCAGCGTCCCGAGCCTGATTGTAGGGAATAAGGTGGATGAAGCCAAACCCGAACTAAAAGCCCTTCTGGAAGACGAAAATGCCGTGTTCATCTCCGCCAAAGGAAAAGACCATCTGGACGACCTGAAAGCTCAGCTACAGACGTTTGTGACGGATACCAAAAGCTCGAGCGATGTGATCGTAACCAACGCCAGACACCTACAGAGCCTCCAGCAAACGGACGATGCACTCAACCGTGTCATCGAAGGAATCAACATGGAAATGAGTAATGACCTGGTTGCACAGGACATCCGCTCTGCACTCTTCCATTTAGGAGAGATCACCGGTGAGGTGACTACTGATGATCTTTTAGAAAACATATTCTCGAAGTTCTGTATCGGAAAGTAGGGTTCCTCCTGTCTTGGCAATGAAATGTACCACTCCCTCGCCGGCATGGCGAATTCGCTAAAACCACGGGGTTGACTTGTACGATGACCGGGATTTGGTTTTGCCATGATTTTTTGGCGGAACGCCGCTCCGATTCGTTTTGGATGGTCCGTCGTTACGGTCAAGGCAAAATGAAGGGCCCTCACGGCTTGAGTGGATTAAACGTACTTGGCCTGTCTGTGACGTGTATTTCATGAAACTTACTCATTGCTTTAAAAACACTTGTTGCAAAAGAGTGCTAGCTGGTTCATTTCTGAGATGGTCTAATAAATACAAGACCTGGTGAGGCCTTATGACATTCCCTACTTGAATTAAGGTACCTTGCATGATTATTCTGAAAACAATCAAAATCACATTTAAGGAATGCCTGAAAAAATGGAAATAACAAGAAGTTGGAGGGAACAAAAAGTCATGCTAAAAAGAAGGTTTGCCATCCTTAGCGATTTTGATTTCGAGTATAAAGATGGCAAAAGGGAAAGCATGCTGGACAGGCTGTCTACCAAACTAAAAAAGTCGAGAGCCGAACTTGACTCGCTCTTTGCTGAACTTCAAACCTATTAAAAGATAACTAGCCTGTTCCCGGATTTATTCCGGGACCTTCTTCCAAATTGCAAGATCCCGGCCCGCCTCCTGGAGGGCAGACACAAGGCCGGGAATGATTTTAAAGTTATTATAGGCCCTTGTGGCCTATTTTGGTTTTGTACTTCTTACGCTCAAGCCGCTATGGCTTCAACTTTTTCTTGATAAAAAGTTGACAAAAATCAAGGCTGTAAATCATCACTAAAAAAATGAATTGTTCAGGTACGCAAAACCAAACCTCCCCTCCTTCGTCGGCTCAGGCAGTGGTTTTGCACGAGATCGTCTTTATTCATTTTTTTTGACGCTTATGATTTAATGCCTTTTTTTCGATCATCCAATGCCTTCGGCTATGAAATGGCAGATTTAATCATTGAGCTAAAAACTTAACTCAAGAACGAAAAATCCCCTCCCTGGAGGGGTTAGGGGTGGGTTATCCGTTTCCTCCGCTCTACCCAGATCCTGAAATTAATTCAGGATGACACCCCTATTGGCTGATGAGCGTCTGTGATGCGTGTCTATTCAGGAAGATCTCAGAGTCCTCTGGTGAGTGACTCTGAGTGTGAGTAGTTGGGGTGAGTTCATTCTACTAACTGTCACCCCCTAACCCCCTGAAGGGGGAACTCATTTTTCTTTTAAAAAACAAAATTCAGAATAACACACGTATATCATGAGGCACAATCAACTCTCCTCTCTAATTTAGAGCGGTCCGACGTTTCGAGGGGCCGGGGGTGAGTTAGTATTTCACTCAGTCTCAGCAGTCTCCAACTCCTCCCTTGGTAGCATCTCGTCACGCATGGCTGTGTTGTACACAAACCCTGCAACGATCGTTGCGATCTGCTGGAGGTCTTCAATAACCAACCGCTCGTAGGTATCCATGTTCGTATGGTGAGAGCGGGTGCTATACTCTATCGGATCCTGGATAAACTGAAAGCCAGGGATGCCTACCGCATCAAAGCCCAGGTGATCCGTGCCGCCTGTATTCCGTGCCGTAATGGTGGTATTTTCCATGATGTCTTCGAAGGACTTAAACCACTCTGTGAAGATCGGCCCTACAGCTTCATTGCCTTGCAGGTAGATGCCACGTATCCTTCCGGTACCATTGTCTATGTTGTAGTACGCTGAGATTTTTTCATGCTCAGGCTTAAGATCCATCGTTTCCGAATCTCCGAAATGATTTTTCACATATCCTCTTGATCCGTAAATACCTTGCTCTTCTCCACCCCACAATGCGATTCGGATGGTGCGCTTAGGTTGAAGCCCTGCAGCTTGCAGAATTCTTACTGCCTCCATCATAACAATACATCCGGCACCATTGTCCGTTGCACCAGTTGCACTGTGCCACGAATCCAGGTGGCCGCCCAACATCACCACTTCATCGTTCAGTTTCTTGTCAGTGCCGGGTATCTCTGCTATTACATTATATCCCTGCAGGTCGTCTTCATTGAATGTCGTCTTTACCTCACCTTCGACTTCTACCTCTACGCCATTCTCTACGAGTCGGGCCATCAGGTTTGCATGCTCAGGGGCCATCTCCAGCTCTGCAACTCCAATGGGAGTATCTGTATTGTATCCCTGAGGGCTCGTGGTAAACAGCGTACCGTGACGGCCCCTTACCCCTTTGATAATAAGTCCTACCCCTTCTTCAGTCAGGAAGGTATTAAGGGTTTCACTGAAAGCTCTTCGCTTTCTCCATGCAGCAATCTGCTCAGGTGTCCATCCGCTGCTCTCCACACGGGGCTCGGTCATTTCATCCAACTCTTCTTCGGTGTATCGTTTAGCATCCGCTTTAAAGGTGGGAGATTGATCACCACGAGGTTTAAAGGCCACAATAGCGCCCTTTAGCTTTCCCCTGTACTGCTCAAAATCTTCTTCACTGTTGATCTCGATAAACTGCACTTTCCCGGACACAGGTCCGTCTGTGCTGCCCGTCCATGCTTTAGGAACTGCAATCAGCGGAAGGTAATAGGGCTTAGTCATCGCGATGTAGCTCTTGTTCATTTCCCATCCACGGCCAAACTCTCCCCAGGCTTCTTTCTGAGCGTTTTCCAGCCCCCACTCTGTAAGCTGATTAATGGCATATTGGGCCGCTCGTTCATATCCGGCCGAATTGGAAAGTCTTGGTCCGGCCTTATCAATGAGTTCAAAAGCGATCTGCTCCACCTGAGAGTATTCAAGACCTTCCTTCTTAATTTTTTCAATCGCTTCGGTATCGATGGGCTCCTGAGCCAGGGTAACCAATGCGAATAACAATGCCGGGATGAGTAGTAATCGTTTCATAGAGATAGGTTTAGTTGAATTAGTATAGAATCAAATATACAGCAAGGGCATCATGGGTGGATGAAATATTTGATTAGTGGTCAATGAACGATCATAAAAGCAATCGTATAGTATTAATTATCAATTGTAAAAATTCCTTTAAGTGTATCGTGTCGTTCATCTGTTATTCTTATGGTTTTTCAGTTATGATCAAACACCTGAAACGTATATTATCTCTGGCCACAATACTGTCTGCACAGTCGTGTTCGGAAGATGAATTATTGGCGACCTCCCGCGCAAATGCTGAAGCCATCGCCCGAACAACATTTGCAAAACGTTTCAACCTACACCCGCAATTCGTGCCGGTCGTGTATAGTCATGATCGAGGGCACTATACAAGTGTTATTTACTATTCCAACAAATGCTATCGGTTGTACATGCATGGCGATGTTGTGATGTCAAAGTCATCCATACCCATACTCCCCAAAGGCACCCAAAAGGTAATCTCTGTTATTATGGACTACCCCAACTTGGCATTTAATGAATCCATGGATCTATGGGAACAAGCGCAGCAATCAATCAATGATGATCACTATGAATTTGCGCAACAATCCGGGTTTGATCCCATTGTGCAATTTAAGAACATCAATGTGTTGGTTGATCCGGATGAAATAAATGATAAAAGCCCAAATTTTATTTCATCCTATGTAAGGAG
This sequence comes from Ekhidna lutea, assembly GCF_900188325.1. Lineage (GTDB taxonomy): Bacteria > Bacteroidota > Bacteroidia > Cytophagales > Cyclobacteriaceae > Ekhidna > Ekhidna lutea. The sequence goes on along the minus strand of NZ_FZPD01000002.1, from coordinate 144,234 downwards.
CCTCGGTTATACCGATTCTGATTATGATATTATCGCCTTGATAGACTTGAATTTTGATGATCCGGCGGGAGGATTTGCAGTGCCCGGGGAAGGATTTGTAAACATAGGCTGGTTCTACAATGAGTCAGTAGCAAAATCACTAAATCAGGAAATCTTAAAGGGTGTAGCATTTGCTATATATCATCATGAAATCGGACACCTGTGGGGCTGGGAACACGAATGGAGTGACGCTATCGTTTCTACCTTCATTACCGATCCTTCACTTTTTGGGTGGACAGACTTAGATGGTGATGGTGTCCCGGAAATCATCGATTCCAATCCCTATGGTCTTTAGGTATGTACAACTCAAGAACGTAAAATTCCCCTCCCTGGAGGGGTAATGAATGGGTTATCCGTCAGAATGCCTCCACTCCACCTAGATCCTGAAATAAATTCAGGATGACACACGTTTTTTAAATGCAACACCGGCTCCCCTCTCTAATGTTAGAGTGTTAGAGCGGTCCGACGTTTCGGGGGCTGGGGGTGAGTTCATTCAACTACTGTCACCCCCTAGCCCCATAAAGGGGGAACTGGTTATTATAATTAAACATAACCTCCGCCTCTACCCAGATTCTTCCTGCCTTTGCCGGCAGGCAGGCGATAAACTCAGAACGACACACGTTTTTTTAATGCAACATCGGCTCCCCTCTCTTTTGAAAGAGAGGGGCTGGGGGTGAGTTAGTAACTGGGGGTGAGTTAGCAACAACCCTCCACTCAGCCCAGATCCTGAAATAAATTCAGGATGACACGCGCATTCTCACACCTAGCCCGAAACGTTGGACAGCCTCAAAAGGGAACTCGTTTTTCTTTTAAAAAGTGAAACTCAGAATAACACACTTAAATCAATGCAATCAATTCAAAAAACATCCCCCTCCTGCCCATTTCCCTCCACACCCCCCTTCAAAGGGGGAATCCCAATCGACGGAACGGCGAAGAAGACCGGATCAGGAAAAAATTCCCCTCCTGGGAGGGGTAAGGGGTGGGTTGTTCCTCAGATAATGCAGATCATGCATTTGCGTGATTCCTTAAACTCGGGTAAATTATGTCCTTTAACACCACATATTACCTTGCCTACTTCTACAAAATCATTTAAAAAAATTCCCAAAGACATCTTTGACGTTTATGAACGCTTTTTAGCAGTAGCATTTCATGGTGCACCAACTAAGAACTTAAAGGAAATTTGTACAAAAGATGTTTTAGTCATCGGAACCGGTGAAAATGAAGTATTTCGAGGAATAAAAGAGCTTAGTCATTTTTTTAAAAATCAGAGCAATGAACTAGCTCACATCAAGCCTGAATTGAAGCGGTCGATACTTTCAAGCTTTCATTTTGGTAATAATACCTATTGTATTGTTGAGACATTCGATTTTACAACTAATGGTAATTCTCTCTTCAATACGAGGGTCACTAGCATATTGCAACAAATAGATGAAGCCTGGAAGTATTCACACGCTCACGCTTCTACACCAGACCCCAATGTGTTAGAAGATCAAATCATGCCGGTAAATGAGTGGGATCGGTTAAAGGTTGAACTAGAAGAAAAAGTTGCAGAAAGAACCCGTGAACTTGTAATTGAAGCAGCATTGGAACGTGTTCGTGCCAAAACGATGGCCATGCAACACAGTAATGAGCTATCGGAGACCTCTTTTCTGCTGGATCAGGAGGTTAGAAACCTGGGTATTAAAACATGGGGATGCGCTTTCAACATATACCGCGAAAAGGACTCCATCGAATGGTTCGGAAATGAAAAGGGTGTTTTGCCCACTTATACGATACCGAGAAAAGGCATCTTCAAAAAGTATTATGATCTTGGACAAAAAGGAAGCTCCATTCATGTGCAAGAGTTTAAAGGTCAAAAGTGCATTGAGCATTATGAATACATGAGCACACTTCCGGTAATTGGAGATGTGCTTAAAAAACTAAAAGAAACCAACGGCTCTTTTCCGGAATATCAGATAGATCATGTAGTCTACTTTAAATACGGCTACCTGCTTTTTATCACCATCGAGCCTGTGCCCGAGTCTCATGATATTTTCAAGCGGTTTGCGACGGTTTTTGAACAGACCTATACCCGGTTTCTGGACCTGCAACGAGCAGAAAAACAGACGAAGGAAGCGCAGATAGAGACGGCTTTAGAGCGGGTACGAGCTCGATCCATGGCCATGCACCAAAGTGAAGAAATTGGAGATGTCGCATTTGTTCTCTTTCAACAACTTAAGAGTTTAGGTGGTGAGCTTTGGGGAACAGGCTTTGGATTCTGTGAAAATAATTCGGATGTGGATGAGTTTTGGTTTGCAAATGAAAATGGAATTATGCCTCACCTCAAAATTCCCAATAACATTGATCCAGCGCACAATCAAATGTACAAGGGCTGGAAAAAGCAGCTAAAATCGTTTTCAATCGAAAAAGGTGGTCAGGAACTCAGGGATCATTACAAATACATGCTCTCTGTACCTGATGTTAATCCAATCTTTCAGGGGATGCTTGATAATGGAATCCAATTTCCAACCTGGCAAAAGTGGCATGCGGCCTACTTTAAGTATGGGTACTTGCTGGTCATCACCACAGAACCCTATGAGAGCGAAGAAGTGTTTGAAAGGTTTGCCAAAGTTTTTGAGCAGGCCTACACCCGCTTCCTGGACCTGCAAAAAGCGGAAGCTCAAGCCAGAGAGGCTCAAATAGAACTGGCACTAGAGCGAATCAGAGCACAAGCCACTGCTATGAAGGAATCCCGTGACCTTCAGGATATTGTGGTGACCATGCGGAAAGAGTTTGTGAGTCTGGGACATGAGGCCCATTACTTCTGGCACATGCGCTGGCTTCCGGACCGATACGATAAAGCCATGACCGCCGGAGATGGCGCACGCATTGGCATGGTGATGAAACTACCCCGACATATTCATGGCGACATCCCACTGGTGGACAGATGGGAAAAAGGAAAGGAAACAACGTTGGTCTTTCCCATGGATGCTGATACAGCAGTCACGTATGTCGATAAGATGATTTCCCTTGGGGATTTCGAGCAACTAGATCCGAATGCGCCATCCCTGGACGATGTACGAAACCTGGGTGGGCTTACTTTTATCATGGCCCGCACTACGCACGGAGAAATCGGTTACAGCTTACCAGGCAACATTCCGGATCCACCAAAAGAAGGAATTGAAACGCTTCGGCGGTTTGCCAGCGCTTTTGATTTGGCTTACAGAAGGTTCGAAGATTTAAAACAGGCAGAAAGTCAGGCACGTGAAGCCCAAATTGAAGCGGCGGTAGAGCGTGTACGATCAGAAGCGATGGCCATGCACAAGCCCAGTGATCTGGTCAAAGTAACACAGACGCTTATTAAAGAGATCACGATGCTGGGCATTGAAGGCATCACGGGTGCAGCATTCATTCTGATAGATGAAAATGACATTGTGACGATGTGGGACATCTCCGATCCTGGCAACATGGGCTATACCCGTGATCATAAATCCACTTATGATCCGAAAGAATTCAACATGCTGGGTGAATTCTGGCGCAAGTGGAAGAAAGGTGAAGAGTACTTTGTGATTGAGTACGACCTGGAGAAAAACAAAAAGGAGCTTGAAGAATGGAAACTGGTGGACGAAGAGAACTACCAAAGTCTGAAAAGAGCGATTGAAAACAACAAGCTCAAAACACAATGGAATCCGTTTGGTAGCTTTTCCAGCGGTTTGCTAACGCTCGACATGATGACTGAGCCGGACGAGGACACGGAGCTAATCGTTATTAAAATGGCTCGTACATTCGATTTAGCCTATCAGCGTTTTGATGATTTACAAAAAGCAGCACAGCAGGCACAACAAGCTAAGAAACAAGCATCCCTAGATCGTATCCGTGCAGAAATCGCTTCTATGAGAAGTCAGAATGACCTGGAAAAACTTACCCCGTTCATCTGGATGGAGCTTAGTACGCTTGGAATATCCTTTTTTAGATGTGGAATTTTTATCATGGATGAACACGCCAAAAAAATACACATGTACTTATCTACCCCAATGGGTAAATCAATCGCCTCCATGACGTTGGATTTTGAAAACAGCGAAATAACAAAGACGGCAAGTGAACACTGGAAGAAGCAGAAAATATTTAGTGAAAAATGGAGTAAAGAAGAGTTTGTCCAGTGGTCCGAGGGTCTGGCAGATCAGGGATTAGTGGACAGTCCGGATACCTATCAACATTCACCTCTCCCTCCAGACCAACTTTGCCTTCAGTTTGTTCCCTTCAAACAAGGCATGCTGTACGTTGGTACAGAGGAGTTTTTGGCCGAGCAAGACCTGGACTTAATCCATGATGTAGCCGACACTTTTTCAATTGCCTACTCAAGATACGAGGATTTCCTTGAGCTGGAGAAAGCCAAACACGTAGCAGAAGATGCACTCGGAGAGCTGCGATCGACTCAAACTCAACTTATTCATTCTGAAAAAATGGCCTCTCTTGGTGAACTCACTGCAGGCATAGCCCACGAAATTCAAAACCCGCTCAATTTCGTGAATAACTTCTCTGATCTCAATGCCGAGCTGATAGATGAATTAGATGAAGCACTACGGGCAGGTGACATGGAAGAAGTCAGGGAGATTTTACAGGATCTGAAAGTCAATGAGCAAAAAATCATCCATCATGGGAAAAGAGCCGAAGACATTGTAAAAGGTATGCTTCAGCATTCCAGAGGTGGTGACGGAAAGAAGGAACTAACTGACATCAATTTACTGGCGGACGAATTTCTGCGTCTCTCCTACCACGGGTTACGCGCCAAAGACAAGACCTTTAACGCCGATTTTATTTGCACTTTGGCCGAGGATCTTCCAAAAGTCAAGGTGGTTTCTCAGGATATTGGAAGAGTATTTCTCAATCTGATCAACAATGCTTTTCATGCCACAGCTGAGCGTCTTAAAAACAATGGAGCCTCCAACTACAAGCCAAAAGTGGAAGTGATCACAGAGAGTGATGAAATGAATGTCATCATTCATGTGAAGGACAATGGAGCTGGCATCTCAACAAAGGTCAAAGAGAAAATTTTTCAACCATTTTTTACCACAAAAGCAACCGGGTCCGGTACCGGCCTGGGGCTCTCAATTAGTCACGACATTGTGACCAAAGGGCACGGAGGTAACATTGAACTGGAAAGTAAAGAAGGAAAGGGAACGACGTTTACCATCAGGATTCCTCTAAATCAGCCTGCATTATGATTATAAGTCGGTTCTTTTTTGGAATAATCCTATTCGTTTCAACTATTATTTACAGCATTGCTCAGGATACCACCTTCTATTTCACTCCTGAAATGATGAATAATGGCGAATTGGTTTTTCCGGACATTAAACATTGGAAATTCATCAAAGGCAATGATCAAGACTGGTCAGACCCAAACCTGGATATTCGTTCCTGGGAATCGTTAGACTCTGTTCGCATTGCCAATTTTGAATGGGATGCTCAGAACACTTTTGAAGGTTGGTTTCGATTTAAGATTCAGTTCGATTCAGCTTTTGATGAACTTCCGGTATTTCTAACAAGCAAAAATTCGGCTGCACAGGATATTTACATCAATGGCAAACTGGTTCATAGACTGGGTAACACTGGCATAAATGGCGAACCCTATAAAGGTCATCATGATTATAAACCGAGATATACAACGCTTGCCAAGGGAACAGAATATGTATTTGTCATTCATTTTGTAAAATGGAAGAGTGATTTTGCGAAGTTTTTTATCTCGGAAGAAATCATGACTTTCCGCAGTTTTATCCAATTAGGTACTTCTCAGGAACTATTTACTTACATTGATAATCAGGAAGAGAACTATGGGTTTTTTGGGATTGTCGTTTCAGTATCCGGTTTACTGGCCTTGTTCTATTGGCTACTGGCTGCTCTTAATCAATCAGAGAAACACATTAAGTGGATAGCCCTATTTACTTCCTTTATATGTGGGGTTCCTCTTTCGGTTTACTTACGATCCATAAGTGGTGGCAACCCTGATGCTGTGGCATTTTTCTACGTAATATCGAGTATATGCCTCGTAGGAATTTATGTTACTATTCCTGTCCTTACGGCACGTGTATTTTATCAGCGAATCCCTTTGTGGATCAAAGCATATGTTCTTGGGAGTGTCTTGCTAACGTTCCCGTTCGAGATCTTTGTCAATGTTCGCACCCCCATCATTATAATTGCCGCCTTTCTCTCCTGCGCCTACATTATAGCCAGTTCATGGGAATCGGTGAAAGGTTCCAAACGGATCGTTGTGGTTGGTTTAATCTTAACGCTAATCGTACTAATCTTCTTTAATCTCGTTCTTAATCTGGATGTCTTAAGGGAGCTTAGATCCTATCGCATGTACTTTCTTATGGCCAGTTGGTTGACATTCCCTCTTACGCTGTTAGTTTACGTTGCAGTATGGTTGAAAGAGTCTATTTTCAAGGAACAGGAAAATGCTCGTCAGGTTGTCCGGATTACTGAAGAAAAACAAGCTCTATTAACTGATCAGAATATTCAGTTGGAACAGCAGGTAAGCGAACGAACAGCTGCATTGAATAAATCCATTGAAGACTTAAAAGCGACGCAAAACCAACTTATTCACTCAGAGAAGATGGCCTCTTTGGGAGAGCTGACAGCCGGTGTGGCGCATGAGATTCAAAACCCACTCAATTTCGTCAACAACTTCTCAGACCTAAACCAGGAATTGATCGATGAGCAACTGGAAGAACTCAATAACAATGACATTGAAGAAGCCAAAGTGATTGCCAACAGCATCAAGGAAAATGAATTAAAGATCAACCATCATGGTAAACGTGCTGAGGAGATTGTGAAGAGCATGCTTCAGCACTCACGCACAGGAAGTGGTGAAAAAGAACTAACCGATATCAATCTGCTTGCAGATGAGTATTTGCGACTCGCTTATCATGGTTTACGAGCAAAAGACAAGTCCTTTAACGCAGAGTTTAAAACTGAGCTAGACCCTTCCCTACCTAAGATTAAAGTCGTTCCACAAGATATTGGGCGGGTATTGCTTAACCTGATTAATAATGCCTTTCAGGCGGTATCAGTGAGGAGTCGTGAACTCACCCCCCAACCCCCTCAAGGGGGAGTTGAATACCAACCACAAGTTACCGTAAAGACCATGTTGAGCGACACCCCTTCAGGGGCCGGGGGTATCCAAATCACCGTATCAGACAATGGACCCGGAATCCCGGAAGAAATCCAGGATAAAATATTCCAACCATTTTTCACTACTAAGGCTACCGGCCAGGGTACAGGTCTTGGGCTATCCATGAGTCATGAAATTATCACAAAAGGACATGACGGAACGATTGAGTTGGAAAGTGATACAAACACAGGCACTGTTTTCATCATTACTCTGCCTGCAAAATGAGGAAGCTGATAATCATATCGACCTTAGTGATTTTACAGCAATCCGGATTCACACAAAATATTCACAATCATAAAACTTATCGGGATAGTTTAAAATCTCAGCTATTTGTTGCTGATAACGATAGTACACTAGTCCAAATTTTAAATTCCTTAGCAGAATCGTATTGGATTTCGGAATACGATTCTGGCATCTTCTACGCAAGAAACGGACTACTGATTGCACGGAAAAGCAACTATCAAGCAGGTGAAGTCAATTCACTACTCACTCTTTCGCTTGTCAGCTCAGTGATTGGTGATGTCGTTAAAGGGTATGAATACTCTTCAATGGCCATCAAACTATCTGAGGAATTGAAAAACGAACGTTTGCTAAGCAAGTCTTATTCGGTTTACGGTGAGGCACTATCATCCGCTGGAAAATACAGAGAAAGCATTGCTGCTATAAAACAAGCATTAAACTTCAAAAGCAAGGATCAATTCCAATTGATGACTAATTGCGCTCAATTAGCGGATTGTTATACCAAACTGAATCTGACAGACTCAGCAAACTTCTTTGCCGATATCACTGATAAAGCAATGAACCCTTCCGGTAACAACCCTCCCTACCCGTTGCGAATGGTTGCTAACATGCACCGCAGATTAGGGAACAAAGCTGAGGCCATTTCCTACTACAGGAAAGCAAAGAGCGCTTCCGTCTATTACGATGATGACGTCAGTCTGAGCCATACTTATTTGGATATGTCTCGTTTTTATTCAGAAATTAATCGGGACTCAACATTCCATTATGCAGAACTGGCTATTAAAAGTGCGAAGAAGTCCCGAAGCATTGTTTTGGTTATTAAAAGCAGTGAGTACTTATCCAACCTGTATGCCCCAATCAATAAGCAGATCGCTTTAAATTATGCAGTAGAAAGTAATGCTGCCAGAGATAGCCTCAAATACATTTTGCAAGATCAATCTATCAATAGTTTCAATGATTTTGACCAGAAACTGAGAGAGCTGGAAATTCAGCAAACTGAAAATGAATTACGTTCTAAAATCCGACAAAACACTTTTTTAGGCAGCACCTTCACCTTGCTTGTAATTGCATTTGCACTCTGGCGAAACAACCGCATTAAGCAAAAAGGGAAAAAGCGAGTGGAAAAGGCGTACGACAAACTCAAAACCGCACAACAAAAGCTAATTCATGCAGAGAAAATGGCCTCTTTGGGTGAAATCACAGCTGGAATTGCTCATGAAATTCAAAACCCACTCAACTTCGTTAATAATTTTTCTGACCTGAATGATGAACTGCTGGATGAACTAAGAGAAACACTCAGACAGGGCGATCATAAAGAAGCTGAGCAGCTGATTCATGATTTGAGCGAGAATGAAAAGAAGATCATCCATCATGGAAGACGAGCGGAAGAAATCGTTAAAAGTATGCTTCTTCACTCCCGTACTGGACCATCAGAGAAAGAAGAAACCGATATTAATGCGTTGGCGGATGAATGTTTAAGCCTATCCTATCATGGCATACGCGCCAAAGATGATCAGTTTAGATCTAATTTTGAATTGATTTCGGATCCCACTCTTCCCAAGATTCAGGTGATTCGTCAGGATATTGGACGTGTGTTACTAAATCTGATCAACAATGCTTTTTATGCCGCAATGGAAAAAGCAAAAACAGAAGGAACGGAATTCAAACCACATATCAAGGTCGTAACCCGGTCCGGTCAAAACGAAATCATCCTCAGCGTAAGTGATAATGGTACCGGTATTCCTCAAAACATTATAGATAAAATATTCCAGCCTTTTTTTACCACCAAGGCTGCCGGTGAAGGCACTGGGCTGGGTTTGAGTATGAGCTATGACATTGTGACCAAAGGGCATGGAGGAAGCATTGAAGTACAAAGTGAAGAAGGAAAAGGAACTTCATTTATATTTAAATTACCAATTACCAACTAACCGCCATGAAAATATTAGTAGTCGATGATGAACGGGACGTGCAGCCGCTCTTTGAGCAGCGATTCAGACGAGAAATCAAATCACAGGAATTTGAATTGAAGTTCGTGCTATCCGGCGAAGAGGCGATCGAATATCTTCAAAACAGTGGTTTTCATGATAAGCTCATCTTATCTGACATAAACATGCCCGGAATGAGTGGACTGGAACTCCTTGACAAGATACAAAAGTCATCCACCCCACCCCCTCCGGTCGTGATGATGATATCTGCCTACGGTGATGAAGACAACATCAACACAGCCAAAAAGCTTGGTGCCAATGATTTTTTAACCAAGCCACTGGATTTCAATATGCTACGAGAAAAGATTAAATCACTAAGCGCATGACAAAGATTCTTGTAGTTGACGATGAGCCGGATTTAGAGACTTTGGTAAAGCAAAAGTTTCGTAAGAACATCCGGAATAAGGAATACGAATTCTACTTTGCGGAAAATGGTCAAAAAGCATTGGATTTGCTTAATGAAACAGAAGTAGATCTGGTCTTAACCGACATCAATATGCCGGAAATGGATGGACTCACGCTACTTTCAAAGCTCAATGAGACCAACTATTTTCTTAAAACTGTGATCGTTTCTGCATACGGTGATATGGAAAATATCCGTACTGCCATGAACCTGGGCGCCTTTGATTTTATCACTAAACCCATCGACTTTAAGGACCTGGAAATCACGATGGTAAAAACCATCAAACACATCTTGCAATTAAGAGAGAATGCAGAGACATTAAGGGAAAATGACACACTTAAAATCTACCTCCGAGAGATCAAAGCACAGAAACGGTTAAAAGATCGATTCTTCGCCATCATTTCTCATGATTTGCGTGGACCTGTGAGTTCCTTTCAGGGCATCAGTCAGATCATCTCACTTTACTTGCAGCAAGCCAAATACGAAGAGCTGGAAAAGATGATGAGTGAAGTGGATAGAGCCACAGATCAACTTTCCAAGCTACTGGACAATCTTCTCAATTGGGCTTCTTCCGAACTGAGCCAAATACCCTATAAGCCAGAGGCTGTATCGATTGAGACAATGATTAACGACTTGTTAGGCATCTTTGAACCCATCGCCAAAAGCAAAGACATTAAATTAAAAGCTGACATAGCTGCAAAGGCAAGCGCTTATGTAGATTTTAACAGCACTGTGACCATCTTTCGTAACCTGATCCATAACGCCCTAAAATTCACTCCCGAAGGTGGCACCATCGACATTACAGCCAAACCAAATGGGCAGCAGGTAGCTGTGAGTGTGCATGACTCAGGTGTAGGAATGAATCAGGAGCAAATTGATAACCTGTTCATTCTCACAGAGAAATCGAGCACCTATGGCACCAAAGGTGAAAAAGGAATTGGATTAGGATTGCAGCTGGTACAAGAATTTACGAAGCTGAACAAAGGTCTGGTAGAAGTGACCAGTGAACAAGGTAAAGGCACTACGTTTACAATAAACTTACCGACCAAATCAACCTAAAATCGACTTGAGACTAGCCTCAAGTGTTTCCGGATCAGTAACAGTGGATTTATTAATAAACCCCTCTGTATTGGCTAATAATTCCTCAGGTGGTTCGGAAACAGAAGATATGACGATAATTCGAGGCTTCTTTTCCATCGATTCCAGTCGTGGCTTGATCCAATCGACCAGGTACTCCCCATCGATGTAAGGCATCTCAATATCCAGAAAAACTACATCAGGGTTAGTATTAACTATGGCGGTTGCTCCCTGAATCGGATTATCGTATGAATCGACAATTGAAATCCAGTCTAGCCCTTCCGTAAAGGCTTCTAATTTTCTGGTAAACAGCGGATTATCATCAATAGAAATACATGTTAGCGGCTTCATGCATTGAAGATAAACAAGATGGCGGAATTGTATTCAGAACATTTTTTAAAATCCTTCTTTCTATAACGTGAAACCATCAGTAATTAAAATCCAACCCTTCATCAAGAATATTTTCAGGATAAAACCTACCTGTCGTATCTTGAATAAATTTTTTAACCCAAAAACTCATGAGAATAATACGGAACAGCTGCCTACTACTGGTAGGTATGTTTTTAATTTTTTCGCTTCCTGCAGAAGCACAGAAAAAGAAAAAGAAAAAGGACGACACAGAAGCTTCCGAACCAAAGAAGGAAGACAAGAAAAAAACCATTGAAGAAGAGACTAAGAAACATGCTAAAATGGATGGTCTCTTCACAATCTACCAGGATAGCACCAATGGTAAGGTGAAAATGGCCATCAGCGAAGATCAGATTGGAAAGGAATTCATTTATTTCGGACAAGTAAAGGATGGGGTGCTTGAAGCAGGTGCTTTTAGAGGCGCATATGATGGAGAATTTATTTTCAAAATCAACAAGTATTTCAACCGACTGGAGTTCGAGAAAGTAAACACCCGCTTTTATTTTGACGAAGAAAGTGCACTGAAACGAGCTGAAGATGCGAATATTAGTAGAGCCATCATGGCCAGCGAAGAAATAATCGTTGATGAAAATGGTGTTTACTTAATTGACGCAAATAACCTGTTCGTTCAGGAAACCCTTACTCAGGTGAAAGGCTCAGGATCCAGTAACCCGAGGGCATTTAAACTTGGTAGTGCCAGTAAGGACAAGACACAAATACTATCTATCAATAACTATCCTGAAAACCTGAATGTGGCGGTTCGCTATGCATATGACAACAGTGCGCCTAAAAATTATGGTGGCAGTGCAGTGACAGACGCTCGATATGTGAGTGTAGAGGTATTTTATACCTTGCTGGAAGTTCCTGAAAACGATTATGAGCCACGATTCGATGATCCGAGAGTTGGATATTTCTTAAATCAAGTAACAGATCAGACTTCTCCATCAGCAACCCCTTATCGCGATTTGATCAACAGATGGCATCTTAAGAAAAAGGATACGAATGCGGCGGTTTCAGAACCTGTAGAGCCAATTACCTGGTGGATAGAGAATACAACTCCAGTTGAATGGAGAGAAACCATCAAGGAAGGCGTTTTAGCGTGGAATCCTGCTTTTGAAAAAGCTGGTTTTAAAAATGCAATGGTTGTAAAAGTGCAACCTGACGATGCAGATTGGGATGCAGGAGATATCCGCTACAATGTGCTGAGATGGACCAGCTCCCCTAACCCACCATTTGGTGGCTATGGGCCGAGCTTTACCAACCCAAGAACCGGACAGATACTTGGTGCAGATATTATGCTTGAATTTGTGCATTTCGCCAACCGGGTGAAATATGACAAGATCTATAACCTGGCTGCAAACGAAGAAGAGACCTTCACCCCTCAGTTTGGAAAAGGGAACAACAAGTTCTGTAATTACGGGGATTTCATGCAACAGAATATGCTGTTTGGTCAGATTGCTGCGGGAATCAACGCTGGTGACGACATGGCTATGGAAGGCATCAAGAAAGAGGCGATGATTGAGCTAATTCTTCATGAAGTAGGTCATACCATCGGGTTGAACCACAACATGAAAGCTTCGCAAATGCTATCACCTTCAGAACTTGTAGATAATAATACCGGTGTGCTCACAGGGTCAGTGATGGACTATGTGGTTGTTAATGTCACTAAAGACCGTGAAAAACAAGGAAACTATTATTCAACAGCTGTAGGTCCTTATGACGTTTGGGCGGTACAGTTCGGATATCAACCGTTTGGCAGTGACGCTGAAATGGATGAACTTCTTTCACAGTCTACCAAACCTGAACTGACCTTTGGTAACGATGCTGATGATATGCGGTCGGCAGGAAAGGCCATTGATCCAAGGGTAAATACCGGAGATCTTTCCAATGATGCAATCCAATATAGCATAGATCGTTTTGAAACAGTGCGATCATTAATGGCCGACCTAAAAGAAAACACCATTGATGATGGTGATACGTATCAGGAGTTAAGACAAAATTTTTCAATTCTGAGTGGACAATACGCTGGCGCATCCAGAGTAGTTTCCCGATATATCGGTGGGGTATATGTAGACCGTGCAGTAGTTGGTCAGGAAGGCGCGACACAGCCCTTTACTCCAGTGGCCTATGCGGATCAAAAACGTGCGATGAATGCGCTAAGCAAATATGTATTTGCCCCAAATGCCTGGAAAACACCAAATGAGCTTTATAACTATCTGGCCATGCAACGAAGAGGGTATAACTTCTTTTCGAGCCCTGAAGATCCAAAGATTCACAGTCTGGTGTTGAGCATTCAAAATCAAGCACTAAACCATTTGCTGCATTACAATACCATGCAGCGATTGGTAGACTCAGAATTGTATGGAAACGCATATGATCTGGGAGAAATGATGACTGCTCTTAATAATGCGATTATGCAGGCAGATATAAGTGGAAGTGTGAATACATTCCGTCAAAACCTACAGATTGAATATGCCAATAAGTTAGCGTCGATTGTAAAAGACTCAAAGAACTATGGTCATACTTCTCGCTCAATAGCTCTTTATAATTTACAGAGAATCAAACAGATGGCGAGTAACAATGGAGGAAATACATTATCCAAAGCACATAAAGCCCATTTGAAACTTATTGTTGATTCTGCTATGGATCAGGATTAAGGATTAGCTTTAAAAATTAAATCTAAAGGGTGGCATAGGCTACCCTTTTTTTGTTCACTTCAAGCATAACTATTGAAATACAATTACTTGGGAAGTGTAAATGAAAATTTGGCTCCACCCTTATCTGCCGTATCCACCCAAATATCTCCACCCTCACCTATTACAAGTTTCTTTACCACTGCCAAGCCCATACCTGTGCTGTCCTTATTAGTTGGATCAAGGACATTGAAAAGTTCGAAAATACGCTCTCGATCACTCTCATCAATTCCAGGCCCGTTATCGCTTATCGAGATGGTGTAAACATTATCTTTTTCGTTGATATCCAGGTCAATTTCAATCTGTTTTTTTCCAACATATTTAATAGCATTAGTGACCAGATTAAGAATGACGCGTTCAGCGACTATTCGATTCGCATTAACACTTTCAACATTACTTGTGAATGAAAAGGAAACATGCTCCACGCTAAATAGATCATTAACATATCCTTTAATCTCGCTGACTGGGATGTATTCCTTTTTCAGGTTTTCCAGGTGCACTTCTTTCGTATATTTCAGCAAGCCTTCAATGTAATAAATAAGCTTATCAGAAGAATTTTCAATTTTTTCAAGTACTACTTTTGATTCTTCTGACCACCCATTATCATCCGATTCTTTAAGGAATTCGATAAGGCCATTAATTATACTTACAGGTTGTTTGATGTCATGTGCAACCATACCAGCAAACCGTTGTAATTCTAAATTGTTGATTTCTAAGGACCTAATAGACCTCTCAAGTTCCATCCTCTTTTTTCTTAGTTCGAATAAATTGACAATCTGCTTAGCGAGCGCATTTAAAGCCTCTAGTTGGTCTTCACTGAGTTCCTTAGGTTCGGAATCAATTACGCATAGGGTCCCAAGCGCCTGGCTATTATCAGTTACTAAGGGCATACCTGCATAAAAAATAACATTTGGATATCCTGTTACCAATGGATTGTCATGAAACCTATCATCTTCTCTTGCATCATTAATAATTAATGGCTCATTGGGAGTATTTATTGCATGCGCACAGAAAGCTAATTCCCTTGGAGTTTCGGGCACTTCCAATCCATGTTTTGACTTAAACCACTGACGTTTACTATCTACAAGGCTTACAAGAGAAATTTTCGTTCCACAAATTGTCGAAGCAATTTTGGTAAGATTATCATAATCCTTTTCGGGAAGGGTATCAAGAATTTGAAGTGCATCTAATTCATTTAAGCGTTCTTCCTCCTGCTCAGGAACACTCGGCTCTATCATATATCACGATTAAAATAAAAAAATGTGAAACGGCGGGGATTATTAAAGAACGGAATATACTTCAATTCAACGAGCTGACAAAACAGACGTATAAGCTGGCAAAACTTTCAAAACACGACTAAAACAGGACTATTTTTGCGGCAATTAATCATATTCCATATGAGACTCGGACAACTCGCTCGTAAACATCATATTCCGGTTCAGGAGATTATATCATTTCTGGAAGAAGAAACCGGTGAAAAATTTCATCCTAATGCAAGGCTTTTTGATGCCATTGAAGATTTGGTCTTTGAGCAATTCGATCTTTATCCGGATAATCCAGTTGCGGAACCTGAACCACCAGAGAATCAAGATGATAACAGTATAGAAATACTTGAAGAAGGGAGTACTGAACCATCAGAAGCACTAACTCCCGAAGAGGACATTGCCATGGCCGATGGCGAAATTGAGATAGAGGAAGAAACACCTGAACAGCAAAATACAACTGAACATGATAAGATCATTGCTGAAGATAAACCCCGACCTAATGCGGATGAAGTCATTCAGACCGATCGTTTGCTAGAACTACTTGAAAGCGAAGAATTGTCGGCAGATCTTGAAAAAATAAAACTCATCAAAGCTCCTAAGAAAGAGCTATCAGGCCTTAAGGTTTTAGGCAAGGTCGATTTACCAGAACCTAAAAAGAAGATTGAGTCAAAAGAAAATAAAGAGGAAAATTCCCGAAATCAGCGAAATCAGCGGCGGCAGCTCAGCGAAGAAGAAAAGGAAAAGCGGCGACTTAAAGCGAAACGCAAGAGAGAAAGCTTTGAAGCTCGTCAGGAAAAACGGAGGAAAGAACAAGAAGCTAAACGACTAAAAGAACAGAAAGCCAGACATTACGAACAAAAGCTTCAAAAAAAACAGCAATTGAAGAAAAAGCAACCCACGACTGAATCTAAAATTCAAGATTCACCTGTCGTAGAAAAAAAGAAGGTAAGACCAGAACCTAAAACCTGGCTTGGAAAATGGTGGCGTTGGATGAATACCTAAAATAGCGGCAACAGCTTGCTACCATTTAAGGTGAATTGTACTCTACTTATTTTTTTATTAATTTATTTGTTCATCGATCGATTAAACGCCTGAAAGTAAGAGTATTCATAGTATCCACTTTATGTATTTGTGCGACCTCATTGGCTGCCCAAAACAACCCGGCAGAACTGAAAAAAATAATCAAATCTTCTCCGGATATGATCAGACGAGTAGAAGCTATGAACGAACTTGGCTATTTACTCAGAAACAGCAACGCTGACTCAACCATCCTATTATCCAATCAAGCAGAACAGTTAGCACGGTCAATGAGCTATCCATTGGGTGAAGCAGACGCCATCATGAATCGTGGGATTGCTAATACTTCTTTGGGAAATTACTATTCTGCTCTTCAGGAGTTTTTGATCGCATTAAAAAGATATAGAGAACTAGATGAGAAAGATCGACAGGCCAAAATTTTCAACAATCTGGGTCGCGTGCATAATTTCATCGGTGATACTGAACAGGCACTCTCCTACTATCATCAATCGGCGGAGCTATATGCAGAACTAAAAAATGAAGCTCGTGAAGGAGTCCTACTCAACAACATTGGATACATCCACAAACAAAAAGGGAATTATGGACTCGCCCTTAATTATTTGAGAAAATCGCTAACCAGAGCAAATAAGTTGAATCTACCAGCTGATGCTTTCTATGCAGCATATAATATCGGAAGTGTATATATGCATTTAAATGAAGTAGACTCATCCTTTAAATATCTACTCTCCGCAGAAGATCAAGCCAAAAGCTTTAGAGACAGCTATATTCTAAGTCTTTCCTACATTGATCTTGGTCAGATGTATCGAAAGATGGATCAACGAGCTATCGCAGAATCATACTTCAAAAAAGCTTATGATATAGCGACATTGGCCGGATTGCGGGCAGAAAAAAGAGATGCTGCGAAAAACATGGCAGAGCTTTATGAGCAATCTGAAAATTATCAAGACGCATTAAAGTATTACCAGACATACAAAGCCTTAAATGATTCTTTGATCAACTTGGATGTAACACGTCGCATTGCATTCAAAGAAGCAGAAGATACTTTTGAGCAAGAGCGAATGCAGCAAGAGATTGAGAGAAGGAGGGTTGAGCTTGCAAATGAAAGAAAACTTTCAAATGCGATTTGGACACGAAACACCCTGATTGCCAGTCTTGTGATTATGATACTAATTACATATTTGGTGTATTTAAACTTTACGAGAAAACGAAAAGCAAATCAGGCACTTCAAAAGCTAAATAGGCAAATCGAACAGCAGGCAAAAGAACTTCGTAGAGCAAATGAAGAGATTATATCCATGAACAATAACCTGGAACAGGTTGTACGAAAACGAACTGAAGAACTGGAGAAAAAAAACCAACAACTCAAAGAATACTTATCTTCCAATTCCCACATTGTACGTGCTCCTGTAGCTCGAATTTTAGGTTTGGTAGACCTCTATGACAGCAAAGATTCCTCGAATCTGGAATTTATAAACGATAGTATTCGTGTTTCAGCTATTGAGTTAGATGCAGTCATACGAGATATCAATGACAAGTTGAGTAAAGCTGAGTAGCAAACCCAAAATGATTATCAATTTCTCAATTTGAGAGTTAGACGGATGCTAAAGTCATTCTAAACTGTACTTAAACAACATTTTTCACACTGGCACATGCTTTGACAACTATGTCACAATTAAGAATTAAAAATTAAAAAAATATGCATTACAAGTTATTATCCTTTATAGTTGCCATTGCCGTTCTTGGCATCAGTTGCAATGACAACTCAAACGATATGGTTGAAAGAGGCACTGCAAGCATGCAAGTAAGCTTGATAGATGATCCGGCACAATACGATGCAGTATTGATTGACGTCCAGGGTCTTTCATATAAAATTGAGACAGACACTTCTGAAACAGCCGAAGACAATAAAGAAGGGTCTTGGAATACTGTTGATATTGAGCCACGAGTCTATGATATCCTTGAGTTGAATAATGGTGAAGAAGCTTTATTAGCAGACACTGACATTCCTGAAGGAGAACTAAAAGAAATCCGTCTGATACTAGGTGATCAAAATCAAGTAGTCATTGAAAATGATACACTTGACCTTACGATACCTTCCGGTTCATCTTCAGGATTAAAGTTGAAAGTGGATGCAGATATTGAAGCAAACGAATCTTATAAGCTTACACTTGATTTTGATGCTGCGAAATCTATTCATGAAACAGGTAATGGTAAGTTTATTTTAAAACCTGTGATCCGTGTATTTCTTGAGGAAACCGATGAAAGTGAATTTGGATCAATTTCTGGCGTAGTTTCACCCGACTCAATCTCATCAGTAGTCTATGTAATTGAGCCTGACGATGAAGATACCGTTTCAACTATTCCAGAAGCAGATGGAAGCTTTTTAGTTACTATGCTAGAAGCAGATTCTTATCATGTAATTGCAATACCGGCTGAAGACAGTGGTTTCAATGCTGCCAGCAAAGAAGGTGTGGTTGTTGTAGCAGGTGAAACAACAGAATTGGACACATTAAAATTTAATCAATAAATATATCAATCCACAGATCTAACGGATTGCCAGCTATACCCCGGGGGAATATTTTCTTCGGGGTTTTTATTACTCCCAATTTCGATTAAAACACCCATAACAGAACTATCATCGGTATTTCCTGTTAATACAGGTATGGAAAGCTTAGAAAAACACATTGTACGGTATGGGGTAATGACAACCATAGGCCTCATTGCATTTTTCTTTGTTATGGAGTTATTGGGACTCACACACATAACAGAGCTTCGGGCGCTCAACGCATTCATCATGTTTTCAGGCGCTTTTCTCGCAATCAAAAAATTTAGAGACACGGAATTCAACTATTCCTTCAATTACCTGATGGGAATAGGAACTGGTTTTGCTGTTGGCATGATCACAGCGTTTTTGTTTTCATTATTTGTAGTAGCATACTTGTTTTTAAATCCCGCATTCACCCAGGGGATTATTTCAAATTATCCAAATAATGCCTTCTTAAATGAGTTAACCCTTACCATGGTCATATTTATTGAGGCGATGGGGTCAGGATTTCTGTTTTCATTTATAAGCATGCAGTATCTCAAAAGGGATAAAACATTTCCTGTTTCACGAACATCAAAGGCATAGCGTAAATCGTAAAACCTGGATTGAAGCAAGGCTAATTGGTCTTGCTGTTCAATTTATCAACACTATATTCCCTATTTTCGAGCCATGGGTGCACTTTTAGAATGGCTTTCACCTATCGAATTCACAACTTTGATTGTTCTCTTTATCGTCGGAGTATTGGCTTTTATTTTATCCACTGTTTCCGGAGGTGGAGGGGCACTGGTGTTAGTACCTGTCCTCAACTGGCTTATTGGTGTAACCAATACCGCCCCCGTATTAAACCTGGGTACATTTCTGGGGAGGCCGGCCCGTCTAATCATTTTCTGGAAACATATCCACTGGAGGCTATGTCTCTTTTATGCACCAGCTGCCATAGCCGGAGCATGGATAGGTGCATTGATTTTCAAGCGCGCTGATCTTTCCTTTCTACAATTATTTGTGGGTTTGTTTTTGGTCAGTACTATTTTTCAGTTTCGCTTGGGAAAGGTAAAGCAGTCATTTTCATTCAAAGAATGGTATTTCATTCCACTTGGATTTGTAGTATCCATCCTAGGCACCATGATTGGAGCGCTCGGGCCTGTACTTAACCCCTTTTACCTCAATGCCGGATTAGATAAGGAGGAACTCATCGCCACCAAAACGGCTAATTCTTTTTTTACAGGTCTTGCTCAGATCGGTAGCTATACGTTTTTCGGATTGCTAACTACTGAAAATTGGGTGTTTGGGATTACTTTGGGATTAGGAGCTACACTAGGCAGCATCATCGGGAAAGGCTTCCTAAAGAAAATGAAAAGTGAGCAATTCAGGTTTCTTGTGGTTGTCATGATGGTAGTAAGTGGATTGATCATGATTGTGAGGAGAATCTGGTTTTAGCTTCTCCTCACAATCAATCCGTTTTTATTCGGTTCTAAGCAAATCAGCCGGGTTGACATTTATCGCTTTTTTAATCTGCCCGGCAACAGTTACGATTAAAGTGATCAAAATAATGGAAACAGCAATAATGAATGGAAGCGCCGTTACAGGTTTAGTATCTGGAAAAACAGATACAACCAGATTCATCATTCCAAACGTCCCTAATGGGGCGCCAATCAAAAATGAAATGAGTAGTACCCAGAAATATTGCTTACTGATAATTTTAACAAGTACTTTTGGTTCAGCGCCTAGCACTTTCCGAACGCTAAATTCTTTGAGTTTTCCCTGAACATTAAACGATAGCAGGCCATAAAGCCCCAGACACGCCAGTACAATTGCTATCCCTGTGATCAGCATTAAAATGTTAATGTTACTCTCATTCTCTTGATAAAACCCATCAAATGCATCTTCCTGAAACACACGATCAAACGGATCATTTGGGGCAATAGCCAACCAGGCTTCTCTTGTATGTTGTTCCAGATCAACCAGCTTTTCAGGATCGGCCTGAACAGTCAGGTATCTTACTTTTTCCGGAGCTAAACCGTGTATCATCACCGGATCTATAGGTGAAAAAAAATCATAGTAATGAAAGTCTTCGACGATCCCAACTACCTTATATCGTGTGCTATCGTAGGTAAATGTCTGTCCGAGTCCACTCTCCCAGCCCATAGCATTTACAAACTTTTCATTAACAACCACATTTCCGTTTTTGTCCTCAGCTCTATCGGTCAAAGGTCTGCCTTCTTTCATTCTCAATCTGAACGTATCAAAGTATCCCTCTGATGCTCCTATCCGCCTCACGCCAATTTGCTTATCTCCCATTTCGAATGAGACCTTAGTTATACCTCGTCCAATGAGTAAATCAGAAGAAGTATGATTAATGACTGCCGGGTGATTGACCACTTGATTCTTTAGCAGATCATATTGCTCCTGCCCATTTACATAGACAGACATGGTACCCTCAGGATCATAGCCCCAATCTTTTTCTCCCAGGTAAATACTTTGTTCAGTCATAATAAAGCACCCCACAATGGTCATGACCGCCAGAAAGAACTGAATCCCAAGCATGATCTTCGAAAACAAATTCTTAGACCCAAACTTTTCATTGCCTTTAAAGATGGTGATGGTGTCAAATTTGGAGATATAGAATGCCGGATACGCTCCGGATATAATGCCAACACCAATTAATAAACCAAGCATTAGGTAAATGAGTGTAAATGGATCGTTTGTTCTAAACTGGATATCCATTTCAGGAATCATTATATCAAACCATGGAATTAGTAGAAAATACGATAATGCTGCCCCTACCAACAACGCGAAAAAGCAGGTAAGTAAATTTTCAACCATAAACTGATAGATGATCTCCCTTCTTACACTACCCATCACTTTACGTAAGGCTATCTCTTTCAATCGTTTTGACGCGCTCACCACTGAGATATTCATAAAATTGAAACAAGCCATTCCTAACAAAAAGGTCGCAATGACAATCAATGCAACTCTCCCGGCAGGGTGTCCACCGCCAGAAACAGATCCTTCAATCATATAAGACGTGGTGGAAAGGTCCGTTAAAACAAGTGGTTCGAATGATCTAACCTTCCATTCCGGATTGCTTCCATGTTGCAATTCTTTGTATTTGTCAAACGAATCATAGATAGAACTGATCGATTCTCCTTCCTTCAATAGAATGAAATTCGCGTCAGTCATGAACGCCCAATCATTGGCATTTTCAAATTCCAGATCATAGAAGTTTTCCATTGGTAAATAGAAATCGAATCCAATGCTGGTATTGTAAGGGTACTTTTCTAAAACAGCTCCTACTACGAGGCGCTTAACTTTTCCATTCATAAACTTGAAGGAAAGCTCCTTGCCGATCGGATCTTCATCATTAAAGTACTTAATGGCCATTTCTTTGCTGATAACCACATTGCTTTTATTGTAAAGCACATCACGATTTCCGGCGATCATTTCATAATCAAACATCTTGAAAAAGGAAGGATCGGTAAAAACTGCCAGCTCATCAAAAACTTCGGATTTATATTTTGCCACTGTACTTCTAAACTCAAACCTTGCAAATTCTTCAACTGAAGGATGATCGGTCTTAAGAGCCGGCCCCAGCATCATGGGTGAGTCACTCCATAAATTATCATTCCCATCCTGGTCCACATAATTTGTAATCTGATAGATACGATCAGCATTAGAATGGAAATTATCCATACTTAGCTGAGCGTCTGTGAAAATGAAAATGGATATGGCGAAGCAAATAGCGATCGCCATTCCAAAAATGTTGATGGAAGAAGAAACCAGGTTTTTACGAATATTTCGCATCCCAAGCTTCAGGTAATTCCTGAGTAGCATAAAGTGGTTCATAGTAGTATATTTTGAGTTTGTCCTGTTAATATTTGACCATCTGAAAAATCGAAAAACATCCCAGATAAATTTGAGCCTCGCCACCTTTGGGTTTTGCTGCTCAACACGACGATCAAAGAGTTCATAGATGTCCCCTTCTATTTCCTCAAGGAATCGTGGATTGCAATACCACCTTAAAAACCGATCGGCCCATTTGGGTGGCTCATAATTCATATTGAAAAACTATAAGTGATGTTGGGTATACGCTCGTACAGTGATTGGCGTAAGGAGATACTTTGATCTAAGGCCAGCTTACCAGCCTTTGTAAGTGTAAACAGTCTTTTTCTTCGACCACCTCTTTCGTTGGTAGATCCTCCCATGTGAGACTTAAGTAGTCCTTTTTCTTCAAGTCTCCTGAGTACCGCATGTATGGCGCTAATGTTCATGTCTCGTCCGGCATTCTCCCGTATTTCATCCATTACAGCTACTCCGTAGGCTTCATTGTAGAGTGACCCAACTGTTAGCAAAACAAGCTCTTCAAGCTCCCCAAGATGATTCCCTTTCATAAAAATCCAATTTTTATTTGTTGTACAATACGTGAAAGTAATCAATTAGTTGTATAAAAAGTGAAAGTAATAAGCGATTAAACCAATTGGCCTTTAGACTATTTAAGAAAATCGTATTGTATATACTTGTCTGCCTGATTACATGCAAAAGTCATTCGTCTGTATAAATTCATATTGATATCGCTTCTTTTTGCCAGCACTATAGTTTCTTTAGCGCAAAGATTAACCACAATTCACCTGAGGAAGAATCAGGTCCTTGTTGTCGATGACTCACTGGTTATAGCAAAAAGAGATACTACGGTTCAACTTGCAAGAGGAACAGAATATGAGGTGTATGATAACAAATACGTATTATCTGAAGGATTTTATGATTCAGTCTACACCTCCGCTCAAAAGAGTCGGATTACCAAAGAATTATACAATCTATTGATAGTTAATCGTCCACCAGACAACACTTTTCAAAATACTGATCCTGTGAATAGTGAAGATTTCTTTAAGGCATTTGAAGGTAAAACCATCACTTCCATTGATTATGTCTCTGTAGATCTGTTTGGTGGTTCTGTGAATGACACTACATTAAAAGCCAATTCTAGAATTGGCAGGATTAGCAACAAGATTCATATTGATTCTAAGAAACATGTAATCTTCAAGCAATTACTTTTTGACGTGGGTGATGAGGTTGATGCATTTGAAATGGCAGATACAGAGCGGATAATCCGATCATTAAAATACATAGAAGATGCCAGGATTATTTTAAAAGTAAACACGAATGACCTCAACACGGTCAAAGCTACAGTGGTGATCAAAGATCGGTTTCCATGGTCTCTGGATGCAGCAGTTGATAACAGTAGTACGCTTAGGGTCGGGTTCATCAATCAAAACATTGTAGGAACCGGAAATGAATTTGGAATAGATTATCTCTATAGTAAAAACATTCCACCTAGCCATGGATATGATGCGCACTACACCATAAGAAACATTGATGATTCATTTATAGATGGGACAGTCTATTTCTCAGACAATTACCTTGGGAAGAGTAAAGGAATATCTTTCAGAAGGGGTTTCATTTCCCCCGCAATTAAGTATTATGGTGAGGCAACAATCGAGCATGTGCAACCGATTGTAGATTTGACCTTTGCTGACTCAGTTTATGAGGAAGGATTTCAAATTGATCGCAGAAGCTACGACTTGTGGAGTGCCCGAGCATTTCAGCTGGGCGAGAAAAGGAAAAACATAAGTGCTGCACTAAGAATCAAGCATGACAATTACACAAACAGACCTGAGGTAAGGGCTGACAGCAACAATATTTATCAGGATCATCACTTCCTTGTTAGCGGCCTATCCTATAGCAAAATCAACTACCTGAAAACCAAAAACATTCTGTCTTTCAATATTACTGAGGATGTACCGGTCGGATTCATTTACTCAGCTATATATGGACGGGATTGGACGGAATTTGGAACGCGCAATTATCGGGGTATTCGCACCATTTACGCAAACTATAACAAAAGAATTGGTTATTTTTTGCTAAATCTGGAGTCGGGATATTTCACATTGAACAAACAAAAAGTAGATCAGGTTATCCAGTTTAATGGACGTCACTTCACTCCTTTGATAGACTTGGGCACTGCTCATTCAAGAGTATTTACTCGGTTTCATTATTTCAATAGTAACAATCTTTCTATTCCTCTAGCCCAAAGCCTATTAGGAGAAAACAGGATCCGTAACATTGAAGGCAGTCAGATTAGTGGCAACAACTTATTCACGCTTACAACCGAATATGTGGTTTTTCAACCCTGGTATTTCTATGGCTTTCGATTTGCAACTTATGTTCATGCAGGCATAGGCAGTGTAAGTGAAAGTCGCAACTTTGATCCATATGATATAACCTATTACACTTATGGAGGCGGGGTGAGAATTAGGAATGAAAGTTTGGTCTTCGACACCTTCGAGTTTAGGGTCGCATTCCTACCAACCACCCCAGCTGATGGACAGTCTTTTCACTTCAAAGTATCATTATCCGCTCCTCAATTCTTTAGAAGTCCAAACATTGCCAAGCCACAAGTAGTTGGATTAAAATGATTGCCATGTTAAAAGTTGCCTGGTCTCCTATTTACAATCATCCCCTCCCTCCAAAACACCGGTTTCCGATGGAGAAATATGACCTCCTACCCAAGCAATTGATCCATGAAGGAACAATCCATGAATCAAATCTTTTTGCCCCCAGAAAACTCACACCCAATGAAATCCTGGCTGTGCATTCAGCCAATTACTGGAAAAAGCTTCAAGCCCTGGATTTTACTCGTCAGGAAGAACGAAGAAGTGGGTTTCCGATATCCCAAGGACTTGTGAAAAGAGAGGTCACCATCAATGCGGGTACCATTCAATGTGCAGAATATGCCCTGCAATATGGGATTGCAATGAATATTGCTGGTGGTACACATCATGCGTTTACCGATCGAGCTGAGGGATTTTGTTTATTGAACGATATAGCTATTGCATCACGGTATTTGTTAGACCTGAAAAAAGCACAAAAAATACTGGTGGTTGATTTAGACGTCCATCAGGGCAATGGAACAGCAGAAATATTTCAAAATGAAGATCGGGTATTCACTTTCAGCATGCATGGAGAGCATAACTATCCGCTTAAAAAGGAAAAGTCAGATTTGGACATTTCTTTAGCTGATGGCACAGAAGATCGCATCTATTTAAAAACGCTGGATTATCATTTAAAGAAATTAATGGATCAAGTGAATCCGGATTTCATCTTTTTTCAATCTGGTGTGGATGTATTGAAAACAGACAAATTAGGAAGACTGGGTTTGACAATAAATGGTTGCAGGGAACGAGATTATAATGTGATTAGTCTGGCTAAAGAGCACAATATTCCGCTGGTTGCTTCTATGGGTGGTGGCTATTCTGAAAACATCAAACACATTCTGGAAGCGCATGCAAATACCTATCGCGTAGCGCAAGAGATTTACTTTTAACCTGAGTCGACGTAAAGAAAGAACATAATACTCGTTTCAAGGTACTCAGACACTGCTTCCTGGGGATTTCTCCCTTCAGATGGTCCGACATTTCGGAGGCTAGAGGGTGATACTTTGCAGTAAGATTTACATATCTATCTATAAAACACGCCTATAATCCCCTCAAGGGGATATTTATAGTGATTTATAAACTCAGGTTTTTAGCTATTCAATCATTCGATTCAATAAGCTATCTGATCTTTTAAGCAGTTTTTGATTCAAATGCATTTGCTCCCTCAAATAACGGGTCTGCGCATCAATATTTCTAAACGCCCCTTGCTGCTCACGTAAGAACATTTCAATATCCTGTAGATTCTCTGTGTTTTGTCGTACCTGTTCCGTCACAATCATTAGATCATTATTTTGCCGCTGAAGAGAGTCAATAATCTGATTGCTTAACAACTGATTTTCAAGTACTTCTTTGTTATTGTCAACAATCTGCTCATGCTCGTGACTCACTCTGGTACGGATCAGTCTGGCTTGATAGATGAGATTTGCTGCCAGCATGGCTATCAAAATGAAAACTAAGACACGAAACGACATGAGCGGCTTGCTTCGAAAGTTTTGTTTCGACCATTCTTTCAGTGAGGCTCCAAACCCAATCTCATAATTGGCATACTTTAAAACCTCAGTTGCAACAGAAATATCAGGCAGAAAAACAGTGTTAGATCCCTCCGAAGCAGTACCACAAGTTCTCGTATTATCTGAGGTTCTGATTTTACCCCAGAGAGTAATATATCCTTCTTCCTCAAGTTGTTTCACCAGATTGAGCCGCTCCACTATATGGTGCATAGCTATAGGTAGCTCATCATCCGTAACCTTAATACTTAAGGTTTGCTGAAATGTGCTTACATCAAATTTTCCGACAGGCCAATCAGCCTCCAGAAAATCAATGAAAGTAGCTCCGCTTCGGTTCCGAATCAATTGCTTTAGTAGTCGTTTTTCGTTTTTACTCAATCGCCTCATTTCACCACCTTTCTTGGGATTGCAGCAGGAAGTCTGCTTAGCATTTCAGCGTTTAGCAACTGAGTTACCTGGGTAAATGAGCTAATATTGATGGTATTATTTTTTTGCCTACCCACAAGCACCACTTCCTCTCCTACCTCAACTCCATCAATATGACTAACATCTACCATAAACAAGTTCATATTTATCAGTCCAACAATTGGTGCTTTCTTTCCTTTAATCAATACATGCCCACGGTTGGATTGCGCACGTGGGTATCCATTGGAGTAGCCAAGCGGCATGACCGCCACCTTCATATCATGAGTAGCCTGATACGCGGTACCGTATCCGATAAACTCACCTGTGACCACATCCCGAACATCCATTACATCGGTTTTCCAGGAAAAAATTCTTTTCAAAGCACCGTTTGATTTATTGGCATCCTGTATGTGTTTGTAGTAGATATCCGGACTGGGCCAAAAACCATATTGAGACACGCCAATCCTGACCATATCATACACTGTGTCTGGATAAGCAAGTGCAGCAGCCGAGCATGCAATATGCCGAGTCTTTGGCATCAGGCTTTTCTTCTTGCACAGCTTTAAGTACTCTTTATATTTCTTGTGTTGTTTATCTATTTTGAATTGATTTGAAAAGCTTTCAGCCCCTCCAAAATGGGTACATAATCCTGTGAACTCAATGTGATTCTGATACTTTTTAAGAAAGCTCAATGAGGGTGATAGCTCTCTTTCGGGCAACCCTGTTCGGTTTGCGCCGGTTTCTACTTCTAAATGAACTTTCGCCTTCTTCCCAAGTTTTTGTGCTTCTTTCAAGACGAGCGATAAACGATCATAATTAAAAACATAAAATTCTATTTCGTTTTCAATCGCCCAGCCTATGTCTTCACTATACAGGATCCCCATGATCATAACGTCACTGGAATCGGACTTAGCCTCTAATACTGTCTCAGCCTCAAAAGCAGAAGCTGTTGAAAAATGGTTCACCCCAGCTTTCTCTGCCATTTTCACAAACTCTTCAATGCCATGACCATAAGCATTGGCTTTTACGACGGACGATATCCGTACCCCTTTTCCAACCTTCTTTTTGATGAAATTGATGTTGCTGGTCAGCGAGGACTGGCTGAGTTCAATTCGGGATGAGTGTCTTACCATAGTTTAGGTTGTTCGATCCAGTTGTATGATTTACCCCAGCTCTCCTGTGCCAATTTTTTCACTTCCTGAATGGACTCATCTTCAACAAGGTGCAAGTGAGCCGTGGCTTCCAACGAATTATAATGGAATGCATATATCCGGGCGGCAAATTGATGAAATGGAAGGGATGACTCACCTGCCTTTTCTCCATTCTCATGAACTGAAGGTTTGATGTCCTGTCCCCAATCCTGACGCCCTTCATTGTTAGGGTTTAAAAAATAAGCTCGGTAATCCCCTGAAGGGTCCTTATCTACCCGCAGTAAAGAAATAGCGTGAAAGCCAAGCATATCTCCATGATTGCTTGTTACATATATCCCAACAGGTATCGGGTATAGCACCTGATTATTATCATTATAAAGTGGGTGAAATGCTGCATAGAAAATCCGAATAAATCCTTCAAAATCAAGGATTGAATTCGAGGTATAATCGTAGCAGGAGGCAAACCCGACTGGAATCCAATGTCCATACATGGCAGGGTTTACCCATCGATGTGGATCATCAGCACGGCCCATGGATCGTTTCATCATCTCATTGTAAATACGATCCAGGTGAGGAACCAGAATTGCAGAAACAACATCCAGGTTAAAATCCAGCTTTTCAACAAGCCCTTTCCCCAATTTGATCGATTCAAGATCCTGATTCTCAAAACGCATGATCAAATTATTCTGAGTGGCTACCGTAATAATCATATCGATCAGCTTAGCCGGTGCATGTTGACTCCACATGCTTATCCCTCGTGCTGATTGGCAGGTTGGATTGTTTCCTTGCCCAACACCCAATGGTTGACCTAAAACTTTCAATGTACCTCCAAGCAAATATTGAAGTGCTGTCACCGAGCTGTCCGGATCATCAATAGACTTTAGAATCCTTTTTTCAACCTGTGGGTTTATTTTGGCTCTTCTTAAGTTTTCCAAACCGGCTCTGACCGGACGTCTGGACAAGAGGTTTCGACCCAAAACCCAGCTTAGTCCGTAGATACATTGATAATTGTTCGGAGTTACAATTTCACTGATCAATGAAACAATAATGTCTTTAAACTTTTCCCATTCAGCACTCCCCCGTTCATTTAGTCCGAGACATGCTGGCACCAAAGCGTGATTGTCCTTTACCAGATAGAGAAGCAGGTACGCATGGTATTGACTAACGAGCCCCGTTCTGACCATCGATTCGCCCATCTCAATAGCCTCTGACTTCAACTCATCAGCTGAGCAAGACTGGATAAAATCAATATAAGCCTCAGGCGTAGATCGTTCTTTGGCAATGAAGGTCGTTGGTGCTTTGAGCGCATTAATAAATGTACGAACCAACTGATCATGCTTTGATTCACCAGATGGTTGGAATCTTTGATCTATAAGTCGAATCAATTCTCGTGCTTTTCGAGTCTCCACCGGTCGCTGACTACAAATGAGATCTACTTCCAGAGCCAACTTTTCATAAATACCTTCAATTGGTGTTTCTGATAGCAGGAAGCTAAACAGGTTGATAGCTTTCTTCACCTCACGCTCACTCATGGTTTGCCGGGTATCTTCCGATAGATCATTGAGCGCAAATTCAAGGTTGTGTACCAATACTTCCTCCAGAAGTGTCTTTGCTACCGGCTGAGAAATCATATTAGATTCTGCTCCTTTGGCATATGCCAGCAAGCGAAGATCAGAAACGATTTCAAAGCTGGAAGATGGATGACCTGCAAGCAAAGTACCTTTTACCAGAGTTGGTATCAACTTCGTTGGTTCAGCCCAGGAGGTGCCGGAAAACAGGCCCTGCTCATCTAATTCAACACTTCTTTTATACAAATAGGAAATCCCATCTTCACTTAAAGACAGGATATCTATCTGGCTCGCAAGCTTTGAAGCATGCTCTCTTTTGGTGAGATCAGATGCCTCTTGAAAAGCCTTGAAACTTTCTTCAAATTTTTCGAATGTCTGATTTTTGGTTATCTCCATGAATGGTCGTTAATAACACATATTCAGACGTAAAAATCAACCTTTTGGTAGTATTTAAGCAACTCCGTCATTCGGTCGGGATCTTCGCCTTTAAAATTGATTGTACCGAAGTGGTTTCCAAATCCTGCACGCTCGTCACTGATCTTTTGAGTGCTTAATGGAGGTACCAGCGTATGATCAACAAAGTATGATTCATTATTCAGCTCCTCAGGGATTTCAAGTTTTGAAAACTGCTTCTTATGAGGGTAGATCATGACATTTCCATGATAGTTTTTAGGCTTAAACCCTTCAGGAGGCAAGATTTCTGCTAATTCCTCATCGGTCAGGCTAGGATCATGGATTTGGACAAAGGCAGCCAGCGCATCAAATTCATACGATTTGCCACAAAGCTCCAGGATATGACCTCCCGGTATTCTACAGGCTGTCTCCCCAAAATTCAATTCATCATTTTCGGTAAGAAACCATTCCGGATGAACCATCCCGTACTCAATACCAAAGATGTCTACCAGTTTCTGCACATGCTTATAAATCAAATCACGCTTGGATTCAAGGTAATGCCCTTCCGGAATGAAGTTTGAATAACCCAGTTTTACATACTCGGTGATATTCAGGAACTTGATTTTTCCACCGTGTATAAATGCTTCACATGAAAACTCTCTTCCGGAAAGATGGCTTTCAGCAAGACATGGAAAATCACCATCCTCACACTCTTCATCAATTTGATTCATGGATTTTAATAGTCTATGCCCTACTGTACCAGCAGAAGCAAAAGGCTTTATATGTACCCAGCTATCTTCTTCACCATCCAACTGGAGGTTGGCTTCATTCAATCGTTTCATGAAAGCTTTGACACCTTCTTTATTGTGAACCTCTTCAAACAACCCAACTCGCAAGCCACCAATCAAAGCTTTTCGCTTCATCATGGCTTTATTTCTAAACAAAAAGGCACGGTTAAGTACCCGAGGATCATTTCGGTAAATGGAATTTAGTGCTCCTGCCCACTCTACAGTTTCTTCAAATAAAGGGACCGCAACATCCGCATTATATGCATTTAATTTTTCTACCAAATCCAGTGAGTTGGAGGTATCGCTCCACTCATCAAGTTGATAAGGAACAAAGGGAATGTCATTCTCCTTGGCGTATGGTTCAAAGTCGGGAAAGGAAACCACCACAAATGGTTTTCCGGTCTTTTGCATACTTTCTATGACGGGAAGACTCCATCCCATGAGTGCGAAACATTTAGCCATGTTTAGTTTTTTTAGGTTCTAAGATTCTAAATCTACTAGTTAATATTCAATAGTCTTAACAGTATAAATGGTCTTTGATCATAAAGTTCAAACTAATTTGCATTCATAAGAATAGTGCAAAGGATTCTTACCTTTTTAATATTTAAACACGTACTGGATTCTTATGATTAAGATCCAGGAAAAATGAAATATAGTTTTATTTTTCTAAGCAAAATTCACAGGTTTGCGGTTGCATTTCGATCAAATTAGTATTTCATGCTTAGAACCATCTTATTGTTATTGATTAATCTGTCATTTATCAATTCCATTACATCCCAAAATAAAAAAATCGATCTTTTAAAAGCAGTTTCCGAAAGTAGTAATTCTATTCTGCTGGAATGGAAATATCTTGATGACAATCAAACCTATGATCAGGTTATAATCGAAGTTTCTAATGGTAATACGGCTTCATTCCAACCATACGACACTATAACAACGTTTGCCTCTGAAGTTTTGGTGAAGGGGATATCAATACCAGAAGCGAACTACTTCAGGCTAAAAGGATTAGATAATAAAGTGATTTCAGATACTATTTTAGCCCAATCCCCAGGGGTATTTAGTACAATCCACAATGCGCGCCCAGATTCGATTTATCATTTAGCACCAATTACTTTTCTTCTGGGTGACGACATGTACTATGGAGTCCCGAACGATAGTTCTACTATTTTCTACAAATACAACTTGCAGGATAAAAAGTGGACTTTGAGCTCCAATTATCCTGTTTCTTTAGAAAGAGGAGGTTTTGTACATGATTCTGTCTATTATAATTTTAAATCATCACAAACTCACAAATACGACTTAGTTAATAATTCCTGGTCCGTCATAAATTATACTGGCGGCCCTACCCTCAATAACTCTTCTGAATTTGAAGTAGTAGGTAACAAACTTTATTATGGTTTTGGAGTACAAAACTCACAAATGCCAACTCATGACCTATGGAGCTATGATATATTAAACAACCAATGGACTCAGATTGGCAACTTCTCTAATGAGCTTGCTGATGAGTACATCAATCATATTTTTGTACATGATAAGACTGTTTTTCTTGTCTCACATTTGGAGTTTATTCACAGTTATGATCTCCTCAATGAAGAGTTCAACTACGCGATAGATTCACTTCCCTTAAAACGTAATGGTCCACTTTATTTCAATATTGACAAAGACTTTTATTACTATTCAACCCTTGGTTCCGGTGTTAACGAGGAATTATGGAAATTTGATTTGGAATTAATGCAATGGAACAAGATCAACCAAAACTATAATCTTTATTACTCATTGGCCTTCGCATCTCAATCGAAAGCAATCTTCCTAGGCAATGGACGCAGTTCTGCTTACGATAATATTTACATTTTTGACCCTAGCGATCCTCATAAAACCGATATATTTCTAGTGGCAGAACCCGAAAATAATTTACTAAATCTGTCGTGGGAATATTATAGTAATATTGGAAATAGCTTTATTGTTGAAGTTTCGGAAAATAATTCAAACAGCTTTCATTCTTTAGATACATTAGTCAGCAGTATAAAATCATATCAATTCATCCCAGAAAAAGAAAATGTTAGCTACTTTTTTAGGATTAAGTCAATAAGTCAAACCGATACTTTGAAAAGCAATATCGCCATTTATAATAGTGGTCCTAATTGGCACTTGGAGAACTCAATGCCTTGGAAGTATGATGATTATTCAAATGACTTAATCCCTTTTCGTATAAATGATACCTATTACTTCTTTCAAGGAAATGGTACAGGAAGTGTGCGAATGGTGTGGTCATACGAACTCAATGATGGCAGTTGGTCCAGGGCTGCTAACTTCCCCGGTCCGGCTCGGTCACAGCCTTCCATATTTACAGTTAATGGCTATGCCTACGTTGTAAGTGGAGATAGCC
Organism: Ekhidna lutea; assembly: GCF_900188325.1. GTDB lineage: Bacteria > Bacteroidota > Bacteroidia > Cytophagales > Cyclobacteriaceae > Ekhidna > Ekhidna lutea. The sequence goes on along the minus strand of NZ_FZPD01000002.1, from coordinate 110,704 downwards.
CGGCGGGTGACTCAATCATAAATGATGTATGGAAATTTGACCCTAGTAATAATAGTTGGACTCAGTTAAACGACTTCCCTGGAAATCATCGAAGAGCTGGAATTGGATTCGAGTCTAATAACACCGGATATGTTGGGCTAGGCTATGAGCCGTATCCAGGAAATGGTGACATCCTAAAAGATTTATGGAAATATAATGACACGAATGATTCATGGGATCAAGTTGAAAGTTTTCCAGGGACTATAGGGTTCAGGCCAAATGTAGCTTCATTAAACGATAGCATAACCTATATAGGACTTGGGCAAAATGTTAATTCTACTCTTTGGAGTTATAATTCAAACAGTGACAAATGGGAACTAATAATTGATAATGACCTACATCACGATTTCCTCAATTTTGTTGTCGTTGATGGCACACTCTACACCATTGAAATGGACGAGTCAGGTACATTATCACGCTTTGATTTAAAATCAAATCAACTTATAAGTTTAGAAAATTTTCCAACTCTGGAAAAACCATCGATTGTATTTCAAAACAGTAATATTATCTATGCTTTAGATGAAGGTGGGAGTATGTGGTCTTACACTTTAATACCATTGAAGCAGGATGATTTTCTTACCTCATTTAAAAAAGTTGCTTCAATTCAACTTGAGTGGGATAATAGTATATACACAATTGGAGATACGATTATTATTGATAAATCGACAGAAAATGATCAAAATTTTGAACCCTTCTTGAAAGTTGACAATTCAATTAATTCATTTACAGACACACTTCTTGTTCCTGGTGAGCAGTATTTTTACAGGTTACGGACTTTTAATGTTCACGGATCATCAAGCTACTCATATTCAAATACAACTATACCTGGAATACCAGCGGGACCATCAGAATTGCAATCAAACTTAGTTGATTTTACCGTTAATCTTAATTGGCTAAATAATTCGACAGAATATGAGCATATTGAAATCGAAAGATCTGTTGATTCTAATGATTTTGTAGTAATAGATACAATAGGAGGCAATATCCAACAATATGCAGAGCTTACTGATGAGCTTGAGCAAAACATTAGGTATCGGGTACGAGGATTTTCGAAAAGTGGCCATACTGAGTATTCTAATTTCACAGAAGTGATTATAGAAATTTTGAGCCTGCAGGATCAACCTAATGTAATCATATATCCAAATCCAACATCAGGAAGAGTCAATATTTCAACTCAAGAAAATATATCTGAAATGCAGCTGCAATCAATAAATGGTCGAACTATTGAGAAAAATAACGGTGAATTACTTGATTTTAGTGATTTAAAAAGCGGCCTTTACATATTAAAATGTACTATTAAGGGAAAGGTTTATGATTTTAGGCTCATAGTTAATTAATCATTTATCATTCTATTATAAAAACTTCATAATTTAACTTTGTTGCCATAACAACCTTTTATTATGGCAGCATTTCCTGATTCATTTCATTACGGAGAAGATTACCTTACAGCTGGTATTGCAATCGCGATAGCAGAGGGGAAAATCAAGGGTATATTATCATCAAAGGCACGTGACGCAGTTAATAAAAGCGCAAATGATGTAAAAACCATTGCCGATGGCGAAAAGGCAGTTTATGGTATCAATACTGGCTTTGGTCCTCTGTGCACAACACAAATTTCAAAGGAAGAAACCGGTACTCTTCAAAAAAATCTACTGATGAGTCATGCTGTCGGCCTGGGTGATCCAATTGCCGATGTACTGGCTAAACTGATGATGATCCTGAAAGTGCATGCGTTAGCGAAAGGATTTTCGGGCGTGCAAGAGCAAACCATCGATCGCATCATCTTCCACATTGATAATGATATTATACCGTTGGTTCCGGAGCAGGGTTCGGTTGGCGCGTCAGGTGATCTTGCTCCTCTCTCACATCTCTTTCTCCCGCTTATTGGATTAGGCAAGGTGAGACATAAAGGAGCTTTTGTGAAAACGTCTGAATGGATGAAAGCTGAAAAGCTGGAACCAATCGAACTAGGAGCAAAAGAAGGGTTGGGTCTGATCAATGGCACCCAGTTCATCGCAGCGCATGCGGTCAAGGTTGTTGAGCGATTACAAAATGTATTAGTACATGCCGACATTGCCGGGTCAATGATGGTTGAAGGGCTTTTAGCTTCTGTCAAACCATTCTCACCAGAGCTGCATGAAGTAAGAGCTTTTAAAGGAAACAGACATGTTGCAGCCTTTATTAGCAATTTACTAAACGGTTCTGAGGTAGTCCACTCCCACGCCAATTGTGCACGAGTGCAGGACCCGTACTCGCTTCGATGTATGCCGCAGGTTCATGGAGCTTCGCGAAATGCATGGCTTCACGTCAAGGAAATGCTGGAGGTGGAAATCAACTCTGTCACCGATAACCCTATCGTGTTCAGTGCTGAGCATACCATTAGCGGTGGGAATTTTCACGGGCAACCAATGGCGCTACCTATTGATTATGCATGTCTGGCAGCTGCGGAAGTTGGTAACATCTCAGACCGGAGAATCTACCTTTCATTGGAAGGAGATACACCAGGAGTGCCTAAACTATTGCTTAAAGAAACGGGAACGAATTCCGGGTTTATGATTCCTCAGTATACCACTGCTGGTCTGGTAAGCGAAAACAAAGGGCTTTGTTTCCCTGCCAGTGCAGACAGTATTCCTACTTCACTCGGACAAGAAGATCATGTGAGTATGGGGTCCATAGGAGGAAGAAAAGCATTGAGAGTTGTTGAAAACGTAGAGAAGATCATTGGTGTGGAGATATTCTGTGCTGCACAGGCCTTGGATTTCCATCGCCCGTTAAAGTCAAGCAAAGTGATGGCTGCTATCCACGACCATGTGAGATCTAAAATTGATCACATTACAAAAGATGGCGTGATGAATGAAATCATGGAGACTGCCATTGAGATGGTGAAAAATAAGGAGTTGATTACTGTTGCAACCGAAACTGCAAAAACGGAAGGTGTTTCGCTGGAAACATCATTTAGTGACGAGTTTGATAATTATTAAAATAACCAAGAGATAGCTGAGAGTCTTCTGAAAACTCTGTGAGCATCTCAGTTTACTCAGAGGTTAAAAGGATAAGAATATGACATTTCAAGAACACATACTTCAAGGTATACCTGACAGCTTACCACCTAAAAAAAAATTAAAGGATGGAGTAAACAGGGCTCCTAAAAGAAAAGACATACTCTCTCCAGATGAGAAGAAGCTGGCGGTAAGAAATGCGCTTAGATACTTTCCTTCAACCTGGCATAAAGAGTTAGCAGAAGAATTCTGGCAAGAGCTCAACGATTTCGGTAGGATCTATATGTACAGATTTATGCCTGAATATGACATGTATGCCCGTCCGATCGAAGAGTACCCGGCTCAATCAAAACAGGCAGCATCCATCATGTTAATGATCCAGAACAACCTGGACCCGGCTGTTGCCCAACATCCAGAAGAACTTATTACCTATGGTGGAAATGGGGCTGTGTTTCAAAACTGGGCCCAGTACCTGCTCACCATGCAGTATTTAGCCACAATGACAGATGAGCAAACCTTACACATGTACTCCGGTCATCCGATGGGTTTATTTCCGTCGCATAAAGAAGCTCCAAGAGTAGTAGTAACTAATGGAATGATGATTCCAAATTACTCACAACCGGATGATTGGGAGAAGTTCAACGCACTTGGAGTCACACAGTATGGTCAAATGACCGCAGGCTCTTATATGTATATCGGGCCACAAGGAATCGTACATGGTACAACGATTACCGTGATGAACGCCTTTCGCAAGAAACTAGGTTCAGGCGTCTCTCCTGCCGGTAAAATCTTCCTTACGGCTGGTCTTGGCGGCATGAGCGGCGCTCAACCAAAAGCCGGAAACATTGCTGGATGTGTCACTGTGTGTGCTGAAGTCAATCCAAATGCTGCTCGTAAACGTCATGAACAAGGTTGGGTAGATGAGATTATCGAGGATATCAGCCAACTAGTAAATCGTGTAAAAAAGGCGAAGGAAAATGAGGAAGTTGTGTCCATTGCTTTCGTTGGTAATGTGGTGGACGTTTGGGAACGTTTTTATGATGAAAACATCCTTATTGAACTAGGGTCAGATCAGACTTCCCTTCACAATCCATGGTCAGGAGGCTACTACCCTGCCGGATTAAGCTTTGAAGAATCGAATGACCTGATCCGTAACAACCCTGAGAAATTCAAAGAGCATGTGCAAGAAACGCTGAGGAGACATGCTGCTGCAGTAAATAAGCATGCCGAAAGAGGAACGTACTTCTTTGACTATGGCAATGCTTTCTTGCTAGAAGCTTCACGAGCTGGTGGTGAAGTGATGGCTGAAAATGGAATCGACTTCAAGTATCCCTCTTATGTTCAGGATATCCTTGGACCTATGTGTTTCGATTATGGGTTTGGACCATTCCGATGGGTGTGCACATCCGGAAAAGCAGAAGATTTGAGAAAGTCAGATCAGATTGCCGTAGAGGTCATGCGAGAGATCAAATCTCAATCACCGGCAGAAATCCAGCAGCAAATGCAGGACAATATCCGATGGATTGAGGAAGCAGAAAAGAACAGACTGGTGGTTGGCTCACAAGCCAGAATTCTGTACGCTGATGCAGAAGGCCGATCCAAAATAGCTGAGGCATTCAATCAAGCAATCAAGTCAGGCGATATTTCTGCGCCTATCGTGCTGGGTCGTGACCACCACGATGTTAGCGGTACTGATTCACCATTCAGAGAAACAAGCAACATCTATGATGGCAGTCGATATACTGCAGACATGGCGATCCAAAATGTGATTGGTGATAGCTTCAGAGGTGCTACCTGGGTTTCTATCCACAATGGCGGTGGCGTAGGCTGGGGCGAAGTGATCAATGGTGGCTTTGGTATGTTATTGGATGGTTCTGATGAAGCAGATAGAAGGCTAAAATCCATGCTTTTTTACGATGTAAATAATGGAATAGCAAGACGTAGCTGGGCCAGAAATGACGAAGCTTTATTCGCCATCAAAAGGGAAATGGAGCGAACCCCAGAGCTTAAAGTGACGCTACCCAACTTGGTAGATGACGCGTACCTGGATGATTTAGCTTAATTACAAAACAGCATGCGGCTCTGATTCCCAATTACCAAAAATCCAGTTTCCTGGTAATGTGGTGTCACTGGCAGCAAAAAAGTCTTCAACGGCTCCCATCAGGTCGTACCGTGATAGCTTACCACTCTGTGACTTGTCAAGCAAGTGATATGCCTTGTCACAGTATTCTTTGTTTATACCAAAAATTTCATAAAAATCTTCGTACTCCTTCTTAGAGATATATCCATCACGGTTTTGATCGAAGAAGTCAAACATGAAGTTGAAAATCAGCTCTTTATACTCGTCCAGAATATCCTCGTCTTTAGATAATATTACTTTTTTCAGAAAGAAATCAACCCACTCATCTTCCGTCACCTGGTTGAAACTAAAGGGCTTAATATCATCTACCAAGGAGTTAAATAACCTGACAGCTTTATCTGTGATTCTTTGGTGACCCTTGTCACCGGGATCATACCCCATCGTGACACGGACTTTCTCCACCATTTCAGTGAAGTCATCCATTTGAAGACTGCTATTGCTATTTAGGTCTAGAATACGAAAGAAGTACCCGAGCTTTTTACGTTGAAATTCTGCTGACATTGGCGTGTGATTTAGTCACAAAAGTAGAAACTATTTAGAATTTTAAACCACGCGCTTCTCAATGTAGTCCGAGTTGAAAATGCCAAGAGCCCCCATATACTTGAGCTTAAATGAAACAAGGTCTCCTACCTTGTATTTTTCACTGGATCCCCCAAGGTCTACAATAAGCATATCCGAGCTAGCACCAGTTATCTCTATTGAATCATCTTCCGGTATCAGGAAGTCTTCTGATACATCCAAAAGTCCAATATCCAGAATAGCTCTGTAAGATGTTTTGCCGTAATCATCCTCATTGATTTCAAAAGTTTCTCCTGATGGATTGGTTTCCATATACCCACTTGGAATTTTTGGTTTTTCTGTGATTTCAATAATCTCTGAGTAGAGCTTGAATACATCTCCTTCCATTCCTGGAACAACTTCCTGGGTAAACAAATCCAATCCGAAAAACAGGGTTTCACCTACTCTAAAATGATTGATTCCATCGGGGATTTGCTTTCTAAAAATCAGTGGAATTACCACTGAAGTTCCACCAGTTACCCACGGGATTTTTCTGTTGAACTTAGCCTCTATAAGCTGCTCATATAGAGATAGTTGAACAAGTTTATCTTCGGAAGGCATCACCCCGTACAGGCAGTTCAGGTTTGCACCAATTCCTGTCACCTCAATGTTTGGAAGATTAAAGACTGACTCATAGAAATCCATCAAATGATCACCCATCACTCCTTCGCGCAAATCACCTAACTCGATCATAATGATGACCTTATGTTTCTTGTTTTGCTTTACTGCTTCATCCGAGATCCACTTGATGGTTTTATACTCAGTATTAAAGCTTGCATCTGCATATTTGACTAACCTGGGAATACTCCTTTTAGCCGGTGGTTTAATGTATACTGTTTGAACAGATTCATCAAGTTTCTTTATCGTCTCCAGGTTACTTATTCGTGAATCACAAATTTCCTTGGTGCCCAGATCAATAACTTCTTTTAAGAACTTTTCGTTACCACACAAAAGCTTAGATACAACAGCCCAGGCGATATCATTTTCCTTAAATACGTTATCCAGGAATTGATAATTCTTTTTGAGTTTGTCTTTATATAATTCTACGTAAGCCATGCTAGTTTATTATTCTCGGGATTTTGGTTGGTAAACGTGTGAGCAACTCATAATTTAGTTGATCACTAAGTTCGCCAAAAGATGCCACACTAATTTCTACATCACCGCTTTTCCCTATTAAAGTTACTTCATCTCCTTTTTTTACTTGTTCCAGCTCGGAAACATCTATAGCCATATTGTTCATATTGACCATACCAACAACAGGTACTCTGAATCCATTAATTAACACCCTACCTGTATTGCTAAGAGACCGACTAAAACCGTGCGAATAGCCGATCGGCACAATTGCAATCTTCATGTCTCGCTGTGCCAGATATGTGGTTCCATACCCGACAAACTCACCCATTTCCACCTTTTTTACACTCATAACACTACTTTTCCAGGAAATTAGCCTTCGCAAGGGTTCAGTTTTGTCTTTTTTGCCTTTCAGGTATTCTATAAATATTTCTCGGCTAGGCCAGAAACCATACTGAAGTATTCCTATTCTTACCATATCTTCATGCATATCTGGTAAGCGAATAGATGCCGCAGAACAACATGTATGCTTCATTTTAGGAATTATGTCATGCTCTGCCAGTAGTTCAGCCATCTGCTTAAAGTCCCGTTTTTGTTCCTCCACTCTGAGATAGTTGGCTATACTTTCTGCCCCTGCATAGTGGGTGCATAGCCCCTCAATTTCAAGCTTATCTCTATTTTCTTTAATCAAAGGGATTAAACGTGTAATTTCTTCCTGATCAAACCCGGTTCGATTCATTCCGGTTTCCAGCTCAATATGAATACGTGCCTTTTTGCCGGTCGACCTGGCTATTTCAATGGCCGTTCGCACTCTATCAAATTCAAATACAAAAAATGAAATTTCATTTTCAATAGCCCATGAAAGGTCTTCATTGGCAATAAATCCCATAATCATAATTTCTGTTTTAGGATTTGTTCTTGCCTTTAAGACTTCCAGTGCCTCATCAGCACTGTTAACAGAAAAATGGTCTATCCCCATAGATTCAGCCATGGGGACAAAATCATCAATCCCATGGCCATAAGCATTACCTTTTACAACAGAAGAGATACGGGTTCCTTTTTTAATGTAGGATCGCAAAAAATCAAGATTATTTTGATAGGCCTCACGGCTCAGCTCAATATATGATGTACTATTCATTAATCGCTTTTTCTACGATCGTGGTAAACATTTTAATACCTGTGGGAATGATTTCGTCAGGGAAATCATAGTCCGGATTATGAAGCGCCGGACAATCATCTCCTGATCCAATTCCAAACATTGCTCCCGGATACTTTTGTGTGAACAATCCGAAATCTTCCCCCCACTTGAACGGTCGCTCTCGTTCTGTAGAATCAAACCCATTCACTTCAATAGCCGCTCTTATCTCCTTCATTGAATCAGGGTGGTTGTTATTAGAGTCGAATTCCTCCGTCCAGCTAATGTCTAACTTCAATTGATGATTTTTTGCTGTTTCTTCCGTTTGGCGTACTACTCGCTCTGCAAAATCCTTCATCATCTTTCCATTCCAGGTCCTGAGGGTATAGTGTACCTCTCCATATCCGGCGGTGATTCCGTAGGATTTTTCACCCATATTGATGTGGACGGGCGATCCTAATGCAAAATCATCCCGAGTCAAATCAGGCTGACTTTCTGCCTCAAACATATTGATCAATTCAGCAATAGCTCTGGCTGGATTTATACCTAATTCAGGCTCTGCTGCATGAGAAGTCTTGCCTGACAATTTAATGATGATACTTTTTGCCGCTGTGGTGAAGTTTTTGTCCTTAATCACAATCTGATGTAATGGATATCCAGGTAAATTATGCAAAGCAAAAACAAGATCAGGCTCAAAGTTGAAATTGTCATCGGCTAGAATTGCCTTAGCTCCTTCACCATTTTCTTCGGCAGGCTGAAATACCAGTACAAGCTTGCCCTTCTTTATTGGGTTAGATTGAAAGTATTGTGCCACACCACACATAATAGCCGTATGTCCGTCATGGCCACACTTATGTGAAACGCCATCCACACTTGATTTATGATCGAAATCATTTATCTCCTGAATGGGTAAAGCATCATGATCAGAACGCAACATGATGGTTTTACCTGCCTTCCCTGAATCCATAATGACCATGGCTCCTGTTCCACCTGCTTTTAAGGCTTTAATCCCTTTGCTGTCCAGATAGTTTATGATCCGCTTTTGCGTTTCAAATTCTTTCTGTGATACTTCAGGGTGTTTATGTAAGTCTAGACGAAAATCAATAAGGTCTTTTATTGTTCCCTCTTCCATCGCATCTCAAGGTATTTATTGGTGAAACCAAGTTTTTCATAAAGCTTTTTAGCCGGATTTTCTGGCTCAACATGTAATGCAATGTCGCCCTCTGTTTCCTTGAAAGCTCGCTCTATTAATTGTCCACCAATACCTTTTCCACGATATTCTGAATGAGTAGCTATATAGACTAGAATATTTTCAGGAATATAGCCTTCCATTCCTGTCTTATTGATAATAGTAGCTCCTACAATGGTATCACCATCCCAGGCGGATAAAATCAAACCTCCAGGATGCTTACCAGCATTTAATGCGTATTCTATGCACTTTCTGATGTCTTCTTTCGGATCTCCAAATTCATCCAGGAAACGATGTAAGAAACTAACAATCTCTTCTTTTTCGTATAGCCCTACTGTTTGAGCAGGGAAGTATTTCTTAAAGGTTATATTCATTTGTTTGTATGATTTTTAATTAATCCTATGCTAATAAACACGATTAAGGCGATAATTATTCCATAAAGATTGGGGTCAAGCCCAAACCATTGTATTTCTAACAAGGTCAGGGTCGTAGTTGTTAGACCTCCCAGTATCATCGCGACAAAAGCACCTACTTTATTCGCCTTTTTCCAATAGAAAGCACCAACAATGGGTACGAATAAACCGGAAACCATGAAGGCATACGAAAATAGCATAGCCTCTAACACATTTTCAAGGGATAGCGCAATAATCAAGGCGATCACTCCAAGGACCAGAGTTGCCAGCTGTGATGCCCGTAGCGATTTCTTGTCCATATCCTCAGCACCACGATCCTTAAATCGCAGAATATCGGTAAGGAATGAGCCTGAAGAAGCCATCAGGCAACTATCTGCTGTTGACATAACCGCTGAGAAATAGGCTGCTAAAACAAGTCCCATGAGGCCATGAGGCAAAACCGTTCTCAACAATACCGGAAGACCTAATTCCGGATCCATATCAGCAGTTGCTGCAAATCCAACTACTTCAAAGAGACCTTGTTCGTAAGCCACTCTACCAAAAAGACCTAGAATAACACCTAGAAATGCCATTAAAGGCCACTCAAACAATCCGGCAATGAACCAGGCTTTCTTTGCTTGTTTTTCACCTCTACTGGCAAATATTCGCTGGTAGAGGGTCATCCCTACAAACCAGATAGGAATAATAGTCACCGACCAGTTGACCAGGTCCTTCCATGTCAGGTTGGTCAATGTGAGGTAGTCTTTATTAACAATGGCGTTTACAGCTTCCCATCCGCCAATGGCTTCATATGCAAAAGGAATGCCTGCGAAAAGTAGCCCTGCCATCAAAATGATCCACTGAAAGGTGTCTGTGTAAATCACCGCTTTTAAGCCGCCTAGGATGGTATAACCTACAGCTACAATGCCCATGACAAGAACTGCGTGGGTAAATGAAAAATCTACGAACGTCCCGGAGGCTAATTTTGCGCCGGCAATAATCTGAGAACTGGTAAATCCCAGATAACCAATAGTGGTAATGATACCGGCAAGAATAGCTACCCTTTTCCCATAGAAGAATTCAAAGATTTGTGGCAGTGTCGTAAGTTTTTGAATACCCGGAAGCTGATACACTTTGGGGATCAGCCAAACAGCAGCCATCCATGCGCCTATCAGACCTGTAAATAATAACCATGAGCCAGATAGTCCCATGGTAAACCCGAGTCCACCAAGTCCTATAGAAAAACCTCCACCAACATCTGTGGCTACTACTGATAAACCAATGTGCCAGCTGGATACATTTCTTCCAGCCACATAATAGTCATCACTGGTTTTGTTTTTTCTGTAGAAATAAAGGCCTACGAGGAAAACTAAAACGACGTAAGTAGCAAAGATTGCTATGTCTAAGATCACAGACCACTCCTTTCTTTACCGGCGCTGGGTGAAAATTGCTGATCTTTGGTCTTTTGGTCTTTTAAAAAGAAGATAACTTCTTGTCGCTTTGTTTAAAATTGAGATGCAAAAGTAAAACATACACACCCCTGATAAAAGTTTTGTGCTAATTATCCTTATTTAAATGCTGTTTTCACAACCTCAAAAGAAAAAAGTCCGCTTCACAGCGGACTTTTCAATTTCTAATTCTGTTTATTAAATTAATTAGAGGAAGTCAACCTGGCCACTTCCTAAATTATAGAAAGCCGAAACGATTTTAAGTTTACCTCCGTCCACAGCATTTTTTATTATATCTGAGCGGTCGACTAAATCTTTGGCAGACAGTTCTGCATTTTTCTTAACAACTACATTAACATCATCACTGCCAGCCTGAGCTTTTGCAGGTTCTATTTGTGCAAGCAAATGATTAAGGTTATAGCCATTGTCGCCACCAGCTAATGCTGCTCCTACGGCTCCACAGCTTTCATGCCCCATGACTACTATTACGCCTGTTCCCAAATGGGCTACAGCGTACTCAATACTTGCAATGGTGTCTGTGTTGGCGATATTTCCAGCTACACGAAGAACAAAAAGCTCTCCCAGCCCAGTATCAAAAGCCAACTCAGGAACAACTCTACTGTCTGCACAACTTAGTACAATAGCCCATGGAGCCTGACCGCTCACTAATTCAGACCGTCTACTATCATCTGCTAGTTCACCATTTAAATTATTAGCCACAAATCGGGCATTTCCATCTTTTAAGCGTTGTAATACTTGATCTTGATTCATGTTTACAATTATTTAATAACCGTTAATGTAAAATAATATAACTATTTCAATAAAATTCGTTCTATTTGTATCAGGATTCATCACTAATTATTAATCTTCTCATAATAAAACGGTTGAATCCGAACCGCTTCGTCCAACGAAGCGGTTCTTTTTTATCTTAATTTGCGCTCCCAATCAAATGCTCTTCGTTCTCTCTCAATAAATTCCAATACTTCGGGATCTCTTAGTTTTTCACTTTTGTCTCCCTTTGAGGTAAAGTGCCAATATCCACAATTGTCACATTGATACACATTAACTGGTCCCTCACCTCCTCTATAGTTATTTCGAATGTGATTCTGGATTAAAGCTTCCTCCGCGAGTTCTTCGCTTTCAAAACATTTTTTACCAGAAATACATTTATCGCTCAACTTTCAAACCTTTTGAATTCCAATCTGAAAACCCTCCAGAATAATCATAGACCTTCTTGAATCCTTGTTCTTTCAACAACTTTGAAGCTTTTCCACTTCTACCACCGCTTGCACAATGAATAATCATAGGATTATCAAGGCCCAGTCCTTTCATTTGCTCCAAAAAATCTGATTCAAAGAAATTAATATGCTTAACTCCGGGAATATGTCCTTTGCTATACTCCTCCGGTGTGCGAATATCTACAATAATCACCCCTTCTTTTTGGAGTTCAACTACTCTTTCTGATTGAACTACTTCAATAGTATTTTGTTCATTTACTGAACATCCAAAGAGGACAAATAAAAAATATAATGTTCTTATCATCGTAATAATTATGTATGTTGTTGTAACAACTATCCAAAAATCAGTCTTTTTACGTAGTGTTGGTATACCAAACGCTACTTAATTTAGCCTGAATCAACCAGTTTGGATCGAAAATTGATTAAAACCAGTTATACTAAGGCATAAATAATGAAAACCCTTTTTATTAGCACATTATTCCTTCTTTCTCTTTGCTCATGGGCTCAAGACGAGCGTCTGGATGAGAAAATTGATCAGATTACCTACGATTGGGATCTTGAAGCAGACAAGCTTTCTAATTATTCCGGATTGCAGCAACTATGTACAGATGAAGCCTATCGAGGTAAAATTCTTCACTTGCTTAATGAGATACATCATTACGACTCTGTTTTGTATGATGTTCTGGTAAAGCTTTCGAAAAAATCTAAGGACAAGGAGATTAAGAAAACTTTAAAGGACATTAAGAAATTCGAGGAAGAATATGACACTAAGAGCTTTGTTCACTTTATGAACGAAGAATGCAAGGCCATGCGTGAAATTGAACGCGAATCTGAGGTAACTTCAAATGATGTAGGAATTAATTCATATTCTGGCCAGGTATATATACTTGAAACAGAGCTGTTTAAATACGTCAAACATGTTACTGCAAGAGTAGATAAAATACGATTACATGTACATCACTTAAGCAAGCACTACAACTAAGCAAGCTTATCTGAAAAGACCATCTTGAACTTTTCAACCTTAGGCGCAACTACAAAATTGCAATAAGGTTGGCTTCTATTTTGATTGTAATAGTCGTCATGATCTACCTCAGCCGGATAAAACACACCCAGTGGGCTGATTTCAGTAACGATTGGATCATTCCAAATATCAGACTCATCCAGTTTCATTTTGTAAGCCTCAGCAAGTTCTTTTTGTTTTTCATTGTGATAGAATATGGCTGACCTGTATTGAGAACCAACATCATTTCCCTGACGATTAAGTGTGGTTGGATCATGGGTATTCCAAAAAACTTCCAACAATTCATCAAATGAGATAATAGATGGGTCAAATTCGAATTGAATTACTTCTGCATGACCTGATTGACCTGAACATATATCTTTATAGGTTGGGTTTACTAAGTTACCCCCTGTATATCCGGATTTAACATTAGAAACTCCTTTAAGTCGCTGAAACATAGCTTCTGTACACCAAAAGCAACCGGATCCAAATGTGGCCTTTTCCATACTAGTTGTAAAAATAATTTGGCAAATCTAACTTCTTGTGGAATCATTTAGTTCCTCTTTCCATTCACATGTTTTGAATTATTAATTTAGTCACCCTAATCATCAAGAATGGAGTACTACATAATCATAGCTGCCTCTCTAATAATCATCTTATCCTACCTGTTCAATATGGTATCGGATAAATCAAGTATTCCTTCTGTCTTGTTGTTAATCCTGCTTGGAGTTGTTGGAAGGGAGTTGATAGGATTACTGGGAGTTGAAAAAGAACGGATTCTTGAAATATTTTCACGAATACGAATTCTTGAGGTACTGGGTACGCTTGGATTGATTCTCATTGTTCTGGAGGCCGCTCTTGAGTTGAAGATTGCAAAGGACAAGCTCAAGTTGATTTCTAAATCATTCATCATAGCCTTATCAGGGCTAATTCTTTGCATGTTTGCTATAGCTACTATCTTAATATTTTCTTTCAAAGAGATGGATTGGTCTACCGCATTGATTTATGCCACACCGTTATCCATTTTGAGTAGTGCAATCGTAATCCCCTCCGTTGTTAATTTGAATGAAAAGGACGAAGAGTTTCATATTTATGAGAGTACATTCTCCGATATCCTGGGAATCATGATTTTCTATTTTTTGGTAGAATTAGGTAGCTCTACTAGTAATGTAATGGTGCTGGGTGACTTCACCTTTGGACTTGTCGTAACGATTGTTTTATCAATCATCCTCTCATATGTGCTAATCTATGTATTCCAAAACCTGGAAACGAAAGTAAAGCTATTCTTAATGATTGGAGTTCTGTTTCTTCTATTCAGTATAGGTAAGCTGATGCATCTTTCTTCGCTATTGATCATCTTGGTTTTCGGACTTATCCTGAATAATTATAAGCTTTTCTTCGTGGGCAGACTGAAAAAGTATCTACGCCCAATGGCTATTGAAAATATTAGAGAAACCTTCTTGATGATCACCATTGAATCAGCTTTTGTAGTCCGAACATTCTTTTTTGTGATTTTTGGATTTTCCATTGCTCTATCAACGCTATTGGACATTAAAGTGGCCATAATCAGTGCGGCTATACTTATCGTCATTTATGTAACTCGCGTTGTTTCCTTTTTACCATATAAGCATGAAAATCTCAGAAGAGCAATATCCATTGCCCCCAGAGGGCTAATCACCCTACTGCTTTTCTATTCAATCCCAGATGAATTTATATTCGAAGGATTTAAGTCGGGAATTCTATTATTTATCATAATTGTAACAAGTTTGGTCATGACATCCGGATTAGTGAAGAAGGATAAAAAAAATGACGAAGAAATTTCCGAAGTTGAATAACTTAGCTGACACAGCCTACAATAACTATTAGATGAAACGACTGAATGCACTCGCACAGAAAGGACAGATAAACGAAAATGCCAGTATTAGGGACATGCACTCCATTATCATTAATGCTGATATTGATAAGGTGTGGAAAATCCTAGTCAATATGGAGGATTGGCCAAAATGGAACCCTGAAGTAAAAAAGGTAACTAAAGAAGGCGAGCTTGCAGAGGGGACTGTATTTAAGTGGGTTCAGGGTAGAACGCACGGAGTTTCTCAAATTCAGGCACTGAGTAAACCAAATCTGCTAACATGGACCAGCAAAGCAAGCATGGTAAAAAGAATTTATGTTTGGACGCTGGAATCAGATGAAGGGCAAACGATTGCTACCGTGAGTGCATCGTTTCAAGGCTTCATGGTGGTCCTGGCCCAGAACCACCAGAAAGTCTATGATGAGTTATTAAGCTGGCTTGAGTGCCTAAAAAACAAAGCTGAGGAGTAAAACTACTCCCCACCTTCAGTTTTTGGTTTTGTTAATTCGCGAAGCTGCTGCTGAACCAGTTGAAAGCCTGGTTGCATCTCCAGTACTTCCAGATACTTCGCTTTGGCTCCTTCAGTATCCCCCTTATCTTCAAGGATCATCGCTTTTACCCTGTGAGCCGCAATCTTTAGTTTGATGTCCTGCCCTCTTCCATCTGTAGTTGGAAAACGGACTGTTCTTTCGTCTGCCTTTGGGTTGCCAATAATGATATCCAGGGAGGTGTTCGACTCAGCATATCTACCTAATTCAAACTGTAAGAATGACACTTTATACAACGTGTTAATGTCTCCGTTTGCAAGGTAAAGTTTTTCATAATGGTTAAGTGCCTTGTCCTTTGCACCAAGATTATCCAGTCCTGTAGCAGCTACTTCCATAGCAAACTGATCTTGTGGATTGATTTTAAGTGCTTGCTGTGCAACCAATGCGGCGGAAGCATTCTGATTGTACTGAAGATAAATAATAGCAAGTGAATCGTATAATGCAACGTTTCCAGGGTTTTCAGCAAGCAGGTTATATAGAGCTGTTCTTGCCACCACGGGATCGTTAAACATCTTGGCAGTATTGTATATGAATGACTGCTTTCTAAGCTCCCATGGAATGGAGTCACCAGGGGCTTTTTCCAGGCTTTGAGCACTTACATAAGTTGCTCCAACAATCATTAATGCAAAAAATATCTTTTTCATAATTTTTCTATTAGCAATAAGCGTGCAAACATAACTATTTGTCTGAAGAGGTCGAAAGGTATTTTTCGACAGGAGTTAATCCGTGCTTTTGACCAAGTTTAATCATTAATTCAAATGCCTCTTTCTCATCATTTTTGATCCTTCCATCCAATATTGCCTCTTTGATTTCTGTTTTTATATCTCCAATTACCTTTGATGGTTTGATATCAAACACTTCAATGATTTGCTCCCCTGATACTGGAGGATTAAAGTTCATCACATGATCTCTTTCTTCCACCTCCCTTATCCTCTTTTCTACTTTTTTGAAATTTGAACGATATTTTTTCACCCGTTCAGGATTCTTTGAGGTCACATCTGCTTTACAAAGAGTCATGAGATCACCTACGTCCTCCCCTGCTTCAAATACCATTCTTCTTACAGCAGAATCTGTCACTCGATCGTTTACCAACGCAATGGGTCTTAGGTGGAGTCTAACTAGCTTCTGAACATATTTCATGCGCTCATCCAACGGAAGCTTAAACTTCTTGAAGATATTCGGAACCCATTTGGCGCCCAGATCTTCATGGCCATGAAACGTCCAGCCCGCCTTTTCATGGAATCGCTGAGTTGCCGGTTTGGCTATGTCATGGAGAATAGCGGCCCATCTCAGCCACAGGTTATTTGTCATTTCACAGATATTATCCAGAACCTGTAATGTGTGATAGAAATTATCCTTATGTCCTTTGCCGTGGATTTTCTCCACCCCTTGCAGGTCTGTCATCTCAGGAAAAATAAGCTTTAGCAAACCGGAGTGAAACAATAGCTGAAAGCCATAGGATGGCTTATCTGTCATTATAATCTTGTTAAGCTCATCGGTGATGCGCTCTTGCGAAATGATTTTAATCCGATCTACATGATCGATGATTCCCTGAAAAGTATCCGGCTCAATGTCAAATTTTAGTTGAGTTGCAAAACGAATAGCACGCAACATGCGTAATGGGTCATCAGAAAAGGTCACGCCAGGCTCTAATGGCGTTCGTATGAGCATATTCCTTAAATCTTCCATACCATTAAATGGATCCAACAGCTCTCCGTAGGATTCTTCATCCAGACTGATTGCCATGGCATTAATGGTAAAATCTCTTCTGTTTTGATCATCCTCCAGTGTCCCATCCTCAACAACAGGATTCCTTGAATTTTCCCTATAAGACTCTTTTCTTGCGCCGACAAACTCATATTCAAATCCTTTGTGATGGATAGCAGCAGTGCCAAAGTTTTTAAATACAGTAAGCTTCGCGTCATTTCCCAAATGCTTTGCAACTTCCTTAGCAAGGGCGATTCCACTACCAACACATACAAAATCAATGTCTTTTGAGGGTCTTTTAAGAATGAGATCCCGAACATATCCACCTACAACATAAACAGGTACTTTCAACTCCTTGCCTGCTGCTGAAACATGGTCAAAAACGGGATTTGATTTGAAATGTGCTGAAAAATTCTTCTGCATTACGCAAAGATAGTTTTCAATCAGGCATAAAAGCCCTTCAGAAGTGGATGATTAGCCAGTTCCTGATCAAATTTTTTAATACCTTCCGCATTTAGGAATCCTCTGAAAAAGTTAATCAACTGGATATTAAGGTGTTCATTGAATGGACGAGTGATCGTTACTTCAGTAGGTCTACCTGCGGGCCTGGCGAAAATGAACATACTTAAGGTTTCCCAATACATCAGCATCGTAGAATTCACATCTACTTTAGAGTCCACCAACCCTTCAGAATGGCATTGCTCGAATATTTTTTTAAATCTGACAAAAACTGCACCTCTTAGGTAGTCTTCAAGAATTGATGAAGTGCGGGATTTAAATGGGTAGGCACTAAATAGCCCATTCATGGTAATATCCTTTAGTTCCAGATGTATTGCTTCCAGTAAAGCGAGCAGTTTAGAAACTACCTCCATTTCTGCCATTGCTATGCCTTCTCCCATTTTAGCCATATGATCCAGTTTCCACTGAAAGGATGCTATAAGGAGATCTTCCTTGGTTCGGAACATCAGGTAAATAGTCTTTTTGCTCATCTGTAGATCTTGAGCAATTTTTTCAATGGTCGTATTCTTTACTCCATCTTTCACAAAGCGATTAAACGCTTCGGAAAGAACTTTCTCTTTTTTATCCAGCATTCTTGGTGATAGTTGGCTCGAAAATAGATTGCCTTGATTCAGTTCACAAAAAATCATCAAGATTCTACACGAATGGAATAGATTTGTTTTTGATGAATAAAGCAGAAGTAAAAGATCTGATCGCCTCGCTCACCGAAGAGCTAAATCACCACAACTATCTCTACTATCAAAAGAGTAAGCCGGTAATTTCTGATTATGAATTTGATACGAAGCTGAAGGAGCTGGAGCAACTTGAGCAGCAGTATCCTGACCTAAAACTACCCTACTCACCTACAAGTCGTGTGGGTGGTGACATAACAAAGGAATTTGAAACAGTACCGCATAAGTACCCTATGCTTTCGCTTGGAAATACCTACTCCAAAGAGGAGCTGATGGATTTTGATGGACGTGTGAGAAAGGGACTAGGCACTGACGACTATGAATATATCTGTGAATTAAAATTTGACGGAGTAGCGATAAGCTTAAAGTACGAAAACGGATACCTGGACAGAGCCATCACTCGGGGAGATGGTACGAAAGGTGATGACATCACTACGAATGTAAAAACCATACGATCCATTCCACTAAAAGTGCAGGGTAACGATTACCCACCTTCTTTCGAAGTAAGAGGAGAGGTTTTTATGCCGAAAGAATTTTTCAAGGAACTCAACGATGGTGTACTAAAAGAAAACAAACAAAGGGAATCAGAAGGAAAAACTCCGCTAACTCTCTATGCAAATGCCAGAAACACCACTTCCGGAACATTGAAGATGCAGGACTCTAAAATAGTAGCCGACCGGAAGCTGGATTGCTACCTATACTCCTATCTTGATGATTCTGATACGTACAATACCCATGAGAAGTCAATCCAGTTTTTGGAAAGAGCAGGCTTCAATGTTTCTCAAACCTATCGTAAATGCCAAACGATTGATGAAGTACTTGAATATATCAATCATTGGGATCAGGAGCGTCACAAACTAGCGGTAGAAACAGACGGTGTTGTGATCAAGGTAAATAGCTTAGCTCAGCAGTCTGAGTTGGGGTTTACAGCAAAAAATCCTCGGTGGGCAATTTCATACAAATTCAAGTCCGAATCAGCTGTCACCATTCTAAAAGACATTACTTATCAGGTTGGACGTACAGGTGCAATTACTCCCGTGGCAGAACTGGAACCGGTCTTGCTCGCTGGCACTACGGTAAAAAGAGCTTCGCTTCACAATGCGAATGAAATTGAACGCCTGGATGTGCGCATTGGAGATAGCGTGAATGTCGAGAAAGGTGGTGAGATTATTCCAAAAATAACAGGCGTAAACCTTGAGAGTCGTCCATCAAATGCACAAAAAGTCTCATACCTCACTGAGTGTCCGGAATGCAATACTACGCTCGTCAGAAAAGAAGGTGAAGCATCACATTATTGTCCTAATAAGGATACCTGTCCACCCCAGGTACAGGGAAGGATCGAGCATTTTATCAGTAGGAATGCGATGAACATTGAGTCATTAGGTCCACGAACGATTGCAGGATTTTTGAGGCGAGGTTTAATCAAAAACCTAAGTGATCTATACACGCTAACCTTTGAAGATATCAACAACCTTCAGTTTGAAGAAACTGACGAAGCGACTGGAGAAGTCTCTAAACGTTCCATCAAAGAAAAGTCTGCTCAAAATATCATCGAGTCTATTGAAAAATCCAAATCGATTCCATTTGAACGTGTGCTCTTTGGTCTGGGAATTCGATATGTAGGAAAGACTGTGGCAGAAAAACTGGCACAACATTTTGTGACGATCGATCGTCTGATGAAAGCGAGCTTTGAAGAAATCGTATCGGTCCATGAAATTGGAGAACGGATTGCGGAAAGTGTTTCAGCTTTCTTTGCTGATGAGGATAATAGACAAATGATTGAAGCTTTAAAGGAAGCCGGGCTATCACTTGAAACGGAGAAGAAAGAGGGAGCCGCTGACACCTTCAAAGGCTTGACCTTTGTTGTGTCGGGTGTATTTGAGACCTTTGGAAGGGATGAATTGAAAAATCTGATAAAGCAACACGGAGGAAAAGTTGCGAGCGGCATTTCATCCAAAACCAACTACCTGATTGCTGGTGCCAATATGGGTCCGGCAAAAAAAGAGAAAGCTGATTCGTTAGGAATTACTATTTTGGACGAGTCATCATTTAGAGAACTTTTACAAAATGATTAAAACCCTTTTCCTTAAGTATAAAGGCAAGCCAACCATTGCCGAAAAGGAACATTGTACGTATGCCGAAGCATCCAACATTGGGATACTTTATAACTCCAATGAGTTTGGTTCAGAGACCATCAATAAGTTAGAGGAGCTCTTGAAAAATGATGGAAAAAACGTGGCAAAAATCGGCTTTGCAGAAAAGCCCTCTGAGAATGCGCTGATCTTCAACAGAAAGGATATCTCCGGAACAGGAAACATCAAAAAGGACAACCTTAACTTTTTCATCAATCAGTCGTTTGATTTTCTGATCTCCCTGGATACCTCCGAAAATCTAAACTACAAATATGTATTAGCCATTAGTAAAGCTATCTGCAAGGTGGGCTTTGAGACGGAGCAATATTATGACTTACTGCAACTATCCCTGAGGATGGATGATAGTAAACCTAAGGCAGTTACCAATATGGTAAGGTACCTGAAAATGATTTGAGGGTTTTTTCAACGTCATCCCACAACATAAAGAGGTCTCCTGTTTCACAGAGTTAATTAAATAAGGAACTTCTCACAGCATTCGAAGTTACATTCTTGGCTTTTTGTTTGCCCTTAGACTGAAGTGTATCGAACCAATTGTAAATTTACGCTCAATGAAAGCAGAATTGAAAGGAACCGGTGTGGCACTTGCCACTCCTATGAATGAAGATTATACCATTGACTACCCATCATTGGGTAAGCTCCTGGATCATATTACAGGAGGGAATGCGGACTATATTGTTGTTCAGGGCACAACAGGTGAATCTCCAGTCTTTTCATGGAATGAAAAGTTAGAAATACTTCAGTTCGTCATTGACCACCTCAATGGAAGCAAGCCTGTAGTCTTTGGCCTGGGTGGAAATAACACTTTCGATCTTATTGAAAAATCCAGAGAATTAAAGGACTTCAAAATCGCTGCAATCCTTTCTGCCAGCCCTTATTATAACAAGCCTTCACAAGCGGGAATCATAAGGCACTATCAGCTTTTAGCTGATGCATTTCCTCATCCTATTATTTTATACAATGTGCCATCCAGAACAGCTTCCAATATTGCCGCAGGCTCAACTCTGGAGCTGGCTAAACATCCGAATATCGTTGCTGTAAAAGAAGCGTCCGGTGATCTATCGCAATGCGAGGAGATAAATAAAAACAGACCTGCTGATTTTATATTACTCTCAGGCGATGATGGCCTGGCCTATGAAATTATAAAAATGGGTGGTGAAGGAGTGATTTCGGTAATTGGAAATATCATGCCTAAAGCATTCACTGAAATGGTCAACACCACTATTAAGGGTGACTTCACATCAGCTAATCGCATGAATGAGGATCTGAGGATCGTTTATAAAATGCTTTCAGAAGAAGGAAACCCCAGTTCTTTAAAGGCCGGACTGGAGGCGATTGATCTCTGCAAACGAACAGTGAAACCACCGTTATTTGATGCGTCTGATGCTTTGGTTGCAAAATGGAAAAGGGTATTCAAATGAAGTTGTTTGAATCGAAATCCTGCTATTTAGTTAAGAACTAAAATACACTGTGGTGTGTTTCATTGCACGACAAAATGCAAATGAACACATCAGCACAATCTCAAAACATAGCTGAAAAACTGGTGCTTGAGTTTCTCAGCAGGGTTTGGGGGACCGAACATGATCTGGACGCCATAGATGAATTGATGACCGAAGATTACGTCATTACTACTGGTGGTAAAATCATCAAAGGAAGAGAAAACTTTAAAGCCTGGGTTGCTGACTTTCAAACCAAACTCACTAATGCGGCTACCATAAGTCAAGACATTTTCACCAACCATAAGAACGACATGATTGTTTCAAGGTGGATTTGCTCTGGTAAAAACAATGGTATTTTCGGGATACCCGGTGATGGAGAGCATGTGAGCTTTACTGGGATTGCCATTTGGCAGGTACGCGGTGACCTATTGAGTGCGTGTTGGGTTGAGCGAAGTGCCTTTGAGCTTTATCAGGAACTTATCAATTAATTTCCAATTGTAGACATACATTCAAGCTACTTCAACCTCTTATCAAAATAGAACCCCATATTGATAACAAACTCTGTTCGTGTGTTGGAAGCATTTCCACCTTTATTGAATATTAACAGGTCTTTGTCTGCCCAGGTCCACCTGGTTTCCGCTCTGAGGTAAGATTGACGTGTAGGAGCATATTCTAGTCCTAGAGTAAAGGCAGAAGCTTTGAGTCCTTGCCTCTCCCCGTCCTGATTGACAAGTACGCCTGAAATAAAGCCATCTTTATCGTTGAAAAACTCTAAACGACCTGTTGTACTATAACGATCTGTAAATCGATACCTGGCGATAGCTACTGCATTGAACATAACAGCCGTTTCAGTGGGTTCATTCAACTTGGAATTGGTCTGGGTACTCATATCTCCCCCTATGATTGTCGACACCTTATCATTCGGGTCCCAGGTAAGATAAATATTGTGATAAAATCGATTTTGTTTATCGGAATCTTCCGGAGATTCTCTACCATAAAGGTTGGTATATGCTAAGGAGATATCTTCGTTGAATTTATAGGAGAATAGCATCCCAACTGATTTAGCATCATTATTATCAAGAAAGAGGTTGTAACCACTTACAAGGTGAAATTGAGCATCGAACTTTTCCGAACGCTCATAAGAGACCCGTGCTCCGCTTTGGTAGAATGGCTCGTTGTAAGTCCCAATATCCGTTGAGCTTAAATAATTATTTTTCGGCAGAAAGCTTTCTGCTCCAATATGAGTGGTGAAAAAGCCGCCATCGAGCCAGACACCCTCTGTTATTTCCACTCCAACCCAAGCTTCCTGTATGGTTTTAAACCGCTCTGACCAGGTCGCTTCAGCAATATCACCATACTGTATCACGAAGGTGCCCCTCACCTCCCCTGTATTGTAGGTAGCTCCAATTTCTGCAATATTTAGCCCAAACTGGTTGTCTCTTGGTGCTACAGTGATGTATGGTTGCATCTCGCCAGTTGCCAGCTTATTGCTATAGGATGCATAGTAGGTGTCAATGTATCCGGTAAGCTCAATTATGGTCGTATCATTCTGAGCATTCGATTGGATAACCAGAAGTAAACACAGAGCGGCAGAAACACTAGCAATTTTCTTCATTTACGTGTTGGCTACAATTATTACAAATCCAGCAATCTGCAATAATTGGTGGTGACTAAATACAACAGAAAAATACAGATTTATGGTTAAAAAACTTCAATGTTGCTCCTTAAACAGAGAGGCGAAGAAATCTAAACTTTTTATGATTTCTGAACCCTTAATCGGATGGCTTCTGCAACAAAATTATTCAGTGACACTTTTGCCTCTTTAGCTAGTAAAGCAGCCTTTTGATGAAGTGATGGTGAAACCCTGACATTAAAACTTCCTTTAAATGGTTTCTCAGGTTTAACCCCATTAGCGTCACAATCAGCTAAGTAAGTGTCAACCGCTTCATGAAAATCTTTTTCTAAATCACTTCCTGTTTCTCCTTCATAAGAGATCAGTCCTTGTATTCCAAGCACCTTTCCAAAAAGCAAACTATCCTCTGGACTGTACTCAATACTTCCAGTGTATCCTTTGTATTCTAGGTTTTTCATAAGTCTAATATTTCTTTCACTTGTTTCATTTGATAACGCTTCATTATTCCGCTTGGATGCGGTTTATGAAGCATGATTGGAACACCTTCCGAATTTTCAAACCTACCTAAGCGTAGGTTGTACCTACGCTTTCATATCATTTCTATATCCAATAGATTATTCAATCCTGCATAATTCCTTGCGCTACTATACAAATAGTCTTCCGCATTTTCCACCCAACCGGCTCTTACCGGATTTTCATGGATATAATGCAACTTACTATCAAGCATGTCATTACTACTCAATTCAACTGCATGATTCTCATGCGTCCAGAATTGTTTATCCTTCACTCGCTTGTTGAACTTGGCATGATACTCAAAAACAATATTCATCCAATCCTTTCTGCTCTCTGCTCCATTTTCATCTATGCTCTTCATTATTTGATTTGATGTGAATCGCTTAAAATCTCGAATTGTATCTGAAAGTCTTCCCGAATTTGATCGTACTATTAAATGCACATGATTAGTCATTATCACATAGGCATATACAATCAACTCTTTCTCTTTAATGCAATACTTCAAACTGTCAATGATTATGTCCCGATAAACTTGACGACTAAATACGTCTACCCACCCAACCACCTGACAGGTTAGAAAATACGTACCTTCCTGATCTTTGATTTGATAGCTGTCAGACATGGCTCTGGTATTGTTATGTTTACAATGTTTTATGTTGCTATGAAAGCAACAAAATAAAAAAAGCATAGCTACAAGCTATGCTTAGTGTTCTTGTTTTTATAAACTACGCTTAGTTGGGGTGACTCTGAGGGGGTGCTACTACGCTTAGTTGGAAGCAACAAAATAAAAAAAGCATAGCTACAAGCTATGCTTAGTGTTCTTATTTTTATAAACTACGCTTAGTTAGGGGGAGCTAATCAATAAAAGCAGACTCCTCATTCTTTTGATCACAATATTTTCTTAAGTAGGAAAAGAAATTGTCTTGATCTAAAGTCCCATCATCCAAGTAAAGATCATCTAAGCCTTTTGACTGTGCCCAACTAAAAAAATTTCTTTGATTTGAGATAGACACAGAATCAACAATTTCTCTATTTAAAACTGATTGTTCTATTTTGACTATTTCTTTATCCAATAAATAATAAGTGTCGATTCTTAACAGTTTCTGATTGCCGAAACATTCCATAATCCAATTAGATAAAGTATACATGACCTTTATGCTTCCTCCAACCCCATCATCTACGTACTGTATTGAATCAAATTGAGTCTCCATCTTTTTATAATTGGAGAGACCTTCTTCTATCGTATAAAATCCATCATTGTAATTGTATACTCTGCCCTCTTTTTCTAAGATGAATTCTTCGCTTGAGTATTTTTTAAGAGAATCAAGTCTATAACGAAATAGGTCAGAGCTTACTTTCTCGACGATTTCATTATGAATATTTTCATCTTTAGAATTGCTGCATCCAAAAAATAAGCTAATAATTAAAATAATTTGAATTGTTCTCATAAACTATTTTTTATGATAATGAATACCATACTGTAAGTTGCGTATATAAATATTCTGGCTACCATTTGAATAATTCTCTTTAATTGTATCAACTTTATAAAAGTTACCATCTGCCAGATTTAAATGTTCCGGACCAGGTATTGTATCAGTGCTTATCCATTCCTTTCTTTCTGGCATTGGTGGAGCATTTAGTGTTAAAATCACCTCGTCTTTAAGTTGACCAGGTCCATCGCCCAATAAGTTCGCTGCATTAACTAAATCACTTAGGTGTTCCATAAACCCTTTTAATCCATTTCCAGGAGTTCTCCCAGGCAACCCTCCAGTAGAAATATCAACAACTGAGCTTGCGAAATTTGCCACAGCCCCAATTCCACTTCCACCTAAATCTCCATCTGTTAGAAACACGATACCTCCCTTTTGATCCACCATACCACTCGTGTTATTTTGTGAGAAATAGTCATCATAGTTCCACAAATACCCACCATACATTCCTTCACCATCAATATAAAATTGACTTTGATCATCACCAAGCTCCCATACCCAACCTGATTCTGCATTAGCTACAGTACGATCAAAAGGCGCAATTACTGTCTTCAATGGCTTACAACAACCTCCATCCATTCCTCCATCTGGATCAACTCTTTTCATAGGATTATTTCCCATAGCTAAATATGGACTAGAATGCTGCCTCATCGGATCCACCTGCAGCCACCTCCCAATCAGCGGGTCATACATCCTCAACTCAAACGCATTCCAACCAGTCGTAGAGTCAGCTTCGGAGTAAGCTCCCTGATATCCAAACCTGTAAGTCTCTTGTTGGGTCTGATCGGGGTTGTTCCACACTTTCGCTACAGCGCCAAAGGGATAGTAATCTGTTTTTCTAATGGCTCTGGTTCCCATGACTGAAAATGTGAAATCATCCCAGTGAATGACTTTATCGCTTTCATTTACAATATATGCATAAATGTAGCCATCTTCAGGAACATCTAGTTCAAGTGTTAGCTTTTCAAAGCCATTCTCGTTTGAATCAAAATTACCCGTCACAGAAGCGTAAGTCTTTATATTGTCCTGTTCAAGTTTTACTCGATTACCCTGATTAAAAACTAAAAGTAAATGGGTGGGAAATGAACAAAAACCATCATCACGGATCTATGTATTATATCGCTAAACAAACAAAACCTAACGCATAAAAAAAGGGAGCCAAATGGCTCCCTAATTTCTTTATCGGTTCGATCAAAAATCGATTATCCTTTGTTCTTAATGTCTTGAACTTCTAGTCTGATTTCTTGAGCAAGGTTCTTCATATCTTGCATACCTTTTCTAACTCTCGTACCAGCGGCATTGTTGTTTTTATCGTAGAACTTTTCGAAATCTGCTTCTAGAGATTCAACCATTGACTTTAGTTGTTCAAATCTTTTCATGTTATAAGGTAATTAAGGTTATCGATAAATTTTAAAGTTGAGGCAATATAGCCCAAAATCGTTAATATCCAGCTTTCTCAGGGTTAATTTTAAGATTTCGCTACCAATGCTCCTTCCACACCTGCTTCTTTGTAGACCCCACTATCCAACTTTTCCTTGATTTCATCAAATGCATCCAGGGTCTGTTTAACGTCATCCATGGTGTGCATGGCTGTAGGTATAATCCTCAGAATAACAGTACCTTTAGGTACTACAGGATAAACAACCATTGAACAGAAAATGTGATAGTTTTCTCTAAGGTCTACTACCATATTGCAGCCTTCCATAACGTCTCCTTTGAGCACTACAGGTGTTACCGGAGAATTTGTTGATCCAATGTTAAATCCACGCTCTTTGAACCCATTTTGGATTGCATTTACGATCGTCCAAAGCTTTTCTCTCAGCTCCGGCATGGTTCTTAGCATTTCCAATCGCTTCAATCCTCCCACTACCAATGGCATTGGAAGTGACTTAGCATAAATCTGAGATCTTACTTTATATCTTAAGTGATTAATGATGTCTGTAGGTCCTGCTATGAAAGCACCGATGCTGGCCATAGACTTAGCAAACGTGGAGAAATAGATATCTATTCCGTCCTGGCATCCAAGATGCTCACCAGTTCCTGCTCCAGTTTCACCCATCGTACCGAAACCATGTGCGTCATCCACCAAAAGCTTAAACTCATAGTTTTCTTTTAGTTTGACAATCTCATCAAGTTTTCCGGTGTTTCCACTCATACCAAAGACTCCTTCAGTAATCAAGAGCACACCACCACCTTGCTCGTTAGCAAGTTTAGTAGCTCTTTTTAGCTGCGTTTCGCAACTTTCAATGTCATTGTGAGGAAAAACGTATCGTTTCCCAATGTGCATTCTCAACGCATCAATGATACATGCGTGGCACTCAGCATCATAAACAACAACATCTTTTCTGTCTACTAAAGCATCGATTACGGACATAATACCCTGGTAACCGTAGTTTAGTAACATCCCGGTAGGTTTGCTTACGTGATCCGCAAGCTCCTGCTCCAATTGGTCATGATAATCAGAATTTCCAGTCATCATTCGGGCACCCATCGGATAGCCCAGTCCCCACTTCTCAGTGGCTTCAGTGTCAGCTTTTCGTACTTCAGGGTGATTGGCTAGTCCCAGGTAGTTGTTTAAACTCCAGGCCAGAACCTCTTTCCCCTTGAATTTCATTCTAGGCTGTATTTCACCTTCTAGTTTTGGAAAGAAGTAATAGTTTACATCCTGATCCAAATACGAATACTGGCCTAACGCTCCCTTGTCACTGAGTAATTTCTCAAATAAATCCATTTACTTGTGTTCTCCTTTTTTCAAACAAGTTGCAAATTTAGTAGGAATGTGCATATAATGAGTGTCGCCTTTTCAATAAACTTGCGCTAACGATTGAAATTATGTCTATAAAGAAAATATTAGTCGCCAACAGAGGCGAAATCGCCATTCGAGTCATGAGATCAGCCAAAGAGCTGGGAATCAAGACGGTAGCTGTCTACAGTGATGCAGATAAACTGCTTCCACATGCTTCATATGCAGACGAAGCTGTGAATATTGGTCCGGCTGCTGCATCTGAATCTTATTTAGTTCAAGACAAAATCATTGATGCCTGTAAGCAAACAGGAGCTGATGCTATTCATCCAGGCTATGGATTTTTGTCCGAAAATGCCTCATTCGCAGAAAGAGTAGAGAAAGAAGGGCTCATATTTATCGGTCCTTCTCCAGAAGCCATCCGAATCATGGGTGACAAGCTTACATCTAAGCAGACGGTACAGAAATTCAATGTTCCATTGGTCCCTGGGATGGATGAACCGATTAATGATGTGCCTAAGGCGAAAAAGGTGGCCAATGACATTGGCTATCCTGTCATGATCAAAGCAAGTGCCGGAGGAGGTGGAAAAGGGATGCGGATTGTGAATGATCCCAAAGATTTTGAAGAACAAATGGATCGGGCTATGAGTGAAGCACGAAACTCATTTGGTAACGATGAAGTATTCATTGAGAAATTCATTTCCTCGCCTAAGCATATTGAAGTACAAATCCTTGGGGATCAGCATGGTAACATTATTCACCTTTTCGAGCGTGAGTGCAGTATTCAACGAAGACATCAGAAAGTAATAGAAGAAGCGCCCTCTGCCCTACTGACTGAAGAGCGGAGGAAGCAAATTGGTGAAGCAGCTGTAAATGTTGCTAAATCATGTAGCTATTTTGGGGCTGGAACAGTAGAGTTTATTGCTGATGAAAACATGGACTTCTACTTTTTGGAGATGAACACTCGTTTGCAGGTAGAGCACCCTGTCACAGAGCTTATAACAGGAATTGACCTGGTGAAGGAGCAGATTGCAATCGCAAATGGTAAGGAACTTAGCTTCAAGCAGGAAGACCTTTCAATCAATGGACACAGTTTGGAAGTACGTGTCTATGCGGAAGATCCGGAGAATAACTTCCTGCCTGATACTGGTAAGCTAAAAACATACATTCGGCCACAGGGAGCTGGTATTCGAGTAGATGATGGCTATGAGCAGGGTCAGGATGTTTCAATCTACTACGATCCTATGATAGCCAAACTAATTACGTATGGCAAAGATCGGACTGAAGCAATCGATCGGATGAGA
Organism: Ekhidna lutea; assembly: GCF_900188325.1. Taxonomy (GTDB): domain Bacteria; phylum Bacteroidota; class Bacteroidia; order Cytophagales; family Cyclobacteriaceae; genus Ekhidna; species Ekhidna lutea. Next base: position 80,926 of record NZ_FZPD01000002.1, on the reverse strand, counting down.
CGAGCCATAGCTGAATATCAAATTACTGGTGTAAAAACTACTCTCCCGTTTTGTGATTTTGTGCTTGGTCATAAAGAATTTGTGGATGGTTCATTTACCACCAAGTTTGTGGAATCTCATTATGACCCTGAAATCTTGAAAAAACAGCCTACATCGGAGGTTGCTGAGGTTGCTGCACTTGTAGCTAATGAAATCGCCTATAAATCAGCGAAGAAGGCGATACCACAATCTAACCGTCAGACTAAAAGTAAATGGAAAGAGCGAATGTTGAAATCCTGATCAACATTGCTAAAAAAGAACTGAATGGCAGAAATAAAACCCCTTAGGGCCTGGAGATACAATGCTGACTTAATTAAGGATATAGATAAGTTAGTTTCTCCCCTTTTTGATGTTGTTTCGGAAAGTCAAAGGGAAGCCCTGTATGAAGAAGAACTCAACAGCATTCATCTATCTGTACCTCGTGGAGAAGATTCTGCCGATGGAGCTGCAGAAAGACTCAAACAGTGGAAAAGTGATGGAATTATTCAGCAGGACGACCTTCCTGCTATTTACGTCTACTATCAATACTTTACTCTTCCTGGTTCGGACAAGGAACGCATCCGAAAGGGGTTTATAGCCAATTTACGAGTATATGATTGGCATGAGAAAGTGCTTTTAAGACACGAAAATACCATGCCTTTTTCAGTGAATGACCGAATGGAAATCCTGGACAAAACCCAACTAAACGTCAGCCCGACACATGGGCTGTATACTGACCCAACCCATGAGATTGAGAGATACCTTGATGAAGCAATGCTGGATCCACTGTATGAAACTGAGGATTATCAAGGGGTAAGAGATGTTTTTAGTGTGATTCATGATGCGAAAATCATTAAGCGTATCATGGAAATCATCGAGGATAAACAAATCATTTTGGCTGATGGTCATCATCGATATGAAGGCTCACTGTTGTACCAAAAAGCGCAGGCAAAAAACCCTGAACATACAGGGAAAGAGGGCTACAATTATCATTTGATGTATTTTACCAATACTGAGTCAGATGACTTGCGAATTTTGCCCACACATCGGGTTATTCAGGGCATTGAAGGCTTCTCTAAGGAAGACTTACTCCAAAAGATTGATAAATACTTCTTTATTAAACCCATTGAAGAAGCTACTGACGTAAATGAAGTAATTCTGGGTAAACAATGGGCATTTGGATTATTAATTGGTGATGAAGCTTATAAAATTCGTCTAAAGCCCGAATTAATCGACACTATTGAATGGGAATTTCCACGCACAATAAAGGAACTTGATCTTACCGTGATGCATTATTTCATCTTTGAAAAATGCCTGGGTATCAAAGGAAAAGATCAGCGTGGAAGTAAAAATCTAACGTTCGAGCGAAACTTCACCAAGTGCCTTACCTCTGTAACTAAAAGAGAATCACAATGTGCGATTATCACCAAGGACATCTCCATTGAGACCGTGAAAGAGGTATGTTACAGCGGCTATACTTTACCTCAAAAGAGCACATACTTTTACCCAAAGGTTATATGTGGCTTCCTCTTTGGGTCTATTGAAGAAAACGAATTCAACTCCTTTTTTGATGAAGCATTTCAATAACCTAATTCTGGCCTCTAACTCCCCTAGACGAAAGCAACTCTTAGAAGAGATTGGGTTACAATTTGAAGTGAAAACGATCCCTTTCGAAGAAACCTTTCCTGAGGACCTGGCTTCCGATAAAGTAGCCGAATATCTGGCTATTGAGAAAAACAAAGCGCATAGAGAAGCATTCGGAGATGATAGCACCATTATTACTGCAGATACAGTAGTGATTTTTACTGACAAAATTCTGGGTAAGCCAAAAAGCAAAGAAGAGGCAAAAAAGATTCTTCAGATACTATCAGGGAAAATCCATCAGGTGATGTCCGGGGTTTGTATCAGCAAAGGTGAAAAGCAGGTTTCTTTCTCCAACCTCACTGAAGTGATGTTTAGAGAGCTCACCGAAGGGGAAATTGACTACTTCATAGAAGCTGAGCCTCCATTGGATAAGGCCGGTAGTTACGGTATTCAGGATTGGATTGGCAAGATTGGAGTAGAATGGATCAAAGGCTCATTTTATAATGTTGTTGGCCTACCGGTAGATCAGGTCTATACCGTACTCAAGGAAGATTTTTAATTTTTCGAAACTCATTTGCCATTTGCTTGTTGACCCAACATGGCAACAGTAGTTTTCCAAAACGTAGAACATGAGCATATAAGAAAAACCTTTCTAAATGTGCTAAATCAATACGATAGCTTAGACGGCTATAAACTTATTTTAAAGCAGCGAAAAGTAAAGGGGACCACTATGCAGGCTCAACCTGTAATCAATCTCACCAAGCTATTTGGAGGTCCTGATCGATACAAAATTAAGCTTGCCAGGTATGTAAGGGATAGTGAATCCATCAAAGTATCCGAATTGCCGGAAGCAGTATTGAAAGGATGGTTTGCGCATGAGCTGGGCCATGTAGTTGACTATGCACCGCACAGTACCTTAGGTATGATCAGGTACGGGATTAAGTATCTGGTTTCAGACAGATTTAGAAAGATGGTCGAACATAGAGCAGATGAAATTGCAATCGAAGCTGGATTTCATAAAGAAATTCTTGCGACGAAACGATTTGTTTTTGATCATGACCTCATCGATGATGGCTATAAAAATCAGATGAGGAAATACTACATGTCTATTGAAGAGGTGGAAATGTGCGCAAGTGATAAGTCGCCACTACAACCGGTTGCTCATGAGGTATAGTCAAGAAATTCCTTCATTCTATCTTCTCCCATCACTTTAGGTGTTTTAATCTGACCTCCTTTTTTCTTATTCGCCTCTAAAAATTCGTGGTACAGATCTTTACCTATAGCCCTTACCCTGATTTCTTTTAAAGCCTTATTTCTAGCAACATTGTAATTTTTGTTAGCATCTTTCAGTGCTTCATCTAATTGCTCAGCAAACGATTTTTCGTCAATTTCATTTTCAGAGACCACAATCCATTGATGAACATATGCTCCTTTTTCATCCTTTATAGCAGAAACACTGTATTCATTTACGGTAATTCCCATCGCATCAGAAACTGCAAGAATAGCCTCATCCATTTTTTCTTCAGATAACTGTGATCCCACTACATTCAAGAAAAACTTTGTCCGGCCGCTTATTTTAATTTCAGGAGGATCAAGACTTGTAAATTTGATCGTATCACCAATCATATACCTCCATGCCCCGGCACATGTGCTAATGATCAATACATAATCCTGATCCATTTCTACCTCATCAATTGTTAGGGTCATTGGATTATCGATCACCTGTCCAAAATCATCAACTCCCCGCTCATCAAATGGGATAAACTCGTAAAAATAGCCATGAGAAAGCGCGAGTCTCATGTTCATCGATTTTGGATCTGTGCTATAAGAGAAGAAGCCTTCAGATGCCAAATAAGTGTCCATTATGGTCAGCGGCTTTTTACAAATTTTCTCAAAATCTTTTCGGTAGGTTTCAAAAGCTACCCCACCGCTGGCATATACTGTGAGATTAGGCCAGATGTCATGGATTGTTTCAAGGTTGTGGACTTTGATAACCTCCTGAAGCATCAAGAGTACCCAGGAAGGAATTCCGGCAATGGCTCCAATATTCCAACCCGGAGCTTCCTCTACGATCCTTTTCACTCGATCATCCCAATTGGAAATGCTTGCTATTTCCTTACCGGGACGATAAAAAAAATCGTACCACCCCGGAAAGTTACTTACGTTAATTCCACTTATCTCCCCTTCCAAATGCCCTTGCTCATTCTTACTTAGATTGGCACTACTACTGAGCATCAGCATTTCACTTTCAAAAAGTGTTTCAGGAAAGTCATAATTAGGAAGTGATCTAATCATAGACGATCCTACCTCTCGCATACTCTGAAGAAAATCATCCGTTATGGGGATTCGTTTGCTGGACTTACCCGTTGTTCCGCTACTCAATGCAAAGAATGGTGGCTTTCCAGGCCAGGTAATATCTTCCACTGATTGCTGTTGATGCCACCACCTCTCATGGATTTGATTGTAATTATGAATGGGAACCTTGTATTGATACTCCTTGATGGGATCCGGTGATTTGAGAATAGTGTTGAAGTCGTAATACTTGCCAAAAGCTGTGCTTTTGGCCTTATTTAGTAAGGAGATCAGCTGATCCTCCTGCTGTTTAGCACTTGATTTGAGATCAAAACTTAGTTTCTGATTTAGCTCTATTCCAGTCTTTATGAGATTGCCTAATAAGGCCATATTCTTGACAAGTTTAATTTGGATTAGTTAGGTAACTTCATCTTTGACAAAGTGTTTTTTGAAAGTGAAATTTATTATTGACGAAAATATTTCTCCGCAGGTAGCAGTGATTTTCCGATCGCATGGATTGCATGCATACCACATCAATGAAATGAAATCCAACAAAAAGCAACGTGTCAAAGATGATCAGCTCAGGAGCCTGACCATCCATAAAGGATACATTATTGTCACCAAAGACGATGATTTTGTGAAATCATTCGTAAGTAGGAAGATTCCTGAAAAGCTGATATTTGTTTATGGACTGGAGCAAAAAGAATCACTCCTCACACGCATGGAAGAAGTGATTCCAGATTTAACTCCTCTTCTTGAAAAGCATGATTTCATTGAAATCAATGCCCATGAGGTTAGGTTTCCGTTTGCTGATTAAAATTCTACAATCACAAACTCTGTCCGACGGTTCTTCGCTCTGCCCTCCTTGGTACTGTTATCAGCGATTGGCACGGTTTCTCCGTACCCTTTCGCAATCAAACGCTCACGCTCTATTCCTGCGAGCACCATATACTCTACCACTGACTGAGCTCTTTTTTGGGATAAGCTCAGATTGTTGGCATCTGCTCCCACATTATCTGTATGTCCCCCTACTTCTATCTTCATGGATTTGTTGTTCTTCATCAATGTAACCGCCTTATTTAGCTCAACGTAACTAATGGGCTTTAGCTCTGCTTTTCCTACCTCAAAGAAGATATTATTGAGTACCACCTTGGTTCCCTTACGAATAGGTTCAAGTGCAATATCATTCGTGATTTCTACATAGGCTGTATCCTTTGGTAGCTCAAAGCTCTGTGAGTAGAAAAAGAAACCTTCGGCATTTGCTGAAACACTATAGTCTCTACCTGCCGGAAGAACTACAAGGTATTCTCCTGTTTCTGTATTGCTTTTGTTTGTTGCTATTAGTTCTCCTGAATTCAGGTCTTCAATCAAAACCAAAGCACTCAACGGCTTTTTGTCTTCTGAATTGGAAACTATACCCTGAACAATAATAGTTGGCTTTGGCTTCAATTCATCCGGTAATTCTGCTTTGAAAATATCAAAGTTATTCTCATCAAGTCTTGATGATGCCAGGTAGGCATTACCCGCAGCAGAAATACTAAAGTTGGTATCGTTTCCTTTGGAATTGATTGGCTTTCCTAAATTTTTGGGAGTAGACCATTTACCATTTTCAAAAACGGTATAGAAAACATCCGCTCCACCCATGCCTGGATGCCCGGTTGATGAGAAGTATAGTGTTTTACCATCTGCAGCCAGAAACGGACTATTTTCAGTCAATGGTGTGTTTACAATACTTCCCAGATTTTGAGCAACACCCCAGAGACCAAGATGATTTTTTTCTACCATGTAAAGATCAGAGCCACCATAGCCGCCAGATCTTCGTGAAGTAAAAATGATCCTATTTCCATCAGAGTTAATCGTAGGCTGACTATCCCAGTCTTTATCATTAACGACGTTTCCCATATTCACCGGAACACTCCATGTGCTTCCATTCAGTTGAGTTATATACAAGTCACAGCTCCCGATCGCGCCATCTTCATCGCAACGAACAAAAACCATATTCTGACCATCTCCTGTAAATGCTGAACCAAAATCATTGGACATGGAATTGATTGGTTTTGGCAATAGCTCAGGTGTACTCCACTCTTCTCCAATCAATTTTGAAAAGTAGATATCTTCTCCAAAATCCAGCTCTGCGCTATTCTCATCTTTAAAATCAAATCCTCCCTGTCTCACACTAGTGAAGTATAGCCTTGTTCCTGTTGGGTTTACAGAAGGCATATAATCTCCTGAGACACTATTCACAGATGCAATGGGTTCCGGCTCTGATGTATTGGGTGGCATCTCTCTCAACTCCTGACTGATATCAATGTAATTCAGTCGATTCATCGCCAGGTGAATAAGTTTCTGAGATTTAGGTCCCTTAGAAGCCTTCTCAAGGTATCTTTTTATATAAATACGGGCACTTCTTAAGTTTTCCAACTCGATATAGCTCTTGGCAATATCATAATAGATGGAGATATTATAGTCAGAATCAACACTCTCGAGATTTCTGAACGCCATAATTGTCTCCTCATATCTATTAAGGTGGTCATACGTTTTGCCCAGGTAATACCATGCATCCGCATATTGTGGGTTGATTTTAACGGCTTCCTGAAATTTTTCAATTGCTGTCTCGTAGCTTTCAAACTTAATAGCCTGTAATCCCTGTCGATAAGCATCTCGGTGTGCTTGCCCATAGGAACTAAAAACAAATAGAACAAAAAGTAGTGAGTAGCTGATTTGACGCATGTGTGGTTGTTTAGGTTAAAATATGTAAGGATGAAATTAGGTAAAATCTAATAGAATTCTGTTTCTCCCGTTAGAGTTAAGTGTAGTAATTTCACTAAAAAGTAACCCCATGAAAAAGATTTTAACACTTATAACCCTCACTGTTTTCACATCAAGTTTGAGTTTTGCACAAGTAGGAAATTCATTTCCAACGATGGAGGCAGAATCTTTAACAAATGAATTTGTCGATATCCCATCCGATATTTCAGGAAAATACAGCCTAATCGGTCTGGCGTACTCAAAGAAAGCTGAAGATTATTTGAAAGGCTGGTTTGAGCCTGTTTATAATCAGTTTATTTATAAGAATCCAAACCCTGGTCCTTTCGACTTCTCATTTGATGTTCACACCTACTTTGTCCCTATGTTTACCGGTGCTAAACGACCTGCATATAAGAAGGTCATGAATAAGCTAAAAAAGACAATAGATCAACGATTACAGCCTAACGTCTTGTTTTATAAGGGCACATTAAAGGAATACAAAGAAGCACTGAATTTTGACGGAAAGGATTTGCCCTATTTCTATGTATTAGATCCAGAGGGCAAGATTGTTTACGCAACTTCCGGTAGATACACCAAAACCAAAATGCAGGAAATCACAGATGCAGTGGAAAGAGTAATGGAAATGGATTGATTGGATGTTTACTTAATAAATCACTAACTTAGAATTGCTGTCAAAATATCCTATTATGAATAATAAAAAACACCTTTTTGCGCTTACCGTTTTAACCTTTCTCATCTTCATAAATTCTGGCTTCTCACAAAGAAATTATGTGCGGATGGATGAGATTCAGGGTGTTCCTATGACCATCACTTATAACCTTAATCCAAATGAAAAAAATATCGACGGAACTCCTTTCCTATTTGAAGAATGGAAGGAAGTGAAAATTGAGCGAGTTGATGGATTAAATCTATTGGCACCCGAAGCAAAATATCATGTGGAATCCGAAGATTTAATTGCGAAAATTGATGACACACAATTTCTAGTTGACAACAAAAGACAGATTAAGTACTTCTACATTGATGACAGAAAATTTTTAGGCAGTTCTTTTGGACAAGGGTATTTTGGTTTTTTTGAAGTGCTGGTAGATACAGATAAAGTGATCTTCTTAAAGAAACATATTTGCAGAGTAAACAGGGGTAAACCATCCAATGGCATAATAAAAGCCACCAATGATGAGTATAAATGGGATGTTGAATACTATGTGAAAAAAGTGGAAGAAAATAGCAAACCTCTTGGTCTGAAGGTCAACAAAAAGAGCATAATCTTAAAATCAAATAAGTACCCCGAGCTTGCTAATTACCTAAACAAAATCAAAGGGAAGTTTAATGATGAAGAAAACCTGATAAAGGTTTTTGAAGAGTTTAAATAAGAAAAGCCAGCAATAATGCTGGCTTTTCTTTTACTATGCTGTCAACTTATTGAGTCAAAGGATCACCATTTATATCAAGTAAAATAGGATCTCCCATTCCCAACTTTTTCACTTCTTCCAGCTGGGTAGCTCCATCCCCTACTATCAGATATATCATCTGGCTTTCATCCATGTATTTATTGATCATCTTTTTATAATCTTCTAGCTTCATTGAAGTAAGCTCCTCCTGCTCTTTTTCCATATACTTTGGAGATTTCCCAAACTTGGTTATTTCATGAAGCATGTTAAGCTTAGAGCCAAGACTCTCAAAAGCACGGGTATTAGCTTTTAAAACCTTATTTTTTGTGACCTCTACATCTTCTTCAGTGAAGTTGTCAGCATAATTAGCGATCATACTTTTCATAATCTCTAGCGATGGCAATGTGGCGTTGGCCCGAACGCTTGAAGTTGCCACAAATGGTGATTTCTCTGTGGTTTGTCTAACAAATGAATAGGCACCATATGTATATCCCTTTTCGATTCGAAGGGTCTGGAAAAGCTCACCGCTTGAACCACCACCTAATTTTTCATTTGCGTACGTCATTTCATTATACTCCGAATTGACACCAGAAATTGCTAATTGGCCAATGTAAATAACAGACTGTTTTGCACCTGGAAAGTCAATGAAATATATATTACCGGCATTTGCTATTTCAGGAGCTTCATAACTCGCTATTTGAACATCAGTAGAAGCCCAATTAAAATCATCCAATTGATCCATCACTTCATCCTGGCTCACATTTCCCGCAACATGAAAGCTGGCTACTGATGGAGAAAAATTTGCTGCATAATAAGATTTCAAATCAGACATTGAAATGTTTTCTACGCTCTCTAGTGTCCCCAGGGTGGAGTATCCCAAAATATGATCTTCTCCATACATGAGTTTATCAAATACTGTAGAAGCAATGGCGGTAGGGCTTGCTTCTCTACCTTTCAGCCTTGTAATTAATGACTGTTTCAGTCTGTCATATTCCTTTTCATCCCATCGAGGCTCCAGAATAATTTCTTTGACAAGCTCAAATGTCTCTTCAAAGTTTCTAGCCAGGCAAGATGCCGAAATCGTAATCTCCTCACGACCTGCATTCACATTGATGGAAGCACCTAAAAGTCCAATAGCTTCTTCCAATTCGGCAGGCGTTTTTGTCTGAGTCCCCTCTGTAAGTAAATCTGAGAGCAAAAAAGCAACTCCTGATTTGTCAATTGAATCATGATAATGACCACCTTTTAATGTAATGTCAAAGTAAACCAGTGGAAGTTCGTTGTTTTCAATTCCGAAAACCTGCATGCCATTATCCAAATAGCTGCTCCACACTTCCGGAGACTTCAGAAGCGGTAATTCACCAAATTCCGGTTCAGACCTATCAAACTCCGTAGCTGTTTTTTCATATTCAGCAACTTCACCCCGTGTCACATTTTCAGATTCTACATTGGCCACAATTTCTTCTATATAAACCTCTGCTTCTTTTGCTCCATCAACCATTAACTCACTTTGTCCGGCTGGGACAAAGCTTGTCATTACAAAATTCTGCCCCTTAATGTATTTGTTGTAAACGCGCATTACATCATCAGATGTAACCGCCTGGGTTTTAAGTGCAGTTTGAGTTATATAGCTTGGATCTCCACCAAACTCATTGTCGGTTACTAATTGAAAGGCTTTATTTAATACGGTGCTTACCCCCTGATAAAGGTTGGTTTCCAGTTCTGCCTTAATTCTCTTTAGATCGTTCTCGTCTATACCATTATTCTCAAACCTATCCAGTCCCTGCTCTATGGCAAGTTTAACGCTATCCAAATCAACGCCAGCATTCGCTCTGACTCTGAAAATAAACTCCCCGGCCATTTCATTAGAAAATTGGTAAGTACTCACATTTGGTGCGAGTTTACTTTCCTCTACGATGATTTGATAGAGCGGAGCTTTTTTGCTTCCACTGAGTAGCTGACCAAGCACATTAAGCGCATACATGTCTTCATTGTAATCTTCAACAGTTGGGTACACCATTCTCAATTCAGGAAGCTTCGCGAACTCATCTTCAAAGTACAATGATTTTGTGCTTTCAAGCGTTACCGGCATTGGCTGTGGCTTTTCGACTTCAGGACCTTTCCGTATTTCACCAAACCATTGCTTAACCTTTTCTTTTGTCTCAACCGGGTCAATATCTCCGGCAATTACAAGCGTGGCATTTCCAGCTCCATAATATTGTTCATAGAATTCCTTTACATCGTCCAATGTGGCCGCCTGAAGGTCGGGAAGTGACCCAATCACTGTCCAGCTATAAGGATGTCCCTCCGGGTAGAGGTTCTTACGAATCACCTCATCGGTATATCCGTAAGGAGCATTGTCTACTCTTTGGCGTTTTTCATTTTTAACAACCTGCTTTTCAGCCTCAAGTGCATCATCTGTAACCGTGTTGATCATGTAACCAAACCGGTCTGAATCGATCCACAAAATTTTATCAAAGGCATCTTTTGGTACTACCTCATAGTAAATGGTTCCATCAGACCATGTTCCACCGTTTCTACTTCCACCCCACTCCGGTATTAATTTTCTGTTTGCTCCCCGTGGTACGTTTTCCGAATCATTGAAAGACATGTGTTCAAAAAAGTGAGCAAAGCCAGTTCTTCCGGGCTTTTCTCTATTTGATCCTACATGCATTAAGGTAGCGACCGCTACAATAGGATCTGAATGATCTTCATGTAAGACTACTTCAAGACCATTATCGAGTGTAAATTTTTCATACTCGATCTTAAATTCCTTTTTCTCCATACTTCCTGGTGCACTGCAGCTAAATACAGCTGCTGCAATAAATAGTGATAAGATGTGTGTGAGTTTCATTTTTAAATTATTTAGTCTCACAATTTGAAACAATGAAATGAAAATGAAAAATCAGATGTGATGATCGGTCACCGAAAACGAATAAAAGTTGTAAACTTTTGCTCCTCTCGAGAAATATCAGAAGAGGAATCCCTTGTATTTATTGCAGGGATTGTAGAATTCAAAGAGTCCGTTAATGTTCAGGAGTTCGAGCATATAAACCTCTCCTCCGGAATATATCTCATCAGTTAATTGATACAATCCGTCGAGCTGTTCCTGAGATGGATTATCCTCTGTGATAAGGTCGTTTCCATTGAATGTGATTTGAAGAAAATTTCCAGTTTGTGTGAAATCATATCCTCGTAGAAAAAACTCCGCATTGTTGAATTCGTCAACCGTCACAAAACCAATCCCATTAAATAAAGTGTCGGCAATTTCAATCCCGTGATACCATTGAAAAGCTACTACATCAGGAAATACCGCTTCAATTTGATCTGCTATAGAGTTGTCATTTTCGTCATATAAAAAGACGTGGTTGATAGAATAGACATCATCTGACGGTTTGAATCCATTGGCAACCTGGAAGAGTGATCCGTTTGCTTCAAAATTGCCTAAATCACCGGATGAGGCATTGAACCTAACCACTGAATCCTGCTGTCCGTCACAAAAACTATCAACAAACATGGAGGCGTTCGATACAGGGATTTCTTTGATCTCAATTGAGTTTCCATTTAGCGTTGCTGTGATTGATTGGTCGAGAACAACTTTTTCACTTCTTAAACTAAAGGTCGATTCTGCACCAATATCTACTATGTTGTCATTAGCCACCACGGCTGACATATCACCTCCTTCTGCTATTCCCAGAATTTTCATGTTCCTTGTTTCCAAATCAAATATTGCAGAGAGTAAATAATCCTGATCCTGAAGGTGAAAATTAAATGTTCCAAAATTTCCAATTCCACCCAGGTTCTCTGTTTGAAAATGTCCCTTACTTAGCGTACTTGTAGCTTCTGTTGAAATTTGAGAAGCATCGCTAGTAGAAGCTGGAACAAATAGTAGCTCTGTCACATCAGATGATGGATCTGTTTTGCTACTGAAAATCAAGTTTTCCCCCTCTTCTCCTTCAAACACAAACTCAAACTCTCCACCAAATGATGCACGCTGCAGTTCAAACAGGTAATGAAAAACTCCATAGGTCTCCATTATTAGTTCTAAGCCCTGTGAGCTATCAATTCGATAAGCAATAACATGATCCCTGAACTCACCATTGTTTGCGGAAACATCTGACTGGACTCTTACTGTTCCATCATCGTTGAAATTAAGTAAAATCAGAAATGCCCCCGTCTGATTGGTTGGGCGATAATCCAGCCTCCACCCATCGGCAGGAGCGAGTAAAGATTCCCTCAACTCACCAACAGCTTCATCAATTCGATCTTCTACAGATGGCAGGTTAGCTTTATCATCGTTGACACAACTAGCAATTGTAATAACAAGGAAAATTAGACTGACGATATGTTTGTATGACTTCATAGCCTACTTTGAATAGCCTGCCTTAAACCTTCAAGGCTAACGCCAGTTACGTTTTGATAATGATCAGAAATTGCTGATAACTTTTCTGCAATCTTCATCTTTCCTTCATTTCTACTTACACAGTCATCCGTTTCACAATTACTTTCCTGTTCAATGAAATTTTCATGGAAATCCGGATCATATAGATACAATGCAACAACCTCTGCAAAATCTTCATTGGGCGAACTTGTGGAATATGGCGTGACAAATCCGCGTTGTAGTGCCTCTTCATCAGTTAATACAAACCACGAACCCGGCCCTGTATATCCAGCAGGAGCAATCGTCTCAAACGCATTTGGGAGTTTGTATCGCTGATGAACGGTGTGGGCAAACTCATGATAAACTGTTTGAAGCTGCAATGCCAGCCAGTCTTCATCATCCACATCAATAGCATTTACATTGGTAAACGTAATTTGAGCACCCGCATCAGCAGTTCCCAACGTGACAGTTCCGTCGTTATTGAAAATAAGGCCACCCAGAAATACAATCTCTGCCGGAACGTGATTCCTGAAGAAGTGCTCTCCATTCTCTACCTCTTTGTAGGGATTGATCCAATATTCTTCAATAAAATCCAGCATGGGCCGTACCACCTCAAGCCTTGGCGGTGAAACACGTTGATCAGGTTGCACATAATTGTCTACAAATTTGTACCTGATGGCCATGCCGTACTCTTGAGTGAAATTCTCTTCTATATATATGTCCAAATCTGACTCAAGTTCGATTTCCGGATCTTTGACAGGCACATTTAATTCCTCTGATGGGTAGCACCCTATCAATAAGCCTATCATTAATATAAAACTTAAGCTCCTATGCTGATAGGTTGTCCTTTTTCTCATAACTATCTAGGATTTGGTTCTAAACCTCCCACTTCAATGGCAGATGTTGGAATCTGAAGTGCTTTTCTCAAATCATCACCTTCTAAAAGAATAGTGGAGCCATCTTCAAGGTCATGAACGACCGGGAGAAAATAGCGTTTGATATCAAACCAACGCAAACCCTGCATGATGAACTCTTTTCTACGTTCCAAGAAAATGATGTATGAGAGTACGTTATTGACATCATCCGTATCATTATAGAAGTCTCGTAAATCTTGAAGAGTAACGGTTGGTGTGCCGCCACTGAACCTTTTTTCACTAAGCACCTGCAGGTCAGCGATGGATTCATCCAGATTTCCTAAGAATGCATTTGCTTCTGCCCTATTAAGCAACACCTCTTCACCCGTAAAAGCCATATGGATGTAGTATGGAAATCCAACTGATGAATTCAAGCTACTTCTTTCAAACAAACTCTCATACCTGGCAGGAAAAACCGCGTTCAACCCTTTTACAAAAGCCGGATTTTCCCTTTCATCCGTTAACCCGCCAAAAATAGATGTGCCAAAAAGCGCACTGTAAAAATTAGATTCAGGTCCATAAGCAAAGTCCGGACGTTGAGTCAGTGAAATTTTTCTTATTAACAGCAGGTTTGCCGCCAGCTCTGGTGAAGTATACTGTCTGGGATATTCTGTGACAGAAGAACTAGCCAGCTGGAATTGCTGTGAAGTCAAGTCTCTTACAAAAGCTCCGGGGTTTGAGCCTAATAGCTCATCACTATATTGTTTGCATCGCACAAAATCTCTTTTGAAGAGGTAGAACCTGGAAGCAAATGCTAAAGCAGCATTTCTGTTGAAATGGTACTTACCAGAATTGCTATAAAAGCTATCATCCACTTTCTCTAATCCATCCAACAAGTCATCTTCTATATCATCGTAAACCCTGCGAACAGATTTTCGCTCATAGGTACCCAGGAATGTTGTTTCAGGCTCTTTAATGTATGGTACGCCATCACCGGACTCACCAAAATGTTGCCCAAACATGTTTACTAACATAAAATGACCATAGGCTCGAGTGAGTAGTGCCTCTGCTTCTATGGCATCTTTCCTGGCTTGATCCTCGCCTTCCATTACCGGAAGGTCGTCTAATATGGCCAATACTTCGTTTGCATGTGAAATTGCTGAATAGGTCTGAAACCAGTAGAAGTTAGGTGTGTCTTGCTCTGTTGGCCCAGTGGTCACATCCTGCCAGCTGTACATCTGCTGGTGGCTGAGTCTTTTGTTCGTTCCTTGAGTGAACTGTACATTGTCGGTCATCCAATCGGTGAAGTTTGGACTCGCAATCGAGTATGCATTAGTAAGCAATTGGGCAGCTTTATCAAGGTTGTCCAACGTAACCCGGTTATCAGGATCTTCATCCAAAAACGCATTGCATGAACTGAGAAGCAGCAATACAATCCCTATCTTTTTAAATCTTAATATGGTTTTGAGGTCCTTCATTCTAAAAACCAACGTTCAGTGAAAAAGTGATCAATTTTGGTTGAGGCAATGAAACACCTCCAGTACTAAAAAACTCCGGATCCTGTCCTCTAAGATTTTCTCTATCTGAATAGATCAAAGCCAGATTTTGTGCTTCGAGCGAAATATTTGCATTGTCAAATCCTACTTTATTGATCATTACAGTAGGCAACTGATAGCTTAATCTCACCGTTTTCAAACGGATATAATCTCCACTTGCAACACGTTCTGTGCTTTTATTATATAAGCGATAAGCCAAAACAATGTTACCGTCTGCCTGTGCTACATTTCGATCAACAATCGTTGGAATGTTTGTGAGTTCCTCATCACCAGGAACGGCCCATCTGTCAACAAGCTGACCAGGGAGTGCATCAAAATCAGTATATGTTTCAAAAAAAGCATCATTCAGTCTGATCTTATACCCCCATTTGAAGGATAGTAATACATTGAGGCTGAAGCCTTTATAAGAAACAATGTTACTAAACCCACCTGAAGCACGAGGCTCAGTTGAACCTTCGAATACCAGGGCGTCTTCTATTCCTTCTCGGCTCTGCAAATCAAACTGTAGTACCTGTTCACCATTTCCATCAATAAATGTAGGAACCCCTTCATCATTTAATCCAGAGAAATTGGCTGAGTATAATGACCTCCTTGGTCTACCTAAAACGGCAGCTCCATTTTGGCCAACCGCATCAACATACCTGGGACCAAAGTCTAGTTTCGTAATGCGATCCCTGCTATAGCCCATATTGATATTTGACCTCCAGGTAAAGTTATTTCGCTCATAGTTGGTTGTGTTTATGGAAAACTCATAACCGATGATTTCCATATCTGCGAAGTTGCCAACTTTTAACCCCTGACCTCCAATACCACTGGTTTGAACTATTCCTATCAGGTCAAAGGAATTTCGAATGTAATGATCAAAAGTCACATCAATCTTTCGGTCAAACAGAGCAAAATCAACCCCTACATTAAATTCTTTTAACTTTTCCCACGTAAGGTCTTCGTTCGTCAATGCAGCTATGAACAAGTATGGTTCTACGTCCGTTGGACGGATAGTGACGTCAGACTGCAGATTAAGCCTTGCGCTTGCTTGTGGTGGAAGGTTTCCTGATATTCCATAAGTACCTCTAATGCGAACATCAGAAATAAACGGAACCTGATCCATGAACGATTCATTGTACATATTCCAGGCCCCACTCACATTCCATGTTGGTAAGAAGCGGGCTTCCTGACTTTTTCCAAGCTGATTTGATCCGTCATATCTGAAAGTGAAATTGGCTACATATTTAGAGTTGTAAGCATAACCTCCATTCAAAAACCAACCTATAAATCGGTCTTTTTCCTGATCAAGACTGAAGTAATCGATGTTTTGAAGATTGAAAAACTCAATGATGTTTGGATCAGTTACCACTACTCCACCACTTTCATACACAACTCCTAAACCTGTCGCTGATGACTCTGTCCTATTTGTCAATCGTAGCTCCTGTCCAGCCAGGGCATTGACTTCATGCACTTCATTATATGTTTTGGACCAGGTGCCACTCACTCGACTAAAGAAGTTAAGCAAGTCGCTACGATCAAAGTATTTAAATCCTCCTTGCGGAAGCACAACGACCGGGTTCAGGCCCGGATTATCCGGATCATTAAACAGCAGGTTATTCGACTGTTGGATAAACTGTGTTCCATTTGCCCGAAAGGCTTCAGCCTGATTAGAGTTTTCGGTGATTGTATGATCTCTTTCGGTATTAGCATATCGTACCTGAAGTACGCCCTTCAGCGAAATATTATCTCGAGGAGTAAATTCAAAATCCGTTTGAGCGGATACATCCAGTACTCGTATATCAATAAAATTGTTTTCCAGCTCGTGTAGAATATTGAACGGAGCAAAGTTTCTTCTGAAGAACTCGCGATTCCCATTTTCGTCAAATGGTCGAATTGACCTTGCGGTGTTCAGGCTGTAACTGTATGGGTTAATGTCAAAATCACGGTTAAACTGACCTGTTATTGGGTCTAATTCTCTGTTTCTAGTCCCGGGTGCAGTTTGGTCCCTGTAGCTGGCTCCAAGTTTCAACCCAAATATGAACTGGTCTGAAATAAAGTAGGTATTTCTGGCGGTTCCGGTAAATCTCTTAACCTGATCTGCAAGTGTTTGACCCTGATCATGCAGATAGCTTATGGAATAATAACTGTTGGATTTTTCACTTCCAGCCATGAAGCTCAGCGAATGCTGTTGCTGCAATCCAAAATCTCTGAATAAGACATCAAACCAATCCGTGTTGGCATTTTCATACTGGTTGAGGAATGTTTCATTAAGTCCACCTCCCGGCCCCCAGTTTAATTCGTGGTTGGCGATAAGCGTGTACATCTTACCAAGCGCTCCGTAATTCCTGGCACGTACCGACGAGCTGATGTCTACAATTCCTTTCCTGCTCAATTCCCGATAGACAGATAGCTCTTCTGCCGAATTGAGTAAGTCAAACTGATTATAAGTTGGTCTTAGTTTTACCGAGTAGTTTCCATTATAGTTTACGCGTAATCTTCCGCTCTTTCCTTTTTTAGTTGTAATGACGATCACACCATTGGCAGCACGTGCTCCATAGATAGCGGTTGCCGAGGCATCTTTTAATACCTGAAACGTTTCAATGTCGTTGGGATTTAGATTGGCGATGGAGGAGCTTACCAGGGTATTGGCATTACCAGAAATCAAATCATCGGTATCAATATTGGAAAGGTCTTCCAGTATTACACCATCAACAACGAACAGTGGTTGGTTATTTCCATTTATGGATGCATTTCCCCTTATTCGAATCCTGGCTGAGGTGCCAAAAGTACCTGATACATTGTCCACATTGACGCCAGCTACCTGACCTTCCAATACTCTACTGGCATCCACCATTCCCTGTGGACGGATGTCATCCATTTTTAAACTTTCAGAAGCACCAGTGAAAAGCTTGCGGTCGACCTCTTGAAAGCCTGTTATGACAACTTCATCTGTAATAAGAATATCCTCAACTAAAGTAACATCAATAGATGATTGTTGTCCAACAGTTATTCGCTGAGTTTTCATGCCCAGCATACGAATAATTAAAACATCGGATTGATTTGCAGCAATAGAAAAGTTGCCATCTATATCAGTGACAGCTCCATTTTCTGTATTTTCATTGAAAACCGTTACTCCTATGAGGGCTTCTCCATTGGCGTCATTAACCTTCCCGTTGATAACCCTCTGAGAAAGTGTAATTGTGGATATGAGCAGTGTTAAAAAAAAGGATATACTCCTTGTATGCACCACTAGTATCTATTATTGTCTTTCAAATGCGTATACAAGATCTACACTTACTGCATCGAAAAGATCAAAGAACTCTTCATCTGTTAGCGTGTCAATATACTCTTGCGTAATGGTATCGGCTATTGCGTCTTTTACTAGCGAAAATTGAGATTCTATACTCCACCAGAGCTGGTCATCCTCATTTTGCTCTACCCTATACTCTTCCTCCTGATCAGCATCCTCAGACATTAGGATCAAGTCATCACCATCTAACTCCCACGTTCCATTGTCTTTGATATCAGGCCCTGGCACTCCTACACTTCTCTCATACGTCAAATCAGAGTTGAATGTAATTTCATAAGATTCAAAAACCAGGCCGCCAAAAGAAATTTGGTTGACAAGAAAAATCCGACCTTCATTGTTTGAATATTCAGCCGGGAGGTTTGTCAAGATGAAACTATCTAAATCCCAACTTCCCATTTCATGCGTAATTACAGGTCCATCATCCTTACCACAGGACAAGAGAATCATAGATGCTGCTAATAGACAAAGTACTTTTTTCATATTTTCCGTGTTAATAGAACAGAAATCTAATATACGCCTGTTCTTAGCTATTAGCAACACAAAAGATCAAATCCCTTACTCGAAAAGCTGAAATGTTCAGTTTATTCTGAGTCTTTTCCTCGTTTAGATTTGTCATCTTTTTTCTCTTCCACATCGTCTCCATCTTTTAGCCTCTTCGAAACCGCCAAAAATGGACCAGAAACTACATCTGTTCCTTCATCAACTCCAGATATGATTTCGATTCGATCAAAGTCACTTATACCCGTTTTTACTTCTGTTTTAACTGCCTTTCCTTCCGAAACAACAAACACAACTTCTTTCACTTCTTCGTCTACCAGTTTATCGGCAGCAGAATCCTCGTCACCATCATCTTCTTTTTCCTCATCAGAACGTGTGGTCACAGATGCAAGAGGTACAGTTAGAATATCTTTTTTCACTTCTGTAATAATATCAACGCTTGCTGTCATCCCGGGTCTAAAAGGATACCTTATCCCTTCCTCTCGCACTAAATCCTGATATGAGCTATTTAGTATTTGAATCCGAACCTCAAATTCGGTAACAGCATCTGCAGATATTTTATCATTTGCGGTATTGGCTATGTGCGTCACCACTCCCTTGAAGGTCTTATCCATGTATGAATATGAATCGACATCAATGATTGCAGTATCACCTACAGAAATACGGATGATGTCATTTTCATTCACATCCACTTTTACTTCCATTTTGGATAGATCAGCGATACGCATGACCTCCGTACCCTGAAACTGAGACGTCCCAAGAACCGTCTCACCAAGTTCAACAGGGAGCTTAGAAACAATCCCGCTCATTGGCGCAGTTAAACTAGTAAGCCTAAGGTTCTCTCTTGCATCAGAAACTCTCGCTTCTGCGCTGGTAAGACTGTATTCTGCGGCATTTACGCTTTCCTTGGCAGATTCATAGTCTTGCTCCGCGATTTCGTAATTTGCTTCAGCCAACTGAAAGTCAGCTTCAGAAATCACTTTTTCTTCATACAGTTTCTTTTGTCGGTTGTAGTCCTGCTCTGCACGCTTGAAATTAGCGGCGGCCCTGGCTCGTGCTGCTTTAGCTTGAGCCAGGTTAGCTTTTTGTTGATTCAAACCGGCTACCATTTGATCCAGTGCCGATTGGAAATTATCAGGTCTGATTCGTAGTAAAAAGTCTCCTTTGCTAACTGAGTCTCCTTCTTCCACATCAAGTTTGATGATCTCTCCAGATACCTCAGGACTTAACTGAACTTCAACCACTGGCTGCACCTGCCCTGAAGCACTCACTTTTTCTATAATAGTATTTTTTTCTGCTTTGGCAATTTCGACCTCAATCTTCTTCTTTTGTCCTACCCAGCCCTGTGACTTGCCAACAATAGCAAACAGCACCAATACCACTACAACCCCTCCGAGTATGTATAAAATTTTGTTGCTTGATTTTTTCTTCTTAGCCATGATTTTTCTTGTAAATAATTGGAGATCCGTTTTTTAGAATGTTAATGGTTTGCCCTGATAGAATTCAAGCACTTTTTGTTTGAAAACAAAGTCGTACTTAGCTCTTGAGAGATCAGTTCTTGCCTGAAATAAATTGTTGGAAGCGACCTGATAATCTGTAAAGTTTGCTGCTCCGTTGTTGTATTGATTTTCTACTGCCCTGAAAGTTTCTTCCAATGAAGCCACCTGCTTTTGCGACGCGGAATAGGTTTTTGCGGCAGCTACAGCGTTTCTGTATGACGATTCAATCGTTTGATACAAAATATTTTGTTGTTCTTTTTCATTGATCTTGGCTTGCTGAAAGGCAATCTTTGATCGTTGGATTTGTCCTCGTGTATTAAAACCATTGAATATAGGTATGCTCAAATTGAGTGTCAAACTTCTGCTGAAATTGTTATCATATTGATTAGATATCGATACGGTTTCAAAGTTTCCATCTGCGATTTCTTGCTGTAAGAAAATCTCATCACCATTTTCCGTAACCAAATCTGTAGGAACCTGAACAGTTACAGGGTCAGTTGTTGGTACAAACTGCTGTGATGCATCCGAATAGCGGGTGTCCATTCGCCCGGAAACGCTTAGAGAAGGATACATTCCGCCTTTTGCAACCTCCACTCCTACTTCACTGCTTTCTACTCTAAGTTTAGCGCTTTGAATCTCCGGCATATTCGCTAGTGCCTGATTATAAAGATCGATGATGCTGCTATTTTCTATTTCAGCCTGATCAATCGTAATATCAGGAATTATAACGTCTATTTCCTGCCCTGGAGGAAGTAAGAGTGCCTGTTTCAGCGACAACAGAGCTAAATCCAGGTTGTTCTGTGCGTTTATAAGATTTACTTCATTGGTAGCTACCTGGCTTTCGAGTTGTAATTCATTAGAAAGCGGCAATGCGCCTGAAGCAACCAGTTTTTTTGTTCGATCAAGTTGCTGCTGGCTTGATTCCAACTGAAATTGAGCATTATCCAGCAATTCCTTATTGAAAATCACATTCAGATAAAAGTTGGCTGTATTCAAAGAAATATCATTTTCAGCCTTTTCCAGATCCTTTCTGGACGCCTGTGTGTTCAGCTTATCCTGTCGGATGCTATTGGTGACCTGAAGTCCCTGAATGACTGGAATGTTAGTGGAGGCACCAACACTGTTAAAATTGATTCTTTGATCAATAAACTGGTTAGTTGTAGGGTCAATCCCCCTACCCCAGTTATAGCCATAATTACCATTCGCGTTAAGTGAAGGATACCTGCTCGCCTGTGATTGCATTAGATTTACTTCTGCTGTTTGCAGATTAAGTTCACTTCGCTTCACATTCAGATTGTTATCAACAGCTATTTCGATGCATTCTTGCAGGGTAAGCACGCGCTTTTCCTGACCAAATGCAACTGAGCATATGACTGCCAATGTTGTGATTAGTCCTAGTTTTTTCATCATGTTATTTATCAATATCCGGTATGTAGATGACCTTATGCACCCATTTCCTTTTCTTTAAATATTGTAGGGTTATATCGTCAATTCCTGAGTCGGTTTCCAGTATCAAACAAGCAAGATCATTTCTACCTTTTCGGGAGACCGTCATAGTCGCAATGTTGCATTCGTCCTGTGACAATACCTCTGCAAAAAATGCGATACTGCCTTTCACATCATCTGCTTCTATTATCATCGTGTGCAGACTCGCAGTGAAGTTGGAATCGAACCCGTTTACTTCTTTTATCCTGATTACGCCTCCTCCTCTGCTTTCACCCAAAACCTCTACCGATTTATCTCCTTTTCTGGCAGTTACACGCACCGAGTTTGGATGAAAGGTTGAGGCGCTTCCAATTGAACGAAACTTATAGGTAAGACCTACTTCTTCTGTTAGATCCAGCGCATTTTTAATTCGTTTATCATCTGTCCGATAATCCATTAAGCCGGCTAGTATAGCACGATTGCTACCATGCCCTTCATAGGTTCTGGCAAATGAGTTATAGAAGATGATATCTGCGTGCTCAGGTACACCTCCCAATATCTTATTTGTAACCCTGCCTATACGCACCACCCCTGCTGTATGCGAGCTTGAAGGCCCGATCATAACAGGTCCGATCATATCAAATATTCCGCTGCTTTCTGCCATGAATTACTAATTGATTAGTTGACTATCTATGGAGCAAAAATGTTACACTGCGACCGCACCCTTTATGTGTGGGTGTGGATCATAATTCATCAACTCAAAATCCTCATACTTAAATCCGAAAATGTCCTTAACACCTGGATTAATCTTCATTGTTGGTAGTTCTCTTGGTTCCCTGGTAAGTTGTAAATGCGCTTGTTCCATATGATTGGAATACAAGTGTGCATCCCCAAACGTGTGAACAAAATCTCCAGGCTGTAAATCACACACCTGCGCAATCATCATGGTAAACAGAGCATAAGATGCGATATTGAAAGGGACGCCTAGAAAAACATCCGCACTACGCTGGTACAACTGACAGCTCAGCTTTCCATCAGCCACATAAAACTGGAAAAGTGTGTGACATGGCGGCAAGGCCATATTATCAACATCTGCGACATTCCACGCACTTACAATGTGTCTTCTGCTGTTTGGATTTGTTTTAATGTTATGAATCAGGTTTTTAATCTGATCAATTTTTCGACCATCCGGTGTTTCCCAGCTTCTCCATTGAACACCGTAAACAGGACCGAGATTTCCCTCTTCATCTGCCCATTCATCCCATATCCTTACACCGTTTTCTTTTAAGTACTTGATGTTTTGATCACCCTGTAAAAACCAAAGCAATTCATGTATGATTGATCGCAAGTGAAGTTTTTTGGTTGTCACGCATGGAAACCCTTCGCTTAGATCAAAACGCATCTGATACCCAAAGACACTTTTTGTCCCAGTTCCTGTCCTGTCACCCTTTTGGGTACCATTGTCCAGGATATGTTGCATTAGGTTCAGGTATTGTTGCATTCTGTTCGTAGTTTGGTAACAAAATTAACTTTTAAACGAACAAACCCTGAACCCACGATTAGATAAATATGTCGAGCGGTTGATAACCCTAAAGGGAAAGGTGATAATGACCAGTTTATTGGTTGTCATTACAGCCGTTTTGGGCTGGCACCTCCAATATCTGGCTTTTGATTTCGAATTTGAGAAGTTTTTCCCAAATAATCATCCAGATAGTAGAGCATACCAGAAGCATGTAGAGCAGTTTGGGTACGACAATGATTACCTGCATATAATCATCGAAAATGATGGAGGGATATTTAATGAATCCTATCTGGCCAATGCCGCAAAATTTGAAAAATCACTCAACAATATTCCGGATGTAAAAAACGTCTATTCACCGCTTTCATTGCAACACGTAATTAAGTCGCCAACAGGGCTTGTAATTTTTCCGCTAATGCATACGGATTCTCCATCTGAGTATCAGATGAAGCAGGATAGCCTTCGGATATTTGGCAATCCATTTTACAAGGCAGCCTTTAGTTCAAATCGTGATGCGCTTAGTATCTATTTGAACCATGCACATTTCAATGATCAAAAGCGAAGTGAGCGGTTGCTGGACGCCATACGTTTAAAAGCTCAGATATATGAAATCCCCAAAATCAGATTAGTAGGCAAACTCAGTGCTGCGGGAGTGTTCATCTCATATATTCAGAATGATTTTGGTAAGTTTCTTATAGGATCTCTTATTTTAAGTTTCGCTCTGCTTTTATTGATTTTTAGAAATTTCAAGTCTGCTTTACTTCCATTTCTCATTAGCTTACTTTCTATCGTCTGGCTATTTGGATTGGTTGGCATGGTTGGTGTCAAAATCAATCTGCTAAGTTCCTTACTCCCTCCTATTCTCTTCTTTGTTTCCATGTCTGATGCTGTTCATTTAATGAATGCACTAAAGAAAACAGAGGCCAATCAAAAAGCGGATAAACTTAAGCAGGCACTCAGCATTGTCTGGATTCCCACACTTCTAACATCAGTAACTACCGCTATTGGGTTTCTTAGTTTGATTTGGATCACTACTGAACCTGTGCAAATCCTGGGTGTACTCGCTGCTGTTGGAATCCTTTTCGCTTTTATAGTTACGTTCACTTTTGGGCTGCTTGTAGCATCCGTAACCTCCTATTCCACAGAGAAATCTTTAATAGAAATCCCTCGTTCCTGGCTGCCAATACTTATCAGCAATAAGGGTAAAATATCTATAAGTGTAATCATATTGGCAGCTATACTTATACCCGGTATAAGCCAATTGAAAATCAACTCCTTTTTACTTGATGACCTCCCAAAAGATTCGCAGGTTAGACGCGATTTTGAATATGCAGATGAACAGCTGGGAGGGTCTAAACCCTATGAGGTGCGTGTGGAAGTAGCTGATACGTCACTTACAATTTGGAACAAGCAAGTAATGGATGAGATTGTGAAAATTGAAGATTATTTACTCAATCAATACCCGATTGCCAAGGTTCAGTCGCCAGCCACAATCATAAAGTACCTTAATATGGTGCAAAATGGTGGCCTGAATGAAAACTTTCAATACCCCACTCAACAAAATCAATACAAACGAAACATTCGACTAAAAAACAGAATTGATCCTAAGCGCCTGGATAAGCTGGTAACGGAAGATGGAAAAGTGGCCAGACTAATTGGTTTCTTTCCTGAGTTAGGTTCTCATGAGACAGATCTTAGAAATAAAAAGCTTCTTTCTTATCTGGATGATACAATTAATAAGGATTTAATCAACTATCGAATAACAGGCACAACCTTCCTAATTGACAAAAGTCATGAATTGCTTTCCATCAACTTGCTTAAAGGTCTGGTCACTGCCGTTGGCATTATTGGCTTGATTTTGGGTTTATATTTTAGATCTTGGAAGCTTATGATTATTAGTCTGATACCTAATTTGATCCCACTTATTCTTATTGCAGGAATATTGGGCTGGCTGGGCATATCATTGAAAATGACCACCGCCATCATATTTACCATTGCTTTTGGGATAGCCGTGGATGATACCATTCACATGATGAGCTATTACCTGAAAAATAAAGAGGGTGACCCACATTTAAGGATGGAAAACACTTTTAAGCATGCAGGGAGTGCGATGTTGATTACTACAATTATCATGATTGCAGGCTTTGCTCTTTATCTTTTTTCAAACTTTGGTGCAACCTTTTACCTTGGGCTCTTCGTTTGTCTTTCACTTTTAATTGCATTACTTATCGATTTGACCATACTTCCACTTTTACTTATGAGATTTAGAAAGCATGCTTCAAAAAGGTGAACTAATTCCGGATCTTACCCTCGAGGATCAGGATGGAAAAATGGTTTCATTTCATGATTATAAAGGCAAACAGCCTTTGGTTATTTACTTTTATCCCAAGGATAATACTCGCGTTTGTACACAACAGGCTTGCAGTTTTCGCGATAACTATGAAGACTTTAAAGCTGCGGGTGCCGAGGTAATAGGAATAAGCAAGGACAGCCCTGAGTCACACAAAAAAGTAGCTAATCGACGAGAGTTGCCATTTAAATTGCTGAGTGATCCTAAAAAGGAAG
The DNA here is from genome assembly GCF_900188325.1 of Ekhidna lutea. Lineage (GTDB taxonomy): Bacteria > Bacteroidota > Bacteroidia > Cytophagales > Cyclobacteriaceae > Ekhidna > Ekhidna lutea. Next base: position 55,283 of record NZ_FZPD01000002.1, on the reverse strand, counting down.
CTCAAAAGGCATTTAAGGTGTCATCTATTCTTGGCCTTCTACCCGGAAGAGCCACTTTTGTTGTGAATAAGGAAGGTATCATTATTCATACCTTCCGAGCTGAATTTCAATCAGAACCTCACATTAAAGGTGCTCTCAAAGTGTTGAATGAACAATAATCATTCATCTTTAAGTACTTCTGAGGGATTCATAAGTGAAGCTTTAGCGGTCTGAACAATGCAGATGACCAAAGAGATTATCAGGAGGATTCCCAGTGCCATCAAGAATATTCCTGCGCTCATATTGATCTTGTATTCAAAATCAGATAGCCAAATATTCATAAAGTAGTAGCCAAACGGAGCAGCTATACAAAATGCAACTATTAGCAGTTTCACGTAGCTCCTGGAAAAAAGTACTACTATACTACTAATAGAAGCGCCCAGCACTTTCCGCACTCCTATTTCTTTAAGCTTTTGTTCTATGGTAAACACAACTATGCCGAATAATCCAAGTGACGCTATTATAATTGTGAGCAAAGCAAAGAAGGACAGCACACTTCCAAAGCGCTCCTCAGTTTGATACGTTCGCTCGAAATGATCACTTAATATCAAGTGTTCAAACGGTCTTCCAGGAGCAAACTCATTCCACTTTTCTTCAATCGATGTAAGCAACTGTTTAAAGTCAGCTTCGGTAGAATGAGATTTAACCATTATTCGGGTTAAAGGTCTCTCTCCTTGCGCATTAGAATTTGAGTGGAAAATAGCAAAAGGTTCTATTGGAGAATGTAGCGATAGAAAATTAAAATCTTTTGCCACTCCAATGATATGATAGGTACCACTCCAGTTGGTGATTTTTCGATTTAAGATATCTTCATTCACAGCCCAGCCAATGGTTCGTGCAGCTGTTTCATTAATAACAATTCCATTTACATCATCAGAAAAAGAAGGATCAAAGCTGCGCCCTACTGCCATTTCAATTTCCAGCAATTTTATGTAATCATCATCTCCGAGCACATAATTCAATGGCAATGATCCACCCTCAGGCTTGTCAGGCATAAAGCGATCACCATTATATACAATCATAGGAGTTGCATCACAAACAGCAGTTCCTGTAACACCATCTAGATTTGCAATCTCATCAGCTAGCTCTTCTTGCGATCCTGACCAGTGTGCGTTTTCAACAATCATTAGATTGTCCTTGCTGAAACCCATATCCGCATTCATGAAGTGATTGAGTTGCTTATATATCGTGATAGTTCCGATAATTAAAAGAAAGGAAAGTACATATTGCGTAACCAACATCCCGTTTCTCAATCTCAACCCTCTCTTGCCTGAACGCATCTCCCCTTTCATAGCTGATGTAGGATTAAAGGAATTGAAGAATATAAAAGGATATAATCCAGCGACCGCACTAACCAATAAAACCAGTGCAAATACAAATACAATAAGAACCGGTTCTTTCATTAAAGAAAGAGAAAGATCAGTTCCCATCGCCTGATTGATAAATGGAATCGTGTAAAATAAAACAGCTAGTGCCACAAAAATGGCTATCAAACAATAGGCAAGCGATTCACCAAAAAACCTTTTGATGAATGCTGACTTACTCCCACCTAATACTTTTCTAAGAGCTACATCCTTTGCTCTGGTTGTAAACTGCGCTGTACTCAGGTTTATGAAATTAATACATGATAGGATAACCAAAAAAAATGCAGACCCGATCAAGGCAGCAACTATTTTAAAATCTCCAACTTCGCTTAATCGACTATAAATATTGGATGAATGCAGGTGGATATCCTGAAAAGGCTGTAGATACAAATTCCACTCCTTACCAGCAGCAATATATTCTTCATAGGTATACCCCATTACCTCCAGGGTTTCAATCGCGTGTTTTTCAGGTAGATGATTGAGCTTAGCTCGAACTTGATCAGGGTCTGTGCCTTTTTCTAGAAGAATAAACGTTTCGAAAGTCGTCCACATCCAACTCCAATTACTCCTTTTCACTCGATCAATGCTGTTTAGTGAGATTAAAATATCAAAATCGATATAGGAATTCTGATTTTTGTCAGCTACAACACCGGTCACTACAAAAGTTTGTCGTATAGGTCCACCTGCTAAATCTATAAGCTTACCAACCGGATCTTCATTGCCAAAGTATCTCTTAGCTACCTTTTCTGTAAGCACCATTGAGTTTGGTTTATCCAGGACCGTATACTTGTCTCCTTTTAACAATGGGTAGGTAAACACCTCAAAGAAGTTTGAGTCTGCTGCCAACACATACTCATCATTAAAAAATTTTTCCTCGTCCTTATCTTTGAAACGAACAGGCATCATTTCCGGAGTGTGTATCCTAACAATTTGCCTTGCTTCAGGTATTTCCTCAGAGATCGCATATCCAACACCAGGCCCTGTACTTGCAAATTGATTGGGGTTGTCTTCTCCCCAAATAAATGTTTGGTTCACCCGATAAATTTGCTCACCATTCTCATGAAATTGGTCATAACTGAGTTCATTCTGAACATACAAATAGATCAATATGGAGGCAAAAAAGCCTACAGTCAATCCCAGGATATTGATGACAGAGAATAGTTTATTCCTCCTAAATGATCGTATAAAAAGTTTGAATGATGTAAGCATGGTGCAAAGGTTTCAATTTTCGATTGATTATGTGACAGAAAAGGTGCCAGAAATTGTAACAACCTATTTTACAAACACTTAACTTATATACCTACTAATCAATTGTTCAATAGTGTACAATAGGGTGTTCGTCGAAAAAATTTGTTTCTCAAAGAATAATTATATTTTTTCGTGATAATATTACATTTAAAAACTAATCGTTCTAATTCAATCACTACAACAATGATTAAACTCACCCTTAAATCATTAAGAACCAGCTTCTTACTTTTTACATTTCTAATTTATTCATGCAGCGAAACCACCACCGACCCAGTTAATGGAGTTGATGGTATTGATGGCTTTAATGCACTTGTAGATGTTCAGGATGAGCAAGCCGGAGACAATTGCTCCAACGGAGGAGTCAAAATATCTGTTGGGCAAGATGCTAATGGAAACGGTACATTGGATGACAGTGAAATATCCACGGTAAGCTTTATTTGCAATGGATCTGATGGATCTAATGGCTCAGACGGCTCTAGCGCAAACCAACTTGTTGCGCGAACCTCGCCGGAAACACCGGGCAATAACTGTGAGAATGGCGGTACCCTTGTAGAGGTTGGATCCGACATAAACGGTAATAACTCCTTAGATGACAATGAAGTACAAACCTCCTTTTTCGTCTGCAATGGACAAGACGGTGCGATTGGATCAGATGGTACGGACGGTGCTGATGGATTAACCAGTCTGATCAGAGTATCCAGCGATGACTCCTGCCCGAATGGAGGTATTCAAATAGAAGTCGGTCTTGATCAAAATGACAATGGACAGCTTGATTCCGCAGATCCTAATGAAGTGCAATCTTCCTATAGCATTTGCAACGGGGAAGATGGGGCTGACGGAACTGATGGATCAGATGGCCTTTCCACTCTTATAAATGTCGTTACTGAGGAATCAGGAGCTAATTGCGCAAATGGTGGGTTGCTCATTCAGGTCGGTATAGACACAAATAATGACAATACTTTGAGTGAAAGTGAAGTTGACGCGACTTCCTATGTATGCAACGGAAGCGATGGAAATGACGGAGCTGATGGTATTGATGGAGCCGATGGAGTAAGTAGCTTAATGACTGTTACATCCTTTAATGATAGCCAGGGAGGCTGTGAAAATGGTGGACTTAGAATAGATGTTGGAATGGATGATGTAACAGTGGATGGCACACTTGAAAGTGATGAAATTGACTATACCTATTATGTATGTAATGGGTTAGATGGCACTGATGGTCAGGATGGTGAAGATGGCAACAACGGCACAGATGGGTTAAATGGTTTAATTAAAACAACGACTGAAGAACCAGGAGTCAACTGCAGTAGTGGAGGAATAAAGATTGAAGTAGGGTTGGATAGTGATGCAAATGGCACACTTGAACCAGGCGAAATAATTGGAAGTCCTTTATACGTTTGTAACGGGCAAGATGGCACCAATGGAGAAAATGGTGCTGATGGAAAGAGTGTCATCGTTACTTCCGAACCTGATCTTGGAACCTGCGGCAATGGTGGCACGAAGTTAACTTTTGGTTATGATAATAATGGAGATGGCGATCTTGAAGATGTAGGCGATCAGGTTTTGACCACTCACTCGGTATGCAATGGAGCAGATGGAAGTGATGGAACAAATGGTACTAACGGTAAAAACAGTGTAGTCAGAACCACATTTGAGCCTGCCGGAGCAAATTGTGCAAATGCCGGCACTCTTGTTGAGATTGGCATAGATGACAACATGAATAACAATCTTGATAACCCTGAAGTAGACGTGTCATTTTACGTTTGCGATGGTCTGGATGGCAATGATGGTTCCAATGGTAGCAATAGCTTAATTGACATCTTTTCATTTTCAGGCGCTCTGGGAGATTGTACAAGTGGCGGAATCCGAATAAGAACAGGTATTGATGATAATGATAATGGCACCTTAGATGTCGCTGAGATCGATGCTACCGCATATGTATGCGATGGCGATAATGGATCAGACGGCTCTGATGGGCTGGACGGAAACTCAGATAATGTTTTTGAATTTTACTTCTCAAATGGATTTAACGCTTACAACGAAGCAATTGATCTATCTATCGATGACCGAGGGAATAATGAATATGGTCAGGTTTTAAGTGTGAATAGCTCAGTAGAAAATGATAGCACGCATTCCCTATTATTTTTTCCAAAGATTCGTGATCTTATTAATAATGAACTTGAAGGAGCGACTTTCGAAATAGTAGAAGCAATTCTATACTTAAGAGCAGCAGTTCCTTCAGAAAAAGGAAGCCCTCCCAATAGTGAAAATTGGATAGGTGTTAAAACTCTTCGAAGTGATGCTCCAGTTGTTGTTGAAGGTAAAGCAGATTGGACAACCTCCGACGGTAGCATTAAGTGGACTAGCCCTGGAGCCGCTGAAACCGAAGCTAAAGGAGCCAATGATTTTTCAGATATGTATAGACTTCCATCAGGTTTCTACTTTAACGGAACCGTGCCCTTCCTTTTGAACCGCAAGGAAATATCCTTTTGGGCAACCGATGAAGACACCAATAAAGGGATGGTTGTAGTAATGCTTAATCCTGTGAACTATGAAATTGACTTCTATAGTAGTGAGTACACAGACGATAAATATTACAGACCTACCCTTTACATTAAAGTAAAAACGGGCATTAAGGGTCGTGCTGCGACAATCTCTGATGAAGAATACAAGACCAGGTGGAATAGGCTCACTTATGAAGAGAAGTTAACTCCACTAAGTCGACGGAAATAGCGTTAAAATATACCTAATCGCTAATCAAAAAGCCCCAACCAGCAATGGAAGGGGCTTTTTACTTTTTCAATGTTTTGACCTAGAACCCACCTACCTTCAGCGTGATAAAGTAGTTGAGTTTATCAAAGGCATTTGATTTGGTGTTAACAAGCTCCAAATCCTGTGTAAATCTTTTACTTGCTCCCAAGGCCAGTCTGAAGTTGCGGCTAACATTGAACTCAAGATCAGCCCCCGGCTCTAAATACCAAAACACATCACCATCTACCTCCTGATCTATCGGGCCCGGCATGGTTACATCCTCACTTGTTCGATGGTAGCCTAACCAACCCGCACCACCGGATACCGGGAAGGTTACATGAACGACCTCATTGGAGAAAAAGATCAGCTCAAGAAACATACCGCCATATCCGCCCAGAATGTTCACTTCCCTACCAGCTTCAATATCATCAAATTTCGCCGTTGGAATAATTCCATGACCCTCTACTCCTATCCCTAGTGTTCGATTAATGATCCATCCGCCTCTAAGTCCTGCAAGCACCAGCGACTCATTTCTAAACTCAGTAGAACGGAATGAGAGAGCCCCAAACCCACCACTATGACTCATGGACCCACTTAAGGTTTTGATGTCTTGCCTACGCTTTCTTTTATGATCTCTACTATTATCTTCCGTTGACTGATAATAAATGATTTTAGGCGTGTCATCCTCTTTTGATGTCTGCTTTTGTGCAGAATTTGGAATGGTATCCGAAACTGCAGGTTTATTCTCCGTTTTGGTGGTGTCACTTTCCTGCGCCTGTGCTGCTCCAGCCATCGAAATTGCGAGTAAAAAAATCAGTGTGTATTTCATCCTTTTATATTGAGTGTGTTTTGAGGTAAAGACAGCACAAATAACCAATGGTTTCCTTGATTTGTAAACCTATTTCATGTGTGTATAGTTAATTTTTAAAAGGACACATGGAATTCGCATAAATATAGTCCCACGCACTACAAGGCATATATTCGGCCTAGAATATTTATGCTCATTTCTTCTTTTCATCTTTTACCTTTGCGAGCTTAAAAAAATTAGATAGATGGCTGAATACAATTTCCAGGATATTGAGAAAAAATGGCAGAAGTACTGGAAGGACGAAAAAGTATATGAGGTGTCCAACTTATCAGACAAGCCGAAGTACTATATCATGGATATGTTTCCATACCCTTCGGGAGCTGGACTGCATGTAGGCCATCCCCTGGGATACATCGCATCAGACATTGTAGCCAGGTATAAACGTCTGAATGGGTTTAATGTCCTACACCCCATGGGGTTCGATAGTTTTGGTTTGCCGGCAGAGCAATATGCAATTCAAACGGGGCAACATCCCGCCATCACAACAGAAGAAAACATCACACGATACAAGGAGCAGCTTAAAGCACTTGGTTTCTCATATGATTGGTCAAGGGAGGTCAGAACCAGCGATCCCTCCTTCTACAAATGGACGCAATGGATATTTAAGCTCATCTATAATAGTTGGTACAATAATGAAACAGACAAGGCTGAGCATATTGATACTTTGATTGCTCAACTTGAAAAAAATGGCAATGCAAGCATTAATGCAGCTTGTGATGCAGATACTCCAATAATATCCGCAGACGATTGGAATAGCTATTCTGAAAAAGAAAAGCAGCTTTTCTTGCTGAAGTATAGATTGACCTACCAGGCTGAAACCACTGTAAACTGGTGCCCGGCACTTGGTACCGTGCTTTCCAATGATGAGGTAAAGGATGGATTCTCTGAACGTGGAGGCCACCCGGTGGTAAAGAAGAAAATGCCTCAATGGAGTATGCGCATCACTGCATATGCTGACCGGCTACTGTCAGGGTTGGATAAGATTGACTGGCCAGAGCCTATAAAAGAGATGCAACGGAACTGGATCGGTAAGTCATATGGTGCAGAGATTGACTTTCCGGTTGCAGATTCTGATAGTAAAATCAGGGTATTCACCACGCGGATTGACACCATTTTTGGGGTGAGCTTTATGGTGGTCGCCCCTGAAAGTGAGCTGGTAGCCGAGCTTACAACTCAGGAGCAGAAAGCTGATGTAGATGCCTATGTGACAGCTGCAAAGAACAGATCGGAACGTGAACGAATGAGTGACGCTAAGAATGTGACTGGTTCATTCACAGGAAGTTATGCTATTCATCCATTCACGAATGAGAAAATTCCAGTCTATGTAGCTGACTATGTATTAGCTGGCTATGGTACCGGTGCAGTAATGGCCGTTCCGAGCGGTGATCAGCGGGATTTTGATTTTGCTAAGAAGTTTAACCTTCCAATCCCGATCATCAATGATGCTCAAAAGCTAACAGAGACAGAAGCGGACCCAACCAAAGAAGGAAAGATCATCAACTCCGATTTTCTAGATGGTCTTTCGCCTGAAGAGGCAATGGAAAAAGGCATTGAAGAAGTGGAAAAGCGGGGAATTGGGGTAAGGAAAGTGAATTATAAACTCAGAGATGCCATTTTCGGTCGTCAGCGGTACTGGGGCGAGCCCATCCCTGTCTATTATGAAGACGGAATTCCAAAGCTTGTCCCGGATGAGGAACTGCCACTTAATCTGCCCAAGATCAATGAGTATCTCCCTACAGAAGACGGTGATCCACCATTAGGCCGGGCTGACGACTGGAACTATAAAGGTCATCCGTATGAACTTTCAACCATGCCCGGATGGGCCGGCAGCAGCTGGTACTTCTTCCGCTATATGGATCCTGACAATGAAAAGGAGTTTTGCAGTAAAGAAGCCATGAACTACTGGAAAGAGGTGGACTTCTATCTTGGCGGAAGCGAGCACGCTACAGGTCACTTATTATACTCCCGCTTTTGGGTAAAGTTTCTCAACGACATGGGCATCATAGAAGTAGATGAGTATGCAAAGAAACTGGTGAATCAAGGGATGATCCAGGGACGATCAAATTTTGTTTATAGACTTAATGTTAGCCTAACGAGTGAAGAATCTAAAAAGATATCAGAATTTGTAAAACCAATTTTTATATCAGCGGGATATCATCAAAAAGCAGAAAAAGGAATACTGACTGAAAAAGAACATCTGAAAATTCAAAGAGTTATTGATAAAGTAATCAAGGATAGTCAAGAAGGAGTATCCTATAGTTATGACTATACTTTTAAAAGCATTCCCTTACATGTGGACGTCAATATTGTAAAAGATGACATCCTTGATATTGAAGCATTCAAACAATCACGCCCGGATACTTCAGATGCTGAATTCATCCTTGAAGATGGAAAATACCATTGCGGTTGGGAAGTAGAAAAAATGTCCAAATCCAAATTCAATGTAGTCAACCCTGATGACTTGGTTGAAAAATACGGTGCAGATACACTCAGAATGTATGAAATGTTCCTCGGCCCTATCGAGCAGAGCAAACCCTGGAATACCAATGGTATCGAGGGTGTCTATAAGTTTTTGAGAAAGTTCTGGTCGCTATTTCACAACGCAGATCAGTTTGCTGTTTCTGAGGATGCTCCAACGAAAGATGAATTGAAAGTGCTTCATAGTACCATCAAAAAGGTATCTGAAGATGCTGAGCGGCTTTCTTTAAATACCTCAGTCAGCACATTTATGATTGCTGTGAATGAATTATCAGCTCAAAAGTGTAACAAACGAGCAATTCTGGAGCCGTTGACAATCATCCTATCTCCTTTTGCTCCGCACATTGCCGAAGAGCTGTGGCACTTACTTGGCTATGAAACCTCTGTTGTTGATGCGGCATATCCAGTGTTCGAGGAGAAATATCTGGTTGAGGATTCCATCGAATACCCTGTTTCTGTTAATGGAAAAATGCGAGCGAAAATCAGCTTCCCTGCTGATGCGAGTAAAGAAGATGTAGAAGCCGGAGCGCTAGCCAATGAAACGATTCAAAAATGGATGGACGGGAAAGACCCTCGTAAGGTGATTGTTGTTCCTAAAAAGATCGTGAATATTGTGGTGTAGCTAGTCGTCCCACCACCCCAAGTGGTTGGACGACTATATCAATAATAGAAAGCAACCCTATCAGGATTTAAAATCCTGATAGGATTAAAAAAGCCCCTGCTGGAAATCAACAGGGGCTTTTTATTGCTGGTTTATAATTAATGAAGGATCAGAACTCGTCTGGACTGTCGCTTACGCTCCTCCGCATAAAGGTAGATGAAGTATAGTCCTGAAGGAACATCTTTGGTTTCAATGGTCAATGTTCGCGTGCCTTTCGTTATTTGCCCTTTCAGCACCTCTCGGCCAGCCTGATCAAAGATCACCCACTCGGTTTCCTCCACAATTGGATCTGCAAAATCTAAGGTGACCACCTGATCAGCCGGGTTTGGATATATATCCATATCATCCAATTGCTCATCTAAACCAAGGGCAAGTTGTGTCTTGCCATTTACTTCACCCCATCCGGCTTGTAAAATCTGCTTTGTTTTTCTGTTTTGCACAAAAGCGATAACTCTCAGTTCATCAGGCGCATATACATCTGTGATATTCCACTCTATGGTATAATCGAACGTTTGCCCGGGATTCACCACACCTTTGTGACTAAAGCCGGCAGCATCCGGCAGCATCACTCTTAATACATTCCTGAGAGTATCATCGTTCTGATACACACCAGTATCGAAATTTGGATCATCGGCAAGAATATCCGTAATGAGTACCTCTTTTTCAACAACTGCGAAGTGGAAGGTGATATCAAAGTTTTCCGGTTCTGAATTTTGCGCAACAAACGAAATAGAAGCTTCTATACGCTGATCATCAGCTCCATTATTATCGATTCTCACACCGTTTGTCCCGAGCGGTAGCAAGAACTTAGTTGGTTGAATCGACTTAATTTCCACATCATTTTCATCCCAGTTTAGGCTATTAGTTTGGGGATAAAGGTCCCCATCCAATACAGAGCTTGGTACCCGATCAATTCCATAATAAGACGACCGTGCAGCAGGACCTGCTTTGCTTCTTCTGTTTAGCTGATCAAATCTGGCACCACTATTAGATATCCCGGTAAAGTAATTGATAGCCAGAACATTTGGTGTCGACTGACGAATGGCATTATTTACAGATCTACTTGTGGCCGAAAGCATGCTTGAAAACTGTTCAACAAGTACATTTCGATCCAGCTGGAAGAGGGTCAACTCATCAAACGAAAAGCCTAATCCCTCTTTTACATCAGTTATTGCACCTGAAGCACCCAATGCAAATCTGAACCTAACATTTGTCAAATCATCGGTCGCATCAAACTCCAATGCATGAACACTTTCCTTCCACACAATAGAATCAGGATTTGCTAATTGGTTTGCCCACCCTACATCACCAGTATTGAAATCAGTACTTAAGCCAGCATCCCAGCCGACAGTCAAATCACCAGGTGCACTCGATATGCCATTTTCTGTATACCAGTTGTTACCTGTTGACGGTACTGTATTAGCCGGATTATAGTCTCCAATATTCTTCCAGGTTTCTCCATCATCCGTAGAATACTGCATCACCACACCATCCTTAGAGCTGTCTAAACTTCTAAATGTATACATCGACAAAGCTGGATTCACTAAGGTGCTTATATCAAATGCCGGTGAGTAAACATAAGACTCTTCTCCTCCTTGATATGTACCTGTTAAGTTTGTATGCCACCCGGAGGATGTTCCATCTGCCCCACCCGAGAAGTTCACAATTTCAGGTACACTCGCATTGGTCTTAGCACCCCATGCCCAGCTGCTTTGTCTGGCCGGAGTGTTTAGGTCGCCTGTTAATCCATCGTCGCTTTGGAATTCCGCAAACCATCCACCATCAGAGGACTCAAAGTCCTGAGTATAAAGTCCGGTTACGGTAATCTTCTCCAGAACCTGGAATTCCCTCGTTTCAGTTTCTTCACATCCTGCACTAGTAGTAATACTCAAACTAGCTGTATATCTACCGGCAGTTGGAATTGAAAAAGCAGCAGGTGTTAAATCACTTTGCGTTGATCCATCCACTAGTGCATTAGATGCGTCACGAATTTCAAACACCACGCCATCAGTAGCGATAATAGAAGCATTAACATCGAAGAAACTAAATGTTGTTGTTTCACCTGCAGTGATACCGTCAATTCTAAACTGTGTTGCAGGAATTGTGCTCACCAATATCTGAACAAATACCGTATCACTAAAGCAGCCTTCAAATTCATCGTATCCAGGAACCAAATCTGTGTTGTGGATCACTGCAAACTCAAAGGTTTCATTGGTAGCACCTGCCATACCAAGGTTTGTAGCTGTCACATTTGTTCCGAAGGCCACAGGGTTTGCATTGGCAATGGCAGTTCCATCATCCGTTGCTGTAAACCAAATCAAGCGTTCATCATTTCCGGCTGTCGCAGAGCTTGGAACTGTCACATCAAAAGGTGTATTCGATGGCAGTCCCGTACCAGCACCCACACAATAATTGAATGAGTAATCAAACCCGCCAGTAGGCGTACCAACAGAAGTATTGGTAGGCGCATCTATTGTTGGTGTACCCGGAACAGGATAGACAATCAACGAAACCTGCGTGGTATCAGAGGTACAACCTGTAAAATCCGCATCGTTCCTTACGTTTGAATTAATTGCTGTATAAAGGGAATACGTTCCCGGAGTATTAATCACATCAACACCGAAGGAATTATTGTAATCGTCAACCTGAAGTCTATCTCCCTGGTTATCGCTAATCGTCAATGGACTTCCGCCACGCGTCAGTGACCATTCGTACAAATACTCATTTACTCCGTTCGGAGGGTTAATACTGATATCTGGAAGTTCTTCTCCTGCACACATGTAATAGGTTATTACATCTCCGACCATGTTTGGATTATCTGCAAATTCTGATTGAACAGGAGCTGAAGGTATCTCAAATACGTTGATGGCTACCGTTAATGTATCACTTGCACACCCGGTAAACTCAGTACCTTCTGCCGGTTCGGTAGCCGGGAAGGAATTATCGTAATCCACGATCAGGATTTCAAATTCATAAGAAGCCCCAGCTGTAAGGTCAGACAACAATGAATCAAATTGCATGGTTGTATTGGTCAACTGAGCGAACAAAACAGTATCAGCCGCAAGTACAGTAAAATATGCTTCTCCTGTGGCCGGGAGTGGATTTAGGATTATATCCTCTATTGTCGCGCTTGCACCTGTATTTACACAGTAATTGTATTCTACTGACGTGGCATTGATCGACCCTCCAGCGGTAGATGATGTTAAGTCAGCTTCAGGAGTATCCGGTGTGCTATGTCCGATAAACCTTACCTGTATTACATCAGATTGGCAAACGCCACCTTTATCCAAATTATCAACCAGGACATAGTAGAAGTCTTCATCTTCACCGCCCTGAACTTCAGAAATACCAAAGAAATCTGTGGCTGTCACCAATGATCCGTCAGCGTTCCCGTCAACAATATCCAGTTCTGTAGTAAGAAATGAATTCGTGTACCATCTAATTTCATCATTACCATCTAATGTGATCGATAAATCGTCAAAAGTCTCACCTTCACAATACTCAATTGTATAAATATTGTTAATGGCATCAAATTCACCTCTACCCGATATATCGGTATCAAGCTCTTTAATTCCCGGTTTAGCAAGCACCTCAATATTGATGGTATCCATATCGGTACATCCATTACCCCCATCACTCAAGTCCGACGTATAAATGATCTCATAATCACCAGATGGATCATCCGGTGCGGTAGCCATACCCAATGGATTGGCCGGATCAAACAGATTTCCTGTGATGGTGGCAGAGCTAGCTCCCAGGCTAATTTCATAGCTATCTACGGTAACAGAAACACCATTTAAGGTAGCTGTTAGCGCAAATGGATCCTCATCCTCACACACCACATCATTTGAACTCGTAATTTCAACCACCGGATCCGGATAGATGTAAATATCGACCTGACTAATTTGCTGGAATACCGTGGTATTAACTTCATCAACCACATAATAAATCAGCCTAATAGTATCTATATCAGCCCGTTCTGTTGATGGAGTGAAAAGATCATCGGTTAATGCAGATGGATCAATTTTCCATATACCATTAGCTGCAAAAGTTGGATCACCAGCAGTTATACCAAGTGTTCCATCATCCCTATCATCCACATCGTCCCCATTTCTATCATATGGTAAAATGATGCGTGATATATTACCCGCTCCGGCAATTCCTGTAGTGCTTCCTGTAATTCCAGTATATCTGGAACCATTTTTAATGTAATAAGCTTCAACATCATAAAAATCTTGCTGCGATGTATCAGTATCTTCTCCAGTATCAATACCTGAAGGATTACTATTTACATTAATCACCTCAATCCCATCTACTCGACAAAAGCTGGTTGTTTGGCCTGAACTTAAAACATTATTTGCAGAGTTAACTACAATGGTTTGTGCAATGAAATTTGCAGTTTCACCATCTGCATTCTCAAATTCCAGCCTGATATCATGTGGTGAATTTGTACTACCGGCACTACTTGGTACAAATCTTAAGCTCGAGGTTGTTGAACCATAATTAACATCAGTTAACCCATTTCCAGTGAACCTCAGCGTTTGGTCGGATGGGTGATTATTTACAGTAAGCGTTGTACCGGTGTTATTATCTTCACTAAATGCATTAGCATCTGGACTAAGGCTTACTGCATCTAACAAAGCGATTGAATACTTAGCTGAAGGACCTTCACTATCTGCACTGTTGGTTGCTGTTTCAGTGATGTAGAAAGTATAGATTCCATGATCGGCATTTCCATCAGAAAAATCAATAGACGGGAAGAAGTCAGCTAGTGTTGGTGATACAGATCCAGTCACATTGGTCTCCTGATAAACCATGGTGCTCAGTCCAGCATCGCTATAAACCGTAATCGTACTCGTTCCGGCAATGTTTGGCGTAATATCCACAGGTGTGGACGTTTCAACACCAGTAGTATTTGAGCGGTACATAGCTACATCTGAAGCTGTATCCTCTGTTAGTCCTGTGGAGTTCTCTGTAAGACTTGGAGCAACATTCAGGTTTCTCTCAATCAATAATCCTGTTGCATCATCTGCTAATTGATTTGTAGATAAATCAGCATAATTGCTGGTACTTGAAGCATAGGTGACCGTCAAGTCCCCTACTGAGCCTGAAAAATCATTTACCGTTAAATTAAGGCTAGCGTCACCAGCCGTTCCATCAGATACACCCGTTACCGTAAAGGTGGTACCCTGTGCATCAGTAACAATGAAGTCTCCAGGGGTATTTGAAAGTATTTGAACATTATCATCTAATGTTATTGTGATAGAAGTAGAGCTGTTAGCCGTAGCGCTTTGAAGCGTTGGAGCCGTGTTATCTATGGTAAATACGCTTGATGTTACATCGCTCGCCAGTGTATTTCCTGCAGGATCAGGTGAGCCTGCACCGGAAACTGTAATTCCGAGTGTGCCATCGCCTATTATGTTTGATACCGTTAGCGTGTAATCTCCACCTCCATCATCTACGAGATCGCCGGCAGCCAATACATCAGCAGTTACTCCTGAAAGATTCAGCGAAATATCACTGAAGTCAAACCCGGCATCCATAACCTCGCTAAAGGCCAAATCAAAAGAGACTGAATTACTATTGGTACCGTCCACCGTACCAGCGGCAGGTGCGTTTCGAGTTATTGTAAGCGTTGGGATGGTATTATCAACATTTACACTGGTGCCTGCACCTGTTCCTGAGACAGCTGTAACCTGTGTTGCTGCATTACCAGCATCGTCTGTGAAGTTTAATGTGAATGTTACATTCCCATCTTTGTCTCCGGCATCCACTACATAGCTGGCAGTATAGTTAGGATTTGCTCCGGTTATGGTCACTCCTCCAGCAACTGACACTCCACCACTTCGGAAGGCAACTGTCGGATTTCCTGTCAGATCATCATCTACAGTGAATGAAAGTGATACTGTGTTTCCTGTATTAGCCTGATCGGTATTAGTTCCATTATTCGATGAAAGCGTCACATTGGATGCCGTTGGAGCTGTGTTGTCTATCGTAATTGTTCCTGAAGAGGCCGCACTACCTAACCCATTAGTTGCGTCATCAGCTATAGATCCGACGGCCATTGAAATACTCAAATCACCATCTCCCCCTGTCACAGGTATGGTAAACGTGTAATTTTGATCATCTCCATCCGGAGTGAGAGATGCAGCGCCAAGTGTAACTCCACCCGGGTTATTTATTGTGACATCTCCAACAACAAAGGTGCTGTTATCAATCGTAGTGCTGAAAGAAATATCGAAAGATACAGACGCATCATTGGTACCAGTAAATGAACCGCTACTTACAGCGTTTCGAGTAATGGTTGCAGTTGGAGCTGTATTGTCAATAGTGAAGACATCAGAAGTGACATCACTTACCAGCGTATTTCCTGCGAGATCAGGAGAACCAGCACCTGAAACAGTGATACCTAGTGTACCATCTCCAACTATATTATTTACCGTAAGGGTGTAATCTCCACCTCCATCATCTACCAGGTTCCCGGCAGCTAAAGGATCTGCTGTTACTCCTGAAAAATCTAAGGAAATATCATTGAAGTCAAATCCTGCATCCATTACTTCGCTAAAAGCAAGGTCAAATGAAACGGAGTTGCTATTTGTTCCATCAACCGTACCCGCACCAGGTGCATTTCGTGTGATGGTCAGTGTAGGATTGGTATTGTCAACGTTTACACTCGTACCTGCTCCTGTTCCGGAAACAGCTGTAACCTGAGTTGCAGCATTGCCAGCATCATCTATAAAGTCCAGCGTGAACGTCACATTCCCATCCCTGTCACCTGCATCCACCACATAGCTGGCCGTATAGGTAGGGTTCACACCACTTATGGTCACAGTACCAGCTACTGCTACACCTCCACTACGGAAGGCTACCGTCGGATTTCCAGTCAGATCATCATCCACAGTGAATGAAAGCGATACTGTATTGCCTGTATTAGCCTGATCCGCGTTAGTTCCATTGTTCGATGAAAGCGTCACATTAGATGCTGTTGGAGCAGTGTTGTCTATCGAAATGATTCCTGAAGTTGCTGCACTTCCCAGCCCATTGGTAGCATCATCTTCTACCGATCCTGCGGCCAATGAAATACTCAAATCACCATCTCCCGCAGTTACAGGTATAGTGAACGTATAATTTTGATCATCTCCATCAGGAGTGAGTGAAGCTGCTCCCAGTGTAACTCCACCCGGGTTATTTATTGTGACATCTCCTAAAACAAACGTGCTGTTATCAATTGGTGTGCTGAAAGAAATATCGAACGAAATAGAGGCATCTGTAGTACCGGCAAATGATCCGCTACTTACTGCATTTCGAGTAATAGTTGCCGTTGGGGCGGTATTGTCAATAGTGAATACAGCAGATGTTACATCACTGGCTAAGGTGTTTCCTGCAGGGTCAGGTGAACCAGCCCCGGAAACTGTTATGCCCAATGTGCCATCCCCTGCTACATTGTTTACCGTCAGGGTATAATCTCCACCTCCATCATCTACCAGGTTCCCGGCAGCTAATGGATCTGCTGTTACACCTGAAACGTCCAAGGAAATGTCATTGAAGTCAAACCCGGCATCCATTACTTCGCTAAAGGCTAGGTCAAATGAAACTGAGGTACTATTGGTTCCATTAACCGTACCTGCGCCAGGTGTATTTCGTGTGATGGTCAGTGTAGGAATTGTATTATCAACATTCACACTCGATCCGGCACCTGTTCCTGAAACGCTGGTAACTTGAGTAGCTGAATTGCCGGCATCATCAGTGAAATCAAGCGTAAAGGTCACATTCCCATCTTCATCTGCTGCATCCACAACGAAGCTTGCATTATAATTCGGGTTAGACCCTCCAATAGATACTGAATTATTGATGACTGCTCCCCCGCTTCTGAAAGTAGCAGAAGGGTTTCCTGTCAAGTCATCATCTACCGTGAATGAAAGTGTAACTGTATTTCCTGTAACAGCCTGATTAATATTAGTTCCATTGTTTGATGAAATGGTCACATTAGAAGCTGTAGGAGCTGTGTTATCAATCGTAATGGTGCCTGATGCAGCTGCACTACCCAATCCATTGGTTGCGGCATCATTGACTGAACCTGCGGCCATTGAAATACTTAAATCACCATCTCCCGCAGTTACAGGTATAGTGAACGTATAATTTTGATCATCTCCATCAGGAGTGAGTGAAGCTGCTCCCAGGGTAACTCCACCCGGATTATTTATTGTGACATCTCCTAAAACAAATGTACTGTTATCGATTGGTGTACTAAAGGCTATGTCAAAAGATACGGAAGCATCATTGGTGCCCGTAAATGACCCGTTGCTTACTGCATTTCGAGTAATAGTGGCCGTTGGGGCGGTATTGTCAATAGTGAATACAGCAGATGTTACATCACTGGCTAAGGTGTTTCCTGCAGGGTCAGGTGAACCCGCCCCGGAAACTGTTATACCCAATGTGCCATCTCCTGCTACATTGTTTACCGTCAGGGTATAATCTCCACCTCCATCATCTACCAGGTTCCCGACAGCTAATGGATCTGCTGTTACACCTGAAACGTCCAAGGAAATATCATTGAAGTCAAACCCGGCATCCATTACTTCGCTAAAGGCCAGGTCAAATGAAACTGAGGCACTATTGGTTCCATTAACCGTACCTGCGCCAGGTGTATTTCGTGTGATGGTCAGTGTAGGAATTGTATTATCAACATTCACACTCGAGCCTGCACCTGTTCCTGAAACGCTGGTAACTTGAGTAGCTGAATTTCCGGCATCATCAGTGAAATCAAGCGTAAAGGTCACATTCCCGTCTTCATCTGCTGCATCCACAACGAAGCTTGCATTATAATTAGGATTTGACCCTCCAATAGATACTGAGTTATTGATGACTGCTCCCCCGCTTCTGAAAGTAGCAGAAGGGTTTCCTGTCAAGTCATCATCTACCGTGAATGAAAGCGTAACTGTGTTTCCTGTAACAGCCTGATTATTATTAGTTCCATTGTCTGATGTAATGGTCACATTAGAAGCTGTAGGAGCTGTGTTATCAATCGTAATGGTGCCTGATGCAGCTGCACTACCCAATCCATTCGTTGCGGCATCATTGACTGAACCTGCGGCCATTGAAATACTTAAATCACCATCTCCCGCAGTTACAGGTATAGTGAACGTATAATTTTGATCATCTCCATCAGGAGTGAGTGAAGCTGCTCCCAGGGTAACTCCACCCGGATTATTTATTGTGACATCTCCTAAAACAAATGTACTGTTATCGATTGGTGTACTAAAGGCTATGTCAAAAGATACGGAAGCATCATTGGTGCCCGTAAATGACCCGTTGCTTACTGCATTTCGAGTAATAGTGGCCGTTGGAGCTGTGTTGTCAATTGTGAATGATTCTGATGTTTCATCACCTGCCAGCGTATTGCCAGCTAAATCTTGTGTGCCTGTACCTGAAACGGTTATATCAATAGTACCATCACCGCCAACATTAGACACATTAAGTGTGAAATTTTGATTATCCCCATCATCAACTAAATCTCCACCAGCCAATGGATCTGCTGTAGCACCTCCAAGGTTAAGGGTAATATCACTCTCATTAAAGTTTGCTACATCAATTACTTCACTAAAAGCCAGGTCAAATGAAACAGCATTATCGTTGGTACCGCTGATTGATCCATTTGTAACCGCATTTCTGGTTATGACTAATGTTGGCGCTACTTTGTCAATTGTTACAGAGGTTGCATCAGAAACAGCCGTTACTGTAGTTCCAGCATTCCCACCATCGTCCGTAAAGTCAATTGTAAAAGTGACAAGCCCATCCGTATCTAACGAATTAACATCAAACGTTGCTTCATAATTAGGAGCAGATGAATTATCAACAGTAATCGCATTATTGATATTTGCCCCACCACTTTTAAATGTAACTGTAGGATCTGTGCCAAAATCGTCATCAACTGTAAAAGCTAATGTTACCGTATTTCCTGTGACGGCATGTGTATTGCTGGTAGCATTATCTGAAGAGATTGAAATTGTGTTAGCAATCGGTGTTGCATTATCCGTATTATTAATTGGTGCAGTAGCATCAGCCATTTCATTTGCTGAAATTCCATCTTCAATGATATCATTGGTGCCAGCTGCAACATAAGCCACTGTTTGACCGGAGATACCTGTACCAGTAATCGGAGAGCCATCAAAATCCAATGTGAGTGTGGTAACACCATCTCCAGAGTAGTCGCCCAAATCAATAACATTTGCACCTCCATTAATTTCAATTCCATCAAACCCATCCGCTGCAAAGAGTGCATCGGTGATATCTACTGCTTCACTGAATGTTAATACAACCTGATCAATATTTCCATCTACGGTATTCGCATCATTCCATGTGGCATCAGTTATCAGAATTGGTGCCCCATCAATGGATGTCAAAGTAGCAGTAGCTGCTGTATTTGCCACCAAATCATCTACCTGACTTGCGTTTACTGTTACATCCGGAGTAGCTCCGGTATCATTGCTGCCGCTTTGAGTTATTGTAAGCACTATTTCGTTATCATCGACTCCAGTACCTGCTAATGGAGTAACAGCGCTTATGGTATATCCTACAACTGAAAAATCATCAAAACCTCCTGCTGATATTTCATCTATGGTACCCGCATCCACATCCTCTGAAAAAAGAATATTGATTTCATCAATTTGTCCATCTGAATCTGAGTCAGCGGTTGTTGCCGAGACAAATACCGGATCGGCATTATCAATAGCTGTTAACGTTGCTCCTGGAATTGTATTTGCATCTGTATCATCTAATTCACCTCCATTTACCGTAACACCCGGGGTGGCATCTGTATCATAAGATCCCATTTCTGTCACAGTTAATATTATTTCATCATCGTCATTGCCTGCTCCTGCTACAGGAGTTACCGCAGTAATTGTATATCCACCAGCTATCGAAAAATCATCAAACCCACCTGTTGGATCTTCATCGAGGGTTCCTGCTACATCAATTACATCTGAAAACCTAACCAGAATGCCATCCAAATATCCATTTCCATCATCAATAGTGCTAGCTGAAAGAAAAACAGGTAATGCTCCATCTGTTATGGCCTGATTAGAGAGGTTTACTATTGCATTTAGGTTGGATGAATTATCAGTAATATCATCTCCGCCATTGGTGTATTCCAGGTGATAGGCACCCGTACCGGATGTATTGGTTGGATTCCATTCTAAACGGACATATTGGTCATCAAATACATCAACTGCCGCAAGGTCAGTAACCTCCGATGAAAACCCTGTGATTACATCATCCTGAAGGCCTGAAACGAAATTATCTGAAGAAACAGCCCAGTCGCTTATAGATAGGGAGAATGTGATATCCTTGACACTTTCAGAAAACTCTAACTCGATTGCATCAGTATTTCCATTGCCGTCTGTATCAAGAGATAATGAGTTGATTATAACAGGTGATGCCATATCACTTTCAGTAATGCTCCCATCAGACGCAGCATTGTTTGACCCAACATCTGTTAGTGACCCGGCTGTGTATGAAGTTGGAAATGTTGTGGTTCCTACCAGACTTACCGTGAAAGTAAAGTACTTGTCATCTGTAACGTCAGGGTCCAAAGAGTTAGATATAGATGCATCCAGGGTAGGTGTCGCGCCATCAATGCTAAAATCTCCCGGTACGATTGTTCCATCCTCAATGGGCTCACTCATTTCAATAACTACCTCATCTATAACCCCATTAACCGTCTCAGCATCAAAGAAGTGTGCAGCTACAAATACCGGATCTGCTACATCTACGGTTGTGATGGATGCATTTGAATTCGCAAGATTTCCAGATACATCAGCTAAAGTACCTTGTGTATATCCCAAAGTTGTTACTTGTGTACCAGGTACAGTCACCTGAAGTGTGAAGTATTCATCAGTGTCTGTTGCATCCAGTGGGTTATTTGCAGGGCCACTAAAAATGGCATCATCAACGGACCCGGACCCTAATGTGAACTCACCAGCTACGGCTGTAGTCTCATCAATCTCCTCACCCATTTCAACGGCTATCTCATCAATATCACCATCTCCATCGGTATCATAATAGTATGCATTAAGAAAAACAGGAGGCGCAACATCTGCGGTAATCTCAAAAGTCGTACTTGTTGGAGCATCGGTTAAAGCCCCGCCTGTTGTATTAAGCTCTCTTCCTGAAGCTGGAGCATTGTGAACAATTTCACTTACGGTACCAATACCATTCACCCAATCTGAGGCATTAGCCACACTTGGCGTTGCATAAATAGGTGATAGAGAGCCGGTAGAAGTAATTTGTACCGCATCAGCAACATTATCATAGTCAAGGTCTCTGTTGCCATTCTCATCAATGGCTTCAAGTGTGACTGGAGGTGACATTACAGCGGTTGCACTTACATCAGAAGGCTGCACATCAAAAACATATTCTGTTGCAACTACATTAACAGTCACAGAGGTGGTTATTGGTGTACTACTAGTAGTATAATTACCTCCAAATGAAACCCTATCAACATTGGTTAAATCATCAGTGCTCAATTCAAATTCCAAATCCTTTCCATCAATATCAATAGCCTCAGCACCAAGATTAGTATTAAACCAAATGCGTAAAGCATATTCTTTTCCGAGGTAGGTACCATCATCACCATCATCATTTCCTGGTAAATCTCCCAGAGCGCCATTTCCATGCGGTATTGAAGTAAATGCTATATTATCTGCACTAATGACGCCAGCCTGAGATTGTCCATTTTCATCAATCAGGATTGCTCCTCCAAGAGCTACCGACCAATCAACATCATCGCCTGCTCCTCTTCTGATCGTAACGCTTGTGACGTTTTCTCTAGTATTATCTCCATTTTGTAAATGGTAATGAAAAACATTAACAGCTTCCGTTTGAGTATCTATCAAACTTGAAATAGAAGCTGGGTCGGTATTACATTGAGAGGACGCGAGGTGTCCATTATTACTACCAGAGCCTGACTCATTGTAATTTGTCTGGTAATCATACGGACACTCAACAGGTGCTGTATTATTAGCTATAAAATCAAGATCATCGTTATTTAAAATGCCGGGATAGGAATTACCTGTACCATCATCAATTGCCGTAGCAGCAATTTGAATAGCATACTCATTTGTTAATGTCAAGTCACTAGCTGGATCAATAGTGACCGTATTAGTAGCAAGGCTTAATTCAGGAGCTGAAGTCACATCATATGAAACAGAAGAAGCAGGTGTAGTTATGTTGTTCAGGTCAATATTTCCACTGCCAAAAACCACATCTTCAGAGAAGGTCAATGTGATATTGCTGGCTGGTGGAAAACTTGCTGAATTATCCGCCGGGAAAGAACTAACAAGCGCAGGATTTGCACCATCCGTAAGTGTTTCGAAATCATCTCCCGCTGCAATTATTGCGTTTCCCGTCGCATCTTCCCATCGGCCAGTCAAACCGTCTATATCTAGAGATCCAATACCGGTGTTTTCTGCGAGTTGGTCTGCTATACCAGTTACAGAAACGATATTTGTTCCTCCGGCCGGATCAGAGATTACAGGAATAGAGATAGCGTTACTGACCGTCTCTCCATCAGGTAATGTTAATGTACCCAGATCTGCGGTAGCCGGAGCAGCCCCATCATCTGTATCAATATTTTCACTAAATGTGATATCAATCCGATCAATAAAGCCATCAACAGTGGTATCAAAAATTTCAAGATCAGCTACTATCGGAGCTGCACCATCTGTGAATGTGGCCTGACCCTGAGCCCCAAGCGTATTGTTAATGTTAGTTCCATCGGTGAGACTGAATGCATTTTGAGTATTAACAGCTATTGCAGCTGAGTTCTCTTCTGTATCTACAACTGTGGACGCTGTTCCTAACACTACAGTGACACTGGAAATTGCTCCTGTTACCAAATCAGTAGCATCTGCACCAAATAAGGCACCATCAAAATCCCCATCATTTGTAAATATTAGGTCATTAGCACTTAGGACACTGGCTGCATCCAGCGTCTCTGAAAACGAAAGTGCCAACTGGTCAATCATCCCATCATTATCATTATCCTGATATTCAAAGTCGGTGATCTGAGGGGCTGCTCCGTCTGTAGTTCCTGAGAATACCTGACTGCTTCCAATGGAAATGGTTGATGCATCTTCTACCTGACCGAATAGTAAGGTCACATTCGGTGTTGCACCGGTATCACCGCTACCTGATTCTGTGAAACTTATTATCACTTCTGCATTATCATCATCTCCTGATACTTTCGCTTCGCCAACATAGCCTGCTACATCTACGGTAGTGTTGTCAAATATTCCCGAGTTACCATCATCAATATTTTCAGAAAATGTCAGCGTCATGCGGTCTATCTGACCATTAAGGTTATTGTCTGATGTAACAGCTGAAATAATAACAGGGCCGGCTCCATCACTAAATGTAGCTTGACCCTGAGCACCAAGTGTAGCATTTGTATTCGTACCATCAGTCAGGCTAAAAGCATTTTGGGTGTTAATTGCTATTGTTCCTGAATTTTCCTCAGTGTCTGCCACCGTAGACGCTGTTCCTAATACCACAGTTACATTAGTTTCACCGCCAGAACCAAGCAGGTTGGTGGTGTTGGTGCCAAAAAGTGCTCCGTCAAAGTCTCCATCATTTGTAAATAGTAGATCATCTGCGCTAAGCACGCTGGCTGCATCTAAAGCTTCAGAAAAACTGACAACAAAACGGTCTATCTGACCGTCAAGGTCATTGTCCAGATATTGGAAGTCCGTAATCTGAGGAGCTGCTCCATCACTAAATGTAGCCTGAGATTGTGCTCCAAGCGTAGCGTTCACATTCGTTCCATCTGTTAGACTAAAACCATTTAGAGTATTAACAGCTATAGCAGCTGAATTCTCTTCTGTATCTACAACTGTAGACGCAGTTCCTAAAACTACTGTTACATTGGAAACTGCCGCAACAACTAAATCAGTAGCATCCGGACCAAATAATGCTCCATCAAAATCCCCATCATTTGAAAAAGAGAGATCATTGGCACTTAGGACACTGGCTGCATCCAGCGTCTCTGAAAAACTTACAATAAATTGATCAATCCGACCATCTGCATCATTATCCTCATACTCAAAATTTGTGATCCGTGGCGCTGCTCCGTCAGTAGTTCCTGCAAAGACCTGACTTCCGGCAATAGAATTGGTTAAACCATCTTCCACTTGTCCTGCCTGTAAGGTTATACTTGGCGTTGCTCCGGTATCTCCACTTCCCGATTCAGTAAAGCTTATTATTACTTCTGCATTGTCATCATCTCCTGATACTTTCGTCTCGCCAGCATAGCCTGCCACATTCACAGTAGTGTTGTCAAATACTCCTGAGTTGCCATCGTCAATATTCTCAGAAAATGTCAACGTTATACGATCTATCTGGCCATCCAAATCATTATCAGAAGTAACTGCCGAAAGAATTACCGGACCTGCACCATCAGTGAATGTGGCCTGACCCTGAGCCCCAAGCGTATTGTTAATGTTAGTTCCATCGGTGAGACTGAATGCATTTTGAGTATTAACAGCTATTGCAGCTGAGTTCTCTTCTGTATCTACAACTGTGGACGCTGTTCCTAAAACTACTGTGACACTGGAAATTGCTCCTGTTACCAAATCAGTAGCATCTGCACCAAATAAGGCACCATCAAAATCCCCATCATTTGTAAATATTAGGTCATTAGCACTTAGGACACTGGCTGCATCCAGCGTCTCTGAAAACGAAAGTGCCAACTGGTCAATCATCCCATCATTATCATTATCCTGATATTCAAAGTCGGTGATCTGAGGGGCTGCTCCGTCTGTAGTTCCTGAGAATACCTGACTGCTTCCAATGGAAATGGTTGATGCATCTTCTACCTGACCGAATAGTAAGGTCACATTCGGTGTTGCACCGGTATCACCGCTACCTGATTCTGTGAAACTTATTATCACTTCTGCATTATCATCATCTCCTGATACTTTCGCTTCGCCAACATAGCCTGCTACATCTACGGTAGTGTTGTCAAATATTCCCGAGTTACCATCATCAATATTTTCAGAAAATGTCAGCGTCATGCGGTCTATCTGACCATTAAGGTTATTGTCTGATGTAACAGCTGAAATAATAACAGGGCCG
Source organism: Ekhidna lutea (assembly GCF_900188325.1). Classification (GTDB taxonomy): domain Bacteria; phylum Bacteroidota; class Bacteroidia; order Cytophagales; family Cyclobacteriaceae; genus Ekhidna; species Ekhidna lutea. The sequence continues at coordinate 29,746 of NZ_FZPD01000002.1, read as the reverse complement.
GCTCCATCACTAAATGTAGCTTGACCCTGAGCACCAAGTGTAGCATTTGTATTCGTACCATCAGTCAGGCTAAAAGCATTTTGGGTGTTAATTGCTATTGTTCCTGAATTTTCCTCAGTGTCTGCCACCGTAGACGCTGTTCCTAATACCACAGTTACATTAGTTTCACCGCCAGAACCAAGCAGGTTGGTGGTGTTGGTGCCAAAAAGTGCTCCGTCAAAGTCTCCATCATTTGTAAATAGTAGATCATCTGCGCTAAGCACACTGGCTGCATCTAAAGCTTCTGAAAAACTGACAACAAAACGGTCTATCTGACCGTCAAGGTCATTGTCCAGATATTGGAAGTCCGTAATCTGAGGAGCTGCTCCATCACTAAATGTAGCCTGAGATTGTGCTCCAAGCGTAGCGTTCACATTCGTTCCATCTGTTAGACTAAAACCATTTAGAGTATTAACAGCTATAGCAGCTGAATTCTCTTCTGTATCTACAACTGTAGACTCAGTTCCTAAAACTACTGTTACATTGGAAACTGCCGCAACAACTAAATCAGTAGCATCCGGACCAAATAATGCTCCATCAAAATCCCCATCATTTGAAAAAGAGAGATCATTGGCACTTAGGACACTGGCTGCATCCAGCGCCTCTGAAAAACTTACAATAAATTGATCAATCCGACCATCTGCATCATTATCCCCGTACTCAAAATCTGTGATCTGTGGAGCTGCCCCGTCACTGAAAGATGCCAAAGATTGCGCTCCGAGCGTATTGTTGATGTTCGTGCCATCAGTAATACTGAAGGCATTTTGAGAAGATATTGCTATTGTCCCTGAATTTTCTTCCGTATCTCCGATAGTAGATTCGGTACCTAACGGAACCGTAACATTCGCAGCTGCTGCGGTGACTAAATCAGTTGCATCTGCGCCAAAAGCAGCGCTTGTGAAATCACCAACATTTGTAAGGGTCAGATCATTAGCACTAAGAGTACTAGCCGCATCTAGTATTTCCGAAAAGGTTATCACAAATTGGTCTATCTGACCATCAGCGTCATTATCCTCGTATTCAAAGTCCAAAATCTGGGGAGCGGCTCCATCACTAAATGTAGCTTGACCCTGAGCACCAAGTGTAGCATTTGTATTTGTACCATCAGTCAGGCTGAAGGTATTTTGAGTATTAACAGCTATTGCACCTGAATTCTCCTCTGTATCTGTCACTGTAGATGCTGTTCCTAAAACTACTGTTACATTGGTCTCGCCTCCTGCACCAAGTAAGTTGGAATTGTTGGTGCCAAAAAGTGCTCCATCAAAGTCCCCGTCGTTCGTGAATAGTAGATCGTTTGCGCTAAGTACACTGGCAGCATCAAGTGCCTCTGAGAAGCTTACAACAAATTGATCTATTTGAGCATCCGAGTCATTATCCTCGTACCTAAAGTCAACAATTTGAGGAGCTGCAGAGTCTGAATAGGTACCGCCATTAGCACCTACCTCACCTGTAAGTACTTCCGTTGCTCCTCCTGCATTGACGATTGAGCTTGCTCCAGGCTGATAGGTTACGGTTAAACCAGAGATGCTGGTTGTATTCAGTTGATTTCCTGTAAAATTTAGCGTAAGTGTTGGTTGGTTTGCATTTGAGTAGTCATTATCGTCAAAAGTGATTGCTCCTCCATTTATTAAAATCACATCAAAGGAACCTGCTGCGGCAGTTGCATCTGTGATGTCTACATTCACATCGAACGTCAATACTACCTGATCTATTTGCCCATCCGAATTCTGATCAAACCAATCCGCATTAGATATTACTGGCTGAGAATAAGATAAAAATGAAATTGTAGCTATAAATAAATATAAAAATAACCTTCTCATATTGAGTTAATTAATGAAAACAGGTGACAACTAATAAAAGAGAACAATACACTCAAATCTACGCTATAGTGAAGTTCAAAAATGCCTTTTCTAAATCAAAATACTGTCCCATTTTTTCGATATAGACCTAGAATAACAAGATGAGACAATAGTAAGCACAAATTGTACTTTTTAAAGATTAATCCAATGATCCGTCCGCATTTAGCTTCATAATTGAAATCAAACGTACACCTCCGCCAAAATCTACATTTGCAACTGCAATTACTTTTCCATCTGGAAGTGTGACAGCATCCACAATCTGATCGTTTCCGTCAGCAAGGCCAAAAAAGGATTCCACACCATCAACCGGTCTGCAAGCCTGATCAAATCGAACAAACATTCCTTCTCCTCCCCTCGAAACTCGAGGTTGACCCTCTTCTAAAAAATTGAAAGAAGGGTACTGCCCTAAAATTATTACATCACTATTGGCTGCCAGTGTGACTCCAAGTCCTCGTGTTTCAATGCCTTCGTAAGCTGAACTGTCATGCAAATTTCCACTTAAAAATACACCACTACGGGTCGTACTCATTACAAATGCAAATTCATCATTTTGAGAAGTGACTGTTGTTCCTACAATAGTGAAACCTGATGGCGTCATGATTGCATTCTTCACTGACTCATTTGATACTACTCCACCAGTTCCGGCATTAATTCCATAAGTTGAAGTATTCACAAATGACCCATTTTCATCAATTTCAAGAAGCTGAACATTCGTTCCATTGTCTCCACCGTTCTCACCACGGTCACTTGGGGTGTTACTATCTCCAACTATTACGATGTTTCTACCTGGCTTTTCAAAAACTCTTACAGCTATCTCATCTTCACCATCACCGTGCACTCCTTGCACTCCGTCAAACACCACCCGATCAGTGAAATCAAATTTTAAGAAGTAATTATCAAAATCAGTGACACCCCCTCCTCTATCAAATTCTTTTGCACCAACAAATAGTACTGACCCATCTGAAAGGGTAATTACATCATTGCCAATTAGATCAAGGTCGGGATTACCTTTTGATGATACAAGCGCGAATAGCGTGTCGTTTTGTAATTCTAAGCTTTCGTTTAAGATTCCTGCTGTAAGTATTCTGAAATCAGAAATTCCTCTATTATTGTCAGTAATAGAGGATGTCCCAATAGTTATAAAACCGCCACCAGCGAGAGGCTGAATTTGACCACCAATTTCGTCACCAATAAAAACATCAGGGTTGCCATCACCTGTTAAATCTCTACCAGCATTATTTGTAAAACCATAAGAAACAGAATCGATTAGATTTCCTTCAAGATCGGTTCTTAACACAAAATAATCATCATCTCCAGCTTGTGAAGTTTTGCTGCCGAACACAACCAGCTGCTGAGGCACCCCCCCTCCATCATAAACGATTTCAATATCAGTGGCAGTATAGCTGGTTAACTCGCCAAAATATTTAATAAAAGCTTCATCAGGTGCTGGTGCGTCCGGATCTTCTATCTGACAAGACGTAATGGCAACTGAAATTATAGATAAAAGGAATAAATATTTCATATATATCTATTAACGGTATTGTTTTCTTTTTCTTGGTAGATACAAGGACTTGGTGTATCCCAGCGAGAAGGAAACCGCATTTAAAGTCAGATCATCCTCAACATGCCCTATTCCATAGGCCACATCATTTATTGCGAACCGGTTATTCGGATCTATATAATTAAAAAGTGAGTTATCATACCTTACTTCGATGGAGAAAAAATCAACTTTTGCTCTACCTACCCTCATTCTCGCACCTATTCCTCCAGTTATTGAGAGATTGGATGAAGCAGCCTGACCTTCTGACTTTAGATCTTCACTGCCATCAGGTAATGTGTATGCTGTTCCTCCAGTTCTACGTGTATCTACATACTTTGCCTTAAGTGTCAAATCATATGAACCTCCAAGAAAAACGTATGGAAGAAATCCAATTCTGTTGTTATCCTCGTCTTTCTTATCATAATTCAAGCTGTACCTTGCCATTAACGGAAATCGCAACATATTACTGGTATTCTTAGCCACATAGGTTAGAACTGATTCTATTATATCACCCTCGACCTCATAAGTTGCAATCCGGTATTGCAATCCTCCAGCAACCTCAATTCCTTTAGTGATATGTCTCTCAGCAAGGGCTTCTGCCCAGAATCCAACACCGAAACCTGTGTCCCCTCCATTCTCATTGTATCGCTTATTACCTGTCTGGAACGTATTAAACTTTTGTCCCGGAAACACCTGAGGCATAGACTTATTCACTCCTGCCCTAATGGCAACACGGAGAATAGGCTCTGTTTTAAACTTGGCTTTTAGTAGGTAAAGTTCTGCAGGATCTTCAGCAGCCAACTGATGTTCTTTATCAACTCCAAGTAGTTTAACGAACATTTCCTCAGCCATTTTTTCATTGTCTTGAAACAAGTAGGCTTTAGTCAGCAACTTATAAGCTCGAATGCGTTCGTCTATGGAAAAAACACCCCCATCAAGACATCTGGTAAAACCACTACGGTCATTGTTATATATATTAATAATGTCTGTAAGCCTACCTTGCTCAAATGCTAACTCAGCCTGTGCTAAGGCACGTGCGCATTGAGATGAAGATTGGGCAAAAACCCATAGGCCAGAAACAGTAAGAACAATAGCGATTAGGTGTTTCTTCATAAAATTTCCTTAAAGTTCGGATCCTCTTTGAGGTAATCCTTCGCAAGTTTCAACGTACTTAATATCCTCAGGGTCCCCCACATATTGTCGCCATTCATTTGCGGACATGTTACCTAAAGTGATATGTGAGCAAATTTCCTCAGCCATATCATCTGCTTTAGTAGGATACCTTCTGATATTGCCATCCCCTGCTGCAGTGACAAAATGTGCACCATCTGGGCTGAAATCAGCATCGTAAACCCAACCCTGAGCACGTGTCCCAGGATAATCTTCAAGGACGATTGGGAGATCAAACAAATTATTCATGTCCCATACGCGCACCTGACTATTGGTAGAAGTACCCAGGATAAGACGATCATCCGGGCTGAATTCAATATCTGTGATTGGAGCTCTAAACCCAGTAAGTGTTGGCTGTACTTGATTATCTTCTTCCATATCCCAAATAACTAACCTTCCATCTTCACTACCATAAGCTAAGTACCTGCCACTGTTGCTGAATTTTACAGATTCAATTGCTCTGGACCTGTTTCTGGTATTTCCGGACTGATCCTTATTAATAAGTGTTGTTGGCTCTGAGCCAATATCCGTCAAATCCCATAAATAAACATTCCCGTCAACTCCACCACCAACTAATGTTTTGGCATCATTTGAAAGTGCTATCTTTTTGATTCTAACAGCAGATCGAGCTAGCTCTGCTGAAGTTCTAAAATCGCTTCTAAGGATTCGGTTGTCCGCGCCAACTGAGATAAAACCAGAATTGTCCGGTAAAAACAATAAGTCAAAAACCTTACCTCCCTGATGCCCACTTATTTTAGTTGGTTCCTGATCAATATTTCGGGCATTAAACAGAAGAATGTTGTTTTCGTCTGTTCCCAATGCCAGGTATTGCTCATTTGGACTGATATTGACAACCCGAGCGATATCATCATTTTGGAAGATTTGACTCCACGCTCTTGTATCAACATCCCACTTGATTACTTCACCATCAGCATTTGCTGAGTATAATGACTTTCCATCCCTTGAGTATACCACTGATCTAACTGCGACTATTGTATTCTCTGAATTAGGATCTACCGGTTTATGATAGTGATTGAAAATCGAATCTCCTTTCGTAGATTCTAATCCATTGTTTACCGCTTCTCTTTCATACAAACCCTGAAGTGCATTGTAAATACCGGCATAAATATCTCCATTGTAATCCCTTCCTTCTTCCTTATAATCCTGGTAAAATAAATATGCCTGCCTTGCAACTATGGCTTTCAACTCCGCCTGATCCTGATCATCTGGCAAAATGTTTTTTGCTTTGATGGCCATGGACTGAGCGATCGCTTGATAACGAAGACGTTCTGCATTATCTCTTTCTAATTGGGCCAATGCTTCTGCGTCTTTTGCTGCTTGTTCTTGTTCACGTGCAATTCTCGCCTGTTCTTGAGCATCTTTTTGAGCATCCTCCGCACGTTGCTGTGCTTCCATAGCTTCTCTTTGCCTTTGATTGGCTAGTTCGGTTTGCTGATTAGCTATAATCAGATTTTTCTCAGCATCTTCTCGTGCTCTATCTGCATTAGCCTTTTCACGTAAGGCCTCAGCAGCAGATTCTTCAGCGTTCTTTTGAAGTATAACCGCATTATCTCTCAACTTTTCTGCTTCAATCCTGGCTTCATCAGCTGCTTGTTTCTCCTTCTCAGCATCATTGGCTTTAATAAATGCGAAGATTACAAGTGTTAGTGTAATCAAGGTAGCTATAGCAAGTACAATAGCTGTGATACGCATCCGCTTTACCTGACGCCTTTGGAGGATCTCTTTATTGCGCTGTTCTGTTAAGTAGGCCTTCTCTGAGGTTTCCAGGAACACCATCGTACGCTCAAAGGCAGGGTTGTAACGCTGACCCCAAACTAATGTTGGCCTGTTTTCTTCTCTCCAGTTTAGTGCCAACTGCAAATCTGGCATTTGCCAAAGTCCAGCTTTTCCTTCCTGATATCTTTCCGCTGCTTCTGATAGCTTGAGGTACATCTCAGCAGCTTTGGATTCCTCCTGCAACCACCGCTTCAATCGTACCCAAATCCGCATCAAGCTTTCATGCGAAATATCTATAACGGTATCAGATTCCAGATTCACTCCATAAGGTGGCATTAATAACGACCTACCAGGTTCTCTAAACCTACCTACAACCCTTGCTACTTCTTCCTCATTCACCCCGGCAATAGCGGCTATTGTAGCCATTTTTGTCGGTCGTCTTATGCCCTGGTTTTCAGAGCCTCTTTCTGTGAGAGCTTTGAACATTACCTCACAAATCTCTTTTTCGCGCTTGCTCAATGAATCGTATGCTTCATTGGCGTGCATAGATAGCGCCTCCCTCAGAGTACCGATGGAATTATAATGCCTAAGGTCAATAGGTTCACCGATCTTCCTGTTGTCAGTCCAATAGGACCATGTACGCATCAGAGCATGCTGCAAAATCGGGAGCTGATCCGGATTATCTCCTACATCATTGAGTAATTGCTGGGTCAAACGTGGCGCTATTTTACCTCCTCCCACTGCAACCGGACCTTCGATGGCAGTACGCTTTTGATCTCGTGTCATCTGTGGAATCAGATAGTGAGAGTCGTTGATCATTTGTGTTAGATCAGGAAACTGTGCACACTCTCCAATGAAGTCAGAACGCATTGTCAGCGCGATATATACCGGCTCATCATATTGATGAATGGCTTCCAGTAAAAGGTTTACAAAAGCTGATGACTCATCTAAATCTGATGTGGCTGACTCAAGTTTACGATACCTGAAAAGTTCTTCAAACTGGTCAACCAGGATAAGTACATTCTGAAAATCATCTGTTTTAAGCTGACGAACAACTTCCACCAAACCTAGCGAGCTACTTCGTAGCACTGTACTGATGATCGTTTTTCGTATCAATTTGTCCTCAGCACCCAGATTAGAATATTCCTTATCCTTAATAAGAAGCGCTTCAGCCAGATTATCGATTGGACCACCACCGGGTCTTGTGACAACTATTCGCCAGTTGGAGCCTGCCTCCGTCATGAAGCCCCCATAAAGTGTCGGGATCAGACCACAATACATTAGAGATGACTTTCCGCTACCGGATGCACCAAGTATTGCAACGAATTTATTTTCTGATAGCTTGACTAATACCTCATCACTTTGTCCCTCTCTTCCGAAGAAAAGGTGACTTTCTTCAATCCCGAAAGGCCTTAGCCCCGGGAAGGGATTGATTAATTGGGTAATGTCAACAATATCCTGAACCTCTTGGTCCTGAACATCAATTTCTTTATCGCTCATCAGCTTTCTATTTTAGTTAGAAAAGGCTTGAGGTGCTCCGGATTAAATGATCCGCCATTATTCCCCAAAACCATAGCCTTATTTTTTTTATAATGCTCCATATCCACATCCTTCTCCCCCCTAAAGTAAACCGCTTTTGCTGTTAAAGGCTTCTCACGGCCAAATCCAGGCGCCTTCAACAGGTCCTGTAGCTTTGTCTTAATCCAATCTTCGGTTGCTTTACCGAAGTATATTATCGATGCATCGCACCTTCTCAAATTCTCTTGATGAATATATCTGAGGTCAACCAAATCACCTTCATAACTAGGTGAGACAACATTGAACCCCTGATCTTTCAAGTAACTTTGAATATCATCTATATCATCAACGTCTCGTTTATCTGCAATTAGATAAATCATTTTGGTTTTATCATCCTTCTTCTCCTGCCCCAGTCCTTTGATATCACGTTTAGTATTGAAACGCCCACCAGTAACTAATTCTTCTCTAATGATGGTTTTCAATTCCTGAAGTGAGATTTGCAAAACCTCTGCCTCTTCTAAAGCAGCAGCATCACTTTTCAAATCCTCGATGAATATTTTCTGTCTTTCTGTTACATTTTTCAGGTCCGGAGAAACCCAAATAAGCCTACTAAAAGGCTTTTTCTCCCCATCTTTTGCTTCTTTATTCTTTTCCACCATTTGGTAGGTATGATCTGAGGCTACCCTGTTTTGAATGTCGACAACAGATAATTCTGACCCACGAGGTTTGTACCCGTAATCTTCTCCAACCAGGTGAATTGATAAACGGCACCTATCTAAATCATCACGCACCATCCGATCGAGCGCTTTTACTTCTTTTGGTAAACTATGATCAGGTAGTACTTTATACCCATGACGGATCAATTCTCTTTTTATAATGTCACGCTGAATTACCATATCTACCCCGGTGCTGGCAAGATATACTGTTTTCTCTCTGGGAATTGTTTCATAAGAGCCACCTTCAGAAATATCCTTAGCATGCAAAACATGATTGATATCATATGCCATGTCTACCAGCTTCATCCAATAGCTACGCTCCGCATCTGAGCCGAAAAAGCGGGTAAACTCTTGCGGATCGCCTGTGAGAGGATCTACAAGATAAAAATCATAAGTTAAGAGATCTTCGAGTTCAGGAAGAACTCCATCAGGATCATATGGTCTTTTAAGTACTTTGAAAAATCTTGAAACACCATCTGCAACTAGCCTTCCCTGATCTTTCATCTCCTTACCATGAGCATTGAGGGCTTTCATTAATGCCTTTTCTTTCGCCAGATTTGAGGTAATAACCGAAATAATAACGCTGTAATCATCCAGCTCTGCAGCTGAAAATTCAGACTCATTTATCAGCTTTATTTCAGGATTCTCTCTGGTGATTTGGTACATCAGTGTGGACAGGAACTTATGAAAGTTTGAAACCCATCCTTTAATGCCACCTTCTATCATCGCATCATCCTGCTCCGAATAAATTAATGCTATGGTCCTATTGTTACTCATTTATGCGATTAGGTGGTTTTTATATAGTGAAATAACTTATTTTTTTACTCTCTCCAAAGTTGGTTCGTCGAAATATCATCCAAATAGTACATCTACAATCTCAGGCTCATCCTCTTCTGCCACTCCATTCATTATATCTACCCAACAATCCAAAATATCTATATGTCGTGACATCAGATTAAGTAGTTCCTCTTTTCTCATTAGCAAAAGTGTGCACTCTGTTCTCGCGAGAGCTGTGAATGAAAATGTATCAGTTTCAGTTACATTCTTTTCACCAAACACCCCGCCTCTTTCTCTCTCAGCTACTTTATGATCACCTTCATATATGTCTACTGACCCCTCTAGCACAATATACATTGGCTCCATACCACTATCCCCTTCTCTGATTATAGTTGAGCCAAGCTTAACCCTTACTTCTTCTAGACATTCAGCCATATAAGTGATTAACTCACCCGGAATACTTTTGAATATCTCTATTTTCTTCAACTCAACAACTCGTTCAATAAGCAAAAGCTTTTGATGATACTCCTCGTCTTCATGCCTAAATACCGGTGGTAAAATAGCTCGATCAAGTTCCTTCTTCGTTATTGGACGCAGACGTTTCGTGTGTTCATGATATGAATCTTTGTTAATTCTATAAATCGACAAGGCGGCCGTTTGAAGTAAGAATGGATCAGGATTAAACAAGTTAGCAATCAAATCAGCAGTGACATGTGTACTTATTTGGCTAAATCGGTACATGGCCAATGCTTTCGTGTACCTGTTTAATCTATTATAATCCCGATTTATTATCTGAAGCAACAAATCTTCGTATGAATCAAAGTATTCTGGCGGATAATGATTTTGAAGTTTTGCAAGACGTTCATGAATTTTTAATTCATCCATGACCGGAAGAAGCTTATCTTTCAACTCCTCATCGATAAAGATATCCATCATCTCTACCGCAAAAGTTATACTCTCAGTTGTACCATTTTGAATATTTTCTTTTGCTAGTAATACACTTTGGGGGTCGTATATCATCCCCAGCAACATGAAAATGTTTTGATAGTTTTTCACATCCTCTTCAGACATGGCTTCTTTAATTAAACTATCAACAGGGTCTTCATCAGGAATTTCTAGTGAAGACTTTATATTCCAGGCTATATCTCCGATTTCACCCTCTATGGCTATTTTAATCCGTGCTGACTGAAAATCTCTCGCAACAAATCCTATATAGGATAACGAAAGCAGCAATTGAGATACAATTTTCCTGTCTGGATAATCAATTTTTTTCCAAAGCAATTCAGTGGCACCCCTTCCTCCTATTCTTCCCAAAACCTGAATAATTCTCAGCATGGTAGCATGGTATTGACCAGTCTTGTAAAAAGCTGTATCAACAGTATGAAATGCCGCCTCTCCGGAAGCCTTGAGCGCAGACATTGCCACATTTCCGTAAGTAGATAAATGTAAGTTTTCAATCAAAATTGGCCACAACTCTGGTCGTTTTACCTTTCCTGCAGTAATCATCGCAGCTGATCTTACATTGGGATTAATATCTCTTAAAAGCTCAACTATGAATGCAATGTGCCTGTCTTCTGTTGCCTTGGCTAATAATCTTGCACCCCTTTCACGGTCAGTTGCATCTGTAGATCGAACCAATTCTTTTATTGATACATCGGTCAGCTTAAACTCAGCAGCCTCTTTAAGTTTCTGAAAAGATGCTTTGGCTACTTTTAATACCTTTTCGTTCCCTTCGGTATTAAGATCTTTCTCTATAATATCGATTGCTTCCCAGCATAACCGATCCCCTAATTTCTTATATGCGAAACTTCGCAATATTGGCTTTCGGTGATTTAACAGGTCTAGTAAAACAAACTCAAATTCAATAGGCTCCAACTTTTCGAAAAGTCGCAAAGCTGTCAGAACCTGATCCACATCTTTTGAAACTATTTCATCTTTGAGGATGCTTAATGTATTATTTTCATTTCTTTTTCCTTGCCCTTCCAGGCTGGCTTTTTGTTTTTCCAGTGTGGTTTTTAGTGTTCGTTTGTATTCCTCAAACAGCTTACCAGCCAGATAGATAACTCCTGCTGCAAGTACTAGAATAAAATAGGAATAGTGAATTAATTCAAAGAAAACCAGCAAACCAAGAGCCATCTGAGCACCTCCAGCAAGGAAAGTAGCTATTTCATTCACAACTCCTTCAATTCTAGTTTGAATATCGAATCTGATTTTTATATCAAGTGGAAGGAAGAAAAGTTTAAATGCGGGGTTTTCAAGTGCATCTTTTAAGGAAGCAGTAAAGAGTTTGCCTACAGCTGTTAATACGAAGAACATGATAAATTCATCCGTTTTGGATTGATAACCAAAAATGTGCCCAACCACGATAGCACCAACTGTGAACAAAATCAATATTAGAGGCATTGTCATCAATGCAACACGCAATCCAAACTTCCCAATTATAATATCATTAATGAAACTCTGAATAAGGAATGAAACAACTATAACAGTTCCGGAGAAAAATGATAAAAAATTGGACAAATCCTTCTCATCAGGATACATCGTTTCTGTCGCGCTTAAAAACGTATAATTCACAAAAACCGCCGCACCCATGGAGAAAATGAGAAATATTGAAAGTAGTCGCAAATATTTATCCTTCATCAAAGTGAAGAAACTCACCTTCTGAACCTCTTCTCCTTTTATAACCTTTGTAGCCTTATCCAGATTATAATTAATAGCTAATAGTAGAGTGAATATAAAAACACCAAAGCTCGCAATCGCCGAAACAAACAAAAGATCATAGGTCTGATCAATGACCCAGTTTGTCAGTATTGGAATACTGAAAAAGGCAATCATAGTGGCCATTAATTGACCAGTATCAATACCTCCTATTATACGCTTACTCTGCCGCAAATCAAATACTCGTCCAAAAACGCCCCAAAAACCCAAAAGGATAATTGAGGTCACAGGACCAATCATTACAAACAGAATAAAAGGAATGATCTGAAATTCTCCCGATATGGTATTATCATACCCTATAAATTCAAATGCGGCGCGAATGCCCCCAATAAAAAGTAGTATTACGAATGTTGTGGAAATTACGAGTGTTGAGAAGTTTATTTTTCTCTGAAGAAATACAAACAATGCTGCAGAAATAATTCCAGCACCACCAGCGGTGAAAAAGGCAACATCCAGCCACTCATCACCCATTACTGTAAGAAAAAGCGTCTCAGCACCAATCTGATAGGTAGCCAAAAGAATTCCCATAAAGAAACCCTTGCCTAATAAGAGAAGCATTTGCTTTTCTTCTCCTTGCTCCCCTCCGAGGAATTTTAAGAATGCTTTTACCACAGCTAGTGAAAATTTACAGGCTTTAAGCCTAAGTTAGGTATTTAGTGGTAATTATAGGAATAAAACAATAAAAGACAGTATTTACGGGGTATTTAACATGGAAATGTACTATTATTTCTTCCTTTTATTACTTTCCTTACTTGTGCTTTTTCCTTTGCGTTTTAGCTCACTGTTATATCCAAATAAATAAGCAACTCCTACTGTTGCTATATTATGATAGTACTCAAAATTCTCCCTGTAGTTTTCGTAGTTAAAGTTAATGTCATCTGGACCTGAATTAGATCCCATGTTACTATGTACCCAGGTATAACGAAAATCAAGTTGCAACCTGGCTCCTCCCTGAATATCAAAAAACATTCCTCCTCCCACCGTCAGTCCAAATTGTAATCGATTAGGACGATCAATATAAGCTGTGTTTCCGTTAGTTTCAACTTTACTTCTATCGAATTTTATTGTATAATCTTTAATTGCTGCATCTGTATCTTCCGGGTCCGGTAAATTTTCTACAAATTCAGTCAAAAACTGCTTTCCTGATCCGCCAAGCCAATAGCTTAACCTCGGACCACCATTAACATAATAGTGAAATGGTACGGTACCAAGTGTAACTCTCAACATTACTGGAGCTGAAAGAAAATGATTTGTCATACTCATATTGACATCCTCACCACCACTCCTAATATCATTTACTCGTTTTCCTATGCGCTCATATACCAACTCCCCATAAACCGCATACATATCTGTAGCTGTATAGCTCATAGCTACTCCATATTGCATATTGACATTTGGCTTTACATCAAAAGTATCTTTATATAACTTATCCTGATATACATGATCGATATAACTTACCCCTACCTTAGGTCCGAACCAATATTGAGTGTACGCAACTGAAGCCAGGCAGGTAACCAAACAAAACGATAGAATGCCTCTCATTTCAACATATATTCTTTCTTCCTGTAATAATACGAAATCATTATGAGTACTATTATCTACTAAACTACATTCTTTTCAAAGATTGATCATAAAAAGATCAACTTATTCCGCCATATTTGTTACGGGTGATGTTAAATACAATATTTTCCCTAATTTAGGGTTTAGATCAAAGGAATCAGCTGTACTTGAAACGATTAATTCTCTCTACAATGGTCTGTGTGAAAAGGGTAAGCCAAATTTCCCTTATTGGTTTCTTCGTCACTTCTCTTTTTACAGCTAATGCTCAACAACCGCAGGTGTACAATCAGTTCTTCATGAACCCATATATGTACAATCCCGCATATGCGGGTGTTGAAGGGCACGCTGCTATTTTCGTTATGTATAGAGACCAGTGGACAAATGTTGAGGGGTCGCCACAAATCTCTCATGCAAGCTTTCATGTTCCAATGCAAGGAGGGATTGCATTTGGTGGGGCTGCTTTTAATATTTCTCAGGGCCTGCTGACCACATCGGCAGCAAAAGCTTCAGCTTCTTACCTATTAAATATAGACAGGACTCATTTCTTAAGGTTTGGAATGTCTTTGGGCGCAGGAATTAATTCTGTAAATATCACAGAGTTTGATTCTCCTGGAGATGCTGCGTTTGATAACTTTCTTGATCAATCCACTTTTTTTATTGGGGATGTTGGGGTCGCCTATCACTTTGGCCATTTCAATGTTGGAGTTTCATTACCTAATCTTTTTAATTATAACCCTATTACACAGAAGGAAGTAGCCGATATTGAATTTTCTCCTACTGATAATGTGTTATTCAAAATGAACTATCGGGGACACATTAGCGACGATTTCGCTTTTGAGCCTCATATTATATATAGATACAGCAATGTAATTCCCCATCAATACGAAGCAGTGATGATCGCCCACCTCTATCACATAGTATGGGTTGGAGCATCATACAGACAAGATGCAGGAATTATTGGCTTGGCTGGCGCAAAAGTGGCAGAGAAATTTGCAGTTGGGTTTGCCTACGAACTTGGCAATTCCAACATCTCCTCTCAACTTGGGCCTACACTTGAAGTGAATCTTGGTTATCATCTAGGTACAAAGAAAGAGCATGCTGAACATGTATCGTCATTTATAAAAAGTCACAGACTTTCGGCTGAAGAGCGTGCGCGAAAAGCTGAACTTGAAAGGCAAAGGCAGCTGGCAGCATTGCAACAAAGTAGACCAGATGAAGAAGATGATGAGGATGCACTGAGCATTGCCAAACCAACTGTGCTGGACGAGACCGAAACTGAATCAGATGTGCCAACCAAAAAAGCAGATGACTGGGATCATCAGGAAGAACATGAGAAAATTTCCAGAGTAAATCAGTTTGGGGAAGAAGAAACTGGAATTAGATTGGAAAAGCCAAATGCTGAAGGAGAAAAAAATGTAGTCATTAGCTGGGTACCATCCGAAGAAGCTGATAATCTCAATGTTGCCGATGATGGTCATCTAGAGCGTGAATTGCCTGACGGATCAAAAGAAGTTGGTGTAAAATATGAGAAATCTAATCCTGATGGAAGCGTAGAGCATATTATCAAATGGGATAAAGCTATCAACGAAACACAAGCAGAAACAATATCTGAAAATCCAGAATTGACTGAAGAACATCATGATGAAGTGGCCAAAGGGGATCCGGAATTAACTCAGGATTTCAGGACACATGATGAGCTAGCTGAATCCAATGATCATGTTGTGACTAAAAGAGGAGATCACCTACTTGAATTACCTGAAGGTAATTATGTGATAGCTGGAGCCTTTTCAGTATTTCAGAATGCAGAAGATTACAGTGACGAGCTATTTCAAATGGGATTTCATGACACCATAGTTGGCTATAACAGCGCGCGAGGCTACTATTATGTTGTTGTTTATGAATCTGGTAATATGAGTCAGGTACGTTCAAAAAGAGATGACATTAGAAAAATACCTAAGCTGTCAAAAGCATGGGTTCTTCAAGTGACAGAATGATGAGAAAAGCATTAATCATACTATTATTTTCTCCGTTGCTAATAATGGCGCAACAAAAGCCATTCATCAATAGCATCTCACCTACTAATGTTGAAGTAGGTGGAACAATAACTATCACGGGTACTAATTTGACAAATGTCAACCAAGTAGTTTTTGGAGCAGCATCCGTAACTGGCGCAGATATTAATGTGATTTCTGATAACCTTATTGAAGCAACTGTACCTGCAGGTGCCACTTACGGACCCGTAGCAGTAAGAACAACTGGCAATCTGGTTACTGAATCAAGGCAACAATTTTTCCTGAGCTTCTCGAGTACCTCTAGCAGCACTTGGCGAGCTGAATATCTGGAAAGCATAGCTCCAAATAAAAATGTTTATGATGTTTGTTTGTGTGACTTGGATCGTGATGGCCTGAATGATGTTATTCTAACTCACAACCTGGTTACAGGAACGGGAAAAGAAGCTACTGTTTTTGAAAATCAAAGCACTTTTTCAAATGAGGTTTTCTCAGATATTGGCTTAACAGATAATGCCGACAATAGTGTAGGTGGATTTATTGCAACTACATGTGCTGATCTCGACAATGATGGAGATCCAGAAGTTATTTTCACAACTGATAATACAACAAATATCAAACAGATTTACATCTATGATAACACCAGTTCTGGAAGTGTATCATTGAGCTACGTAAGTAGTTTGAGTTTGAGCTTGCCAACAGATGGTAATGGCGATAAAAGAGTACCTCGTCGTGTCAAGGTTTCGGACATAGATGGAGATGGGAAAATGGACATTGTTATTGGTAATGAGAATGACAACACTTTACATATTTTTCCAAACACAAGCAGCCCTGGAAGCTACTCATTTTCAACTGCTGTTGAAGTAACTGTTAGTGACGCAACTACGACTGGTGCAATTGATATTGGAGATTTGGATAACGATGGTAAACCTGATATCGTTGTTGTCCCTGCTGTTCAGTCTAATGAAGAGATCTATGTTCTTAGAAATGAAAGCATTCCCGGAAGCTTTAACTTTTCTTTACAAGCCGGAATTTCAACTACAGATCAGAGAAGAAACATTTTAATTGCAGACTTTGACAATGATGGATTGAACGATTTAGCGGCAACTGCTGATGCGACCCTCTCCGGCATTACAGGAAATGAGACAGTTACTATCTATCAAAATACCTCAAGCGGCACATCGATTACATTTTCAACTGCAGAAACGATTACCATTCCGGCTAACTTACCTTGGGGGCTAGATGCAGGTGACTTAAACGGTGATGGATTAATCGACCTGGTGGTTGCCGCGCTGGGAGTAAGCACTGGTTCTAATTATGTCATTGAGAATACCTCTAGTAGTAGTATAAGTTTCAACACTCCTACTGCATTATCAACACAAGCAGATGCAAGAAATATTTATATAGGAGACCTTAATGGAGATTCCAAGCCTGATATTGCCTACTCACATGATTCCAGAAGTAATCGTCAAGGGGATTTAGGAATCCGGATAAATCAAACATGTATTGAACCGGTCATTTCCCCTGAATCATTCTCATTTTGTACCGGAGAAAATTTTACACTATCTGCAACAAACATAGTAGAAGGTAACTACTCTTGGAGTATAGGGAGCGGAACAGGCACAATAGTTTCACAGTCAGGGAATTCTGCCACCTTTAATTTAACTTCTGCTTCTGATGCAAGAATTGATTTACAAATCACTGGCCAAACCGGATGTGCATCCCCTCCTACAACTGAGTACACTGTAAATTATGAACCTGGATCCGTAACCAGTACTCCAACAATTACAGTCACCGATACTGATGGGGGAGATATCTGTGCAGGTGATGATATTACATTGGCAACTTCTGGCACTTTTAACGAATACTTGTGGACACTGCCTGATGGCTCAACTAGTACCTCTGCAACCATTAGTTTTAATTCTATTGCAACTGCGGATGCAGGTGAGTACACTTTACGAGTAAGAAACGATGGAGGATGTTCGAGTGTTGAGGTAGCTCAAAATATTGACGTGAAACAACTGCCTGTGTTTGAGATCATAAACCAGGATCTGGATAACTTTTGTGCTGGTAGCTCGGTCACCTTACAGGTTCCGGATTTTACCTCCGACTTTAACTATCAATGGCAAAGAGATGGAACAGACATAACCGGAGAAACCGGAGCTTCACTAACAGCAAATCAAACAGGTGATTATACCGTTGAAATTACAGACGCAAGTTCCTGTATTTCAGAGACAGCATCGTATACCGTAAACGAAATTGCTGAGCCTTCTTCAGTAGTCAATGGTCCAACCGAAACATGTGTTGATTTTGAAACCGCATTTACCGCAGGTAGTACAGGAGAAGCTGGGTTTACCTTAACGTATGCTTGGCAGGTAGATGGAAATCCTGTTAACCCAACAGACCCTACCCAACTTTTAACAACCTTTACTACCGCTGGAAACCACACAGTTACATTAACAACCTCATATGAAGCCACAGAGGTTGAAAGTTGTAGTGATATTGAAGTGTTTAACATTACCGTTTCAAATCCTCCTACCCTTTCACTGGATCAAGCTGACCTTACGGCAAAGTGTCAGGCTGATATCGTAACAGTTGGCGTTTCATCACCCAATGCTGGCTCGATCGATTCTTATGCATGGACTATCCGTAATCCAAATGACAACAGTGTTATAAGCACCGCTAGCACGAACACAATAGATGTGTCAACACCAGTAAATGTGGATACTGTCTGGGCAGTTGTGAACATTACAACTAACATAGGTTGCCAGGTTAGAGACAGCATTAGAATTCGAAATTTCCAATCAGATTTAAACATAAGTTCTCAAGACTTTTCAAGCGTTCTGGAATTTGATTCTGCTCTTCTGGAAGAAGCGCTTTCAATAAGCCTAACTGCTGAAAATGCCGCTTCAAACATTTCCTGGGAACCAGCTGAAAATTTCAGTGACCCGGTCGCGGCAAATACAACCTTCTTTCCTCAAAATCCAGAAAGTGTGGTTACGCTTACAGCAACAGATGCAAACGGATGTCCCGTCTCCTCAGAAGTCAGAATTATTTTAGATAATATTAGACCTAAGAGAACCTTTTCACCTAACGGAGATGGGATGAACGATTGCTGGGAAATCCTTAATATTGGTGAGCTTGGAAATGCTAATGGGTGTAAAGTTTTTGTCTTTGATTCCAGAGGCAGAAACATAAACACAAAAGATAATTTTGAAGCAAATAATAATTGTGTTTGGGATGGGAATTTCAATAATTCTCCTGTCCCGGAAGGCGTTTATTATTTCGTTTTAAAATGCGATGATTCCAATTTTACTAAATCTGGAAGCATTTTACTAGCCAGATAATCACCCATTTAAATGATTTTACCTATAAAAATCATAGGTTTATCTAATAATTGACCTTTGAATAATTATATTTTATATTGATATAATTCTGCCTTGAAATATAGTGTACCTTTACATTGGATTGGTCTACCTTTTGATTTTCAAGGGGTTTATCTACCTTACCCGTATGGGTTACATTATGCCTTAAAAGTGTATCTATGTCCGTATCCATTTCAACTAATACCATGAAAAGCTACTGGAAATTATTCCTTTTAATATTTTTTTCTGTCACCACAGTCGTAGCAAGCGCACAAACAGAAATTTGTGATAACGGAACAGATGATGATGGCGATGGCCTCATTGACTGCTATGATGGAGACTGCTCTACAGCTGGGGCATGTGATGATTTCTTTTTTGGTAATCAGATAGTTTGTGCTGACGACATTGATGTAACAACGTTTGCGATCAGACAACAATGGGGTTCGGCAGATGAGACTGCAACAAGTCATGTCACACCTGCTATAGGTGATTTGGATGGAAATGGAATACCTGAGGTTATTTCAATCAATAACTATGGTACGTTAGACCTTTTTGTACTTAATGGAGCCACAGGCGCAACAATAGCTTCCGCTGATATCGGATTCACTCCCGAAAACGCCCCGATTGTAGCTGAAATTGATGGAGACGAAATTGGTGATATAATCGTATCACAAAATAAGGGAGATGACATAGCTCTCTATAATGTTGATTTCTCAACTGGTACCTTGACCGAAAGATGGAGACAGACAGCCTCTCAAAATCAACCCATTGGTCTCCCTGGTGTAGCTGACTTTGACGAAGATGGAGATGTTGAAATCTATTATCGTAATGAGGTGATGGACGCACTCACAGGAAATGTGATTGTAGCAGGTGATGGGAATTGGGAAGAAGATTATGTTCATGGTACAATTGCTGTGGATATTTTCCCAGACGCTTTTTGCGCCGATTGCGATGGACTTGAGCTGATTTCAGGTAATGAAGTGTGGTCTATCAATGAGGCTGCCGGAACCCGCACCCTGGTTGCTGATATGGATGATGATATTCATGATGATATAGATCCAAACCTTAACTATTATCCAAAATATTATCCAAGTTGGGATGATCAATGGTCTACGGTTTCAGCTGCAGATTATAATCTGGATGGAAACATTGATGTAATTATAACCGGTGCGCTTGGTACCTCTTCCGAAGAATATAATGGTGAAACCACCATATTCTTTTGGGACATAACAAACGGAAACGTAATCACTTACCATGACCCCACAAATGATTTTGTTAGAGGTCCTGGTCGAGTGAATATTGGAGATGTAGATGGCGATGGGCAGTTAAATGCCACGTTCGTAATGGACCAAAAACTTTACTCATTAGATGAGAATTTCAATGTCCACTGGATTCACCCAATCAAAGAGGGATCATCCGGATTTACTGGGTGCTCCCTTTTTGATTTTGATGGTGATGGTGCAGTTGAAGTAGTTTACCGAAGTGAAGAATCTCTTCTCATTGTTGATGGAGTAGGGAATGGTGACAATACTACTTCCGAAAGAAATGAAATTGCGTGTGTATCAAGAACACAGGAAGAATACCCTGTAATAGCAGACGTTGATGGTGATGGAAGTAGCGAAATATGCGTTTCATGTTACTTCAACAATTCCACTCCATTTAGTCCATATAGCAATACTAGATATTCTCAAATACGAGTTTATGAATCAGACGGGGAAGCCTGGATGCCGGCGCGTGGTGTTTGGAATCAGCATGGTTATTACAACGTAAATATCAATGATGACCTAACTATCCCTGAAGAAGTTCAGGACCACTCAGTTGTATTCTCATCAGGGCAATGTGAATATGCAGATGGCACTTTAGTTCCATTTCCCAGTCGGCCTCTAAATACATTTCTCAACCAGGCACCCATCCTGAATGAAGAAGGATGTGTAGAGTTTGCTTCCCCAGATATAAATTTTGTAGGAATTGTTTCAGCCACTCCTGCACAGTGTCCTGATGCTGAAATCACTGTAATATTTGAGATCACCAATACGGGTGATATTGATATTTCAGGAAACCTCCCAGTTTCGTATTATGCAGGTGATCCTCAAACAGCTAATTCCACATTATTAGATACAGAAGTTACATTACTTGAAGGTTTTGATGTTGGCGAAACACTCACCATCTCTCAGACCATCAGTGGTTTAGGAGGTGATTTTGAACTGTTTGTAGTAATCAATGATAATGGTGGCACTCCCCCACTCGACGATCCATTGCCTACTGCAACAATTCCTGAATGTGAAACAGGTAACAACATTCAGAGTACTCAAGTGGGGTTTGAGCCTTTTGAATTGACTGTTGAGAAACTAAGTGATAATCAAAAGTGTGATCCTTCTAAACCAGACAATGGTGGTGCCAGAGCCTACTATTTTGGTCCAACTCCTGGGGGTAATCAAACGTTTTGGACTGAAAATTTTGAAGACCGATCAGCCGGAGTTAAATCAGACACAGATGAAACAGCGTGGAGCTCAGATGGAGGAAGTGAAACACCCGATTTTTATGGTGTTACTTCTTACAATGGTTCTAATATGTTTGGAACAACAAAAACAGGTACCGGTAATGACGTAGGATCTGTCACATGGACATCTGAGGACATTGACATCTCCAATTTCACGGATGTAAATCTGACCATAGATATTTTCGAAAGCGGAAATCAGGAAAGTTCTGGTAAGTGGAGAGATTTTGTAATAGCAACTTATGAAGTTAGAGATAAAAGCAATTCCGTTTCCGCTTCTGGCACATTATCCAACGGATCTCAGTATGGTGATTACTCGTATGAACAAGCGTCCTTATCTAACCTAAATTCCGCTGGAACTGATTCCATTCTTGTAATAACAGTTCAAATCCACAGTACCAGCTCTTCAGAGCATCACTACATTGATAATATCACCCTTGATGGAACCGGCCCAAGCATAACGCAAGAATTCACAGAACCGGACGGATTTGTATTTGACTGGTACCTACCAGGAGATACTAGCAACTCAATTTATACAGGAAGTCAGTTCCCTCAAATGGCTGATGGAGATTACATCGTTCAAGGTTATTATGATGCAACCAAATGTTATTCTGAGTTAGATACTGTAACGATCAATTTGATAAATACACCCGAGTTCAATGTTCACGTGTATGAAATAAGCCCGTTAACAGATTGTAAATCCCCTGATGGATCTCTAGGAGCTTTTGCCTTCACACAAGAAAGCGGTGGAATCCCGCAGGATACTTTAACTACAGCAGATGGATACGCATTCACATGGTTCATCCAGTCTGAGGGTGTCACTCCAATTGGTACTGGTGATATTATGTCCAACCTTGATGCAATCGGTTATACAGTTGAAGTGACAGAAGATATATCCGGTTGTACAGTTTCTGAAAGTAGAACAGTATCAACGTCAGTTTCAAATCCTGCTGCACCAACTGTAAGTGTTACTGACATTGCAACTTGCGGGGGCACTGGGGAAATGTCCGCAACAGTCGGAGGATCTACCGGAGGGTATACTTTCGAATGGTACAATGGAAACAGCATTAAACCATCTGTTGACTTTACGGGTGATACATACACAGTTTCTAATCCAGGTCAATATACAGTAACTGCAACCCTAAACTCATCAGGGTGTACATCAAATCCTGTAACTGTAACTGTAGATGACTTATCAAATGCCCCTACCCCAACCGCAACGGCCACTGCTAATACAAGTTGTGAAACAACCGGAAATGGAACTGCAATTGCAGACGGTGATGGTGCTGGAACCACTGCCGGTTATACGTTTACCTGGTTTGAGGGTAATAATACCCTTCCGGCTAATGAGCTTCCTGCCGCGCAGGCTGGTTCAGCGTTCGGAGCAGGAGACCATGAAATGACTGGACTGCTGGATGGTGATTACACGATTATAGTTGAAGATGATGCCACTAATTGTACCGATACAATTACGGTAAATGTTCCGGATAATGTTGTGGAACTGGAATATAACTTCCTTACAAATATTAATGCAGGAAATGTCTTATCAGTTACAGATAAAGCATATACTACCATGCCTCAGGCACTTGCAGGAGAATCAGCAGTTACCGTTTCGTTCTGGGTAGAGCTTTCAGCAAACAACTATGCAAACAATCATGCATTTTTCTCTGCTGGAGATAATGCTAAAACAGTAATGGGAATTTGGGCAGATGAAACAGAAGGTATATCAGCCACAATCACGACGGGCGCAGGAGCAGCAACTGCTTACTCAAACTTCTCTCCTGTAGGTTGGGTGAATGTAGCCTTCAGTTGGGATGAAGCTACCAATCTTCTACAATTATTGATAGATGGGGTGAAAGTAAGTGAAATTACACACCCTGGTCCTCATGGTACAGGTCTGGATGATGGCGGATCAGATATGTATTTTGCTCGCGATGGAAACCTTGGTAAAAATAAATTCTTTGGTAACATCGATGAATTTAGAGTTTATCATAGAGCACTCACCTCTGACGATATTTTAGCTGCAGTTTGTGATCCTACTGCCGCAGCAAGCGGTCCATACCTATATTATAATTTTAATACGGAAACCGGAACAAATGATGGTGATCCTATTATTGACCAAAGCGGCAATGGATTAAATGGAACAGTAGAAAAAACGGGAAATGCCGCAGGTGCGATTAATTGGGTGGCGGCCGACTACACATGCCCATTATCTGATGTGGTAAGTAATACCAGTTGTGATCCCTCTCTTCCAAACGGAGAGATTGATATGACCGGTAAGGTTGATCCCATTGGTGGTAACTATGAATACACATTATATCTTGGGTATGGTACAGATAGCACTAGTACAACCAACACAACTGGCATCTTCAGTGATCTTGTTGATGGATTTTATACCGTAGTTGTAAGAGATACTGACTCAGATTGTGAAACAGATCCTTTGAATTTATCGATTGCTTCCGCTCCTGACATTCCTATCATTGCAACTACGATTACAGATGATACCTATTGTATAAATGGTTCTGGTGAAATTGCCGTCACGAGTCAGGTAAATGGAACCGAGCCTTCTGCTTATACCTATGAAATTTTCGATGGCCATAGTTTTACTACCGAGTTAACTTCAATTTCTGATATTTCAGTAGCTGATGGATCGACTGGGCACACATTCGAAAACCTTGAAGACGGAAGCTATCGAATCAGGGTTACTAATGACGACACCCAATGTACAGACTATGTTGATGTACTTGTGGGGAACAACCCTACCACACCACAATTCACTGCAACACCAACAGTAGTTGACAATACATCATGTTCAACTGCCAATGGATTCATTTCAGTAAATATCCAAGGCGGTAATGCAGGTTATGAGTTTGATTGGTACGATGGAGCCTCATCAGCATCTCCATCTATTGTATTAGGTTCATCTTCTAATCAAATTAACGACCTTGATCAGGGAGACTACACTGTAGTTGCCCGAAATACAACAACAGGATGTGAGACAGTAGAATTAACACTGAACATTACAGATGATTTATTCACTCCGGATGTGGTTATTGTTGAAGAGAATGCTGACACTTCATGTGATGTGGGGAACGGCTCTCTGAGAGCTTATGCTACAAGTGATCCTGATTTAGCATCGTGTAATGAGTGTACGTCTAATTATACTTTCCAGTGGAGATATAATGGAGTAGACATGACAGATGGAGTAGATCCGGGGAACAACTCCAATCCATCTGGTGTAACCTCAGCAACCGTCTCAGGGCTTACAGGGGACTTGAACAACTACTCTGTAGTGATGACGCATACAAATTTGGGATGTTCAGGAAATGAGTCAATCATCCTGACAGAGAACGAAACTGACCCTACCCTTTCTCTTGTAAGTACTGAAGACAATACCAGTTGTGATGCTGCTTCAAACACTGGGGAAATACATGTATCAGCAACACCAGCTGATACATACACTTTTGAATACTTCTATTCAAACGGCACCCAGGTAACTGATGGAGGAACGGTATCCGGAAGCGCTACAGCTGACTTGACTGGAGTTGTCGATGATACGTATAAAGTGGTAGTAACCTCAAGTACTTCGAGTTGTTATTCGGATACATTGAATGTTACCATCAACGCTAACCCCACCGTCCCCGACTTTGAAGCTTCTGCTGCAGGAACCTCCGACAACACCGTCTGTGATCCGGCGCTGACAAGCCCGGCGATTACTTACAATGGACAGGTTCAGGTCGATATCGTAACAGGAAGTATTGGTGACTACACCATCGAATGGTACAATGGTACCGATACTACAGGTGCTGCTGACTTTACTGGAAACCCTTACACCGGCCTCCAGGGTGGCATATATACTGCCAACATTATTAATACCGCTGGTAATGCATGTGATACACTAATTGAAGTAAATATCATCGATGATATTACTACCAACATCGAAGACAATACTCCGGTCGCCAATGTGACCAACGATACTTCATGTAATGACGATAATGGTACCCTTACCGTAGATGTCAGTGGGTTCCCTGATGGATCTGGTGACTATACCTACCGAATCTATGAAGGAAACTCTGCTGTGGGTGCTCCGGACAGCACTAACACCGATGGCGTGTTCGATAACCTACCGGCTGGGGACTTCACCGTCACTGTCGTAGATAACCTTTCCGGATGTATCTCTCAGTCTGCCACAGGAAACATCGACTTTATACCGGATAATCCAACTGCTACACTAGATGGTGGCAATACTTTTGATAACACCGTATGTGATATTTCATTAACCAGCACAAATACATATAACGGGGTAATCACTGTAATTCCAGACGTTGGAACTCCTTCAGACTACACTTATAAATGGTATGAAAGTTCTGATACAACTGGTAATATCCTTCCGGATAATATTGCAAACTCCGATACTACATCAAATGGAACATCTATTATTTTGAATAATGTGCCAGGAGGAACTTACTCTCTTCTTCTGGAAAGTAAATCCAATGGTTGTGGGCAAGTATTACAATTTGACATAATCGATGACGGAGCTTCCTCTGAGGTAGATGTCACTGATATAGCTGACGTGGATACAGTTGACGTTACTGTTTGTGTTGGTCACGTTAACTATCCAAATGGATCACTTAGGATAAATGATTTGATTCCTAACAGCTCATCAAATTTTGAGATTAACTGGTATTTCGGAGGGTCAGTTAACGCTTCTAACATAATTACTGATGGTGATAATATCGGAACCCTTAAAGGTGGAAGTGCCTTCAGCCAAAATGTGGATTTATCTGATTCGACGTTCCTTCAAAACATTGATCCTGGATCTTATACGGTTCAAATCATTGATCGAGAAACAGGTTGTACTTCACCATCAGTAACATTTACTGTTGATGATGCGACCACAAACCCAACCATCAACTCGGTCGAAAATGTGCAAGATGACTACAATTGCGCTGTTAATTCTCCAATAGGTATTGCTGCTCTTGATTTTGTAGATGGAGGATCGACATATTCAATTGAATGGTATCAAGGTGCTTCAACATCACCAGGTAATCTGGTTAGTGCTGCCACTATCCCAACAGTAACCTTCAGTGCAAATAATGATTCAATATTCAATATTCCAGGTGGCTTGTACACGGTGAAATTGATAGATGATGCTACAAATTGCTTTAGCACATCTCAAGTGAATATTTTAGATACTCAACCTTCATTAGCAGTAACGCTTGGTCAAACAGATCAAACTAATTGTTCGCCAAACGGAGTTGCGAGAGTTACAGGTGTTACTACGACATTTAGCTCAGGCACTCCAGACTCAGCAAATGCAGCCTTTGTGCCTACATTCCCTGATAGTTATGATTTCCAATGGTATGAAGGATCAAATACCTCTGGCACAGCTTTGGGAACAAACTTTGAAGAAACCAATGTAACCGAAGGTTTTTATACAGTAGTTGTAACATTAAAGGGAACTACATGCGCAAGCACAGCAAAAACAATTCAGGTTGTTGATGGTGTAAGTGCAAATGCCCCTACTGTTGAATTCACTGCAGATGTTGTCCCAGGTGCATGCGATGGCGATAATGGTGAGATTTCAGTCACAGTTACTAATAACCCATTAGGTAATTCACTGACTTTTGAATGGTTTGAGGGATCTGCTGATTATGCCAATTTATATTCGACAGGATCTGGAAATGAACTTCAGACAGGGGACAATTTGGCAAACAATCCAGGGGGAAGAGTACTGGATATAACGATTAATCCTGGAGCAGGAACAACTGCTACTGCTGAATTAGATTCTATTGTTTCAGGTCTTTATACCTTAGTTATCATTGATCAGAATACACTTTGCCGTTATCAGCAATCGTTTGACCTACCATATAATGGTGTTCAAACCACTACAACGATTACTATTGAAGATGTGGATGAATGTCCTGACAATGGTCAGGCTCGGGTTGCCCTTTCTGATAATTTCTCACTTTCTGGGACAATTACCGGAAACTTTAATTTATTGGACACAATTACTAACGGTTCCGCATTTGCAATTGTAAATGATACCACAAATCAATCAACAGGAACGCTTCAGGCATCATTAATTTCTGGAACATTTTCTAATGGAGACGTGATTGATAACTCATCTTTAACAGGCCAAATGACCGGAACAACAGTAGCTGGGTTTGGAACAAGAGCAGGTGTAGATGCAATTGAGAACTATGCTATTTACCTCTATTCAGGTAGTGGTGTGCCTCCAAAAAGAGATTCTGCATATAATGTCACAAACTCAACGGGAGGAACCTTAATATTCCCTTATGTTTTTGATGCGCTAAATGGAGATTTATACAATGGTGATAGCTCAGTGGTAACTTCACCTGGAGGAATATCAGGAGCTGCGGAAGCCACTTTTGGTTCACTCCCGTCCGGAACTTATTCTGCCATAGCAAGAGAAATTAGTGCGTTCAGCGCCTCAGAATGTTGGACATTAGCAGCAACTGACACGGTTGCTCAAAAAGCATTCTTCCCTCAGCTTGATTCAAGTCGGGTTACAAACAATTCAATTTGTGATCCGGGGTTTGTAGGTAATAGTAATGGAGCTCTGTATGCCAGAGCTAAGCTAGACCCGGACGATTCAACGACTATAGGAATTAACTTTAGATGGTATGCAGGACCAGATGTTTCAGGAGGAGTGGTTGATCTGGATACGGACAATACAGCTCCATTTGAAGCGGTATATGGAGACACCTCTGCTGACTCATTATTGGCTGCTGGAGATTATACATTAGTCCTGGAAACAATTTCATCAATAACAGGTGCTAATACCTGCTATTCTGACACAATAACTTTCACCATTCAAAATGATTTGGAAGTCCATAGCTTATTTGCAGCAGATATCGATACGGTATTTGATTGTAGTCCAACTAATCAAGGACAAATAGAAATCCGAGACATTGATGTTTCAAGTGGTGACAGAACAGATTATCAATTTGAATTTGGAACATTAAGCCCTGCAACTATTGATCAAGCGTATGGTGGTGGTCCTATTTACTCCAATTTAGAACCTGACACATACTATGTACTTGCTAGACATAACGATACAGGGTGTATCACAGATTCATTAATTGTAGAAGTTCCAATTATCAATACTTTACCTGCTATTACTGCCTCAGTTGTTGCAATTGACAGTGCATGTGTTGTTAATCCTGGCACAGATGAAGGAGCTGGTCAAATCCGATTTGTAATAGAAAATACAACTGCGACCGCCGGTGACTATTATTATAAATGGTTTGCCGGATCTGATACAACTACTGTCATCAATAACAATGGTGGTGGAGGTATAATTGAAAATATTACGTCTACTGAAACAGTTGCAGCTGGTGCAACATTTGTTGACACATTAAAAAATGTAGATGAAGGTATCTATACGCTAGCGATTGTAGACAGATCCACTCCTGATGATGAGTGTGCTGTATTCACCACAATAACTGTTAATGAAGATGTTAAAACAATCAATGTAAATATTGCGGCTGGTGATGCTGTTGCAACTGATAATAATAACTGTGCTGGTCCAGATAATGGAACTATTGTGATTAATTCCGTCAGAGAAGATGGAGTTGCTTTCCCAGTATCAGCTGATTATTCAATTGCGTGGAGTACGAATGTTCCTGGCGCAAGTATTGGAACTAAAACGATCGCTGGCGATAGCTTAGGTGGCCTTTCAGCAGGCACTTACAAGGCTGTTATTACAAACAATGTTACTTACTGCTCTAGTGACTCTATTTCATTCACTATTGATGACGACACAACTAATCCGGTCATCAGTCTAACTAGCCTTACAGATGACACATTCTGTGATCCTAGCGCTGATACAGGAGACGGACAGATCACCGTGGATGTCGATGGTAATGGTTCTACTAACTACTACTTCAGATGGTGGATCGGTACCGATACAACGATAGTCGCAAACGAAATCACCGATGGTGGATATGCCACCGCTGGTACAATCGCTGCGAATGCTGACAGTACGCAAATACTTGGATTACCGTCAGGTATCTATACCGTAGTGGCTTATGATCGCGAGCAACCATTCCTTGGATGTAAAGCGCTGGTTACCTATGAGGTCGAAGAAAATAATCCGGTCGTCGAGATCAGACAGTCTAACATCACTTTTGTGGATAATAACAACTGTTTCGGTACACCGAACGGAGCGATCAGAGTCAACAGTATCTATGTCAACAATGTGCTCGTCAATATGAG
>NZ_FZPD01000011.1 GCF_900188325.1 Ekhidna lutea | reverse complement strand
TGGCTCCATAAATTGCAAATCCAAGCAAGACAAGGGCAGTTAAGTTAAATGGAGTGATGAATTTTCTCATGGCAGAGATCTAGCAGCTAACGCCACGCTAGCAGGAGTGCGCCCCGAGCATGGCAGAAAGATACTAATATAGCGCAGCTGCCCAACACCTACAACGGTAGCTATGAAACACTGCAATTAGAAAGACAAAACCCAGAACCACCACAGTTGCTAGGAGAGATGCAATTTCAGAATGGGTAGCGGAGCGGTGAAGATCAGATGAAACTTTTGAACAGCACTCTGGCGCATTCGTGCTAGCAACTGTTACCCACAGTTATTTTAGTTCTATGAATTTTCCCTTTGAGTTAAGGTAGCCAACTACTCCATTTTTGTTAGTTAGTTCACCAAAGTTGTTTGGTATTTTCTCAATCGTGATTCTCTTGTTAAGAAGACCAGTATCATTGAATCCTGAAATTTCATATCTATAGAGTAGTTCCCCGACATGCGCAACGAAGAAGTTGGCTTCCCCAATCTTTCCTGAAGTAATGTTGTCAGGAGTTGAGATTTGAAAGTTAGCACATGAAAGTTCGTCATTGAATTCGTCTTGATGGGTCATGTCTAGATATCCACCTGAGTCAATTTGTTTGTCAAAATGGATGAAGTTCTTATATCTGGTTATGTGGGATTTCATCTTGATTGAACTAACAGCCATAATGCTGTCAGCTCCCGGTTTTGCTTTGTCAATAGTAAAATCAACTCCTGATCCGATGTTGTGAAAACTGTAGTATTCATCGTTCCTTGGAACAAGAGGTCCAGGTGCAAGTCCTTCTTTAATTCTGTTTACTCCGTCATTTGTTAGCTGGTAGATAACAATAGTTGGGCTAGTGTTGTAGTGAGGATATATCCAAAGAAACACTTCTGTTGTTCCATCTTGATCAATATCAATTATTTCCCAGTCTCTTGGTCGGAATTGATAAGCTAGTGTGTCAAATTGTTCAAGATATTCTTCTTCTAATATGTATTTGAAGACTTGTTGGATTTCAGTTGGAAATTGACTCAAATCTTGTCCAAAAGAGTTAATAGATAATAACAGAGTTAATAGTAGCAGACTTTTTCTCATGGAAGGTATTGTGGGTAACGCTCAACTAGCGAGAGTATGCCCACTAGTTGTAAAGAGCACTAAACTAGCGAAATCTTTAGATTCACGAAGGGTAGAGCGCATGCATGTGGGTATGAGTAAACTGTCCAACCCCTGCAACGGTATCTACAAAGAGCGGCGTTCCACAAGTCTCAGTCCAGAAAGACGAAAAGGAGGGAAGAGAATGAAAGTAGCAGGATGGGCGGTGAAGCGGTCGAGTTGCACTAAAACCTGGAGAATGCACTCAGGCATATTCGCGCTAGTGCCTGTTATGCTTTCGTATTACAAGCCGTTGACTTCTTTGTAAAATGCTTCTACATCAATTGGATGTTCATGCAAAACCAAGCTTCCTGCTACTCTTTTTAGAAAGTTCATTCCATCGTCAAAGTCTTATTCGTTAGTTAATGGGACGTTGATGTTCAAGAAGCTGTCAAAAACTATTGTGCTCAGATACATTTGTTTCTGGACTGTTGGATGTTCAGGTGTGTCAAAATGCCAAAGCAAGAAGTACTTGTTGCCAACTGGTCCCCATCCTGCGCTCTGATTTTCAACCTTCATCTTTACTTCGTTCTTGAAATAATTCAGTTCATAGTTCATGTACTGAAGCAGGAATGATTTCTGAACTTCAAGTTCACCAGTGTCCTTGTTGTTAGGGTTCTGATATCCAATGGAAAAAAGTTGAAGTGTCCAAGTGCTGTCTACGAGAACTAGAAAGTTAGAACCGTCACCAAGTGGTTCAACAGTTGCCGTGTCAAGATGTAGAACGAAAGAGTTAGAGTCGTTCGTGAAAATAATGTAAGCACCAGTCTCAGATTCAATTAGAGCTTGTTCGTACTCTTGTTGTCCAAAAGTTAGCAAAGGAGTTAAAAAGAAAATAAGTAGCGAATATCTCATGAACTGTGAAGTAGCGGGATGAAGCATAACGACCAGATATGGCGAGTGGCCATACCCTTTTTTAAAAACACAATGTAGTGAAACTGCCCAACCACCGTAACAGTAGCCACGAAGAACTGCGTTCCGCAAGTCTAAGTCCAGAACCACAGAAGGTTCTACTAAGAACAAAAATCTCAGAATGGGCAGATTTACGGTCGGATTGCACTGAAATATCAGATAGGCAATTTGGCCATTCGCTATATCGCTTGTTACAGCGCCGTTTTATACGTCAATGCTGATTGTTACTTTCCCACCAAGCCCTTTCTCAACTATGTCATAAAGTGTCTTGAGAGTTAAGTTACTCCCGTCGTTCTCCACTCTTGAAATGTAGGTTCTTTTCTTGTCAACAAGTTCGCCTAGTTGCTGTTGGGTTAAATGTTTATTCTCACGTGCTTGACGTAATAAAAGTCCGACTTTTAATCCTTCAGCTTCCCGTTCAAGTTGGTCGCGTCTTGGAGTTCCCTTCTTTCCGTAGACGTCATCCTTAATGGTTTTCCAAGATTTAGTTTCCATGTTCGTTCGTTTTGTCGTGATAATATTCGTTCATTATTCTCAAAGCTTTCTCAATTTCAGATTTAGGTGTTTTCTGTGTTTTCTTCTGAAACCCATTCAACAAAATCACCAATCTTCCTTCGTCAAAAAAACAGAACACCCTCCATATATTCGATCCCAGTTTAATTCTAGCCTCATAAAGACCATCAGTTCCAACCAAATGCTTTAAGTAGTTGCTAGGAACTCGTTCGAGAGTTTCAATCGCTTCTATAATTTTGAAAATCTTGTCTTGAACCTTTGCAGGTTGTTTGGTAAGGAATTCCTCAAAATAGTGTTTATAAGCAATGACCTCTCGGATCTTGTTCATACGACAAAGGTAACTTAAAAGTTACTTGTTATCAAGTTAGTTCGGGAGATATGCGTATAGAAGACAATGCGCTGTAACGTCTAACTAGCGAGAGTATGCCCACTAGTTGTAAAGAGCGCTAAGATAGCGCAGCTGCCCAACACCTACAACGGCATCTACGGAGAACTGCGTTCAGCAAGACTCAGTCCAGAAAGATGAAAGGAGCGAGGGGAAATGAAAGTAGCAGAATGGGCGGTGAAGCGGTCTAGTTGCATTGAAATTGACAGAAAGCACACAGGCATATTCGCGCTAGTGCCTGTTACCTGTTCGCCTTTTTACGTTTTGCCTTCAATTTTTTGAGTTGTTCAGCTAAATAGGCACGTTCCTCACTTAATGACATGTTCATGATATCATGGCTAACCTGATCACGAATTTCCCTCATTCGTTCTACCATCGTTTGTGTTCTAGTTGCTGTCTTCATCTCTAAAAATTTCCTTCGGTGTTCGGATCTCAGTCATCTGATATCCTTCCCTAAAGTTAATGGAATTATATCCTCTTATACGTTCAAGGTTAACTATATGCTTAAAGTTCCAACTGGCAAGTACGTCAGCCTTGTAAATTGTTGCAAGGGCAATATGTTGGCAGTCAGCCATACTTGTTCGTCCAACTACGTTCTCTGAAATATACAGTTCAGCAAGTTGCCTGGCTTCTTCAGTTAGTTCGACTCTTTCATTGTTCTTCAATGACTCATAGAGTTCAACAATACGATCGGGAGCATTATAAATTTCAAGTTCGAGGATATCAGATACCAAGACTGTGATATTCTGAGTCTTTAAGACTTCAAAGAATTTCTCAGTTGGTTCGTCAAACTCAGTGTCGAAATATCCTCCAAATACTGAGGTGTCGATATAAATCCGTTTGATCATGTCCAAAGTTCGCCAAACGCACTGATCTCTGCAACTGGCTCAGGTGACAGGTAACGTCTAACTAGCGAGAGTATGCCCACCAGTTGTAAAGAGCACTAAACTAGCGAAACTGCCCAACCTCCGCAACGGTATCCACGAAGAACTG
>NZ_FZPD01000013.1 GCF_900188325.1 Ekhidna lutea | reverse complement strand
GATCTTCTACTCCATTAACTGTCAGCGTTCGGATCTCTCCTGAAGGAAGTGTACCAACCGTCAGGTGAACCAACGCATTGTCTGACTCATCTCTTACCGCTGCACTAACTGTGATCCCTCCATCTACGGTGTAGTTTGCAGCCGTTTCTGCCGATGTTTCTTCTAGCATTTCATCAAAAGTCACATCCAGATCGGTAGCTGAGACTACATTGATGGAATTGATTGATGGCGGGGTGGTATCAGGCGTGTCATCAAAAATGGAGTTTTGTTCACCCGGTGTGCCGCCATCAGGGTCTGTACTGGTGCCGTAATTGTTTGCTGAGTAATTAGGACCATTCGGATTGATCAACTCTGTAGATATGTCGCTAGATGAACTGGTGTAGGCGGTTTCATGAATGACGGTAGCAGATGCATTCGTGAGGATGATGCTGTCACCTCCGTTGTTTAAGGAGGGGAAGTTATTAACCTCCAACACATCTCCGTAGCTTGTAAATAGCGATCCATTGTCTGTTTCTGTCAAGATAAGGAAGGAGTCTGGTCGAAGAATAAATGTTCCAAATGCTGCTGAGCTACTCGCTGCATCACTCAACGTCCAACCATTCAGGTCGATGAACTTATCAGAGCGATTGAATACTTCTACATACTCGGCATTAGGGATCGTGCTCGAAGAACTTGGGGAGGCTAAAAACTCATTGATCACCACATCGTTTGCAACTGCAATTTCTGTCTCGATGTATTCAAAGTCAATCGTTGCATTAATTACTGCATTGCCGGAAAGATCTTCCACTCCATTAACTGTCAGCGTTCGGATCTCTCCTGAAGGAAGTGTACCAACCGTCAGGTGAACCAACGCATTGTCTGACTCATCTCTTGCCGCCGTGTTTACAGTGATTCCTCCATCTACGGTATAGTTTGCAGCCGTTTCTGCCGATGTTTCTTCTAGCGTTTCATCAAAAGTCACTTCAAGTTCAGTAGCTGAGATGACACTTATTGAATTGATCGAGGGTGGGGTTGTATCAGGCGTGTCATCAAAAATCGCGTTTTGCTCTCCCGGTGTGCCACCATCAGGGCCTGTACTGGTGCCATAATTGTTTGCTGAGTAATCAGGGCCATTCGGGTTGATAAGCTCTGTAGATATGCCACTAGATGAGCTCGTGTAGGCCGTCTCATGAATGATTGTTGAGGAGCAATTCCTAAGGATGATACTGTCTCCTCCATTGTTTAAGGATGGAAAGTTGTTGACCTCCAGCACATCTCCATAGCTGGTAAATAGTGATCCATTGTCTGTTTCTGTCAGGATAAGGAAGGAGTCTGGTCGAAGAATAAATGTTCCAAATGCTGCTGAGCTACTCGCTGCATCACTCAACGTCCAACCATTCAGGTCGATGAACTTATCAGACCGATTGAATACTTCTACATACTCGGCATTAGGGATCGTGCTCGAAGAACTTGGGGAGGCTAAAAACTCATTGATCACCACATCGTTTGCAACTGCAATTTCTGTCTCGATGTATTCAAAGTCAATCGTTGCATTAATTACTGCATTGCCGGAAAGGTCTTCAACGCCTTTTACCGTCAGGGTTTGCGTTTCACCCGAGGGAAGCATGCTGACCGTCAGGTGGACCAATTCATTGTTCGTTTCATCCAGGATGGCCGTATTTATCGTAATTCCTCCTTCGATGCTGTAGTTTCCTGTCGCCTCAACTGTGGTTTCATCGAGTGGCTCATCAAAGGTTACATCCAGTTCAGTTGCTGAAATGACACTTATTGAATTGATAGAGGGAGGGGTTGTATCAGGCGTGTCATCGAAAATAGAATTTTGTTCTCCCGGCGTGCCGCCATCAGGTTCTGTACTGTTGCCGTAATTGTTTTCCGAATAGTCAGGCCCATTCGGGTTGATAAGCTCTGTGGATACTCCGCTGGATGAACTTGTGTAAGCAACCTCATGAATGATGGTTGCTGATGCATTGGTGAGAATAATACTGTCACCTCCATTGTTTAGGGAGGGGAAGTTGTTTACTTCCAGCACATCTCCGTAGCTTGTAAATAGCGATCCATTGTCTGTTTCTGTCAAGATTAGCAAGGAGTCTGGCCTTAGGATGAACGTTCCAAATGCTGCTGAGCTACCCGCTGCATCACTCAACGCCCAGCTATTCAGGTCTATGAACTTATCAGAGCGATTGAATACTTCTATATACTCAGCATTAGGGATCGTGCTCGATGAACTTGGGGCTGCTAAAAACTCAT
>NZ_FZPD01000014.1 GCF_900188325.1 Ekhidna lutea | reverse complement strand
CCTTCATCTACCGTAAAGGATATGCCGGTCTTATCTGTGTCTTCATTCGTGCTTTGGTCAGCTATCGTACTGATCGTAGGGTCGTCGTTCACCGCATTGACGGTAAGGTCAAACGTCTCCACCGCACTCGGTGTGCCCGTGCCATTATCCTGTACCGTCACCGTAATGGTGGTCGTGCCGGATAAGTTTGCTGCAGGTGTGATATCAAGGGTTGGACTCAGCACATTCGCCGAGGCGCCTCCATTGTCCGTATAGTTCACCATAATGTTTGCATTCGGTACCAACGTCGTGTTGCTCGAAGTGGCCGTCACCGTCAACACCTGTGCATCTTCATCCGTGCCCCCTCCTTCATCTACCGTAAAGGCTATGCCGGTCTTATCTGTGTCTTCATTCGTGCTTTGGTCAGCTATCGCACTGATCGTAGGGTCGTCGTTCACCGCATTGACGGTAAGGTCAAACGTCTCCACCACACTCGGTGTGCCAGTGCCATTATCCTGTACCGTAACCGTAATGGTGGTCGTGCCGGATAAGTTTGCTGCAGGTGTGATATCAAGGGTTGGACTCAGCACATTCGCCGAGGCGCCTCCATTGTCCGTATAGTTCACCGTAATGTTTCCATTCGGTACCAACGTCGTGTTGCTCGAAGTGGCCGTCACCGTCAACACCTGGGCATCTTCATCCGTGCCGCCACCTTCATCTACCGTAAAGGATATGCCGGTCTTATCTGTGTCTTCATTCGTGCTTTGGTCAGCTATCGTACTGATCGTAGGGTCGTCGTTCACCGCATTGACGGTAAGGTCAAACGTCTCCACCGCACTCGGTGTGCCCGTGCCATTATCCTGCACCGTCACCGTAATGGTGGTCGTGCCGGATAAGTTTGCTGCAGGCGTGATATCAAGGGTTGGACTCAGCACATTCGCCGAGGCGCCTCCATTGTCCGTATAGTTCACCGTAATGTTTCCATTCGGTACCAACGTCGTGTTGCTCGAAGTGGCCGTCACCGTCAACACCTGGGCATCTTCATCCGTGCCGCCACCTTCATCTACCGTAAAGGATATGCCGGTCTTATCTGTGTCTTCATTCGTGCTCTGGTCAGCTATCGTACTGATCGTGGGGTCATCGTTGACCGCATTGACGGTTAGGTCAAACGTCTCCACCGCACTCGGTGTGCCCGTGCCATTATCCTGCACCGTCACCGTAATGGTGGTCGTGCCTGAAAGATTCGCTGCAGGTGTGATATCAAGGGTTGGACTCAGCACATTCGCC
This sequence comes from Ekhidna lutea, assembly GCF_900188325.1. Taxonomy (GTDB): domain Bacteria; phylum Bacteroidota; class Bacteroidia; order Cytophagales; family Cyclobacteriaceae; genus Ekhidna; species Ekhidna lutea. The sequence continues at coordinate 197 of NZ_FZPD01000014.1, read as the reverse complement.
GAGGAGCCTCCATTGTCCGTATAGTTCACCGTAATGTTCCCATTCGGTACCAACGTCGTGTTGCTCGAAGTGGCCGTCACCGTCAACACCTGTGCATCTTCATCCGTGCCGCCACCTTCATCTACCGTAAAGGATATGCCGGTCTTATCTGTGTCTTCATTCGTGCTTTGGTCAGCTATCGTACTGATCGTAGGGTC
>NZ_FZPD01000015.1 GCF_900188325.1 Ekhidna lutea | reverse complement strand
TGGCTCCATAAATTGCAAATCCAAGCAAGACAAGGGCAGTTAAGTTAAATGGAGTGATGAATTTTCTCATGGCAGAGATCTAGCAGCTAACGCCAAGCTAGCAGGAGTGCGCCCCGAGCTTGGCAAGTTCCGATAAAACTAATGAATCTGCCGGTGCTTCCAAAGTATCAAATAACCACTGCGCCTAGAAAGATAAAAAACCCTGCGAGATGCGCTAAGTAGAAAGCACCGCACTTCCCCAGCGGCTGATTCATGGTGAAGTTTGCACTGAAGTATGTAAAGTGGCAGTTGGCGCATTCGTGCTAGCGCTTGTTACAGGTATGTTTTGTTCCTATTTATAGTCGAATTTCTTCATTTCCTCACGAATCTGAGCAATTACCATCATCAGTTGATTATTGAAGTTAATGTAGCTCGATGAGACTGCTTCCATAAGGTTGTTTAAATCCTGTTCGGATTGAAGATAGAGTCGATAAGCCGCCTGTTCCAAGTCCGTTCCTATAACGGATTCATAATGTTCGTAAGCGGTATCCCGATTATCTGTTAGAGGTTGAATAGATCCTAGGAGGTTGTAAAAGTCCTTTATTACTTGGTTCTGGTTAAACTCAGTTATTAGGTCAAAATAAAGTGTTACTGAGTTCGCAACGATGAAAGAAGCGTTATTGGCAACCGCAAGTTGTTGCATTGCCTGTTCGTGAAGGTTGTTCTGAAGAAAATCCTCAACATCGTTACTCTCGTTGTGGATTCTACCATACAGAACGGATAAGTTAACAAGAGCTCCTGAGAGTATTGTGTATTGAGTTATAGTTGCCTCCGCAGCAGCCAACTTCTTCTCGAAAAAACTCTTTTGAAGTGAGTATTTGTGTTCCTTGCTTTTTTGGAGGATTTCCAAAAGTTTGGTAACTACAACAGTTAAGATAGAGCCAATCAGGCCACCAAGAATTCCTGTCCAATATTCAGTCATAATTTTCGAGTTGCGGCAATTACCTGTAACGTCTAACTAGCGAGAGTATGCCCACCAGTTGTAAAGAGCACTAAACTAGCGAAACTGCCCAACCTCCGCAACGGTATCCACGAAGAACTG
>NZ_FZPD01000016.1 GCF_900188325.1 Ekhidna lutea | reverse complement strand
CATTCGGTACCAACGTCGTGTTGCTCGAAGTGGCCGTCACCGTCAACACCTGTGCATCTTCATCCGTGCCCCCTCCTTCATCGACTGTAAAGGCTATGCCGGTCTTATCTGTGTCTTCATTCGTGCTTTGGTCAGCTATCGTACTGATCGTAGGGTCGTCGTTCACCGCATTGACGGTAAGGTCAAACGTCTCCACCGCACTCGGTGTGCCCGTGCCATTATCCTGTACCGTCACCGTAATGGTGGTCGTGCCGGATAAGTTTGCTGCAGGTGTGATATCAAGGGTTGGACTCAGCACATTCGCCGAGGCGCCTCCATTGTCCGTATAGTTCACCGTAATGTTTGCATTCGGTACCAACGTCGTGTTGCTCGAAGTGGCCGTCACCGTCAACACCTGTGCATCTTCATCCGTGCCCCCTCCTTCATCTACCGTAAAGGATATGCCGGTCTTATCTGTGTCTTCATTCGTGCTTTGGTCAGCTATCGTACTGATCGTAGGGTCGTCGTTCACCGCATTGACGGTAAGGTCAAACGTCTCCACCGCACTCGGTGTGCCCGTGCCATTATCCTGCACCGTCACCGTAATGGTGGTCGTGCCGGATAAGTTTGCTGCAGGCGTGATATCAAGGGTTGGACTCAACACATTCGCCGAGGAGCCTCCATTGTCCGTATAGTTCACCGTAATGTTCCCATTCGGTACCAACGTCGTGTTGCTCGAAGTGGCCGTCACCGTCAACACCTGTGCATCTTCATCCGTGCCACCACCTTCATCGACTGTAAAGGCTATGCCGGTCTTATCTGTGTCTTCATTCGTGCTTTGGTCAGCTATCGCACTGATCGTAGGGTCGTCGTTCACCGCATTGACGGTAAGGTCAAACGTCTCCACCACACTCGGTGTGCCAGTGCCATTATCCTGTACCGTAACCGTAATGGTGGTCGTGCCGGATAAGTTTGCTGCAGGTGTGATATCAAGGGTTGGACTCAGCACATTCGCCGAGGCGCCTCCATTGTCCGTATAGTTCACCGTAATGTTTCCATTCGGTACCAACGTCGTGTTGCTCGAAGTGGCCGTCACCGTCA